>JAEWKK010000025.1 GCA_023386045.1 Bacteroidota bacterium
CAAATACCTGGCTGAAGAAAAAATGTTGGATCGCTTAACTTTAGAATCAGACAGTAATATCCTAACCCTATAAAACTAAATAAAGAAAATCCTTTAACTGTCAGATGAAGTAGTGACGATTACACATAAGCCATAAGTCATATGCCGACCTATGAACAATCAAATCTATTTCCCTTTACCTCAGCAAATGACGATTTTCTCAAAACTACTCACCACTCACTACTCACCCCTCACTACTCACCCCTCACCACTCACCATTCACCACTCACCACTCACCATTCACCATTCACTATTCACCACTCACCATTCACCATTCACCATTCCTTGTTCGCTATCACCCAAATCATTGATACCCGTCAGTGGTCAGGAAATTTCACCTGGTTATTTTCACCCCGCAAAGACAGAGGTTAAGGACATCATTATTCATTATAAAAATTATCGGGTATGAAAGAAACCATGAAAGCGCTCGTGTACGACGGGCCGGGAAAAATTCAGGTAAAAGAAGTTCCTGTTCCCCGCATCAGCAAGCCCACTGACGCTATTATCAGAGTCACCAAAACCACTATCTGTGGTACGGATCTGGGTATCATCAAGGGTAAGGTGCCAACGGTGCAACCTGGAACAACCCTGGGACATGAAGGCGTTGGTATTGTTGAAGAAACAGGCGATTCTGTAAGAAATTTCAAAAAAGGTGATCACGTAATTATATCGTGCATTACCTCGGATGGCAGTTGTGAATATTGCAAAAAACAGATGTATGCACATTGCGAAGATGGCGGCTGGATCCTTGGTCATTTGATCAATGGTACACAGGCGGAATATGTAAGGATCCCACATGCAGAT
This sequence comes from Bacteroidota bacterium, assembly GCA_023386045.1. Classification (GTDB taxonomy): domain Bacteria; phylum Bacteroidota; class Bacteroidia; order Chitinophagales; family Chitinophagaceae; genus Flavisolibacter. The sequence goes on from JAEWKK010000025.1 coordinate 844, forward strand.
AATAGTTTGCATGCCATTCCACCAGGAGCAGATGAAGAAGCGTTGGTGATGTTGAGTGATATCCTGCCAACAGGTTATGAAATAGGCGTTTTGAATGGTCAGATTAAACCTGGCGATACAGTAGCCATTATGGGTTCCGGACCTATCGGCATGTCTGCACTATTAACAGCGCAATTCTATTCACCTGCAAAGATCTATATGATTGACCTGGATAACAACAGGCTTGAAACTGCCAAACAGTTTGGTGCAACTGATATTATCAATTCAGGAAAAGAAGATGTGGTAAAAAAAATCATGGCGGAAACCAAAGATGGTGTGGACGTAGCAATAGAAGCTGTAGGAATTCCGGCAACATTTGATCTTTGCCAGAACATCATCAGACCAGGTGGGCATATTGCTGTAGTAGGTGTGCATGGCCACAGTGTTGACTTCCAGCTGCAGAAGTTATGGATACAAAACATTACGCTGACCACAGGTCTGGTTAGTACCAATACAACACCCATGTTGTTGAAAAATGTAACATCCGGCAAATTGGAACCGGGCAAACTGATCACGCATCATTTTGCCATGGATGATATCATGGAAGCCTATAAGGTTTTTGGTAACGCAGGCGATGAAAAGGCGTTGAAGGTGATCATAGAACCAGGAAGCAGGGAGGAAATAAAAATAGCAAGGGAGAAGAAAATCGAAGAACTGGCAATGTGATGTAAGGTTGGATTTTTGATTTTTGGCAAAAAAGGTCCGTGGAAACGCGGATCTTTTTTTGCAATTTTTTGTAAAAGAATTCAAACTGTAAGCCATAATAGATTTAATAATTCCCATGTTATCATCAAAGGAATTAAAGACCGTTCGGGTATCATTCCATATCCCTGGAAATAAGAAATGAGATTCTGTTTTGGTGATGCTTCAAATCATTCGAGGCTTATGAAAATTCATTTTAAATGAAACTGTATTGCCAGGAGTAAACAAAGCTTTTTTTGCTCCTGCTCCGGCAGCCCTGATCAGGAATTTTTCTCCAAATTGTTTTTTAACGCTGTCTATGGCCTGGTATAAAGCAATCATTTCCTGCGTATCATCAAACAAACTAACCTGGTAAGTTCCCTGTATCAAATCTGTAAACCTCACACCAATAAGCCTGATCAGTTGTCTTCTTTTATATAACTCCTCAAAAAGCTCTTTCACTTTCTGCAATAATACATGATCCGCAGATGTGTAGGCTATGGATGACTGCCTGGTCTCCGTTTGAAAATCACTGTACCGTATCTTCACTGTTACACAACCTGTAAGTCGCTGTTGTGACCTTAATTCAAATGCAATTTTTTCTGTCATTCTTACCAGTTCCTTCTGGATGAATTGCATATCAATGGTGTCTGACTGGAATGTTTCTTCAGTACTGATAGACTTCTGCTCGCGGTAAGGAATAACTGGTGATTCATCTATTCCATTGGCCCTCTTATGTAATTCTATTCCCGTTTTTCCCAGCAGGTTGTGCATCATATTTACAGGTATGCTACTCAGCGAGCTTACCGTTTCTACACCCATTTTTATGAGTTTATAACCGGTTTCCTTTCCTATGCCTGGAATCTTCATGATGCTTAATGGAGCCAGGAAATTTTTCTCATTACCAAATGGAATTTCAATCTGGCCATTGGGTTTCACTTCACCGGTAGCTACCTTGCTAACAGTTTTATTGGATGAAAGTCCATATGAAGCTATAAGACCAGTTTCTTTTAAAACTTTTTTTTTCAGTTCATCCGAAAATTGCCTGCATCCAAAAAATTTATCCATTCCAGTGAGGTCGATGTAGAATTCATCAATACTTGACTTTTCAAAATCAGGAACGGTATCCCTGATCACTTCTGTAACCAGCTTTGAATATTTGCTGTAAGCTTCAAAATCGCTTTTGACCAGAAGTGCGTGCGGACATAGTCTCAGTGCTGAACGCATGGCCATACCGCTGTGGATGCCGAATTTCCTGGATTCATAAGAGCAGGCTGCTACTACGCCTCGATCGCTAAGGCCACCTATCAGGATCGGTTTTCCTTTGAGTTTTGGATTGCGCAGGTATTCCACCGATACAAAAAATGTATCCAGATCCATATGGGTGATATGTCTGTCAGCTCTGATCATCCCAGCATTTTTTGATAACTGCGGTTTTTATATCCTACCATATTCATTTTTCTTACTTCTATGCTGTACACTCCAAAATCTTCAACTACCTTGCCTGTGATCCTGTAAAATCCACCATGATGTAATGGATGTGATTTCACTACATCAGGAAAGTGTACTGTATCTATCCAGTCAAGATCAACATCTACAAATGTTCCAAAAAACATATCATCATTGTTTTTTGTAACCACATGCTTTCGGTCAATAAAATAACTAAGTACAGTTACGTTTTTCCCCAGGAAGCGCGGAAGATCTTTGCTTTTTGGATAAGACGAAGGATCATCATCTACCAGTTCAAAAGGATTATTGAGTGTGAAGCCCATGATCTCCAGTTGGTCATACAAATCATCAAGAGGATGATCGGTTAATTCCGGTAAAGTGAATTCTAAAGGTTCTTCTTTGAAAAGGGTTTCATGATTCTGATGCACAGGTTCTTTTTTCTTTTGAAGAAAATTGGCTTCCCATAGCAGACGCTTTTTTGATTTACCTGTGAATCGCATTGCTCCAATGCTGATCAGTGTATTCAGTTGTTCGAGACCGGGATTTGTTCTTTCAATAAAATCCTGCAGATGCAGAAATATTCCATTGTTTTTTCTTTCTTCAAGAATGGTTTCGATCAGTTTGGACTGTAAACGTTTGATATGAATTAATCCCACATACACATCATTCTCTTTGATATTTGTAAATTGATCACTATGGTTCACACAGGGAGCTTCTATATGCGCACCCGTTTTCATCAGTTCAAGAAAATAAAGCTCCCTGGAATAAAAGCCACCGAAATTATTGATCACGGCTACCATGAATTCTTTGGGATAATAGGTTTTCAGGTAAAGACTCATGTAACTTTCCACTGCAAATGATGCCGAATGAGCTTTGTTGAAACTGTAGCCTGCAAAACTTTCCATCTGTCGCCAGACTTCTTCTGAAATTTCCCTTGGGTGCCCCAACTGGTCACAATTATTTAGAAATTTTTCTTTTACCTGGAAGAAGCGTTTGTGGTTGCGGTATTTACCACTCATGGCTCTTCGAAGTATATCAGCTTCGCCCAAGGTGAGACCTGCAAAATAGTGGGCGATCTTGATCACATCCTCCTGGAAAACCATCACGCCAAATGTTTCGCTCAGGTGTTCTTCAAAGAGAGGATGGATATATTTGATCTGATCGCGGTTGTGGTATCTTGAAATGTATTCACGCATCATACCACTTTGAGCAACACCAGGGCGGATGATGCTGCTGGCTGCTACCAATGTCAGGTAATCATCGCAAGCCAGTTTTTTCAAGAGTTGTCTCATGGCAGGAGACTCGATATAAAAGCATCCGATAGTATATGCTTTGCGGATACGTAATTTGATGGCTTCATCATTCCTGAATGATTTGAAATTATGGATGTCAATTTCCCTGTTATGATTTTCCCTTATGAGAGAAAGGCATTCCTTAATATGTCCCAGTCCACGCTGACTGAGAATATCAAATTTATTGACACCAATATCTTCCGCAGTAAACATATCCATCTGTACACCGGCAAAACCTTTTGGTGGCATGAAAAGCGTAGCATATTCCGTCAATTTCTTTTCAGTAATTAGCATGCCGCAGGGATGAATGGATTGATGGTTCGGAAAGTTTTTCATCAGCTTTCCATATTGAAAGATCAGTTGCTGGATATTGTCTTCAGGAACATTTGTTCTTTGCAGTGCTTTGATCTCTTCGTCCGGGAGTCCAAATACTTTTCCCAGCTCTCTGATAATGGCATCATGCTTAAAAGTTGAATAGGACCCACAGATAGCTACATGGTCTTTCCCGAATCTTTTGAAAATATAATCCATGATCTCATCCCGATCGGTATAACTGAAGTCAATATCAAAATCGGGAGGAGAGGTGCGTTCCGGATTCAAAAACCTTTCGAAATAAAGATTGAGATCAATTGGATCCACGTCAGTGATCCCAAGACAATAAGCTACAATTGAATTGGCTCCGCTTCCTCTACCTACATGATAAAATCCTCTTGTCCTGGCATATTGAACAATGTCATTGTTGATCAGGAAATAGGCATTAAAGCCCAGCTCATTAATGATCTTTAATTCTTTCTCCATTCTTTCACGGGCTGTTTTATTTCTTTTCCCGAATCTTTTGAGAAAGCCATCGTCTGAAAGTTTTTGCAGGAGAACACGATCGTCCTCTTTTGAAGCGCTGTAACACTGTTTGGTTTTATCCTGTCCAAAGTCCATGGTGATGGAACAGGCTTCCATTAATTTATAGGTATTGGTGATGATGAATGGATACTGGCGGAAAGCTTCCAGTAATAAGCCAGGTGCTGCAAATGTTTCTCTTTCATCTGCCTGTAACGATGCAGGAAGTTTGGATAAAACTGTATTATGGTGGATCGCCCGCAAAAGCCGGTGGAGATTGAATCTTTTTTTATCCTGGAAACTCACAGGCTGTAATACTACCAGTTGATCCCTGCAGTTCTGAAGATACATTGAAAACAGTTTATTGGTTTCCCAGGGCCTTACACCAATTCTTTCGTTTGATCTGAGTTGTTCGGAAGATTTATTGGACAGAGGATAGATCACAAATCCATCTTTTTCATTTTCAAAAAATGAAGTGTTTTCATCAGGTGAAGGGAAAGACTGTCCATTGATAAGATGAAAGGAAAGGAATTCATGGATCCAGGCCATGCCTTTATTATTGGCAGCGATCAATATATATAATAGTTCATCTTCGTTACGAATTTCAGCACCTAAAATGGGTTTGATGCCGGCTTCGGTGCAAAGTTTTACAAATTCCCAGCTGTCAGAAGTAGCATTGATATTAGTGAGAGCCAGTGAACCAACTCCCTGATCAATTGCAGAAGTAACCAGTTCTTCGGTAGAAAAAGTTCCATACCGCAGGCTATAGTATGTTTTACAGTTCAGGTACATAATCAATGCTAAGATATTTAGCAAAGTTCAATAGAAAGCTGATATACGTATTCAGGAACCTGGTTAATACTGATTTTTAGAGAATTTATGCTGATGTAAATCATTGAATATTAGTAGGATGCACGTTAAATCACGGTGTGAATAAGTAATCGCAGATTATGATGATTTACTAGAGATTGCACTGATTTTTTATAACAGATTACACAGATTAGCACGGATTGGATATCAAAAATGAAGGTGAACTAATAGTTATTGCAGATCAGAAATTTGATAGAATGATCATTTATCACAGATTGCACAGATAAACACAGATTAGAATACGGGAAAAGAAAAATTTCTAATAGTAAATTACAGTGAGTATTATTTCAAAAAATTTTTAATCATAGAAATAGTCCATCTGTGAAATCTGTGTAATCTGTGATTTCAGTACAGAATTGTTTCCATACATAACAATCTAATCTGTGCTAATCAGTTAATCTGTGATCTGTATTCCTCAGTGTAATCTGTGATTCAATCTGTATTCTTCTGTGATTCGAAATACGGGATCTGATCATTCGATACTGCTTCTTTCTGATTCCAGTAGGCCAGAGATACGATATGACCATCACTTGTTTTCAAAAGCCTTCCGAAGATGGCGTTGATTGGATTGAAGCTTACATCTGTAACTCCAACTGTAAAAGTAGAAGGAGCAGGTGGTGGGGTTGGAATAGCTGGCTGTGCCTCAGCATTTTCTGTTGCTGCCGTGGGAACAGGTGCAGGGGCTGCCTTGGGAGGTGGAGAAGGTACGATTACAACTGTATAACCATTTTCTTCCAGCAAATTTTTCAGAAATGCCACACGTTCCGTTGAAACATTCTTTTCAACAATGGCGCATTTCACGCCATCAAGATCCTCAAACTCATGGTTTTTATTGATCGCCATAATATTGAATTAAAGTCCGCTGCTTAATGAATGAATGTAATCGTAGATCCAGCTGATGAAGCCCAGCGCCAGAATACCAATCATGCAGGCATATAAAGCCAGCTTCGGCATCAATGGTATCGAAACCCTTTCAATTGGATTTTCATTGGCATCCATAAAGATGGCTTTTACGATCCTCAGGTAATAATAAAATGAGATAGTCATATTGAGGGCTGCAATCACAATCAGTAAATAATTTCCCTTGCCTGCACCGGCAAAAAGAAGAAAGAACTTACCAAAGAAACCTGCGGTGGGTGGAACGCCTGCCAGTGAAAAAAGAGCAAGGGTCAGGATCCAGGAAAGGACAGGGTTGGTTTTATAGAAACCTTTGTAATCGCTGATCTGTTCTTTCCCGGTGACTGCACTTACGAGCGATACCACACCAAATGCTGCCAGGTTGGAGAACACATAGATCAATACAAAATATACCACAGATGCCGCGCCCATTTGTGAACTTCCACTAACGCCAACCAAAATAAATCCCACCTGCGCAATGGAGGAGAATGCAAGGAATCGTTTGAAATTATCCTGCCTGATGGCAAAAAGATTTCCAATGATGATAGTCAGTAATGAAAGCAGGAAGATCATATTGTACCAGGCTTCTGCCAATGGCTTGAATATAGTGTAAAGCACAGAAATAAATACAAAGATTACAGCTCCCTTGGAAATCACCGAAAGAAAGGAAGTGACTGCCACTGGTGCTCCTTCGTAAACATCTGCTGTCCATAAATGAAAAGGAACAGCTGATATCTTGAAAGCAAATCCTCCAAGAACTAATATAAAAGCAAAGATTTGAAGGGGATTGCTATTCAGCTGTTGTGGTAATTCAGAATAGATCAATGTGCCTGTAGTTCCATAGATCATCGAAATACCAAAAAGCAGGAGGGCAGAAGCAAAGGCAGAAGAAAAGATCAACTTCATGGCTGCTTCGGAAGAACGCTTTTTAGTCAGATCAAAATTGGCAGCAGCAGCGAGTGGAATAGTTGACAATTCCAGCCCCAGGTAAAACATCAGCAGATTGCCACCCGATATCATAAAGAACATACCCAGCATGGTTGATAAAAGCAGGATATAATACTCCGGTACATGCCTGTGGTTTTTCAGCCAGGAATAGGATTGCAGTGAAATGATCAGCATACCCAGGTTCAGAATGTTTTTTTCCAGGGCCATCAGCTCATTGGTACGGAACATTTCATTGAACAATACACCTTCATGGTTTCCAATGAAGCCTGTTATAAGATTCAACAAAAGCAGAACATTCATGATGTTCATATAGCTTTCATTGCTTCTGTCCTTGCCGAGTTTCAAAAACAGCAGTATAAAGATGAGGGCAACAATTGCCATCTCCTGCTTCATCATTATCAAAAAATCTATCCACATAATTAGGTTCATTTAAAAGCGATCGCCCTGCCCAGTTGCTGCATGATGGTTTCAGTGCCGGGTGCGATCAGTTGATTGATCAGGAAGGGCGCAATACCAATGATAACAATGCCGGCGATTAGTAATCCTGCTGCCAGCTTTTCATTCCAGGTAGCATCGCCTATAGTTGCATAAGCGCTGCTCATGGGGCCCATCACTGTTTTCCCGGTTGCTCTTAATATATAAACTGCAGTTACAACAATGGAAGCACAGGCGAGAATAGTTGCCAGCCTGTACCAGCCATCTGCATTTTGCCAGGAACCCATGAAGATGGTCATCTCTGCAACAAAGCCGCTAAGGCCAGGCAGTCCCAGGGAACAAAGACCTGCAATCACAAAAACAGTTGAAATAAAAGGTGTCACTTTCAATAATCCTCCCAGCTGTGCCACCATGCGTGTATGTGTTCTGCTATAGATCATACCGATAGCGGCGAAGAAAAGGGCCGTCATCAATCCATGCGAAACCATTTGAAGAACAGCTCCATTAATTGCGGTTTGTGTTAGCATGCCAATACCCAGCAATACAAAACCACAGTGACTTACGGAGGAATAAGCGTTGATGTATTTGAGATCCTTCTGCATCATGGTGGCAAAGGCGCCATAAATGATTGCAATGGTTGCCAGTACAATGATGATCCATGAATAAGCATGTGCTGCATCAGGCATGAGAAATGTAGCTACGCGAAGACAGCCATATCCACCCAGCTTCATAGAAATTCCTGCAAGGAACATGGAAGCTGCAGTGGGAGCAGAGGCGTGTCCGTCGGGAACCCAGGTATGAAAAGGAAAGATGGCAGTAAAAATTCCAAAGCCGATAAAAGCAAAAGGAAAAAAGAATTTCTGTACAGTAATAGGCATGGGCGTTTTTACAATTTCCATGATATCAAAACTGCCGGTATTGAAATAAATACCTGCTAGTCCTACAAAAACCAGTGCGGATCCGGCCATAAGCATCAACGCCAGTTTCATAGCGCTGTACTCTTTTTTGCCGCTGCCCCAGATGCCGATCAATAAGAATTTAGGGATCACTGCTACTTCAAGGAAAAAGAATAAAGTGAAGAGGTCCAGCGAGATGAAAAATCCATAAGCGCCTACACTTAATAATAATAACAGGAAGAAATATTCCCTGTTCATCATTTCCTGTTTCCATGATACCAGTACGCCAGCCAAAACCACAAATGCGGTCAGGAGAATCATGGCGATGGAAATTCCATCAACACCTACATGGTAGTTGATGCCCATGGTCTTGAACCAGGTATAGCTGTATTCAAACATCATGGGAGATGAGGAGCCAGGCTGCAGCTGCCAGTATTCAAATAAAAGATATAGTGCCAGGCCAAATTGCACTGCCGCTCCGGCAAGCGAAAGGTTTCTTACCTGCTTTAATCCCCTGCAAAAAAGGATGCCTATAGCAGTAAGTAGCGGTATTATGATCAATAATGTAAGGTTCATAATTTTTTATTTCCACAGGTAAATAAAAATGATCGCAAGGCCAGCAATTCCTGCAAAAAAATACAGCGCGTAATTCTGTACTTTGCCGGATTGAACACCTTTTATCAATTGAGAGGTTGATGCCGTTACAAAAGCTAGTCCGTTCATCATGCCATCGATGATATTCCTGTCGATCCATGCTGCAGGACGGCCAACCAGGTTGAACATGACCTTTTTCGTAAAGAACAGGTAGACTTCATCCATGTAAAATTTCCTTGTAGCAGCCTGGTAAAATCCTCCCAGCGATGCAGCCAGTCTTGCTGGTTTTGCATTTTCTTTTTTATATAACCATGCAGCAACCAAAATTGCAAGAATGGCCAGAGTAACAGGAGCAATGGAGAACATAAGGTCCATATGTGGTGTTAATGGTCTTCCATCAGCAGTAATATATTGTCCGAAGGGAACAAAGCCTGCCAGCAACGCACAAACAGAAAGAACTACCAGTGGTACTTTCATGGAAAGACTTCCTTCACCATGACCAGCAAGAACATGGGTTTCTTTTTTCCAGAATATGGAAAAATAAAGCCTGAACATATAAAATGCAGTGAGCATGGCAGTGAATAAAGCAATGCCAAACACAAGTTTATTGGAATGATAGGCTGCTACAAGAATTTCTTCCTTACTGAAAAATCCAGAGAAAGGAGGAATGCCGGCTATGGCAAGACAGGCTATTAAAAATGAGAGATGCGTGAGGGGCATGATCTTTCTTAATCCACCCATGTCTTTCATATCATTGCTATGCACCAGGTGGATCACAGCACCTGCTCCAAGGAATAATAGGGATTTAAAGAAAGCGTGGGTAAACAGATGGAACATGGAAGCAGTGAATCCAAGTGTCTGCTCTCCACCATTCCGTGCTACTCCAAGCGAAAACATCATAAAGCCAATTTGCGACATGGTGGAGTAGGCGAGCACTCTTTTAATATCTGTTTGCGTACATGCAATTACAGCAGCTATGAGTGCGGAAGAAACCCCCACCCATGTTACAATATCCATAGCACTGGCGTCGATTGAAAATACAGGGAACAGTCTTGCTACCAGGTAAACACCTGCAACCACCATGGTTGCCGCATGGATCAGTGCAGAAACAGGAGTAGGACCTTCCATAGCATCCGGAAGCCAGATGTGCAGAGGGAACATGGCTGATTTACCTGCGCCACCAATAAATACCAGTGTGAGTGCCCATGTCAGGGCAGATACACCCAGGAAAGAAGCTGAAGTGATCTGGATATATTGTGAGGTCTGTGGATCAGTAAGTCTTTGAATGAGTACACCAAAATCAAGTGTTCCTGAATAAAATCCCAACACCAGGATGCCAATTAAAAAACCAAGATCCGCAAAGCGTGTTACGATGAATGCTTTTTTAGATGCCGCTACGGCTGAAGGCCTGTCATAATAAAATCCGATCAGCAGGTAGGAGGAAACTCCCACCAGTTCCCAGAAGATATAGATCTGGAAAATATTGGAGGAAAGCACCAGTCCCAACATGGAAAATGTAAACAAAGAAAGAAAGGCGTAATAAGTAGCGAATCTTTTCTCTCCTTTCATATAACCCAGGCTGAAAACATGCACCATCAGTGAAATAAAAGTCACCACAACAATCATCAGTACCGAAATGGGATCTAGTATCAAACCCATGTCAATGGATACACCTGGTGAAAATTGCAGCCAGGTATGATCCAGCAGGATGATCTTTTGATAGACGCCATCAACTTTACCATCAACAAAAAAATACTGGAAGGCAATTAGAAGTGATAATAAAGTGGAAACAAACAAAACTCCGGTTCCTATCAATCCTGCAGACCGGTGGAAATATTTATTACCAAATAATCCCAGTACAACAAATGCCAGCAGTGGGAGCAGTGGTACGAGGAAGATGTATTGGACGTAATTCATAAAAAATACATTCAGTTATGATTCATTGTGCACTACCATTTCAATTCCGCGGCGTCTTCCACATCTATGGATTTATGACTGCGGTATAAATTGATGATGATAGCTATTGCAACCGCGGCTTCTGCAGCGGCAATGGTAATGATGAAGATGGTAAAGAAAATCCCATCCATTTTATCAGGATACAGGTACTTGTTGAAGGCAACAAAATTGATGTTGATGCTGTTCAATATTAGTTCTATGGACATCAGCATGGTGATCATATTGCGCCTGGTAAAAAGACCGTACATGCCTATGAAAAACAATGCTGTGCTGACAAATAGTATATGCGTTAATGGAACTTCACTCATGGATTACCTCCTCCACCTTTAATGTTTCATTGATCTTGGGGATGATGGCAATGGATGGACCTGTGATCAATGGTTCGTTAGATTTGCTAATGGTTTTTGCTTCTTCTGCTTTCTGTTCGGGTGTTTTTATGGCTATTACGATACAGCCGATCATGGCGGCAAGTAATAACATACTCACTACTTCAAAAGGAAGGATAAAACCATATTCTGATGTATTGAGCATCTGCATGCCGATCTCGCTCACTGATACATGGAATGCTTTAGTGCTATTGGCAGGAAATCCATACTGGCTGATCAGGTTATAACTGAATGCAAAACCAAAGAGAGCTGCTAGCGTGGAAAAGAGGACTTTCTTTGCTGTAGGCCTGGGCATTTCTTTTCCTGATTCCTGGGTAAGAAAAATGGAAAAGATGATCAGTACCACAATACCTCCCACATAAACCACGATCTGCACAGCCGCAATAAATTCTACCTGCATCCAGAAATAGAGAGCTGCAATTCCCACCAGGGAAAACAACAGCCAGATGGCAGAGCGGAAGATCTTCCTGGATGTAACTGCCAGCAATCCTGCTCCCAGGATGAAAGCAGCAATCGCGTAAAAAATCAAAGCAGAAGCATTCATGAATTCTATTTTAAACAGTCTTTAATATTTCTTACAACTACCTATTCAACGCCTTCGCGAACTTTTGATCCGGGTTGATTCAATTTTTTGAGGAGCATACTCCTGTCATATACACTGTGTTCAAACTGCTGTCCCATTTTGATGGCATCAGTAGGACAGGCCTCCACACAAAGACCACACATGGTGCAAAGCTCCAGGTGATAAACAAAAGTGTCCAGCGCCTTTTTCTTTTTTCCTTCAGGACTGATATCAAATTTGGTTACGATCTTGATGGTAGCATTGGGACAGGCCAGTTCACAGGCAGTACAGCCCGTACATGCATGTTCATTGTTCTCATCATGGGGCATGATTACTTCACCACGAAAGCGGTCAGCCATCTTTAGTTCGTCACGATTATCAGGATATTGTTCGGTAATGATCTCTCTGGGTCTTACAAAATAATAACCCGTACGCCTCATGCCCACCAGCAATGATTTGGTGGCTTTATATATGTCCGAGATGTATTCTTTTATAAACATTGTTCGTTTATTTCTTTTTGATGAAACAACATTTGCTGTTTCTGCCTCCGTTAAAAATGCCATCCCAGAATGGCGACCACTGTTACCAGCAGCAGGTTGAAAAGACTGATCGGTAACAAATATTTCCATTCAAGGTTCAGCAATTGGTCTACGCGTAATCTTGGAAAGGTCCACCTGAACCACATGATCAGGAAGATCAGGAAGAAAGTTTTCCCGAAGAACCAGACCGATGATGGAATATAATCCATCAGGTGATTGAAGCCTTCCCAGCTACCGATGTGCAATGGCATCCATCCACCCAGGAAAAGTGTGGCGCCAATAGCACATACAATAAAGATGTTGATGTATTCTGCCAGAAAGAACAGGGCGAATTTCATCCCTGAATATTCTGTATGAAAACCTGCCGTCAGTTCTGATTCTGCCTCTGCCAGGTCAAAAGGTGCGCGGTTGGTTTCTGCAGTTACTGCAATCAGGAAGATGACAAAAGCAATGATGGCAGGAATATGTCCCTTGAATAACCACCATCCGTCTCTTTGTGATTCAATGATCTCTGTGATCTGCAAACTGCCGCTCAGGACTACAATTGAAAGAATAGCCAGTCCCGCAGACAATTCATAGCTTACGATCTGCGCGCCACTACGCATGGCTCCCAGCAATGAATATTTATTATTGCTGGCCCATCCTGCCATCAAAATGCCAATAACAGAAAGAGAAGATACTGCTGAAATATATAAGACACCAATGTTAATGTCCCAGATCTGGAAGCCATCAGCAAATGCAATGGGTGCCAGCAACAGCATGGCTACGATCATCACAACAAAGGGTGCCAGGTTGAAAAGAAATTTATCTGCTCCATCAGGAGTGAGGCCTTCTTTCAGAATTAGTTTCAATGTATCTGCAGAAGTTTGAAAGATGCCCATAGGTCCAACACGGTTAGGACCAAGGCGGATCTGCATATGTGCGGCTACTTTTCTTTCCATCCATACCAGCATCAATCCTAATACCGCAAATAAACCAATCGCCAGCAGGATGATAATCAGGCTCTGGAAGATCAATACCCAGGTAGGATTGAAGTTGGTATTCAGCCAGGTATTGATGTTGCTCGTGATATTTTGTAGACTAAACATTCGATTCTGTTGTTGTGTTATTTAAGCATCTTTCCACAAAACTTTTTATCTGTCGATATCAGGTATCACCAGGTCAAGAGTTCCCATGGTTGCCATCAGGTCTCCGATCTTGCTGCCCCTGGCCATATGGTCAAGCGCTGAAAGGTTGGAAAAGCCAGGTGAGCGGAACTTGATCCTGTAAGGTGTGGTGCCTCCTTCGCTAACGATGTAAACACCCAGTTCACCTCTTGCTGTTTCCACTCTTGTATAAAACTCACCCTTGGGTAATTTCAATACGGCTTTTGTTTTGGCCTGGAAATCTCCTTCGGGAATATTATCTATCAGCTGTTCAAGGATCCTAATACTTTGTTTCATTTCCTTCACCCTCACCAGGTAGCGTGCAAATGAATCACATCCTGTCTCCAGCACTTCATCAAACTGCACCTGGTTGTAAACTTCATAGGGATATAATTTCCTGATATCACAGTGTACTCCGCTACCCCTGGCCACAGGGCCTGAACATCCAAATGAAATGGCATCTTCTTTTGATAAATAACCTACACCTTTCATCCTGTTCTGGAAAATGATATTGCCGGTTACCAGCTCATCGTATTCGTCAATCTTGTCTTTGAATAATTGTATGAAGCTTTTTACTTTTTTCTGGAAGTCGGGATGCAGATCAGCCATCACTCCACCGGGCACCATGTAATTCATGGTTAATCTTGCACCACAGGTTTCTTCCATGATCTCGTTGATGGTTTCTCTTTCGCGGAAAGCATAAAAGAAAGGAGTAAAGGCCCCAAGATCCATGGCCATCGCACCCCACCATAATTCGTGTGATGCAATGCGTGTGAGTTCATCCATGATCACGCGGATGTATTGCGCTCTTGGAGGTACTTCCAACTGCAATCCTTTTTCCACTGTCATGGCACAGGCGTGGTTGTTAATGTGCGCCGACAGATAATCCATGCGACTGGTTACATAAATGAATTGCCTGTACGTAAGGCTTTCACACATTTTTTCAATGGAGCGATGGATGTAACCAAGGTGAGGTTCAATTTTTTTGATGGTCTCTCCATTGAGAGTGATCACCAGGTGAAGCACGCCATGGGTGGCAGGATGCTGGGGGCCTACATTGATCACCAGTTCACCTTCTGAACCATCGTTCAGAGCTTCCATGCTGCCTTTTATTACTTCAGTTTGCGTGTACATTCAGAATGTTTTTGCTTTACAACTTGATCATGTTCACCGGGTCTTCAAAATCCTTGCGTAAGGGATAGCCTTCAAAATCATCAGTAAGAATCAGCCTGCGCAGATCTGGATGGTGTGTGAAATGAACACCAAAAAGTTCAAAGGCTTCTCTTTCATGAAATTCGGCCGTCCGCCATATGTCTGAAACAGTTTCTATCAGTGGATTGTTCCTGTCAACTTTGGCTTTCACCACAATGGTATGCCTGTGGTCTGTTGATGTAAGATGATAGACCATGGTGAGATGAGTTTTCCAGTCCACACAGGTTACACAAAAAAGATAGTCGAAGTTGAAAGGTGTATTCCTTAAAAGCCTGGCCAGTCGTTTCCACTCACCGGCTTCAATATTGATCTGGAGCCATTGTGCTGTTTCATCAAAAACTGCTGATGGCTGTATACTGCTGATAAATTCTTTGATCTCCTCGTTTGTCATGGTTGTATTTTTTCAGACCTGATCTGCTCACGGGTAAGACCGCTTTTTATTTTTTCCTGAAGGGTTATCAATGCATGGAGAAGGGCTTCTGGTCTTGGCGGGCAACCGGGAATGTAAACATCCACAGGAATGACATGGTCTGCACCTTTCACAACAGAATAGGTATTGTAAAAGAATGGACCACCACTGATGGCACAGGCACCCATGGCAACTACATATTTGGGATCAGCCATCTGGTCATACAATCTTTTCAGTACAGGTGCCATCTTGTTCACGATGGTACCTGCAATGATGATCACATCGGCTTGCCTGGGTGTGGCTCTTGCTACTTCAAAACCAAATCTTGAAAAATCGTATTTGGAAGAAGCAACACTCATCATTTCAATACCACAACAACTGGTAGCAAAAGTGAGTGGCCACAAAGAGTTGGAACGCGCCCAGTTCATCACATCCTGGATGGTGGAAGCAATGATGCCACCGCCCGGAACAGGAATGATCTTACCCGGAAAGTCCTTGTGCGTCTCTCTGATCTGTTCTCTTACATCCATTTCAGCGCTCCTTTTTTATGAGCATATAAAAAGCCCATGAATAAAACGAAAATGAAAATGACAATTTCTACCAGTGCCACCAGGCCGATCTTTTTTACAACAACAGCCCATGGAAATAAAAAGATAAGTTCAACGTCAAAAATCAGGAAGAGCAGGGCAAACAGGTAATAACCTACGTTGAACTGGTGCCAGGGAGAGGTTTTAGTGGGAATACCGCACTCGTAAGGTTCACCTTTCTGTGCATTTTTACTACCCTTGTTGAATAACTTTCCCGCCATAATGCCGCCGGCAGAAAAAAGAAGAGCAGCCAACGTTAAAACGATCAGTGATATAGGTCCCATAGCTGGACTTTTTTTGTTTGAAGGATCTGGATTAGAAATTTACGACATCAATATCTCTTTTTAAAGGAATGCCTATAAAATATTCCACGTTTTATCCCCCGAAAGAATTTTATTGAGCGGTGTTTTGCCCTTCCTTTCCCGCATGGCGTCGATCTGCTCCTGCATCATTTCTTCATATACCGGTCTTTCATCTGCATAGATTACACCAAATGGTCTTGGAAAATGCTGGCCGTTAAACTGTGTATCAAAAAACCTGGCGAGAAGATTGGCCTTGGTCTTGTCTTTTTCATCGTGAACCCAAAGGTCATTCACACATTCTTCATTTACATCAACGATCACAGGATTGAGTCCATCCAGATGAATGCCTTTTTCATTATTCTGTCCAAAGATCAGGGGCTTGCCATGCTCCAGGAAAATTGCTTCTTCTTTTTTGGTTTCCTTATCCGAGAAAGCAAAAAAAGCTCCGTCATTGAATACAGGACAATTCTGGTACACTTCCACAAAGGAGGTTCCGATATGCTGGTAGGCTCTTCTCAAAACTGCCTGCATATGTTTGGGATCACGATCCTGAGTCCGGGCAACAAACGAAGCCTTTGCTCCCAGTGCCAGCTCGGTAGGATTGAAGGGTTCTTCAATGGAACCATAAGGTGAAGTCTTTGTCACCTTGCCCTTTTCTGATGTGGGAGAATATTGTCCTTTGGTGAGACTATAGATCTGGTTATTAAAAAGCAGGTAATTCACATCAAAGTTCTTGCGCATCAGGTGAATGAAATGATTGCCACCAATTGAAAGCGCATCACCATCTCCCGAAACGATCCAGACACTCAGTTCCGGATTGGCTGCTTTTACACCAGAAGCAATGGCAGCGGCACGACCGTGAATGGAATGCATGCCGTAGGTATCCATATAATAGGTGAACCTCGAGGAACAACCGATGCCGGAAATAAAAACAAAATCTTCTTTGTCCACACCCAGGTCCGGGAAAACGGTTTGTACCTGTTTCAATATGGAGTAATCACCGCAACCAGGACACCATTTCACATCCATGTCGGAGGCAAAGTCCTTTGAGCTGAGTTGTATTTTTTCAGTTGTAATCGTTTCCATGTTCATCAGTCTTTTAAGGTTGCAATGATCTTTTCTTTCAGTTCAAGTGTAGTGAATGGCATTCCCTGCACTTTTAAATAACCCGTGGCGGGTACCAGGTATTTGGCGCGGATCAGCTGTAAGAGTTGTCCTGTATTCATCTCGGGTATCAGCACTTTCTCGTATCCGTGAAGCAATTCGCCCAGGTTGCGTGGGAAAGGATTGAGATGTCTCAGGTGAATATGTGCCACATCATAACCTTCTGCCAGTAATTCTTTCACCGCGGTTTTAATAGAGCCATAAGTAGAACCCCATCCCAGTACTACCAGTTGTGCCTTTTCAGCACCGCTATCTGGTTTTGCTAATGGGATAAAATTCTCAATGGCCTTCACTTTGGCAGCTCGCAACTGCACCATTTTTTCATGGTTGTGTGGATCGTAGGAAACATTACCTGTTTCATCCTGTTTTTCCAATCCACCAATCCGGTGTTCCAGACTTTTTGTTCCAGGTTTGATCCATGGCCTTACAAAAAATTCATTTCGTTTGTAAGGAAGAAGATGGTCACCATTTATTTCTGTCAGGAAGTTGGAGCTGATCTCCTGGAGTTCTTCCTGTAAAGGAAAGCGCCAGGGTTCTGATCCATTGGCCACATATCCATCACTAAGAAAAACAACGGGAGTCATATGCTCAACAGCCAGCTTGCAGGCTTCAAACACGGTTTCAAAACAATCTGAGGGTGAAGAAGCAGCAACTATAGGTAATGGCGCTTCACCATGACGGCCATGCATAGCCATCAATAGGTCGGCCTGTTCAGTCTTTGTAGGTAAACCCGTTGAAGGTCCGCCACGCTGTACATCAACCACCACCAGTGGCATTTCCAGCATGGTCATTAATCCCAGTGCTTCTGTTTTAAGCGACATGCCAGGACCTGATGTAGTTGTTACAGCAAGGTTTCCCGCATAGGCGGCACCGATAGCAGCGCAGATACCTGCAATTTCATCCTCGGCCTGGAAGGTCTTTACCCCATTAGCCTTGTATTTCGATAATTCATGCAGGATGTCCGTAGCAGGAGTAATGGGATAGGAGCCAATGAATAAAGGCAGTCCTGCCTGTTCTGCTGCTGCCAGCAACCCAATTGCTGTTGCATGGTTGCCTGTAATATTTCTATAAGTACCAGGTGGAAGCTTGGCTGGAGCTACACGGAATTGTGTAGTGAAAATCTCTGTGTTTTCTCCATAGTTCCATCCAGCCTGCAGGGCCTTGATATTGGCAGAAGCGATCTCCGGTTTTTTTGAAAACTTTTCTTCAATAAAACGGATGGTGTATTCCAGCGGTTTATCAAAAGTCCAGAACAAAAGTCCCAGCACAAACATATTCTTGGATCGTTCGATTTCTTTCATACCAAGACCTGAACCGGCCAGGCATTCCTTTGTATGTTTGGTTACATCTACCTTGTGCACTGTATAATCATCGAGAGATCCATCTTCAAGTGGATTGACACCATCGGGATAATTCGCCAGCTTGAGATTCCTGGCATCGAATCCCTGTGTGTTGGCGATCAGGATACCACCGTGTTTTAATCTGGCAATATCAACTTTTAATGCAGCAGCATTCATTGCTACCAGTACATCATACTGGTCGCCTGCTGTAAAGATCTCGGTACTTCCAAAATGCACCTGGAATCCAGATACACCGGCCACGGTTCCTATTGGAGCCCTGATCTCGGAAGGATAATCGGGAAAAGTGCTGAGGTCATTGCCAAGCAGTGCGGCCGTATCAGTGAACTGCATACCGGTAAGTTGCATGCCATCACCTGAGTCGCCAGAAAAGCGGACAACGATCTTATCTACTTCTTTGATTGCGGTGTTCTTCTCTACAATTTCCATAGCAATATTAATTTGCGTGTAGCAATGCTTTTTTGGCCATCAGTTCTTCTGTGGTTTCTACATAGTTCTCATCTGGTACGCAACAATCAACAGGACAAACGGAAGCGCACTGGGGTTCTTCATGAAAGCCCTGGCATTCCGTGCATTTATTCGGCACTACATAATAAGTATCCGAAGAAATGGGTGCAAAGCGTTGCGCAGCTCCAACAACAGTTCCGTCTTTTAAAACATAGGTATCGGTTACAGTGGTGCCATCGGCAATGGCCCAGCCTACACCGCCTTCATAAATTGCATTGTTGGGACATTCAGGCTCGCATGCGCCGCAGTTGATGCAGTCTTCTGTGATTTTGATAGCCATACAGTAAGTGTTTTAGCAATTAGGAAAAAGATTAAAAACAGGTTAAAGGAACTCGCATTTAAAAAAATAGAACATGAGCAAAGTCAACCCTATAAATGATTTATGAACGATTAATTCTGAATTCCTTTATCAACCTTGCTAAGCGGTAAGTCGGATATTTTTTATAAAAACAGGAACAGGCTTTCCGTAAAATCTTCCATATGAATGAACGTATCATTGATTTCATCAGCACACAGAAAGTAGCAACCATCTGTTGCACAGATGAAGAGAATCATCCCTATTGCTTCAGCTGTTTTTTTGCTTTTGATGCTGCACAACAGGCAGTTTATTTCAAAACTTCTGCAGGAACCAGACACGCAGACCTGATGCTGGTGCATTCAGCAGTAGCTGGTACCGTGCAGCCTGATAAATTAAACCCAATGGCTATCAAAGGCCTGCAATTCACGGGTCATGTTCTTTCCGAAGGATCATGGAAGGATCATGCTTCTTCTGTTTATCACAGGAAATATCCTTTTGCTCTTGCAATGAAAGGTGAGATATGGATGGTGAAGCTCGATTATATCAAGATGACGGACAATACTCTTGCATTCGGTAAAAAGATCATTTGGGAATCCGAAGCATCTCAAACTGCTGTTGTATCATAAACTAATTGCTTATAGTAAATCATAAGATCATGCAAACGCTAACAGAACCAGTACCAGATCAACTTACTCCGGCAAAAAAAGCCACAGGCACTGTTATGGATGGAAACGAAGCAGCCGCCTATGTTGCTTATAAAACCAGCGAGGTTTGTGCCATCTATCCCATCACACCTTCATCTTCCATGGGAGAATGGAGTGATGAATGGAGCAGTGAAGGCCGTACCAATATATTTGGACAAGTACCAAAGATCATTGAAATGCAAAGCGAAGCCGGAGCTGCAGGTGCCATCCATGGTGCTCTTCAGGGTGGTGCGCTTGCTTCTACATTTACCTGTTCGCAGGGACTCTTGTTAATGATCCCCAACATGTACAAGATCGCTGGTGAGTTGACTCCTGCTGTTTTTCATATCGCTGCCAGGTCACTGGCCACGCATGCCCTGTCCATCTTTGGTGATCATAGTGATGTGATGGCTGTTCGCAGTACGGGATTTGCCATGCTTTTTGGTGATAGTCCTCAGCAGGCCCACGATATGGCCATGATCGCCACGTCAGCAACTTTGCGTTCCAGTATTCCCTTCCTGAATATATTCGACGGCTTCCGCACTTCTCATGAATTGAATGAAGTACAGGTGCTAGGCGATGACGTTATCAGGCAAATGATCAGTGATGAAGACGTGGCCAGACATCGCAACAGGTCATTAAATCCAGCCAATCCTTTTATTCGTGGTACGGCACAAAACCCTGATGTGTTTTTCCAAAGCAGGGAAGCTGCCAATCAATACCACTGGAATGTACCTGGAATTGTACAGGACACCATGAACAGGTTTTCTGAATTAACAGGACGCAGTTACCAGCTGTTCCAGTATCATGGACATCCACAGGCAGAACGCGTGATCATTATCATGGGATCCGGAGCCGGTGCAGTGGAAGAAACTGTAGACTACTTAAATAGCATTGGAGAAAAAACAGGCTGCCTCCAGGTGCATCTTTTCAGACCTTTCTCTGTTGAACATTTTATAAAAGTATTGCCGCTCTCTGTTAAGGCAATTGCTGTATTGGATCGATCCAAGGAAACAGGCGCCATCAGTGAACCATTGTACATGGATATCGTAAATGCCATGCACGCCAGGTGGGAACCACCGATGCCCACGATCATTGGCGGACGTTACGGACTTGCTTCAAAAGAATTCAACCCGGCTATGGTCAAAGCCATCTTTGATGAACTGAATAAACCGGTTCCTAAAAAGCAATTTACCATAGGCATTGAAGATGATGTAACCTTTACCAGCCTGGCATACGACAGGAATTTTTCACTTGAATCCCAACATATTTTCCGTGGATTGTTTTTTGGATTAGGTGCAGATGGTACTGTTAGTGCCAATAAGAATACCATCAAGATCATTGGTGAGGTTACTAACAATCACGTGCAGGGATACTTTGTGTATGATTCAAAAAAATCCGGTTCGCTCACTACCTCTCATTTACGTTTCAGTGCAAAACCGGTACAGTCAACATATCTAATAGGTTCTGCTAACTTCATCGCCTGCCATCATTTCAACTATCTGCAGAAATATGATATTCTGAAAGATGCAGAGAAAGGAGCCACCTTCTTATTGAATTCACCTTACCCTGATGTTGAAGTATGGAACCAGCTTCCTGCCAAGATCCAGAAAGAGATCATGGAAAAGGAACTGAAATTATATGTGATCAATGCTTCAAAAGTTGCGAAAGAAACCGGCATGGGTTCCCGGATCAATGGTATCCTGCAAACCTGCTTCTTTGCCATTTCTAATGTGATGCCCAGGGAAGAAGCCATCGATTATATCAAAAAAGGCATTCGCAAATCTTATGGAAGAAAAGGCGAAGCAGTTGTACAGAAAAACTTTGATGCAGTTGATAAAACACTTGATAATCTTTCCAGGATTGATTATTCCGGATTTGCCATTGGCAACAAGGAAACAGAGACCATTCATTCCGAAAATGCTCCTGCATTTGTGCAACAGGTCATTAGCAGGATCATTGCAGGTGATGGGGATGAATTACCTGTTAGTGCTTTTCCTGCTGATGGTACTTATCCTTCCGGCACCACTAAATTTGAAAAAAGAAATATCGCTGAGCAGGTGCCTGTTTGGGATCCGCAACTATGTTCACAATGCGGTAAATGCTTTTTTGTTTGTCCGCATGCTGCCATCCGGCCCAAAGTTTACAGCAACGAGCTTTTGACTGATGCACCCGGATTTTTCAAGCATACGGCTCCTGTAGGTAAAGAATTTTTTAAGGATAAAGAATCATATACACTGCAAGTTTCTGGTGAAGATTGTACAGGTTGCAATCTTTGTTATGAAGTTTGTCCAATTGAAAGCAAGACCCAGCCTGGTTATAAAGCCATCAATATGCATGATGTGCTCCCGCTGCGTGAAACAGAAAAGCAGAACTGGGATTTCTTCCTTTCTCTTCCAGACATTGACCGCACCCGCGTGAACAGGTCCACAATTAAAGGATCTCAATTGCTAGAGCCTTTATTTGAATTTTCCGGCGCCTGCAGTGGTTGTGGTGAAACACCTTACCTGAAATTACTGACACAATTATTTGGTGACCGCATGATGGTGGCCAATGCAACAGGATGTTCTTCCATCTTTGGAGGCAATCTTCCTACTACCCCCTGGTCAAAGAACAGTGAAGGCTGTGGACCTGCCTGGGCCAATTCACTTTTTGAAGACAATGCAGAATTTGGACTCGGCATCAAACTGGCCAGCGATCAGAAAAGAAATTATGCAAGGCAACTGCTAACGGAGTTGAAAAACGAAGTAGGAGAAGAGCTGGCCAACAGCATCCTGCAAAATGAAGAAGCTGCCGAAGCTGATGTCATACTTCAACGCAGGAATGTCAACGAATTAAAGAACAGGCTGCGTGGACTAAAAACTAAAGAAGCCAGTTATTTATTGAACATCGCTGATTTCCTGGAGCGCAAATCCATGTGGATCGTAGGTGGTGATGGTTGGGCCTATGATATTGGATTCAGTGGCCTGGATCATGTATTATCAACTGGAGAGAACATCAATATCCTTGTTTTGGATACGGAAGTTTATTCCAATACCGGAGGACAGAAATCCAAATCAACACCAATTGGTGCCAGCGCCAAGTTCTCCATTAAAGGAAAAACTACAGGTAAAAAAGACCTGGCATTGCAGGCCATCGCGCATGGTAATGCTTTCGTGGCACAGATAGCTATGGGCGCCAATGATGTACATGCTCTAAAAACTATTCTCGAAGCAGAAGCTTATCCTGGTCCTTCCATTGTGATCGCGTATAGCCATTGCATTGCCCATGGTTATGATATGTGTCATGGTCTTGATCAGCAAAACCTCGCGGTGAATTCGGGTTACTGGCCTTTATTCAGGTACAATCCGATGAAAGAAAAAGGGCAACGCTTCACTGTAGACAGCAAAAATCCAACTGTAGCCCTGGAAGAATTCATGTATCATGAAAACCGTTTTGCTACTATCAAAAACAATCTTCCTGAAAAAGCAGGGGAATTCCTGGGCCAGGCCAATGATGCGGTGAAACATCACTGGGACAGGCTGGAAGTGTTGAAGAACTTATAAACCTATGAAATAAAAAGAAGCGCAACGGGTATGCTCAGGCCATATCAGTTGCGCTTCGTTATGTAAGGGATCGTAAAAAAATTATTTTTTCAACCTGTATTTCTTGGCCACTTTTTTACTGTTGAAATAGCGATTCAATTGTTCTTCTGTCATACCCGAAGTAAGTTCAAGCGGAACATCCAGCAATTGCACCTGTGTTTGTTTCAGTTCTTCTTTCAGCTTATTGGTTTTCTTTAAAAGATCAGGATCTTTTTCTCCAACCAGAACATTATCAGACAACATGTATTCAAGTCTTTTAATAGAGCCACGCAGCTGGCTCGCCTGGTTCTGTTCCACTGTTTTGGTAGAAGCCACGGCTTCTTTTATAGGAACCAATGAAAGTCCAACACTGGGAAGTATCTTGCCGGCTTTCTGTGCATCATCGCTGCTCATGGAATTCAGAATGGTGCCGGTAAGAGAAGTGGTTGCTGTAGAGAGATCAAAAGTGGTACGCGTGGATTTATTTTTTTTCAGTTTGCGATCAATTTGAAGGAAACTGTATTTCAACTGGAGGATATAGGTTTCGATATTCTTGCGCAATACATTGTATTCCTGCACAGCCAGTGGAAAGTTGAGCGCATCCTTTACCACGATCCTGATGCTGGCTGTATCCCTGGCGCCGAATCTCGTAGTGCCAATAAAGTTCAGGTTCACGATCTTAACTCTACCTGAATCTGTTTCCTTTACAAAATCATAAGAAGGAGTCCATTCAAATATATCATTGCAATGACTCACCAGTTTAATATTCTGCAAAGGCCTGCTGGCATTGAAAGTGATGTGCTCAAAAGGAAAGCTGCCATCTTCGCATTGTACAATAAAAGAGATGTTCTCACCTTCTTCAACCTGTAAATAGTTCCCGATGCTGGGCCTCACTTTAGATGGAATGATCTCAGTGCTGTAGAATAAAAGAGTAAAGCTGGTGTCTGCTTTTTCCTTGGGATTTTCCAGGTTCTGTACGCCAATCAATACTTTGTAAGGCTGGTCATATTTCAAACGCCCAGAAAGAAAATAGGATTTTTCTGCCCTGAAACTTAGCAATCCATTGTCTTTATTTACCCGGAGACCCACAGGAGCATTTTTTACATACCAGTAATAATTATCCGCATCTCGGTTGATGCGGAACTGGTAAGAAAGGGTTGAATCAACATGCAGGGTAAAATAAGGATTGAGGTTGATGATCCGCAGGCTGCTGTCGGGCATAGAAGGTTCAATGCTGTCAAACGCTATGGGGATGGTATCTGTCCTCAACTGAGTTGCTCCCACATATCCCTGTATCAAAAAGATCAAACAAAAAATAATTCTCATGCGCCTGCCTTTCATTCTGCAAATAAAACCATTTCTTTCTCAAACGTAGGGGAATGAAATTTATTGGCAGATGGCTGGTTTCTAATTGGAATTGGTGACAGCAAAATAAAAAAGGGCCGAAGCCCTTTTGATCAATCATCATCATGTTCTTTTTCTGTTTTAGTATCCATCTGACCGGCACCTTCCTGGTTATTGGTTTCAGCTGCAATGGCTCCCCGTATTTCGCTATGCCTGATCTGTCCGCCCAGGTGCGCAGTCTGCGCCATCACAGCTGCAGATGAAAAAGCCAGGATCAAAACCACAAAACGCAGGGGATGAAAGAAGGTTCTGCGGTTTTGGAATACAATCGCTGCAAGTGAAGTAAGGGCAGCAAGAAGCACAACAAGTAATGCTGCCTTTGCCAGGCCCTCGTGTTCTTCCATGATGGCTTCGGAGACACCAGGGAATTTTTCAACCATTTCCTCAGCGCCTTCGCCGGTAAAAAATACAGGAAGCGCAAAAACTCCGGCTGCTAATAAAATATATAAGGCTGGTCTTGTAAAATTTGAATTGGTTCTGATAAAGGACAGGCCTAAAAGAACAAGGCCTGTTAATGATAAAATCACGGGCACATGGGTCAATGCCAGGTGAATCTGACTTGAGTTCATAACATTTGAATTTTAGAATGAAAAAATCTGGAAGCTTCTAAGAGATCAAATGTTTTTTGGAGGATGGAAGATAGAAAATGCCGGAGCTGCCGGAGTTTCAAAAGAAGGGAGCGAAGTAAAAGCAATCGAAACCGGCTCGGGAGGTGGCAGTAATGAAGTATTGCCAGGTGCCTTATCTAATGTAATAGATGCCGGTATGATCAGGGATTTGAAAGGAAGTGATTCATCTTCGGATTTGTCATCATCTTCATGATCTGATTGATAATGTTCCTGCAGGAAGGAAGCCAGTGAAGCTGATTGTTCCTTTTGATGTTTGTAGTAATGCTGCACCAGTAAAGGAAACTTCACCAGCTGGCCCAGTTCAGTAGTGGCTGAAGCTAAAATAATCAGGAATAATATGGCGGACCATTTTCGCACACCCTAAATGTAAGTTCAAAAAAAATGACAAAAAATGAAAATGCTTAGTTTATGGTTGAAAGCTTGTTAAAGAAATAGTAAATGGTAGATGGTTGACCGCGCAAAAAAATAAGCTGTCCGGAGAACAGCTTATTCAATCAATTCTGTAGATATTTAAAACTATTTGACTTTTTTCAGTTTGATGGTTTCTCCCCTGTCATCGTGACGAATGACCAGCAGATCATTTTCAAAACTGATCACGCCTGTTTCTTTCTTCTCTGCTTCGCCTTCCTTGGTTATGGTAGTAAGCAGGCCTTTGGTGAGATCAGCAGTATAGCTGGCAGTATCAGAAATGATCTTACCATTTTTATCTGCACTCTGGTAAATGGCTTTACCATCGTTCAAAAATGTAATGCTCATGGAATTGAATGTTGGAACCAGCATATTATAAGTCAGTTCTATCATGGAAGAATCGGGCTCGGATCCCATTTCCTTTTTTAATGCCTCGCCCAGAGCTTTTTTAGAAGCTGAAGGATTTTCAAGGTCTATGGAAAGTCCGTCCCCGCTAAAAGAGGAGATCTTCCATTCGCCCACAATAGTTTTATTTTGAGCCTGTGCAGAAAAAACGACAGCAAGAGAAAGAAAAAGAACAAATAACTGTTTCATGTTTTTGATTTAGCGGGGAAAACTAAGAAAAAGCCTGCAGTTGAAATCATAATATTCTCAACTATCCCTGATAGGTCTTTTTGATGCCGGATTACATCATTATTGGGATGAAGAAAACGTAATTGCCAAATGGTGACTGTTTCCTGCAGAAGTCAGTCCTGAAGCTGCATTCTGAAAATGATTCTCAGAGTCCGGCAATTAAAACTGACAACAATCATGCGACCACATGACCTGCCTTCTGCCCTTTAGATAGATCAAACTTTAATTTGGAAGCAGCTTCACCTCTAAATTCCATTACCATGGAACAAACAACTGCTGCTATTGTAAAAGAAAGAAAAGTCAGGGGAAGAGTAGAGATAGAGGTTCATAGATGCAAGGCCTGTGAACTCTGCACCGTAGAATGCAAAGAACAGGCGCTCTCCCTGGGCGATTCCATTAATATCAAAGGTTATCGTTACATTATTGCTGATAATGAGCGGTGCACAGGTTGTGTCAACTGCGCTCTCGTCTGTCCCGATGCAGTGATCACGGTTTATCGTACACCTGTGAAAAAGAAAAAGGTGGATGTTACCCCTGCGGATATAAAGGAGCAACTGCAACAAAATATTTTAGGCGCTTCCCTATAAATCATTCTTATGACGGAAACAAAACTCATGAAGGGCAATGAAGCCCTTGCCGAAGCGGCCATACAGGCTGGCTGCGATGCTTATTTTGGTTATCCCATCACTCCGCAATCGGAAGTGCTGGAATACCTGGCCCGTGAAATGCCAAAGCGTGGACGGGTTGTATTACAGGCCGAAAGCGAAGTGTCCAGCATCAACATGGTGTATGGAGCTGCAGGTGCAGGTTGTAGGGCAATGACATC
The DNA here is from genome assembly GCA_023386045.1 of Bacteroidota bacterium. Lineage (GTDB taxonomy): Bacteria > Bacteroidota > Bacteroidia > Chitinophagales > Chitinophagaceae > Flavisolibacter. Next base: position 28,350 of record JAEWKK010000025.1, read on the forward strand.
ATCTTCATCACCAGGCATTAGCCTGATGCAGGAAGGAATTTCTTACCTGGCTGGAGCTGAACTGCCCTGCCTTATTGTAAATGTGAACAGGGCAGGTCCGGGACTGGGTACTATTCAACCTGGACAGGGTGATTATTTTCAGTCGGTGAAAGGTGGCGGTCATGGAGATTACAGGATGATTGTACTGGCCCCTGCATCCGTACAGGAAATGGCCGATCATGTATTTCTTGGATTTGACCTCGCAGATAAATATCGCAACCCTGTTTTGATGTTGAGTGATGGCGCCATAGGACAGATGATGGAAAAAGTTGAGTTCAGGGAATATCAAAGGCCCTCAATCGATAAATCTTCCTGGGCCACCACAGGCAAACCACCTACGAGAAAAAGAAATTACATCACCTCCTTATTTATCCAGCCAGAGAAGATGGAAGAGCACAACCTGAAGCTGGAAGAAAAATACAGGAGGATGAGGGAGGATGAAGTACGTTTTGAAGAAAGAAATACAGAAGATGCGGAATATCTTTTCGTGGCATACGGACTCAGTGCAAGAATTTGCAGCAAGGCTATGGATATCTGCAGGAGTAAAGGAATCAGGGCAGGCCTTTTGAGACCCATCACTCTTTTCCCTTTTCCATCGCGGCGCATCAGCGAATTGACTGAAAATGTAAAATTTCTTTTAACGGTAGAACTTAATAGCGGCCAGATGGTAGAAGATGTTCGCCTTGCTGTAAATGGTAAAAAGCCGGTTGAGTTTTTTGGAAGACTGGGAGGAATGCTTCCCACACCCGAGCAGATCGTACAACATTTAGAATCTTTAATACAATCAAACCATGGCAACTGAAACTGAAATCATTGAAACAGTGCCTCTACTGACTGAAGATTCCTACGAACTGGTTTATAAAAAACCAGGCACCATGGTAGATGTAGCCATGCATTATTGTCCGGGATGCTATCACAGCCTGGTTCATAAACTGATCATGGAAGTAGTGGAAGAAATGGGGATACAGGAACAAACTATTGGTGTAGCACCGGTGGGATGTTCTGTTTTTGCTTATGAATACATGGATATTGATATGCAGGAAGCTGCACATGGCAGGGCCTGTGCAGTTGCAACTGGCATCAAAAGACTGATGCCCGATAAATATGTTTTTACCTACCAGGGTGATGGCGATCTGGCGGCCATTGGTATTGCCGAGACCCTGCATGCCATCAACCGTGGTGAGAATATCCTGATCGTGTTTATCAATAATGCTGTTTATGGAATGACCAGCGGACAGATGGCGCCAACTACTTTACCTGGCATGGTAAGCACTACAACACCAGAAGGCCGGGATACAGGTTTTTATGGTCATCCTATTAAGGTTTCAGAATTAATGGCACAGCTTCCCGGGGCTTTTTATGTAACCAGGCAGGCAGTAAATAATTCTAATGGTGTCAGAAGAACGAAAAAAGCATTGCAACAAGCTTTTAAGTACCAGCAATTGAAGAAAGGTACCTGCCTTGTTGAAGTGATCGGCAATTGTCCCAGCAACTGGAAAATGACACCGGTTGAATGTGCTGCATTTATCAGTGATAAAATGATGGAAACATTCCCGGTGGGAGACATCAAGGTTCCAAAGTTTTAATGCATTAATAATCTGAACCAGATTCAATTATTCAATTAAAAAGCTTTTTATGTTAGAAGAAGTAATTGTTGCAGGTTTTGGAGGACAAGGCGTTCTTTCAATGGGAATGACCCTGGCTTATGCAGGCATGGTGGAAGAAAAGGAAATTTCATGGATGCCTTCCTATGGTCCTGAAATGCGTGGAGGTACAGCCAATTGCATCACCATAATTTCAGACAATAAGATCAGCTCGCCTATCTTATCTCAATTTGATACTGCAATTGTTTTAAACCAGCCCTCCATGGATAAGTTTGCCAGCATGGTAAAACCCAGAGGACTTCTTCTTTATGAATCCGGGGCCATACTTCAACCCAGCACCCGCTCAGACATTGACATAATTGGAATACCCGCTCTTGCAGAAGCGCAAAAAATGAAGAATCCCAGGATCATGAACATGATCATGCTCGGTGCCTATCTTCACCTGAAACAGGTGGTAAGCCTGGAATCCATACTTGAGGCGCTGAAAAAAGTATTACCCGATAAATACCACCACTTATTACCTCTAAATGAAGAAGCATTGATGAAAGGCGAGGAAATGGTGAATTATGAACTTAGGGAAGGGGTGATGCTGGTTTGTTAACCGGGAATTTTCAGAAAATATATTTATGCACTACTCCAACATTCTTCCACATCATCTGATGAGTGTGGCCGATAATTTGATGGTTATAGGTTAAACTCATTTATATGAACAAGGAAAACAAAGACAGGGAAAAAGGCAAAAAAGAACCACTTGCCAGTCCCGATCCGGAAACACTCCACACCACAGATCCCCAGGAACATATGAGAGGTCCTGTTTCTTCCACCATGCATGGAACAGGGCATGCTTTTGAATCCAACGAATCTAAAGAAGAGGCCACCAGGAAGAAAGACAGAAATACCTGATCATCTTTAGATAAGGAATAAAGTGGAGCTTAATTTAAAAAATAGACCCCTGTAGAAACAGGGGTCGCAACCAAAACTAACTGCTTATGAGAAAATTGTTACTGCTTGTGAGAATGTAAAATTACAGCCCGTGTTGATAAAAGCATGTTAGTGCATTGTTAGTCAATTGTAAAAAACAGCATTTTGAATTGATCAACATCAATCATATGGACTGATTTTCCTGTTGAGTTCAGTAAAAACTTCCAGTTCATTTGATTCAAACTACAATTGATACAGATCTGCCTTGATGCCTGATTTCATGTAACATACCTTTAAAGAAATTCAGTTTCATGAAATTTATCTACCTGATGTTCCTGCTTTTTTTTGCGATTGGATGCAAAAAAGATAAGAACCCCATTCCACCTCCGGTAACTGTTGCGCCGGTATTGGTGAAAGATATCGTTCACCAGAATCTTCCATCTCCTTATTACCATTTTCAATACGATAGTGCCGGCAGGGTTAAAAGAGCCGAATTTTCTTCCGGTCTCGCCATGTATGATATTAGCTGGGAACAAAACCGCCTCATTGAAATGAAAAATACGGTGATGGTAAACAAAGACCGCCTTAGCTATGAATATGATGCTTCAGGCAGGCCAGTAGTGGTGCGAATTGCTGACGAAGCTGGAAATGTTTACAGGCGTGCTTTTTTAAGCTATGATGCTGCCAGTAGATTGAAAGAAATGGAATGGGAAGTGCGGATCACTGGAATTGGATTTGCAAAAGAACAGGCTTACAGTTTTACATATCACCCGGATGGTAACCTGGCTAATCTTCGGGATGAAAGAATATTCATTGATGGAGTACAGAACGCTGCAGTTTATACTGACCAGTTTGAACTTTACGATACAAAACCCAATGCTGATGGTTTTTCATTGATACACACTACAGACCGGCACCTTGTTTTATTGCCAGGCGTTATACTGCAAAAAAACAATGCCGGTAAGATCATACGCAGTGGTGATGGAACAAACTATCGCATTAACTACACAATGGTTTATAACAATAAAAATTTACCGGTGCAAAAAAATGGTGAGATGGAGATTACCAGTGGGCCAGCTGCAGGTACGAAGCTGACCCTGGGTACCCAAATCTCTTTCTATGATTAATTAGTGTAAGAATCTAACCAATTGATTTATTCTTTTACGTGAGATGATTTTTGCATGGAGGTTTCATTTCGAAGTTTCTGATTAACTTGTGATACCTACCATGCATGATTACCTGAAGCGATTGTCACTCCCAACGAAACTGCTTCTTATAGCAGCCATACCCATGATCTTCATTGGGTTCCTGACTGCCAGGTTGTATGCAGAAAAGTCAAAAAATATTGACTTCATTAAAACTTATCTTGATCGGATTCACCAGTCGGCTTCTGTAACCAGGCTGATCGATGAACTTCAGAAAGAAAGATTTTACAGTTTTGAATTTGCTCTGGACCAGTCGGATGCTGATAGCATGAAGATTCAAAGAATCATGACAGACTCAGCTATTCGTCTATTGGAAAAGGATCATGATTTTACGCTCAAAGGTTTTTTAAGTTATACTTTCCTTCAATCCATTGATTCTATCCGGAAAAAAATAGATCAGAAAAACTTGCCGGTAGGCAGTGTGATCCAGTTTTTTTCCAGCTCCATCTTCAGATTGAATACGCTGAACAGGCCACCTTCGGTCATTTATCAACCATTGAAAGCAGTATATAGCGAAATACATTTACAGCGGCTGCTTTCAGAGATGATCACCTACCAGGGCATTATCAACGCCAATGTATATACAGTTTTGTTTACCAAAAAATATGGAGCGGAAACCTTGTTGGGAAGTTTGGGCGCTTACGATGTATATAAAAGTTACGAACGCGAACTGGAAATCAAATCTCCTGAACTTGTACTGCCCTACATGGACAGCCTTAAGAAGAACGCTGCTCTTCAGCAAGTAGATGCCTACCTCGGAAAGCTTTTTAAAACCTTCCGGTTTGACAGTACTTATCATTTCCACCAGTGGAAAGAACTTTCATGGAGATCACTAAATGAGTTGCGCAGCCTTCAAATGAATTTGCTGAATGGTGTTGAAAAAAAGATCAATGAATACTATTCCAAAGAAAAAAATGCAAAAACAAGAACACTGATCTACCTGATCATTGTTTCTGTCCTGTTGACTTTCATGATCATATTTATTCTTTCCAGCATCAACAAAAGTTTAAAGGAATTAAAACTGGCTGCTGTAAGAATGGCTAATGGTGAAACAGACCTTCCATTACAACCTACATCGGATGATGCTATTGGAAGTCTGGCTACTTCTATCAAGAAAGTAGACGAAAAAAATAAAGAGTTGGCAGAAGCCGCGCAACAAATAGGAACAGGTAATTTTTCTGTTGAAGTGGAACCTCGGGGTCCCGGTGATAAACTGGGTAATGCGCTGGTGCAAATGAAACAAAACCTGCTTGCATCCAGGACAGAGTTGGAAAGAAGCCGTGAAGAATTTCGTAAGCTGGCTGATTTTGTGCCGCAGATAGTTTGGACGGCAAAGCCGGATGGCACAGTTGATTATTATAATAAAAAATGGTACGAAATAACAGGTGGCTCAAATAGTGTGGGGGAGCAAAGCTGGGTGGGCATCCTTCATCCTGATGATGTGGGTCCAACACTTACAGCCTGGTACAGGTCAGTAGAAAAGGGGATTCCCTATGAAGCTGAATACCGTTTTCGTGATGTGCGCAACAATAGTTATCGCTGGTTCCTGGGAAGAGCCCTTCCTGTAAGGGATGAAAACGGGACCATCATCAAATGGTTTGGAACAGGAACTGATATCCACGACCAGAAAATTCAAAAGGAAAAACTGGAAGAACTGGTGGCGGAACGCACGCTGGACCTGAAACGTTCTAACGAAGACCTCCAGCAATTTGCACATGTAGCCAGCCATGACCTGAAAGAACCGGTGCGCAAGATCAGGACATTCAGCCAGCGACTGGCCGAAGAATATGGAGCAATGGTGCCTGAGAAGGGGAAAACATTTATTGACAAGATCCAGGCGTCCTCCGAAAGGATGGCACATATGATCGATAGCATTCTGAGTTACTCCGTGGTCACTGCAACAGAGATGGAGGAAGAAGCAATTGATCTCAATCTTTTACTGGAAGGAATCACCAGTGACCTCGAACTGCTCATCCTCCAGAAGGACGCACACATTAGCATCGAGAAACTGCCCCGTATTAAAGGTATTCCCACACTGGTTTACCAGTTGTTTTACAACCTGGTCAATAACGCACTCAAATTTTCAAAAGCTGGAATTTCTGCAGAGATAAGGGTTTCAGGGAGAAAACTGCCTGCTGAGGAAATTTCATCTTTTGATCTGCGTAAATCAGGTAGTTATGTGGAAATCATTGTCAAAGACAATGGCATTGGATTCAGCCAGGAATATGCAGATAAGGTGTTTAATGTTTTTACCAGGTTGAATTCAAGAGATAAATATGAAGGAACAGGATTAGGGCTGGCTTTGTGCCGCAAGATCGTTCATCGTCATGGTGGTGTGATCCATGCAAAATCAGCAGAAGGAGAGGGAGCTGAATTCCATATTATTTTACCAGCCGGAGTTTAATTTCTTACCCAAACAGACTGAATTTTCTGATCAAAATAGTTTTAGTATGAAGGATTCAGCAATCGGCATGTTTTTTTATACTTTGATCTGAGCAGTTGCATCAGAACAAATGATTCCTTTCTTTTTTGCCGGCATTTGTCTGGATTGGACCAGGGACTTTAAGAATTTATGATGAGTCACTGGCAAAAGGAATTAAGAGAAGATAAAGAAAGCGCATTCGATTTATGGATACTTACATTCTGGCCATTACCATTATTGGCATTGCTTCATTGGGCATGGCCTGGTTCCCTTCGATTACCCGTAGGACCCAGATTTCCTATGCAGTGATCTATGTTCTTTTTGGAATGGCGCTTTACAGCATTTTTTTCAATCAGTTACCCATATCGGATCCGCTGGTACATCCAAAGATCACCATACATCTTACCGAACTTGTAGTAATCATCTCCCTGATGGGAACAGGTTTAAAAATCGACCAGCCTTTTTCTTTCCGCACCTGGGCAATTCCCTTCCGTTTGATCAGCATCACAATGATCCTGAGTATTGCTGCCGTAGCATTCCTGGCGGTATGGTTACTGGATTTTAATATTCCTACTGCAATTTTATTGGGAGCTGTACTTGCACCAACAGATCCTGTACTCGCCTCCGATGTGCAGGTGGACCCTCCAATGGAAGGAAGAAAAGAGAATGTTCGATTTTCACTTACGGCGGAAGCAGGTATGAACGATGGCATGGCCTTTCCCTTCACCTGGCTGGCGCTTGTACTCGCTGTAAATGGTTTTACATCATGGCCTGAAATCGGGATCTGGTTGGTGAGAGATGTGGTCTATAAAATACTTGCTGGTGTATTTTGTGGTATTGCATTGGGAAGATTGCTGGCGCTGCTTGTTTTTTATCTGCCAGAAAAAAAGAACTTCCAGGTGATCAAGGATGGTTTTGTTGCAGTAGCAGCCACCCTCATGGTTTATGGAGTTACTGAAATGGTTTATGGATATGGCTTCATTGCAGTTTTTGTAACAGCTATTACTTTGCGGAACTATGAGCTTGACCATAAGTACCATAAAAAACTGCATGATTTTACCGATCAGATTGAACGCATCATGCTGAGTATCGTTTTGATTGTTTTTGGTGGTGCACTTGTACATGGCATACTCATGCCGCTGAACTGGTCTATGGTATTGGTAGGTGTTTTATTCCTGATTGTTATAAGACCACTGACTGCATGGATAACAATGATAGGAACTAAACTAAAATTGAAAGAAAAATGGGTGATCTCCTTTTTCGGCATTCGTGGAATCGGTTCTTTCTTTTACCTGGCCTTTGCCCTTGACCATACGCATTTTGAAAAGCATCGTGAATTATGGGCTATTGTCTCCTTTATTGTTTTATTATCACTGATGATACATGGAATTACAGCACCAAAGACCATACAGAAACTGGAAAAGGAAGCTGCCAAAGAAGAACAACATTAATCTAAACCCTCTAAACTCTCTAAACCCTCTAAACCCCCTAAACCTCCTAAACCCTCTAAACTCTCTAAACCCTCTAACCCCCCTAAACCTCCCCACAAAAATGCAATTCAACCCCAACAACCACGTCATCCAACTCTGTATTCAGGGCATAACTCACAAAGAAAAAAACCAACAGGATGAAGCAGGCCGACTGTTCTCGCAGGCATGGGACGAAGCAACCAACGATTTTGAAAAATTTTTAGCAGCCTATTTCGTAGCCAGGCAACAAAAAGAAGAAAGCCATCAACTCCAATGGCTGGAGAAATCACTGCATTTTGCCCGGGAGATCAATAATGAAAATGTAAGATCTGCCCTTCCTACACTTTATTCAAATATTTCTAAATGCTATGAGAAACTTGGCGATATCAACAATGCAAAACAATACAAGGAGCTGGCATCTTCACTTATAGGAGATCCTTCTGATCCGGGTCCTTTCTATCATGGAACCAGGGCCAGTTTGCAGGTGGGAGATTTTCTTACCGCAGGTTCTACTTCCAACTATGATCCCAATCTAACAATGAATCATATTTATTTCACAGCTCTTGTGCATGGGGCGGGACTGGCAGCAGCCCTGGCAAAGGGAGAGGGAGAAGAAAGGGTTTATCTGGTAGAGCCAACAGGCAGCTTTGAGGATGATCCAAATGTTACCGATAAAAAATTCCCAGGCAATCTCACACGTTCCTATCGCAGCAGGGAGCCATTAAAAATAATTGGAGAGCTAAAAGACTGGCGGAAACAAACTCCGGAAGAAATTCAAAAATGGAGAGAAAAGCTGGCTAATAATAATGGAACAATTATCAACTAGTCGGAAATCAGAACTTTTGCGTACGCTTTTTCTTTGCTGCAGCCTTTGTTTCATTTTCTTTTATCCTGAACCTGATGATTTCCTGCAACAGTTCAACGGGAATTGGTTGATCCAGGGGCAACTGAATGGTTCCTTTGGAAATGGTATAACCCTTTAATTTATTTTGAAATCCTTCAATTCCTGATGATCCGGGATAAAAGCCAATATGATTTTTATATCCTGCAAAATACACTAACACGCCATGGTATTTATAGGCAGGCATACGATAGCTGATCAATTCCTCGGCTTCAGGAGCCGTTGCTTTTATAAGTTGCCTCAACTGCTTCAATAGTTTTTGAACACTGGCCGGGAAAGCGGCTATGTATGAATTAACGTCTTTGGGAATGTCATTGGAGCTGATCATAATTGTAATTTGATGTTTTAGTAATCCTCTTGCATTCACAGAGCCGGTTATCTAAGCTAATCAATTCATGCATGATTTCTTTAAGTCTATGTCTGTACTGAGCAATATCATTTAAGTGTCTGATCCTGATCCTTAATATATCATATCCTGTTGGGTAGCTTCACCCTGTAAAATACAATTCCGCCTGATACCCTTGAACCTTACCCTGCATATGAGTTTATCAATCATCATAAAATAAAAATTATGAAACACAACATGGGCGCAATCGACCGGATCATCAGGCTGATCGTAGCTGTTATCATCGCGGTATTGTTTTATCAGGGCATTGTAATCGGACTTGCAGGTATAGTTTTATTTATCATTGCCTGCATTCTTGCACTTACAGCCATTGTAGGCATTTGCCCGATCTATAGTTTATTGGGCATCAGTACGCATGCTGTTAAAAAACATGTTTGACAACCATGGACAGGCAGAAACTCAACGTACTCCTGGAAACTGAAAACCAGCAATTGAAGAAGCTCAACGAGATCGTGATCCAGGCGATTGAAGAGAAAAAGCTTCTTTCACAGAAACTGTATGAATTTGAAGAAAGAAGTCCTTCCTTCAGCAGCATTGCAGCTGATCGCATTGCTTCTTTTGGCGGTAGCTGGTTATTCATTTTTTGCTTTATCCTGATCATTGGATTATGGATCAGCATGAATCTTTTCTTTTTATCGAGACCCTTTGATGCCTATCCTTTTATTTTACTGAACCTCCTGCTTTCAACGGTAGCTGCATTGCAGGCACCCATTATTATGATGAGCCAGAACAGGAAGGAAGAGAAAGACAGGCAACGTGCCATCAATGATTATCTTGTGAACCTGAAAGCCGAAATTGATGTGCGTCACCTCCACCAGAAATTTGACCTGCTGATCACGGAACAGATGACCACACTTTTTGAACTGCAACGTGTACAGATGGAGCTGATGGAAGAGATCAAGGAAGCCATCAATCCGGGCATCAACAGGTAACACAGTGTTCATTATTTTTAATTCTTTCTTATCGATACCATCACACATATTGTATCTGGCGCCTGTATTGGCGAAGCCGTGCTTGGAAAAAGGATCGGTAAGAAAGCCATGGCCCTGGGTGCACTTGGACAGGTACTGCCTGACATTGATTTCATTGCTGCATTCTGGACTGATCCTTCTACCAACCTTTTAACCCACCGTGGATTTAGCCATTCCTTTGTTTTTGGTTTCCTGTTGGCCATTCTAATGGCCTTTCTTGTCAGGATAAAATGGAAAGACCGGGTTAAATGGCATGAATGGTTTTTATTTTTCCTGCTGGAAGTAGGACTTCATTTATTTTTTGATCTTTTTAATACTTATGGCGTTGGTTTGTTGGAACCCTTTACTCATGCCCGCTTTGCCTGGGATACCATTTTTGTTGCAGATCCTTTCTTTACCCTGCCTTACCTCATTGCCTTCCTTGCATTGCTTTTTACGCATAAAATGTACAGGAGAAGAAAAGCCTGGTGGCGCTTTGGTATTCTGTTGAGCAGCCTTTATATTATCTATGCTGTTGTTAACAAGATGAATATAACCAGCGAAGCGAAGCGTGTTTTGAAAAAGGAAGGCATTGCCTACCAGCGCGTCTTTACAACTCCAACTCCTCTGAACAACTTTTTATGGTTTGTTTCGGCAGAGGATAGCAATGGTTATCATGTTGGATATTGTTCAGCAATAGACGGGAAAGATAAATCTGAATTTCACTTCTTTCCAAGGAACGATTCCTTATTGTTGTTGGCAAAAAACAGGGAAGAAGTGGAAAGACTGATCCGCTTTTCCGAAGGTTATTATACGGTGGAAACATGGCATGATACGCTTGTTTTTAACGATCTCCGTTTTGGACAAATCATCGGATGGCAGGATCCCTCACAGCATTTTGCATTTCATTATTATCTCAATCAACCGGCAAGATTTAATGCACTTGTGGTACAGAGAGGCAGGTTTGCCAAATGGAACAGGGAAAGCCTTCGATCCATGCTCAATCGAATGCAGGGAAACTGATCACTCATGACGAAAATAAAAGGTGGATATATTGGTGATAAGGCGTATGATCTCGTATGATAATTTATGAAGCAATCTGGTAAAGAAACCTAACCTGTTCACAAACTTATTTTCAGTCACTTCCACACAATCATTGCTAATGATTTCATTCAATTGTTGATGCACCTTCTTCGCAAATGGTTTATTGCGCACATCCAGGTTCAGTTCTACACTTGCATAAGCACTGATATTGTTGATATTGTACGAACCAATAGTGACCCAGTGCTCATCAACCACTGTCATTTTTGCATGCAGGACTGTTGGCTGGTATTCAAACAAATGAATGCCGTTTTTGAGCATCCAGCGGTAAAGATATCTTTCCGCGTATTTAGCGATGGGCACATCGGAAGGTCCAGCCAGTATCACCTTAACCATCACACCACGCTTTACCGCTTTTGCCAGTTGTTTGCGCAGTGTGCTGCCTGGAAGAAAATAACTGCAAATGATGGTAATGCTTTCGCTGGCCTGGTTGAAGAAACTGAAATATGTACGCCAGATCTCATGCTTACCTTTAACCCAGTCGTTCCGGCTCACCCTTACGGAACAATTGCTGGTAATGCCAGAAAGATCAATCACTGGTTCCTGCTTTTGATCTTTTTCTTTCCAGGAAGAACGGCAAATACGGTAAAGCTGTACTGCAGCTTCTCCCTTTACGTAAAGTGCAAAGTCAAGCCAGGCATTGATCCCCACCACATCATTATAACGGTCTGCCAGGTTGATACCTCCAACAAGAGCTTCCTTTCCATCAATCACCACCAGTTTGTGATGCATTCTTCTGCCGAAATAAAAATGACTGCTTTTTAATAAAGGCTCGAAATAACGGAACTGGATGCCACTACTGCGCAGTTTTTTCAAAAAACTGTTGGACAGATGTTGAGAGGCAAAGCCATCAGCCAGAACAAAAACAGGAATACCTTTTGCCGCTGCTGCCATCAATGCATTAGCCACGAGTGTTCCCGTGGCATCATCATCAAAAATATAGACCTGCACGTGAATAGATTCCCTCGCCGCATGAATGAGTTCAAGCAGCCTTGTAAAATATATGCTTCCGCCTTTCAGCAACTCGATCTCGTTGTGCTTCGTGTAACCGCTATGTATGGCTCTTCCCGACATCGTATTGTAAACTAAGTTAAGGCGAATGCCCGCCTGCCTGATGAATATCATTGGAATGTTTGACAGTACTCATCGAAAGGCCCTGGATTTAGACGGTACTTTGTAGAAAACAAACAGTATATGTATACCATAACACCGCTTCCCGCTCATGATTTAAGGGATTACGCGATCTGGCTGGTTTCTTTGCTGCTGGTGGCTTTTGGCTTCCGCTTCGTGAAAGAAATTATTGCCTTTGTTCTGGAAAAACTATACGGATTTTTTATTCAGCAAAACCAGGTTATATGACCCTACATATTCACAGGAAAACAAAGATCAGGCAGGTGCAGAAAAGCTTTCATGAAGAATATCCTTACCTGAAACTGGAATTCTATAACAGGCCTCATGGCTGGGGCGAAGTCAGTAAAAATGCAGATCGTTTTGATCCTTCTTTCAAAATATTTGATGTGACCAGGCTGCGGATAGAAGAAGGTGAAGTTTTGGCCAGGGCATGGGATAAGACAGGTGAAATAGAAGAAGCATTTGAAAAGAATTTTGGTTTGCATGTGCAGGTATACAGAAAAAATGGAAATGAATGGATCGAAACTGCAGGATCAGATGAACTCACGCTCTATGAACAAAATGAGATTGGAAAAAGATCCGTTACCGAATCACACGACAATCTCTGGATTGAAAGAGAAGTGCTTTATTAACTTTAAAACTGTATCATGAAAAAGAGTACAGGCCTGCTGGTAGCCGCTGCTGCCGGTGCTATCCTTGGGGCTTTGGCAATGAAAATGTTTAGAAAAAGAAAATCATCCCAGGACATATGGAAAGAAGGCACTAAAAAATTTTCAAAGGAAGCAGACGATATCCTGGCTTCTGCCAGGAAAAAATTTGACAAACTGGCCAAAGAGTATAATGAAGAGAAAATAACTAGTGAAAAAGTCAATGGAGTCTGATACCAGGTCAAAACATTAATCAGCTGGAGGATTTTATGAAGCGGTCAATCATATCCGCACTTGCACTTGCTCTTGTTGTATCCTCCAATATTAATGCGCAACAGGACATCCCTTCTATGCTGGGTAAATTGAAACCAGCCATCCGTTTTTCAGAAACAGAAAGATTCTATAAATTATTTAATAATCAACTGGCCTGGAAAGAAAGCCAGGCAAAAGAATTTTTGCAACTGCTTAATGAAGCACCCGACCTTGGATTGGAAAAAGAGGATTATTCTTATAATGATCTCCTTAGAAAACAGCAGAAGCTGGTAAAAGAACTCTGGGACTCTTTGGAAACCGATATCAAACTTACGGATGCCGCCATACATTTTTTTACCGATCTTAAAAATGGTAACCGGCATCCTTCACTGGGTTACGAAGGACTGAAATATAAGCTACCAACAGGCGAAATTGTGCCTTTGCTTGCCCGCTATTTACAGGAAGATAGTTTATCAGGGCTGGTGACGAAACTGCAGCCGAATACGGCGGAATTCAACAACATGTTACAACAACTACGTACCCTGAACAGGATTAGTAGCAGCAAAAATTTCCAGGAAGTAAAGATCTCTTCCAATAAGGTCAATGGTTCAAATGCCAGTCTTCTCAGGAAACTTTACCAGCTGGGCTTCCTGGATTCAATACCTGCTACCATCTCAACAAAAGAACTGGTAACAAAAGTGATTGCAGCACAAAAAATGTTTGACCTGCTGGCAGATGGCCAGTTGCGGCCTACCACAATTGCTGCATTTAATATTCCAATCAACAGGAGAATTAAAGAGATCAAACTTGCTATGAACTGGCTTCGCTGGATGCAGGGTTTGAGACAAAATAATATTCTTGTATTGAATATTCCATCTGCACAGATTTATATATACAACCAGGATAGTCTGGTATTGGAATCAAAAGCGGTAGTGGGTAAGAAGAATACACCCACACCACAATTAAGCAGCACCATTACAGAGGTGATTTTATACCCTTACTGGCATGTTCCTAAAAAAATAGCAGTGAAGGAATTGCTACCACGTATCAGGAGCAACATCGGGTACCTGGAAGAAAATAATTACCAGGTGCTCAACCTGAAAGGACAGTTAGTGAATCCTTACCAGGTAAGCTGGAATAAACTGGATGCAGGATATTTCCCTTATACCATCAGGCAATCCACGGGCTGTGATAATTCTCTTGGCATTGTCAAATTCAATTTTTACAATCCCTTTTCTGTTTATCTGCATGATACACCCAATAAAATTCTTTTTGGATATAACAAGCGATACTACAGTCATGGCTGTATGCGGGTGGAAATGTTCCAGGAAATGGCCCATATGCTGCTGGGAAGAAACCACATTGCCATTGATAGTTTGATAGAGAAGGGATGTCTTGACCAACAGTCACCCATTGTTCTGGAAGTTGAAAATCCCCTGCCGGTTATGGTGATCTATTCTACTGTGTGGTACACTGCTAACGGCAGTATGAAATTTTATGAAGATATCTACGATAAGCTGCCGGCTCTTCTTCGCTGAGCCCCGGTGATGACAATCAAGGCTTCCGCTAACAGCAGTCATCGGGTTTTGATCCTGGGTCATTTAGCTTTAGAAAAAAATGTATGGAAAAGATATTACTGGTCATGGATGCAAAAACACCGGATAATACTTCCGTTGATTTTGCCGCAAAGATCGCAGACCTTACCAATAGCAGGCTGACGGCTGTATTCATTGAGAATCTTAATTTCCATAGTATACCAATGGGCGGTATTGATAATCCCGCATATTTTGCTGCATTTGAACAACAAAGTGTCACACTTAAGGCCGATACTGAACAAACTGTTCGCATTTTTAAAGAAACCTGCCAGAAAAAAGGCATTATAGCCGATGTGTATGTTGATAAGGGTGATCCTATTAAGGAAGTGATCTTTGAAAGCCGTTTTGCCGACCTGATGATCATTGACCCGGCCATCAATTTCTATAACCGGGAGGAAGAGATGCCTTCAGACTTTATCAGGGAAATCCTTTCCTTCTCAGAATGCCCCGTGATGCTGTCACCAGAAGAATTTGATGATATTGAGGAAATCGTTTTTTGTTATGATGGCAGTGTTTCATCAGTATTTGCTATCAAGCAGTTTTCTTACCTCTTGCCCGAGTTCTCAAATAAAAAAGCCCTCTTACTTGAGGTAAAAAAAACCAGTCGCCAGGAATTCAATGAAAAGGACAGGAGGATGATGGATTGGCTGCATACCCATTACTCTTTTGCTCGGTACCATTCTCTGAATGGCGATGTAAAAGACGAATTATTTGCTTATCTTTTTATGCAGAAGAACAAACTGGTGGTGATGGGCGCATATGGAAGGTCCCTGCTTTCCAATTTATTCAAAAAAAGCAGTGCTGACCTGCTCATCCGCACAGTTGACCTGCCCTTGTTTATTACACATCATTAAAACCGGCATCATGAAAAAATTTATTGCTGCTTTTGACGGACTGAGTTTTTCTGAAAGCTCTATGAATTATGCCATCTATCTTGCCGGGCAGGCAAAGGCACATCTGGTAGGCGTATTTCTTGAAGATTTTACAAGGCATGGTTATAGTGTATCCCAACTGGCACAATACGAAGGTGCTGCATTTGACCAGCACCTGCAGGAACTCAAGGATGCCGACAGTGATGAAAGGAAAAAAAGCATCAGCCTCTTCGAACAGGCCTGTTCTGACAAAGGGATCAATTATTCCGTTCACCGCGACAGGAATGTGGCCATCCAGGAACTGCTGCACGAATCCATTTATGCTGATCTTTTGATCATTGATGTAGCTGAAACCCTGACACGTTTCCAGGAAGAGCCACCTTCCCGTTTTATTAAAGATCTGCTCGGAGAAGTGCAGTGTCCTGTGCTGGTTGTTCCATCAGAATATAATAAAGTTGAAAAGGTGATCATCCTTTATGATGGTGAACCTTCCTCAGTTTTTGCTTTACGGAACTTCAGCTATCTGTTTGATTTCATGCAGGTGCCAGTTGAGATCCTGACTGTTAAAGACCGGAACGAATCCATGCATCTTCCGGATGGAAGAATGATCAGGGAGTTTGCCAAACGGCACTATCCTGATGCTTCTTATATAGTTTTAAAAGGTCATTCCGAAGACGAGATCATTCGATACCTGCACCTCGAGAAGAAAAATGCCATAGTGGTTTTGGGTGCTTATAAAAGAGGAAAACTTTCCAGGCTGTTCAGGCCAAGCATGGCCGACCACCTGATGCAAAAGCTAAAGCTGCCCTTATTCATTGCACACAATAGATCATAGCGGAAAACTGATGGTTATCATAAGCCCTGTGCTTTAATATCATTGAATTTTTCAGGGTGCTGGTGTAAACTTGTACAAATCAGCGTTATGAAAAAGATACTCCTGGCCTTTGATGGAATTCATTTTTCAGAAGGGGCATTTGAATTTGTCAGGCGACTTAATTTACTGGAACCTGTTATGGTAACCGGTGCCTTTCTTCCGCAGGTTGACTATGCTAATTTATGGAGTTATGCCGAAGCCGCTAATACTGTTGCGGGTACTTCTTATGTTCCACTTGTAGAAGACGAGGAATCGGAGATCATTCAAAAGAACATTGATCATTTTATTTCACTCTGTCAGAAAAATGATATTCAATATCGTGTGCATAAGGATGTTTTTGATTTTGCTCTTCCTGAGCTGAGGAAAGAAACACGCTTCGCTGATGTGCTGATACTAAGTGGAGAGCTTTTTTACAGAGGGGTCATGGACGGTCATCAGTATGATTATCTCAAACAGGCAGTACATAATTCCGAATGTCCGGTTATGATCGTTCCGGAACAATATGCATTTCCTAACAATAATATTCTTGCCTATGATGGAACAGCTGAATCTGTATTTGCCATCAAACAGTTCGCCTATATTTTCCCTGAACTTGCCAAAAACAGTACGCTGCTTGTATTTGCTGAGGAGCTGGGCAAGAAATTTCCATCACAGGAACAAATTACAGAACTGGTTACCAGGCATTATAAAGACCTCAGTTTCTACAAACTGGAAATGAATGCGAGGCGTTATTTTTCAACCTGGATACGTGACAGGGAAGGAGCCCTGCTCATAAGTGGTTCTTTCAGCCGATCAGGCGTATCTGAACTATTCAAGCAAAGTTTTGTGGCTTCCATCATTAAGGATCATAAGGTTCCCGTATTCATCGCCCATAAATAATTTTATTGGTGGATAGTTTTTACCGGCTTCGGCCGGTTTTTTTATTAACAGATATATGAACTACTGAGCTTATTGATAACAATCACACCTGCTTCTGACCTAGTTCATTGCATTGATAGGTTTAAAATGCAAAATTTGGTTCTTATAGAAGTCATGGCCACAAACAGTAAATGGAGATCTTTTTTTTCGGAGGCAGGCGGGATCTTTGCTTTCACGGGTCGTTTTTTTGGCCAGGTTTTCAGGCCCCGGTACGAGTTTACTGAATTTTTCAGGCAATGTTATGTCATAGGGTACCAGTCACTTCCACTTATTGGTCTAACAGGATTCATCATGGGCCTTGTTCTTACTATACAGCTCAGACCTTCCTTAGTGGATTATGGTGTTGAATCACAACTTCCGTCCATGATCTCTATTGCCATCATTAGAGAGCTGGGACCAGTCATCACTGCATTGATCTTTGCAGGTAAAATAGGGAGCAGCATTGGCGCTGAACTGGGTTCCATGAAAGTAACGGAGCAGATCGATGCTATGGAAGTATCTGGAACCAATCCATTCAAATACCTGGTAGTGACGAGAGTTCTCGCGGCTACAGTGATGTTGCCCATACTGGTTCTTCTGGCTGATGCCATTGCCTTGTACGGCTCCTACATTGGAGTAAATATCAGGGGTGTTACCAGCTTTTCATTATTCTATTACCAGGTAATGAACATTCTCAGCTTTGGAGATGTGTTGCCGGCATTTATTAAAACCTTCTTTTTTGGATTCGCTGTTGGCATCATTGGTTGCTACAAAGGTTATTTTTCCAGCAAGGGCACGGAAGGTGTGGGACGTTCGGCTAATACGGCGGTAGTACTTTCATCCGTGCTTGTTTTTATTATCGACCTGATTGCTGTGCAGATCACTGATATTTTAAATCTCAACTGATGCTCTCAGAAACTAAAACCATAACAAGACAAAAAGTAGTTCCTGGTGAATCCGTGATCAGGATTGAAGGATTGAAAAAATCTTTTGGTCAGAATGTGGTTTTGAATGGTTTTGATTTTCACCTGGAAAAAGGAGAGAACGTTGCGGTGCTTGGAAAATCAGGTTCCGGAAAATCTGTATTGATCAAATGTATTATCGGACTACTTGAACCTGATGCCGGATTCATAGAAGTGCTGGGAGAGAATGTTGGCGAACTTGGTTTTGAAGATCTTGACAGGCTAAGAGTAAGGATCGGTTTTCTTTTTCAAAGTAATGCCCTTTATGATTCCATGACGGTGAGGCAGAACCTGGAGTTTCCTCTGCGCAGGCACTGGATGGATGTCAATGGCAAAGAGGTGAATGAAATGGTGATGGAAGCGCTGGATAATGTAGGCCTGGGATATACTGTTGACATGATGCCGATTGAACTATCAGGTGGGATGCGCAAACGCATTGCTCTGGCAAGAACCCTGATTCTTAAGCCTGATATTATTTTGTATGATGAACCAACTACAGGACTGGATCCCGTAACCAGTCGCGAGATCAATGAGCTGATCGTGAAGATCCAGGAAAAATACAATACCTCTTCTCTCATTATTTCTCACGACCTTAAATGTATCAGGATGACGGCCGACAGGGTAGTGGTACTGGTAGATGGAATCTCTTACGCCGAAGGAACTTATGAAGAACTGGAAAGATCAACAGATAAAAAAGTAAAACAATTTTTTGAATGATATGGGCAGGAAAATAATGAACCAGGTGAAATTGGGCGTATTCGTCATGACAGGTCTGGCCTTCCTGATCTTATTGCTGTACATCATCGGCAAGAACCAGAATATGTTTGGCAACACCTTTGTTCTCAAAGCAAGATTTAATGATGTTCATGGGCTGATGCCCGGTAATAATATCAGGTTTGCAGGAATAGATGCAGGTACGGTGAAGGATGTTGATGTAATTAACGACACCACCATTGAAGTGACCCTGCTTGTTAAATCAAAAATGAAGTCCTACATCCATAAAAATGCTACTGTAAGCATCAGTACCGACGGGTTAATGGGCAACAGGTTGATCAATATAGAATCTGCACGAACACCTGCACCCCTTGTTGAAGAAGGAGATACTTTATTCAGCACGTATCTTCCTGATACAGATGAAATGCTCAAGGTCCTGAACACTACCAATAATGATATTGCTTTTATTGCCAGTCAGCTCAAAATCACTGTAGAACGGCTCAATAACAGCAAGGCGCTTTGGAATCTTCTTGATGACAATTCCCTTCCACAGCATATCCGTGTTTCTTTGCAGCACGTTAGAGAGGCCTCAGTTTACCTGAATTCTACCATGGCCAACCTGGATGCAATAGCCAGTGATATTCGTTCGGGCAAAGGTTCTATCGGGCAATTATTGAAAGATACGCTGATGTCATCGGATGCAAAGCTGGCAATCAGCAGTCTTCGCAGGGCAGGCATGAACGCGGATACCCTATCATCGCGAATATCAAAACTGGTTGCCGATATCAGCGAAGAGATCAATAATGGGGAAGGCACAGCAAATGCAGTGCTAAAAGACAAGGAGATGAGAAACAGCCTGGAAAGCACAATTAAAAATATTGAAGAAGGTACCCAGACATTCCAGCAAAGCATGGATGCGCTGAAAAACAGTTTTTTCTTCCGTGGTTATTTCAAAAAACTTGAAAAACAACGCAAAAAAGACTCTGCCGCCAGGCTCTGAAAAACTACACTGATCATTATCATACAAGCTTTGGATACCCGTCATAAACTGGGAAGATGCCTGTTGTGAACTTTGTACAACCAACCAGGCATATGAAACTAATATTAACTCCTTCAACAACTATTGGGGATCTGAAAAAGCAATTTGCTTCCTGCTTTCCTAATTTAAGGCTTGAATTCTTTAATGAAGAGCACAGGCAGGGACAGAGTTCCAGTATGAATAAGAAACTGGTCAATGATACTTCACTCTCCCTGATCAGTGGCATAACCGCACAGAAATATTTTCAATTTGAGCCAACAGCTACCGTTGCGGAATTTGAACAGGGACTTCAAAATGAATTTGATTTGTCGGTACAGGTATTCAGAAGATCTGGAAACGTCTGGCTGGAAACCATACAAACTGATAGCCTGACCCTTGAAAAACAAAATGCCATGGCTTCCGAATCAGCACGGCCGATCCATTTTAATATTTACACGCTCTTTCTTTAAAAATTAAAAATGATAGGCGCACCTGTTTTGAATGTGATTGAGTTCAACCTGCATCATCATTATCCTTCGCTGGAAAAAGAGCTGGTCAGCAAGATTGCTGAAATTGGGGAATTCAAAACCTTCAGGCAGGGTGAAATGATCATGCGTTCAGGACAGTATATCCGTTCCGTCATGCTGATACTTGAGGGACTGGTAAAGGTTTTCCGTGAGGATGATGAAGGCAATGAATTCTTCATGTATTATCTCGAGGGTGGCGATGCCTGCGCCCTTACAATGATCTATACAGGTAAACAAAATATCAGTGAGCTTACAGCAAAGGTCATAAAGGACACCACGATTGTGGCCATACCCTTATCGTATATGGATCAGTGGATGAGAGAGTATAAAAGCTGGTATGAATTTGTGTTGGGTTCTTTTAAAGAGAGGTTTGAAGAATTGATGCAAACCATCGATCAGATCGCATTTCGCAATATGGATGAAAGGCTGGTGTTCTACCTGAAGCGATACCAGGAAAAGCTGAAAACAAGTCGAATTGATCTGACACACACAGAAATTGCCCAGGAACTGAATTCTTCCAGGGAAGTAGTGAGCAGGTTATTGAAAAAACTGGCCGATAAAGGCATGTTGCGCTTACACAGGCAATACATTGAAGTAATTGACCTGGGTCTGAGTTGACATTGTCTTTGAGCCATGAATTTCGGCTTCAATCGACATGAGAAAAATCAGGTTTTTTGCAGGCGTGACTATAATCACTATTTGCCTGATCCTGGTTAATCAATTTTATCGTCAAATATGAATAGAATGAAAATAGAACAGATCTATACCGGTTGTCTTGCCCAGGGTGCTTATTATATCGAAAGCGAAGGCGAGGCCGTTGTAATTGACCCGCTAAGAGAAGTTCAGCCCTATCTTGACAAGGCTGAAAAATCAGGTGCCAGGATCAAATATATTTTTGAAACACATTTCCATGCAGATTTTGTTTCAGGGCATATTGATCTTGCCAAAGAAACAGGGGCTACCATTGTTTATGGTCCAACTGCTATACCGGGCTTCAATGCTCATATAGCCAAAGACGGCGAAGAGATCAAACTTGGAAAGATCAGCTTCAAAGTTTTACATACTCCGGGGCACACTATGGAGAGTAGCTGTTATCTATTAAAGAATGAAGAAGGTAAAGAGGTGGCCATATTTACAGGTGATACCTTGTTTATTGGAGATGTGGGACGCCCCGATCTTGCGCAAAAAGTGAAGGCGGATCTTACACCTGAAATACTTGCCGGCCATTTATACGATTCTTTGAGAAATAAAATTATGCCCCTGGCCGATGAACTGGTAGTATATCCAGCACATGGTGCAGGCAGTGCCTGCGGCAAGATGATGAGCAAGGAAACTACAGATACACTTGGCCATCAAAAGCAAACCAATTATGCCTTGCGCCCGGACCTTACAAGAGAAGCATTTATTCATGAAGTGCTTTCAGGACTGACTGCTCCTCCTCAATACTTCCCACTGAACGTGATGATGAATATCAAAGGATATGACAGTATTGCTGATGTGATGAAGCGAGGCATGAGACCATTGGGTGTTGATGCATTTGAAGCTGCGGCCAATGAAACTGGAGCTGTGATCATAGATACAAGGGAAGCCCAGGTTTTTGCAAAAGGATTTAT
Organism: Bacteroidota bacterium; assembly: GCA_023386045.1. Taxonomy (GTDB): domain Bacteria; phylum Bacteroidota; class Bacteroidia; order Chitinophagales; family Chitinophagaceae; genus Flavisolibacter. Next base: position 50,470 of record JAEWKK010000025.1, read on the forward strand.
TCCCAATTCCATCAATATCGGTATCAATGGAAATTTTGCTCCCTGGGTAGGTACACTTGTGCCCGATATCAGGCAGCCGATTTTGCTGATCACAGAGCAGGGACGTGAGGAAGAAGTTGTAACCAGGCTTGCCCGTGTAGGTTATGATCATGCCATTGGTTTCCTGCAGGGAGGCTTCGAAGCATGGAAGGATGCCGGAAAGGAAGTAGATAGCATAACTTCTGTAACACCAGATGAACTGAAGGCCATTATGAAAAGGGAAGATGTTGACCTGCTCGATGTCAGAAGAAAAAGCGAATATGATAGTGAGCACCTGGTTGACATTGAAAATGCTCCGCTGGATTATATCAATGACAGCATGCTGAAGGTGAACAGGAACAAACCCACTTTTGTTCATTGCGCAGGCGGTTATCGCTCCATGACCTTTGCATCTATTCTGAGAGCAAGGGGTTACGACAATGTAATGGATGTGAACGGAGGTTACAAGGCTTTGAAAGAAAGCGGCCTTTTCACAACTACAGGATATGTAAAACCTATAACTGAACTCTGATCACTAATAAAAAATTATGACATGGGATTTTTGCAACAGATTTTTGGCAATCGCAATAATGAGCTGCGAAATTTTATTGAAGAAGGAGCCGTGATCATTGATGTAAGAACTCCACAGGAATTTAACTCGGGTCATATCAAAGGATCGAAGAACATTCCAATGGATCAATTGCAGGGGAGGGCAGATGAGATCAAAAAAATGGGAAAGCCTGTGGTTACGGTTTGCCATAGCGGAAGAAGAAGCGGTACTGCCAGGTCATTTCTGGAAGCTAAAGGTATTAAGGCAGTGAATGGTGGTGCCTGGGCAGCATTGAACAGGATACTATGAACCTTATTTAATCATTCTTGCATTTGCAGTATAAATAAATCAATTTATTATGATACACCACCAGGTCCTTGTTATCGGCGGCGGTAATGCCGGTATTTCGGTAACGGCTCAATTATTAAGGAAGAATAAACACCTCGACATAGCCATAGTTGATCCTTCAGAAAAACATTACTACCAGCCTGCATGGACGCTTGTTGGAGCAGGTGTGTTCAACATAAGAAATACGGTAAGAAACGAAGCTTCTGTCATTCCAAAGGGAGCCAAATGGATCAGGGAAAAAGCTGCCAGCTTTCAACCTGAACAAAATACGGTAACCTTATCTAATGGCGATGTGATCTCTTATGACTATCTGGTTGTTGCTCCGGGTATTCAGCTCAACTGGAATGATGTAAAAGGGTTAAAGGAAAACCTGGGAAGAAATGGGGTTTGTTCCAATTATAGTTTTGAAACGGCGCCCTATACTTTTGAATGCATCAAGAATCTCAAAAAAGGCAAGGCCATCTTTCACAATCCTCATACTCCTGTCAAATGTGGTGGTGCGCCTCACAAAATCATGTATCTGGCAGCGCATTATTTTAAAAAACATGGTTTGCAGGATCAGGTCAAAATTGAATACTGGAGTGGTGGTACCAAATTATTCGCTATTCCCAAATATGAAAAGACGCTGAAGGAAGTGATCATGAGGAATCACATTGACATGCAGTTCTACGTTAAGCTGGCTGAAATTGATGGAAACAATAAGCGAGCGAAGTTTATAGGTTTTGGCGAGTTGAATAAAGACAGGGAATACTGGGTGGACTTTGACATGATCCATGTAACACCTCCGCAAAGTGCACCTGATTTTATCCGCAACAGTCCACTTGCTAATGAAGCAGGATGGGTGGATGTAAATAAACACAGCCTGCAGCATGTTCGATATGACAATATCTTTTCACTTGGAGATGCTTCAAGTTTGCCTACCTCAAAAACAGGTGCAGCCATTCGAAAGCAGGCGCCGGTTCTTGTAAAGAACCTGTTGGCGAAAATGCAGGGAAAAGCTTTGGAGGCTTCCTATACAGGTTATACTTCCTGCCCGGTTGTAACAGGTTATGGCAAACTGGTACTCGCAGAATTTGATTATAATAATGAACCAGTTGAAACTTTTCCTTTTGATCAGAGTAAAGAGAGGTGGAGCATGTACCAGTTAAAGAAAAGAGTACTGCCATGGCTTTACTGGCATAAAATTCTTCCGGGAAAAATGTAAGGACGACCAGTCACAGGTGATTTTGGATTTGTTTGTTTCATAAAGCAGGTTTGAATAAAAAAGCCCCACAATTGCGGGGCTTTCTTTTTATCAGTTGAACATCAGAATTCCCTGTTGATGTCAAAACTTTCCAGTTCATTGGCTACAGCGGTCAGGAAGGTCGCACCAAGGCTGCCATCTACGATCCTGTGGTCATAGCTCATGGACAAATACATCATATGACGTATCGCGATGCTGTCGCCATGTGGCGTTTCAATTACTACAGGACGTTTTTTAATGGCTCCAACTGCAAGGATAGCTACTTGTGGCTGGTTGATGATGGGTGTTCCCATCAGGCTTCCAAAAGTTCCCACGTTGGTGAGCGTAAACGTTCCGTCTGAGATGTCTTCGGGTTTCAATTTATTATTGCGTGCACTGTCTGCCATGCCGGATACCTGCTTGGCGAGTCCTACCAGATTCAACTGGTCTGCATTGCGGATCACAGGAACAATCAGGTTGCCGCTTGGCAGGGCAGTGGCCATTCCAATATTGATATCTTTTTTGACAATGATCCTGTCGCCATCAATGGAGCTGTTGATCAGCGGGAATTTTTTGATACAACGAACAATAGCTTCAATGAACAAAGGAGTGAAAGTAATCTTGGTCCTTTCTCTTTTTTCAAATTCCTTTTTCACTTTTTCACGCCATAGAACAAGATTGGTAACATCGGCTTCAGTAAAAGAAGTGACATGTGGAGATGTACGCTTGCTGTTCACCATATGATTGGCGATGAGTTTGCGCATGCGATCCATTTCAATGATCTCAACATTGCCGGAAACAGGACCGTAAGTGGATTGTGTAGCCACTTCTTTCTGTTCTACTTTTTCAACAGGGATCACCATTTCTTTGGGTGCCTGCTGTGGCTGACTTTCAGCCTGAACCTTTCCGGATCTTTTATCGCTTACATACTGAAGAATGTCTTTTTTAGTAACACGGCCTTCATTTCCTGTTCCGGGTATTTTTTCCAGTTCAGTCATACTTACACCTTCCTGTGCGGCAATATTCAATACAAGTGGTGAATAAAAACGGTTTCCGGTTGACTGTTGTGCAGGGCTAGGGGTTGCAACCTGTGCCGGAGAGCTCACGGGCTGTGCCACCTGAGTTGTTGTAGCAGCTGGTGCAGGAGCTGGCTGCGAAGGCGTTGCATTTTCCGCTGCACCCGTCCTGATTCTGGCGATGACAGTGCCAATAGGTACTACATCGTTTACATTAAATAGAACTTCGGAAATGACGCCAGCTGCAGTTGAAGGAACTTCACTGTCAACTTTATCCGTTGCGATCTCCAATACTGTTTCATCCATCTGAACCGCATCGCCGGGATGCTTGTGCCATTTCAGAATGGTAGCTTCCATTATACTTTCGCCCATCTTAGGCATTACCAGGTCTACAGTGGCCATATAGCAATTTTTTTATTTGTGGTCCAGGTGAATTGACTGAAAGTTTTTGATCAGTTCTTCCTGAACTTCTAAAGCGCGCCAAAAATAAGCAAAGCCATTTTATTCGCCTTCGGCTTCTTTAATAAAACGGTAAAGCAGGGTCAATGCAGTGTGGGCGGTCATTTCAATATTTCTTTCACGGTCAAAGCGAAAAAAAGCCTTATAAGTTTTTATTTTTTCCCGGTTTCCTACAGCCATCCAAACCGTGCCCACAGGTTTTTCATTGGTGCCGCCTTCAGGCCCCATAATGCCTGAAGTGGATATAGCATAATCAGATCCAACGGCTTTTATTACCCCGGTTACCATTTCTTTGACGGTTTCTTCACTTACCGCTCCAAAATCCTGGAGTGTCTGGCTTTTCACTCCCAATATATTTTCTTTTACCTGGTTGGCATAAGCTACTACGCTGCCATTGAAAATGCTTGAAGAACCTGCATGTGAAGTGATCAGGTGAGCAATGTATCCACCGGTGCAGCTCTCTGCAGTGGCCATGGTTTTCTTTTTTCTTTTTAAAAGTTGACTGACCGCCATCTCAAGACTGATGTCCTCATCAGCAACCATCCATTCTTTTACCAGTGGTTTCAACTGGTCAAAATAGCCCTGCACTTTTTTTTCTTCTTCCTCTTTATTGGAAGAGCGCCCTGTTAATCTCAGTCTCACCAAACCATAAGCTGGGAGGTAGGCCAGTTTGATATCAGGAGGAAGATTATTTTCAAAGTCAACCAGTATATCAGCAATGCTTGATTCTCCAATGCCTGATGTGATCAATGTACGGTGCACTACAGAGGGAAGTTCCAGGCTTTTCTTTAACCTGGGTATCACAGAATGGATCATCAGGCCCTTCATTTCATGCGGCACTCCTGGTAATGAAATATAACTGACTTTCCTGCCTGATTCATTTATTTCGAACCACATACCGGGTGCAGTTCCTCTAAGGTTTTGCAATACAGTACAACTCGCCGGAACTTCCGCCTGTTTGAGATTACGCTCTGTAACAGGCCTGTTTAGGTTTGTAAAGATGTTGATCACATTCTGTCGGGCTTCTTCATTCACAACAAGTTCGGTATGAAAGAATTCGCAGAGTGTGGGCTTGGTAATATCATCCGCAGTGGGTCCGAGGCCACCGGTGATAATGACCAGGTCACAATCATTTGCCTGTTCTTTTAAGGCCGATAGAATTTGTTCTTTTACATCGCCGATCGCAATCCTTCTTTTTACCCAGATACCAATGCTGTTCAGCTCGCGGGAAATGAAAGCACTGTTGGTATCGATAGTTTGACCAATCAGCAGTTCATCACCAATGGTTATTATCGCCGCGTTAACTTCTTTCATCTGTGAATCACTTAATTTTAGCGCAATGTACGAACCATGAAAAAATTCCTTTTCAGTTTCGCTTTTGCGGCGTTTTTCCTTCCTGGATTTTCTCAAACTATCACAAATAAGCTCACCAGGGCCTATCATCAATTTGAAAAAGATGCGCAGCTCAGTAATGCCATTATCTCTTTATACGTGATCGATGGTAAAACCGGGCGTGTGGTCTTCGACAGGAATTCAAAAATTGGCCTGGCTCCGGCCTCCACGCAAAAGATCATTACGGCAGCTACAGCCTATGAATTGCTGGGACAGGAATTTCTTTACAATACTGAATTCGGGTATACGGGTACCATTGAAGGCAATAACTTAAATGGTTCTATTTATATCAAAGCATCAGGAGATCCAACGCTTGGCAGCTGGAGATGGAAACAGACCTCAGAAAATGAAGTGATGTCAAGAGTTGTGGCTTCATTCAAAAAAACAGGGATTGCTCAATACAGGAATTTAGTAATAGATCAGGAAGGCTGGGAAGGAGAGTCGATTCCGGATGGCTGGATCTGGCAAGACATCGGGAATTATTATGGTGCGGGTGCTGAAGTTCTCAACTGGAGAGAAAACCAGTATGATTTGATACTGCAATCAGGAAAGAACATTGGAGATAAGGTGATGATCAAAGGAACCAACCCATACCTCTATCACTATGATTTTAATTCGTATGTTATTTCGGCGGCAAAAGGCACGGGTGATCGCAGTTATATTTATCTGCCGGTCAATTCAAAAACCGGCATTGTGAGAGGTACCATACCCATAGGTCAGGACAAATTTTTGATTTCCGGTGCCATGCCTTCACCAAAATTTCAGCTGGCTTCAACATTGATCGATTCCTTATCAAAATATGATATCAGGAAACAGGAAGAATCTGCAGGTCCAATTACCATGACAGCAGAAAAACCAACCCTGGAAAAGGTGACCATTATACATAGGGAACAGTCGCCCTCTCTTGACAGCATTGTTTACTGGTTTCTTCGTAAAAGCATCAATCTTTATGGAGAAGCGCTGGTAAAAACCATGGCTGCCAAAAACAGGGAGGAAGCAACAACTGTCAACGGGGTAAATCTGCTCAAGGATTTTTGGAAAGGAAAGGGGATAGCTGCAGGAGAATTAAATATGTCTGATGGCTCGGGGCTTTCACCACTGAACAGGGTGACCACACATGCACAGGTTCAGGTACTGAAGTATGCGAAGGACCAACCCTGGTTCAAGTCTTATTTTGATGCATTTCCCGAATACAATAAAATGAAAATGAAAAGTGGAACCATCAGTGATGTGAAATCTTTTTGTGGTTATCACCGTTCTTCCACAGGACAAGAATATATTTTTTCCTTTATTGTCAATAACTATAACGGCTCTTCTTCCACTCTTGTTCAAAAAATGTATGCGGTGCTGGATGAGCTGAAGTAGGGTGAGTTATGGTCAGTGGTGAATAGTGAGTTGTGAGTATACTATCTGCCATTAGCCATAAGCCATTAGCCCTAAGCCCTAAGCCATAAGCTGTAGTTGCCTGAAATATGTTGACCGTTTTTGAGCTAATTAAATCAACTCAAAAAACGAAGCATATGGCTAAACCAGAACAGTTAAACGCAAAAAGTACAAGAGTCCATCGTTATTTTAGTGAA
>JAEWKK010000032.1 GCA_023386045.1 Bacteroidota bacterium
GAGAAGACCTAGTTTGGTTTTAATTAATTTAGTCTCGACTTTCATGATCTGACTTTTTGGGGTTAATGAATAAGTGTGGTTACTTAAAGTTAATCCCAACTGTCAGATTAAATATTGACTAGTACAGTTAATAGATACTTACCACTCTCTATTCACGATTCCGCTTACACCGTACAATTCCCTGCTAACTACCTACTATCTACTCACCATTCACCATTCACCACTCACCACTCACCATTCACCACAAATCATTTGTCTTCTTTCTCATAAACAAACCTGACCTGGGCGTTTTTTTTGCCGGTAGATGTCAGGAATAACTGGTAACGTTTATTGCGAGCCGTTACTATAAGCAGGGCTGTATTCGGCGGAATGGTTCCCAGGTTCTCACCGATCATGGTCACTTCCTGGACTGGATTTTCAGTATCTACTTTTACATTGATCGAAATTGGCTTTACGCTGAGTACCTGGTTGGAAACCACCGTCCTGTTGTTAACGGTCACAGAAATGGAATCTCCGTCTATTTCTGCGTTATCGTAAAAATCAAGTCGCAATACACCGGTATCCACCTTGATCTCCTGTATATGGTTGAATTCAGATTCTATGATCCGGTGAAGAACAATCTTTCCCGGGGTACAGGAAGCAGTTCCGTTCATGACCACGCCACCCCAATCACCACTCAATGTTTCTTCCCTTCCTGACTTGCTGTAACTGAGTGTAAAATATCGGATGCAGGGTGTGCATTCCTGTGGTATATGAAAGGTCATCACCTTTCTTTCCTGGATATTGATGGTTTTGGTGGCAGCGTTATAGAATCCATCATAATCCTTTTTTACATAGTTGAGGATGTCAGAGTAATGATAACAAAATCCGTCCACCTTATTATTGGTGATCTTCACCTGCAGTTCCACATTATACACTGGGAAACAACCACCGGGCTGTTGTGTGAGTGTACCCTTCCAGATGCCATTAAGCTCCTGTGAAAAAACGGTACAGGAGGCTATGACCAACAGGGAGGATATGATCAGCCTTAAATTCACAAATGAAAAATAATTGTTTTCGCTGTGGAGAAATGGAATATTATATAAGTGGTCATTGTCCTTTTTTCTGGTACCGGAACCTGACCATGGCATTTTTTTGTTCAGTAGATGTAATGCTTACTGTATAGCGATTATTTCCATCCTGAACGATCATGAGAGAAGTGTTGGGAGGAATACGTCCAAGGTTTTCCGCAACCATTACCAGCGTGTGTTCAGGGTTGTCTTCCGACATTTTGATGGTGAGTGTAATAGGCACGGTAGACAGGCGCTGATTGGTGACCAGGGGCTTGCCGTCGAGATAAACCGAAATAGTATCATCATCAATTTCACCATTATCATACAACCTTATGATGATCTCATCTTCATTAACCGTATAGGTTTTTACTAGTTCATTTTCTCGGGAACGTGTAATTGCCGGAACGGAGATCCTGGGAATTTCTTTTATAGGCTTTTCAATAATCTGCGGTTCTTTTTTGATAACCGAATCTTTATTTGGAATGGTGGTAGCCGGCTTTGTGGTTTTTTGCGGTGTGGTACTGACCGGTTTTTTTATGATTTTAGGAGGAGCTTTTTCCGGCGCTTTTTTAATAACTGGCTCTGTTTTTTTCGGTTCTTCTTTTTTTCTTAAAAAAGGCTCTACATAAAAATCAGAAGTGACCACTCTTCTTAAGTGCACGGTTCCACCTCCGCAATCTTCTCCGCGCTTGATACCCATGACCGGGTCCGATTTTTCAAAGGTGCTAGTATACGTGCCGTCAAGAAATTCTTCATTTCCTGACCTGGAATAAACAAAGGAACATTTCATGATGCAGGCAAAGGAGCCGCCGGCCATTTTTACTTCAACTGTCTTGATCTCCTGGATCAGTGCAGCTTTCCCAGCCTTGTTGAAGCTTCCCGTAAGTGCAGCTTTTCCATAAAAGCGTGTATCCAGGTAAGAATAGGAAACCCCGGAGATCCTGTTGCTTTTGGTTTGCTCAATCTGGATCTCGAACTTATAATCATCACCCGAATATGTATTGAAATAACCTCTCCAGATACCTGTGAGGTTTTGAGCTGCCAGTGAGAAGGGCAAACCCGCTAAAAACAACATCGAAAGCAGGAAAGTTGGAACGCCAGGCTTCATGTACACGCAAATTAGTCGATTAACATTTTTCAAACCCATCACCGTAGCGATTGATTTGTTAATTTTGCCGCTCTTTATGAGTGAATCAATCAACATTACATTACCCGATGGTGCAGTGCGTCAATACCCAAAAGGCACGACGGCACTGGATATTGCCAAATCCATTTCGGAAGGATTGGCCAGAAAAGTTCTTGCAGCAGAGATCAATGGTGAAGTATGGGATGCCACACGTCCCATCAACCAGGACGCTCAATTCAAATTACTGACCTGGGATGATAATGGAGGAAGAAATACCTTCTGGCATTCATCTGCTCACCTGATGGCAGAAGCAATTGAAAGCATGTTCCAGGGAGTCAAGTTCTGGGTAGGTCCTCCAGTAGACAATGGTTTTTATTATGACGTTGACATGGGAGATAATTCCATAACGGAAGAAGACCTGCGCAAACTGGAAGTGAAGATGGCGGAGTTGGCGAAGAAAAACAATACCTATATCAGGAAAGAAATTCCCAAAGCTGAAGCCATTCAGTATTTCTCTGAAAAAGGTGATGAATACAAACTGGATCTTCTGCAGGGTCTTGAAGATGGCAACATTACTTTTTACACGCAGGGAGATTTTACTGACCTCTGTCGCGGACCTCATATTCCCAATACCGGTTTTATCAAGGCTGTAAAACTGACTAATATCGCAGGTGCTTACTGGAAAGGTGATGAGAAGAATAAACAGCTGACCCGTATTTATGGAGTTACTTTCCCTTCACAAAAACAGCTGGATGAGTACCTGCAAATGCTGGAAGAAGCGAAGAAAAGGGATCACAGGAAGCTGGGAAAGGAATTAGGCATCTATACCATGGATGATGATGTTGGTCAGGGATTGATCATGTGGATGCCCAATGGTACCGTTATAATTGAAGAACTGGAAAAGCTGGCCAAGGAAACAGAAACTGCAGCGGGTTATAAAAGAGTGGTGACACCTCATATTGCCAAGGAAAGCATGTATTTAACCAGCGGTCACCTGCCTTATTATGCCGACAGCATGTATCCTCCCATGGAACTGGAAGGTGAGAAGTACTATCTCAAATCCATGAACTGTCCGCATCACCATAAGATCTATGCCGCCGAACCAAAAAGCTATCGCGATCTTCCATATCGTATTGCTGAATATGGAACAGTTTACCGCTATGAACAAAGCGGTGAATTATTTGGTCTGATGCGTGTTCGCTGTCTTCACATGAACGACGCGCATATCTATTGCACCAAGGATCAATTCAATGATGAATTCAGGGCGGTGAACGAGATGTACCTGAAATATTTCAAGATCTTCGGCATTGAGAAATACGTGATGAGGTTATCACTTCATTCACCAGAAAAGCTTGGAATAAAATATGTGAATGAACCAGAGCTCTGGAAAGAAACAGAAGCCATGGTGAGGAATGTATTAAAGGAATCCAACATTCCATACGTTGAGGTTCAGGATGAAGCTGCATTTTATGGCCCGAAAATCGATGTTCAGATTTACAGTGTGATTGGCAGGGAGTTTACTCTGGCAACAAACCAGGTGGACTTTTCACAGGGCCGTAGTTTCAAGCTGGAATACACCACCCAGGATAATCATACGGAAACTCCTTTGATCATTCACAGGGCGCCACTGGGAACACATGAACGCTTTATTGGATTCCTGCTGGAACACTACGCGGGTAAATTACCAGTATGGCTGGCACCGCTTCAGGTCAAGATTTTGCCCATCAGTGATAAATTCTCTGGCTATGCAAAAGAAGTGCTGCAAAAATTAAAAAATGCAGATATTCGTGTAGAGATTGATGAGCGCAATGAAAAGATCGGTAAAAAGATCCGTGATACAGAACTGATGCGCGTTCCTTACATGCTGGTGATAGGCGAAAAAGAAATGAATGAAGGCAGGGTGGCGGTAAGAAGACAGGGCAAGGGTGACCTGGGCACGAAATCTGTTGAAGAGTTTTTAACAGAGATCGTGAATGAAGTGAAAGAAAGAACAGCAGATTAAAACAAAAAATAAAGGAAGAAAGATCAAAGCAAAATGTCTTTCTACCGATTTTCTTCGACAGGAAATTTGAAATTAAAAAATCAGAACGCTACGGATTTACTGAACTGTCGGCAGTGAATAGTAGCACACAACTTATGGCCTTACCAAACAAAGGAGGATTCAGACCTGGAGGATTCAGAGGAAGATTCGTTCCACGTAAAGAAGCAGAACACCGCATCAACCATCACATCAGGGTGCCACAGGTACGACTGGTGGGAGACAATGTGACCATGGGTGTATATCCTACACAGGAAGCATTAAAGATGGCAGAAGCACAGCAGCTGGATCTCGTTGAGATCTCACCACAGGCAGACCCGCCCGTTTGCCGCATCATTGATTATAACAAGTTTCTTTACGACAAGAAGAAGAAAGAAAAAGAAATGAAGGCCAAGGCGAAAGCTACGGAGATGAAAGAGATCCGCTTTACACCCAATACCGATGATCATGATTTTGATTTTAAATCAAAGCACGCTGAAAACTTTTTGAAAGAAGGCAACAAGGTGAAAGCCTATGTGCAATTCAAAGGTAGGGCGATCCAGTTCCAGGACAGGGGAGAACTGCTTTTGCTAAAGTTTGCCGACAGGCTGAAGGATTTCGGTCAGCTGGAAAGCATGCCTAAGCTGGAAGGAAAAAGGATGCTGGCAATATTTACTCCGAAAACTAGCAAGAAACCCAAAGCTGATAAAGCACAATCATAAAAGAAAGCCGCAGTGATCCTGCGGTTTTTTTATAGGTAGAGGCGTGTTACCGGTAAGACGGGAAGATTATTTTAAATGATGTCATAATTGTTGACCGCAAAGCTTTAAAACGGTAATATATTGTGCATATTGATCAATCACTTCTTCATTCGACATTCCTTTTTCGTCTGTTTGTTATTCTTTGCAACATTTTCAATTCACGATTGATGTTTCCCGTCTGACAACTTCCGCTTGTCACCCTGTAAGGGCCACTTCTTCATTCATCATTCCTTGTTCATCTGTTCATTATTCTTAGTAATCCTTTTCAATACCGATTGACGTTTCCCGTTTGCCGACTTTATTCCTTGCTCATGATTCGATATGCAGAATCTTTCTTAAATTAGGATACATAAAATTTCGGGTTATGTCAGCTACCAAAGATAATCCCGGTATTCACATTCCTCCTCCATTGGTATATGCGGCCAGCTTTTTTCTTTCGATCTGGATACAAAAAATGATTCCGCTGAGTACGAATTTGTTTCACACTTCAGCTGCTACCATGACGGGAATTGTTTTGATCATGATCGCATTATTCTTCAACATTCCTGCCCTGTATCAGTTTGCGAAAACAAGAAACACTATTGTAACCATTAAACCTGCAAGGTCATTGCAAACAAAAGGAATTTATGGTTTGACAAGAAATCCCATGTATCTGAGCCTGCTGTTGGTATATACCGGACTGTCCTTTCTCACAGGTAACTGGTGGACGCTGCTTTTATTACCGGTTCTTTTTATGGTCATCAACCAGTTCATCATCAAACCTGAAGAACGTTATCTTAAAAGAGCATTTGGTCAGACTTATCTTGACTATAAGAAAAAAGTGAGACGATGGCTCTGAAGCAATGTTCTTAATAACCTTTGCAGATGAAAAAGACCGCAGCTTCCTGCAGTCTTTAAATCCATTGGCTAGTTTGATTTATTTGTTCAGTTCATCCAGCCATTTCTGCGCTTCTTCACGAGCAGCTGCCACCACTTCCTTCCCTGCGCGATAACACATTTTCCAGGCTGGATCCTTTTTCTCGTATTCAGGATTGGTGAACATCTTATTGGAAGTAAGCGTTGCTTCAAAATCAACCGTAGCGGAAAGAGCCAGGAAATCTTCCAGTCTTTTTTTGACCAGGTCCTTGGGATCTGCAGGATATTTTTTTTCATTGTCGCCTTTATCTATAGCGTTATCAATTTTCTTCTCCAGCATTTTGCCGAGTCTGGGTACACCCAACTTCGATTTTGATTCAGGATTCAGTTTTTTATTTCTCCATTTTTTATAATCCTTGGCAAAATCATCTGATGATGAATATTCCTTTGCCAGTTGTATGAGTTGTCGAATACCTTCCACCTGTTCTGTGGTAGTAAGGCTACGCGCATTTTTCACCAGCGTATAATTATCCGGGGTGATGAACATCCCTTCACCCATGCAGCTAAGAAGATCATTCTTTGCTTCTTCTTTGGTAATAGACAGAGAGCCATAAATGTCGGCAAGCATTGTGGCAGAGATCAGGAATACACCCAGCAGTCCTGTTAGAAATGATTTCATAAAAAATAATTTTGGTTGAAGAGGGAACGAAGTAATAGGGTTTTCAGGAATGATGGAGCTAACGATAAAAAATTCAACCGGCAGGAATAGAAGATGATAACTTCTGAAATCCTATTTGCCAGTTGAATTTACGATTAGTTTGGTTACGACCTGATCAAAGCTTTATAAATTCAACCCTTCGGTTCTGGGCTTTACCTTCCGGGGTTTTATTATCTGCCACTGGTTTTGTTTCACCCATACCATCAGTTTCAAACCTCGACCCATCAATTCCAAATTCTGTTGTGAGTACTATGCGCACAGAGGCTGCACGTTTTTTGGAAAGTTCAAGGTTCTTAGCATCATCTCCATCACTATCTGTATGTCCAATGATCTTCACTTTTACATTTTCATTCTCTTTTAAAACAGCTGCAATATCTTTTAAGGTGCCATATGATTCCGGTTTAATCTTGTCGCTGTTCACATCAAAAAGTATCCCTGAGGTTACGAATTTTCCTTCTGTGATCAGTTTATTGCGAGTATCAGGTGCGCCTGATGCAAGACGTATATTGCCTAAAAGCATATAATCATCCGCGTTATAACCATCCTGCATGGCAAAGGTTACCGCATTGAACTTACTGGTAGCATCAAAAGCCCTTGGAAGGTCCCATATCTTTTCACTATTGGCGTATACACGCAATCGCTGACCCTGCCTCCACAATGACATATGTACAAAATTATTGCTGGCATTATTCCATCCTTTGAAATCAACATCATTATTTACGGTATGATTTCCAGATGATCCAGCAACCAGTTTAGAATTGGCTAATGTATTGGAGTACATGGCAGGCCTGAGCTCCAGGTGTACTGCGTAATTACCCCGCCAAACAACATAATGGTAATAGTCTGTAAAATCTTCTGGCTTTTCGAGTTTGGCTATGTTTACAGCAAAATGCGAACCTTTCCAGTCGTTGTTTACAGCCAGGTCAAATTCAAGAGTAAAATTATCGGGCAGACTGGTGATAAATTCAGGATGAAAAACACCCTGCTTGTTGATCTTTAGCCATTTGCCTTCTTTATTATTGATTGTCACCACTTCGGCAGTGGCATTGGTATTCCATCTTGTTGGGAAATCACCCACTTCAGCGTTTTCAAAATTTTCAAATGCCAGCACTTTCTGTCCCTGGATAAAATCGTATTTCGAATATGCTTTTAGTCCTTCTGTATTTTTTGCTTCTGTTTTTACCTTGGTTTCTTCTCCATCAGTCTTGACTTTTACTTCACCTTCCTCGGTTTCGGTTTTGGTTTTTGATTTGCCATCAACAGCATTATCAATTGATTTATCAACCTTATCGCCGGCCTTTTGTTCCATTTTGTTTTTAGCACGATCGCCCAGCTTCTTGATCAGTTGAGCATGAGAAAAAGCTGCCAGCGAAAGGCAGAGTCCAAAGAGTATCAATTTTTTCATGTGAATGGTTTTGGGTTAAGGAAATGATCGTATAAAAGTTACGAAAGAAAAGGATTCACACATTAAGAAAATCCGAACTACCTCTTTTAGGGGAGTTTTTTATGTTTAACCCTTTCAGGGTGACAAGCGGAAGTCGGCAAACGGGAAACGGGAAACGGCAATCGGCAATAGAAAAGCTTGCAAAGAATAAAGAACAGACGAACAAGGAATGTCGAATGTAAAAGTGAAGGGGAGATCGGCAGACGCGAAACGTCAATCGGGAATTGAAAACAGTCCTCGCTCTATAAACTATGAACCCCAAACCATATGCAATTTGCCTTTTGCCATGTATATGAACTATCATTCCTGGTTGATGGCAGTTTTTTGTGCATTGCTTTGTGTTCGTAGTGGTTCCTGGTGTTCTTTGTGATCCCCAAAAAACTCGAATAAAAACCATTTTAGTTGCAAAGAAAACAGCCGGAACACCAGGCACACTAAGTAGGCACGAAGGGCACAAGAACTTTTCATACTTTCAGTATTCACTATTCACCAAGTGCCAATTATCTTCCAGGAAGGACAACGAACTCTTTTACTAACTTTCCCATATGGATATTGAGATAATTCGAAAATACTGCCTTGCACTCCCTGCAGTTACAGAAGACATTAAATGGGACAATGATCTTTGTTTTTCTGTAGGCGGAAAGATGTTTTGCGTTACCGCATTGGATCCTCCATTTGGTTGCGCTTTTAAAGTGAAGGATGAAGAGTTTGAAGAAATGAGTAACAGGGAAGGAATGAAGCCGGCACCTTATATGGCCAGGGCTCGCTGGATCAAAATATCTGATCCTTTAAAATTGACTAAAAAAGAATGGGAATTTTACCTCAATCAAAGCTATGAACTGGTAAAAGCACGATTGACCAAAAAGCTAAAATCTGAATTAGGACTAAGCTAAACTTTCAGTTGCTTCCTTCTTATATTTAGCTTCTAAATTCAATGATCGATGCTTCAGAAAAAAATCCGGATTCAATTAAGTCTTAGCAAAATCTTTATTTTCTTTTTTCTATTCATAACGATCCTGATTTCATCCTGTTCCGATAGCAAACAATCAAAGCAGGAAGATAAAAATGAATCCGGGAAGAATGATTCAACCAGTGACAAATCCAAAGAGGTGGATTATACTGCCATCTCAACCGATATCTGCGATTGTGTAACAGATGCTGAAAATTCATTGGGTTCTTCTTTTAAAAACCTGATCATTAATGCCAGCAAAGCTGATCATCCAGAGACTGCCATACAAACAGAAATGCTCAAGATCACCGATTCTTCCGACCAGCAAAAACTAATGGAAGAATTTAAAAGCTATAAAAATTTCCAGATCGAAAGCTGCATGAAAAATATTGAAAAGAAATACCCAGGTCTGAACAAACCCAATAAGGAGCAGCAACAAAAACTTCTCGATGCCATGGAAGAAAATTGCAGCGAGTTTTCTGCTGCTGTTATGAGGATGGGGTTTCGTAATGGTGAGTAGGGAGTGGTGAATGGTGAGTGACTTTTGAGGGGGAATTCTATGGCAAATAGTGAATGGTAAATGGGGAAAGACGATTGGGTAGGAAGATATATGTGAATACAAGCAGGAAGGCGATCTCAGAACTTGTTAAACAGACCCTTATATACCCTTTTATACCGCTGAAAAGGTTACATTTGCGCTTCCCAAAAATGGGACTTGGAAAATGAAGAACATCCGGAACTTTTGCATCATCGCGCATATTGATCATGGTAAATCAACCCTGGCCGACCGCCTCCTGCAGGTCACCAATACCATTAGTGAAAGAGAAATGATGGACCAGGTGCTGGATGATATGGACCTGGAAAGGGAAAAAGGCATTACGATCAAGAGTCATGCGATCCAGATCAATTACAAACAGAATAACACCAATTATACCCTCAATCTCATTGATACACCCGGACACGTTGACTTCAGCTATGAAGTAAGCCGTGCCCTGGCCGCCTGCGAAGGCGTTCTGCTCCTGGTAGATGCCACCCAGGGAATACAGGCCCAAACCATTTCCAACCTTTACCTGGCCGTTGAAAATGACCTCGAGATCATTCCTGTAATCAACAAGATCGACATGGATGGCGCCATGATAGAAGAGGTGAAAGACCAGATCATTGAGCTTATCGGCTGCAAGCCGGAAGAGATCCTGCTGGCCAGCGGACGCACCGGCCTGGGTGTTGAAGCCATCCTGGAAGCTATTGTTGAACGCATTCCTCCACCAACCGGCAATCCCGATGCACCGCTGCAGGCGCTGATCTTTGACAGTGTTTTTAACAGCTTCAGGGGTATCATCGTTTATTACCGAATCCTCAATGGTGTACTGAAAAAAGGCGATAAGGTAAAATTTGTTTCTACAGATAAGGAATATGAAGCCGATGAAGTAGGTATCCTGAAACTGGGGCTGGATCCAAAATCTGAAGTTCAAACCGGGGATGTAGGTTATATCATCACCGGTATCAAAAATGCCAAAGAAGTAAAAGTGGGTGATACCATCACCAATGCGCTGAACCCAACCCAGGAACCGATCCATGGTTTCCAGGAAGTGAAGCCCATGGTCTTCGCCGGTATCTTCCCAGTGAATACAGATGAATTTGAAGAGTTACGAGACTGCATGGACAAGCTGCAGCTGAATGACGCTTCGCTCACCTTCGAACTCGAAACCTCACAGGCGCTCGGATTTGGCTTCCGTTGCGGATTCCTGGGACTGCTCCATATGGAGATCATCCAGGAAAGACTGGAGCGTGAATTCAACCAGACCGTTATCACCACGGTTCCTAACGTTAGCTTCATTGCCTATACTACAAAAGGAGAAAAGTTCACAGTGAATAATCCGGCTGAAATGCCTGATCCTGTAAGAACGGATCATATTGAAGAACCTTTTATCAAGGCCCAAATCATCACCAAGCCCGAATATATCGGTAACATCATGACGCTTTGCCTGGGTAAGCGTGGCATCCTCGTGAACCAGAGCTATCTTACCCAAACAAGGGTGGAACTGATTTTTGAAATGCCACTGACCGAGATCGTTTTTGATTTCTACGACAAGCTGAAATCACAAACAAGAGGCTACGCTTCTTTCGATTATTCACCTATTGGTTACCGTGAGGCGGATATCGTAAAAATGGATATCCTTTTGAATGGTGATAAAGTAGATGCCCTGAGTGCACTGATCCATCGCAGCCGTGCGCAGGATTTTGGCCGTAGGCTTTGTGAAAAGCTGAAAGAACTTCTTCCAAGGCAACAATTCCAGATTGCCATACAGGCAGCTGTTGGTGCCAAGGTTATTGCACGTGAAAATATTTCTGCGATGCGCAAAGACGTTACTGCCAAATGTTATGGAGGTGATATCAGCCGTAAGCGCAAGCTGCTGGAAAAACAGAAAGAAGGTAAGAAGCGCATGCGCCAGATCGGAAACGTGGAAGTGCCGCAGGAAGCCTTTCTTGCCGTGTTGAAACTTGATGATTAAAGACTGACTGTTTGCTGGCAAGTCAATTCATTTCCCAGGCAATACTATTCTTATTATTTTTTTGTACCCGGCTGTAGCAATGATTCAGCTATTGTTGCGTCGCACACTTGTACACCGGAATGTCTATTCAGCTACCAACAACTGTTTCCACAATTGATAGATCTTACCAGGGGCAAAATCAGAAATGCTTTGGCATGCAGCTGCACTCATTTGATTCAATAATGAAGGCTGATCAATCATTTCATTGATGGCACTGATCATTTCTTCTACATTTCCATCTTTTACCAGCCTTCCATTTTCATTGTCTTTGATAATATGCCTTGGCCCGGTTTCACAATCAAAAGCAACGCAGGGTAAACCATGACTCATGGCTTCGAGTAAAACCATGGGAAAACATTCATTGCGTGAAGTCATGACGTAGATACTGCTTTGTGAATAAATAGCAGAAAGGTCAGGACCGCTTGGTGGTTGTATTTCAAATTGCTTCCCGAGGCCATTCTCGCTGATCATATTTTTCAAAGCTTCCATCATGGGACCATCACCAACGACCAGCCATTGCCAGTCAGAATGATCTTTTAAAACCTTTGGTACAATTTGAATCAGTCGGTCAATACCTTTTACCTGGCTTAACCGGGCTACCGTTAAGATTCTTTTTTTTCTAATCTCTTTATTGAATGATGATGGGCTAACAAAGTTTGGAATCACAACCGTATTGGCGCCAAGACCTGAAAATAATTTTGCTTCATCTGCATTTAGACAAATAACAGCATTCAGCTTTGGATAGTATTTCCTAAATAGAAAATTCCAGAAACGATTTTTTTCCAGTTCATGAAAATGATGGTGTTCCCAGGCATAAACACAATACTGATTATTCCTGTTAGCCATAGAGGCTGCAATAGATAAATGGTATTCTGTTCCAATAACCACACCCGCATTGATTTGCTTCAAAAGGGAGCGAAGCTTATTCAGATGTTTCCAGAAAGCAATCTTTCTTGTAATCTTATTTCCCTTGCTGCTGATTCCGAAATTGAAGTCTTCGAATAAAAGCTGTACAGCAGGATCAACAGGAAAAAAAACAGGGAGTTTTTCATCAAGAACCAGGATTGTAACCTTTTGTCCCTGTGAACTGAAAAGATTGGCTGTTTTAACCACAGCGTGTTCCGTTCCTCCTGGCTGGTCCAGTCTTGAACAAAGGAATACGATATGCAAATTTTTTCCTGTCAAAGCTTTTTGGCTAGGTTGAAGAAAAACTTTTTGATGTGCGTGCGTATGGAAGCGGAACGTTTCAATTTTATAAAGAAGCTGGTTTTTTCCCAGTCATCATACCTGCTTATAAAATCCTTCAGTTCCTGGCCTGTTGCAGCAAAGCCTTTTTCATAGGCGAGGAGATAGGGCTTTAATGCGCCATCATCGCCATTGAGAATATGTTTGATGGTTTCATGGTTAAAATGAATAAACACAACAGGATATTGGTTGTTGATCAAAACAGAGCCATCCGGCTGTTGAATCCTTCGAAAGCTTTCCATATTCCAGCTCCCGATATTACATCCCTGGTGGTGTACAATGCCTGCTTTAGGATCTATAACAGGGATCATATCAAGATAGCGCTGGTCAACAAAAAATCCATCAGACATATTTATTTCAGTCCTGTATAAACAGGCTTTGGCCCACCATTCAAGTGAAAATGCTGCTTCTTTATTTACACCCACAAAACCTGCATTGTACAAACCAGCCAGGAAGTTCATCCTGAATTTTTCTTCGTTTTGAAAAGGATCGGTACAGGCATAATGAGGTGTTAGCAGAAAGGAATGATTTTTTAGTTTATCAAATAAGAATGAAAAGCTGCTGAATGGATGAATATCAGCATCGAGATAAATAACGCGTTCATATTTATTTAACAGGTGCAGCAGGAATACAGGTTTTAAAGACCACCTGAGATTGTCATTAAACCCTTCGTATTTTTTAGCCAGATCTTTCGCGAATATAACATCCAGTTCACCTGGCTGGTAAAAATGTACAGGGCTTTCTTTGATTGTGAGTTCTCCTGTAACCAGTACATGCAGTTCAGTTCCCGGATCATGCTTTTGTATGGCATGATACAAACAACTGGCGAAGGGCAGGAAATCAGGTGATATGATGGTTGCAATTACCTGCATGTACTAAGATTTTTTTTCAAATGTTTTCCTGATCAAAATTCCGATACCCAGGAATGGAATGGTCAGGTGCATTAATATACAATAATACAAAGGAGGAAATGAATACATCCTGAAGATGGAACGACCTGCATTTACCTGGTACTGTTTAAACAGGTGACCGGTCCAGCTGATAAAGGCTCTGGTTCTTTTAGAAAAGCTTAAAGAAAGCTTTTTCTGCATCGCAATTGAAAGCGGTAAACCTTCCTTATACAAATAGCCCTGGTGGTAAAGAGAACGGCTGCTTTCATCGGTATGCCTCCTGAAATAGTTCAGTGGCTGGCTGATAAAGTAAAAATCTCCTTTTAACAACAACAGATCCCATAGCGTCCAGTCGCCGCACCATTTATACTGACTGATCATATTGATCTCTTCATCATTGATAATTGACCTGCGAAAAACTACAGCACTGGCATTTTTAATATGGTTTTCGTGGATCATAAAATCTGAAAGAATTTCCTTCCCCGGCCGAAGTCCTTCTTTTTCAAAAAGAGTATCCCGCATAAACCATTGTTCGCCTTTTTCATTGATCCACTGGCTTTGAACACAAACCAGGGAAGCGGTTCTTTGTTGTTCAATAACAGCTGCGCAGTGTTCAAGAAAACCGGAATCTGCCTTATCATCACTTTCTGCGATCCATATCCATTCGTAGCAACTTAATTCCAGGCCCTTTTTCCATTGTTGAAAAGTAGAGCCGCTGTTATTTTCATTGTACACGATGTTGCTGACCTTTGGATGATGCCTGTATTTTTCAATGATCTCACGACTGGTATCAGTAGACGCATCATCAAGAAGGATCAGTTCAAAATTCTGGTAGCGTTGGTTGAGTACGGAGTCTATGCGTTCAGCCAAAAAGCTGCCGTGATTATAATTGGGGACAATGACGCTGAAGCTGACCATGGATTAACTGAATCTTTTTTTGATCCATTTAAAAGGTGCCAGAAGAAACTCTCCGGTTCTATATGTCAATGTGCTCCGGATATCTGCTTCTTTTTTCATCAACGCTGCTTCCATGACATCTTCACCTGAAAACAGGCTTAGATCAGGCAGCGGAAGAATGTTATCAGAAGCCAAAGCAACCATATAAACAGCCTCCATTTCATTGGTGTCAGTTATTGTTTCAAAGCTGCCCCTGTAGCATTTTGTTTGGTCATAATTTTCAGAAGGAAGAAGCAATGAACCCGAAAAATATTTTTGCTCCAGCAGCGTCACATATTCAAAATGATTTTTTAGAAGGGATATAAATTCCTCCTTGTATAATTCCTTTTCATGAAATAGATTGGAGCTGCCGGTTTGATCAGTATACCATTTTTTATCTGGAGTGGAAATAATAAGCTGACCACCTTTCTTCAATACTCTTTTTATTTCTGACAAGAGTTCATTATGCTTACTGCTATGTTCAAGCGTTTCAAAACAAACGACGAGGTCAAATGTTTCTACATTAAAAGGAATCTGCGTGATGTCACCCTGTTTAAATTGAAGGTTGTCTGCCTTGTATTTCTTTTTGGCGAGATTGATTACCTCCTGGTCAATGTCAACACCGGTAACCCATGTTGCTTTTTCTGCCAAAAGCCTGGAGCCATAGCCATCGCCGCAGGCAATATCCAGTACCTGCTTATCCTTGGCGTATTCCATTGCAAAAGCATAGCGATGCAGGTGCTCAATGGCTACCTGTCCATGAATGCCTTTTTCCAATCTTTCACCGGTCCAAACTTTTTTCATCTGGTTTGATTGATCGTCCATTTTAATAAGGGCCTGATGATGCCGGGAAAATCAGCAGGACTTAATCCACGTGCAGTGGGTGCATCCAGCACATCATGCACATGAAAAAGCAAAACATCTTTCTCATGAAGATAAATAACATGTTCAAGATGATTGAATATGGCGCTGCTTACAAAAAAATGACCTGTATTCAGCAAATGGCCCGGAATCACTGTGGTGGCTTCGTATATGCCCTTATCGTGTGGCTGCTGGTACAATTCTGTATTGACACTATGCGAATCAAAAATATTGACGCCGTTCTCGTTATGAATATTATAACCCAACCAGAGCACATGTCCGGCTTCCATCACCTCATATCGCATCTGCAACAGTACTGGTTCATCAGCCCTGAAAACATCACGAACCGCGCCTTCCTGGTCAACCGTTTGTACAGAAAGCAGTCTCACAATTTTCTGATCTTTATTTTGCTTAACCGCCAATTCACCTGATGCTTTTCTGACCAGCGACATATAATCATTGATCACTTCCGTAGATTTACCGTCCTTCAGTAATTCACCTTTATCTATCAATACAGCCCTGTTGCAGAGAGAAGAAATGTAACTCATGTTATGACTCACAAAAACAATCGTTCTTCCATCAGCCCTGCTTACTTCTTCCATTTTTCCAATACATTTTTTCTGGAATTCCATGTCACCTACAGCCAGTACTTCGTCTATCAATAAGATCTCAGGTTCCAAATGTGCTGCCACAGAAAATGCCAAACGCAGCTGCATCCCGCTGCTGTAATGTTTTAATGGTGTGTCTATAAACTTTTCAATGCCACTAAAGGCAATGATCTCATCCAGCCTGCTGTCTGTTTCTTTCTTTTTCAATCCAAGTATGGAAGCATTGAAATAAATATTTTCCCTTCCAGTCAGTTCAGGATGGAAGCCTGTGCCCACTTCTAGAAGACTTGCTACCCGGCCGTATATACTGATACTTCCTTTCGTGGGTGGTGTAATGCGACTGATGATCTTGAGCAGTGTACTTTTTCCTGCACCGTTGCGTCCAATCACTCCAATGCGATCTCCTTTTGAAATGTTGAAGCTGATATCCTTTAATGCCCAGAATTCATCCCTATGCTTCTGCTTCCCGAAAAAATTTCTTACTCCTCCTGCCAGTACATCACGAAGTGAGAGGTAGGGAGCTGCAGCATGCAAACTGAATTTCTTGCTGATACCTTCTATGTTGATCATGTTTTGCATTATACGATATCAGCGAAATAGGATTCGGTTTTTTTGAAATAAAATAAGCCTGCAATTGCAATTAGTAGGGAAGAGGCCAGCCCGATATAAACCATTTGTTCATTCATGGATACTCCAAATGGATAACGAAACAATTCAATCGCGGTATTTACAGGATTCAGCGCAAATAAATATTGCAGCCAGGTTTGCTCTATGATGGTAGCAGGATAAATGATCTGCGTGGCAAAAAAAAGAAACTGGAGAAAAAACGGCAGGGCATACCTGAAATCGCGGTACTTCACATTCAGAGCACCCAGGAGTGTTCCTAAGCCAAATGAAGAGATCAATAATACAAGGATGGCAAGGGGAAAATAAAGAATAGCCGAAATATTAACAGGCTGACCGAAGACCAGGCAAAAAATCAGTAATACTAATAGACCAATGATAAAATCAACAAATGAAGAACAAAGTGCTGCCAATGGTATAACAAGCCGGGGAAAGTAAATTTTTTTGATGATGGAGGAATTCGTGATCATGCTTTCAGAAGCCTGCGAAACAGCATGGTAAAACAGGTTCCATAATACCAGTCCGGATAACACAAACACCTCATAACGAATGGGAGTGGAAGATGCAATGGAAGACCTGGAAAAAACCAAAACAAATAGTAGCATCATGCCCAGTGGCTGAAGCAATGCCCATAAAATTCCCAGGATTGTTTGCTTATACCTGACTTTAATATCTCGCCAGGCAAAAAAATACAGCAGCTCCCTGTGCTGCCATAATTCTTTCAGCTGTAGGTCTATACCTTTTGTTGGCCTGATGATGTTTTTGATCTGCTCCAATAATTTACCTTGCGGGTAAAGATAAACAACGGATGGCTTTGGTGCCAGCAGCTATAAAAAAAGGACGATTATCCATCGCCCTTTTTTCCTGATTTATTTTTTTCTGACCGTTCTTTTAATTTTTCTTCATTATTGTTTCCCCTGCTGTCTCTTATTGGTTCTGGTACAGGGAATTGGCCGTCTTCAAGTTTTTCATTGAATACTTTGTCGATATGCTGCCATTTTCCCTTTACCCATTTAAAACCTTCATAATCGCCATCCGGCACAAAGGTGTAGGAAAGCTCAGGTTCGTCGGTTTCAGACACCAGGTGATCTACCAGGATCATTTGCAGATCAGGATCATAATTGACCGTAGTTGATGCTTCTTTTTTGTATTCAATGCTGTAACGGTTCAGAGGTTTTCTTTTGACGCTGTCCAGTTCAAATGTAAAAAGAGGGCCGCCAAATACAGGCATGTTGTTCTTGTCAAACGTAAGCACCTCGATCCACTTTTTATTGCTGCGCACTGAATGAGCATCAAAACCAAAAAGGGTATAATAATTCTTGCCTGCGTATTCTGTTTTAATGATGTTGTAATAAACGGCACCGATCCAGCGGTCACGCCCTCTTACTGAATCCTGAGGCTGTGCGGTGAACTCTGAAAAATCGATCAGGGGTACCAGCCTTAATGAACCATCATTTGTTCTGAACTGAATGGCACCACGCTGGCGGCAGTAGTAATCATCAAAGGACAATTGCCAGGTGATGATGCGGAAGGTACTGTCGGGTGCATAGACCTTTCCAATACCCTGCACTGAATCAAAAGGAAAATAAAATGAATTTCTAACCTGCAGTCCCCGCACCAGGGTTTTAATAAACTGGCTGTCGCTGCGCATCCTTCCTGCAGTAAAGCTGTCAACAATGATGTTTTTGACGATTTTTTTAAGACTGTCCTCTTTCTTTTGTAAAAGTTTCAGATCCGCAGGAGGAATCTTCTGCGCATCGGCGCTTAAAGCAACGAAAGAAATAAAAAGAAGGTAAAGAATGGTTTTTTTCACTTTGGATAGACCTTTTAGTCTTGGCTAAGAACGTCAAAAAAAATGAAAAATTATCTTAAAGCATTTGCTGTAATAAAAAGCTGAATGGCACTGCAGACCTAAAAATTACAATATGCTGGCGAAATCAGCGAGAGAAGGATAGGCAAGGTCTATATCTGCGTGAGGTAATGGCTGATCAGGATTGGTAGTTTTAACAAATACGGTGAACATTCCTGCATACCTGCCAAACTTCATGTCGCCGGGTTTATTGCCCACCATGACTGATTTGGAAAAGTCAATATCTGGAAATTCCTTCTTTGCCCTGAAAGCCATTCCCGGGTTGGGTTTGCGGTCAAAAGCACTGGCTTCCTTTTCTGTGCAATAGTAAATACGGTCAATACGGCCTCCAACTATTTCAACTTCACGCTGCATTTCAAGATGAATGCTTTGCAAGGCTGCTTCGGTCATCAGGCCTCTACCAACGCCCCGTTGGTTACTCACAACAATGATCCGTCCAAAATGATCACTGAGTTTTTTAAATACTTCCAAAACACCTTTGCTGAAAATGAATTCACCCCAGTGTAAAATATAATCACCTACTTTTTCTTCATTGATCACACCATCACGGTCCAGGAAAAGCGTCCAGTCCTTATTAATCTGTGTGAGATCCAGGGACTGAGGTTTTAAATCCGACTGGGCTTTAGCGTAATCTCCGGGAATGCCAATATCAATAAAGTATCCTTTCTGCACCGATCCATAAAACTCTCCTTTCGTAAAGTATTTTTCCAGGTAATCTTTTTCAAAAGAAAAAATTCCAGGAAACTGGTGCGCTAAAAACCTTTTTCTGTTCAATAGGTAAATACCCCCGTTAATCAGGCCCTCATTATAATATTGTTTTTCGCGAAATGAAGTGATACAAGCTTCTTCGTTGATCTCTACCAAACCATACCGGTCAAAATCTTTCATAGGCTTCAAGGCAAGGGTGCATGCTGCCTGATGTTGCTGGTGGACCTGGAACATGTCAGAAAGATCTATCTTAAATAGCGTGTCACCATTAGCAATGAGAATGTCCTCCTCTGAAGCAGATTGCAGGGCCAGTTGGATAGCGCCACCAGTACCTAATGGTTCTTTTTCAAGGACAGTTTTGTAATCGAGTGTAGGATATTCCTCGATGAGATAAGACTCTATCACTTCCGACCTGTAACCAAGAGAAAATATGAACATCTGAATGCCCTGCATGCGCAGTGAATCGATCACATAGGAGAGAAAAGGCTTTCCTGCAACAGGGGCCATGCATTTGGGAAGATCGGGAACTGCTTCACGAAGTCGTGTACCCAGGCCCCCGGCAAGAATGATGGCTTCTTTGATCATTTATTGAAAATTGATTCTTCTACAAGCTGGCAGATAATATGACCAATGAGGATATGACTTTCCTGTATGCGTGGCGTATCTGTTGATGGTACATTGAGCAAATGATCACTCAGCGCTTTCATGGCACCACCCGACATGCCAGTGAAACCAACAGTTACAATTCCTTTTTGCCTGGCAACTTCAAATGCCTTTACAATATTCGCGGAATTGCCGGAGGTGGAAAGCCCCACGAGAACATCACCCTTATTACCGATTCCTTCCATCAGTCTTGCATAAACAACATCATAGCTGTAATCGTTTGCAACAGCAGTGAGGTAGGAAGTATTGCAATGCAGGGCTTCTGCTGGCAATGCTTTGCGATCAGTATAAAACCGTCCTGAAAATTCTGCTGCCAGGTGCTGGGCATCAGCAGCACTACCACCGTTGCCACAGAAATAAATCCGGCCATGCTGCTGAAGAGATGTTACAATAGACTGTCTGACATTTTCAATGGTATTCAGCAAATTTTCATCCTGCAACAACTGCTGCTTTACTTCAATGGATGACTGTATGATTTCTCTGATCTTTTCCATGATTGATTTTACGAAGGCAAATCTAAACTAGATGGTCCATGTTTTCAGTCCATGTTCAGTGAACTGGTAATTTTTATGATGCCCGCCAAAACGTTCCAGGCTTTTGATGACTTTGTATTTAGTAGTGCCTGGGCAATAGAATATCATAAATCCACCGCCACCAGCACCAGAGATCTTTCCACCTGTGGCGCCTGCAGCTTTGGCTGTTTCATAGATCTCTTCCATCAGGGGATTGGAAATGCCTTCAGCCATTTTTCTTTTCTGCTGGTAGCCATAATCCAGGATCTCTCCAAACTGGTGAAGCTTGCCTTTGAGCAGGGCCTCCTTCATCATTTGCGATTGCTGTTTCAGCAGGTGCATGGCTTCAATAGAAGCTTCTTTTTTAGAAGTGACGTTCTTCGACTGCTGCTCAATAATTCTTGCAGATTCACGACTGGTAGAAGTATAATACAGAACAAGATTGTTCTCCAATTCAAACAAATACTGTTGTTTGATCCTTAAAGGATTTACGATCACTTTATCATCAGCATAAAACTCCATGAAATTGACCCCTCCAAAAGTAGCAGCATACTGGTCCTGCTTACCACCGGCAAGGTTCAGGTATTTTCTTTCAATTTCATAAGCATAATGCGCGATGTCATATTCACCCAATGGCAATCGAAGCATTTCTGCAAAAGCTCCTATAATGGCAACGACGAGTGTTGATGAAGTTCCCAGTCCTGAACCCGCAGGTGCATCTACAAAGCTGGTCAGCCTGAAGCCGCATTTTACCGGACCATAATCAAGGGTGATACAGTTATAGACTCCCTTTAATAAATCAAGATGACCATTAACAGGTAATTCCGGTTGCAATTCGAAATCTTCAGATTCATTGCGGTCATTGGCCTCGAGGAGAATTTTATTTTCTTCTATGGGTTCAATGGTAGCATGTGCATACAAAGAGATCGTTGCATTAAGAATGGCGCCTCCATACAGATCGCTGTAAGGACTTACATCTGTTCCGCCACCTGCCAGGCCAATTCGCAAAGGAGCTTTACTTCTATAGATCATTTTTAGAAACAGTTATAAAGTATGCTGATGCCGCTGGGAAATCAGTCTTCAGCGATGGATCAAACCAGCCAAGTCGGCGATGGCCCTGGTTAAATTCGACCAGGAATACTTCTGTTTTTCGTTACGAAGATGAGGAATAAAATAGTCTTCGCCTAATTGATAAAACCGTAAAATACCATCTGCAATCGCGCTTGGATCGGGCTCTGTTACAAGGCCAACCTTGTTGTGTGGCACAAGGGAAGGAAGTCCTCCTACATTGGTAACGATCATGGGCTTTTCAAAATGATAGGCGAGGGGTGTGACTCCACTTTGCGTGGCATTTTTATAAGGCTGTATCACGCAATCTGCTGCGCAGAGATAATTTCTTACTTCACTGTCAGGAATAAAAACTGTTCGCAGGATCAGGCTTTCTTCCAGGTGGTTTTCTTTGATGATCTGATGATAAGGTTGATCGTCCTCGTAAAATTCACCGGCAACCAGCAACCTGATGCCTGCTTTTCTGATGCGCTCATCGGCCATGGCTTTCAGCAAAAGATCAAGTCCTTTATACTGGCGGATGAAACCAAAAAAAAGAATGATCTTTTCATGAGGATCAAGTCCCAGTAATCTTCTTGCTTCTTCTTTTGAAATGATGGCACCAAAATTATCGTAGAGCGGATGCGTTACCTGGCAGGCAGGTTTTGTTCTTTCAAAAATCCTGAGATCATTCAATACTTTTTCACTCATGGTGATGAAGGCATCGCAGGCTTTCAAAAAATAGGTTGTAAAAGGTTTGTCGCCGATTCTTTTTTCATGAGGGATCACATTGTCTGCAATGCAAATCACTTTTGTATGGCGATTAGATTTGACCCGGCGCAGAATGGTGCCCAGTGCAGGTCCCATGAAGGGCAGCCAGAAGCGAACTACAATCAGATCTGGCTTCCAGCTTTTTATTTTGTTTCCCACTGCAAGCCAGTTCAATGGATTCACTGAGTTGATCAGGGTATGAATGACAATACCTCCAGGAGGAGGATCAGATGAATACTGCGTTGTGCCCGGAAATAAAAAGGCAGGGTATTGTAATGAAAAAGAAACAATGGAACATTCATGGCCTTCATCAATGAATTGCTGCGCCAGTCTCTGGTTGAATGTAGCCAGTCCGCCTCTTAAGGGGTGGGCAGGTCCTATGATGACCACCTTCATTACAAACCGATTTTATCTTCAATCAAATAGGAATTACGTCCAGGTGCATTTCTTGCCACGAGTTCTGATACAAAACCTGCAAGAAAAAGTTGCATACCAATTAATATGGAGGTAAGCGCCAGGTAAAAACCGGGCCTGTTGGTGAGAGCAAAATTTTCGGGGTCTAATAGTTTGGCGATGATCAGGTATAGCGTGAATCCAAAACCAATCAAAAAAAACAGGGTACCCCAGAGTCCAAAGAAATGCATGGGCCTCTTGGCAAATTTTCCTACAAAGGTGATGGACATGAGGTCAAGGAATCCGTTCACAAATCTTTCCCATCCAAATTTGGTCACGCCATATTTTCTTTTGCGATGCTCTACTACTTTCTCTCCAATCTTCCTGAAGCCCGCCCATTTGGCCAGTACCGGGATGTAGCGGTGCATCTCACCATACACTTCAATGCTCTTGACTACTTTTTTGCGGTAAGATTTGAGACCACAGTTAAAATCATGCAGTTCGATATCTGAGATCTTTCGCGTTACAGCATTAAAAAATTTAGAAGGAATATTTTTTGTCAGGGTATTATCGTAGCGCACTTTTTTCCATCCGCTCACAAGGTCATATCCCTGGTCAATGATCATGCTGCGCAAATCGGGAATTTCATCCGGACTGTCCTGCAGATCTGCATCCATGGTGATCACTACTTCTCCCTGCGCTGCCTTGAAGCCCTCGTTCAATGCAGCTGACTTTCCATAATTACGCTGGAAACGAATACCCTTCACAGCAGGATTGACCTTGCGAAGGTTTTCGATAACGCGCCATGAATCATCAGTACTGCCATCATCAATCATGATCACTTCATAGGAATAGCCATGCGCTTCACAAACCTTTTTGATCCATTCGGTCAGTTCAGGAAGCGATTCTTCTTCGTTCTTTAGGGGAATGACTATTGAAAGATCCATTATGAGTCTAATTGATCCAGTTGTTGCATATGACGCTGACCTGGATTCTTTTTAGTAATGGCTGCTCCAATTAGGGATCCAACTGCACCGATAACCAGGTTGCCCAGCAGGCTTCCTCCAATGGCAAAAACCCAGAAATATTTTTCCATTAATTGCATGGCCTGGTCCATCTGGCTGTCGCTTGTATTGCCCTGCTTTTCCATCTCAGCCCTGGCAACTTCAATAGCTTGCTGCTTAAAGTCCGGATGGATGAATTGAAAAGTGAGCATGTACAGTACCTGGATAGCAGCAAAAACTGCTGTGATTTTAAAACCATAGGCAAAAAGGTTCCCAAAGGTTACATTGTGATCATTTGCCTTTGCATAAAGGTTAATGAACAATACCAGTCCACCAATGATAATAATGTAAACGAGCCAGCTGCTCACAGGCCTGTTGCCTGTTGCATCCGCGCCCTGTGTTAACATCATAATTTCTGAAAGTACGATGAGGATGCCCGCGAGTATGGCACCAGCTGCAATGTGACTGATTGGTTTTTTCTGTTCCATGATTTTAATATTCGGTCAAAAATAATTTGTCTTGATTAATTATACCTACTGGCTTGCCAGTTAATTCTTTTCCAATGAAGGCTGAATTCCTGGAGCGGGAATATAATTCATTTACTTTCCATTTCTCATCTGGCAAAAAAAGACTTAAGACTGCGGCTTCACCTTTCCTGATCTCAGATAGAGGAAGTCCAAAGATCTTTCTTGGATTGAAGGAAAAAATCTCAACCAGCTTTTCAATTTTCATTTGGGGCATACAGCTTCTTACAATAGCGAAGGCTGTTTCCAGAGCTGTTGTACCATAAGCCGCGTTTTCAAATTCAATGATCTTGTGATCAATGTCGTGCGGCAGATGGTGTGAAGCAATGCAATCGATGGTTCCATCCAGCAATGCAGCTCTCAAAGCTTCGCGATCTTCTTTTGTACGCAGTGGAGGATTCAATTTGAGATGGGTATCATAATGAACCAGGTCTTCGTCACAAAAGCAAAGATGATAAGGATTAACAGAAGCCGTGACTTCAATGCCATTATTTTTTGCCTGCCTGATCAGCTCACATGATTTGGCTGAAGATATTCCTGTAATGTGAATCCTCGAGCCGGTGTACTTAGCCAGTTCAATATCACGGGTGATCATCAGCTCTTCTGCTATGGCTGGTTTTCCGGGAAGACCCAGCTGGGTTGAAACAATCCCTTCATTCATAAGACCAGGCCCGCTGATGGATTTATCATCTGGAATTTGAATGATGGTTTTATTGATAGCCCGGATATATTGAAGTGCTTTCAATAGAAGTCCTGAGGATTGAACCGTACTAGTGCCATCTGAAAAAGCCACAGCGCCGCTGTTGTGCATATCATACATTTCCGCCAGCTCCTTGCCTTCCGTGTTTTTGGTAATGGCGGCAATGGGATGAATGGTGGCAGGAAGTGATTTGCTTCTTTGTACGATGTATTCAATACCGGATTTGTTGTGCAATACTGGCGCAGTATTGGGAAGGATCATCACATCAGTGTATCCACCTGCAGCTGCAGCCCTGGAACCTGTTTCAAGGGTTTCCCTGAATTCAAAGCCGGGATCACAGAAGTGGGAAAAAATATCCAGCCATCCGGTTGAAACATGCAGACCTGGCATGTTGATCTCCCTGTCAGCCTTAACCGATAACTGGCCGATGTCGGTAATGATACCATTCTGAATAAAAATATCTGCGACTTGCTGATGAAAAGGCGAGGAAGGATCAGTGATGTGTACTTGCCTTAAGAGGATGTCCATTAAGTGGCGAAGATAATGGAAAGCTCAGAAATATATCAACTGGCTGGGTAAGCTTATAAAACAATGGAGATGATGATAAAAATCAGTGGGATATCATTTTGCAAGGCATTAGTAAATTTTACTTTTGGTAAATCACGGGATGTAGCGCAGCCCGGTAGCGCACGTCGTTCGGGACGACGGGGCCGCTGGTTCGAATCCAGTCATCCCGACATCGCCCGCCGAAGCTTTAGCGAAGGCGGGCTGCGTTAACCGAAGCCTCTGGCGAAGGAGGGTTTCCTCAAACGAAGCTTATGCGAAGGTTGGCTCGTTTATGGGCTACGTACGCTTGCGCCGAAGCTTTAGCGTAGGCGCACGGGCGAAGCCCGCCTATCTATCAACCGAAGCCTCTCGTGAAGGTGGGTTGCGTCAACCGAAACTAGTTCGAAAGCAGACTGCGTCCGCTGTAGCTAGTGCGAAAGCAGACTGCGTCCGCTGTAGCTAGTGCGAAAGCGGACTTCTTTTCAATCCATTTTTCAATTCCGATTTAGAATTTTCAACTAGTTTAAGTACATTCAAAATATGCGCTCCCAATCATTTAAAGCAATTTCTATATCCAACCTTGAAGAACAGATCAAACAATCTAAGAAAGATGGATTTGACCCCACTCTTGCTGTGGTTTTTGCCCATATTAATTTCGACATGAATGAGGTGTCTAATGTGTTTCAAAATGAGCAGATACAATGCATCGGAGCTTCTTCTTCCGGGGAGTTTATAGATGGGGAACTGGAGCAACCTGGTATTGCCTGTATGCTGCTTGAGGCAGATGAGCGCTTTTTTAAAATTTTATTCCATTCTATTAATAATGATCTAACCGCAGTGGCAACTGAAATTGCAATGACTGGTAAAACTGCATTTAATCAACCCGCTTTTATTATCCTGGTGTCAGGTTTGACCAACGATGGTGAAATGATTCTAAGACAAATTCAAAAAATTGCAGGTGAAACCACGGCCATTTACGGAGGTTTTGCTTCAGAACAAATGAAGTTTGCTGACACTTATATCTTCGCTAATGATCAATTAACCACTAATGGAATTGCTACCCTGATGCTTGATTCCGAAAAAATTTCAGTTGAAGGACTTTCTGCAGGAGGCTGGAAACCCATTGGTATAGTTCGAACCATTACGAAGAGCGAGAACAACAAGGTATTTACCATTGATAACGAACCGGCACTTGATCTCATTGCCAGGTATTTAAAGATGTCGATTGATGATTTTAAAAAAGGGCCGGAAATATTTGCCTCTCTTTCAAAGAAATTCCAATTGCAACTGCAAAGGAACGATAGCTATACGGTAATGCGAGCACCGATTTCTGTAGATGTTGAAGAACGGTCGGTGTCTTATACAGGTGTAATGCCTGAAGGTTGCCGCATACAATTTGCTTTGCTGCCTTCGTTTGAAGTGATTGATAACGTAGTAAAAGAATTTGAAAACTTTCAGGCTGCCAATGAAAGTCCTGATGCTATTTTGATATTCTCGTGCAAAGCCAGGGAAATGATCTTCGGCCCTTTAATTGCTGAAGAGGTCGAAAGGCTCAATGAATTATGGGATAAGCCCATGTCCGGTTTTCTTTCTTATGGTGAAATAGGTAAGGTTAAAACCAAATCAGAATATCACGGCATGATGTGCTCTCTTGTTTTATTAAAAGAAAAACAAATTGAAACCACCACCTATTAGTTTATTAACTGAGCTTATTCATCAAAATGTTTCTATAACGCCCATAGAGAAGGAAGCGTTATTGTCTGCATTAGTCCGGATTGAAAAACTGATTAACAACCTGGAATTTAAAGTGGAGCGACTGAATGATGTAAAAGATACGCTTTCGATCATGGTGGAAGAAAGTGTAAGTGAATTAGAAAATAAGTCAGAGGCGATAGCCAAAATAAATGGAGAGCTTTCTTTAGCCCTCAATGAACTTAAAATTTACGCCGCAGAGGTGGAAAAACAGAAAAAACAGGTAGAGATCGAAAAGTCAAAGTCCGATAAGTTGTTGATGGATATTTTGCCACAGGAAATTGTAAATGAACTAAAAACCTATGGCCGCTCTTATGCTAGAAAATATGAAGAAGTTAGTGTACTCTTTGCTGACATTAAAGGCTTTTCAACTCTGGCTGCCCAGTTGCGCCCTGATGAATTGGTTTCACTTCTTGATGATTACTTTAGGGGCTTTGACCATATCATAGAAAATTATGGCATGGAAAAAATCAAGACCATTGGTGATGCCTATATGTGTGTAAGCGGCTTGTTTGATAAACAAGCCAACCATGCCTTTCGTACGGTGCAGGCGGCCAGGGATATGCAGCAATTTATTTCCAGCTTCGGTGACTCCAAAAAAATCCAGGGTTTACCTGCATTTAAATTTCGAATTGGAATTCATTCAGGCCCCCTGGTGGCCGGTGTCATTGGTATGAAAAAATTTGCTTTTGATGTTTGGGGAGATACGGTGAATATGGCTGCCCGCATGGAACAGTATGGAGAAGCCGACCGCATAAATATTTCCAACAGCACTTACACTTTAATCATGGAGCATTTTAACTGTATTTCCAGGGGCATGATCAAATTAAAGAACGATAGAGAACTGGAAATGTATTTTGTAGAAGGTCCGGTCAGTTAGAAAATGAGAAAAGCAATCCTCCCGAATCAGGATAGATTCACCGATAATTTTTTATTACCACTTAGGCTTAATTTTATCAAGTCTCCCTTCTATTAATCTGAAATTTCATAGGCGATAAGAATCCTTAACAATAAAGACAAAACTATCAGTTACTATATTGTCCGCCTGCATTGATCCAGTCGGTAATAATTTTCTTTTGAGCAGCCGTTAAAGATCCATTGAGTGGCATGGGAGAAGGATTACCATCAACAGCTCTTGCTTTGATCCGGTCCTTTTTCAATACGATGGTGCAATCGTTATCAAAATTAACTCCGCCATTATTACCGCCGTTCACATGACAAGGCTTGCACTGACTCATGATCAGCGTTCTGACATTATTAAAAAGTGGACCAGCATTAACCACTCCAATCGAAGCTGTAACAGATTTGGTACAATTATCAGCGTCCTTTACAGTTATCGTGTAAGAACCCGGTGCTAGATTACTGAAGACATTCAATAACTGGTAAGCACCTCCATTTAACTGGTAGGTAAAACCTGTACTTCCTGTTGCGGTTACAGTAATGGTACCTGTTGGTGAACATTTGTCAGAACTGGTGGTTGACACGGCAGGCACTATATTTTTAGAAGCGCAAACATTTCCTGCGCTGATTCCAAACTGGGCCAAACCGGTACATCCGTTGCTGTTTTTTGCTGTAACCGTATAAGTTCCCGTTGCCAATCCTGAAAATATTCCTGAAGACTGATAGCTACCGTTATTTAATTTATACTGGAAGCTGCTGCTGCCACTGGCAACAGCGTTAATACTTCCATCGGTTGAAGTGGGGCTTGTGGTATTAGTGACAGCAGCAGTGATGGTAATATTGACATTGGCACAGGGATCTCCGTTACCAACAACAAATTGTGCAGATCCAATGCATCCAGTATTACTCCTTGCAATAATTGAATAGGAGCCAACAGGCAGATTGGAAAATACCGCGGAGGCCTGGTAGGGACCATTATTCAGGCTATAGGTGAAATCATTACCACCAGTAGCTTCAACAGTAATACTCCCATCTGAAGCAGAGGCAGAACTTGCATTTACCACGGTTCCTGAAACATTAATGGTAATTCCGGAACAAGGATCAGATGAATGATAGAGAGGTTCATGTTTACATGAAATGAAGAGGGCAATGCTAAAAGCTAAATACAGACCGGTCTTTATGAAAAGGTTTTTCATGGATTCAGTTTTCTATAGGTATTCAGGGTAAAATTAAATAACGCCGGATGGCCTCAAATATTCTATGGATAATCTTTGAAATTTGATTTAAAGCATTGAATATGCAAACAGTTCTTAATATTGAGAAAGGCAATATTGTGTTCAGGTAGTATTAAAAAATAAGCCTTGTTAACTTTTAGGTGAACCAGCTTCAAAAATCTTTTATATCAATTGGGTAACCAGCTGAAGTACTTTGATCAGCGTCTGTTGTGTCACTCACTTGTACTTTCTGTACGCTATTCAACAATCAGGTGTATAAATAAATTATCGAAATGGTCCTGGAAGTTTTGTAGACTGTATGCGTTAACCTGGAACAACTAAAGTGAAGTTGCATTATCGTCAAATAAAAGGCCCATCCCGCCAGAAGCATAAATTTCATGGAGAATTCTAATCCTATCAGCCGTGCTACCTAATTGAGAAAATGTTGCATTCAGTACAGAAGAATTTGTTTCATCTAAACTGAAGCGTTGATACTGGATTTTTCCCAAACAGAAATTCTTTCCGAAACATACTTAAGAAAACGGCTGTTGGCCATATACAAAAGCATGAGTGGAAAAATCTTGAACAAACCCCTCTTGGTGGAATGATCCAGGTCGAAAAGAGGAAATAAAAAAGCGATCAGTGGAAGTCCGGTATAGATCACCAGAACACCGAATAACCAATTCAGCGACCTTGTATCCCAGGGTTCTTTCCAAACCGCGTCAACCAGTAGCAGGGCAACAAATAAAAAAATAAAATAACCAAAATAATTCACGCCATCATTGCTGAAGATCAGCTGGTCGTTCATATCCCAGAACCTTTGCAAAAAGGGAGAAAGGTTCCATAGATCCTGTCGCAATAATCCTTCCACATTATAACTGACGGGAAGGTAATATTTGATGTACACCGTTACGGAAAGCAAATAAATGATCACGGAAGGAAAAAGAAAATAAAAACCTGTTAATACAAATTTGAGTGGCTGGTCATTGTTACGCCGGTGATGCATCATGAGGGCAAGCGTTACAAGCAGTGCAAGGATCAGTGTTTCCGAACGCGTATAAGTAGCAAAAGCCATTAACAAACCGGAAAAGACCAGGCATCTCGGCTGACGGTTCTGAAAATAATTAAATAAAAAATAGAGGGAAAGACAGAAATAAACAGCATTGCTATAATCAAACAATGCCATGAAAGTATAGGAATACATTTCGGGTATGACAAGAAAGAAAATTAAAAGCAATCCCGCCAGAAGCCGGTGCAGGTAAGTAGTTAAAACGCCATACAAAAAAATCAGGAAGGCATTAAATATCATACTGAGCCAGATCTGACCAAATTCAAATCCCGCATACTTGTAAATGATCTGAAGTGAAGTAATGAAAGCAGGCTTAAAGGGATTGTTGGTGGATTCCAGGTTGACTGTAAATACAGAATTTACCATGGTCTTTTCCTTTATTGTATATGCTGCGATCACTTCTGGTCCGGATACAAGGTCACGTGGAGTTGGAGGAAAATAAAAACAGCGCCATACGCTGATGATTACTATGGATGCCGCAATGATTAATAAGAGGATTTCATATGGCTGCATCCTCAGTTTATAGTTATTCCAGCTTTCTTTAAATTTTGTAATCCCCTTGGTGAAACGGATATTGATTAATGCAGTAACTATAATCAGTGAGATGGATACAGCCAACGAAGTCAGTGGAATGTACACCAGTTGCAAGGCAAAGGGTAACAAAGAACTTATGGCAATGCCCACTAACAGGGAAACTGCCATATGAATAAAGGGTTTTAACTCCAATCGAAATAAGGTTAGTAATCCAAAGCCCGAAAGAAGCTGGAGGATGGTCAGGAAGATCAGGTTGAGGATGGCCATCATTTCAATGACCTTTTAAAACTGTTGATAGAGTCGATCACTGACTGACGCGAGGAAAAGCTATCGATAAAGATCTGGTTATTGCGAACAGCTGCATGCCAGTTTGCTTTAATCGCTTCAGGACTATCAGCCGCAATTGTTTTCACCCCGGTGTAGTAATAAAAAACGGCAGGTTCAGGCACTTCATAGTCGAGGCCATATTTTTTAAAATAGGAAGTGGGAGGAAGGAGTACCAGAACTTTATCGCTGATTCCTTTATTTTTAAAGAATTGCGCAATAAATACAGAATGAACATAGGCATTGCCATAACGCAGTATTTTCCTGTATTCGGGATCTGTATGTTTCACCTGGATACCCAGGGCCTTCCAGTAAGGAAAATACCTTTTCAGCAACCATTCATTATTTTCTGGCAGCATAAAAAATCCGGTAAGCAAAATGATTCCGGCAGCAGTAAGTAACAGCTTTTTTTTCATGTGAGCTTAAGGCTGCAAGAAAGGATGGAAAGCGGATAAATGCAAGCCTTTGGAGAAGATTCAATGGTTCGGTTCATAGTATGGCATATGGCATATAGCATATGGCATATGGCTTATGGCATATAGTAGATATGGTGGAAGTGCTATAATATAAAATGTATCATAGAATAGGTTAAAACTATATGTTGATACATGTTCGGGCAAGGGATGTTTATTTTTATGCCGGGCAGGTTTGAATTCAATTGAAATGTTTAGAAAGATTTTATAGTCAATGGATAAAAAAACGAATGACAATAAAGGTTCAGAGCTCAGGGAAATCAGTAAGCTTTTCCTGAAGCTGGGTATTATAAGCTTTGGTGGTCCGGCTGTGCACATTGCCCTGATGCAGGAAGAGGTGGTTAAAAAAAGAAGATGGATGACAGAAGCTCATTTCCTGGATCTGGTGGGTGCCACCAGTTTAATTCCTGGTCCCAATTCCACTGAGATGACCATGCATATCGGGCAGGAGAGGGCGGGCTGGAAAGGACTTGTAGTAGCTGGTGCCTGTTTCATTATTCCTGCTGTAATCATTACAGCAGTTTTTGCATGGTTGTATCAGCAATATGGGCAACTGCCCCAGGTGCAACCTTTCGTTTATGGTATCAAGCCTGCGATAATTGCTGTAGTGGTATCGCTGATGATCAGTCTTGGAAAAAAAGCAATCAAAAGTTTTGAACTGGCAGTTATTGGGCTGGCAGCAGCTATTGCCGTATTAATGGGTTTCAATGAAATCTTTGTACTCTTTGCCGGTGGATTTCTTGGCATGCTGATCTACCTGATGAAAAATAAAGCAAAGCAGGTTAATGGTATTTTTCCATTTGTTTTATTGCAGGTTTCTGACCCTTTAATAAATGTATCGGGAATCAAATTATTTCTCACCTTTCTAAAGATCGGATCAATATTATATGGTAGTGGTTATGTACTCTTTGCCTTTCTGGATGCAGAGTTAGTGGCAAAGGGTTTATTAACAAAACAGCAGCTCGTGGATGCCATAGCTGTGGGACAATTCACACCAGGTCCTGTATTTTCTTCAGCTACTTTCATAGGCT
Organism: Bacteroidota bacterium; assembly: GCA_023386045.1. Classification (GTDB taxonomy): domain Bacteria; phylum Bacteroidota; class Bacteroidia; order Chitinophagales; family Chitinophagaceae; genus Flavisolibacter. The sequence continues at coordinate 32,674 of JAEWKK010000032.1, forward strand.
GGCAAATTGGTGGAGCAACTGGAGCTATAGCAGCTACAATAGGAATCTTTCTTCCCTCATTTTTATTTGTTGCCCTGCTCAATCCATTGATACCAGGATTAAGAAGATCAAAAATCATGAGTGCTTTTCTGGATGCCGTGAACATGGTTTCCATTGCCATCATCCTTTCCGTGATAGTTGAAATTGGAAGGATTACACTGCTTGACTGGAGAACAATCCTTATTGCATTGATCAGTTTTGGTGTTAGTTTTTATTTCAAAAAACTCAATTCGGCTTTTGTTATACTGGGAGGTGCTTTGCTGGGATATTTGTTAAGTATGGTGGGGTAGTGGTCAATAACAATCATTGTCAGGACTCGATTCTAATCCCGATAAATTACAAATAAGAAAGCGAGACAAACACTCTACACATTTCGCTCTCGCTTTTTTGTCTGGCTTCGCCCATGCGCCTACGATGAAGCTTTGGCGTAAGCTACGAAGCCCACAAATGAAAAGCCCACCTTCGCCAGATGCTTAGGTGGGTGAAAAATTGTCGGGCACTGCCCGATGAAGCCCATAATAAAGCCCGCCTTCGCATAAGCTTCGGCGGGCGTAGTCGGGTGGACTGGATTCGAACCAGCGACCCCTTGCACCCCATGCAAGTACGCTACCGGGCTGCGCCACCACCCGAATTTCTTCGGAAATTATTCTGTCAATTCTTAGTTGCTACAGCCATAGTTCTTTTGAACCAGCGACCCTCCCGACCTTGTCGGGATACGCTACCGGGCTGCGCCACCACCCGTAATTGGGCAGCAAATTTATGGAATTCAATTCAATTTGATCAGCCTTCCTTAGTTTGCAAAATAATTATGACCACTGAAAGAAGAAACAGGATCGAAAACGTGCTTAAAAAAAGGCAAAACGACCTGACCGTTGTCCTTGAAAATGTATTTGATCCTCATAATATCTCCGCTGTCATGCGCAGCTGCGATGCTGTGGGCATCGAAGAGATCTACGTGCTTAATACAAGAATACCTCTCCATAAAAAATGGGGTGCCCGCAGCAGCAGCAGTGCCGCCAAATGGCTCACCATTCATCAATTTGATCAGGCGGATGCCTGCTTTGCTGCGCTTCGCAAACGCTACTCCACCATTTTAACGACGCATCTTTCCACAGATGCCGTAAGTTTATATGAAGTGGATCTGACCAAAAGCATAGCGCTTGTATTTGGTAACGAACACGCGGGAGTAAGCGAAGAGATCAGGCAAATGGCTGATGGAAATTTTATCATCCCTCAGGTAGGAATGATACAGTCGCTGAACATCAGCGTTGCCTGCGCGGTCAGTCTCTATGAAGCCTTCCGTCAAAAAACGGTTGCCGGACATTACCATGAGCAAAAACTGACTTCATCAGAATATGCATCATTAAGTAAACAATGGGGAATGTATGAGGAAACTACTGGCCTGTAATTTTTTTGCTCTGATATTTCTGCTTTCATCAGGCGATCTATTTGCACAACCTGCCACAAGAGATACGATTGTTAAATGGAAGCTCGCTGATTTGCAATCGGCCATCAACAATGCCCAACAACCTACCATTTTTAATTTCTGGGCTAGCTTTTGCAAACCCTGCATCGAAGAGATCCCACATTTTGAACAACTGGTGAAAAAATACGACAGTGCTGGCATACAGCTCATACTTGTGAGCCTGGATATGCGCGAAGCCTATCCCAAAATAAAAAGCTTTGCTGCCAAAAGAAAATTCACTTCACCTATCAGATTTCTTGATGAAACAAATGCTGATCTTTTTTGTCCTGCAGTAGACGAAAGCTGGTCGGGTTCCATTCCTGCAAGTTTATTCATCAATCCCCAAACCGGTTATCGTAAATTCTATGAACAGTCTCTAACTAAAAAAGAACTGGAGCAGGAGATCCTTCGATTGATCGGTAATTGAACATCGTATGGTTGACCTGGAAACCGGGACAATTCCATTGGACAAAATAATTTTCTTTAAGTCTACTCTGGTCGCTGTTTTGCTTAGCGGCTCCTATTTTATTCGTGCGATCGATTTCGGTTTATGAGGGTAGGATTGCGAAAATTTCTGGAAAAAGCAATTCTAGTTTGTTTTTCAATGGTCAAAGCAATTTCAATGGTTGGTCCTTTAACTTTTTCAATTTTGTTATTTTACTTACATTAATTTGTTCACTCAACAGCTGCAGTTTCTTCAATGCCGTTGATGATTGCCTTTTTCGAAAGTCCAACCCTACTATCTACCCCAAGTTTTCTAAATAATTTGCCACGTATTTTATCGGCCCGGGTTTCAGAAATACCCATTATTCCAGCTATTGCATAATAACTTAAATCAGAAGAAATTAATTCGAGAAATCTCCACTCTTCTTTGGAAAACTCCAGATTCTTGAGATCTTTTTTACTTATATTTTTAAACATTCCTTTTAAACGATATTTGGAAATTGAATCTCCAATATAGTAACCATATTCTTTAACGCTGTGAATCGCCATTTTTAATATTTCAATAGATTCATTTTTTCTAAGAAATGCAGATGCACCAGCTTCAGTTAATCTTCCAATAGTTAGTTCATTATCGCAACTGCTTAAAATAATTACAGGCATATATGGATATTTTACTTGTAGCCACTCAATCGCATCAAAGCCATTCATCTCAGGCATTCTTATATCCAACAACAAAACATCAGGTAGTTTGTTGAGTTCTAATTCTTTCTGCATTTTTTTTCCATTCCCTGCTTCTAATGTAACCTTAAAATTTTCAATTTGGTTAAGAAAATAGGCAAGAGTTGAACGAAATATGGCATGGTCATCGACAATACCAATAGTGATAGAATGTTTGTTCAAGGCGTTTTTGTTGAGATAGTTAGCTAAAAAGAGATGTAAATATAGTAAATATTTAAATAAAAGTAAATGTTTGAGTTGATGAATAAATTAATTTATAGAAATTATTTGGAGGAATTTCTCTTTTTTGTATTAAGTATTAGTACGGGTGTTAGGGCTAATCTTCTCTAAAAAAAAGGTGGTTTTACGCCACTTTATGGAGTATGAGAGATTTAGTTTTGTGAAATCAATTGCAATTGTTACGGGTACAAAAAGCCGAAAACCGGACTATAAATAGAGTAGGCATTAATATCTTCTTAAACAAAAAAATGAAAAAATTATTTTTAATTGCACTTTTAAGTTCAATGACCTTCATTACAAGCTTTGCTCAAAATGATTCAAACTTTGTAATTCCCAAGAATGATGATCTTACAAGTTATACAAATGATGGATTTAAAATTACCGCTTCAGATGTTTATTCAAAACTATCAGAATTTAAAAGAAAAATTGAAATATTTGATAATAACAATAATCCATTTGGCGTAGCTTACATTAAATTGGTATCAGCAAATTCTGATGAAAATATTTATGATAAAATAAAAAATGATCCTAATAATTTTTCTGGCACATTGACTATTGAGGTTGACGACTTAATTGTTTACAGCAATACTATAACCAATGGAATAGCGGCTAGTAATAGAACACCAGAACCTTTTTATAATGGAAGTCTTAGCTGTACTATATCAACTGTACATGATTGCGTATCATATAGTATCGATGAGATGAATTGGGTTGAATATACAGTGTGCTTAGCTGCAGCACCTGGATGTTATATTGAACAATGGCTGAGCTGCCAGTGGGAAGTTTGTCATAATCACATGCAATATACCAATCCATTCCCTAAACGTTAATAAAACCTTTTAATAAACTCCTGTATGTCTAAAGAAATGATTCTTATCCTTGCCTCTGTTTTATTTTTGTTTTTAGCAATATTTACAATTAATAAAATTAGCAAACTCAACGTTAGTAAATCGTATAAAACTGCTTTGATATATATAACTATTGTCGTTCCAATAATAGGCTTTATTTTAGCTATGAGAGAAGGAAGGAAATCTAATATTTAGGCTTATAATTTATTTAGATGAGCAGCCCTTTAAAAAATAGGTTGCTCATCTAACTACTCTTCAGTATCTAAATACCAGTCTATAGTGTCAAATAGAAAGTTATTACCTGCAATTTTAATAATTTTATCGACTAACTTTTCTTATAGTCAAAATATAGAACTATCTAAAAAACCAGGTTTAGAAAATTTCACGTCAAAAGTTTCTCCCATCAATAAACAATTTGCTGCTACTGTTGATTTTGTTGATGCTGCCATTTCGTCCATCAGTTCTTTCATTTCATTAATTAAAAAAGAAAACTACCGTACCAAAATAATTTCTTTCAATAATCCCACTTCATCAGACATTGGTTTTTCATTAGAAAACGAGATACAAACTGCATTAAAACCAATGTTGGCAAAAGCGAAAAACACAAACATCAACAAATTCAGTTCTGTTGTTTCAAGCCTTTTATCAACCCAAAATAAAACTATAGGTGTAAAGTCTGCATTGAATTTGGTTAACCCTGTTTTCCCAACTCTATTGAGTATTGTTGGAACATTGACTATTCAGGAGAAAAAAATTACGAGAGAAGATTTAGATTCTTTTATTCTCATCACTTCAAAATATTTTGTACAGTATGAAAAACTTAATCAAAGCAATATTTTATTTGATCATAACATTGATAAGTTAAACACCAAACTAAAGGATTTGCAGTTTGATGTAAAGGAATACATGCTTGATATTATTATTGTCATTAATCCGCAAATACAACGCAGTACTATTAAGAATTTAAGTACTGAAGAATTGCTCCTTAAATATTTGGATAAATACAAACTGTCGTTTATCGTAGAACCGCAAAGCAGTTTGGCTACGCGAGTCTATCCATCCGACGGTATAAAAGGTGCAAAGGAAATATCATCTAACTTGCAAAAACTTTTTGCAGAATATCAATTGGTTTATACAGAAAATTACCAGCAGATTAAAAGTATTCTAACCGATTCAAAAACACTTGGTAAAAGTATCAACCAAAAACAAGTGGATGTTTCTTTAAAGGAATTAGAAGAACTCTATACAGAAAGCAAAGCATCAGATGTAATGAGCTTAAGATTAAATACAATTACAGAAAGATTGAAAATGCTTGTGGCTACTGAGCAATTGTTGTGAATTTACAGTTTTAATACCGGATACATTAAAAAGAATACAAGGCTAGTGGATGAAAGCTGGTCAGGTTCCATTCTTGCCAGTTTATTCATCAATCCTCAAACCGGTTATCGTAAATTCTTTGAACAGTCTTTAACTAAAAAAGAACTGGAGCAGGAGATCCTTCGATTGATCAATAATTGAACATCTGTTGGTTGATTTGAAAACCTGGGCAAATCCATTGCTGAAAGTTGTTTAGAAAGTACAAGTGAGTGACACAACAGGAGTTCATAGTAGTAATTCAGCTGACTAAAAAATTGTAGAAAAACTTACAAGCAGGCCGCTATCACCATTGATGATTTAATCAGTAATAGTAGGGGATTGATGGAGCTTTTATGAGATTTTGTTACCCGGCTTTCTATTTTCTATGTAGCTTTTGTTGCGTCGCACACTTCAGGGCCTTGTCTTCTCATCAAGTTTTTTGAAAGACTTTCCTCCTATAAACAAAAAGCTTTCTCTAACAACTTTCACCAATACTAAAACAGGCTCATGAATGCTATAACTCGTGAACTTGTGAACTAATAAACTTGTGAACTATCTATTGGCACAGGTTTTGACCAACTAATACTGTCCGTTGCTACTGAAAACAGCCCTATCTATGCGAAACCGGTCCGTAGTACCCCACGACCGGTTTTATTTTTTTATGCTACTGCCGCCGGATCACCGCCTCCTCGTCTTCGTCCTTCCAGTAGTGGTTTTGCTTTTAACTCCACCGCATATCCAATATCATCCGCCAGACTTCCATCCTGCTGTGAACTCACCCAGTGTCTTCCTTCCTTTCTTAATACCAATTCCCTTGGGGGTATATGAGTAGGCTGTCCGTTATAGCTTGACAGTACGGCAACGCATTCTCTTTCTCCTCTGACCTGCACATCATAATGTGCAAGCGCTCCATTATATAATTCTGCTGCTGTAACTTCCATAACAATTCATTTTAAATTTATTTATTTCCAAACATGATGCCTGAAGAGGAGCTGGTGAAATAAAACCCCAATAAATCATTCATTGTTCACGCTGTTTTAAAAAAAATCCCGCTCATGCGGGACTTCTTTTTTTGGTGGGGTTTCTACAACCTTTTGATGGAACAACCTACCGACCTGGTGGTTTTCACTGAAATTTCTTTCCCACTGGTATACTCGCCAATGGCTTCTTTTAAATGCTGGCGATTCACTGCTGAACCATCACCAGGGTTATCATCAATGGCACCATGATAGATCAGTTTTGCTTCTTTGTTGAAAAGAAATACTTCAGGAGTTCTTTTGGCATCAAATGCATCGGCCAGTTCGGAATCTTTATCTACGGTATAATACCAGTTGAGCTTTTGTTCTTTTGCATAAGCTTTCATGGCTTCGAAAGAATCATCATCACCACGCTGCGCTTCGTTTGAATTGATCAGCACCACACCCAGTCCTTTTTCATTTGCATAAGCACAGATCTCACGGGTGCGTTGCTGGTTTTTGATCACCCAGGGACAGGTATTACAGGTAAACATGACCATCAGGCCATTCTTACCATTGGCATCTTTCAAGGAGATCTTTTTGCCGCTGATGTCTTTCATTTTTATATCACTCTTTGGCATGTCAGCTCCGATGGGAAGTTCGGCAAGTGGCGTGAAGGCGATCAGTGAAGAAGCAGTTGCAATCAGTAAAGAAAAAAGGACCTTTTTCATAAACGCTGATTTAGTGTTATAAATTTCGAAGAAAAAACCTGAAAGCCTGCACCGCTCATGGTTGTTTTTCACCTTTCGCTAAAGCAGCCTCCTTTAATTTGTCAAGCTGCAGGTTGGTCAGCGTTACGTTGAGTTCAAATCCAAGCAGGATTGCCAGGGAATTGGCCCAGATTAGTGACATAAGAATAAAAACCGCGCTGATAGAGCCATACAGCTTATTGTAATTGCTGAAATTATTGACATAGTAACTGAAGATCACCGTAGCGATCACCATAAGAAAAGTAGCGAAGATGGCACCAGGTGTCAGCAGCTTCCATTTTTTTCTTAGAGGAGCACCCTGGCGGTATATAAATGAAACAATAAAAAAAGTCAGTAACACAATCACCAGCCATCTTGAATCATTGATGGCATTGCGCCAGAATTCACTTTCTACACCCAGCCATTTCAATACATGGCTTTGTGCGATCAGCAGGAGCATGCAGGCAAAGACCAGCACATAGGCAATGAGCGTGAGCTGTACAGCGATTCTTCTTTTGTGCAACATCTTCCTTCGGTTAAAACCAGGATAGTCTTTTTCAAATGTGCGAAGGATACCCAACATGGCATTGCTTGAGAAAAGAATGGCCAGCAAAAGACCAAAAGACAATAACTCATTTCTTGGCTTGTCCAGGAAGTCCCGAAGGAATTCGATGATCACCGAGTTGTTTTTTTCACCGGGCATGATATCACGGATCAGTGTAAAAAGCTGGTTGATGAATTCCTGGGAGATTGGCAGATAAGGTATCAGTGTAAAAATAAAAATCAGTGTTGGCGGAATGGCCATGAATATGTTGAAGGAAATGCCGCTGGCTCTTTCTGCCAGGTTGGTCTTACGCAATTGTGCAATGAAATGGGGCAGCACCTGGTAAACCGAAAAGCCATAAAATCCAGGAAGGTATAATTTCTGGCTACTCCTGATGATGGTCTTACCTGGCGCTGAGGAGGTGAATCTTCCTTGTATATAGGACCTGACACCCATTACTTACGCGCATTTTTAATGGAATCAGCTTCGCGTCTCTGCCTGTCTTCTTCACGGTATTGATTTGCTTTTTTCACATGCTCCTCAAAGCTGGTGCTGAAAAGATGACCATTCAAATTCCTGTTGGCAACAAAATAAAAATAATTGGTGTTGGCGGGATTCAACACTTTATCGATGGTGATCCTTGAGGGCGTACAAATGGGTCCTGGTGGAAGTCCTTTGTTCTTATAAGTATTATAAGGTGATTCTGTATTGAGGATGTCTCCTGCAATTCTTTTTAATTCAAATTGACGGGTAGCAAATTTCAAGGTAGGATCGGCCTGCAATACCTGTCCAATGCGCAGGCGATTCAGGTAAACGCTGGCAATGGTATCTTTTTCGTTGTGGTTGGTGGTTTCTTCTTCAATGATGGAAGCCAGGATATAAACTTCTTCCGGCTTCAATCCCAGGGCAGCGGCTTTTTGTTTTCGTTCCTCTGTCCAGAACTGTTTGGATTCTTTATACAATTTCTCATAGATCTGCGAAGGAGTGGAGTTCCAGAAATAACTGTATTTATCAGGAATGATATTCACCATGGATAATTCCGCCTGTGTTTGAAACCGGGAGAGAGAATCATCGTTATTCAGAAAGGAAATCATTTCAGCAGAATCGGTTTCAAACTTTCTGCCGATCATTTTTGCCAGGTCTTCTTTTGTTCTCAGTTTGGTGATCACCAGGTCAACAGTTGTCTGCTTACCATTCCTCAATGTGCGAACGATATCAAGAAGGCTGCTACCTTTTTTGAATTCATATTTTCCTGGTTTGATCTTTTGCCAGTAGTCCATGCGGTTGGCAAGGAATTCAAAAGCATTATCGTTGGTGATGATCCTGTTTTTTTTCAGCGAATCCATCACAGCTTTTTTGGTAGCCGCATGAGATGAAATATAAAGTGCTTTAGATTTTTGATCAAAGCCGGTGGCAGGTCCCATAAAGATCCAGGCTGCAATACCACCACAAATCAACAACAGGATAAAAAGGATCAGGATCAATCTTTTCATAGCCGATAAAAGTAAATAAAAAACCCTGACGCGATGGCCAGGGTTCCATTGGAATGAGTTATTGTTACTTGCCTTGCTGGGCAGGAGCCTGGCCAGGAGTAGAAGCGGGCATTTGTTGAGTTTGCGGGGTTTGAACACGCTGAGGCCTGCTCACGGGAATGAACATAGTAGACAGAATGCAAAGAACACCAATAACAGCTGCGAAGATCCAGGTACCTCTTTCAAGTACATCATTTGTTTGCTTTACACCCATGAACTGGCTGCTGAAACCTGCGATATTTCCGGCAAGTCCGCCACCTTTTGGATTTTGTACCAGTACAATCAGGCTAAGGATCACACAAGCCAACAGGATCAGGATCACGAATAAGATAGTCATTTCAGGAACGCTTTAGATTTTCAATTAAGCCAGCAAAGTAAGCTTTTTTGGAGGGATTCAGCAAACTTAATTTGTTATAGGTTTCAATAGCTTTTAGGGTGTTTCCCTGCTTCAGCCAGACCTCCGCCATGGTCTCGGTCACCACATCCGGATTGTGTACAGAATCCTCGGCCAGGTGCTCCAGTTTTTTCTCAGTTGAAGCATCCATATTGGCTTCCTGCGCCGGCAGGCGTTTCATGGTTTTCAGCCATTCGGTAAAACTTTTCAGCTGCTTTCCAAATTTGTCTTTTGTAATTTCTTCCTGTGATAATCTAATTCCTTGGGAAGCGAAATAATCAACTGTGTGAAAAGGCTCAAAAGCCAAGGGACTTGCAGCTTCATTTACAACCTCGGGCTCAGGCTTCGATATGTTATCAACTAGATCAGGAAGGGCTTCGTTTTCTGCCAGCGGCATTTCTTCTGTTGGTGCATCCAGTTCCATTTCTTCAGCAGGTAAGGCCTCATTCTCCACCAGGGTCGCTTCAGTTTCAGTAACTTCTTCGATTGACTTTGTTTCCTCTAAAACAGACGGAGTCTCATTATTATCAATATTAGTAAGGATCTCTTCTTCCCTGATAATTTCTGCATCATTGGAAGTGATGGCAGGAGATTGCTCTTGTGTTTGAATCACCTCAGTATTCCCTGGTACTGGTTCTTTCAAGTCTACTTCAGTAACAAACCTTTCGGCATTGATAAAATATTCAAAAGCCAGGGGATTGTGATAATAGAGAACGGATTTCTGCAGCTGCGCGGAGTACCCGGGATCGTTAAGTGATTTTAATTTCTGTAATAACAGGAATTGACCAGGTGCGAAAAAAGGATAGCGCTTCACCAATGCTTTGATCTCTTCAAGGTCACAGGCCTCTAATGAGGATTTACCAAAAACCTGCCGGGCCAGCACATGGATTTTTTCGCTCATGACGGCAATTTACACTACCAATTGGAAAAAAGACGATTGAAAATTTCATCCGTGAGGTTGCGAACAATTTCATCAAGGTTCTTTGATTCCGCTTCCTGCTGTGATAGATTAGCCTTAAAATCAATTTGTCTTGTTGCCGTATATTCTTCAGGCTCTTTGTTTTCGATCTGCCTGGTGAGCATGATCCTTACCGTAATGGTAAGCCGGTTGATAGAAGTTTCAGATTTACCATCATTAGAAGTAACACCGACTGTACTGAAATTATAATCCGTTATCTGGCCGTCAATGATCCAGTGTGCATTATCACTGTTGGTCAGGGAAAGTTTTGTCTGGTTGTTGATCTTTTGCCTGAGCTTTTCCGTAAGGTTAGGACTCAGTTGCGGGTTGATATAAGTAGCCACATTCTGAATCAGGTTGACCTTGACCGTTTTTACATTGGGATCAATAGTACCAGTCTCGGAAAATTTATAATTGCACCCCGTCAATGTAAAATTCAAAAGGCCGAAACCAATAAAGAAGAGGAGAGAAGCAAGAGCTTTTGTCAATTTCATTGCTGTTTCATTTACTGGTCAATATCATATTCTTTCAACTTGCGGTACAGGGTTCTTTCACTGATACCAAGGTCCATGGCCGCATCCTTTCTTTTTCCCCTGTGTTTTTTCAAAGCCTTTATGATCAGTTCTTTTTCCTTGTCCATGATGTTAAGGCTTTCTTCCACTTCTTCATGCTCATGAATTTCATCATGATGCATCACTACCGGCTGTGGGGCATGTGAAGATGAAGTTACCAATACCGGTGATGGCAGATCATGAGTTTGCAATTCTTTAACCTGGTTGATGATGCCCTGGTTCTGCGTGGCTGCAGATGGATTCTGCATCACTTCAAAGAACAGTTTTTTCAACTCTGTTACATCACGCTTCATATCAAAGAACAGCTTGTAAAGGATCTCTCTTTCATTATTGAATTCATGAGATTCACCATTCACATGCGCCAGCACTGGCAAACGATTGCCTGCATTTGACTGGGGCAAAAATTTATCAAGATCCCTGGCGTTAACCTGTTTGTTGACAGATAAAACAGAGATCTGTTCTGCTATATTCTTTAATTCACGCACATTACCGGGGAAAGGATAATTCATCAATCGTTGGCGTGCTTCATCATCCAGTTGAACTGGTGCTGTTTTATATCTCTCTGCAAAATCAACAGCGAACTTTCTGAACAATAATGGAATGTCTTCCTTCCTGTCTCTCAATGCCGGAACACGAATGGGAACTGTGTTGAGCCTGTAATAAAGATCTTCCCTGAACTTCCCTGCCTGTACCAGTTGCAGCAGGTCCTTATTGGAAGCAGCAATCACCCTCACATCTGTTTTCTGAACCTTGGATGATCCCACGCGAATGAATTCACCTGTCTCCAACATGCGCAGCAGCCTGGCCTGAGTGCCGATGGGCATCTCTCCAATTTCATCCAGGAAAATGGTTCCTCCATTTACGGTTTCGAAATAACCTTTGCGGCTGTCCAGTGCACCGGTAAAAGAACCCTTTTCATGACCAAATAATTCAGAATCAATAGTGCCTTCCGGTATCGCGCCACAGTTGACTGCAATAAAAGGATTGTGCTTGCGGGCAGAGAGGGAATGAATGATATGCGAGAAAGCTTCCTTACCCACGCCGCTTTCTCCTGCAATCAGCACGGTCAGGTCCGTGTTGGAAACCTGCACAGCTACCTGCAGGGCATAGTTGAGGGCGGGAGAGTTGCCAATAATTCCAAACCTGTTTTTAATACTCTGTAGATCCATTCTGTTTCTTTAAATGATTTCTCCGATCAGCGTTGCCTGTGTACATTCTTTTACCTGAATCCACACATAATCGCCCGGCTTATGCGCCGTTTGATTTTTTGGAAATACCACCACCTTATTCTGGCTGGTACGGCCCATCCAGTCTTTATCTGTTTTTTTGGATTCTGATTCTATCAGTATCTCGAATTTCTTTCCAATATCTCTGAGATTGCTTTCAAGGGAAAGCCTGTTCTGGACTTCCACGATCTCGGCCAACCGCCTTTTCTTGATATCCAGGGGTATATCATCTTCATAACGGCGATGAGCCAGTGTGCCAGGTCTTTCACTATAAAAGAACATATAGCTCATGTCATAGCGGGCATATTCCATCATTTCCAGGGTTTCCTGGTGGTCTTCTTCAGTCTCTGTACAAAAACCTGCGATCACATCCGAGCTAATGCCACAACCTGGGAGCAGTTCCCAAATTCTTTCCACCTTGGCCCTGTACCATTCCCTTGTATAACTCCTGTTCATCAGCTGCAGCACGCGGGTGGAGCCGCTTTGCAGTGGCAGGTGAATGTATTTGCAGATATTATTATAACGTGCCATGGTGGTGAGCACTTCATCGGTAATATCCTTGGGGTGGGAAGTGGAAAAGCGAACCCTCAGCAGGGGTGAAATCTGAGCTACCATCTCCAGTAGCATGGCAAAGGTTACCGTGGTTTCACCTGGTTCAGATGGAGTCCAGTAATAACTGTCTACATTTTGTCCCAGCAGGGTGACTTCCCTGTAGCCGCTTTCAAAAAGTTCACGGCATTCTTTTATGATGCTTTGGGCATCCCGGCTTCTTTCACGTCCACGGGTAAAAGGAACCACGCAAAATGAACACATATTGTTGCAGCCGCGCATGATGCTCACGAAGGCAGAGATACCGTTTGAGTTCAGTCGAACAGGCGAAATATCCGCATAAGTTTCTTCACGGCTTAGCAAAACATTTACGGCTTTTTGTCCTCCATCGGCTTCGCTGATCAATTGGGGAAGGGTGCGGTAGGCATCAGGTCCTACAACAATATCCACCAATTTCTCCTCTTCTAACAACTTGGATTTCAATCGCTCAGCCATGCAGCCTAAAACTCCGATTAAGGTAGAAGGCCGGCTTCTTTTGAGCTTCTTGAATTCGGTCAAACGCTTGCGAACGGTCTGTTCAGCCTTTTCACGGATGGAGCAGGTATTGAGAAGAATGAGGTCGGCTTCTGCAAAATTGCGGGTAGCGCCAAAACCTTCACCTGAAAGAATGGAAGCCACAATTTCGCTATCGCTGAAATTCATGGCACAGCCATAGCTTTCTATATAAAAGCGTTTTTTAAATTCATTGGGATCGTTTTCAAAAGGAGCAAAGGCCTCACCCTGACGGGCCTCGTCATGTTTTTCCTTTTCACTGAAGGCGTTCTTGTTGGTTGCTACATCAAACATATTCCTGGAAATTGCGTTCAAAGATAATTAAAAGCGGTCGAGGGCTGTGACAGGATGACATATTTTAAGAACTATTTGAACCTATCTTTGCCGCTCATGAAAGCCACGCTCCTTATTTTTTTCTCTCTTCTTGGCTTTGAACTCTTTGCGCAGGAAAATCCCGGATTGATCGTTGGCTCGGTGCTCGATGAAAAAAGTAGGGCACTTGAAGGCGCCACTGTTCAGCTGACTTCAATTGCTGACAGCTTACAAAGCAGGATGGTGCTGACTGATCCCAATGGAAGTTTCAGGATGGCGGGAATTCCTTTTGGTTATTACTGGCTCAAGGTTTCCTATGTAGGATATACAACCATGCGATTCGACAGCATTTATTTCAGGGAAGACCGTTATGATTTCAACATGCACGACATCGTTTTGAACTCCCAAAACGATTCCTCGAAAATGGAGGAGATCATTATTTACGCGGAGAAGCCGCTGATCCAGAGCAAGGATGGCAACATCACCTTCAATGCAGGTGAATCGGCCCTAAGCGCAGGAAGCAATGCCAGTGAATTGCTAACCAATGTGCCATTGGTTACGAAAGATCCTAGCGGTAAACTGCTGGTAAGAGGCAAGGAGCCAAAGATCCTGATAGACGACAAGCCCGTAGAGCTGAACCTGCAGCAGTTACAAGACCTCCTGGAATCCATGCCGGGAAGTTCAGTGGAAAAGATAGAAGTGATGACCAATCCTCCGCCACAATACGCAAACGAACAGGGTGGTGTGATCAATATCGTTACTAAAAAAGGAACCATAGGAAAAACAGGAAGGATCTCTGTTTATGGAGGTACAAGAGGCGAGGCAGGGATGAATGGAAGTTTTAACTACAGGAAGCAGGGCTTTTCAGTGAACATCAATGCCGGAGCGGGCTATAACAATTTTGAAGGTCATGGTTATTCCAGGCGGGAAAATATTTATAAGGATTCTACCAATCATTTCAATACCACGAACCAGTACCATAATAAAAACCTGCGGCCCAATTTCAGATCAAACATCAATTACGATATCAATAAGTTTCATTCACTGAACCTGGTTTTACAATACAACCAGAATGGTTTTGATAACAGGAACACAACAGAATACACCAACCTTGACCGCTTTGAAAATATCTACCGGCTCAGCCAGAGAACCATTCAGAGTTCCGGAGATAGTTATAATCCGCACCTGGGATTCAGCTATACAATCAAAACAAAAAAGCCTGGTGAATCATTCAGGATCATCAATGACCTGAGCTTTTCAAAATATCAAAATACCCGTGATTTTTACCAGCAGTTCTTCAATCCCGATCATAGTCCCAACGGGATTGATTCAACGCAGCAACAGGTCAATGAAACCCGGAGCAGGGGACATAATCTCAGGCTGAATTACGACTTGCCCTTCAGTAAATCAAGAACCTATCTTTCCTTTGGCAGTTTTTTTAACCGCTCCAGGTCTGATGTGGATGTGAATGCCAGTTATCGTAAAAAGTCTGACAGTAGTTGGGCGCCACTGGATGCCCTGACGAATGATTTCCGTTTCCGTCAACAGGTCTTCAACCTCCGGGGTTCGGTGAAGCAGGTATTCAAGGAAAACTTCAGTGCCACCATTGGCCTGAATGCGGAAAGAACCAGGATCCATTTTGATCTTTTTAAATCAGGCACTAAGGCAAATAATGAATACTGGAGCATGTTGCCTTTTGCTACCTTGAACCGCAACTGGAAAGAAGTTTTAAATCTTACTTTTTCTTACAGAAGGTCCATACGCAGACCTGGCATCAATGAGCTCAATCCTACCATCGATTTTTCAGATCCTTACAATATCCGTTTCGGTAATCCCGACCTCATGGCCTCAGCGGCTCACAATTTTGACCTGGTGGTGGGAAGAACCAATAAAAGTTTTTATGCCAACCTTGGACTGGGCTATAACATTGTGGAAGATATCTTCAGCCAGGTAAGAAGCCTGAAGAGTGGTGGCGTAACCGAGATCTCCTGGCAAAACATCAGCGGCAGAAAGGAATATGAACTTAGTACCTGGAGTGGCTATACCATCAACCGGTTCTGGAAAGTCAATCTCAGTGCCAGCTACAGCTACAATACCTATAGCGAGTTTGATAAAACGGTTAGAAAATTCAGAGACGGTGGTTCACTTACTTCCAATTTCAACACCAACTACATCCTGAAAGAAATTTATACAGCAACCGGTAGCTTTACATTTAATCGCTTTGCCAATCCCCAGGGAAAAGTAAAAAGCAGCCTGAGTATGAATATTGGATTGCAGGCTAAGATGCTGCAGAAAAAACTGACTGTGACCCTGAACATTATTGATCCCTTCCTGCAACAGCAGAACAGAACGTTTACTTACGGAACCAACTTCAACCTGGAAACTTATTCAACTACGGAAACCAGGAATTTCAGGCTTTCGCTTGGATATAATTTCTCCGCAAACAAGAAAAATAAAAAAGGTGCAAAGGAAGTGCACCGTGCAGTTGAACAGCTGAAAACTAAGAACCGCTAACCGTATTCAGTTTTACTTTAGAAGCGATCCAGCTTTGCTTAACAGGAATGATCCAGTTGTTATCCAGGTCTGCCTTGGTAACGATCATATTGTTGAAGTAAAGACTCTCTTCATTGATGAATCCATTTTCAAAAGCATAGGGAAGCTGGTTCATCGGGAGTACCTGAACTCTATCCTTCACCACAAAAGCCAGGTTGGTACGGTTGAACAGATCAACACCGTATTTCTTTTCAAGTTCCTTGATGAATCTCATGGAAGCATCTGTGCTGCATCCACCAACAGTGGTTTGCGTTTCATCGGCCATGAGGATAATAAACTGACCGAAAAAAAGCTGTCCGAAGGCTTTTACTTTATCACCATGCGAAACCCATTCAGCCGTAAAGGCATTCAGGAGTTCTTCAATTTCGAGCGCTTCGGAAATAGTGAACAGGCGACTGCTTTGGTAGATCCACACTTTACTTTTTGGAGAAAAATCAGAAGGCAGGAGATGTCTATATTCGAAATTCATAATTGGATTGTTGGGGTTAAATCAATGCGCAAATTTACCCAACCATGAATCAAAAATTGTTGACTTTCCAAAAAAACTAACAATTCTGCAACGGTTGATTGAATTTCCCTAATGCAGTATTTCAGAAGAAGAATATTTGTTGACCAGCTTCAGTAATACTATGAGCTTTGGTTGTGTCACTCACTTCAACTTCCTGTACAAGAATCACCAAATGAAGTTCACCTAATGCTGAATATCATTCGGGACGTACAAGTGAGTGACACAAGGAACGTTGAATTTAGCAGTTAAGCCGGAAATAAAAAATACCAGAAAAACCTGGATCACTATTTACATGTTGTTGGTAAAAGCAATTATTTCATACTCGCGGCAACCAGTTCAGCCACATCCATTACTGTTACATCAGATTCTTTTTCAGCAGCCTTAACTCCATCCGAAAGCATGGTATTGCAATAGGGACAGGCTGAGGCAACAATATTGGAACCCGTATCAATGGCTTCATTGGCCCTGTCGAGGTTGATCCTGGTAGTTCCTTTTTCTTCTTCCTTCCACATCTGTGCTCCGCCTGCACCGCAGCAGAAACCTTTCTTACCGCAACGTTTCATTTCAACCAGCTCCGCATCCAGCGCTTCCAGTACTTTGCGTGGTGCTTCGTAGATGCCATTGGCCCTTCCCAGATAACAGCTGTCGTGATAAGTAACCTTTTTCCCTTTGAAAACTGTGTCGTCATTCATCACGATCCTTCCTTCATCTATCAGCTGCTGCAAAAAAACTGTATGATGAACCACCTCATAATTGCCACCCAGCTCAGGGTATTCATTCTTGAAAATATTAAAGCAGTGAGGACAGGTGGTCACAATTTTTTTGATGCCATACATATTCAGGGTCTGTATGTTCTGCCAGGCCATCATTTGGAAAAGAAATTCGTTGCCGGCCCTGCGTGCAGGATCTCCTGTGCACATTTCTTCTTTTCCAAGAATGGCATAGTTGTAACCTACTTTATCAAGAATGGAGGCAAATGCCTTTGTGATCTTTTGTGCCCTTGCGTCGAAGCTGCCGGCACAACCTACCCAGAACAGTATGTCGGGAGTTTCACCGGAAGCCATCAGTTCAGCCATTGTTCTTACTTTCATAAGTCAGGTATTAAAACCATGGAGAGGAAGTGATAACGATGATCGCGATGATCAGCAGTATCAGGGTTGTGGCCCCAGCAACCAGTCCTATGATTCCTTTAGTATTTGAATTTCCTTTTATTGATTTTGCTCCAAAGATAACGGCAAGTATGGCAGCCGGAATAGCAACTATTCCTAAGTAAGGGATAAAGAGTAATCCTATGCTTGCCAATCCCAGTATCAGGGACATTGTTGCCTGTTGTTTTTGTTTGGGTGTAAAGCTCTCTTCATCAGATAACTTTTTCAGTTTCTTTTTCATCATCAAAAAACTGATCTTCTGTCCCAGCGTCATTTTCTTCCCGGTGATCTTTTCAACCATTTTTACATTCAGGTTTTTCAGGTCCAGGGCAGGCCGCGGTTCTTCTGCAAATGCAGGAGAGGTGGCAGCAATGGAAGTGAAAGAAAAGAAAAAAGCAAGCAGTAGTAATAGGGAAGATTTCAGCATGCAGGCTAGTTTGTTCAAATGTAGTTATTTCAGCAGTATATCAATTATTTTTGCCGGCTTATGAAGTGGAAGAGTTTTTGGGAAAAAGCAGGCAACTGGGAGTTGTGGCCATTCAAGCTCCGATATTTTTTAATCAGCCCGGTTTGGATCTGGTATTGCATCCGTTCTGGCTCTCCCTGGTTTTTTTCTTCTTCCAATCCCACGCTCACTTTTGGCGGCTTTGAAGGCGAGGGCAAAAAAGAAATGTACGAGCTGCTGCCAACAGAATTTTATCCCAAAACCATTTATATAAGACCTTCCGACAAATTTGAAGAACTGATAAAGATGGTGAACAGCCACGGCTTCCAATATCCGTTTGTTGTCAAGCCCGACGTAGGCATGAAAGGTTTATTGTTCAGAAAGATCGACAGTGAAAAGGAACTAAAATTCTATCATGAAAAAAACGTGGTGGAATATATCATCCAGGACCTGGTAGACTATCCCCTCGAAGTAAGTGTGTTTTATTACCGATATCCTGATCAGCAGAAAGGAGTGATCTCCGGTTTCATACAAAAAGAACTGATGGATGTTTTTGGTGATGGCGAGAATAATTTATGGGAACTGATCATGCGTCATCCAAAAGCAAAACACCGTCCCGAGGAAATGCGCATCAAGCACGAAGCTAACCTGCAAATGGTGCTGCCCAAGGGTGAGAGATATATCCTGACCTATGCTGCCAACCTGAATCGCGGTGCAAGGTTCACTAATCTTCATTCTTTTATTGATGATGATCTGTTGCGCATTTTTGATGAGATCAGTCACCGTGCACAATTTTATTATGGCAGGTATGATATCAAATGCGCTTCGATAGAAGACCTGAAAAAAGGAAAAAACTTTTCCATTCTTGAATTCAATGGCAGCGGTGCAGAGCCCAACCATGTTTACAATTCAGGGTTTACACTATTTGAGGCTTACGGGGTTTTCCTTCATCACTGGAAAGTGCTATACCGCATCTCAAAATATAATAAGGAGAACGGGATACCTTATTGGCCAACGATGAAGGGATGGAAATTTTTGAAGGAAGCAAAAAAGCACCTGGAAATTCTTGAAAGAGCAGATACAGAAATTTTAGTTTAATTCGCACTGATGCCTAAACTGTTTAAAATTTTTCTAACCGGCATGCTGATCAGTTTTTTGGGTTCTCTTCCCCTGGGTACCCTGAACATTGCCGCCATGCAGATCGCTATTTCCGACGGCATCAAACCTGCCATTCTTTTTTCCCTGGGATCGCTGACAGCAGAAGTGGTTTATGTAAGAATATCACTCGTAGCCATGGACTGGGTGCGCAAACAGCACAGACTTTTTAAAATACTTGAATGGGTAACGCTATTGGTGGTAACTGCTCTTGCGGTTTCTTCTTTTTATGCTGCATTGCATCCCAGTGTTGAAGAGAATGTGATCCTGAGCAGCAAGGTTCATCGTTATTTTTTAGGACTTGGCATGAGCGCCGTGAATCCTGTACAGATACCCTTCTGGTTTGGATGGAGCACAGTATTGTTTACCAAAGGTGTTTTATTGCCCAAGAACAGTCATTATAACTTGTACATTGTTGGTATTGGACTGGGAACGTTAATCGGCAACTGTCTTTTTATTTTTGGAGGAAGGATCATTGCAGATAAAATTAATAATAACCAGGGCGTGCTGAACTGGGTGATTGGGGGCATTTTTGCCATTACCGCGCTGATACAATTGTATAAAATAATTAGCAAGAAAGACGCCCACCATCACCTCGAAAATCCTGAAGAGCTGACACATAAGATCGAAGAGCAGTACGAAAAAATGGAAACACTTGAGAAAAAGCCAAATAAATAGACAGATTACAGTTATAAAAAAGAAGAACAATTAAACTATAGTAAATATGCTAAACCAATCTTTAATTGCAGAAATAAAACAGGAAGGCGCACAAACAAAAAGAATGCTGGAAGCAGTTCCATTTGACAATCCAACCTGGAAGCCGCATGAAAAGTCCATGACCCTTTCCAGGCTGGCCACTCATAGTGCTGAAATCCCAGCATGGATTTCCAGGATTGTCAACCTCCCTGAGTTTGACATGAACACAGTTCCTTTGAAGAAACATGAATGCAGCAGCCGTGAAGAATTGTTGGCTCTTCATGATAAAAATATCGAACAGGCCATTAACGATCTGCAAAAAGCAGATGATGCTGCGCTGATGACACCCTGGACATTTAAAAGAGGAGAGCAGGTGATTTTCCAGCTACCACGAATTGTAGCCATACGAACAATAGGGATGAATCATTTACTTCATCACCGTGGACAGTTGTCAGTTTATTTGCGATTGCTGAATGCTAAAGTTCCGGGCATGTATGGTCCGAGTGCGGATGATATGAGTTGATATTTCAGTTCAATTCTTTTGTACAAAGTATATAGGTCTGATCAATGGCAAATGACTTCAACACCAGCAACAGGCAGGGAAGGACTGATGTATGGGATGCCAAGACTAAGTCCGCGCAAAACAAGCAGGACCGCCATCATCATCATAAATACAGGAACGATTTTACGAAGCCTGAAACGGAATTGCTGGTTCAATAGCGATCCAAAAAATACGGCAGCAAACATGGCAGGAAAGGTTCCCAAACCAAAAAAAGCCATGAATAAACTGCCACTCAGTGCCGAGCCGGTGAGAAAGGAAGAGGTGATGGCAATATAAACCATTCCACAGGGCAGCAGGCCATTCAGCATGCCGATCCCAAAAATCGAACTGTAATTTTTGATGTATAGCAGTTTGCTCAATGCCAGCCTTAATTTCATCATAGGCTTGTTGACGGCAGCAGAAAAATGCGAGGAGTGCTTGTAAGAAGCCGGCAACAATAAATAAAGCAGGATGAGTACACCAAAACTTACAGAAAGTATATTCTGGAGCTGAGGTGAAAAAAGAAACTCACCTGCAAGTCCCAATATCAATCCTAAAAGTGCATAAGTCAGGATACGACCTGTGTTATACAACAAGCCACCAAGCAATCTTCCGCCTGTACCTCTTTGAGCCATGGGCAGGGCAAGGGCCAGCGGTCCGCACATGCCAATGCAATGCAGGCTGCCAATGGCACCCATGAGAAATGCTGTTCCTATGATTTCAGCTGTGGCCATCAGAGAAAGATCTTTTTTTCGTAAAAAAATTGCTGGCCTTCCATTTCCCAGGAAAGCTTAAGATCATACATGCCATTTGCCTGCGCAGGAAGCTGCATATCATAACGTCCATTACTGATAGTGAAGTCCTGCCTGATATCCTTTGTTTCATCTGAAGGCCTGTAGAGATAACACTGACCTTTTAATTCTTTTCCATTCAGTTCAGCAGGAAAATCAATGCTTAATTGTCCGGGAGTATGATTGATCACCGGAAGAGAAGAAAGTTTTGAAACCCTTTCTTTCTGGTCGATCACTTCCTGGTATTTTAATTCCTGTTCATAATAATTTTCTGTAACCATATCGTACTTCTCACCACTTGCCTTGAATACAAGGAACATGATGCCTGCCACAAAGGCCAGGTAAACGATCAGTATTTTATATCCCCAGTTGATTTTCATGTTGTTTAGTTCAGGGTTAATAGTTCATAGTTCAGGGTTAATAGTTCATAGTTCATAGTTTCCGCCTTCTGTGCACTGCAGCTACTACGATAAAGCATAGTTCACAGTTGGTGCAGGTGGCATACCACTAATAATTAATAGCCGGGACCAAGGAAGGTGGTTTTGGCGGTTTCTATTTTTTTACCATCGCGATACACTCCAATAATGATCGGCGTTTTTCTTCTTTCAATCAATTTGCGATCGATCTTCACAAAGAAAGGCGCCTGGAAAAATGATTCAGCTGGTACAGTCATGTCTTTGCCTATCACCGTAATCTCTCCCTCAATATTTTCCAGTTTCAAAGTCATGGGCAAATTCTTTCTTGTTTTATTGGCCAGCTTGATACTGTATAAATTGGAAACACGTCCATCTGGCTGCATCTGGAATATTTGTCCCGAAGCCCTTAGTACCCTTGCATCCACATCTTCTCTTGTGATCAGCAAAAAAGCAAGGAAGCCCAGTAAGGCCAGCAAGACCATGGAATAGGATGCAAACCTCCAGTTGAATTTATTTTTTAGCGAATGCTGGATATTTTCCTCCGAATCAATTCTTATCAATCCCAGGGGCTTGTTAATCTTGGTCATGATGTCATCGCAGGCATCGATACAAGCCGTGCAGTTGACACATTCAAGCTGTGTACCATTGCGGATGTCAATACCTGTTGGACAAACCCTAACGCAGGCAAAACAGTCGATGCAATCGCCCTGCGAAGTATCCACCATTGCTTTTTTGAGTTTGCCTCTTGGTTCACCACGTACATAATCATAAGCAACTACCATTGATTTCTTATCAAGTAGTACTCCCTGTAATCTTCCATAAGGGCAAACTACAATACAGGCCTGCTCCCTGAACCAGTAAAAAACAAAAAAGAAAATGCCGCTAAATCCAAGCAAGGAAATAAATGTGCCGGCATGTGCTGCAATTCCTTCAGTCACCATACGCTCCAGGCGGTCCATTCCAATGACATAAGCCAGGAAAAAATTAGCGATCAGGAAGGAAATGGAATAAAAGACGGCCATCTTCACAGCGCGCTTCCGGATCTTGTATGCATTCCATGGCATTTCCTTCAGCTTTCTTTGTGCCTGGGCATCACCATCAAGCCAGTATTCTATTTTCCTGAAGACCATCTCCATGAAAATAGTCTGGGGACAGGCCCAGCCGCAAAACACACGGCCAAATACTACAGTAAATAAAATCACGAATACAATAAAGGCAAGAAGACCTATCGCAAAAATGAAAAAATCCTGTGGCCAGAAGATCTGACCAAAAAGAATAAACTTACGTTGCAACACATTGAAGAGAAAAAGAGGCTGGCCATCTACTTTAATAAAAGGAAGCGTAAAAAATACAACAAGGTAAACGATAGAAGCAATGGTTCGAAGGTTGTATAATTTTCCCTTTGGTTTTTTAGGAAATAGAAAATTCCTTTCACCTTTATTATTAATGGTTGCAACCGCGTCACGGAACGACTGGTCAAGCAGCTCTTTTTTTTCTTCAGCTATATGAGTTGATATGTCTGGTTGTTGATCCATTTATTTTTTTGATAAGGATGTTGAATCTTTCACAGCAGTGGAACTATCCGTAGGATTTGACTGGAACAATTCACCCTGCGGCGCTTTTGCATTTGCAGGTTTGGTACCTGTGATGGATTTGATATAGCTCGCCAGATTTTTGATCTGCCCGGGCGAATAGGTTTTTTCCCAGGCCTGCATTCCTTTATCTGGAACGCCATACTTAATGGTCTTAAACACATCATTGATGGTACCTCCATGGATCCAGTAATCATCTGTTAGATTAGGACCCACACCACCTTCACCATTCATACCATGACAGGCAAAGCAATTGGACTGGTAGATCTTTTTACCATCAGTGATACCGGCAGCATCGGCCATGGTCACTGTTTTTTCGTCCACCATATCACCGGATTTTTTCCTGTACTCTTCTACCTGCGCAGCGGCTATCTTCATTTCACGGTCGTATTCCTGTTCAGGAGTAGGACCTGTTTTCCATACATGAAAACGGAACATGTAAAAAACAGCAATCACCAAAGTGATATAGAATCCATATTTCCACCATGGTGGCAAGGCATTGTCCAGCTCTTTAATGCCGTCATAATCATGATCAAGCAGGATGTCTTCTTCCTTTTCAACTGCAACTGCCTTTGTGAATAATTTGCTATCGAGTCTTGACCACCATTGCCTTAAGGTCACCGGTTTTTCCGCTGGCTTTCCGTCAATGCCGCTCAGTCGCCCAAAGACAATGACAAAAAAGAAAACGATGAATACCACCAGGGATAAGATCCCCCAGTAGATCCAGTTGCCCGGGTCCGCAACAGCTTCGGTGGATTTATCTGCCGCCTGGGATGATGCCAATAAAGAAGCAGATAAAAAGAACGAAAGAATAATGATCTTATAATAATTCCTCTTACTCATTTTAAGCTTGTTTTAATTGTGGATTCATCTCATTGTTTTCTGAAATGTCTAAGGGCATTTCACCCAGTTCTTTCACGGTTTGCTTGTCCATCTTCTTCACATACCAGAGCACGGCAATGAAGAAGACCACGAACATCAGCAATGAAATAATCGGGTAGATGTCTATTCCTTTGATAGAATCAGCGTATTGTTTGATGTACTTCAGCATGATGAATTATTTAAGAGCAGTTTTATCTTTTCCAATGTCGGTACCAAGTCTTTGCAGGTAAGCAATGATGGCAATGATCTCCCTGTTTGAAGGCACATTGATGCTGTCTTTCTTCAGGTTGTCTGCTATACCTTCAGCCTGTTTCATCAGGTCTGCATTTGCGATCTTATCATAGCCTGCAGGATAAGGAACTCCCAGGGTTTGCATAGCCCTGATCTTGACAGGAGTGCTTGCCGTATCAATCTTGTTATCGATCAGGAAAGAATAAGGAGGCATAACAGAACCAGTGGAGATGGACTGCGGATCATCCATATGATTGAAATGCCAGGTATCCGATTTCTTGTTATTGCCTGCACCTTCGCGGGAAAGATCCGGACCTGTTCTTTTTGATCCCCACTGGAATGGATGATCATAAACAAATTCCCCGGCTTTGGAATATTCTCCATAGCGTTCTGTTTCGGAACGGAATGGACGGATCATTTGTGAATGGCAGGTATAACATCCTTCGCGCACATAAACATCACGACCCTGCAATTCAAGCGGTGTATAGGGTTTAACGCTTGCAATGGTTGGAATGTTTGATTTGATCAGGAAGGTCGGGATCATTTCTACTGCACCACCAATCAGGATAACGATCAATGTAGCCACCAGCAATGGAGTAGGTTTTCTTTCGATCCACCTGTGCCAGTGTTCACCTTTGTGTTTGACATATACTTTTTCAAGAGCAGGGGCTTCTGCAGCTTCGTTGGCAACAAGAGTTGATTTGCGTACCGTTTTATAAATATTGTACATCATGATGATGGCGCCTGTTACAAATAAGGCCCCACCAAATCCACGAATGGCATAAAATGGTTTCATGAAAGTTACTGTATCCAGGAACTGGTATTTCAACTGTCCGCTAGGTGTAAACTGCTTCCACATGGAGGCTTGCATGAAACCGGCCATATACATGGGTACCGCATAGAAAAGAATACCCAGCGTGGAAATCCAGAAGTGGAAATTTGCCAGCTTCTTTGAATGCAATTCTGTTTTAAAAATTCTTGGGATCAGCCAGTAAATAATACCAAACGTAAGCATGGCATTCCAGCCCAAACCACCTACGTGCACGTGGGCAATGGTCCAGTCGGTGAAGTGGGAGATGGCATTGATGCTTTTAAGTGAAAGCATGGGACCTTCAAAAGTGGCCATACCATAGGCGGTTACGGCAACCACCATGAATTTCAGGATCACATCTTCACGCACCTTATCCCAGGCACCGCGAAGTGTAAGCAAACCATTGATCATACCACCCCAGCTTGGGAAGATCAGTGTAAATGAGAAAACAATTCCCAGTGATTGTGCCCAGTTAGGCAGTGATGAATATAAAAGGTGGTGAGGACCAGCCCAGATATAAATAAAGATCAGTGCCCAGAAGTGAATGATGGAAAGCTTATAAGAATAAACCGGCCGGTTGGCGGCTTTGGGAAGAAAATAATACATCAATCCCAGGTAAGGAGTGGTGAGGAAGAAGGCCACCGCATTATGACCATACCACCATTGCACCAGCGCATCCTGAACACCTGCATAGACAGGAT
The DNA here is from genome assembly GCA_023386045.1 of Bacteroidota bacterium. Classification (GTDB taxonomy): domain Bacteria; phylum Bacteroidota; class Bacteroidia; order Chitinophagales; family Chitinophagaceae; genus Flavisolibacter. The sequence continues at coordinate 58,597 of JAEWKK010000032.1, forward strand.
AACTTTTTAAGAATCCAACTGGGATCTCAATTGAGTTCACAATATGCAGCACAGCAACTGTAACAAAAGTGGCGATATAAAACCACACAGCTACATAGAGATGTCGTTCACGTCTTTTGAGGATGGTGGCGAACATGTTCCAGCCAAAAATTACCCAGATCACGGTAATGGCAATATCGATGGGCCATTCCAGTTCAGCGTATTCCTTGCTGGTGGTAAATCCGAGAGGAAGCGTGATGGCTGCGGCAACAATGATCAATTGCCATCCCCAAAAATGGATCTTACCCATTACATCACTCCACATCCTTGTTTTCAAAAGGCGTTGAATGGAATAATAATAACCCATGAAAATTCCATTGCCCACAAACGCAAAGATCACTGCGTTGGTATGCAAGGGTCTTATCCGGCCGAAGTTAAACCAGGGCTGGAGGTTCAGTGTTTTTGGAAACACTAGCTGTAAAGCTGCCCAGAGTCCCACCAACATGCCTACAACACCCCAGATAATGGTGGCGTAAGCAAAGTTCCTGACGATCTTGTTGTCGTAATAAAAGGTCTCGCGCCTGCCGGATTGCACCGGTGGTGGGGCCTCAACCAATTCGTCCTGCTTTAAATTTTCCAGTTGCATGAATCTTTATTGTTTTCGTGATTTATTCTTTATGAATTTTTCGTTTGCTTCTTTGGAGTTAACTCAGTTTTTTTTGGGATCGATGGCAGAAAAACTGGCAGGATGAACTTGTCCTGAATAACCATCCTTCACCTGCTTTTCAACCGTGGAAATTACCGGCGTACCAGGTTCGTTATCATCAAATAACATGCGTACGGAAGGTGTATAATCATCATCGTACTGCCCTTTATTTACCGACCAGATAAAAGCAGCCAAAAAGCCTCCGGCCACTATTACACTGATGATGACAAGTATGATCAGAACACTCATATTATTTATTTACGACGCAAAGGTATTTTTAGACCAATGGGCATAGGCTGAGCCATATCATTGATAAACATGACGATAATCAGTTTTTACAAACCTTTCCTCCTGGCCATAATTGAAGTGGCCAGGGTAACAAACGAAACGATGGTTATCGAGCTTGCCGGCATCAGGATGGCAGCGATCATCGGTGACAACAATGCCTGTACGGCAAAGCCCAATCCTATAAAATTGTACAGGATGGAAATGATGAAGCTTACCATTACTACTTTTCTTCCAGACCGTGCATAACTCATAAAAGCATCCAGTTGACCCACATGTCCGCTGTCAAGAATGGCATCGGAGGCTGGTGTGAACTGGCTGGTATTTTCTGTAACTGCTACTCCTACATTACTTTGTTTAAGCGCACCTGCATCATTCAAACCATCACCCAGCATCAATACCCGGCGGCCTTCCTTTTCCTGCAGATCCCTGATGTATTGCAGTTTGGTCTGTGGTGACTGGTTAAATAAAATAGGTGTCTCCTGGCCAAATATCTCCCTGAGGTTTTCTTTTTCAGCATCATTATCTCCAGATAAAACATGCAGCTGGAAGCCACGTGCTTCGAGGGCATTTACCATTTCGCGAACACCTTCGCGATAGCTATTATTGACCTGGTAATAACCTTTTACATCACCTTCAATGGAGATCCAGACTTCCGCTGTATCGCTGATCTTTTGCGCAAGCTTGCCCCTGACATAGCTCAAAGAGCCGGCCCTTACAAGATCTCCATGAATGATGGCTTCAATGCCCTTGCCCGTAAATTCCTGGAATTCAAATACCGGAAGTGGCGTGGTGATGCCCTTCATCAACAAATGCTCTTTCAACATTCTGCTTAGGGGATGTGCCGATTCCTTTACAAGCGAATAAACCAGTTGCTCTTCCTGTTCTTTCAATGGAAGACCGATGAATTCAATGCTTGCGGTATTCGTATGCGTTAAAGTACCGGTCTTGTCAAATACAACCGTATTGACCTTTGACAGGGATTCAATAACTGAAGCATTTTTAAGATAGAGTTGGTTTCTTCCAAAATGCCTCAGCATATTACCGAACGTAAAAGTGGCCGACAGCAAAAGTGAACAAGGACAGGCAACGATAAGAGCAGCTGTAACTGCCGGAAGTATATTGGCCGGGTTAACGATTGCCCAATAGATGCCTGCAATAGCAGCAACAACAAAAAGAGCCAAAGTAAAATAACGGCTCCAGGGATGAATAAATGATTTCTCTTTGTTTTTCTGCTCGGCAAAAACATCGTTATTATTCCACAACTGCGTGATATAGCTTTGCGAAACTGTTTTGATTACTTCAAGTTCAATGCTTCCACCCAATTGCCTTGCACCTGCATAGATCAATTCACCTTTTTTCTTCTGAACGGGAATTTCTTCTCCAGATACAAAACTGTAGTCAATATTGGCTTCACCATGGAGCAGCACTGCATCGGCTGGCACCATTTCATTATTGCGAACAAGAATATGATCTCCTTTTTTCAGTGATGTAATAGTGAGTGCGGATTCCGTTCCATTTTTTATAACGGTAACGCCAAGAGGGAAATAGGATTTATAATCACGGTCAAAAGAAAAGGAGTCATAGGTTTTATTCTGGAACCATCGGCCCACCAGCATGAATAAAACAATACCACTCATGCTGTCAAAATATCCGGCACCGGTACCGCTTAATACTTCATAAGTACTCCTGGAGAAAGTCATAAGGATGGAAAGAGCGATAGGAGCGTCGATGTTCAGCCAGTTTTGTCGCAAACCTTTCCAGGCTGAAACAAAGAAATCAGAAGCGCTATAAAAAAATACAGGCAGGGCAAGAAGTAAATTGAGATAGGAAAAAAGCTTAGCAAGAAATTCCTGGTCAATATCTCCCGTTGAAAAATATTCGGGAAAACTCAGCATCATGATATTGCTGAAGCAAAATCCTGCAACACCTATTTTATAAAACTGGCGCCTGTCGATTTTTTTTGTTTTCTTTTTTTCTCCGTCATCAAAGCTGATATAAGGTTCATATCCTACAAAGGCCAGTAGTTCCACGATCTTTCTCAGACTGGTTTGGGATGGGTCATAAGCTATAAAAACTTCTTTTCGCTGGAAATTGGTTTTGGAACTGATGATGCCTGGATTAATCGTATGAAGGTTTTCGAGCAACCAGATACAGGAAGCACAGTGCATTTGAGGCAGGTAGAAATTCAGCTGGTGCTGTTTTCCATCCGTAAAACGAAGAAGCTTGTGAAGCACTTCGTCATTATCCAGGTAAGCGTATTTATCAGAATTAAATTTTCCTTTGACCTTGATGCCTGGCGTGTTGCTCAAATCATAATAGTTACACAGCCCGTTTTCTTTGAGTAATCCATAAATGAATTTGCATCCTTCGCAACAGAAGTAATGATCATCTTCCCTGATGGAATTATCACAGGATTCACCGCAATGATAGCAGGTTGTGACAACAGGAAGGTCCTTATTGCGTTTTCGTGGTGGTGCTTCAATCGTGGACATACTGCGGGCAAAAATCCATCGCAATGCCCTGGAACAAACTGAGAAGCATCATTTTAAAAGATGAGATAAATCAGGCAGGAGATCATGGTTCATGGTTCATAGATCATAGCAGATGGGCATATAGCATATAGCTTATGGCTCGTAGTAAAATCAGCTAGTCTTGTCACCCTGTAAAGGGACCCTGTAAAGGAGTCATCTTTTTAAGAGTCAAGCTCAACTGCCCATCGGTCGCGGTCGTCGGGACTGAATTTCCAGGGAGCAAAATTGTTTTCAATATTGCTATACATGCCATTCCATTCTGCCGGCTGGTTGCTTTCTTCCAGTGCCAGGTAGCGCTTCAGCTGGTTGATGATGTGAAGAGGGTGGATCAATACAGGGCAGGCCTGTACACAAGCCTGGCAGGAGGTGCAGGCCCACAATTCTTCTGTAGTAATATAATCGTGCAAAAGTGATTTTCCATCATCAGTGAACTGACCATTCTTATCCCTATTGGCACCTACTTCTTCCATGCGGTCACGAGTATCCATCATGATCTTTCTGGGTGAAAGCAATTTGCCAGTTTGATTAGCAGGACAAGCCTCTGTGCAACGTCCGCATTCCGTACAGGTATAGGCATCCATCAGGTTTTTCCAGGAGAGGTCAAATACATCCTTCGCTCCAAATTTCTTATGTTCTTCAGAGGCTGCTTCTGCAGGAACCGTTTCTGGCTGCATGGCATACATCACTTCCTTTTGTATCTCCGGCATATTGTTCATCTTGCCCTGGGGCTGAAGTCTTGCATAATAGGTGTTTGGAAATGCAAGTATGATATGCAGGTGCTTGGAATAGGGTAGATAATTCAGGAAAACAAAAATCCCGGCAATATGTAACCACCAGGCAGCTCTTTCTATAACCACCAGAGTAGCACTATCTGTATTTTGAAATAATGGAGTAATGAAACCCGAAACCCAGAATTGTGCTGTTTGTACTTCACCATAATGTCCATATCCCTGGAGCTGCAAGGCTTTATCAGCAGCATTCATGGTAAGGAAGAGGCTCATGAGCACAATCTCAAAAAAGAGAATGTAGTTGGCATCACTGCGTGGCCAGCCATTGAGCTCCTTCATATTAAGTCTTTTTACCCGCACCAGATTTCTCCTGATCAGGAAGATGACACAAGAAGCCAGCACAAGAAAGGCAAGGACTTCAAAGAAATTAATAACAAAGCTGTAAAAATCACCGAGTCCCGGTGCAAATAGGCGGTGTGTTCCAAAGATGCCATCGAGGATGATCTCCAGTATTTCAATATTAATGATGATGAAACCTGCATACACTGCAAAGTGGAGCAAAGCCACCAGTGGTTTGTCAAACATCCGCTTCTGTCCGAATGCCATCAGCAAAACATTTTTCCACCTGTCTGGATCCGGAGACATCTTCTCATCTCGACCTAACCTGATATTACGGCTGATGAACTTTACCTTTCTTGCGAAGATCCAAACCGCTGCTGCTGTAAGCAGGATGAATAAAATTTGTTGTGCCAACTGCATAATTGGTGCTAATTTAAGCGCTGTAAAATTAGGAGCCAAAATGGAAACCTTGCAAACAAAGAATTGTGTATTAGACCAGGATGCAATTACAAGAAAGCTAAAACGCATGGCACTTGAAGTGGCAGAACGTAACAGTGATGAGAATGAACTGATCATTGCAGGCATTGCAGGCAATGGTGAAGTAGTAGCCAAAAACCTTGTAGCTGAATTAAAAAAGATCAGCAAAATACAAATCCACACCACAACTGTTCAACTCAATAAGAAAGATCCGCTTCAGGTTAATTTCCATCCACAGATCGTTCCAGAAAACAAAACCATCATCATAGTGGATGATGTTGCCAATACCGGCAAAACCATGATGTATGCCTTCAAACCACTGCTTGATGCACATCCCAAAAAAGTTCAGACCCTGGTATTGGTGGAAAGAAGCCATAAACTCTTTCCGGTCCAAACCGATTATGCCGGACTTTCCATTGCCACTACATTGCAGGAGCACATTACCGTTGAAACCAAAGACGATAAAATAACAGGAGCGTGGCTGTATTAAGGTGAATGGAGAGTAGTGAGTGGTGAGTAGTGAGTGGTGAGTAGTGAGTTGGGCGATTGCGGTTACTATGATGCCATAACCACACTGACAAGATCATTCACTCAGGGACAGCGGTATTTGTATTTAAAATATTCAAATCCTCCCATATTCACCGCAGTGACCTTACTGACTGAATCCAGTCCGTAGGTAATTGGATTGTCCCACGAGCCATAAATATTTGTATTGCTCACATTATTCTTACTGTAGAAATAAGGAAGGTTGGCTTCCAAACCAACATGCAATTCAAATAAAGGATCAAAAAGAAAGAAATGAGGATGAACAACCTTGAAATAATTCGGGTCAGCATTATACTGGTACTGGATACTGTCATAAGCACCAAAGGCATCATAATACACCAGTTTATTGATGTTATTTCCGGCGGCATCCCATTCAAAGCGGGAAGGAAAACTGTCTGATACCATTGCACCGCTCCAGTCGCGATAGCTTTCAATATAAAGGAGCTCCTGCAGTTTGTTGTTCTGATAATAAAAGTTATGGTCTGCCTTGATGGTATCTGTAAACCAACCCGAATAATCATAGCTGGTCATTTTTGAAATATTCCCATTTATATCATACCAAATTGAATCCAGAGCCAGCATTTCACTGGAAATGGAATCAATGAATTTTCTTGATTGAATTAAATTGCCATTATAAGAATACAGGAAGTATCCATCCTGGTTACTAAATTTCACCAGCCTTCCGGATGCATCATAAACAAAATGGGCACTGTCATTGATGCCACCTGAGCCTCCATAATAATAACCAGTTTCTATACGGCATTGCTGCGCCTGTTGTATAATATCGTTGACATCCTGCTGGCAGGAAAATAAAAATGAAGTCAAACCCAGGGTTGTAATTAAAAGAAGTTTTCTCATAATGAGGATGAAGTTTTTTTTTAGTCATCGCACATCAATGAAATGTAACCTTCTCGAACCTGAATATTAGAAAGCCAGGGCTTTTAGTTTTAATTTATTATTTGAAAACTCCAGGGCAGGTGCAGGAAATTTGAGACTGTTCAAACTGGCAAAAACGGTACGAAGCAGGGCGCTTCTTGTTTTTATTTTAGTAAGGTCAATATCTGGTGCCAGGTACCATTGGCGATATCTCTTAATATTACTACCATCAAATATTATATTGCCATTATCATCGTAAACAAGGTTGGAAAATCCGCCAAACATGCCTTCTGCGCCATAACCAATAGAAATATTCAGCCAGGAGGGTAAAGAATTTTTAGGAAGAAAGGCAGCAAGATTACAACTTAACCAATAAGTCTGTGCGTTATAATCCTTGAGTAGTCTCTCAGCAAATCCTGATCCATAAAGATCATTTGCCCTCTTTTCCAGTGAAGGATTATAATCCCTTTTATGAGATGAAAATTTGAATTGGATCCTTTGTTCCTTCCACATGAATTCCTGTCCGGCGAACAATCCTGTTCCAAATAAATTTGCTCCGATATCTGACCAACTCCATCCCCAGTTAGCAGAATGCGCATCGAGAAATTCGATCACCGTGAGGTAGGTAAACCCGGTAAGACTGCCAAGCCAGACTGCTTTATTTTTTTGTGGGCCGCGATAACCTGCCCATTGCCACATGGCGGTTGTGGCACGGCTGGTATTGTAAGCCGTCCAGCTATGGCCTACCTTATCTACCTGGAGCCATTCTCTTGCATCATTAAAACTGTGAAAAGAGGTTTTAGGGTAATCTTTGTACCAGGCCTCATTCAGGGCGATCAGTGATCCACCGTAACCAGCTGCCATGAGACCTCCGATAAGCCATTTGCGGCTGGCGTAATTTTTTGTTAGAGGAATAGAATCCTGTCCAATGGACACCAAATGGGAAATCAACAGGAGCGATATAAGTACCAGCTTTTTCAATCGTTCAAATGTACGACCACTTAACTTCGCAATAGATTTGAAAAAACAAAACAATTGAGATTATGGAGAATATCATTCAGCAGAGCATCAGCAAATGGCTTAATGGTTCTTTTGATGAAGAGGTAAAAAAACAGATCGTTGAAATGCAGCGCAACAATCCAGAAGATGTTGCCGACGCATTTTATAAGAATCTTGAATTTGGAACAGGTGGCCTTCGCGGCATCATGGGCGTGGGTACCAACCGTATGAATAAATATACAGTAGGCATGGCCACCCAGGGTTATGCCAACTATCTTAAAAAAAGTTTCCCTGGTGAAGAAGTCCGCGTGGCTGTAGCTCATGATAGCCGGAACAACAGCCGCTTTTTTGCTGAAACCGCCGCTCATGTTTTTGCGGCCAATGGCATCAAGGTCTTTCTTTTTGAAGACATGAGGCCAACTCCTGAATTATCCTTCACCATTCGACATCTTAAATGCAAAGGCGGTGTGGTTTGTACCGCCTCTCACAATCCAAAAGAATACAATGGTTATAAAGCATATTGGGATGATGGCGGGCAACTGGTGCCACCCCACGACAAGAATGTGATTGCTGAAGTTGAAAAGATCCAGGATGTGCATGATGTTAAATGGCATGGTCATGCCGACAATATCACCATCATTGGAAAAGAGCTTGATGAGGCTTACATCAACATGCTAAAAAATCTCAGCGTCAATCCTGGCGTAATCAGTGAGCAAAAAGATCTAACTATTGTATATACTCCTATACATGGCACTGGCATTACCATGGTTCCAAAAGTGTTGAAAGCCTATGGTTTTGAAAATGTACATATAGTGGAAGAACAGGCAACACCGGATGGCAATTTTCCAACCGTTGTTTATCCAAACCCTGAAGAAAGTGAAGCTATGAGCATGGGCTTAAAAAAAGCAGAAGCCCTGAATGCCGATATTCTGTGTGGAACAGATCCTGATGCGGATCGTGTAGGCGTTGGCGTGAAAGATGCAAAAGGCAACTGGGTATTGTTGAATGGCAACCAGACTGCTGTTCTGGCTTTCAATTATATGATGGAAAGCAGGAAGGAAAAGGGACTGGCAAAACCCAATGACATGGTGGTGAAAACCATTGTCACTACCAATTTGATAGACGTGATTGCTGACCACTATGGAGTGAAATGCTACAATGTGCTTACAGGATTCAAATGGATCGCTGAACTGATCAAGGAAAAAGAAGGCCAGGAGAATTATATCATTGGCGGCGAAGAAAGCTATGGACTTATGATCGGTTCGCAGATCAGGGACAAGGATGCCATTTCTGCTGTAGCTATTCTCTGCGAAATGGCAGCATATGAAAAGAGCAGGGGCAGGAGCCTGTATGATAAACTAATTGAACTTTACCTGCAATATGGATACTACCAGGAAGACCTGGTATCCATCACTAAAAAAGGAAGAAATGGCCAGCAGGAGATCGCTGAGATGATGGAAAGCTTTAGGTCCGATCCACCAAAGCAACTGGCAGGAAGCAGGGTAGTGGAATTGCTGGATTACCAGGAAAAAAAGAAGACAAACCTGGTTACAGGAGAAACCACAGCACTTCAATTACCGAAATCAAATGTATTGCAGTTCATCACAGAGGATGGCAGCAAGGTAAGTGCAAGACCTTCCGGTACTGAACCTAAGATCAAATTCTATTTCAGTGTGAACACCAAACTGGATTCCGCAGATCAATTCGACTCAGCGCGTGAAGAAGCTCAAAAGAAGATTAAGATGATTATTGCCGAAATGAATCTTTGATTATAGGGGATCACAGATTACACTGAGAGATCACAGATTACCCAGATTTGCACAGATTAATTTTGAGTATTGAAATTTGGGATCACAGATTTCACAGATTTCACAGATTATACCATGATGTTTTAAAAAGTTATTCTGATGGTGCACAGATAAATTTTCCCAGTTTATTGATTTGAATTTGATTAATTAATCACAGATTAAAATTTAGTTCTGGGATTTGGATCACAGATTTCACAGATTTCGCAGATTATGCCATGATGTTTAAAAAAGTTATTCTGATGGTGCACAGATAAACTTTCCCAGCTTAATGATTTGAAAAGTAATTAATGAATCACAGATTTGATTAAGATGATTTGAAAGAGGTATAAAGCGATGGAGAGCTTGTGATTCAGACTAAGTTATTAATCATAGTAAATTACTAATCTGTGTTAATCTGTGTAATCTGTGATTGTTTTCTACTCCATCCAATTCGGTGATGATACTTTTTGTATCTAATGAGTGATAATCTGTGTAATCTGTAATATAAAAAATCCTATAATCTGCGATAAAAAAAAGTGCCCTGGCTTGGAGCACTCCTCTGTTAGGCGGATGGTCTTAATTTATTAAAAATAGTTTTGGTTGCGATCCGGAGCACAAAGAAAACAGGTTTTAAAAATTTATTCCTCTCTAATCGATGAATGCCACAATTCCGGCGTTATTTTCCCTGGAGACGCGATTTTTTCTTAATTCCAGGTACTAATTTGGGTACCTCCCTACGGTAACGTTCATAGGCTTCTCCATATTCCTGGATCAATTTTTCTTCTTCCAGGGATATCGCTGCCAGGGTGTAAATCGTGATCACAAGGTTGGTGATAAAAACAGACAGGTAAGGGAAAACAAAAAACAATCCCCATATAAAAATGAAGGTCCCCAGGTAAAGAGGATGTCTCACATACTTATGAATACCACTTATGATCAGCTGGTTGGTAGGTCCTTCATAAAACAGCGATTTCAGTCCACTCAGGCTGAAAAAATATTTTCGAATGCAGATCAGCATGATCGTCAATCCAAACACTGCTAACAAAACCCCTGGAATATAAATGAGTTCCTGCACTTCAAACAATAATGGACTTTGCATTTTGAACATCCACCATATTAAAAGAATTAATCCGGCAAAGGCAAAAAGCGTATAAAAAATGCGGTAGTAACGAAACCCATCACCCAGCCAGGCTCTCATTTGTTTTTTAAAACTCAATGCCGCCAGCACGCTGTGCAACACGCAATAGATCATCCAGGCAAAACAAAGAAGCACATGATTCAACCACATTCTTAAAATTACTGTTTCTGTAATCAGGGTCATTGGCGGACAGTCAATTATATTTGCCGCATGAGACCTACAGAGGACAGTTACCGTCATAAAGGATTAAGAAAAAAATTAGTGGAGACGGTGAGAAGCAAGGGAATAACGGATGAAAAGATCCTTGCAGCAATTGAAAGAATACCAAGGCATTTCTTCCTTGATTCTGCATTTGACGAAGTGGCTTATGTTGATAAGGCTTTTCCCATCTCCGCAGGTCAAACCATTTCCCAACCCTACACAGTTGCTTATCAAACCCAGTTACTGGATCTCAAACCTTTTGAAAAAGTATTGGAGATCGGAACAGGAAGTGCTTACCAGGCTTCCGTACTTGCTGAACTGGGCGTACAGGTCTTCACCATTGAAAGACAGAAAAAATTATTCGACGCCAACAAAACCTTTACCTACCTCCGTAAATATCCCAACATCAAATTTTTTTATGGAGATGGCTATGAAGGACTCCCCACTTATGCGCCTTTTGATAAAGTACTGATTACAGCAGCAGCCCCTTTTATTCCTCAAAAACTGGTGGACCAGATGAAGGTTGGAGGCATGATGGTAGTTCCTGTGGGTGAAGGCGATGTACAGGTGATGAAACGCATCATCAAACAGGCTGATGGTTCTATTAAGGAAGAAGTATATGACCGCTTTAGTTTCGTTCCCATGCTCGGCGGGAAGAACCAATAGTTGCATTAGATAATATTTTATATGTTCTGATCTGATCCTTCAAGCGGTTTGTACTATTCTTTTTTTCTTAAGAGTAATTATTTTTGCCACTTGTTCGCACCCCTTAAACCTACTTAACCAATGACGGGAAACAAATTGCTTGTCCAGAATATCATCCTAGCCGAGGACGATGAGGATGATAAATACATCTTCGCTGACGCTTTGAAGGAGATCGACGACAGAATCAAGGTCGAGTATGTTACTGATGGCAATAAGCTGATGAACCTCCTGCAACATTTTCTTCCTGATATATTATTTCTAGACCTGGATATGCCTCATAAAAATGGACTGGAATGCCTGGTAGAGATCAGGAACAATCCAAGGCTTTCACATCTTCCGGTGGTTGTTTTTTCATCAACAACGAGGCCAGCCAATATACAGACGGCTTATGAAATGGGAGCACATCTTTTCCTGATCAAATCTTCCAATTTCAAGGATTATAAGGAAGCACTTAAAACGATAATGCGGCTGCACTGGGAACAACCCCATGTCATTCGTGACCAGTACTGCCTCAATGGCCGGTATACTGCATTCAGTTAATAAACGCCTTTAACCCTTAAGTCGTACGATATCTTATTCTAATTAGATTTTAATATATCACCCTGGCAATTGAGATTAGCTTAGTGATTCATAAACGTGTTTTATTTTGATTGTGATCCTTCTGCTAAAGGCAGGAGGATTTCTTTTTTAGGAATATCGAACACCCTTTCAGGATGAAAAGCGTCAAACGATAAACGTGAAACGGCAATTGTATCTTCTTACATAGAAGAGGCTTCATTTCCAAACGATTGAACTCGTGAACTTGTGAACTCGTAAACTCGTGAACTATGCAGGCGTTGTGCACTTCGTGGTTCTTTGTGGACTTTGTGTTGCGGCTGTTCTCTCATCCCTTTTACAAACTGTTATTTAGAAGGAATTTTTTAGCAGCACAAAGTACACCAGGAATAACGAAGGACATTCCTTAACAGGATGACAAAGGCTTCGTTTCGAAACGACTTAACTCGTGAACTCGTGAACTGGTTTAACTCGTGAACTATAGGTACCTTAAACTACCCAATTCCTAAACCTCTGCTCTCACTCTGTTTACTGCTCTTTTCTCTCATCATTTCTAATTATCTTTCGCCTACTGAATTGCTTATGCGAATAATTCCCTTCCTCACCGGTACGCTCATTACGATTGCTCTTGTTTTTGCTCTTGATCATAAATGGGGCGCCATTCCGCCACTGGGACGCTTTCTGAGTCCGCAACAAGGTTTCTGGCAAAATGCCGAACAGGTGAATGCAGATCTCAATGAAACCATTCCCGTAAAAGGCCTGAAAGGTAAACTTGAAGTCTATTTTGATGAAAGACTAGTTCCCCATGTTTTTGCAGAACATGATGAAGATGCCTATTTCGCACAGGGATGGCTGCATGCTCGTTTCCGACTTTGGCAAATGGAAATTCAAACCTTCCTGGCTGCCGGAAGACTCAGTGAAAAATTTGGAAATGATCCACGTTATCTGAATATAGACAGGGAAAACCGAAGAGGAGGAATGGTCTTCGCTGCGGAGAATGCACTGCGCACCATAGAAGCAGATCCCTTAATGAAATCAGCCTGCGATGCTTATACGGCCGGTGTGAATGCCTATATCAATACACTTACAGAAAGTGCGATGCCGCTGGAATATAAATTACTTGACTATCGCCCTGAACCCTGGACAAATTTTAAGATCGCGCTTTTCTTAAAACAAATGAGTAAGACACTGGCCGATTATGGACCGGATCTTACCTATACCGCTGCAAAGCCTGCCTTTAGTTTTGATGAACTCATGCAGCTTGATCCCCAGGTTCCTGATTCGCTTATTCCCATCATACCAAAAGGAACATTGTTTGATCCTCCCGGTATCATTCCGGTAAAACCTGCATCAGCCGATTCGCTTTATTTTGAAAAAAAGGATATGGCCGAAGTGGAGACCTTCACCAAACAGGATCCAAACAATGGTAGCAACAACTGGGTGGTAAGTGGAAGCAAAACAAAATCTGGTTCACCCATTTTATGCAATGACCCTCACCTGGAACTTTCTTTTCCTTCTATCTGGTACGAAATCCAGCTGACCACACCCAACATGAATGTTTATGGCGCTTCCTTTCCGGGATCGCCCAGCGTGATCATAGGATTCAATGATCATATTGCCTGGGGCGTCACCAACTCACAGCGTGATGTCAAAGATTATTATGAGATTCAATACAGGGATGAAAGCCGCAAAGAATATCTCTTTAATGGAAAATGGGAAAGCACTCATCTGAAAATTGATACCATACTTGTAAAGGGCGCAGATCCTGTTTATGATACCATTGCATTTACTGTTTTTGGACCTGTATTATACGACAGGAGCTTTTCAAAAAAGATTGCGGAAGGAAAGGCTATTGCCGTGAGATGGGCGGCTCATGATCCATCCAACGAGGGCCGGACATTTTATGAACTCAACAGGGCAAAGGATTATGATAGTTACCTGGAAGCCATCAAATATTTTTCCTGCCCTGGTCAGAACTTTGTCTTTGGAAGTAAGGCAGGGGACATTGCTCTCTGGCAACAGGGACGTTTTCCTGCAAGATGGGAAGGACAGGGCATGTACCTGATGCCCGGAACTGATTCATCCTATATGTGGCAGGGCTATATTCCGCAACAGGAAAATCCTCATGCGCACCAGGATTCCGGTTTTTTGCAAAGCGCCAACCAGCGACCTGTTGATTCTACCTATCCTTATTTTATTCCGGGTTCTTATATCAATGCAAGAGGTGTTTCCATTTCCAGGCAACTGGAAGCCATGAACAATATCACACCACAGGATATGATGGCCCTGCAGAATAATTACTACCATGTTTTTGCAGAAGGTGCCAGAAAGGTTCTATTGAATTATTTAAAAACAGATGCACTGGATGCTGATGAAAAGAAATATGCGGACATACTGCGTCAATGGGATCTTATTGCAGATGCAGACGCAACAGGAGCTACAGTGTTCCAGACCTGGTTCGATTCCCTGGAAGCCATGGTATGGAAGGATGAGTGGCAGCAAAAAAACCTGGTATACTGGAGTGATACGAAGAATCGCGACTCTATAGTTTTTGAATACCCTGACGAACAAACCTTGCTGGAATGGATCAATAAGGATTCTGCATTCAGCTATATCGACAATAAAAACACACCAGAAGTAGAAACTATTTATGATATAGTAACTGCGTCCTTAAAAAAAGCAACGCCTGCATTGAAGAAAGATGAATCAGAAAACCGCCTGGAGTGGAGCCGTTTCAAGGATCCTACTATTTATCATCTTTTAAAAGAAGCACTGATGCCTTTTGCCAGGAAGATACATGTAGGAGGATGGGGTAATATTATCAATGCTACTACTCATAGTCATGGTCCAAGCTGGCGCATGATCGTTCAATTGACTGCTACTACTGAAGCATATGGTGTTTACCCGGGAGGACAAAGCGGCAATCCTGGTAGTCCTTATTATGATAATTTCGTGGATACCTGGGCAGCCGGTAAATATTATACACTCTGGATGATGAAGGCAAACGAATCTTCCGACAAACGAATCATTGGAAAACTAACATTCACCAATTCCTGAATCAAATGAAATTGATCTTATCCATATTATTGATTGCAACACTCTCTTTTTTGGCTGGTTTATTTTTACCCTGGTGGAGTATTGCCATCATTGCTTTTTTGGTTTCCCTGCTCTTGCCTCAAAGGACTGGCATTGCATTCCTGGGTGGATTTCTGGGCATCTTCATTTTATGGACGATAGTAGCTGCCTGGATCGACTTCGGTAATGATCACATTCTTTCTCAAAAGATCGCACAGTTGTTTCCCCTGGGAGGGTCTTCCTTTTTGCTCATCCTGGTAACAGCATTCGTTGGAGGATTGGTAGGAGGATTTGCAGCGATGGCCGGCAGTTCACTCAGGCCTTTGCCACGCCGGTGGTAATACATTTGTTAAATAATAAAAGCCTGTAACTATTAGAAGGCTGATGCGTTTACATTCGCTGTAGCACCAAAGCTTATGAGACGTATTTTATTTTTATTGCCATTGCAATTCTTCTTCCTGATTTCGTTCGCAGGAAAAATAACGGGAACCATAACAGATGAAAAAGGTGAGCCATTGGGTTTTGCTTCCATCAGTATCAAAGGAAGTAATGCAGGTGTTGTTGCTAATAGTAAGGGCAAATATGAGCTATCCGTTTCACCTGGCACCTATACATTGACCTGTCAGCACGTAGGCTATAAAGCAGTTTCCAAGACCATTACTGTTACAGATGAAGCTGTACTGGATTTTCAACTGCAACTACAACAGCTCACCATGGAAGAAGTGGTGGTAAAATCGGGTCCAGATCCGGCAATTGAGATCATGAGACAGGCGATCAGGAAAAGAGAATTTTATAATAAACAGGTGGATTCATTTACCGTGGATGTATACATCAAGGGAATGATGAAAACCCGCCGCATACCCGACCAGTTCATAAAAAAAGAAACCACTAAAGAGGATATGGAGAACTCAGGCTTTGACTCCCTGGGCAGGGGTTTCATCTTCCTTTCCGAATCCCAGACAAAGGTTTCATTTAAAAGACCTGATACTTATAAATACGAAGTCATATCCTCAAGGCAGTCTGGTGGTGGCTATGGCATCAGCTTTCCTTTCTTCATTAATTTTTATGTAAACAACGTCAATGTATTTGACAATCTCAATCCAAGAGGATTCGTATCACCCATTGCAGATAATGCTTTTCATTTTTACAAATTTCATTACGAAGGAAGTTTTTTCGAGAATAACCAGATGATTGACCGGATCAGGGTTACGCCCAAAAGAAAAAATGAACCCTTATTCCAGGGATACGTGCAGATTGTGGATGGCGACTGGCGTATTCATTCTATTGACCTGCTGACAACAAAGGAATACCAGCTGCAACTGCTGGATACCGTTAGGCTGACCCAGATCCATGCGCCTGTAACTGAAACTACCTGGCGTACACAGAACCAGGTGGTTTACCTGGCAGCCAATACTTTTGGGTTTGAATGGACGGGAAACTTCCTGAATGTATATACTAACTATGACCTCGATCCCGGTTTTGCCAAAAAACATTTTACCCGCACTATCGTTACCTATGATACGGCTTTCAACAAAAAAGATTCTGCATACTGGAGCAAGGTCCGGCCGGTGCCGCTTGAAGCAGATGAGAGCAGGGACTTCATTTTCAAGGACGGTCTTTATAAAAAGATCAGGGATTCTTTTTATACCCGTTCCAATATAGACTCATTGAATAAAAGAAAGCGGCCTGTAAAATTTTCTGAGCTCATGTATCTTGGACTTACCAGGAATCATTATTCCAAATCACATATACTTACTTATAAACTTACGCCGCTGATTTATGGTATTCAGTTTAATACAGTGGAAGGACTCACTCCCAATCTACTGCATTCTTTCCAGGTCAGTCCCAAAAAAGGAAAGACCAACTATTACATTGATCTAAATACCAGGTATGGATTCAGCAATGAACATTTTAATTCCTTCCTTCTTCTTGGTTTCAAACCCAAACAAAACTACCTGAACCGATATTTTGAGGTAGCAGGAGGAAAGCGGGTAAAACAATTCAACCCTGAGGATCCCATTGATCCATTCATGAATACCAGCTACACTCTTTTCAAGCGTAAAAATTATATGAAGATCTATGAGAACTGGTTTGGTGAATTGCGTTACCAGAACAGTTTCGAAAATGGATTGAAATGGAACATTATGGCAACTTACGAAGACCGTTTGCCACTTGAGAATACAACTTCTTATTCTTTTTATAAGAAAGACAGGATCTATCTTCCCAATCATCCTTTTGAACTCGAAAACATTCCATTTGAAAAACATCAGGCTTTAGTGACAACCCTCCAGCTGAGATGGCAGCCAGGTCAAAAATTCATGCAGCTCCCAACGGAAAAAATAGCAATAGGTTCTGATTATCCCACACTGGAATTGCAATATTCAAAAGGCATTCATGGTTTATTGAACAGTGATGTTGATTTTGATAAATGGAAGTTCTCGGTTTCTGACAATCTCAACCTGAAATTGAAAGGGGAGTTTCGCTACCGTATTGCGGCAGGAGGCTTCCTCAACAGCAGGAGAGTGGAAATCCCGGACTTCACTCATTTTAATGGCAACCAGGTTTTTGCTGCGCAGAAATACCTTAATAGTTTCCAGTTGGCTCCTTATTATCGTTATAGCAATACAGAGAAGATCTATGGTGAACTCCATGTTGAACATCATTTCAACGGACTTCTTACCAACAAGATCCCCTTGTTCAATAAATTAAAATGGAACCTGGTGGCTGGAACCAATACTTTCTTTGTAAACAGGGATAATTATTATGTTGAAGCCTTTGCCGGACTCGAAAATATATTAAAGATTTTCCGCGTAGATTTTGTTGCCGGATACCAGGCCCAGCCGGGAAATCATTTTGGTGTCAGGATTGGACTGGGAGGTTTGCTCGGAGGCGCCATGAATGTTGCCCTTAAAAACTAATTCCGCTTAAGGATATAGGTTATATGCAGAATACTTAACTTCGTCCCAACCTAATTTAACCATTGAAAAATCTGAAGTATGGCATTTAGTTCGACAATTCAACCTGTACAAGCACCTGCTACCCAGAGTTCACCAGATTATTCCGCTTCTGCCGCCATTTTAGGCGTAATGATGCTTTCGGCCTACGCTGCGCAGAAAAGCAAAAAGGCAATGCGTAAAATGAAACGCCGCCTTTTCTGGACTGCTTTCAAATTAAAAATGAAGTCCCTATTCAGTAAAAAACGTGCTACATCCGACAGAACGCTCCTCTACATCCTACTTGGTGTACTGGTACTGGCTCTGCTTATTGTTGATGTGGTAATAGGACTTATCGTTTTACTGGCCCTGCTCATCATGTACCTGCTGGGCGTATTTTAAGTTCCTGATTTTTTACGAATCTCTTAGTAAGTCAGCATTTATCTTTGCTGCTTAAAGAAATTTTTCCTGCCCCGGCAGGAGTTCACCCTGCAAGTGTCCTATAAATTTCAACTATGGCAGCATTACACAACAGAATCTCCCAAAAGGAGCTCAAGCAACGTTTGCTTGAAGAAACAGAGTTTCGCAAGACTATTTCCTTCTACCATTATTTTCCTATTGCTGACCCAAAGGTTTTCAGGGATGAACTATACCTGAACCTTGACAGGCTCAGTGTGTTCGGAAGGATCTACGTAGCACATGAAGGGATCAATGCGCAGATAAGCGTTCCTGAAAGCAAATTTGAGGCTTTCAGATCTTACCTATATTCCATATCACCACTGAATGGCATCAGGCTCAATATTGCCGTGGATGATGATGGTAAATCATTCTGGGTACTCAAGATAAAGGTCAGGGAAAAAATTGTTGCTGATGGCATTTCTGATCCTTCATTCAGCATGGAGAACAGGGGTCGTTATATCAAAGCGGAAGACCTGAACCTGCTGATACAGGAACCCGATACCATTGTGGTGGACATGCGTAACCATTATGAATACGAAGTGGGTCATTTCGAAAAAGCCATTGAAGTTCCTTCTGATACATTTCGCGAACAGCTGCCCATGGCGGTTGATATGTTGAAAGATGCAAAGGACAAAAATATCATCATGTATTGCACCGGCGGCATCCGTTGCGAAAAGGCAAGTGCTTACATGCTTCACAATGGATTTAAAAATGTATTTCACCTGGAAGGTGGTATTATCAATTATGCCAACCAGATTAAACAACAGGGACTCGAGAGCAGGTTTCATGGGAAGAACTTCGTTTTTGATAACAGGCTGGGAGAGAGGATCACTGAAGAAGTTATCGCAAAATGCCACCAGTGCGGAAAGCCCGCTGATACGCATGTGAATTGCGTGAATGAGGCCTGCCACCTGCTTTTTATCCAGTGCGAGGAATGCAATAAAAAATATGAAGGCTGCTGTAGCAAAGAATGCCAGGAATTTATACACCAGCCCCTGGAGATTCAGAAGGAAAAAAGAAAAGGCATTGACAAAGGAAGAAATATCTTTAATAAATCAAGGGCAAGACTAAGACCAAGACTGAATGATACCAGGGAACAGGAATAAGCTTACCCAAAATATTTCATGAAGTGGTTGTGCTATATCGTTTTTCTTTTTGTCCTCACTCATTGCAGGACAAAAGAGAAATATGTCAGCCTGCCAACACCCTCACAAATCAGCACTCCATCATCCGTCAAAAAAGAACACGAATATTTACTTGACCTGATCAGGCAGTTCAGTACAGAAAAAGACAGTGCGGGCAGAACTGCCAACAAGATACTGGTTACTATGGAACATCATTTTAGTGAAGAGGAATCATATGTGTTGCCGCCATTGGGCATATTACCACAATTGGCAAAAAGAGAGGTGCCTGCATATTCCGACAGCATTCTTGCGCTTATCAAAAAATTCAGAACTAACTCTGCCCACATGATAGCAGAGCACCAGTTAATCAATGCTTATATTGAGGAGTGGCTGAATACTGATGGCGCTAACAGGCAGGAGATCCTTTTCTTTAAAAATGAACTGGAAGCACATGCAAGGCTTGAGGAAGAAGTGCTTTTTCCCGCAGCTATTTTAATTGGTGAATATCTCCAATTAAAAATTGCATCAAAAAAATAAGTTTGAATCATTGATAGCTTCGATCCAATTCAATGGCCTCATCCAGGAGCTTTACTATGGCCTTTTCATCAATTTCTTCAACAGTTCTGTATATTTTATAGAATACTTTTTTATTGGTACCGTGTGTAAGATAACTGTCAACATCCTTCAGCTGCCGGCCCTGCCAGAAGCCAAGCAATACGCCATCCCTGATTCCTCCTCCCGGTATGCTGGCTGGCCAGATAATGCAAATGCCTTTCTTTCCATGGAAATAAGGAACACTAAAAGAAAGTTTTTCCCTGCAATTCCCAGGTAGCTTCTCAAGAATGATCTGTCGCAGTACATCAACCATCAGCCGTTCATTCTCCGGTAAGAATTCAAATAACTGAAGCAGAGTTTTGATTGCAGGTCGTTCCTTTTTTATAAGCATGTTCTTCAGGAATTAATATTGAATTTCTTCAACCAGCTCTTTCAATTTGGATAAGATCATTTCCCAATTGGAAGTAGAATGTTCAACTGCTTTTTCATTGACATTATTGTCCTGCCATAGCTCAACTTTTGTTCCTTCACCCATGGTGCTTAACTGAATGTTTACTGTATTATAGTTTTGAGGTTCATCCTCTATATCGGTCAACGGACTGTAATGTGTGTACTGAATATGGTTGGGTGGATCAAGTTCCAGTATCTTTCCTTTGTCTTCATAATGTTTTCCCTGCCATTCTCCTTTCCATACAATAGAACTTCCTTTTTTCCAATCAGAAATCACCTGGGTTCCAAACATGTATTCCTTTATTAGATCAGGATTCACCAGGGCATCCCATACCTTTTCCTTTTTGGCTGCAATATCAATACTGGCTTTAGCCGTAAGTCCTTTTTGTTCCATAACTATAGTTTTTTGACGAAAGAAATCGGTGGAGTAAATTTTCAAGGGGGCACATTAAAGTTAACTCATTTCAAAGTGAGTAGTGGTTCCTGATGCATCATAACTTTAATGTCCTTACCAAAGCAGCCTGACCATAATCATATTGCATTGCATAATCTGCTTTTTCCTTTTTCCTAATTTAGACCAGCCGTGCCCTGGGCCATGTTTATCAACTTCAACCAGGTATCATGAAAAGTTTCCTGCGATCTGCTGTATTATCATCCACTCTGCTTTTTATAAGCTTTGTTTCCCTTGCCCAGATACCTAAAAACAGTATCAATACTTATGTTGGAATTTTTGAGATCAATTTCAATTATGAAAGGAATGTGCTGCAGATGGAAAGAGGGCTAGGCCATCTGCGACTGGGCGTAGGACAGGCTCGATTTGTTCAGGCAGGTGAGGGCAAATACATCAATATGAGCTATGTTCATGTCGTTGGGAAAAAAGAAAGCCATCTTGAAGCAGATATCGGTTTCAAATACATGCTTACTAATAGCATTGATGATCCAAAGTTTTCAGAAGAATTTATTCCTGATCTGTTTATTGGCTATCGTTTCCAGAACCAGCCACGTGGTATCATTCTTCGTGCAGGCATTAATTATCCCACCATCATTAACCTGGGTATTGGTCTTGCTTTTTGATTCAGGAACCTAATACTGTATAAAATCCCGCTTAGGCATTGCTGAACTGATCCCTCTCAGGTTTTTTATTCGGCTTTAATGATATTTTGCTTCGCTCATGAATTGAAGCAAAGAATATGATCACAAAGCAACTACTTGATCCCGGCAGCATTGTTATAGTAGGTGGTTCCAACGATATTTCAAAACCGGGAGGAAAGGTTCTTCATAACATTCTTGCACATCATTATAAAGGACAGCTATTGGTTGTCAATCCCAGGGAAGATGTGGTACAGGGAGTCAAATCATTTCCCGATTGCGATTCATTGCCCGATGTGGAACTTGCCATCATCGCTGTGGCAGCAGACCATGTGGAAACTATATTGAAAACACTGGCGTTTCAAAAAAACTGCAAGGCTTTTATTCTTTTCTCTGCAGGATTTAGCGAGGCGGGCGAAAATGGACGACTTCTCGAAAAAAAATGCGTGGAGATCATTGATGCTGTTGGTGGCACCCTGCTAGGGCCCAATTGTATCGGAATGATCACAGGAACTTATAAAGGAGTTTTTGCCGGGCCCATTCCTGCCTATGATCCAATGGGTGCTGATTGTGTTTCAGCTTCGGGAGCTACCATGGTTTATCTTCTGGAAATGGCCATACCAAGAGGTTTGAAGTTCAGGGATATGTTTTCTGTTGGCAATAGTGCCCAGGTAGGTGTGGAGGATGTTCTTGAATACTGGGATAAAACTTTTGATCCTGAAAGAAGCTCAAAGATCAAGTTATTGTACATGGAGGAAATCTCGGACCCACAAAGGTTTCTGGAACATGCGAGATCACTTGTAAAAAAAGGTTGCAGGATCGCTGCCATCAAAGCAGGAAGTACCGAAGCAGGTTCAAGAGCCGTATCCTCTCATACAGGAGCGCTTGCTGGGTCAGATTCGGCGGTAAATGCATTGTTCCGCAAGGCCGGCATCATCCGTTGTTACAGTCGTGTTGAACTGGTTTATGTGGCAGCTATTTTTTCTATCAAACCACTCAAAGGCGATCGTTTAGCAGTGATCACACATGCTGGCGGTCCGGGTGTAATGCTCACTGATATTCTCACCAGGGGAGGTATGAAAGTGCCGCAACTGAAAGGAGAAAAAGCTGATACACTGCTCTCCAAATTATTTCCAGGATCTTCCGTTTCCAATCCCATAGATTTTCTTGCCACAGGCAATGCAAAACAACTGGGAGAAATACTGGATGCAGTTGAGAATGACTTTGATGAAATAGACGGATCCGTGGTGGTATTTGGTACAACAGGAATGTGGAGAGTAGATGATGTTTACAAGGTCCTGCATGATAAGATCAGGACCTGCTCCAAACCCATATTTCCCATTCTGCCTTCAGCCATACAGGCTGCTGAAGAAGTAAGTCATTTTCAATCCATGGGACATGTAAACTTTACGGATGAAGTCAGCTTCGGTTATGTATTGACGAGAGTGAACAGGCTTCATTCTCCTTTCCCTGAAGCCATCTTGCCTGAAGTAGATAAAGAAAGTATCAGGGCTGTCATGCAAAAATCCAGTGCAGGATATCTTTCACCTTCCCAGGTTTTTAAATTACTGGAAGCCTCAGGAATTGATACCGTTAAGCAGGCAACAGCTATTGACCAGAAAGAGTTGATCTCAGCGCTTGAAATAACAGGTTTTCCCTTAGTAATGAAAGTGTGGGGACCGGTACATAAATCTGATTTAGGTGGTGTGATTTTAAATATTCAGGATAAGGATGAAGCAGTTTCGGTTTTCAGGAAATTAATGGCCATTGAGGAGGCCAAAGGAGTGATCCTTCAACAACAACTCAGTGGAATAGAAGTATACATGGGTGCACAGGCTGAAGAAAAATTCGGTCACCAGGTGGTTTGCGGACTGGGAGGAATTTTTGTTGAAGTTTTCAAAGACATCTCCACTGCCCTGATACCTGTAAGCAGGGAAGAAGCTTTATGTATGATCAGGCGATTGAGATCCTATCCCATTATCAAAGGCGCAAGGGGAAAAGAAGGTTTAGATGAAAACCTCTTAGCGCTAACCATCCAAAAAATCTCTGCCTTGCTGGCCGAAGCACCGGAAATCATGGAAATGGATATCAATCCGCTAATTGGAAATGGTGATCGTCTCGTAGCGGTTGACGCCCGGATCCGGGTTAGAACATCAGATAAAAAAATTGAAGTTTTGCAATCAGCTGAAAAGCTGATGAATTAAGCCATCCATAATCAACCTAAATTTTTCAGCGCTGCAACGATCATGTTGTAAGTATTATTTTCGTCGGGTTGTTGTGGTTCAAATTTTTTTCCCGTTACCTTTTCATAGAGTTCAATATACCTTTTTGAAATGGTTTCCACCCATTCATCGCTCATCTCGGGCACTGTCTGACCTTCCTTTCCCATAAATTCATTCTGGATCAGCCATTCCCGCACAAACTCCTTACTAAGTTGCTTTTGTTTCTCACCCCTTGACTGTCTCTGGTCAAAGCCATCTGCATAAAAATATCGGGAGGAATCTGGCGTGTGTATCTCATCCATCAATGTGATGATGCCATTTCTTTTTCCAAATTCATATTTGGTATCGGCGAGGATCAATCCGTTTTTTAAAGCCAGTTGCTTTCCTTTTTCAAAAAGTGCCAGGGCATAGGACCTGATGTTTTCCCATTCTTCCGGCGTTGCCAGTCCCTGTTTCAATAACTCGGTTTCTGAAATATCTTCATCATGTCCCTCGCTGGCCTTGGTGGATGGAGTGATCAGGGGCTCAGGAAAGCTGTCATTCTCTTTCAACCCATCAGGCATCAATGCACCACAAAGAATGCGCTGGCCACTGGAATAGGTTCTCCAGGCATGCCCGCAAAGATGACCACGCACCACGACCTCTATCTTAAAAGGTTCGCAACGGTAACCAATAGAGGCAGTGGGAGCAGGAGTGGATATTAGCCAGTTTGGACATATGTCTTTTGTAGCATTCAGCATATATGCTGCAAGCTGGTTCAGTACCTGGCCTTTGAAAGGGATGGGCCTTGGTAAAATCACATCAAATGCAGAAATGCGGTCAGATGCGACCATGACCAGCAGGTCCTTTCCTATGCTATAAACATCCCTGACCTTGCCCTTATAAAAATTGGTTTGCCCCGGAAATTGAAATGATGCCATAGATCGAAAGTAATTCTAACCTTTCTCATTGGAAGATGAAAGCAATTCTAAATGTCAACAACTTATTCCAAATGGTCGAAAATAATTTTATTGAAACAATTGTAATGCTTATTTTTCGGAGTGAAACTACTCAATGGAATAGAGGATCTTCCAAAACTAAAATCCCAATCATGAGAAAAAGCTTGCGCTATTCGTTCTTCATTATTGCAGCAATCATTTTTTCCCTAACGACTGCATTTGCTCAGACAATTACTATTTCCGGAAATGTAAAAAATGCCGATAGCGGTATTGGCGAAGCCGGCGTTTCGGTTTCTGTAAAAAACAGTACAGAAGCTACTCAAACCGATGCCAATGGCGATTTCAAGATAACCGTAAAATCTCTTCCTGCAGTGCTGGTTTTTACTGCTGTTGGATTTGATTCACAGGAAGTCACCGTTACCGATGCTGCAGCAGCAGTTAACGTAAACCTGGCTGTGGGTAGCACACTGGGACAAACCGTAGTAGTGTCGGCCACCCGCACACCTCAAAGGATTTTGGAATCTCCGGTGTCAATCGAAAGACTGGGTTCTGCCAATATCAGAAATGCGGCAGCTCCTGATTATTACGAGATTGTAAAAAACCTGAAAGGGGTGGACCTTACTACTTCCAGTCTTACTTTTAAAACTGTCAGCACAAGAGGCTTCAACGGTAGTGGTAACCTTCGCTTCAACCAGTTGGTGGATGGTATCGATAACCAGGCTCCCGGTTTGAACTTCGCAGTGGGAAGCATTGTTGGTCCTACAGAACTGGATATAGATAATGTGGAATTGATGCAGGGTGCATCCTCAGCTCTTTATGGCTCAGGTGGTACCAATGGTATCATGTTGATCAGCAGCAAAAGTCCTTTCAAACAACCTGGCCTTAGCTTCCAGATCAAGCAGGGTATTAACCATGTTGCCAGTAACCAGCGCTCTGCCGCTCCTTATTACGATTGGGCATTCCGTTGGGCTAAGCCAATTGGAGAAAAATTCGCATTCAAAATCTCTGCACAATTTATAGATGCTCAGGACTGGCAGGCAGATGATAAAAGAAACCTTCAAAGAAATAATGTATTCAGCTCTGTAAAAGAAGGCAATCGCACTACTGATCCGAATTATGATGGTGTAAATGTTTTTGGTGATGAAGCAAGCGTAAACATGCATGCACTGGCACAGGCAGCAAGGGCAACAGTTGCCGGACAACTCGGAACGAACTACACAGTTTTTAATACCACACTTAATGGTATGATCACTGCGGGTATGACGCCTTCCCAGATTGCCACTGCTTTGAGTGCTTCACCTTTTGCAGCTGTGGTTCCTGCTTTACCTTTCCTCATACCAACTGCTGCTGTTGCTAACAATCCATATGCAACAACTTTCATCAACACACCAGGCAATGGTTTTGTCAGCCGTACTGGTTATGATGAAAAGGACCTGGTGGATTATCATGCTTATAATCTGAAAGCAACACTTGGAATGAATTACATGATCAACAGCAACCTGGAAGCTTCACTTCTGGGTTATTGGGGAACTGGTACAACAGTTTATACCGGTGCCGACCGTTACAGCATCAAGAACCTGATCATGGGTCAGTACAAAGCTGAAGTAAAAGGAAAGAACTGGTTCCTTCGTGGTTACACCGTGCAGGAAAACTCCGGAGATTCCTATACTGCTACCACTTCTGCTTTATATATCAATAACGCCTGGAAATCCAATTCTGCCTGGTTCCAGCAATATGCAGGAACTTATTCTGCAGCCCGACTGGGTCTTGCCGCTCCCATCATGATGTCAAGCGTACAGGCGCACGATGTGGCACGTTCAGCTGCTGATGCAGGAAGATTGTTACCAGGAACACCTGGCTATATCGCAGCCATGCAAAATGCCACCAATACTTCGATCAATAAAGGAGGATCCAAATTTGAAGATGCAACGGACCTTTATCATTTTGAAGGACAGTATGGACTGGGAGAATATATCAAGGCTGTTGACGTATTGGTGGGTGCCAGCTACCGCATCTATCACCTGAATTCAAAAGGAACCATCTTTGCCGATACTGCAGGTCCGATAGACCTCAGCGAAATGGGTGGTTATATTCAATTGCAAAAAAGCTTTTTGAATGAGGCGCTGAAACTGACGGGTTCTTTCCGTTACGACAAGCATGAAAATTTCGATGGAAGGATCACACCAAGAGCTACGGCACTCTACCGTGTTGCTCCAAATAATAACATCCGCATTTCTTACCAGACAGCTTATCGTTTCCCTTCCAACCAGGACCAATACATTAACCTGTTAACAGGAGGTGCCAACAGGCTGATTGGCGGACTTGCAGAATTCGAAACCTATTTTGGATTCAATACCAATCCTGCATATACAGCAGAAAGCGTGGTTGCTTACCGCAATTCTTTCCTTACCAATCCTGCAGGCGATCCTTCTGTGTTGCGAACAGCTCAATTTAAAGTGATCAAACCTGAAAGAGTGAACTCATACGAATTGGGTTACAGAGGTCTGTTAATTCCGAAATTACTGGTTGATGCCTATGGTTATTATAGCATCTATAAGGATTTCATTGGAAGAACAGCAGTAGGACGCGGACAGAGTTCAGATCCAGCCATCGCCAAACAACAACTGGCAAGTCCTTTTACAACCAACAACTATTCTTTTGTAGTGAATACAACTGAAAGTGTAAAAGCAATTGGTTGGGGTATTGGTGCCAACTACCAGCTGCCTCGCGGTTTTGAACTCAGCGCCAACGTATCATCTGACAAACTCAATGATGTACCTGATTCCATTGTTACCTTCTTCAATACTCCTGAATTACGTTTCAATGTAGGTATTGGAAATAACAATCTGTGGAAGGGTATTGGTTTCAATGTTCAGTACAGGTGGCAGGACCAGATGTTATGGCAGGGAACATTCGGAACAGGTGAAGTGCCTTCATTTGGTGTGGTAGATGCGCAGGTGAGCTATCGTTTACCAAAACTGAAAAGCATGCTGAAGCTGGGAGCTTCTAACCTGTTCAATGATTTCTACCAGAGTGCCTTCGGTAACCCAATGGTAGGAGGATTGTATTATGTGAGCTTCGGATATAACATGCAATAAAGATTTTAATGCTGATTAGAGAACCCCGTTTGATACGGGGTTTTTTAATTGGGATTACACGGATAATTCTGATCACAGATTACACAGATGAACACAGATTAGATACTATGATATGATTATAGTAATTATGGATGAGAATGATACAGCGATTACAGATTATGCAGATTATTTTCAGGATCACAGATTACACAGATTTCACAGATTAGATACTATGAAATAATTCAGTTGTACTATCTAATTCCCTACATGGCCCTCTTCGTGTATGCTATGTACAATGTTTTGTCCACCGGAGCTGCAAGGCAGCGAAGGCGGAAACTATGAACCATCTGCCAGCTGCTATATGCTATATGCCATATGCCATTAGCTGTAGTTGCCTGAAATATGTTGACCGTTTTTGAGCTAATTAAATCAACTCAAAAAACGAAGCATATGGCTAAACCAGAACAGTTAAACGCAAAAAGTACAAGAGTCCATCGTTATTTTAGTGAA
>JAEWKK010000002.1 GCA_023386045.1 Bacteroidota bacterium
TGAGAAGACCTAGTTTGGTTTTAATTAATTTAGTCTCGACTTTCATGATCTGACTTTTTGGGGTTAATGAATATGTGTGGTTACTTAAAGTTAATCCCAACTGTCAGATTAAATATTGACTAGTACACATAATGATTTAGAAGCTCGTGACTCATGGACATGTGAACTGCTAAACTGAACTGCAATATTCAACCCATCTAAACCCTCTAAACTATCTAAACCATCTAAACTTTCTAAACTATCTAAACTTTCTAAACTATCTAAACTTTCTAAACCCTCTAAACTATCTAAACTATCTAAACCCTCTAAACTATCTAAACTATCTAAACCATCTCAACCTCCCTCCCCTCCATTTTCCATAATTTACGCCTGTGCTTCACCGTTCGACCATACAATTGCTCAGGTTTCATTTCTCATTTTTTTTATTGCCTGTTTATTTATTTGCTCTGGCTGAATCACAGGAAATAGATAGAAGAAATGCCCTGCTTGTTTTTATCGTGCTCCATCTACTTGTATATCCTTCCAGTAACGGTTACAATTCCTATATGGACCGGGATCAAACTCCCATTGGCGGATTGCAACATCCCATGCAACCAACTAAGCAATTGTATCATGCTACTTTGTTTTTAGACCTAACGGCGCTACTTATTTCTTTTATCATCAGCCCCTGGTTTTTGCTGGGTATTTTGCTCTACATTATCGCTTCAAGACTTTACAGTTACAGAGGTATCAGGCTCAAGCAATATCCAATTGCGGGATTTATAACAGTAGCTTTCTGCCAGGGTGGACTCATATTTTTTATTTCATATCATGCTATCAGTCCGCAGTTAACCCTGGATGTCCCTATTGTTCCCTGTATCATATCAAGCTGTTTGATAGGTGCACTTTACCCACTTACGCAGGTTTACCAGCATGAAGCAGACCGTAAAGACGGTGTGACCACCATTAGTTACCTGCTTGGAATAAGAGGAAGTTTTTTATTCAGTGCAATTCTTTTCTTGACAGCAACCCTTCTGCTCAATCAGCGTTTTGATAAAAATGAAGACATGAACTCGTTCTATTTATACCTGCTGATCACATTGCCGGTGGTACTGTTTTTTCTGTATTGGATGATGAAAGTCTGGAAGGACGAAAGGGCTGTAAATTTTAAAAACAGCCTGATGATGAATATTATAGCAACAGTCTGTACTTCTGCTTTTTTTATCACCCTGTTTTGTATGAAACATTGAGCAAGATTATTTCCATAGGCACTGCTGTTCCGCATTATTGCCACCGGCAATCGGACATATTGCAATTCATGCAAACTGTTTATGCTCCCTCTGAATCTGATAAAAGAAAAATGCGTTTTCTCTATCACCAGAGTGGAATCAGCCAGCGTTATTCGGTAATTGCTGATTACAGTAAACCGGTGAGTGAATGGAAGTTCTATCCTCCTACAGAAAACATTGAACCCTTTCCTTCGCTGGAACAGAGAATGAATCTTTACAACCGCCAGGCACCTTTACTTTCAGTTGATGCCATTCGTGATTGTCTCGGCCACCAATACGAAACGGAGAGCATCACCCATCTTATTACAGTGAGCTGTACCGGCATGAGTGCTCCAGGACTTGATCTTCAATTGGTGGAACTGCTGCAATTGAAAAAAAATACATGGAGAACATCGGTCAATTTTATGGGTTGCTATGCCGCTATCCATGCCATGAAGATTGCTGATGCCATTTGCAATGCAGATGTCCAGGCCAGGGTGCTTGTGGTTTGTACAGAACTGTGCACGCTTCATTTTCAGAAAGAAGCCACCATGGATAACATCACATCTTCAATGTTGTTTGGCGATGGAGCCGCGGCCATGCTGATCACTGGTGATGATAAGGAAGAAGGACTTCAGATCAGTAGTTTTTACAGCGAAATCATTCCCAAGGGCAAAAGAGACATGGCCTGGGAACTTTCCTCTTCAGGCTTCCTGATGACTCTCAGCGGCTATATCCCCGATCTGATTGAAGAAGATTTTGCTAGCCTGGTAGACCGCGCTTTGCAGCAGGAAAAATTGAAAAGAAATGATATTTCCCGGTGGTGTATTCATCCCGGTGGCAAAAGAATACTGGAGGCGATCAACAAAAGTCTCCGGCTTGAAGAAAACAGCCTGGAAACCTCCCGCAGGATCCTGAATGATTATGGTAATTTATCTTCCGCTACCATTCTTTTTGTATTGAAAGAAATGCTGGAAGAAAAGAAGGAAATGAAATTATTAGGTGCTGCTTTTGGGCCCGGACTTACGGTAGAAACATTCACCGCTTTTTACTGATGCCTTTATTTATGCAACGTTCCTATCAAAAAGAATTACTCGACCAGGAAGGAATTCCTTTTGATGCCATCAAACAAAACATGATGGAACTGGATATGATCAATCGCTATCTGGGTGGACATGTTATTACGGTAAAAGGAATTGAGCAATTAGTCGCAGATAGAAAAAAGCCTCTGAGCATTGTGGAAGCAGGTTGTGGTGGTGGTGATAATTTACTTGCCATCAGGAAATGGTTAAATAAACATCATAGAGAGGCCACACTTACCGGGATCGACATCAACCCACAATGCATTGCTTTTGCACGATCTCAAAAAAAGAATGAGGGCATCAATTTCCTTTGCTCTGATTACAGGAAAGCTGTTTTTGAAGACAAGCCTGATATTATTTTCTCTTCTCTATTTTGTCATCATTATACAGAAGAGGAGCTGGTAGAAATGCTGCAATGGATGCATGGAAATTCAAAGAAAGGATTTTTCATCAACGATCTGCACCGGCATCCTCTTGCTTATTATTCCATCAGTATACTTACAAAACTCTTCTCAAAATCATACCTGGTGAAAAATGATGCACCAATTTCCGTGTTAAGAGGATTTGTAAAAAAGGACTGGCAGAATCTTTTCGTCAAAGCCGGAATTGAAAATTATCATTGCCAGTGGAAATGGGCTTTTCGTTGGCTGATCACTTTCAAACATGAAAAACGAAACTGAATATGACCTTGTAATTATTGGCGGCGGTCTTGCAGGACTGTCACTCAGTATTCTTATGGGCAGAAAAGGATATTCAGTTGCCCTTATCGAAAAAGAAAAATATCCATTTCATAAAGTCTGTGGGGAGTACATAAGTATGGAAAGCAGGCCTTTCCTTGAAAGTCTTGGTTTAGACCTGGATGAATTGAATCTTCCCGTAATCGATGAATTAATGCTTAGTTCTCCCAACGGAAGATCTTTTCATACAAAGCTTGACCTGGGTGGATTTGGTATCAGTCGTTACAAACTGGATAACCTGCTATCAAAGCTTGCCATAGAAAATGGTGTTGAACTTATGACAGAAACTAAAGCACAGACTATTTCATTTGCGAAGAACTTCCTGATTGAATGCATTTCCAGGGATGGCGGATCTGTTCATCTCAGATCAAAACTTTGTTGTGCAGCTTATGGTAAAAGATCAAACCTTGATGTAAAATGGAATAGGAAGTTTTTAACTGTTACAGATAAAAGACCGCAGAATTTTGTTGCAGTGAAATATCACGTCAGACATAACTGGCAGGAAAACCTGATTGGCCTGCATAATTTTGAAAATGGGTATTGCGGCATTTCTAAAATTGAAAATGACCAATACTGCCTTTGTTATCTTACCACGGCTTCCAATTTAAAAAGATCAGAAAATAAGATCGGGATTATGGAAAAAGATGTGCTTTGCGTCAATCCTCATCTCCGTAAAATATTTTCGGAAATGGAAATTGAAAATGAATTTCCTGTTACTATTTCGCAGATCAGTTTCAAATCAAAAACACAGGTAGAAAATGGTGTGCTCATGCTGGGTGATGCAGCAGGTATGATCACACCGCTTTGCGGAAATGGAATGAGCATGGCCTTACACAGTTCATTGATCGCTTTTCGCTCACTGGATGCTTTTTTACAAAATCAGGTTTGCCGTATGGAAATGGAAAGACGATACCAGGAGGAGTGGAGCAGCCAGTTTTCCAGGCGACTGGCCACAGGCAGAACACTGCAGGATTTTTTTGGCAGTCAACGGCTGAGTAATTTATTTGTTTCGATATTTAAAACCTTTCCCTTTCTGGCAAAGCCGGTGGTCAAAATGACACATGGCAAACCATTTTAGGGCATAGCCTTTGCATTTTCATATAAAAATTTCTTACATGGCGGCAAAGAAAACAATAGTACTGGGCGCTTCGAATAATCCCTCCCGTTATAGTTACCTGGCCATTAACAGGCTGAGAGCACATCAGCATCCGGTGGTGGCAGTGGGCAAACGTGTGGGAACAGTTGCTGATGTGCAGATCACAAAAGATCATGTGCCCGAAACAGATGTAGATACCATAACCTTGTACCTGAACCCGGGAAACCAGGTCGAGTATTATGACTATATCATGAGTCTGCAGCCACGGAGGATTATTTTTAATCCAGGCACGGAAAACGAAACACTGATGCGCATGGCAGAAGAGAATCATATTGAAACAGTGACAGGTTGTACGCTGGTGATGCTTAGTACCGGACAGTATTAATACGATAGAAGTTTTACGAATAGTTTTTGAGTGTTATCACCTATTCTTCAAAATTTCTATGTAAGAAGGTTTGAACTGAATTTCTTTTTTACAACTTTTACATCATCCAAATCCTAAAGCAGTGATTCACTGCCCGAAGAACTAAAACCGTTATCCCATGAATAAGTTGAAAGCAATCGCTGGCTGCGTGCTTTTTTTCATCTTCTGTATACAGGCTGCCGCCCAAACCAGCCCTGTTCCGGTTAACGAGCCGGATTATAACAAACCCAAAATTTTTAATGACCTGCCCAACACGATGACCATTCGTCTGATGGATGCAGAAAAATTGTTTGGCCTTCGCGCAGGTTCCTCATCGAGTGTTCAATTTACCGATGAACTTTTCCTGAAAGGAACTGTGATCTCCAATGGAGAAAGCAATGGCATGCGTACCATCATAATGAAGGTTACCAACAGGAATAATGCGGTATTTACATTTACACGGATCACCCAACAGGATGGTACCACCAGTTATGCAGGAAGAATAATGAGCCGTGAAAATGGAGACGCATTGCTGATCAAAAAAGAAGACAATGCCTTCACGCTAAATAAAATCAACCTGTATGACCTCATAAGTGAATAATAATTTTTGTGCGTTCCAAATCCTGATCCTGTATGAGAAATCTTTATCAAACCTTACTGCTTATTACCTCCTTATCTTTTTCAACTATTACTTATTCACAAGTACCGCTTCATAACAGTCTTCCAACTGCGACTGCTACGATCTTTTTGGATTTTGACGGGCAGCTGGTAGAGAATACTTCCTGGAACTGGAGTGGTCCTCTTACACTGAATCCTTCGGGCCTGAATTCAACGCAGATCACTGAAGTATTCAACAGGGTATCAGAAGACTATCGTCCTTTCAATATCAACATCACCACTGATTCAACCAAGTACTGGGCAGCTCCCATAAACAAAAGAACAAGAGTGATCATTACTACCAGTTCCAGCTGGTATGGTTCAGCCGGTGGGGTAGCTTATGTAAACTCATTTACCTGGGGCGATAATACGCCTGCTTTTGTATTCTCTGCATTGCTGGGTTATAATGCGAAATATGTAGCAGAAGCAGCATCACATGAAGCCGGACATACACTTGGTCTTCGCCATCAGTCGGCCTACGACCAGATGTGTAACAAAACAGCCGAATACAATGCAGGTACAGGTTCTGGCGAGATAGCATGGGCGCCAATTATGGGCGTAGGCTATTACAGGAATTTTACTTTATGGAACAATGGAGCCAATCCTTATGGCTGTACCAGCTACCAGGATGACCTTAGCATCATTACCAGCTCTGATAATGGTTTTGGCTATCGTGCAGATGATCATTCCAACAACGCTGGAGGATCTGCAACTGCTGCCTACTTCGCCAATAACATGTTTACTGTAAATGGCATCATTGAAAAGATCAGCGATAAAGATCATTTTAAATTTACCATGCCCGTTAATGGTGTATTCCATCTCAACGCACTTCCTTATAATGTCGGCAGTGGTAACACGGGCTCAAACCTGGACGTGCAGGTTACATTAATGAGCGGACCGAATACCGTTATCGGTGTTTACAATCCTCAAAGCTCACTGGGTGCTGTTGTGGATACGGTTCTGAATGCCGGAAATTATTTCATCAAAGTGGAGGGCAAGGGCAATGTATATGCTCCTGAATATGCCAGCCTTGGTTCTTATAATCTTGAAGCCAGCTTCATGGCCTTTGGCGTACTTCCCCTGCGTCAGCTTGAACTGAAAGGAAAAAAAGAAAAAGAAAACCACCTGCTTTCATGGACAATTGATGCTGATGAAGAAGTAGTGGAGCAAACACTTGAAGTAAATGTATCGGGCAATGAATACAAACCAGTAGGTCTGTTAAATGCAAGCTCAAGATCTTTCAGCTACTTACCAAGAGAATCAGGAATGTTGAAATACCGACTGCATGTAAAATTTGATAATGGTAATCATTATTATTCCAACATGGTGGCGCTTTCAAATGAATCAGCAGAAAGACCTTTCCTGAATGGTAATTTTTCACAAAACAGCATCAGCATCACATCGCCATCTTCTTATGATTATACCATCACTGACTTTAGTGGTAGGATGCTGAGCAAGGGAAAGCTTGCTGAAGGAATCAACAGGATCAACCTGAGTTTTATAAGCAAGGGAATGTACCTGGTGCAGTTCAGCAACGGTCAAATACAATACACTGATAAATTCATCATCCAATAAGTTTTTAACGAGACCATAATCCGTGCCCATTGGTAACTCGGGGTTTTTCCGTAACTTGGAAAAACCCCTTTTCTATGAAATGGAGAAAATTCAATGGTGAGCCGATCAGTCTCCCGATCTACGATGCCGTGGAAAACGCCATCAAAAGGGAAACTGCATCAGGCTACAGATTAAAGGTTTGCATCGGTACCGATTCCCAGGTCAAAGGCTCCGAAACCGAATTTGCAACCGTTATTGTTTTTCTGCGCGAAGGTCACGGAGGCTTCATGTTTATCCATAACGAAAAGACAAGACTCCAGTATTCGATCAAAGAGAGAATGCTGGTGGAAGTGGCTAAAAGTATTGAGATTGCATATGAACTTTGCAATCTTTTTACTTTATACAATGTGGAGATGGAAGTACATGCCGACATCAACACCAGCCCGCATTTCAAAAGCAATGATGCTCTAAAAGAGGCAATGGGTTATATCCTGGGTATGGGCTTTGCCTTCAAGGCCAAACCTGAAGCCTTTGCCAGCAGCAGTTGTGCCAACAAAGTAGTGAACTAACGAAGCTTGTTTCTTCTCAACAGGATGTAGGCCAATGCCAGCACTAACAAAACCACTGCCAGCAGGCGGAGGTAAATTCTTTTCCTTTTTTCATGTTGCATTTTAGCCTGGTCCTCTGCCAGCTGTATTGTTTGCATGGTATCATTTCCAGTTCGTGACCGGTATATGCTGTCCTGTTTATTTTGAAAACTGTCCTGCCAGGATTGTATAGCCCTGGTATTGGAATCAATAGACCTTTTGAGTGAATCTAGTTTCTGCTGATTGATCTGCGCAGGAGCACACAGCCAGAACAGCAGCAATATTGCAGTCAGAAACCTGGGCATATATAAACTCAGCTTAATTTCTTGTAAACCTGGTAACAGCCTTGATGCTCTCATTGTCACTCTGCATCGTTGTTTTTGGCTGCTCTATGGTGACCCTGGCTGATTTGGTATACAGGGCGTAAATCTTTTTGGTATCCCTGCTGGCCAGTGAAAAAACGGTAAGCACCAGAACAAACATACCAGCTACTGCTATTTTTTCCCTATCCGTTCTTTGCATACCGTCAAATTGCTGCAATATTAATCAATTAGTCTTAACTGTTTTTCTTGTGCAGCTCATAAATCTCGTTCTGGCTGCTGATATAAGTAAGTAACTGCCTGGCACCTGTTCTTTTAATTGCTGATGTAACAAAATAAGGTGGTGCAGATTCCCAGGTTTTTAGCAGTTCCCTGATAAAATCATTGACATTATTGGCCGTTTCCTTGATGGTGGTTTTATCTGCCTTGGTAAAAACCAGCGCAAATGGAATACCCCATTCTCCTAATTGGTTGATGAATTCAAGATCATTCTGTTGTGGCTTCACCCGGCTATCGATCAGTACAAATACGTTTACAAGATTTTCTCTTTTACGGATATAATCTTCAATCATCTTCTTCCAGCTTTTGCGGGTAGACTGGGATCTTTTCGCATAGCCATAACCGGGTAGGTCAACCAGCCACCATTTCTTTTTATCCGAAGAAACAATATCGAAATGGTTGATCAGCTGAGTTTTTCCGGGAGAAGCCGATACCTTGGCCAGTTCTTTTTTGTTGGTGAGCATGTTGATGAGGGAAGACTTGCCCACATTACTCCGCCCGATAAAAGCATATTCCGCACGGTCGGGTTGCGGGCATTTATCAACGGAAGGACTGCTGATCAGGTAAGCGGCGTGAATGATCTCCATAGCTGCAAAGAAAAGCTACTACGCTGAATTCAATCCCTGGATTTCTATTCCTTGTTCATTAGCTTGCCAGGCCTATACTTTCAGATATTCCAGGAGGTGATACACCAGGAAGCCTGGCCAGAAAAGGGCCTTGAGCACACCCAGAACACCCATCCAGAAACCCGTTGCGGTCTGGATAAAATATACAAGGGCCCCAATAAAGCCGATCCCGTATAGAGCGGAACCCGACTTATGATAAACCTTTTTTCTTTCGCCTGCCATTTTCAAAAAATTGAGAATGTAAAATGAAGCCAGCCTTTACAGGGAATGAATGACCGTTCACAGGAAAAGCAATGATTGTCATCAACAGGTCTTACCCAGTCCTGATTTATTCTTATGAAGGTGCTAACAGTTTTGATCCCTAACTTACAGCAGAAAAACACCGGCGGCTTTGCCGGAGCAATGAATCAACATAAACGATCGCCATTATGAAACCCTTACTGGTTCTTCTTTTCCTGGCTGCCGGCCTTGCAGCAGATGCACAAACCCTGAAAGAATTATTGTACAGCGGCAAGTTGAAAAACGATTCCAATACCGTGATCCGTAAAACGGACGACCTCAGCACCAAGATCGATACTGGTGATAGAAAGAAAGCAACTGTTGTTGTTGATACAGTGGCCATATTAAATGCGCCAATAGATAGTTCGAAGAATATAAATAAACAGGCCGCCATTCAGCCAACTGAAAAAAAGGATTCCAGTGCAACTCCTGAAATAGCTGTTGAAGCACCGCTTCCTCCCACACCCGCAGCTCCTGCAAAAACACCTACCAGGATATGGAAAGAATATACCGATTCATTAGTGGTTAGCCTGCACCAGGATGTACTCAATTCCAAAAAAATAAAGAAGGATACTTACTTCATCACGGTTGACTACGAACTGGACACCAACGGTCAGGTAGATGTGGTGAATGTGGCGTCAACACCTTCCAATGAAATGCTCGCAAATGCCATCAAACAAAGAATGATCGACAGTCCGCCCCAACTGGGTCCTGTTGCAAAGAAGGTGAAAAGAAAATACAATTTTACGGTGGTGAAGGAGTGAGAGTTCACAAGTTTGGACGAGTTCACTAGTTCACAAGTTGAATTGTTTAAGGTTTAATTGTTTAAGGTTTAAGGTTCTGAAATTCGGGGTTTCATAATATATAGGAAAGTTCTACCATGGACCATCGACTATGGACCATCGACCATAAAAGTGCTGGCAACAAAAATCAGTTCTATTGATTTGTCAACTGAAGTACTACTATCAGCTTTACTTGTGTCACTCACTTGTACGCCTAATTCTCTACTGAGCTTAGGAGCTGTCCATGAACCATGAACTATGAACCATCTGCCATTCGCCATAAGCCATCTGCCATACACCCAACACTATGAACCATGAACTATGAACTATCACCTCCTCCTGATAAACTTCAACCTTTTCCTAATCTAAGCTGTTCTACATTTGCGGCTTATGAGTGAGTTTGCCCACGATAAGATCAAACCCTTCTCAGATGAGGGTTCGAAAAAAGAGCAAGTGAGCGAGATGTTCGACAAGATCGCGCCCAAATACGATTTCATGAACCGCTTCCTGAGCGTGGGCATCGACGTGGGCTGGAGGAAAAAAGCCATCCGCAAATTCCGTAACGACAGGCCTCAAATACTGCTGGATGTGGCCACAGGAACAGGAGATATGGCCATTATGGCCGCCCGGATCCTGAATCCTGAGAAGATCGTGGGAATAGATATTTCAGAAAAAATGCTCGAATTCGGGCGCAAAAAGATTGAAAAAGAGAATCTTGGAACGAAGATTGAGTTACGGGGCGGCGACGGAGAAACAATAAATTTTCCCGATCATACGTTTGATGGCGTGATGGTGGCCTTTGGGGTGCGCAATTTTGAACACCTTGAAAAAGGTCTGCAGGAGATCTTAAGGGTATTGAAACCAGGCGGACAACTGGTGGTGCTGGAATTCAGCAAACCAGTGATCCCGGGCGTACGGAGCCTTTACAACCTCTATATGGGCGTGGTGGCACCGCAGATCGCCAGGCTTTTTAAACAGAACAAAAAAGCCTATCAATACCTGAATGATTCTGCCAGGGCCTTCCCTGACCGCCAGCATTTTGAAGCTATTTTAAAAAAAACAGGTTATTCCGATACCGAATGGAAGCCCTTAAGCTTAGGCATATGTTGTATTTACAGTGGAAGAAAGCCAAAAGAATGAAGAACCGCTATTTCCTTTTCTGTCTTTTATTATTATCCTCACTGGGTTCATTTGCACAGAGAGAGATCTATCGTGAAGAACAGGACCAGAAACCCTATTATTTCGGTATCTCCCTTTCGGCTGTTTATTCCCGCTTCCAGGTAGAACATCATCCCGTGTTTTTAGACCAGGATACCATCATGGTGGCAGAGCCGGACAATACACCCGGACTTTCACTAAGACTTGTAGCTGCCCTGAACCTGAGCAACCGTTTTGAACTCCGCTTCAACCCGGGACTGATCTTTACCGAACGTCCCTTGCTTTACGAACTCAATCCCAAATATCCCGGCGATGTGGAGCAGGGTTATCATGTAAAGAA
The DNA here is from genome assembly GCA_023386045.1 of Bacteroidota bacterium. Taxonomy (GTDB): domain Bacteria; phylum Bacteroidota; class Bacteroidia; order Chitinophagales; family Chitinophagaceae; genus Flavisolibacter. Next base: position 11,148 of record JAEWKK010000002.1, read on the forward strand.
AACCGTGGAATCCATCATTACCACCTTTCCTCTTTCATTAAAGTTTAAATCAGACCGCATTGGCAATTTCAGGGTTTATATGCTGGGCGGTGGAAAGCTGGATTATGACCTTGCCTCCAATGCCAAGAAAAGAAAGGCGGAAGACCAGGTCAAGATCCAGAAGATCAGCTATGGCATTGAAGGTGGTATTGGCTTTAACTTCTATCGCAAAAGCGTGACCATCTCACCCGAGATCAAGATCAGCAATGGTTTGAACAATCTCCACGACCGCAATGAAAAGCTCAATTACTCCAGGGTACTTGATCGCATTCAGTCAAGGATGATCATTTTTACTCTTCACCTGGAAGGATAATTATTCCTCCTTTCTATTTGTTGTTTCTCCCATTTTTTTCTAAGGGCAATGCCTTCTCTTTATGTGAATCAAGAGTAGGGGATGCTGGTAAAAACATTTGGCAGCGCTGTATATGGCGTGGAAGCCATCACCATTACGGTAGAAGTGAACTGGATGGAAACCTCCATCGGTTTTTATATGGTAGGCTTGCCCGATAACGCGGTAAAGGAAAGCCTTCAGAGAGTGGAGAGTACTATCAAGGCGGCAGGATTTGAAATGAAGCGTACCCGCATCGTGGTCAACCTGGCGCCTGCTGATATCAAAAAAACAGGAACCTCCTTTGACCTCACCATTGCCATGGGCATACTGGCCGCCACAAAACAGATCAACAATGGAGAAGCATTGGAACGATACATTATCATGGGCGAATTAAGCCTCGACGGCGAGATCCGTCCCATCAGGGGAGCCCTACCCATTGCCATTCAGGCCCGGAAAGAAAAGTTCAAAGGACTGATCCTGCCGCTGTCCAATGCAAAGGAAGCGGGTATGGTCAACAACCTTGATGTTTATGGAGTCAGTCATATCAGGGAAGTGATTGAGTTTTTTGATAGTGGGGAACAAAGCCTGCAACCCATCATCATCAACACCAGAGAAGAATTCATGCAGGCTCAAAATGATTTTGACCTGGACTTCACTGATGTAAAAGGACAGGAAAACATCAAGCGTGCGCTGGAGATCGCTGCTGCGGGCGGGCACAATGCTATATTAATTGGTCCTCCGGGTGCTGGCAAGACCATGCTGGCAAAAAGACTACCCACCATACTTCCTCCTCTGACTTTGCATGAAGCTTTGGAGACCACCAAAATCCACTCGGTAGCAGGCAAGCTGCCCGAACATTCTACCCTGGTTTCGAAACGACCCTTCAGGAGTCCTCATCATACTATTTCTGATGTGGCTTTAGTTGGTGGGGGCGGCATACCACAACCAGGAGAAATCTCATTGGCTCATAACGGTGTTTTGTTCCTGGATGAACTGCCCGAGTTCAAAAGAACCGTGCTGGAAGTGATGCGACAACCCATGGAAGAAAGAAGGGTGACTATTTCCCGTGCAAAGGTGGCTGTTGATTTTCCCGCTTCCTTTATGTTGGTGGCTTCCATGAATCCCTGTCCCTGCGGATTTTACAATCATCCGGAAAAAGAATGTACTTGTCCGCCGGGCGCTGTTCAGAAATACCTCAATAAAGTATCGGGTCCATTGCTGGACCGGATTGACCTGCATGTGGAAGTAACGCCGGTGGCTTTTAGTGAGCTTTCATCGGCCAGGCCACAGGAAAATTCAGCATCGATAAGAGAGCGGGTGATCAGGGCAAGAGAAATACAGGCCGAACGATATAAGAACTATGATGGTGTGTATTGCAATGCGCAGATGAGCAGCAAGATGCTGAAAGAGATCTGTGTGATCAATTCGGCAGGTGCAAGTCTCCTGAAAACAGCCATGGAAAGACTCAACCTTTCCGCCAGGGCCTACGATCGCATATTAAAAGTATCCAGGACCATCGCAGACCTGGCGGCAACGGAAGATATCAGGGTGGAGCACCTCGCCGAAGCCATTCAGTACCGGAGCCTGGATAGGGAAGGATGGGCAGGATAATCCTTCAAGGGTGACTATCCTTACAGGATGACAAGCATACAGGATACTCACCACTCACTACTCACCATTCACCATAACTCACCACATTGGCATTAGATTTTCATGCACAGTTCTGCCATGCCCAATTTCCTCTTATACCATGCGGTAACTCCCGATGAAGTACATGCCTGCGCCTGGTCCCTGATCAGGTACTTAAATCAGTGTAACCTGAAGCCACCGGCCGAAGAAAGACTCGTCATTTATACCAACCAGCCGGCAGCTCTTGAAAATTACAGTGCTTTCTTTAACCAGTTTGAATTCCGTGAACCAACAGGAAATACAAAAACCGGCACCGTTCAAAACTTTTGTAGTAATGTGAAAGGAAACGTGCTATTTTTTGGACCGGGCACTTATCCTACCCAGCCTCTCAGACCCGTTTTTGAATCCATACAAAAGGGGAATATTTATGGAAGTGTGATCAGCTACCGGCAGGAGCAGGCTCTCAAAAAACAGATCGCTGTATTAGGCATCAACACAGAACTACATGAACTGGACTTGTCACAGCTGGAACAGGCAAAACCCGTTACAGGCTTTGCAGAGCAATACCACGACCTGAAAGACTTTCCTTCACTGCTGAAGAAATTTTTTACGAAGTACCAGGAAGAAAGCGTGCCCGAACTGGTGAAGCTTTCCTCTTCCCTTGACCTGAACCGGATCAGGGCACAGAAAACCGAATACATGCGACTTCCTTTTTATAAAAAGATCACCAGGAAACTAACGGGTAAAAGCTGGAATATCGCTGACTATGTCCGTTAGTCCTGATCCTTTCACGCTGATCAATAATCCATTTAGTAGTACCTTGTATCCTTATTTTAGCTGATTGAAATGAAAATTTTATTGCACTACCTCAGGCCCCACCGTGGCCTGGTAATCCTTGTATTAATCCTGGCTGCACTGAATATAGGTTTCTCACTGGTTGATCCCATACTTTTTGGTAAGCTCATCAACCTGGCCAATAATCACCAGGGCATTACCAAGCCACCATCCAAAAACTTTGACTGGGATCGATTCTTTAATTCTTTTTCCTGGTCTGCACCTGGTGTATGGTTTATTCTTCTTCTATCGGTTTCTGTAGCCATGGTTAGCCGCATTGCCAAAAATTTCCAGGACTATTTCCTGAATGTCATCATACAAAAATTTGGTGCACGTGTGTTTACTGATGGCTTAAAACATGCCATGAAGCTTCCTTACCAGCAGTTTGAAGACCAGCGCAGCGGTGAAACACTCTCTGTGCTTACCAAAGTGCGTTCCGATGTAGAACGTTTCATGATCAATTTCATCAACATCCTTTTTGGTGTACTGGTGGGTGTGCTCTTTGTTTTTATTTATGCCGCCATCTTTATTCACTGGAGCATTCCCATTGCTTATCTCGCGGGTATATTTTTCCTGACGCTCATTACTAACAAGCTCAGTAAAAAGATCAAGCTCATTCAAAAAAATATCGTGGGAGAAACCACGGCACTTGCCGGTTCCACCACAGAATCCCTGCGCAATATTGAGTTGGTAAAAAGTCTTGGACTAACACAACAGGAAGTAGCAAGGCTGAATAAGAATACTTATAAGATTCTTGGACTTGAATTGACAAAAGTGAAAAGAATCAGGAGCATCAGCTTCATCCAGGGAACCATGGTGAATACTTTAAGGCAGGTGATTCTTTTTATTCTTATGTGGCTCATCTTCGGTACTTATATGGATGCGGGGCAACTGGTGACCATGCAGATCTTTTCCTTCTTTGTATTTGGTCCTCTGCAGGAGATCGGCAACATCATTCTTTCTTACCGGGAAGCAGAAGCTTCACTCAATAATTTCGATACACTGATGAAGAAGGAACCTGAACGCGAACCTTCAAATCCCATTCCTTTAGGTGAGATCAAAGAACTTTCTTTTCAGAACGTAGTCTTTCAACACCAGACAGCTTCACAAAAGGCTATTAACAATATCAGCTTTGATGTGAGATCTGGAGAAACCATTGCTTTTGTTGGCCCGAGTGGAAGCGGTAAATCAACGTTGATGAAATTACTGGTTGGTCTTTACCGTCCACTGGAAGGGAAAATATTATACAATAATCTTGATGAAACAAAACTTCGCTTTGATGATCTCCGTAACCAGATCGGGTTTGTAACCCAGGATACCAATTTATTCAGTGGAACTATCAGGGAGAATTTATTATTTGTGAATCCAACTGCATCAAATGAGGACCTGCTGGATGCATTGAACAAAGCTTCCTGCCAGAATTTATTGGCAAGAGCAGAAAAAGGTCTGGAAACCATGATCGGAGAGGGTGGATTGAAATTGTCCGGAGGTGAAAAGCAAAGGCTTTCCATAGCAAGAGCCTTGTTGCGTAAGCCAAAACTTTTGTTGTTTGATGAAGCTACTTCAGCACTGGACTCATTAACAGAAGAAGAGATCACGGATACCATTCGTGATATTTCAAGCCAGGGCAACCAGATCACGATCTTGATTGCACACAGGCTTTCTACCATCATGCACGCCGACAGGATTTATGTTCTTGAAAAAGGTGATGTGGTTGAAACGGGCACGCATGATTCACTGCTGAAAGAAAAAGGATTGTATTATGCCATGTGGCGACAGCAGATCGGTGAAAGAAAAACGATGCCTGCTTCCATACCGGTGAATGCTAATTAATTCAAACGCACTTAGATGATTCACGGAAACATGTAATCATCATTCAGCAATATTTTCAATAATGCCGGCAATGCCCTGTCCACCACCCACACAGGCTGTTACCATCGCATATTTTTTACCGAGTCTTTTCATATCATGCAGGGTTTGAATGGTAAGCTTGGCACCGGTGCAACCGAGTGGATGACCCAATGCAATGGCGCCGCCATTGATATTGACAATATCAGGATTCAATCCTGCTTCCCTGATCACGGCAATGGATTGTGAAGCAAAGGCTTCATTGAGTTCAATCAGATCTATTTGTCCAAGGTTCATATTCGCCTGCTTTAAAACCTTGGGTATGGCTGCTACCGGACCAATACCCATGATCCTTGGATGAACACCTGCAGAAGCACAGGCAACGAGTCTGCCAATGGGTTGCAATCCTAATTGCTTCATCAATCTTTCACTCATCACAATTACAAAAGCAGCGCCGTCACTGGTTTGAGAAGAGTTGCCTGCTGTAACAACACCTCCCGCAGCAAAGGCTGGCTTTAATTTATTCAAAGCTTCCAGTGAAGTATCAGCTCTTGGGCCTTCGTCAGTATCTACAATAAATTCTCTCTTCTGTTTTTTTCCTTTTTCATCCAGGTAAATTTCTTCCACCTTCATAGGAAGGATACCTTTTTTGAAATGGCCATTGTTGATGGCATTGAGCGCTTTCTGATGGGAGTGATAAGAAAATTCATCCTGGGCTTCCCTGCTCACATTAAAATCCCTGGCAACTGCTTCAGCCGTCAGTCCCATACTAATGTAATAATCAGGTTCATCCTTTGCAATGGTATAAGAAGGAACAGTCTTCCATCCTGATGTGGGCACCATGCTCATGCTTTCTGTTCCACCTGCAATGATGCAATCTGCCATGCCCATGCGGATCTTGGCCGTTGCAATTGAAATAGTTTCAAGTCCGGAAGCACAATAACGGTTGACGGTCATGCCCGGCGTATCAAAGCCGAGTGCACGGGCAGCAATGATGCGTCCCACCTGCAGTCCCTGCTCTGCTTCGGGTACCGCATTGCCCACGATCACATCATCCACCATTTTTTTATCCAGCTGCGGAACAGAGGCCATCAGTCCTTTGATCAGGTCTATGGCCAGGTCATCAGGACGATAAAACCTGAAACCTCCTCGTTTGGCCTTCGCAACAGCGGTTCTGTATCCGGCAATAATGTATGCTTCCTGCATAAAAAAAGTTTGAATCTTAAAATTAAGGAATTTCTGGCTTTAGTTGCATCAACAACCATTTTTTACGCCGTAAATCCAGGCAGCTTATCTTCGCGAACCGATGTACAGGTTCCTTCGCTCCATTTTGTTCCTGCTGCCAGCCGAAACAGCTCATTATGTTTCCATGAACCTGTTGAGGTTCTTTTGTTCCATTCCTCCTTTAAGAAAGTTGATCACCAACATGTTTTCTCCGGGTTCAGATCGATCCGGGGATCTCAGAAAACTTTTGTGGGGACTATCCTTTAAAAATCCCGTAGGACTTGGAGCCGGCTTCGATAAAAATGCAAAATACCTGCGTGAGCTGGAAGCGCTTGGTTTTGGCTTCGTGGAAATTGGAACAGTAACACCCTTACCGCAGGATGGCAATGCGAAACCAAGATTGTTCAGGTTACCCGAAGACAAGGCGCTGATCAACCGCATGGGTTTTAATAATGAAGGACTAAAGGTGATTAGTTCGAGACTGAAGCAATGGAAAGAAGCTAGTGAAAGTACTTCAGACAAAAAGCCTCGTATGCTTCTCGCAGGCAATATTGGGAAGAATAAAATCACTCCAAACGAAGATGCATGGAAGGACTACGATGCCTGCTTCAAAGCTCTTCATCCTTATGTTGATTTTTTTGTGGTGAATGTAAGCTCACCCAATACGCCTGGCCTCAGGGAATTACAGGAAAAGGATGCGCTAAAGATCATCCTGCAACACCTCCAACAACTCAATACTTCATTTACGGTGCAGAAGCCTGTATTGCTGAAGATCGCTCCTGATCTTACAGATACACAGGTAGATGATGTGATCCAACTGGCAATGGAGATAAAACTTGAGGGACTGGTGGTGAGCAATACAACCATCAGCAGGGAAGGTTTGGATACGAATGCAGAGAAAGTGCAACAAATAGGATCGGGTGGATTGAGTGGAAGACCCTTGCAAAACCGTTCAACCACATTGATCAAATACATCAGTGAAAAAACTGAAGGAAGTCTGCCCATCATTGGTAGTGGTGGAATTTTTTCTGGAAAGGATGCCTTTGAAAAACTGGAGGCGGGCGCTACATTGGTAGAAGTGTGGACAGGCTTTATTTATGAAGGCCCGTTTATTGTAAAAAGGATCTGTAAAGCTTTGCTTAATCGTTAAGATGTATGGAACATTTGTTTACAGCAGACAATATCATCAGCTTTTTTGTTCTGGTCATTCTTGAAGTGATCCTGGGTATAGATAACGTGATCTTCGTGAGTCTTATACTGAACAGGCTCAAGGAAGGCAGCCGAAAGAAAGCCCGCCGCATCTGGATGATCACGGGCATCATCAGCCGAAGTCTTTTGCTGATGGCTTTGAGTTGGCTGCTTTCACAAAAAGGCAAACCTGTTTTTACGATCGCAGAAAAACCATTTGATCTTGCCAGCCTCGTCATGCTGGTGGGTGGGTTATTTCTCATTTATAAATCAGTGAAAGAAATTCATGGCAAGCTGGAAGGTGAAGATCATGAAGAGTATGGCGGGCAGACCAAATACCTGACCATGGGTAAGGCAATTTTCCAGATCATGCTGATAGATGCGGTGTTTTCATTTGACAGTGTGATCACCGCCGGAGGAACCGCCAAGCATGTAGAGATCATGATCGCAGCAGTGGTAGTGGCCATGATCGTGATGTTTTTATTCAGTCCCAAGATATCTTCATTCATTCATAAGCATCCTACACTGAAGATGCTGGCGCTTTCATTTCTTGTGATGATCGGATTAAGTCTGGTTATAGAAGGATGGGCTGCTGAAAAAGCAGAGGATCTTCATCTCAAGAATTATATTTATTTCGGTATGGCCTTCTCATTTATTGTGGAAGTGTTGAACATGACCATGAGGAAAAAAGCCAAGAGGAAAAGATACATTGAGCTCAATGAACCACAATTACCGGGAGAACAAAAATATTCTGATTCTGCGCATTGAGGAGTTCTTGGTTCATAGATCATAGTTCATGGTTCATAGATCATAGATCATGGTTCATAGATCATAGATCATAGTTCATGGTCTTTATCGCCCACGATCCATGACGATAACTATTTCTGGAGAAAGTTTTCAAACACGGACTAATATTCATTTAATGACTGCATAAAAGCGCGGCAGCTACGAGGCCGGCTGTTTCGGTTCGGAGGCGTGTACTTCCCAGTGATACAGGTTGAAATCCATGCTGTAATGCATTTGTGATCTCAGTGCTGGTAAAATCTCCTTCAGGACCAATCAATATCAGTTTTGAATTCGAATGATGTATTAGAGATGTTAGCTGCTGTTTTTCTTCTTCTTCGCAGTGGGCGATCATTTTGTCTTCAAATGGAAGCTCCAGCGCTTTTTCAAAAGCAGTAGGTTCATGTAACAGTGGCATCCAGCATTGCTGCGATTGCAGCATGGCGCTGATTAGGATCTGTTCCATTCTGTCTGACCTGAATTTTTCTTTTACCGTTCTCGCGCATTGAAGAGGGATGATCTCAGTTACACCGATCTCTGTTGCTTTTTCCAGGAACCATTCAAACCTTGAACTGTTTTTTGTGAGCGAAATGCCAATAGCAATGTTGATTCCTGGTCTTTCTTCTTTTGATGTTTCAATAACCTTCAGTTCACATTTCTTCCTGTTATCGTTGATGATCTCTGCTCTGGCTTTATTTCCTTTTCCATCAGTGAGCAATACTTCTTCACCTTTCTGCATGCGCAATACACCAATGATGTGCTTCGATGCATTTTCATCCATAATCACCGTTGACCCGGCAAGATCTTTTACAAAAAAATAGGGCAATGCCATAAGCAAAGAAACTAAAAGCCCTTTCTATTCTTCAATTGTTTTTTAATGAAACGAAAAAAGTAGATCAATAAATTATTGCGCACTATTTCTTAAATAAAAAATCCCGCTGTTGCGGGATCTTGTATAAATGCTGCTAGTAAGTTTTAAAATGGATCTTCATCATCCGGCAGGTCATTCATCTTGCTGCTTGTCTGGATAAACATTCTGGCACCACCGCCACCATCAAGTCCTGATACAGGTTTAAAGTTGGAAGGCAGGTTGAAATTATTTCCTGCATCTCCACCTGATTCATCAATGAACTTCTGGATGTGGAGCAGGGCCCTGAGCTTGATGGTTTCCAACGAACCATTACGGTGTTTGGCGATCCTGATATGTGTTTCACCACGGTTGTTATCGCCCATTTCATCCTGTGTGATATCGTAGTATTCAGGACGATAAAGGAAGCAAACCATATCGGCATCCTGCTCGATGGCTCCCGATTCACGAAGGTCACTCAACTGAGGCATTTTGTTGCCATCTTTTCTTTTTTCAACCTCACGACTTAACTGTGAAAGCGCGATGATAGGCACCTGTAATTCCTTGGCCAGTCCTTTTAGTGATCTTGAGATGGTTGAGATTTCCTGTTCCCTGTTGGTATTGCGGTTCTCACCTGTACCACTCATGAGCTGCAGGTAGTCGATGATGATCAAACCAATGTTGCTGGCATTTTTTAACCGGCGGCACTTGGCTCTCAATTCAAAAATGTTCAGAGCCGGGGTATCATCAATAAATATCGGTGCCTGGGCCAGGCGCTGGATGCCACGGGCGTATAGCTGCTTCATCTCATGTTCTTCCATTTTTCCGCGGGAGATCTTCTCCAGCCAGATCTCGCTTTCTGCTGAAAGAATACGCTGTACCAATTGTCCCGCGCTCATCTCCAGTGAAAACACAGCAACCGGTGTGGGTTTGGTGGGATGAAGCGCCGCATTCCTGGCCAGGTTCAATGCAAAGGCCGTTTTACCCACGGAAGGACGGGCTGCCAGGATGATCAAATCCGTGCTTTGCCAGCCATAAGTCACCCGGTCCAGAGAAGCAAATCCACTCGGCACGCCGGTGATATCCTCGTTTTTATGACGGAGATCCTCGATCCTCTGGATGGTTTTAACCAATACAGAGTCGATGGTCTCGTAATTATTGCGAAGGTGGGTGGACGTTACTTCATAGATCTTGCTTTCTGCCTGGTCCAGCAGGTCAAAAACATCTGTGCTGTCTTCATAAGCATCAGAAATGATCTCACCGCTAATGCGAATCAGTTCGCGCTGGATGAATTTCTGGAGAATGATCCTGGCATGCGCTTCAATATTGGCCGATGAAACAACAGAATTGGTAAGCTTGGTAACATAATAAGGTCCGCCAATGGCATCCAGTTCTTCACGGCTGCGGAGTTCTTCCACCACTGTAAGGATGTCGATCGGCTGGCTCTTGTTGGCCAGTCCCTGCATGGCGCGGAAAATACGCTGGTGGCTGTCTACATAAAAACATTCTGGTTTAAGAATTTCAATTACCGTATCAAAAGCCGCTTTTTCCAGCATGATGGCACCCAGTACGGCTTCTTCCAGTTCCTTGGCCTGTGGTGGCACCTTGCCATAGATCATAGTGCTGAGATCCGGAGCGGTTTTTCTGCGGTTTTTCTTATCGCGATTCAGATTGGTTAGATCCATATTACAATTGGTCAAATAAGGTTAAACATTGATTTTTCGATCAATGACCTATGGGTTTTCAGCCGGTCCTGGTTGCGTTATATTATGGTTAAGGAATTGTATCCTGATTATTGTCCCGTAAGTCAGTTGGCGAATATATGGGCTGATGAAACCTGCAAAATGATTATTAGACGAAATATTTTAATTAACCGGTTGTTCAATGGCCGTTCAACATATCTAGCAGCTTATCCACATGTTTCAAGAGTCTATCCACAAAATTGAATTTATTTTCCCATAGTTTCTATAGTAATCCACAGGCCGGGTTCAAAAATAAATCCCGCCTAATATTTGGTTAGTTTCAACTGCCACCAATATGGGCTTTCAGCGGAATCGGGTGATGAAAAAAACATTTTAATCCGTTGAAACCCTTATCTGTTAAGTGTTTTTAATTAGGCCACGGCAGAGTCAATGCGTCAAATACTAGCTGGAGGCCCATCCGGGAATCATTGCAAAAAGTTTTTCAATTGATCATTCTTTGAAATGCAGGTGCAGACTGATTTGTAGAAGAGGCCATGAACTTCGTTGTCATGTAATCACTACATATTTCAACGTTCAGGTATTTATAACAAGGGCTTTTAAAAATCAAAATCCCTTCTGTGCATATTCCATCTGACTCCACCATAAATGATCATGGTGTTTTTGGCAGGAGTTATGGTGGTAGCGCCTTCTTTCCTGTAAACCGTATTGATCTCAATGAAGAAATTAGGCTTCCATTCATAGGAAATCAGCAGGGAAGCCAAAGCAGTTTTTGACCTGATGCCACTGCCAAGATCAAAACCAAAATCTTTGGTGCGATAAGGCATAATGTTGGGTAGAAAAATATTACTTCCAAAGCTGGTAGTGGTGCCCGCTGTATCTTTTCCCTGCATATAATAAATGGCCTGGGCATGTATCAACCATTTGGGTGAAGGCTGGTATCGTGCACTCCCAATCCATTCCTGGAAATTAGCACCCAGTGGATGCGCCAGGGGCTGGTTATAATGGGTGTAATTGGCTACCGAATCACGGTGCGAATAAGTGAAGGGCCGAACCCTGTTGGTTTCCAGCTGGAGGTCAAGGTTGGATATTTTAAATGCATCGATATACCTGGCGCCTAGCTGAAAGCCATATTTATTGGCCCACCATCCGGAACCTTTTTTTAATTCTGTGAGATTAAATTCATCCAGCAAAAATTGTCCGTAAAACTGGAATTGTTTGGCTGCATTGGCTTTAAAATCGAGTCCTAATACAGAGTTATCATAGCTGCCATTCTGTTGTTCTATGGATCGGTAAAAGATCACCGGATTCAGATAACCGAATTCAAAATGATCCTCACGTCCAAATATAACTGCTTCAAACAATCCAAGATTCAGCCATTTGGTGATTGCCATATCCAAATGATGTATGGCAGCATATTTTTTTGGAAAGAGCTGGTCTGCATTCAGTCTCTGTGCCGAGTTCAATTCAATAAATAAATTCTGGTAATTGAATTTCCAGATCCTGGTATTGAGTTTTAAAAATAAGTAGGGTGAAGAAAAATCACTCAGGAAAAGGCTGCGCTTTCCATTGCCAATGAAATTCTTGTCGTAACCAAACTGGATGTCTATGTATTTGGCCGTATTGAAGCTGATATAACCTCTCGCGTCAAAATAATCATAACCAGTTTTTTTGAACTCCTTGTAAAAACCCTGTCCTGGTACCGCTTTGCGTGCGCTAACCCATTCCTGTACATATTTTGGATCTCTTTCCTGGTTGTCTGTAATGTAAGCGGCGAAACCGATCTTATTGGCGATCCTGCCTCTCAGGCTTGCACCTCTTGTGTTCAGAAATATATGATCATCATTGTCTTTCTCCTTGCCTATATAATATTGAAACACAGGATTGACTGCCAGGAAAAAATCTTTCTGATTGACTTCGTAAAAATTGGCAGGCGTTCTGTAAAATCTTTTCCAGAATAGCTTTTTGCTTTTGATGGAAACAGTATCACTGAGGTATTCTATGTTGTTTTCCATCAGGCGGGAAAGATTGTACTGGTCAGCTTTGGAAAGATAAGTGACCTCCGAAGCTCCCTGCCATGTTTTCACCGCATCCATCATCTGCTTCCGGGAAAAAGGTTTTGTTTTAGAGAAATTCAGCAAAGAATCAGTGCCACGCCTGATTTCCATTCTTTCCAGCAAAATATTTTCTCTTGCATCCTGGGGCAGGTAGGTTGTTTGAGCTTTGATGCCAAATGGAAGAAAAAATAGTACAAGAAGCTTTATAACGCTTTTCATGGATTGGCTTTGTTTAAATTGCATCCGGACAAATTATAGCTTTTTCAAATTATGCAAAAATACCTGATAAAGAATATCAATCTTGTCAATGAAGGAAGGATAATGGTAGCTGATGTATTGATCAAGAACGAACGCATCGAGAAAATTGCACCTGTCATCACCATTGATGATTCAAATTACACGGAGATCAATGGCGAAGGACGTTACCTGCTGCCTGGTTGTATTGACGACCAGGTGCACTTCCGCGAGCCAGGTCTCACACACAAGGCAAATATTTATACAGAATCAAAAGCAGCAGTTGCGGGAGGTGTCACTTCCTTCATGGAAATGCCCAATACCAATCCGCCTGCATTTACACAGGAATTGCTGGAAGATAAATACAGGATAGGTGCACAGACTTCTCTCGCCAATTATTCATTTTTCATGGGCACATCCAATGATAACATTGAAGAAGTGTTGAAGACCAACCATAAAAAAAATGATGTCTGCGGAGTGAAGATCTTCATGGGTTCTTCAACAGGAAATCTGCTGGTAGATAATTACCTGGTGCTGGATAAAATATTTGCTCAAACAGAATTGCTGATCGCTACACATTGCGAAGAAGAAAGCATGATAGCTGAGAATTTCAGGAAATTAAAAGAAAGCAAGGGAAACCTGGAAGCTGCCGATCATCCCATTATCCGTGATGAAGAGGAATGTTTTGAATCTTCATTCAAAGCTATTCAGCTGGCCAAAAAACACAATAGCCGGCTGCACATCCTGCACATCAGTACAGCAAAAGAATTACAGCTGTTCAGCAATATGCTGCCATTAAAAGAAAAAAAGATCACTGCGGAAGTCTGTGTGCATCACCTTCATTTCACCAGCGATGATTATGCAAGGCTGGGAAATCTGATCAAGTGCAATCCTGCTATCAAGGCGCCCAATAACCGCGAGGCTTTGTGGGAAGCATTGCTGGACGACAGGCTGGATGTCATTGCCACAGATCATGCGCCCCATACCTGGGAAGAAAAAAATGAGCCTTATGAAAAAGCACATGCAGGCCTGCCGCTGGTACAGCATTCCCTGGGACTGATGCTGCATTATTTCAAAAAGGGAAAGATCACCCTGGAAAAGATCGTACAGAAAATGAGTCATGCTGTTGCAGACTGTTTCCTTGTGAAAGAAAGAGGATATATCCGTGAGGGATATTTTGCCGACCTGGTAATTGTAGACCTGAATGAAAGCTGTGTGGTATCTAAGGAAAACATTTTATACAAATGCGGATGGAGTCCACTCGAAGGTGAAACACTTCCCGCAGTGATCACCCACACTTTTGTTAATGGCAACCTGGTTTATCAAAGAACAGAACCCGGATGTGGAAAGGCAACATGGAATGAATCTGTAAAGGGAAAACGATTAACTTTCGAGAGATAGAGTTGAAGGCATATGGTTCATGGTTCATAGTTGATAGTTCATAGAAGAGAGGGAGCGAAAGCGGAGAGCGTATGGGCGATGAAACCCAGACTATACAACCTAACTGCCCTATTAAATATTTATTATTGCTGGTTATCTAATTAAAGCAACGTCCATAGTCCATAGTCTATGGTCCATGGACTATGGACTATGAACCATGAACTATGAACTAATCCCAACCAACCATGCAGCTTGACAAGATCACTTTTAATGATATATCCATCTTTCACCCGGAAGAGGAATTTTCCATTTTCCATAAACTGAACTTTACAAAAACAGTAGGTGGTAAGGAATGGCTGCGGAGGTTTTTTTCTGATCCCCACCACGACCTGAAAAGAATTACAGGAACGCAAAACATCATCAAGACCTTATTGAACCACCTGGATGAATGGCCAACAGAGATCACTAATGGCACCATCATCATGATGGATAAATTTTTGGATTACAACCTGGATCCTGTTCCTCAAAATCCAAATAGCTTTAATAGCAACCTTTACCGCCTGCTTCATTCGCAGGATTATTCGATGGTAAAATATTCAGTCAGGCATTTTGCTGATTTCTACCGGGGAATTAAAAAATTGCTGGGGCTTTTTGAATCCACTGAACTGCCTGCCAACCTTGCTTTTTACCTGGAAAGGATCAAGGCTATATTAAAAGAGCCACCCTTGCAACAACTTGCAAGTACAACTGTCGAAGAATTAAGCCGCCCAGCTAATCTTTACTATGCCTATCATCTTCGTGGCGTTTATAAATCAGATACACTTGAACTGATCGAAATCTTCAGCCGGCTTGAAGCCTGGTATTCCATGGCTATGGCTGTTAAAACCTTTGGATTAAAATTTCCCGAGTTCCTGGAACAGGAAGAACCTTACCTGGAAGCAGAAGGTTTGTTCCATGTGATGTTGCAAACACCCATTGCTTATGATCTGGTATTGCAGCCCAATGAAAATTTTCTTTTTCTCACTGGCGCGAACATGGCAGGGAAAAGCACGCTGATCAAAGCGGTAGGTGTGGCTGCTTTCCTGGCACATATCGGCATGGGTGTGCCTGCAAAAAATATGCGACTGAGTTTGTTTGACGGACTGCTTACCAATATCAATGTGTCGGATAATATTGCAAAGGGTGAAAGCTATTTCTTCAATGAAGTGCAGCGAATCAAGAACACCATTTACAAGATCAATGATGGGAAAAAATGGCTGGTGCTGATCGATGAATTATTCAAGGGAACCAATGTTCAGGATGCCATGAAATGTTCCTTAACAGTTATTAAAGGACTTATACGAATTAAAAACTCGCTCTTTATTCTATCTACTCACCTTTATGAAATAGGCGAGGAGCTGAAACAGTTCCCAAATATTTCCTTCAAGTATTTTGAAACAAATGTGATGGATGACCAGCTTGAATTTTCTTACCAGCTTCGCGAAGGCATCAGCAATGACCGCATAGGATATGTGATTCTCAAAAGAGAAAAAGTGGTGGAGATGCTGGATAAATTGTAAAGCATATTAACATCAACTACAACGGAAACCTCATTATCTTGAACCCCATGGCAAGAATTAGTTTTTCAGTTTTCCTTTTTTTGTTAATTGGGTATTCAGCTGTTGCCCAGCGCATAGATGTTCAGCATTACCGGTTTGAAATTGCTCTCAACGATCAGAATGATACTATTGCAGGCAAGGCAACTATCTCCATAAAATTTCCGGAAGCAACAGATCATTTTTACCTGGACTTTGCTGCTTATAAGAATGGCGAAGGGATGATTGTAAAGAAAATATTTACAGGTAATCAGGACGATAGCACTTTGAAATTTTCAACTGAAGTGCGACAGAACCGAACTCTTGATGCTTCAAGAATCAAAATAGCCCTGAAACGAAAGGTTGTAAAGGATGAAACGCTATTGGTTACTGTTCTGTATATGGGCAAACCAAAAGATGGACTGATTATTTCAAAAAACATGCATGGTGACAGAACATTTTTTGCTGACAACTGGCCAACCAGGGCTCACTACTGGATCCCCTGTAATGACAGACCCGATGATAAGGCTTCAGTTGAATTCTTTGTTACGGCACCCTCACACTATAAGGTTATCTCCAATGGAATTAAACTGGAAGAAAAAAATATTACCGATCAAATGAAGCTCACTCACTGGAAAGAAGTGCAGCCACTTCCAACAAAAGTTATGGTCATTGGTGTGGCCCGGTTTGAAGTGAAAGAATATTCTTCAAATTCTACAGGCATCCCTGTTACTGCCTGGGTTTATCCGCAGGACATGGAAAATGGATTTAAAGATTATAGTCCTGCGCCGGAAATTGTACAATTCTTTTCATCCTATATAGCACCTTTCCCTTTTCAAAAACTGGCCAATGTTCAGTCTACTACCATTTTTGGAGGAATGGAAAATGCAGGTGCCATTTTTTATGCAGAAACTTCTGTAACTGGGAATAAAAATATAGAACCATTACTGGCACACGAGATCGTACACCAGTGGTTTGGAGATATGGCTTCTGAAAAAAGTTTTTCTCATTTATGGTTAAGTGAAGGCTTTGCTACCTATCTCACCAATATTTACCTGGAATCCAAATACGGGCAAAAGGATCTGTCAAATAGAATGGAAGAGGACAGGCAGGAAATTATTTCTTTCGTTAAGGAAGTGAAGCAACCGGTAGTTGACAGTATTTCGAATTATATGTCCCTGCTCAATGCAAACAGTTACCAAAAAGGTGGATGGGTATTACATATGTTGCGCAAAGAAGTAGGAGATGAAGTTTTTAAAAACATCCTTCAGTCGTATTACAGGCAATACAAAGGAAAAAATGCAGACACACATGATTTTATAACAGTTGCCGAAAAAGAATCTGGTAAAAATCTCAAATGGTTTTTTCAGCAGTGGCTTTACCGCCCGGGAATTCCAAGGCTCATCATCCGAAAGCAAACAGTAAAAGAAGGCATTCGACTAACTGTGATGCAGGTGCAGGATGAACTTTACCAGGTCAAACTGCCAGTTTCAATTGAAACGGATACTACAAAGGCTAAAAAAACTTCAGTCAGTATTTCGGGACGTGTGCATTCTGTATTGATCTCGAAAGATAAAAAAGCAAAGGTTTTTATAGATCCGGATGTGGAATTGTTGTTTGAAGAAGTGAAAAAATAAAAAACCCCTCTGTGGGAGGGGCTCTTCAACTATTAGTCTTTGGATCATACCAGCATGGTCACCGGGTTCTCCATGTATTTTTTAAAAGTCTGGAGGAAAGCCGCACCAACAGCTCCGTCTACGCTGCGGTGATCACAACTCAGCGTGATCTTCATTACGTTGCTTACACCAAAACCATCGCCTTTTCTTACCACAACTTCCTTGATCCTGCCCACAGCCATGATAGCACTGTCGGGAGGATTGATGATGGCAGTGAATTCTTCAATATCCATCATCCCCAGGTTGGAAATGGTAAATGTGTTGCCGGTAAATTCCGGTGGCTGTAATTTTTTATTCCTTGCTTTTCCTGCGAGTTCCTTGGTTTCTGTAGCAATCTGGCTCAGTGATTTCTGATCGGTGAACCTGATCACGGGAACAATCAATCCGTCTTCGATGGCAACTGCCACACCAACATGTATGTGCTGGTATTGCCTGATGTAATCTCCCATCCATGAACTGTTCACAGCAGGATGCTTGCGCAAGGCCATGGCAGAAGCCTTCACGATCATATCATTGAACGAGATCTTAACCTCACTTACTTCATTCATCTGTGCCCTTGCCTCCATGGCATTGTCCATGTTGATCTCCATTGTCAGGTAGAAATGCGGCGCACCAAATTTGCTCTCACCAAGGCGCTTGGCAATTACCTTACGCATTTGAGACACGGCGATATCTGTATGTGCTTCCTGTCCTGAAACAATAGGCTGTTGTGGAACCTGTGCTTTGGCTTCTGCTGGTTTTTGCTTTACAGTGCCTGGTTCAAAATGATCTATATCGGATTTGATAATCCTTCCATTATCACCGCTTCCCTGGACTTGTGAAAGATCGATTCCTTTTTCCTGCGCCAGCTTTTTGGCAAGAGGTGAAGCCTTAATTCGGCCTTCAGTTGTGGAAGCAGTTTCACCTTGTTCTGATTTGACTTCAGCTTTTGCGGTTTCCTGTTGTGTAGCAGCCTGCGGCGACTGTGCTGTATTTCCACCTGATTGGGCAGCAGCAACAATAGCATTTACATCAACCTTACCTTCTTCCCCAATGATACAGAGCAGGGCATTTACAGCAATCTTTTCACCCTGTTTTGCGCCCTGGTATAACAATTTGCCGTTCTTATAGCTTTCCAGCTCCATGGTGGCTTTATCTGTTTCAATGTCAGCCAGCACTTCACCTTTCTTTACCGTATCACCAACTTTTTTATGCCATGATGCAATGACGCCTTCGGTCATGGTATCACTGAGACGGGGCATGAGCACTACTTCTTCCATTTTGCTCAAATCCATTGAACCTGTTTGGGGCTGGGCCTGAGCAGCAGGTACAGGTGCATTTTCTTTTGCAGGAGTAGCTGCATTTGTAGTTTTCTGTGTACCCAGCAATTGTGAGATATCTTCTCCGGGGTTACCTACGATGGCCAGCAATTCATCCACCTGTATTTTCGATCCTTTTTCGCCACCCAGGTGCAACAATGTGCCTTCCTTATAGCTTTCCAGCTCCATCGTTGCTTTATCAGTCTCGATGTCTGCCAATAATTCGCCTTTTTTAACCGGGTCGCCCACCTTTTTATGCCAGGCAGCAATGACTCCTTCGGTCATTGTATCACTCAGGCGGGGCATCAAAATCACATCAGCCATGTTCTTTATTTATTAAATGCGGCGTGAAATTAACGGAAATAGGGCAAACCCGATACGCCAAAAGGCAAAACCATGGTTTGATAGAAACAAGAAGTAATGAGAGACATTTCATACCGCGGACAATAGAGGATTTATCATAGCTGAACCTTAATAATCGAGCTCCAGCCTCAACCGCTCCTTCAGATCCTTTACTGCAGGAAACTGTTCTATAATCTTCTGGTATTGCTCTTTAGAACTCAACGGCAGGTCGTGTTGCTGAATTTCCTGCGGGCTTTCAATCAGTATAATGCTGAATTGCAGTTGGCGGTTGCACAATTCTTTTTGAAGGTATTCGGATACCTTATTGCGTTCAAACTCCAGGAATTTCTGGTTGATATTATTGTTGACGATAGCCTCAAAGCTATTGGGACCCTTGATCACCAGCTCTGCCACTTCAAAACTTTGCCAGGCAGGATTTTTCTTTTCTTTTAAAAGATTAATAAAACCTGTCCAGGCTTTTTTGAGCGATTCCATTTCCACCGGCCTGTCGGTTACTAATTCATCACTACAGTTCTCTTTCTGGATCTTTTGTCTGAGTGCATCCAGTGAGCCCAGTTTGGTTTTATTGTTTCCATTGGATTTTACAGCAGTGGATGTTGGTGCAGCAAGTGTGACATTTTCCTTCACCCTGGTTACCGGAGCGCTTTCAATTACCAGCTTCGCCTCTGTTTCTTGTTGTTTGTTTACAACTGCTGCAGGTTTAGGGGTTTCAACTTTTGCTGAAGGAAGGGCAATGGGTTGTATGGAACGAAAGGGGACTGCCTTTGCTGTATCAACCAGTTTTTTTTTATCAATACCTGATCCACCGGCTGTGATTTCAAGAGCCTGTCCCAGGTAACAAAGTTTGATCAGTGCGAGTTCAACATGCAGCCTTTTATTTCTGGCGGACCTGTAATTGATCTCTGCTTCATTTAAAATATTGAGAGCGGATACCAGGTATCCTGCTTCTGTTCTTTTGGCCATTTCAGCAAAACGCTGCCGGAAAGATTCAACCACTTCTAATAGGCCTGCTACTCTTTCATCTTTACAGATAAGAAGGTTGCGGATGAATTCTGCAAATCCATTTAAAACCGAATCTCCTTCAAAGCCTTTTTTATCAATATCATCATATAGGAGCATGGCGCCTGCAAGGTCCTGGTTCAGCATGCAGTCCATCAATTTGAAATAATAATCTGCATCCAGGATGTTCAGGTGCTCAATCGTATTCTCATATGTGACTTCACCATTGGTAAAGCTCACGATCTTATCCAGGATGCTGAGCGCATCGCGCATGCAGCCTTCGCTTTTCTGGGCGATCAGCTGCAAAGCAGTTTCTTCAGTTTTGATGTGCTCTTTTATGGCAATGCCTTCCAGGTGGTCAACTGTATCCTGTAAAGTGATCCTTTTAAAATCAAAGATCTGGCAGCGGCTCAGGATCGTGGGAAGGATCTTATGTTTTTCTGTGGTAGCCAGAATAAAAATCGCATAGGGTGGTGGTTCTTCCAGTGTCTTTAAAAAAGCATTGAAGGCAGAAGAGGAAAGCATGTGCACCTCGTCTATGATATAGACCTTGTATTTTCCTGCCTGCGGTGCAAACCTGACCTGCTCCACCAGGCTCCTGATATCATCAACAGAGTTATTGGAAGCGGCATCCAGTTCATGAATATTCAATGAAGTGCCGTTGTTAAAGGTTACACAGGAATGGCATTCATTGCAGGCTTCACCATCACTGCGCAGGTTTTCGCAATTAATGGTTTTGGCCAGGATACGGGCACAGGTGGTTTTACCCACACCCCTCGGTCCGCAAAAAAGAAAGGCATGCGCCAACTGGTGATTCCTGATAGCATTGCGAAGCGTGGTTGTGATATGCTCCTGTCCAACAACAGTATCAAAGGTTTGTGGTCTGTATTTTCTGGCTGAAACAATAAATTTTTCCATACGGTGCACCTCGCTGCTAAGGTACAGGAAAGAGAGGAAAGAGGGTGAAGAGCGAGAGCAAGGAAATAAGATCGCACTGCACTCTCACCCTCCGCACTCATAAAATCGGGTGGCGGTGAAATTCTTTGGTCCTGTCAAAGAGATAACGGTAGGTGCAAAGACGCCGCGTAATATAGGTTTCGCCTATGCTTAACCCTACATTGAGCATCTTGGGATTAAAATCTCCAATCCATTGCATTTCATATTCTGTATAACTAACAGCTGGCGACTGAACCAGCTTTGCGGCTTCTCCAATAATAAATGCATCCACACCTTTTCCCTGGAACTCTGGGACAATACCAAATACAAGCCCAGTAAACTTCTTGCAGGGTTTTGTTTTTTTGATCCAAAGGAATTTCAGCTTGTCTAAAAGCCCGAACTTTCCATTGAGATATTTAAACCACTGGTTCAGGTCTGGAAGGTTGATGAAAATGGCAATAGGATTATTGTTGTGATAAGCAAACCACACAATCTTTTCATCCATTACCGGTTTCATTTTTCTGAACATGAGGAGCACCTGTTCCTTTTTTAATTCCTTCAATCCTCCATGTCCTGCCCATGCAGCATTATAGACGGTAGCAAAATCAAGGGCAAATTTTTCCAGCTCATTCTTCCTGATGTGTTGAGAAGAAAATGAAGGATCCGCAGCAATGGCAGCATGTCTTTCCAGGATTTTATCCGTGAGTTTTTTTTGAGGATCAAGTCCCAGGCAGTGCTGGTAAAAGAAAGTCCTGAAACCATAATTCTCAAATAGCTCCTGGTAGTAGGGAGGATTGTAATTCATGCAGTATAAAGGCTCCTGGAATCCTTCGATTACCAGTCCCCACCAGCGGTCTCTTTCACCAAAATTGATAGGGCCATCCATTGCTTCAATGCCTTTTTGCATCAGCCAGTGTTTGGCCACATCAAAAAGCATATCGGCCGCCTGCTGGTTGTGAATGCAGTCAAAAAAGCCGAGGCCACCAACGGGAACATCATCACCCTTATTCCTGTATTTCTTATTGGTAAAAGCTGCTATGCGCCCGATCAATTCACCATTGTCATCCTGAAGTATCCACCGGGTAGCAGTCCCAGATCTGAACGTCTTATTCTTCTTCTCATCAAATACTTCATAAATGTCCTTATCCAGCGGCCTGATATAATTCGGGTTGCCCTGGTTTAATAACACATTTACCCTGATGAAAGCTTCCGCCGAATTCTTATCCTTTACCTCTGTGAGTTGCATGATCTTTTAATGGCAGCGGCAAATGTAACCAATTGCCACATTCCTCTATTTCCCATCCATCACAGGAACATTTTGCGCAGCGAGGTTTCATCATGACTATACACATCATCCCTGAAATTCAGCTGGCCTTTATCATCCACCCAGGCTGTATAATAGGTGATCATGACAGGTATTGGTTTTTTCAATCGGACGTATTGCTCATTGCCGCTGTTCATGGCTGCACTGATCTTTGATGCAGGCCATTCAGGATTATTGCGAAGAAGATAGTTGGCCATTTTTTCCGGTTCTGCCAGCCTGATACATCCATGGCTGTAGGCACGCTTGTCTTTCTCAAAAAGACTTTTCGCGGGCGTATCGTGGAAGTAAATATTGAAGCTGTTTGGAAAAAGAAATTTCACACGACCCAATGAGTTCTTTCCACCTGGTCTTTGCCTGATCACTGGCAAGCCGCCTTCTTCACCCACCTGTTCCATGTTCTGTGATTCAAGATAACCGGGATTGGAAGCCATGGCCGGAATGATTTCATTTCGTACAATGCTTGGCGGTACATTCCAGTAAGGACTGAAAACCACCTGGTTCAGGTCTCCTGAAAACATCATGGTATTATGTCCCTCTTTTCCTACCACCACATTCATTTCAAATGCTAGATTTTTTCCTTCGTACACATGCAATTTGAATTCAGGAATGTTTACCACTATGAGTTGACCGGAAGGTTCTGTAGGCATCCAGCGCATGCGTCCCATGTTCAGGATGATCTGCTGCACTCTTTTGATCACCGGTACGTTCATGTCTTTGATCAATGTAGCGGTTACTTTTCCATCGGGAGTATAACCCATTGCCGACTGGAAAATTTTCACTGCATTTTCAAGCGTATCATTGAATACCGCTGTTGTATCCACCACAGGCATTTCTCCGGTTACCTGCAATCTTCTTTTGATCTGCACTACAGCAGGATCAGTGATTCCTTTCTTCAATGTTTTTTTAACCTCGGAGATCTGCGGCCATCCACCCTGTTTGGCGATGTTATAGTATTTGGAGAGCTGGTTCTTCAGGGCGTTGTATCTTGGATTAACGTCTTCGAAATATTTATCGTCCTTATGTTTTTTGTTTAAGAGAGAGTCGGCCATGGCCATGGCATCCGTTCTTTTGAATGGAATGAAACGTTCCATTTCCTTGCGCTTCACATAGCCTTTTTCATAATTGGTGAGCACATACTGGATAAAATGCTTTGTAAGCGTTAACTCGGTATTGATGTAGGATTTGTCAGAGGAAGAAGGTGAAAGTCTTTCTTCGGCTACTAATGCATCCATTCTTTTTTGCAGGCTTTTGTCACGCAGCGAAGTATCATTATCATAAGTGGTTACATAGTCGTGAAGGTTCCAGAAAGCCAGGGCCTGTTCTGTGAGGCCATCGCTACTGAACCAGGCAAACTGGTAATTACGTGTATTATAAAAGCTGCGCATTCTTCTGGACAGGGAATCATCGAGTTTTTTATCAACAATGAATTTTTCCATACTCAGGCTGTCAATAAACAGGTCTGAATAAGAATTTTCACGGGTGATGCTATAATCTCTTTTGCTGACTTTTTTTTCTGCTTCTGATTTATTGCCCTTGATGGAACCTCCGGAGCCTGTTCCATCCTGGCAGGATTGTAAGAAGGCGGATAAAAGTATGGTGTAGATAAAAAAATGCTTCATAGGGATGAGTTTTACAAAATACATGCCTGCATGGATGGGCTGGGCGGTTCAGGAGTCCTCAGTTATTTTAGAAAGCTTTAGGAAAAAACGGGGAAAATTAAGGCCTGCTTTTCTGAGCTTCTACTAATGCCGGATCGTTGGCGATGATCTACCTTTACCTGAAGCCTAAAAAAATGAATATGTCAAAATGTAATTTCAGCATTAGCTTTTCAGGATCTGCAGAGGAAGTTTATAATAAGGCAAGGGCCGCCGTTGAAAAACAGGGTGGCAATTTTAATGGTGACAGCAACAGTGGTAATTTCAATATCAATGTATTTGGCGCCATTTCGGGTTCCTACACAGTCACTGGCAACCAGTTGAATATAATTATAGAGGACAAACCCATGATGATACCCTGCGCGGCTATCGAAAATGTATTAAAAAGCCAGATCGGGGGGTAGTGGAAGCAGTCTTTTTCTGCCATTTTTCAGCTGAAAAGCAGTAATCTTAATTCCCGCCAACAATCTTTAATTTACCATTGGCAGTTTACCAGTGCACCCTTACCTTTGCAGCCTGAAAATGAAAAATGGCTGCCCTGGCTGCTTTTTTTCACCCAAAAACTCTTCTTTAAAAGCTATATATGGCAAAAGTTGGTAAGGTAAAACAGATCATCGGCGCCGTGGTGGACGTACAGTTCGACGGAGGCCTTCCCGAAATTTATAATGCATTGGAAATAAGAAGGCCTGGTTCAGATCCACTGGTTCTTGAGGTGCAAAACCACCTGGGTGAAGACAGTGTTCGTACCATCGCCATGGACGGTACAGAAGGTTTGATGCGCGGAGTGGAAGTATTTGATACAGGTGGCGCTATTAAAATGCCGGCCACTGAAGAAATCAAAGGACGCCTTTTCAATGTAACAGGTGATCCCATTGATGGTCTTCCTCCGGTTTCTAAAGTAAACGGACGTGCCATCCACGCCAAGCCACCAGCATTTGAAAATCTTTCTACTGCCACCGAGGTTCTTTTCACAGGTATCAAGGTAATTGACCTGATCGAACCTTATGCAAAAGGTGGTAAGATCGGTTTGTTTGGTGGTGCGGGTGTAGGTAAAACCGTATTGATCCAGGAACTGATCAACAATATCGCGAAAGCCTATTCCGGTCTCTCAGTATTTGCCGGTGTTGGTGAAAGAACACGTGAGGGTAATGACCTGATGCGTGAGATGATCGAAGCAGGAATCATGAAATATGGTGAAGCTTTCAAACACAGTATGGAAGAAGGTGGATGGGACCTGAGCAAGGTGAATATGGAAGACCTGGCAGATTCCAAAGCCACATTTGTTTTTGGACAGATGAACGAACCTCCCGGAGCACGCGCTCGTGTGGCTCTTTCCGGTTTGACCATTGCCGAATATTACCGCGATGGTGATGGCACTGGCAAAGGACGTGACATTCTTTTCTTTGTTGACAATATCTTCCGTTTTACACAGGCAGGTTCGGAAGTTTCGGCTCTTCTTGGCCGTATGCCTTCTGCGGTAGGTTACCAGCCCACGCTGGCAACTGAAATGGGACTGATGCAGGAAAGGATCACTTCTACAAAGAATGGTTCAATTACTTCAGTGCAGGCTGTATATGTTCCGGCGGATGACCTTACCGATCCGGCTCCTGCTACAACATTTGCCCACCTGGATGCCACAACGGTTCTGTCGCGTAAGATCGCTGACCTTGGTATCTATCCTGCCGTGGATCCACTGGATTCCACTTCAAGGATCCTTACACCGGGCATTGTTGGTGAAGCACATTATAACTGCGCCAACAGGGTGAAACTGATCCTGCAGCGCTACAAGGAATTACAGGATATCATTGCCATCCTGGGTATGGATGAACTGAGTGATGATGATAAACTCGTGGTAAGCCGCGCCAGAAGGGTACAGCGTTTCCTTTCACAGCCTTTCCACGTGGCAGAAGCCTTTACCGGTCTGAAAGGTGTGCTGGTTCCAATTGAGGAAACCATCCGCGGCTTTAACATGATCATGGACGGTGAAGTGGATGAATATCCTGAAGCAGCTTTCAACCTCGTTGGCTCTATTGATGATGCCATCGAAAAAGGTAAGAAAATGCTGGCACAGGCTCAGGGTTGATCTCCCGGAGAAATCCAGGCAGTTCTTTAACATGAAGTGGATAGTGGTGACACCAGCAACAGAATACAATGGAACTTTTGTTGCGTCGCACACTTCGGCTTTCTGTTCTTTAATCAACAATAACCGGTTTTTCCAATTCAGGTAAAACTGCTCCTCAGGGAGAATAAGAGTAATCATGACTTTAGAAATATTGACCCCGGAAAAAAAATTGTTCAGCGGTGAGGTGTTTGGTGTGCAAATGCCAGGCATCAGTGGTTCATTTGAAGTGCTGGACAAACACGCCCCTTTAGTCAGTGCCTTAAAAGCAGGTCGTGTAAAAGTGCTGCGTGATAAACAAAACCATACAGCTACTTACAATATCCAGGGCGGATTTGTAGAAGTGCTGAATAACAAAGTAACTGTTCTGGTGGAAGGTGCTACTATCGTTGAATAATTAGTAATCTTATAGAAATAAAAAAAGCTCTCAGTGATGAGAGCTTTTTTGTTTTAAGAAACTGATCTTAAAATGCTGCAATATTCTTTACCACAAGGGTATTGGCCATTTTATCATGAAGCGTTTGTTTCTTGTCGTCCCAAAGCATCATCAGATAACCAATCAAAAGGATGATAGCTGAAATGATCTTTCCAAAATACCTTCCAGTTGCCTGCCCAAAACTGATGCGGTGTCCCTCTGTATTGGTCACCTTCAGGTTCATGGCCTTTTTACCAAAAGTGGCCTGATTGGTTCCGGATTCCATCATAGCAAAATAAAGCCAGTTGACAACAATGTTCAACAGCTCTCCGGTTACATCACCAATTCCATATCTTAAGATCAGATTGGGGATCATCAGAATCAGTCCATCAATAAAAGCAGCCGCAAACCTTTCCCAGAAAGTTCCATACTGTATTCTTTCCTGGTGAAAAATATCCGTCTCGGGACCTTGCTGCGTTGTGTAGTTTTGGTATTCCATAAAAAATTTTTGTCAAGAAAGTAAAATTTCCTGCAATAAAAAAGCATGTGAATAAATAATAATCCTTTTGGGAAACAAGAAAAAAGGAAAGCGTTTTTTTAATTCAGCTGAGGATCGATAGGAAAATTGATCATCATTTCATATTCGCCGCCGAGGTGTTTGAGAGAATCTTTCCAGATCTCTTCTGCATTGGGATGAAAAACAAGTTTTCGAATGGCTTCCACTGTAAGCCAGGTTTTTTCATTCATTTCCGTTTCCAGTTGACCGGGACTCCACCCGGAATACCCGATAAAAAAACGGATCATGGCAGGATCAGCCTTGCCACTGTTGATCAGGGAGATCACCGCATCAAAATCACCACCCCAGTAAATACCTTTCATCACTTCCACTCCGCCCTGAATTTCTTCAGGATAACGATGCAAAAAATGAATGGTATTCATTTGCACCGGACCTCCGTAATATACGGGAAGCTTGTGTCCATCAATTTCAGGGATCAGTTCATCAAGTGTGTTCTCGTATTGCCGGTTGATCACAAAACCAATGGTGCCGTCTTCGCGATGCTCGGTAAGAAAGACCACCGTTCTCATGAAATTAGGATCCTTTAAAAATGGATCTGCGATCAATAGTACTCCTGTTGCCGGTTGAACCATATCAGATAGATCAATTGTGTTAAAAATAAGGCATAACAATCTTATGCCACCGTTTTTTGGTGACTGGCTCAATATTTTTGCTTACCCGAATTTTTTTACCATATTGCTGCACAGTGAAAAAAATCTTCCCGGTTATTATAGGTTTGATCAGCTTGTCCCTTATCGGCATCATTTATATTCAGGTGTCCTGGCTCAACAATATGGTGCTGTTAAGAGAAGACCAGTTAAGAGATAAGATCCAGAAAGTAACCGAGAATGTAAGTCGCGATCTTTCTCAATACAAAGGCATTCCTCCGGCTAACAATAAAAAATTTGGTGGCTTTGATGAAGAATTGCTGACTACAGATATCTTCCGGCCTTACCTGGTGGGAAGCAGACTGACTTCACAGGAGATCTACGAGAAAATCAAGAAGGCATTTATTGAAAACAAACTGGTGCAGGTTCCATTTGAATTTGCCCTGGCTGTTTCTTACTCGGGTGAGTTTGGATATATGGAAAGGCAGTCGCCAAAATTTGTTGAATGGTACGATGATTCATTAACGCATAACAGTTATCATAATTTCATTCTTCCTCCCAGCGGGTCTGCTTCTGAAAACCTGGCTTCTGATGAAGTACTGATCGTGGTAGTGCCGCAGATCAGCAATATGGTTTATAAAGACCTTCGCCCTCAGTTCATAGGTGCTATTTTGTTTACCCTGGTTATCATCACTGCTTTTGCACTTACGGTTCGCACCATGCTGCGACAGAAAAAATTAAGTGAGATCAAGAATGATTTCATCAACAATATGACCCATGAATTCAAAACACCCATCGCAACCATTTCATTGGCGGTGGACGCTTTGAAAAACGAAAAAGTGCAGAAGGATGTGGAGAAGCTGACCTATTTCAGCAGCATCATCAAGGAAGAAAACCAGCGCATGAACCGCCAGGTGGAAACAATTTTAAAATCAGCACTTCTTGACCGCCAGGAGATTCAACTGAATTTAAAACCACTTCATGTTCACCAGATCATCCAGGACGTAGCAGATAATTTTATCCTGAGACTGCAGGAGAAGCAGGGCATGCTGGAAACCAATCTGTCTGCCACCAACGACCTGATAGAAGGAGATGAAGTGCATATCTCCAACCTTGTAAATAATTTGATGGATAATGCGGTAAAATATTCAAAGGAAAATGTGCCTCCAGTGATCCGCATCCATACTTCTTCTGATGGTAAGAAATTTATCCTTCGCATGGAAGACAATGGTATTGGCATGACTAGAGAAACCGTAAAACGCATCTTCGAAAAATTCTATCGTGCGCATACAGGCAACATACACAATGTAAAAGGTTTTGGTCTTGGTCTTAGCTATGTAAAGTCAGTGGTAGAAGCACACGAAGGAACCATCAGGGCAGAGAGTACACTGGGAAAAGGAAGTTGTTTTACTATTGAATTTGACCTGGTTAAATAATTGTCTTTCTTATCTGTTTTTATTTCTCCAAAGCAAACTGCTGTCACCATAACTTAGGAAGCGGTATTGGTGTGCGAGTGCATGCTGATAAACTTTTTTCCAGTCTTCACCAATAAATGCAGAAACCAACAGAAGCAGGGTTGACTGAGGCTGGTGAAAATTGGTGATGAGTGCAACAGGAATTTTAAAATCATAGCCTGGTACAATCACCATGCTAGTAGTACAATGCAGTTCATTGATTTCTTTTTGTTCCATCCAGCTGATCATCGCCTGCAAACTTTCCTGGTAAGAAATTGAAGGATTTTCTTCCTGCAAATCATATGCTTCCCATTGAGAAAGATTCCAGTCTGGTTCAACAGAACTCTTCATCAGTTTTATTCCCAGCCAGTACAGACTTTCCAGTGTTCTTAATGATGTGGTACCCACTGCTACAACTTGTGGCGCACTAAGCAACTGCTTTAAAAATTCTTTGGTAACAGAAAAAGGTTCTTCATGCATAACATGACCTCCGATGGTAGCAGATTTTACAGGCTTAAAAGTTCCTGCTCCTACATGAAGTGTAATAAAAGCCGCTTCAACATTTTTCTTTTGCAAGGCTTTAAAAACTTCTGTTGTAAAATGAAGTGCAGCAGTGGGTGCTGCCACAGATCCTTCTGTTTTTGAAAAAACGGTTTGGTAGCGTTCCTTGTCCTGTTCTACTACTTCTCTTTTGATGTATGGAGGTAAAGGAATATTGCCTGCAGCATGTAAGATGGAAGAGAAGGGAAGGGTAGAGGGGTTCCAGGAAAACTCTATAATAAAGCCGTCTTCTTTTTTTTCAATGTAAGCAGCGGTGAGAAGTACTGTATGATCATGAACCTGGATTTCTTTTTGCAGGAGTTGTCCGTTTTTCCATTTGGATGCGCCACCAATCAAACAAAGCCATCTTGTTTTTTCTTTTTGCTGCAACGATTGCTCCATACTCTGGCCATAAGGCTGAAGACAGAAGATCTCGATTTGTCCTCCACTGGGTTTCTGAAAATAAATACGTGCTTCAATCACCCTGGTGTTATTCAAAACCAGCAATGCATCTGATAAGTGATCAGGAAGATGAAGAAAAAGATCATCACTGATCTGACCATTGCTGTACACAAGAAGTTTGGAGGCATCCCTTTTTTCCAGGGGAAAGTTGGCGATCCTTTCAGCAGGTAGCGTGTAATCGTAATCGAGGATCGATATGTTTTTCAGGTCGTTTTTCATGCGGCTGACTGCAGCATTTAAGTTTTAATTGAATCAGGTTCTTCACAAAAAACCTGTGGTTTTCCACGGTTATCCACAGCAATCCACAGAGGTGCATCGTTTAAAAAATTTTCACCGGGCAAAAACCTTATCCAGTAAGGGTTTTAAAGGCTTTCGACATGTGGAAAAATTAAACAATCGAAAATTGCCGAAACAAAGTGGGAAAAAGTGTTATTTTGTGTCAAAGTAAACCGCCACCATTCCAATCCATTGAAAATGACAGGATTTCTAGGCGAATTTGAATCAACTCTGGACGCAAAAGGTCGCTTTCTCCTACCGGCAGGCTTAAAAAAGCAAATGCCTGAAGGCGAAAATACGCGTTTTGTTATCAACAGAGGATTTGAGAAATGCCTGACCCTGTATCCCCGCCAAAGCTGGGAACCCCTTTATGCCAGGATTAGCACTTTGAACGATTTTGACCCAAAGGTGAGAGAATTCAGAAGGTATTTTCTGAACGGCGCCACAGAAGTGGAGCTCGATTCGGCAGGCAGGCTTTTGCTCCCTCCGAACCTGAAAGAGTATGCGGGTCTGGAAAAGGATATCGTGCTGGCTTCGGCCATAGACAAGATCGAGATCTGGTCTACCGGTAATTACAAGAAGTTCTTTGAATCATATTCACCCGATGACTTCAGTAGTCTTGCGCAGCAGGTGATGGTAAAAGGGGACGGAAGCAATAAGATGGAATGAAAAAGGATACTTACAACAAGGGGCAAAATTCCTTAGTTCCTGGTAAAGGCGAGGATCCCAAATCTTACCATGTTCCCGTTTTACTACATGAGGTAATTGAATACCTCAATATTCATCCTGCCGGAACTTATGTCGACTGCACTTTTGGAGGTGGCGGACATAGCAAAGCCATACTAGAAAAGCTCGGACCCGACGGTAAGCTGGTTGCCTTTGACCAGGATGCCGATGCCAGAAACAATCTTCCTGATGATCCAAGAGTGGTTTTTATAGCGCAGAATTTCAGGCACCTTCAAAGATTTCTTCGATTGAATGGAATTGATGAAGTGGATGGAATTCTTGCGGACCTCGGAGTGAGCAGTCACCAGTTCGACAGGGCTGAAAGAGGTTTTTCTACGCGATTTGAAGCATCACTTGATATGCGCATGGATCAGCGCCAGGTAAAAACTGCCGCCGATGTTTTGAATGATTATTCTGAGCACCAGCTGCATAAGTTGTTTGAGCAATATGGTGAAGTCACCAATTCGAAAACACTGGCAAGGACGATCGTGGAAGCAAGAAAAACAGCTTCTTTTAAAACCATCGAAGGTTTGAAGAATGCGATCAGTTCCGTGGTAAAAGGCAATCCGAACAAATACCTCGCACAGGTATTCCAGGCATTGCGGATCGAGGTGAATGATGAATTAGTGGCATTAAAAGATTTGCTGGAACAGGTCCCAAAAGTTTTGAAGCAGGATGGAAGAGTGGCAATCATCACTTTTCATTCCATTGAAGACAGGCTGGTAAAGATCTTTTTCCGTGACAACAGTTTTGATGCGCCAGAAGAAAATCCTTTTGCAACCACACAGAAGCCAACACTTCTGAAACCGGTTAATAAAAAACCAGTTGTTGCATCTGCTGAAGAACTAAAAAGAAATACAAGGTCACGAAGCGCGAAGCTTCGAGTGGCTCAAAAAATATAAGCACTAAAAAAATCAATGTTGGAATCCAATAACAAAAAAGAAAAGACGCTGAACCTGCACTGGAAAAGATTGCTCAATTATAAAGCAATTGTCAGGCAGATACCTTTCTTTTTGTTCCTGGCCCTGTTAGCGGTGATCTATATCTATAACGGGCATATGGCGGATAAGACCATCAGGGAAATTTCCAAAACATCAACTGAATTAAAGGAATTACAATACGAGTTTAAATCAGTGAAGGGTGATGTGCTTCATCGCAGTAAGCAAAGTGAATTGATGGAAGCAGTAGAACCATTGGGGTTAAAAGAATTGACAGATGCCCCGGTTGTGTTGATCGATAGTTTGTAATAGAGACGCATTATAATGCGTCTCCACTGTGTTATAAAAAAATATCCGCCCTGCGGATCATATAAACAAAACCAATTGTCGTTTGGAGATAAAGCGCGACATATTATGGAGGGTCTACCTTAGTTTCATCGGTGTAATGCTGTTGAGCTTTGTGGTGTTAGGGCGTGCTTTTTATATCCAGCACTTCCAGGGCGACTATTGGAGGAGTATGTCGGACAGCCTGCATCAGAAGTTTGTACCGCTTGATGCCGAAAGAGGAACGATCTACAGTGAAGATGGACAGATGCTCAGCACATCTGTTCCTTATTTTGATATTTACATGGACCTGGGCGCTGATGGACTGCGTGAGAAAAAAGGAAAACGCTTCAAAGAAAACATTGACTCCTTCTCCATTGCCCTCTCTAAATTTTTCAGGGATAAATCTTCGGCTCAATATAAAAAAGAACTCAAGCAGGCTTACAACGAAGGCAATCGCTATTTCCAGATCCGTAAGGGTTTGACATTCGAGGAATACAAGGCCTTCCGTGCGTTTCCGCTGGTAAAACTGGGAAGAAATAAAAGTGGTGTGATTGCCGAAGTAAAGAGCAGGAGGCTGAATCCATTTGGCATGCTTGCCAAAAGAACGATAGGCCTTGCAAGAGACAATGCACAGAATGTTGGATTGGAAAGAACCTATGACAGTCTGTTGAAAGGAACCTCGGGCAAACGACTGGTTCGCTTTATTGCGGGTGGTGCTGCTGTTCCGGTTGATGGCTATGAGATCGAGCCGGAAATGGGCAAGGACATCATCACTACCATTGATATACAAATGCAGGACATCGTTGAATCTGCATTGATGAAGATGATGTTGCAAAGCGAAGCACAGTATGGCACCTGCCTGGTGATGGAAACAAAAACAGGAAAGATCAAGGCCATAGCCAATCTTGGAAGAGACCAGAAGGGAAATTATGGTGAGAACCTGAATTACGCACTGCAAACCACTGAGCCTGGATCTACTATAAAGCTGGCTACATTGCTAGCGGTTCTGGATCATGGCACCAGTAACATCAATGAAATGGTGGAAATAGGTTCAACCGGAAATGCTTATGTAGGTGTAAGAAATGTAAATGATGCTGAAAGAGCGCCAAAGCCGGTAATGAGCTTAAGAGAATGCTTTGCGCATAGTTCAAATGTTGGCATGAGCAAGGTAGCTTACAGAGCTTTTGCAAATGAACCTGACCTCTATAAAAATTACCTGAAAAAATTTCATCTCGATCGTAGATCCGGTATTGATCTGATTGGAGAAGAAGCTCCTGTTTTGCCAAAACTTAAGCGTAACAAGGAAGGTCTGCATGCCATGATAACTGCCAGCTTTGGATACGCCATTGAAGTTAGTCCGCTCCACACACTGATGTTATACAATGCTGTTGCTAACGAAGGAAAAATGATGAAGCCTTACCTCGTGAACAGTATCAAGAGCAATGGCGTAACGGTAAAATCATTTGAACCCACTGTTCTTGATGAACAGATCTGCAAGCCTGAAGTTATTAAA
Source organism: Bacteroidota bacterium (assembly GCA_023386045.1). GTDB lineage: Bacteria > Bacteroidota > Bacteroidia > Chitinophagales > Chitinophagaceae > Flavisolibacter. Next base: position 45,001 of record JAEWKK010000002.1, read on the forward strand.
GCGGCAAGACTTTGCATGGAGTCTGTTGTTACCGAAGGAACGGCCAAAGATGTATTTAAAGATTTCGCTTTCAGTGTAGCTGGGAAGACAGGGACAGCACACGTTGCAGGCGGTGATGTGAAATATTATGATGGAATTTACCAGGCTTCTTTTGCCGGCTATTTTCCTGCCGACCAGCCTGAATATACCTGTATCGTAGTGGTCAAAACAAAGCCACATGCTGCCATTCACTATGGAGGCCAACTGGCAGCTCCAGTATTCAGAGAAATCGCTACCAAACTCTATGCGCAGTATGTGAAAGGCAAAAAATCCATGCCTTATCAACTGGTGACAGACAGCTCTGATTATAATTATGCAGGATATACAACTGATGTGAGAGATATTTTCAGCAGGCTTGATCTGAAGCCCGTTGATTCTGCAGGCAATGATAACTGGAGTACGATTTATCAGGCTCGCTATAAGCCCGTGGTCAAAGGTCAGGAAACTGCGAAATCACAAATGCCGGATGTAAAGGGTCTGACGCTCAAGGATGCACTCTACCTCCTGGAAAACAGGAATCTCAAAGTCATCGTGAGAGGCAAAGGAAAAGTAGTGGCGCAGGATATTTTGCCTGGAACAACAATAAACAATCATCAAACCGTAACGCTTTTACTCAATTGAAAAAATTAAGCGACATATTATATAAGGTGCACACCATGGCGTTGACGGGCAATACGGATATCGACATCAATGATATCCAGATTGATTCGCGCAAAGTTGGAAAGGGCAGCCTGTTTATTGCAGTGAAGGGCGTTGCTGCAGATGGACATCTTTATATTGAAAAAGCCATCTCGCAGGGTGCGGTGGCTATAGTTTGTGAACAAATGCCTTCGAAAAAAGAAGGTATCACCTATGTGCAAACTACCAGCAGCGCTGAAGCGGCTGGACAGCTGGCTCATAATTTTTATGATCAGCCCACGCAAAAATTAAAACTGGTTGGAGTTACCGGCACCAATGGTAAAACAACAGTCGCAACACTGTTATATAAATTATTTACCTGCCTCGGTTATAAATGTGGCCTGGTGAGTACAGTGGAAAACCTGATCGCAGGAAAAATCATTCCTGCCACACATACCACACCTGATCCTGTAAGTCTGAATGCACTGTTGAAGCAAATGGTAGATGAAGGCTGCAACTATGCCTTCATGGAAGTGAGTTCACATGCGGTGCATCAACAAAGAATTGCAGGACTGGAATTCGCCGGTGCTCTTTTTACAAATATTACACACGACCACCTGGACTATCACAAAACCTTTGATGAATACATCAAAGCCAAAAAAGGATTTTTTGACAGTTTGAGTTCATCAGCCTTTGCCATTACCAACCTTGATGACAAGCGTGGAAACGTGATGCTCCAAAACACAGCCGCTAAGAAGTACAGTTACAGCTTAAGAACAGTAGCTGATTTCAAAGGAAAGATCCTTGAAAACAGTTTGGGTGGACTGGTCATGAATATCAACGAACAGGAAGTACACTTCCGCCTGATCGGTGAATTCAACGCCTATAACCTCCTTGCTGTTTATGGTGCAGCCCTTTGTCTGGGTGAAGACAAGGCGCACGTACTTCAGTGTTTAAGTAACACGACAGGAGCTGAGGGAAGGTTTGATTATATCATCTCTTCAAAGGACAGGATCATTGGAATTGTTGATTATGCCCACACACCTGATGCACTGGTGAACGTATTGGAGACAATCAAAAAATTAAAGCAGGGTCATGAGAATGTGATAACGGTTGTGGGTTGTGGTGGAGACAGGGATAAAACAAAAAGACCGATCATGGGTGAAGTGGCCTGCGAGCATAGCGACCGCGTCATCTTTACCAGCGACAATCCTCGCACAGAAGACCCTCTGAAGATCCTTGAAGATATGGAAGCCACATTGAACAGTGCTGCCAAAAGGAAGTTTTTATCCATAGCTGATAGAAAGCAGGCCATCAAAACAGCTGTTGATATGGCGAAGCCAGAAGACATTGTTTTGATTGCAGGGAAGGGTCATGAAAAATACCAGGAGATCAATGGCGTCAAACATCATTTTGATGACAGGGAAGTATTGCTGGAAATGTTTGAGCTATTAGGAAAATAAGAACGTTGAAATGAATCATTAATTCAGAAAAGAATAACATGTTATATCACTTATTTGAATGGTTAAAGGATGAAGGGATCAAGTTCCCCGGCAGGGACTTGTTCGGTTTTATCACGTTCAGGGTGTTGTCTGCAGTTATTCTCTCGCTTTTGATTACTACTATCTACGGTAAAAAACTGATCAATTATCTCAATAAAAAACAGATAGGTGAAACTGTTCGTGATCTCGGACTGGCTGGAGAGCAGCAAAAGAAAGGAACACCTACCATGGGTGGTCTCATCATCATCCTGGCCATACTCATTCCAACTTTATTGCTGGCAGACCTTACAAAAGTGTATGTAAGGCTGATGATCTTTTGTACTATTTGGCTGGGTGCTATTGGTTTTATTGATGATTACCTGAAGCTGAGGGCCAAGAAAATTGCCCAGCAAAAAGGATTGCCTTATAAGAAAGGTGACAATGACGGCCTTGCCGGTAAATTTAAAATCTTTGGTCAGGTAATGCTTGGAATTGTTGTGGGAGCAACTCTGTATTTCAACCAGAATGTAAAGATCTGGCGTGAGTTCCAGGGAGATCCTCAAACCACCAATGTAAAACTCATTGAAAAAACTGTTGACGGTAAGCCCAAATATTTTGTTGAGGCCAAGTCTTTTGTAACCTCTATTCCTTTTGTAAAAGGGCATGAGTTTAATTATTCAAGACTTCTTCCTGCATCATGGCGTGATTACACCTGGGTAGTTTATATCCTGGTGGTGATCTTCATTGTTACTGCTGTTTCCAACGGATCAAATATCACTGACGGCCTGGACGGACTGGCTACAGGAACTTCAGCCATCATCAGCGCCTGTCTTGGAATTTTTGCCTATGCGAGCGGCAGCCTTTTATTTGCCGATTATCTGAATATCATGTACATACCCAACCTGGCGGAGCTTTCAATTTTTATCGGAGCCATGATTGGAGCATGCGTTGGATTTCTATGGTACAACTCTTATCCTGCGCAGGTGTTTATGGGTGATACGGGAAGTCTTACACTGGGTGGCCTTATTGCTTCACTGGCCATCATTGTTCACAAGGAATTACTGATACCAATTATCTGCGGCGTTTTCCTTATAGAAGTACTGAGTGTTACACTGCAGGTAAGTTATTTCAAATACACTAAGAGAAAGACAGGTCAGGGTAAGCGGCTTTTTTTAATGAGCCCATTACACCACCACTATCAAAAGAAAGGATATCATGAAGCCAAGATCGTAACAAGATTTTGGATCATCACCATATTATGTGCGATTGTATCTATTGTGACGTTGAAGCTTAGATAAGGCATTATTGAAAAACCACCGACGAGGAAGAAGGTCCGCCTATGAAATAACGGGTGTTCGTCCGAAAACGAAACGAAGGATTTTTAAAATCTAATGCTGTTGAAAAACCAGGGTTTCCGTACATGGAAACATCCCAGGATGGAAACTTAATGGCTGAGAAACATTAAAGGCAGATGAGTAAGAGACTGGTCATATTAGGTGGAGGGGAAAGCGGAGTAGGAGCGGCATTGCTTGCAAAAAAAGAAGGTTACATCGTCCGGTTAATGGATGAAGGCTCTTTGAAAGATGGTTATCGCAAAGAACTGCAGGAAGCAGGTATTGATTTTCTTGAAAATGATATCAACAGCGAGGAATTACTCAATGCAGATGAAGTAGTGAAAAGCCCGGGCATACCCGAAAAGAATGACTGGGTAAAATTGCTTAGGCAAAAAAACATTCCCGTCATCAGCGAGATCGAACTGGCTTACAGGCATAAGGGAAACAGCAGGATCATTGCCATCACGGGTAGTAATGGAAAATCAACCACTACGGCGCTTACATTTCATATCTGCAATCATGCAGGATTGAATTGTGCGCTGGTGGGCAACATTGGTTATTCATTTGCCAGGCAGGTGGCGGAAGATCCAAAGGATTTGTATGTGGCTGAGATCAGCTCATTCCAGCTGGATGATATTGTTTACTTCAGACCTGATGTTGCAGTACTGCTGAACATCACAGAAGATCATTTGGACCGGTATGAATACCGTTTTGAAAATTATGTAAAAAGCAAGTTTAAAATAGCGATCAACCAGACTTCAAAGGACCATTTCATTTATAATCTTGATGACGAAGTGATCACAGGTTACCTGGAACAAAACCAGATTCATTCAATTCAATTACCAATCAGTATGAAGCAGAAAGTTGAAAAAGGCGGGTATATCAAAAATGAAGAGCTGCACGTGAAAGTGAACTCTGAAGATCAGCAAATGAGTATTTATGATTTTGCCCTGAAGGGTAAACACAATCAATTCAACACCATGGCAGCAAGTGTGGCCGGCGCAACGATGGATATCCGTAAAAACAAGATCCGCGATGCTGTGCAAACTTTTGAAAACCTGGAGCATCGCATGGAAGCTGTGGCTACTGTGAGAGGTGTTGAATTCATCAACGACAGTAAGGCTACCAATGTGAACTCCACCTGGTTTGCATTGGAAAGCATGACTAAGCCAACAGTGCTGATACTGGGCGGTGTTGATAAGGGGAATGATTATTCCTTATTACAGGACCTCGTTACAGAAAAAGTAAAAGCCATTGTTTGCATGGGAATCGATAATGCAAAGATCCACCAGGCATTTGATGGGAAAGTATCAAGTATTATAGATACCGCAAGTGCAGCAGAAGCGGTTCATGCTGCATTTGGCTTATCCGTTCCCGGCGATGTGGTTTTACTCAGCCCTGCCTGTGCATCATTCGATCTTTTCAAAAATTATGAAGACCGCGGTAAGCAGTTTAAAGACGCAGTAAAAAATTTATAAGCAATACTGAATTACAAGTTGCCATTAATGAACCAGACATCAGACATACGATTCTCTGATCTGAACCTTAAACCGGCTCAGCTACTGAAGAGTACCAGGGGTGATAAAGTCATCTGGGCTCTTGTGTTGCTGCTTGTTTTGGTTTCTCTTCTGGCGGTGTACAGTGCTACAGGTTCACTGGCTTATAAAAAATATAAAGGCAATACTGAAGTTTATCTCTTTAAGCAGATCGCTTTTATTGCAATTGGTTTTTGCATCATCTATTTTGCGCACCGGGTCAACTATACCATTTATTCCAAAGTTGCCAAGATCTTATTCCTCTTATCCATTCCACTACTGCTTTATACCTTATTCTTTGGAGTAACCATGAATGAAGGAAGCCGCTGGATCCGTGTGCCGGTCATCAATATGACCATGCAAACTTCTGACCTTGCCAAGCTTGGTCTTTTTATGTTTCTTGCCCGTTTGCTGAGTCGCAAGCAAAACAAGATCAAGGATTTTAAGAAAGGATTTCTTCCTGTTATCACTCCAATAGCAATTACCTGCCTCCTGATTGCACCGGCTAATTTATCAACAGCGCTTTTGCTGGGAGCCAGCTGCATGCTGCTTTTATTTATTGGCCGTGTCAGCGGCAAGCATTTATTAATGGTGGTTGGTGTAGCAATGATTCCTGTAATCTTCCTGGTGATGGCAGCCATGGTCAAACATAAATCTTCAGTGAATGAAGAAGTGGTTGCAAGCTCTAAGGAAAAATCATCAAGACTTACCGCAAGGGTGGAGACCTGGGTAGGTCGCGTCGAGAATTTTATGTACGGTTCACATGTTGCTGATGATGATCATTACCAGGTGAACCAGGCTAAGATTGCTATTGCACGAGGACGCTGGCTTGGACGCGGTCCTGGAAATGGTGAAGCAAGAAATTTCCTGCCGCAGGCTTACAACGATTATATTTTCGCCACGCTAATAGAAGAATATGGATTGCTCGGTGGCGCTTTCATTTTATTTATCTACCTGGTTTTTCTATATAGAAGCATCAGGCTTTTTAAACAATGCCCTTTTGCTTTTGGTGCCTTCCTTGCACTGGGCTTGAGCTTCACACTGGTGATACAGGCAATGGCAAATATGGCGGTTAACGTCAATCTCTTTCCTGTTACAGGTGTTACACTGCCACTTGTGAGCATGGGAGGTAGCAGCTTTTTATTTACCTGTCTCTCCATAGGGATCATATTAAGCGTAGCAAGAAATGTGGAGCAGTTGGAAGGCCGAAAAAAATTACCTGATGAAGCGAAAAAGGAAGTAGAGGAAGAAGAGATTATTGATGAACCAGAAGAAGTTGTTTCCTGATATGGCGAAGAAGATCATCATAGCAGGAGGAGGAACAGGGGGACATATTTTTCCCGCGATAGCCATTGCAAATGCTATCAAAAAACTGGAGCCACAAACAGAAATACTTTTTGTTGGCGCCAAAGGAAAGATGGAGATGGAGAAAGTACCTCAGGCAGGTTATGGTATCGAAGGCCTGGATATCGCAGGCTTTAATCGTAGTTCTTTGATAAAAAATATCGGTCTGCCTTTCAAGCTGGTAAAAAGTTTCCTGCAGGTCAGGAATATTTTTAGCCGGTTCAGGCCTGATGCCGTGATAGGCGTTGGTGGATATTCATCCTTTCCTGTTTTGCGTTTGGCTCAGGCAAAGGGAATCGCTTCTTTCATTCATGAATCCAATTCATTTGCAGGGAAGTCGAATATTTTCCTCGGGAAAAAAGCAACTAAGATTTTTGTGGCATCTGATGGAATGGAAAAATTTTTTCCTGCCAACAGGATCATGATCACAGGCAATCCGGTCCGGCCTGCCATTACTCAGGTGGATACGATTGCCAAAGAAAATGCCTTGCAGCTCTTTGGTATGGATGCAGGTAAGATCACACTGTTAGCTGTTGGGGGCAGTCTGGGCGCAAGATCAATCAACGAAGCAATCGCGAAAGATATCGATACTATAGTTAACAATGAAATCCAGTTGATCTGGCAAACCGGTAAAAACGATGCCGCCAAATGGAAGGCTTATCAAAAGCAGGGTGTGTGGGTGGATGAATTTATCACAGGAATGGAAAACGCTTATGCTGCAGCTGATATAGTGATCTCACGTGCAGGTGCTATGGCTATTGCTGAATTATGTGTTGTAAAGAAACCAGTTCTTTTTGTGCCTTATCCTTTTGCTGCTGAAGACCACCAGACTGTCAATGCAATGAACCTGGTGAACAAGCAGGCTGCTATAATGGTAAAGGATAATGAGGCCATGGAAAAACTGGTGCCAAATATCATAGCCCTGGCAAAAGATGAGAGGCATCAAAGAGAATTAAAAGAAAATATCGGCAGGTATGCTATCAAAGATGCCGATGAAATCATAGCAAAAGAAATTTTGAAAGAATTGGAACAGCAATGAACAGTGAACAAAACATAACATCACCACAACTGGCTACCTTAAAAGGAATAGCTGCAGTATACTTTATAGGTATAGGTGGCATTGGTATGAGTGCGCTGGCCAGGTACTTTCATTCAAAAGGAACAAGGGTGAGTGGTTATGACAGAACATCAACTGAGTTGACCCAACAGCTGGAAAAAGAAGGCATGTTTATTCATTATTCTGATGATGTAAGTCTTGCACCAAAAGATGTGGATATCGTGGTTTATACACCTGCCATTCCATCTGATCATCAGGAACTTGTCTTTTACCGGGAGAATGATTACAAAGTGGTAAAAAGAAGTGATGTGTTGCAGGCCATCAGTGCTGATTCTTACAATATCTGCATTGCCGGTACTCATGGAAAGACTACCATTTCTACTATGACTGCACACATGCTCAGGCATACAGGTTATGGTTGCAATGCTTTCCTTGGGGGCATATGTGTGAACTATCACACCAATTTCTGGAGCAGTGAAGAGAATGTTTGTGTGATAGAAGCGGATGAATACGACAGGAGCTTTTTGAAATTAAGTCCTGATATCGCTGTGATCACATCCATGGATGCTGACCACCTGGATATCTATGGTGATGAGAAATCGATGCAGGATGCTTTTGTGGATTTCAGCAACCAGGTGCGTGGTGATGGTTTGCTTATAGGAAAATTCGGATTAAAAAGGATCAGCGAAAGTAAAGCAGCCAGGAAGCAGACATACAGCCTTCAAAATGATGCTGCTGATATTTATGCATCCAACATCCGGATCCATGAGGGCGGATATGTATTCGATGCTCAATTGAAAACTAAAATTCTTTCTCAACTTGAACTGAATATCGGCGGAATGCATAACGTGGAGAATATGCTGGTAGCCATTGCTATTGCCAGTGAATTGGGCATTGATGAAGAAAAGATCAAAGCTGCTGTTGCTGATTTCAAAGGTGTGAAGCGAAGATTTGAATACATCATTCCACCACAGAAACAACAGGAAGGCGGCTATGTGCAACCGGTTCTGATAGATGATTATGCTCATCATCCTGAGGAATTGAAAGCCTTGCTAAGGAGCGTGCGCAGTTTATTCCCGCAAAGAGTTTTGACGGTTGTTTTTCAACCCCATCTCTTCACACGCACAAGAGACCTGGCTGATGGATTTGCAGAAGTGCTGTCAATGGCTGATCAATTGATTTTGCTTCCCATTTATCCTGCAAGAGAGAAGCCCTTGCCCGGCGTAACCAGTGAAATGATCATGGATAAAATTCAGGATGATAAAGCAAGGGTGATGCAAAAGGAGCAAATGTTACAATGGATGCAGGATCATGATCTGAATAAGGAATTTGGCGAAGTGATCGTAATGGCCGGTGCAGGTGATATAGATGCGTTGGTGCCGAAAGTAAAAACCATCATTGAAAATAAATAAGAGAACAAATTCTTGAAAAAGAAGAAAACCATACAAAGAATATTATTCCTGGCCTTATGGTCTGTGATCATCTGTGGCATGAGCGTATTGCTGGTGGCAGCCAATGGAAAGAAAAAAGAACATATCTGCAAAGAAGTGTTGCTGGGCATTAAAGGTTCCGGAGAAAAATATTATATAGAAAAGAATGACATTCTTCAATTGATTGAAAAAGCTTCCGGTGGTGTATTGCAGAACAGGCCTGTCACCAGTATTGACCTGGCCAAACTCGAAAAAACATTAGAGCAAAATTCCTGGATCAGGGATGCGGAGCTTTATTTCGACAGTCGTGATGCATTGCATGTTTATGTAGAAGAAAGAGAACCTGTCGCCAGGGTTTTCAGTACCAACGGAAATTCTTTTTATATCGACAGCTCAGGTCATAAAATGTCACTGGTAGAAAAAATGAGTGCCCGCGTTCCGGTGATTACTGGTTATGTGGATGTGAAAAAAATGAATGCCAGGGATAGTGCTTTCCTGGATGAAGTGAAAGAAGTAGCACAGTTCATTTACCAGGACGATTTCTGGAATGCGCAAACAGGCCAGATAGTGATAACGCCAGAAAAAAACTTTGAACTGATCCCAGTAATTGGCGATCATGTGATCAGGCTGGGTAACGGTCATGATGTGGCGCGTAAGCTGGGAAGGTTGTTTGTTTTTTACAGGCAGGTAATTTCTAAAGTAGGCTTTCATAAATATGCAGCTATCGATCTGAAGTTTGATGGACAGGTGGTAGCGGTTAAAAAAGGACCTGCCTCGCCGGTGGATTCGATCCAGCTGCAAAAAAATATAGAAGAACTGATGAACAGGGCAAGCCTTCAGGATGTGGATGATAATATGCTTCCAGAAGCATTTATGCATGCGACACCAGATAAAGACACGGTAGTAAGTAAGTTGAATAACACTGTTCCTGTGAAGACTGATCCAAACCCTTCTTCATTGAACAACACCAATTCCAATCCTGCGAAAACTAATTTGAATCCGGTACGTCCCAAAGAAAAACCAACACAGCCCGCTGCAAAACCGGCCAACCCGGCAAAGCCCAAGGCTGTAATGAAAAGAGTATAGAGAAATGTTGATCATATGATTAGAAACAATTTACATCAGAGTCAATCTGTGTAATCAGTGTAATCTGTGATCCTCTCTAAAAATCAGTGATTCAAACAACTAAAAACAACATAGACATGAACAACGAGCAACCAATTATTGTGGGGCTTGACATTGGAACCACCAAAATTGCTGTCATTGCCGGACGCAAGAACGAGTTTGGCAAATTGGAGATCCTTGGATTTGGAAGAGCAAATTCGAATGGCGTAAAGCATGGCCAGGTATTGAACATTGATGAAACCATCAAGGCCATCAAAAGCGCACTGGAGAATTGCTATGCTTCCAATCCCAACCTGGAGATCAATGAAGTATATGTGGGAATTGCAGGCCATCATATCAAAAGTCTTCAAACACGTGGCGACATTGTTCGCCATGACACAGAAAATGAAATTTCTCAAAAGGAAATTGACCAGCTGATCGCTGATCAGTACAAGACCTACATTCCTGCCGGAGATCAGATCATAGATGTGATACCACAGGAATATACGGTAGACAATTTCCAGAACATTGCCGATCCCATTGGCTATGGTGGTGTCAAAGTGGGTGCGAATTTTCATATCATCACCGGCGATAAAAATGCGATCAGGAATATTAACCGTTCTGTTGAAAAATCAGGACTGGTTACAAAAGACCTGGTATTGCAGCCACTTGCTTCTTCTGCAGCAGTAATGGCTCAGGAAGATATGGAAGCTGGTGTGGCCATTGTGGATATAGGCGGTGGCACAACGGACCTGGCTGTTTTTTATGAAGGTATTCTCAAACACACAGCTGTAATTCCTTTTGCAGGTGAGAACATTACTAATGATATCAAAACCGGGCTGGGTGTTTTGAAAACACAGGCCGAGCAAATGAAGGTCCAGTTTGGATCAGCACTTTCGGATGAAGCCAAGGCCAATGCCTACATCACCATTCCTGGATTGCGCGGCATGCCAGCTAAAGAGATCAGTGTGAAAAACCTGGCGAATATCATTCAGGCGAGAATGAGCGAGATCCTTGATTTTGTTACCTATCACCTGAAGCAGGTAGGACTGGATAATAAAATGCTGAATGGCGGTATCATTTTAACTGGTGGTGGATCACAGCTAAAACATCTGATACAGCTCACAGAATATGTTACTGGTTTGAATGCAAGGATAGGATTGCCTAACGAACACCTGGCACCGGGGCATATTGAAGAACTGGCAAAGCCAACCTATGCTACCTGCCTTGGATTAATACTGAAAGGATATGATGACTATGAACACAAGCGTAAGCAATTTGAAAGTACATTCAGAAAAGTGGAAGTTCCCGAAGCTCTTAAAAATCTAACTGAAGAAATTCCAGTTGAAGTTGAGGGAAGCGATAGCGTATCCACTACTGAAAGAAGAAGAGGTATGTCTAATTTCTGGGGAAAATTCAAGACAAGCCTGATCGAGATTTTCAAAGAAGAAGAAGACAGCAAATTTTAATAGTGTAAAGTTCTTTTCATTCATAAAACATTCATCCGTTGTTGCGAGGGTACACGGAACAACACAAATCAGAATCTTATGATCCATTTTGATCTTCCAAAAGAGAAGTCATCGATAATAAAAGTGATTGGCATAGGCGGGGGCGGAAGCAATGCCGTGAATCACATGTATTCACAGAATATAGAAGGTGTCAACTTCATTATCTGTAATACAGATGCACAGGCCATTGCGCAAAGTAGTGTTCCCAATAAAATACAGTTAGGACCCCACCTTACACAGGGTTTGGGAGCAGGAGCCAATCCGGAGATTGGCCGCCAGGCAACTGAAGAAAGCCTTGAAGAGATCAAGCGTATTCTGGAAGTGAATACAAAAATGGCCTTTGTTACAGCAGGCATGGGTGGTGGTACCGGAACAGGTGGTGCACCCATTATCTCAAAGATCTGTAAGGACCTGGGCATTCTTACCGTTGGTATCGTAACAACTCCTTTTACTTATGAAGGGAAGAAGCGCCAGCAACAGGCTGAGGAAGGCATCAAAACTTTGAAGCAATATGTTGATACGCTCCTGGTGATCAGCAATGATAAATTGCGTCACCAGTTTGGTAATTTAAAAATGCGTGATGCTTTTGCCAAGGCAGATAATGTACTGGCAACGGCTGCAAAGTGTATTACCGATGTCATTAACAGTACTGGTCAGATCAACGTGGACTTTGCTGATGTATGCACTGTAATGAAAAATGGTGGTGTGGCCATTCTTGGTAATGCCGCATGTGATGGCGAGAACAGGGCACAATGTGCAATTGAAGAAGCGATGAATTCACCATTGCTGAATGACAACGAGATCAAGGGAGCTAAATGGATCCTGATTAATATTAATTCTGCAGAAGGAGAAAATGAATTTACCATGGATGAAGTTGAGATCATCCAGAACCATTTACTAAGTCATGCAGGAGAAAATACCGATGTGATTCTCGGTCTTGGTTATGATAATACACTTGGAAGCAAGATTGGTATCACACTGATTGCTACAGGTTTCCAGCACAAGGATCCTTTCTCCAAAAAAGAAACACCTAGGGTACAGACAGAACCAAAGAAAGAAGAAAAGATCGTGATGACTTTAGGAGAGCAGCCCCTCCCAAAGCCACAAGCCACCACCGAACCCAAAGTTGAAGATACACTGGCTCCCAAGCTGGTTGATGAAGAGGAGATCGTAGAAATACCAATGCCGCGCATCGAAGAAGTACGAATGGAGCAGTCTGTGATTTCTTTAAATTTTGTTGAAGAAAAAGAAGAAGAATCTGCTCCCGTTCATTTACATTTGAAAATCAAGGACGACAAGGCGATCGAAGAAGAAGAGAAAAAAGAATTCGAGATCAAGAAACAGTGGCTGGACGACAGGTTTGAAAGATTAAGACAATCGGTTCTTGCTACTAACAACAATCCAACAACATCCAATCAAAATACTTCCCAGGCGTCTGCAGCGTCGGGAGGCTATCTGGCCAGACCTTCCAATATTTACGCAGAGTCCAAACCTGAAGTTTCGACTTCACAACCTGCTGAAGAACCGGTTCCGGCACCTGTGGCAAAAGTTGAAGATCCGGAAAACTTCGACATGCAACTGGTGATACGTAACGACATTCCGGCGGCGGATACAACAACGAGCCATCCACCTCAAACACCTCCATCAAATGCAGATGAACCGGCTATGCCAGACGCTGCGGGCGATGAAAAAAGGAGAGCAGCTGAACGCTTACAGAAATTGCGCAACCTGTCGTTCAACTTAAATGCTGCTGATCCAAACAATGAGTACGAATCGGTTCCGGCTTATATCCGCCGCAATATGGAATTGTTTAATAACTCTTCCACTGTTGAAAATTTCTACAGCAATTACCAGGTCAAGGATGAAGGCAATGGCAAAGGTGCCACGATCAGCACGATCAATACTTTCCTTGATGGGAAAAAACCTGATTAAACATTCAATCATTAACTGCGATAGCAGAAATGTATAGTACCGATTTCAAGCTGACTTGTTAGTCTGGACCAGGCGTTCCCCAACGCTGTAAAGACGAGGCTTGTGTTTTTAGTTGTTCCCCCATCGTTTACGATGGGGGTTTTTATTTCAGGAATTTCACAACATTTTGTAGTAAGCTTTCTACCATTTTACTATTTGGTAGAAAAGGCATCTTCTTTGAACAAGAAAGGCAAAATGTGCGATATGGAGGTGGTTATTGTTTATAAGGGGGCTCTGGCATATTATCTCATTTCAAGGATAAGGGCTGATGTTTATAATGCTTTACTGAAGCGTTATGGAGGCTTTGAATCACCTCCTAAATACATTACGCTGGTGCGTGGACTTCGTCACTGGTCTGGAAGCATTGAAAATGATGAACTCCTTTATGAGTTAGGAAGAGCCATTGACCGCAATGTGAATATTGACCCTTTATTTCCACAAAGGGGGGATGATAACGCAATCATGGATAACCTGGTTTAAATAAAAAGGGACTGATTCAGTCCCTTTTCCCATTATAAATAATAATTACTACAGATCTCTTCGGTTATTTAACCAATAACAGAGTCCCCAGGTAACACCAACCAGTATCAGGGTGTACACTATGTGTGTATTCATTGCTTCCAATGATTTCTGATATGCTTCCCTGTCTATCCTTCCCAGGAATGCAGGTATGGGTATCATGCGGTCAGAAATTTCCAATGGCATGAAGCGGCCAATATCATTGGCTTTGAACTTTGCAATTCCAACCAGTACAGGTTCAAGGATCAGGAAATAGAACAGGAAGATACCCAGTGCAATGAATGCCTTTCTTGCCAGGAATGCGATCAGGAATGCAATAGATAATTGGGAGAATGTTTGTAAGGCAAACAATCCAATATATTTCGATTGTTGCCATACTTCTCCATTTGCTGCTTTGTTATTAATTAAGCCAATGGCAAGGGCAACAACAAAATATACAATCGTAATCAGGAGAGAAATAATTAATACATCAATCATTTTGCTGGTCATAAACTCCTTACGACTCCATCCATCAATAATATTCTGACGGTGGGTTTTGTAAGAGTATTCATTCGTGATGAACATGATGACAATAATAGATGGTATGATAATAAAGAAAGAAGAGAAAAATGCAGCCGTATGCCATACTTCAGGAAAAGTAAAAGGATTGCCCAGTAACATCTTCGCCAGTTCACCACCTTCTCCTTCTTTACCGGTTACTTCCTGGTAAACATTATAGAATAAGTAATTGACGCCGGGATAAGACAACATGATGATCCCAGTCATCCACCAGAAAGCCCGGTACTTTTTTATTTTAAGCCATTCGGTATTGATAAGATGTTTCATTGTAATCAGTTTAGTTGTTGGTTAATTCAAAGAACCTTGCTTCGAGGCGCTTTTTCTTTAATAGGAGGTGATTCAAAACGATCCCTTTTTCAAAGCAGTAACGGTTGATCTCATCAAGCCTGGCCGTACCTTGTGGTAAGGTCATTTGCACCATATTGGACGAAATACTAACGTTGCTATTACTGCCATAAGATTGTAAGATAGATCTGAGAGCTTCAACATCTGCGGCACTTAATTCAACAAGATCTTCATCTTTCAATATTTCTTCAACAGGACCGGTTGTCAGCAATTCACCTGTTTTTAATATGGCTGCATGAGTACAAACTTTTTCCACTTCATCAAGCAGGTGGCTGGCCATGATTATGGTATGACCATTTTTGCTCAATTCAACGATCAACTCTCTGATTTCCGCAATGCCAACAGGATCCAGCCCATTGGTGGGTTCATCCAGCACCAGTACTTTCGGACTTCCCAGCAGTGATGCTGCAATGGCCAGCCTTTGTTTCATACCAAGGCTGAATGTTTTGAAGCTGCTGTTACGTCTTTCGTACAATTTCACTTTGCGCAGCACTCTTTCTATATCAGCGATATCACCACGCCCACTGATGCTTTTTGTGACTTTTAGATTATCAAAGGCAGATAAATAATGGTAGAAGTTGGGTGTCTCCAGCAGGGAGCCGATTTTTTTTCTTTGATCAGGTGAGCCTGGATGTCCGAACCAGAGGAAGTTGCCATTGTCTGCTTTCAATACATCCAAAATGATACTGAGTAAAGTAGTCTTTCCACTGCCGTTTGGCCCGAGAATGCCAAATACGCTTCCCTGGGGAACTTCAAAGGAAACATTATTCAATGCCCTGATCCTGCCATAAGACTTGCTTACGTTTTGTAATGTTAGAACGGGATTCATTTGCTGTTGGTTTTAAATCGGGCTGAAGATAATGAAGGGCTATCGCAACTGCAATCAGGATTACACCAATTGCGTTTTTAGCCATACCAAACTTCTTTTTAATTACTTTGTTACCGTTATATGACTACAGTATTGATTACAGGTGGTTCCGGAATGATAGGAACAGCTTTAACAAAGGAGCTGGTAGCTTCCGGGTACAGGATCATCATCCTCACAAGGAATCCCTCAGGTTTCCGCAACAGCGAAAGAATTCAGTATGCTGCCTGGGATCCATCCCGTCAAACCATTGATGCCAGTGCAATACAAGCTGCAGATTATATCATTCACCTGGCCGGGGCAAATGTTGCCGAAGGAAGATGGACCCAAAAAAGAAAAAGAGAAATCATTGATAGCCGTGTTCAGTCGGGACAATTGCTGGTTAAAGCCATGAGCGAAAACACGAATCATATTAAAGCGGTCATTAGCTCCTCCGCTATTGGTTATTATGGTCCTGACGCTATGATACCCAATCCTAAACCATTCAGGGAAACAGATCCTCCTATTCATGATTTTCTTTCCGGTGTTGTACAGAAATGGGAAGCTGCAATCAGCCAGATAACACAACAAAACAAACGCCTGGTAATTCTAAGAACCGGTATTGTACTAAGTAATGAAGGAGGAGCGTACACAGAATTTAAAAAGCCTCTGCGTTTTGGAATGGCAGCTGTTTTAGGCAATGGCAAACAGGTAGTAAGCTGGATTCATATCCATGACCTTGTAAGAATGTACATAAGGGCCATTGAAAATGAATCCATGAATGGGATTTACAATGCAGTTGCTCCTGCTCCGGTAACTAACAGAGAACTCGTGCTTTCTATTGCAAGGCACAATAAGTTTTATATTCCTATACAGGTTCCTTCTTTTGTTTTAAAAACCATGCTGGGAGAAATGAGCATTGAAGTATTAAAAAGCACAACTGTGAGTTCTGAAAAAATCCAGGGAGAAGGTTTTGTTTTTGATTATTCAACTGTGGAGGAAGCTGTGAATGAACTGGAGAAAGGTTAAGATGTAATCTATGTACAAAGCCCCACCGCTTAAATGGGGCTTTATACAAATCTGCTTTTAAAAAGCTTTTTTTTCTTTTGGCATTGCTGGTGTTTGTTGTTGTGTATATAATAAAGGTGTTACCTGTGTTGGATCGCCCTGGTAAACCCAGGTGAATTTGCCCACATATTTATTAAATACCTGGTTGACTTCAGTAGGAGTAATAGGCTGAAGATCTTCTTTCAAGCTAAAGGCTTTATGCCAGTTACCCTGTTCAACTTCTGCAGTCACCACCATCCAGCATAAGGATTCATTGGTTTCATTTTCATAATACTGGTAGGTGGCATAAGTGCTTTTCATATTCTTTACATCATCGGCTGGAAATCCTTCTTTCTTAATTTTATCTACAAGTGCACGGGCTACGGCAATATATTTATCGGGGTCTTTGGTTGTTACCTGCATAACTGTATACGGCGTTGTACCCGTTGTCATATAGGCTAAAGGTGCATAGGATAAAGCATGATTGGTACGTACTTCCAAAAACATTTTATCATAAAAAAGTCCTGAGGCCAGGGTGCCCGGCAAATAATCTTTTGAATTGGCAGATGGCGCAGAAGAAATCCCCATGATATAATTGGTAGCGTTGTCTTTTTTCCTTGGCGTAAAACTATTTGCTTTGGGAACATAGGCAGCTCTTTTTAATTCAAATGGTTTCCCCTGGGGAATGGCCGCAAAAAGGTTTTCCAGTTTTTTCTGTAGTTCCTCTTTGAAAAGATCAGCAACAACCACCATAAAGATTCTCGAACGGGTTAATATGGATTTGAAATATTCTTTTGTAAGCTGTGGAGTGAATTTTTTCAAATTCTCAATTGTACCACCGGTGGATTTTGAATAATCCATGCCTTTAAAGGCGGTCTGTAATGCCATTTTGCGAAGTGAAGCGTCGGGGTCCGATTCTTCTGCACGCAGGTCGTTGATTGCATTTTCTTTGATCCTGTTGAACTCCTTCACATCAAATTTGGGAGCCGTAAGTGCTTCAACGTAAAGGGGCCAAACGGTTTCAAAATCCCCTTTAATACAATTCAGTTGAAAATGCGAAGCATCTTTTGCTGTATGGCCAAAAATGCGTGCATCTATTTCATCAAGCTTGTTTTTAAAGCTGTTCTTGCTGTGATGCAGCGTACCGCATTCTGTTAATGCAGTGAATGCCAGCTTTTCAATTCCTGCTTTGTCAGCTGTATAATTCTGAACGCCGCCTTTTACCACCAGGTCTATCTGCACGATGTCATTTCCACTGGGAACTACTATGACCTTTACACCATGGACCTGCATTTCATACGGCTTATTGTCCTGTGCCTGTGATATTGTGGCAAGCAATAAAGAGCAGAAGAAAAATATATATTTCATAAACGCTGGTTTTAGTTTTTAAAGAATTCGGCGGGCTTGTATTGCTGTTTCATATACGGGTTAATGATCAAACCTGCTACGTAAGGCTTACCACTGATGTATTTCTTTACATAAGCCTGAATATCCTCTCTTGTTACCTTATTCATGGCAGGGAAATAATCTGTGAAATAATCGAGTGAAGTGCTGCACCATTGATAAGTAATTTGGGAGGCCAGGCTGGATGGCTTTTCTGTAGACCGGATCTGTTGTCTTTTTAATCCTTCTTTTGCTTTCCTTAACTCATCATCTGAGAAATAATCAGCATTATCAAACTGTGAGATCTGCTTCATCAATTGCTCATAACATTCTTTCATTTTACCAGGAATAGGTGAGACAATAATACTTACAGGTCCCACATGTTTCAGAGTCTGGTAACTTATTTCTGCGGAAGTAGCGAGTCCTTTATCAATCAAGGCCTGGGTCCACTTCGAAGAATTCAGTGAAAGTATTTTCGAGAAAACATCTGCTGCTATAGTTGATACCGAATCATTCCTGTAATCAGGACCCTGCCAGTAAAACATCATCATAGGGGTTTCAGCTACCGTGCTTTCTTTGATCAGGTATTCTGTTTTTTCCAGTGGTTTGAATTCCGGTATTGGATATTTGACATGGGGATCCATATCTGAAGATTGCCAGTCACCATAGATTTTCCTGACCATGGCAAAAGTATTTTCCGGGTTCACATCTCCACAGATCACCAGGAGGGAATTATTGGGAACATAATATTTGTCTTTAATGATCATCATCTTTTCCGGCGTGGCTGTATTGATAATATCATGGTCTCCTATGGCGGTTTTACGTGAAAACAAATCACCCCAGAGTTTTTTATTTGTTTCCTTCCAAAGAATAAATCCGGGATTACTTTCAGCTCTTTGAAATTCACCATCTACCACCGGCCTTTCCTTTTGCATATCTTCTGTTCTGTAAATAGGAAAACGGATGGCTGCATTCATGAATTGCAGTCCGGCTTCCAGGCTGTCTTTGTCAAAAGTGAAAAAGTAATTGACCCTTTCCTCGCTGGTAGTTCCATTCCAGATGGCGCCCAGTTCCTGAGTTCTTTTCAGAAATTTTTCCTGGTCGGGATAGTCGCGGTTTGCTTTAAAAAACATGTGTTCAAACAAATGAGAAAGCCCACTGTATTCCGGCCCTTCTGTATAAGCGCCATTCTTAACTGCGATCTCAATAGTGGCCAATGGAACTTTATGATTTTCGATTACTACCACCTCAAGTCCGTTATCCAGTTTTTGCCAGTAATAATCTTTGGGCAGACGGGGCTGGGCTATAGCCGCAATAGCTGTAAAGCCTGCCAACAACATAAGCAGATTGCGCATAAGTTTAAGTTATAGGGGGAAGTTAAGATATTTTGGAACTGTCAAAGCGTTCATGTGGCCAGTGGTAAACGCTTGAAAATTGGCCAACGATGGTTTTATGATGACCGGCTAATAAATGCGGTAGCTTTAGATTTTCAACATCGTGCTGCTTTACTTTTCTAAACATGGGATGCATGGTTCCCCCTTTTTTACCTGCTTCAATGGAAGGATCGTATTGATAGGGAGGATCAACCAGTGTACCCCTGGGAAACATGATACCAGGAACACCTTCGCCTCTGATATCAAGAAGCTTTGGATGATCAAGGCCAAGCGTGTGTCCAAACTCATGTGCTGCAGTAGTAGACCCTTCGTATAGGTTTTCAAGAAGAAAATAACCTGTGTTGCAGCCAAGGCCATCTACAAATGAAATATTACCATGAACAAAACTTTCAATCCTGAAATAATTATTTTTTGGATCGGTGTTTTGCAAAACTTCCAGTTCAGAAATATCTTTTTTGGTTTCTCCGCTGATGCGGAATTCTACCCTGTAATGAACTTCCTGCATGAATATAACAGCAGCCGGTTCATTCCACATGGTTTCAATCTCGTTCCTGATCCTTTCAGTAACAGCATCAGTGGCTTCGTTGCCATAAGTTATGATATGTGATGAAATCACAATGCTCCTGGATTCTCTATGGACTTCTGCTTCTCCCATTATTCAAATTGTAAGGAAAAAAGTTTGATTGGTTCAGCCCTGCCTTTTAATTCCATGGTACCAATTTTTTTGATATCATAACCATGAGGCGTTTCAAATTCATAAACAAAATCTTCCGACAGGATATAGGATTCATTGAGTTCATTGCACATACTCCTGATCCTTGCTGCTGTATTCATGGTATCGCCACAATAAATAAGGTCACGCTTGATCAAACCTATAAAGCCTGCAGTCACTTCACCGGCATGAACACCTGCTTTAAAGGTGGGTTGCTGTCCAAATCTTTTTTCATAAGTTTTGGAGAGACGTTGCAAAAGATAAAATGTATTGCGGATGAATTTCAGGCTTTTTGATTTGTTCTCGGGTGTATTCAGCCAGGTGATCACGATCTCGTCACCAACATACTGGTAGATCTCTCCATCATTGGCAAGAACGGGAAGCGTGATGTCATTAAAAAAATTACGAAGCATCCTGAAATATCTTTCATGTCCCAGTTGTTCTGCAATTCCTGTGGACTCGTTGATGTCCAGGAAGATGAAAATGCGGTTTTCGATTCTTGGCTTGTGGTATTCACCACTCAACATGCTCCAGAACATTCCAGGGCCGTATTTGTCTGTGACTTCAAGTAGAATAATGGAGAGAAAGGTCATCAGACCCATGTCGATCATGAAAGTGAGAAACGTATTGGTGTACACGATCTTACCAAAAAAGCTGTGCATATAAGTCGTCAGATCCTTGGTATAGGTCATGAAGAAATAGATCATCAGCAATAAAAAGCTGATTACAAAGAACAGCATCAGTGTAATCAATAATTTCAGCAGGATGGATAACCATCCCGGCATATGATGAAAGGCTGGCTTGAGATAGAAAATAAGCGTTGCAGTCATGATGCAGCCAATGATGCCGAATGTAAAAGCAAACTCGTATAAGGTTACACGAATGCCCAGGTCATTGCCATGCTTAATGAGGTTAAGGTAAAAGACAGTGCCGAAAATGATCCATATTAGTGAGATCACTGCAAGTGTCCGCAGGCGGTATAAAAATAATCTTCTGGGCATGGGTTGTAATCCTATGCAAATTCCATGCTTGTAAGATAGAAGGAAGAAAGCAATTTAATCAAGCAATTTTTTCAAAACATAGCAGGATCAGTTTCTTACCGGCTTGCCCGATTTGAGCACGCTTTGAATTCTTTCCAGCGTTTTCTTTTCTCCACAAAGAGAAAGGAAGGCTTCCCTTTCAAGGTCAAGTAGATATTGTTCACTTACAAATGATGGTTCACTCAGGTCGCCACCACACATCACGTAAGCCAGTTTTTTGGCAACAAATGAATCATGCTCCGTCGCATAATTAGCTGTACGCATGCCATGAATACCGGCATACAGGGCACCCAGTGCACTTCTACCCAGTACCTTGATATCTTTTCTTTGTACCGGCATCACATAACCGCTATCTGAAATTTCGATGACTGATCTTTTGGCTTCACTCACACGGCGACTTTGATTCAACACCACTTCGTCCAGGCCTTTGCGGTAGATACCCAGTTCATAAGCTTCAAAGGCTGATGTGGCCACTTTTGCGGTAGCGATAGTGAGGAAACGGTTTTTTAGTGTAATGGTTTCAGGTTCGTCCATGTGCATCTCATCCGACGCTCTTAATACAAATTCCTTGGTACCTCCGCCGCCTGGTATCAATCCCACACCTAATTCCACTAAACCCACATAGGTTTCAGCAGCTGCACAGACCTTATCGCTATGCAGACTTAATTCACAAGCGCCTCCCAGAGATAATCCATGATGCGCCACAACAACAGGAACTGATGAATAACGTGCCCGCATCATTGTATTCTGGAAAAGCCTGATAGCCATGTCCAGTTCATCATACTCCTGTTCTATTGCCAGCATGAAGATCATACCTACGTTGGCACCTGCGCTGAAGTTTGGGCCTTCATTGGCGATCACGAGCCCCTTGTAATTTTTTTCGGCAAGTTCAATGGCTTTGTTGATGCCGGCAAGCACATCGCCACCAATTGAATTCATCTTGGTATTCCATTGTAGCGCCAGCACATCATCTCTAATATCATATACCATGGCACTGTTGTTCTTCCATACGATTTTATCATTGTAATTACTCAATATGATAAATTCATCAGTGCCTGGAATGGCCTTGTATGATTTTGAAGCAGGATCATAAACCAGTGTCTTACCTGCTTCCACTTTATAAAAGCTTTTATTACCTGCTGCCAACATTTCTTCCACCCATGGAGCTACATTAAAGCCTGCTGTTTTCATTGCTGCAACCGTTCTTTCAACTCCCAGCACATCCCAGCTTTCAAAAGCACCTATTTCCCATCCAAAACCAGCTTTCATGGCATCATCAATGCGATATACTTCATCGCTGATCTCGGGGATTCTATTGGATATGTATGAAAAGAGGCCATAATGAAACTGCCTGAGAAATTCCCCGGCCTTGTCCTGCGAAGCTACCAGCATCTTAATTCTTTGCTTCAGATCCTCCACAGGTTTGGCTGCATCCACTGATGCAAACCTTGGCTTTTGCCTTGGACCATATTCAAGTGTAGAAAGATTGAGTGTAAGGATCTCTTTTTCACCACTGCTGCCTTTTGTTTTTTTGAAAAAACCCTGTCCGGTTTTATCACCCAGCCATTTATTTTCTACCACCTTATTCAGCCAGGCAGGAATCTGAAATGCATTTTTCTGTTCATCATCGGGGCAATTATCATAAACACCATTGGCAACTTTTACCAGTGTATCAATACCTACCACGTCGGCGGTTCTGAATGTAGCTGATTTGGGTCTACCGATCAGGGGGCCTGTAAGTGCATCCACTTCATCGATGGTCAGTCCCAGCTTTTCGATCAGTCCGAAGATGGCCATCATTCCATATACTCCGATCCGGTTGGCAATAAAGGCTGGTGTATCCTTGGCAAGCACTGTTGTTTTACCAAGAAACAGATCGCCGTAATGCATAAGAAAATCAACCACTTCAGGGTCAGTGGAAGGAGTGGGAATGATCTCGAGGAGTCTCAGGTAACGTGGTGGGTTAAAGAAGTGCGTTCCGCAAAAATGTTTTTTGAAGTCCTCGCTTCTGCCTTCACTGAGCGCATGAATGGGTATGCCTGATGTATTTGATGTGATCAGTGTTCCGGGTTTGCGGAACTGTTCTAGTTTATCATAGAGTGATTGCTTGATATCCAGCCTTTCAACCACTACTTCTATTACCCAGTCGCAGCTGCTGATATCTTTCAGGTTGTCATCAAAATTACCTGTAGTGATCTTCTTCACTACATCCTTTGTATATACAGGGGATGGGTTGCTTTTCAGGGCTGCCTGCAGGGAATCATTTACAATTTTATTCCTTAGCTGGCGGTTGTCCGTATCCATGGCTTCGCGGGGAACCATATCCAGTAATAATACCTGTACCCCAATACCTGCAAAATGACAGGCTATTCTTGAACCCATAACGCCGCTTCCTAAAACTGCAACCTTTTTGATGATTCTCTTGCTCATAGAAAATTAGTTAGTTATGCAACTAATGTGAAGATAAAGAATTGTCTTTATTCGGCGAAAGATGAATATCAGTAAAAAGGCCCCTTGCGGAGCCTCTTTTTATTATTGAGGAGATCTCGGTGACCGGGCATACTGCATCATGAAATCAATTTTCCCCTCCTTATTTATCCGGAGAGTTTCCTGCAGGTAAACCGAGTCAGTTACATTTTTGGAATCGGTATGAATTTCTTTTCCCCAGACACAAACCCAGTCTTCATTTTTGTCAGTGCTGCGGGTTGAAATTACCGCTTCCACCATGCTGCTGACTGATTTATACGAACTCCGGTAGTCCTGTGAGCTTTTTAAAACACTGTCTCTGCTGCCACTGATTTTATAACCATCAGCAGTGTGAATCTCAACCGAGTCAGCGAACAATTGTTTAACTGAAGAAAGGTCGCCATTATCCCAGGCTTTCCAGATGTTCAGAACCGTTTGTGAATGTTTGGGATCACCCATTTCAAATTGTGAAGAATACTGCATTTCATAGGGATAGCTTACATTTTTCATGGCTGAATCATTTTTGGTGGTCATGGATTCAACCTTTGGTTCATTTTTGTTTTCATTGCAGGCAATAAAAGCAATGACAGTGAAAAGCAGAACAATTTTTTTCATGATAAAAGTTTTGGTTTGAATAAAATACTTTCGTCTATTATCAATTAAGTTATGTAAAAGATGACGGGAATAGATCAATAACCGCAAAAACTCCTGAAGCTGGCAAAATTCCGCAATAAAAAAGCCCTCCGTTGGAGAGCTTTTCAAAATTCAATTGTTATGGAATCAATCACCCCAGATCTCGTCTTCACCTTTCAGCCATTTCTTCACAAGTTCAGTGGTAATGGACTTTGGTCTTTCCAGCGGGAAGCCCAGGGCCCTGTCCCAGCAAAGGCTTGACAATACACCCAGTGCTCGGCTTACGGCAAAAAGAACGGTGTAGAATTCATATTCCACCATGCCATAGTGTACCAGCAATGCACCGCTATGTGCATCCACATTAGGCCATGGGTTCTTGATTTTACCCAGTGATTGCAGAATAGGAGGCACTGTTTCATAAATATTCCAAACGGTTTGCACCAGTGGATCATCAGGCATATGCTTTTTGCCAAATTCCATCTGTGCAGAAAAACGCGGGTCAGTTTTACGAAGAACGGCATGTCCATAACCTGGCACTACCTTACCTTCACTCAGGGTCTTCTTTACATAATCAGCGATCTGCTCACTGCTCGGTAATTCAATTTTGAGCTCTTCTCTCATTTCAAAAATCCACTTGATCACTTCCTGGTTGGCAAGTCCATGTAAAGGACCAGCAAGACCATTCATACCTGCTGCATAACTCAGGTAAGGATCGCTTAATGCAGAACCAACGAGGTGGGTAGTATGTGCTGATACATTACCTCCTTCATGATCGGCGTGAATGGTCATGTATAAACGCATCAGTTCTTTGAAGCTTTCATCTTCATAACCCATCATGTGGGCAAAATTGCCTGCCCAGTCTAACAGTCCATTAGGTTGAATGTGATCACCTTTTTTATACTTACGGCGATAGATATATGCTGCGACACGTGGAAGTCGTGCAATCAGGTCCATGGAATCATCAAACACCGCTTCCCAGTAATCTTTTTTGCTCATGCCGGAAGCATAGCGTTTGGAAAACTGGCTCTCGGTCTGAAGTGCCATAACTGCCACCACAAACTGTGTCATGGGATGGGTATGAACAGGAAGCGCTTCAATCGTTGCAAATACATGATTGGGAACATGACTGCGGCGTTGCCATACAGAAGTCAGGTGATGCACTTCATCATCATTAGGGAGATCGCCAACCAGCATGAGATAGAAGAGGCCTTCAGGCAGGGGTTCTGAACCACCTTCAGCTTTAGGAAGTTTTTCCTGGAGTTCCGGAATGGAATAACCACGAAAGCGAATGCCATCCTGTGCATCAAGTAATGAAGTTTCTGTAACAAGACCGGTCATGCCACGCATGCCCTGGTACACCTGAGAAAGTTGAACCTCACCGATCTTTTTATTTCCATGTTCTTTTAAAATGTCTTTGATTTCAGCTGCAACAACATCAGCTTTTTCTTTGAACCTGTCTTTGATAATTCCCATTATTCAGAAATTTTTTATTTAGAAAAGCAATTATTTTTAAGTGGCCTAAAGTTATAGAATAATCATGAGTTGATTGAGGTGAATTGTAAGTGGTGAGAAGTGAAATGAGTTTGTAGCAAACATCTTCATCAATAGAAGAAAATGAAATTACGGGAGGGAAAATTCATTTTTCAGGCAGAGCATGAAGTTCTTTCTTTGTAAAAGAACCTTCTGCATTCATTTTCTAAAAACGGAAATTTATTTAGGGGCTTTTTTGTAGAGATAAAGCGCTATAAAACTAAAAACCGTATTGGGCAGCCATGCCGCTATCAAAGGATGCATATCTCCTTTAACAGAAAACACGGTTGAAAAACGATCTGATAAAATAAACACAGCTGCGATCATAATACCCATAGCCAGGTGAAGTCCGCTGCCACCACGGGTTTTCCGCCCGGCTATCACTGCACCTATCAGGGTCAGCAATAAAACAGTAAAGGGTGTTGCGCTTCTCCTGTATAGTTCAACCTTCATGGAATTAAGACCTTCACGGCCTCTTTCTTCTTCCAGCCTGATATAACGGGCAAGGTCAGGGCTGGAGAGCTGGTCTTTTAAATAATCGTCCCTTCGCAGGTCACGGGGCTTGATCCTGAGTTCAATGTTCATGGATTCCTTTTTGACAACAGTTTCCTGCATGCTGTCAACCTGCCGCTCAACTACACCAATAAGCTTCCAATTATTTTTGGATGTATCCCATTCCATTCTCGTAGCACGGAGATTATAGTAGATCTTGTTGTTCTTTACTTTTTCAAGAAAGAAAAGCCCTGCCGATCTCGACGCGCTGTCGTAATTCCTGATGCCGATATAAGTTACAGAGTCGATCCTCCGGTAAAAGCAGTTGTTGCAAAAGGAATGATCCCTGTTGATAGAAGCGATATCAAGATACCTCGCCTGGAAGGCTGATTTTACTTCGTTGGCTTTGGGTATGCCAAAACTGTTTGCCAGCCATAAACCAATGGCAAAAGCAAGTCCGCCTATTATATAAGGCCTCAACCATCGATTGTAAGTGGTGCCGCTTGCAATGATGGCAACCACTTCTGACCGCAATGCCATCTTGCTGGTGAAGAAGATCACTGCAATAAAAACAAACAAAGGATAGAGCAATCCCCAGATCCAGGGAACAAAACCAAAATAATATTGTTTGATGATCTCTTTGGTGCTTAGACCTGACTTTACAAAGTCATCGGTATGTTCACTGCTGTCAACAGCAACCGCAATGACCGTGAACAATAGCATGCAGAAAAGGAAGGTGGTGAAAAATTTCTTCAGTATATACCAGTCCAGCTTTGTGATCATTGCAAGGCGAAGTAAGTATTTTAATTGAGAATTATAGAAAAAGAACTCCTAAGATTCCATTGTGCTATCGATACCTTATCCTGGTCATAACCTTGTTTTTAATACAGGAACCATTTCATTTTTCCAATTCATAAAATCACCGGCAATGATATGTTTTCGGGCTTCTTTCACCAGCCAGAGGTAGAAGGCCAGGTTTTGAATAGAGGCAATGGTCAGTCCCAGCAATTCACCAGCCTTGAATAAATGTCGTACATAGGCCTTATTATAATACTGGCTGGTTTCGCAATCCAGGCCTTCATCAATAGGAGAGAAATCTTTTTCCCATTTCTTATTATCGATATTGATGATGCCTTTTGTGGTAAAGAGCATGGCGTTCCTTCCATTCCGTGTAGGCATCACACAATCAAACATGTCTACACCAAGAGCTATACATTCCAGTATATTCCATGGTGTACCCACACCCATCAGGTAACGGGGCTTTTCTACCGGAAGATTTTCACAGCATAACTGGCAGATCTCGTACATCACGGGTTCTGGTTCCCCCACACTTAATCCGCCAATGGCACTTCCAGTAGCGTTTTTTGAACTGATATATTCACAGGAAGCTTTTCTCAGGTCATGGTGAATAGCTCCCTGCACGATGGGGAAAAGGTTTTGAGTATGACCATATTTATCCGGTGTGGCATTGAAATGTGTAAAGCACCTGTCAAGCCAGCGATGGGTAAGGTTCATAGAGTCCAGGGCATATTTGTATTCTGATTGTGCCGGCGGACATTCATCAAAGGCCATCATGATATCCGCACCAATAGTGCGTTCGATATCCATGACTTTTTCGGGGGTGAATAGATGTTTGCTTCCATCGATATGACTATGAAATAAAACACCTTCTTCGTTGATCTTTCGGTTGGAAGCCAGTGAAAAAACCTGGAAGCCTCCACTGTCGGTAAGTATGGGACGATCCCAGTTCATGAACCTGTGAAGCCCGCCTGCAGCTTCCATGGTTTCCATTCCAGGCCTCAGGTACAAATGATAAGTATTACCCAGGATGATATGAGGATCTACCTGTTCTTTCAGCTGCTGCTGGGTCAGCGCTTTTACACTGCCAATGGTACCAACAGGCATGAAGATAGGGGTCTGTATCGTTCCGTGATCAGTTTGAATGCTTCCTGCACGTGCTGCGCCTTCCGTTTTTTCTATTTCAAAAGTCAATGCGGCCATAAGGGCTGCAAGATACAGTAGCTGATGATGAAACTTCTTTCATTGGCAGGAAGGTTCCGCGTTAAATCATCTTAAATTTTTTTATTGAAATATAGAACCAGCCTGCTTTTTATGTTATTCAGGAAGTTAACTTCGCCTCTATGCTTATGAGTTGGGGTGCTTTAATCTTCTACGCTTTTGTAGTTATTACTGCCGTACAGCTGTTTTATTACCTTTATTTTTTCAGGAGAGTAGCTGCATTTAAACCAGTCAATAAAGAACATTCACAGGAACATCCCGTGTCCGTTGTTATTTGTGCCCGCGATGAAGATGAAAATATCGCACGTAACCTGCCAGGAGTCCTGGTTCAGGATTACAAGAGCACACATGAAGTGATTGTAGTGAATGATAACTCCGTTGATGATACAAAATACATACTTGCCGAACTTCAAAAAACATTCAAAAAACTTCAGATCGTCGATCTTACCCAGGAAGCCAAGATGATTGCCGGAAAAAAGTTTCCTCTCTCTATTGGTATCAAGGAAGCCAGGCATGAGATCGTGCTGCTTACTGATGCCGACTGTGTTCCTGCCAGCGAGAACTGGATGTATAAAATGCAGGATGCTTTTGTGAACGGGACAGAAGTGGTCTTGGGTTACGGCGCCTATCACAAGAAGCCGGGTTTTCTGAATAAAGCCATTCGCTTTGAAACATTTCATACCGCCATTCAATATTTTGGTTACGCGCTGGCCGGTAAGCCTTACATGGGTGTGGGAAGAAACCTGGCATACAGAAAAGATCTTTTCTTTCGCAATAAAGGTTTTTCTGCCATCAACCATATTCCCAGCGGTGACGATGATCTTTTTATCAACCGGGTGGCCAATAAAAAAAATACTTCAGTAGTTATCGATCCTGAAGCCTTCACTATGTCTGCACCCAAGCAAACCTGGAAGGACTGGATGCGGCAGAAAAACAGGCATTATTCCACCGGCAAATTTTATAAGAAATCACACCAGTTTTTATTGGGAATCTATACCCTCAGCTTTTTTCTGTTTTATCCCCTTTTCCTTGCTTCGTTATTATTTTTTGACTGGAGATGGGCACTGATACCATTTGCATTGCGCTTGATCATCCAGGGATTGATCTGGAGCAGGGCTATGAAAAAGCTGAATGAACAGGATCTTTTCCCTCTTTATTTCTTCTGGGATATCTGGATGTTTTTTTACTACATCATTTTTGCACCGGCACTTTGGAGAAAGCCGAAGAAGACCTGGAATTGAGGGTTGGTTCATAGTTCATGGTTCATAGTTCATAGGAGGCGTATGGCATTTGGCAAATAGCGTATGGCAAATAGCGTATGGCGTATAGCCGATGGTAAATAGGTTATGGCATTAGCTGGTCAGAATAGTTTTAGATGGATAGTTTAGATCGTATTCGCATAAAATAGGCTGTATGATTAATATGCTGTAATCGTCACTACTTCATCTGACAGTTAAAGGATTTTCTTTATTTAGTTTTATAGGGTTAGGATATTACTGTCTGATTCTAAAGTTAAGCGATCCAACATTTTTTCTTCAGCCAGGTATTTGCTATCGACAAAAGTCTCCATTGGTGTTTTTCCGAAGCAAAATCTTCCAGAGTGTGGTCGTTGGTTGTTGTAATGCTCCATCCATTGGTCCAGATCATGCTGCAGCTGTTCAAAGCTTGTGTAAAGTTTCTTCCTGAAGGCTACAGCATAAAACTCTTCCTGCATTGTTCTGTGAAGCCTCTCACAGATTCCGTTAGACTGCGGCGATCGAACTTGGATTTTGCTATGTTCGATTCCTTCGATTTCAAGATAGAGCTCATACTCATGCTGTTCACGCTTGCCCTTATATTCCGTTCCTCTGTCGGTGAGTATTCTTAACACAGGGATTTGTTGTTCTTCAAAGAAGGGAAGCACTCTGTCGTTAAGCAGATCTGCAGCTGTGATGGCTGTTTTGCGATCATAGAGCTTTGCAAAAGCAACACGTGTGTAAGTATCAATAAAAGTCTGTTGATAGATTCTTCCCACCCCTTTGATGTTTCCCACATAGTAAGTGTCCTGAGCCCCCAGATATCCCGGATGTTCTGTTTCTATCTCCCCGCAAGCTTCTTTCTTTTCCTTTTTGCGCTCCAGGGCCATCATCTGGGCCTCAGTAAGAATGATTCCATCTTGGGCAACCCTGGCTTCCAGGGCCTTTAAACGTTTGTCAAAACGCTCCAGGTCATGCCTCTGCCAAATACTTCTGACACCACCAGCAGAAACAGACATTCCCTGCTTACGGATCTCATTGGATACCCGTTGTTGGCCGAAGGCAGGATACTCAATGGCCATTTTCAAAACAGCTTCTTCAATTTGGGGTTCTACTCTGTTTTTAAGTATGGGTTTTCTACGACTGATCTCTACTAGTGCTGGTTCCCCGCCGATGTCATAGAGTTCTTTAAGGCGATAGAAGCTATCACGGGAATAACCCATCACCTTACAAGCATGGGATACATTACCTAGTTTCTCCGCAAGGTTGAGAAGACCTAGTTTGGTTTTAATTAATTTAGTCTCGACTTTCATGATCTGACTTTTTGGGGTTAATGAATA
>JAEWKK010000038.1 GCA_023386045.1 Bacteroidota bacterium
CTCACCACTCACCACTCACCACTCACTACTCACTTTACCACTCACCACTCACCACTCACAATAACTCACCACTCACCATACTTCACCACTCACCATACCTCACCATTTCGGCGCGCAAAGATAAGGATATGGCCCTGCTGAAATCTGAAGGAAACGTTTAACTTCATCCGCAAAATTTTTCTCATGGCTTTAAGCAGGATCTGGTCGGCTTTCATCATTATCGCGGTGCTTGTTTCGCTCTATCACTGGCTGGTATTGGGTAATGAGGTGATCTTTAACCGGATGGTGGTGGGAAAGGCTGATGATAGTTATTCCTATGTGATGGTGGGAGATATTGATGGAGATACCAGTGCAAAAGCAAAAAATGTTTTTGCCGGGCAGGTGAAAAACTGGGGTTTTGTGAGAAAAGATTCCATCAAAGACGCGAAGTACATTATCACTAACGACCTTCATTTAGATACGGTACAGGCTCTAAAAAAACAGGTGCCTGATGCAAGCGTTTACACTTACAAATATGTGCAGACGATTGGAATGAAGCCGGTTGATGGAATTATTGAAACCTGTAAATCGGCAGTAAATATTTCCATTGGTCTCATTGGCATCATGGCCCTTTTCATGGGATTTATGGGCATAGCGGAAAGGGCAGGAGGGATAAAATTTCTTTCAAGGATCATAGGTCCTTTTTTCAGTAAGCTTTTTCCTGAAGTGCCAAGAGATCATCCAGCGCATGGGCATATGATGATGAATTTCTCCGCCAACCTCCTGGGTCTTGATAATGCCGCAACTCCTTTTGGCCTGAAGGCCATGGAAAGCCTGCAACAACTCAACCCCAGCAAAGAGGTAGCTACCAATGCCCAGATCATGTTCCTTTGCCTGCATGCATCCGGCCTCACACTCATTCCGGTGAGCATCATTGCAGCAAGAGCAGCTTTGAAGGCTGGTAATCCAACCGACATATTTATTCCCTGCATGATCGCAACTTTTGCAGCAACCATGGCGGCCATGTTCATTGTATCCTTCAAGCAAAAGATCAATGTATTTCAGCCAGTAATCCTGGCCTGGGTAGGTGGCATCTCAGCGCTGATTACGCTGCTGGTACTTTTCCTGACTTCTTTGAATACCGACAGGGTGCAGATCGTTTCAGGCATCATGGGCAATGGTATCCTGCTGCTGATCCTTTTTCTGATCATCCTAGGTGCAGTTTATAAAAAGATCGATGTGTTTGATGCTTTTATAGAAGGAGCGAAAGGAGGGTTTGAAACAGCAGTAAGGATCATTCCTTACCTGGTTGGAATGCTGGTGGCCATCAGTATGCTGAGAACCAGCGGAACTTTTGACGCTATCATTACCGGGGTAAAATATGTATTTGCTTCCCTGGGGGCCGATACTCGTTTTGTTGATGGCATTCCAACAGCACTGATCAAGCCACTCAGCGGCAGTGGTGCACGGGGTATGATGATTGATACCATGAAAACCTTTGGTCCCGATTCTTTTGCAGGCAGACTGGCCTGTATCCTTCAGGGATCTTCCGATACCACATTTTATGTGATCGCGGTTTATTTTGGTTCAGTAGCTATCAGGAATACGCGTTATTCAGTTGGAGCCATGCTGCTGGCTGATTTTGTAGGTATCATTACTTCAATTTTGCTCTGTTATTTATTCTTTGGATAAGAAATATTGAATAGCATAAAAAAATAAAAGCCACCGAGATGGTGGCTTTTATTTTTAATTAAGCAAGGATCTTTTATCTCACATAATAGAGAGAAACATTGGGTTTCCTGTTGGCATCTGCAGATCCAACATATCCTCTGGCATATACAGTTAAAACCCTTTGATTAGGACTTGTGTTTGTATATGTAGCAATAGCTGTAGAAGTTGGAGCTGCACCAGCGGCTCTGATAGCCCAACTTGAAGCTGTAGGAAAATTGACGGTGAAATAATCACTGGCCGACATGTAAGCTACATTCGAAGCGACCTTCACATTATTAAAATAAAGATCAGCTGCTGGCAGGTTGGGAATCAAGTTGACAAACCTGTACCGAGACATTCCTGAATCAGGTGTAGCTGGGTCTTCCTTTAATAATACCTGTTGAGTATTATTAGCCGTATCAGCAAGGTGAAGCGTATAATAATCGTTATCTGTTAAATTAAAAGTTCCTGTATATAATACAATTGAATCAGTCTTAAAATCAGCGCTTGGTATTACCAGGCTTATGTTGTTATTGCCCTTTTCAATTGAAAGATAATCAGGCTGACTTCCACCCTGAGTATTTAGCCCCCCTCCCGGGAAGGGATAAGCGTACTTGATGGGTGAAGAAACAGCGTTATTATTTATTTTGAGCATAACTGTAGGATTAGCTGCATATGCACTGGCATAATTGATCTTCAATTTTGCTTTTTCTGAAGTGTAATCAAGAGGCACTGGCAATTCGTTTTTATCGCAACCGGTCAATGCGATCAGGAAGCCAGCCATACATAATGAAAATATTATTCTCATAATAATTTTTTTTAAGATTAAAAATTTAAGGCTCACTGAACCACATCAGGTAGGTGTGATAATCGGGATTCAAAGCCCCAACTTTTTCTAAAGCCTGCACATTCCAGATGTATTCTGAATTATAACGTGGTCTTACTCTTTGCACAGGCTTACCATTATTATCTACGGCAAATGTTGCCGGGAACATAAAGCTTGAATAAACAGGAAGGCCAGTGATGGGATCCAGATCTACATTATAATGATAACGGCGAAGGTCTACCCAGGTTTCAACCCAACCCCATCCCCACAAGGCAATATACTTCTGGCTCATAATATCGGTTAATGTGAGTTCACCAGCATTTTGGGCAACGTTGGCACTAGCCAGGTAAGTTGCTCTCTGTGTAGCAGTAATGGCTGAACCATTATATAAATTAACCGCACCTCTGAATTGAGAATAGTTACGGTTAATAAAATCAAAATGTGCATTGATACCATTCAGATAAGCCTGGTAAGCCAGCGCTGTATTGTTTTTGCGCATAGCTGCTTCGGCTTTGATGAATTGAAGTTCTGCATAAGTCATCACTGGAATAACAGCTTTATTATGGAAAAGATATTTTCCACCCAAAGTTGAAAAGCTGCTTGCACTTGGATTAGCATACAAGCTATCACCCCACAATACCGGAACTTTTTTTCTTGCATTGATCCAGTTGGTACTTCCAACTGCATAAGCGCTTGGTGCACTAAGTGCGTTATAAGGATCTCCAACACCAGGGTCAACACCTCTAAAACCGCCGTTCCCATTTGTTGTGTCATTAGAAGCTGTAAGCAAATGCTTCATCCTTGGATCGCGGTTAGCAGGCACTGTGCTTCCAGCTAAAGTAGTACCATCCAAAAGCTTAACAATGAAATTGCTTTGTTTGAAAGAACCTATGTTGTTCCTGTAAGTTCCAAAGAAATTGGTATTGTCGTTCTTTGTGGCATCAAACGGTACAACAAAATCATCATTTACAGATGTAAATGATTTGTCAACAAATGAAATAACCGAATCAGGCTTATAATCAGCTTTATTGGACTGATTATTATAATTAATTGCAAGGATTCCATAAATGAATTTTCTCCATTTTGTCATATCACCTCCATAAACATAATCGGCGGAAGTCATATTGTTGAATTTAGACTCTGCCATGTCTGCATACTTCAAAGCAATTCTGCATAAAGAATCTACACCACGATAGACTGTAGCCTGGTCATCATAATCAAAATAAAACTTGGTTTCATCGAATGCCTGACTAAAAATGATATCCCCATGGTAATCCGTGGCTAGCTGAAACATATAAGCTTTCAATGCATAGCTGGCTGCCACGAAATCATATTGCTCCTGCTTGATACCCTGGGCAATAATATAATTCAGATTTTTACCGAGGCCAAAATAGGTTTGCCTCCATATATCTCCAGTAACATCGCTTGCTCCCGCCCATCCATGTCGATCATAGTTGTCACCCGATGAAGTGCTTAACCAGAATTGGATGTATTTGCCCAGGTATCTGGCATCGTACTGAACACCCCGATGAATATTTCCAAGCATGGCTGGAAATATAGAGGCATTGGTTGGATTCTGAGGGTTGGCCTGGTCAAGGTTCACATCCAGGAATTTTTTACAACCTACTGAAACCATGGAAATGACCAGTACAGCGGTTATTAAAATTTTGTTTCTATTTTTCATATCAGTTTTTTGAGAATGAATTAAAGAACGAGTTTGAGTCCGAAATTAAATGTACGTGCAGTTGGGATAGCGCCGTAATCAATACCGGCTCCGCCAAAACCACCAATAGAGGCGTTATTACCATTTACATTAGGATCTATACCCGTATAGTTAGTGATCAGGAACAAATCTGTACCTGTAAAAAATACGGAAGCTCGTTTGATAACTTTTACTTTGGTTAACCAGGAGGCTGGCAAGCGGTAAGCTAAAGTAAGATCTCTCAGGCGCAGCCAGTTAACCTCTTCAATGAAATCAGCCTCGGTATAAGAAGCCGAATAAAAGTCATTTCTGTAATAAGGATTTACAACTATTGTATTGCGGGTTGGATGATCAGTTTCTTCCAGTCCATCTTTCAATACTCCTGTAACCACTCTTGGTGTTTCCCTGTCAAGTGTTTTCTTACTCACACCTGTCAGCACCATCATCATTTCATTACCATTGAAAACATCTCCGCCTTTTCTAATGTCAATGTTGAATGTTAGATCAAGACTGTTGAAAAAGGTAAAGTTGTTGATAATACCCATTTTAAAATCAGGGGTCCTGTCTCCGATAGGAGTATAGGCTGTATTTTTTAGAGGGAGGCCTGTAGTTGGGCTGATCAACAGCTCGCCTTTAGAGTTGCGTTGTAATGTTATGCCGGAAAGGTTGGCAATAGAAGATCCGGGGCTGAATTGTGACCTTACATTTCCAAATAACCAGGTATCAGAATCATAGAAGAAAGGAAGGTCAGCAGGCATTTTCTTGACAACACCCTTGTTTTTATCAAAATTGACAGTAACATCCCAGTTCATTCTTTTTGTCCTGACTGGAATACCTTTTAATTGAATTTCTATTCCTTTATTTTCTACAATACCACCATTGATCCATTCAATCACACCACCTGTACCGTAACTCAACCTGTTAGAGATCATCTGGTCCTTACTTACAAGTTTGTACCATGCCACGTCTAATCCCAATCGTCCTTTCAGGAATTGGATCTCACCACCAACTTCAAAATTCTGAGTGGCTTCTGGCTTCAACCTTGAATTTCCAAGTGTAACATCTAACTGAAAGCCGCCGCCTGTAAATATCGAAGGCACAAATCTTGAATCAATAAGATAAGGCGTCCCTGGCCCCTTACCGGTTGTTGCATAAGATATACGTGCCTTACCATAATTGATAAAAGGAAGGGCATCTTTGAATCCTTTCAGATCAGAAAAAATAAAACTTCCTGATGCAGAACCATAACCGAAATAAGGAAACTTATTAAAGAAAGCTGAAGTCAGCGTAGAAACACCTTCATAGCTACCACCCAGGTTTAGGAATACCAGTTTGTTAAAGCCAAAAGTATAAGTTCCGAACCATCTTGCTTTCCTAATGTTCCTTATAGTGTATTTGGCTGCCTGAGATGTTGGATCAGTATTATTCATACTGTAGAAATCAGGCTCATAAAAACGTTCACCTCTTTGCGAATTGATCGTATTCTTATTGTCCTCGGCAAAGAAACCTAATGTCAGTTCATTGCTGAATTTTTCTTTAAAAGTCTTACTCAATGTTGTACGAACCGTACCATTAATATTACGGTAGTTATCAGTATACGTTGATACCAGGCCGTTGATTGGTGAGCCATAATAAGATTGAGGGTTCAGGAAGTAATTACCTTCAGTAATATATTGGTCAACCCCTACAATAGCTGCCACTGTAGCCCATTTCCATGGCTGATAATTCAGGGTAACGTTTCCTAACAAACGGTCATTTTTGTCAAAACTGGTATTTCTATAAACGTCCCAAAATGGATTGTCGAGTTCACCTGCATTACCTGAAGTGGCATTTCTTAACAACACACGTTTGCCATATGGATCAACCCAGTTGCGGATATCCGAATCAAGTGGCCAGGAGATCAGGTTGTTATAATAAGTACCCGGCCCTTTAGAAGCTTTGTTATTATTGCTTCTTGTATAGGAGAAAGTAGAAAATGCATTAATTTTTTCACTGATCCTGGCATTTGAGGACAACCTGAAATTCAGGCGCTCATATTTGGTATTGGGTACCACGCCTTTTTGCTCGAGATATCCTGTTGACAACCTGAAGTTGGCAGCCTGACTTCCTGATTCAAGGCTTAAATTATGTTGCTGACTATGGCCGGTTCTGAAGAAATTATGAAGGTTATCATAAAGCTGTGTACCAGCTTCGTATTGAGGACCAAACATAACAAAGCCATAAACTGTGCTGTATGCCTGGGGATCAAAGATCCCGTTAAAACCACGGCTATATTCTGTCTGGATCTCGGGATACCTGTAAACTTTCTGTGTACCAAAAGAATTGTCATAGGTAACTGAAGTTCTTCCTGCAGCGCCTCTTTTAGTGGTGATGATAACAGCACCCGATGCTCCGTCAGATCCAAACAAGGCAGTAGCTTCCGGACCTTTCAAGATTGTCACACTTTCAATATCCTCTGGGTTGATATCAGCCATACGATTCGTGTAATCTGAACCACGGCTGGCAAAACCTGCAGAAGCCGGAGTAGCTGCCAGATTACTTGGGTTCACCAGACCAACTGTTTGGTTAAACGTATTGTTGGAAGCAGGTACTCCATCGATCACGAATAGAGGCTGGTTGTTTCCTGCAATGGAAACAGGTCCGCGCAGGATGATCTGTGTTCCGGCTCCGGGTACACCCGAAGTAGAAGTCACACTCAAACCTGGCACACGGCCTGCTAAGGCATTGATGAAATTTTCCCTGCGGGTCTGGCTGATGTCTTCACCACTTACAGATGGTGCCTGGTAGCTCAATTCCCTTTTATTCCTTTTGATGCCATAAGCTGTAACCACAACATCTGACATGGTCACATCTTCTACTGACATGGTAATGTTGATGACATTACCACTTCCCACCTTTGCCGTTGCCATGGTAAAGCCCACATTGGAAAAGGTGAGGGTTTGACCTGGAGCAGCTGTGATGGAATAATTACCATTTTCATTGGTCTGCGTAAAACGTGTAGTGCCCTGGACCGAAACAGTGACACCACTCATAGGCTTGTTGTCAGTTTTTGAAACAACCTGCCCGGTAATGGTTTTGTCCTGTGCAAAGCCAGGCAGATACAGGAAAAGCATTCCTGCACTCAGGAACAATAAGTAGAGAATTTTTCTCATAGCAATCCTTTTAGCTTTAAAAAATAGAAAATACGTACATGAAATAACCTCGGGTTTTCATTGGATAGGAAAGAATTTATAAAACGGTGATACCTGCTTTTTTATAAGGCAGTAATACCGGATCGTCTGGTGGTAATTCAGTTATCAGGGTATCGATCTTGTTCAATTCACAAACCTGGATGGGCTGTTGGGAATTGATTTTTTCAGCAATGGTCAGACAAACCAGCTTTTGTGCTGATTCGATCATGGCTCTTTTGATCTGCACCACATCCCAGTCATTATCAGAAACACCATTCTCAATATTGATGGCATTGATGCCTAATATGCAAAGGTCTGCTTTTAACTGCCTGATTCTTGAAACCGCTTCCAGTCCTACGGTGATCTTTGAATTTTTTGAGATCTTGTCACCAATGGCAATCACGTCAATATTAGGATGATTCATGTATTCAAAGATCGCCGGGATGCTTCCTGAAATAAAGGTAGCATGTAGTTGCGGAGGAAGTGCTCTTGCCAGTTCAATGATAGTCGTTCCACCTCCTGTAAGTACAAACATACCATCCCTGATCAGGGATGCTGCTTTTTGCGCAATAATCTTTTTTTGCGTGTAAGAATATACCTCTTTGGAATTATGATGCCCTTTGTGAAAAGAAGGAGATAAGGCCCCGCCATGTACCTTAATGACCTTGCCGGCTTCAGCGAGTTCCTGCAGATCCCGGCGGATCGTATCATCCGACACGTTGATCACGTGGCTCAGATCGGCCGACAGTACTTTATTATGCAGGTTTACCTGGTGGAGGATATAAGCTTGTCTCTCTCTTTTAAGCATCGTTGGCAATTACGACCAAAATAAACCAAAATCCTGCATAATACCGCAAAAATTTTGTGAGATCATTAGGATTTTCGGCTAAAACCGCAAAGAGAGCTAATGGTTCATGGTTCATAGTTCATAGACGGCTGATGGCAGATGGCATATGGCTTATGGCATATGGCGAATGCGTTTATTAGTCTATAGAGCATAGACCAACGACTAATCGTCAAACGTGAAACGGCAAACGGGATAGTATTGTCAACTGCTATGAGCCATAAGCCATATGCTATGAACCATGAACTATGAACCATGAACTTCCTACTTAATCGTAAACCTCGCGCTCAGGCCGAGAGCTGCCGGTTCAAAAGTGAAGTCGCTGGCAAGATTCAATTCTGGCTTCCAGTCGAGAGAAAGATTGATGGGCAGATTGGCGATCTTGTAATCCAGTCCGGTTACGCCCTGTAGTCCAAACCTGTAAGTGGATGAAGCTCCTACATAGGCGCCACCACCATAAAAGAAAGTAAAGTTATCAGCGCCAATTGGCTTGTGCTTCGCGATTAGAATACCGAATGCAAGCGGATCTCCAAATGAAAACAGGGCTTCACCTGATATGGATGGATTGAAAAAATATTTGAAGGAAATGGAATTGCTCACAATTGCATCTGATGTGCTGAAGCGGATACCTGCTCCCATTTTATAGGCCTGCGCCATAGCTGATGATGAAAGGATCATCATCACAATAATAATTAGTCCGGTCTTTTTCATAATCCTTTATTTTGCCGATAACGAAAAGAGAAAGATTAAAATTGTCAGACCAGCAAAATTGAAAGTTAAAGATGACTACACTGATTATTATCGTATTTATTATTGGATACCTGTCTATCGCCCTGGAACATACAATCAACCTGAATAAAGCAGCAAGTGCACTGGTCACTGGTGTTCTTTGCTGGACGTTTTTTATTTTATTTAATGAGGACAAGGAAGCTGTATCCGAAACCCTGACACATCATCTTGGCGAGCTTTCGCAGATCCTGTTTTTTTTACTCGGCGCCATGACCATAGTAGAACTGATAGATGCGCACGATGGTTTCGAGATTATCACCAAACGCATTCATACAAAAAGCAAGAGGAAGTTGATCTGGATCATCTGCCTGCTGACTTTTTTCCTTTCGGCTGTGTTAGATAATCTTACCACTACCATTGTAATGATCTCATTGGTGCGGAAATTAATGTCGGAAAAAAATGACCGCCTCATTTTCGCTGGTGCCATTATCATTGCTGCCAATGCAGGTGGCGCCTGGTCACCCATTGGAGATGTTACCACCACCATGTTATGGATAGGAGGACAGATCACGGCTTCCAATATTATAGTGAAACTGATCCTTCCCAGTCTTGTCTGCCTATTGGTACCTTTAATAGTGCTGAATTTTACATTGAAAGGAGAGGTAACGATTCCTGCAACTGAAGAAGAGGATCCAAATGCAGAAGCTCCCAATGAACTGCATAGAAATATTGTATTCTTTTCAGGTATTGGCATTTTGCTTTTTGTACCTGTTTTTAAAACGCTTACTCATTTGCCTCCCTTTATGGGCATGCTGCTTGGCCTGGGTGTGCTTTGGATCATTGTGGAGATACTTCATAGTGATAAGGATGAACAGGATAGGAAAATGTATACCGTTGGTTATGCATTGAGAAAGATTGATACGCCAAGCATACTTTTTTTCCTGGGTATCCTACTCGCCATTGCTGCCCTGGAATCTACAGGACAACTGGTTTTACTGGCGCAAACCATGGAACGCACGATGAGTAATCTCAACCTGGTGGTCATGTCCATAGGGTTATTATCAGCAATAGTTGACAACGTCCCTCTGGTTGCAGCTTCTATGGGAATGTATTCACTGGAACAGTTTCCCACCGATCATTATTTCTGGGAATTTCTTGCCTATACAACAGGAACGGGAGGCAGTGCGCTGATCATCGGATCTGCTGCAGGCGTTGCAGCAATGGGTATAGAAAAGATAGACTTTATGTGGTATTTAAAAAGAGTGAGCTGGCTGGCGCTGATTGGATATTTTGCCGGGGCTCTGGTATATATATTACAGGAAGGACTGCTTCATCATTCGTAAAGTTCGTATTTGGTCTTGGGCCTCCGTGAATCCAGCCATTGGAAATCAATCAGGCGAACTTCTTCCGGT
The DNA here is from genome assembly GCA_023386045.1 of Bacteroidota bacterium. GTDB lineage: Bacteria > Bacteroidota > Bacteroidia > Chitinophagales > Chitinophagaceae > Flavisolibacter. The sequence goes on from JAEWKK010000038.1 coordinate 10,373, forward strand.
CTTTTTTGTGAAACAGGGTAAAGCGTTCCTTTCAGATCGCTTCTGAAAACTACTTTATAGATCTCGCCTTTCTGAAAATATACATCAATGGCATCACTGGTTGTCTGGTTCACACTGGTATAGGCACTGTCCTCATCCTGCAGAAAATATACAGATTCGGCCAGTCCCTTGGCACGAACGGAATCAATGGTACCTTCTTTAAAAAATCCATCCATCCTTGAAGATTTTACCTGGTTGTATACACCTGGTTCAATCTCACTGATCATAAAACTGTTTTCATACACTTTTACACGGTCAGCTTTTTTATTTTTTGTATAGAGATAAATGGTATCACCTGTGATCTGGCTTTTGCGGCTCCAGACAACCGGGTTATCGAATAGTCGAAAAGTGGAATCCTGGAAAGAATAAAACAAACTATCACTCACTGATTGAACTGAATCGGAAAAGACTCTTACATGCCTGAATGCTTCGAAATACCTGTTGGCGCTGTCTTTTTCTGTAAGCTTTAATTTACTGAGCATCACAGAATCATATTTATACAATTCTGTAAGCCTGGCAGAGAACAACGTGTCAGCAGTTACGTATATAGAGTCTTCGTTCTGTTTGATGATCATCAATGGTTTTTGCGTCGCCAGCATGGCATCTGTCTTACGGTCAACAAAGATCTTGTTGGCAATGATCACTGTTCCTTTGGCCGTATCTCTCACCACAGCATTCCCTTCCAGCTGGATGATCCCGCGTTGATCATCGCTTGCCATATTATCTGCCGAAGCCGTCATGGCTCCATCTTCAATAAAGGTCCTGGAGAAAAATTCTGCGCGGCTGTTGGCCACATCAAAAAAACCTTCCCTGGTACGGATCACTCTTTTACTACTGTCTCTTATATAGGTTTCAGCAATAAACCTGGCTATCTGTGATTCTGTATTATATAATAAAGAATCGGTTTTAAGATAATAGGCGGGATCTTTTAATTCCACGTTCCCTTTAAAATAAATATCTCGCAGGTCGGTATAATAAATGCCTTCCCTGCTGGTCAGCACAGATTTTTTATTGACAACGCGACCACCATTTCTATAAGTACCAATTTTATTGGCCACATCATATTCAAGGCTGTTAGAGTTAAGCGTGGCGTGGCCATCAGTAAGTTTTACATTACCATTGAGGTAAGCAATTTTTGTATCGATCTGGTAACGTAAATGGTTGGACGAAGCCCGGGATGTATCATTGTCGATAATACGTACATTACCAAAAGCTTCAAAGAATCTGCCTGTATTATTAAGAACACAGCTGTCGCAGAAGAAAGTTGTGGGCCCCTGTTTTAATTGAACATTGCCGGAAAGTATCTGCAGCTCCGTGGTTTCATTGATTTTTTTCCAATAAAGATTTTTTGAGAAAATAATATCAACAGGTTGCGTGGTATCCGCGGGTTGTTGCGCAAAAGCCAGGCTGGAAAAAGCCAGTAGAAAGAGAAAAAAAAAGAGGAGCTTTTGTTTCATTTGCTATTGCGGAACAGTGTCTTTGGCCGCGGGCGAAGTTAGCGGCTCACCTTTGTTCTTGCCTCCAAAAACGGAAAGATTAACGTAACGTTTTGGATGGAGACGAAGGTCATCTAACAAAATCTCTGCACTTAATGATGTGCTATGCAAACGATCTGCTACTATACTCAGTTTGTCATACAATTCACGGTCATTCATCAGCATGCCAAGAGAACCGTTTTTAGAATTGAGGTTACCGATGGTGTTTTTCATTTCCGCAATAGTACCCTGAAGTGCTGCAATCATTCCTTCAATATTTGCATTGGCAAGTTTGGCTGTAGTAACTTCCACATTCCTGATGGAGCTTGAAATAGCATCGTTATTGCGAGCAAGATTTCCAGTAACAGAATTCAAATTGCCGAGAGACTGGGCCAGCATCCCGCTTTGAGCATTGAGCAATTGTTGTAAATGAGCAGAAGACACGGCGAGGTTGGCCACCATGTTCTGCAAATTATTCTTGGTATTGGGATCAAAGATGGAAGCAATATGACCAATGGCGATCTTCATGGAATCCAGGGTCTCATTCACCCTTGTTAGCGTAGGTGCCAGTTGCGACTGGATATTTCCCAGCAACGAAGGTTCTAGCCTGGTGGAAAGTGTATCGCCCGATTCATGATAAGCGGTGATGTTTTGCTTTGGCTTGTCAATATTAATAAATGCAGATCCAAGAACTGAACCATCTATAAAGGCCACAGAACCCTTGGGAATGCTGATATCGCGGCTCAGGTGGATTTCTATGATGATGCTGTCAACTTCTTTATCTGCCTGTTTTACATTAAATACAGTTCCAACCGCAAGACCATTTATTTTAACGGGATTTGATTTTTCAAGCGAGCCAATATCTGCAAACTTTGCGTAAAGAATGGGAGGCTTTGAAAAAACGCTGGCGCCTTTTAAAAAATTGAACCCCAGAACCAGAACAACTATCGCCGCAATCGCCAATAATCCAACCTTGGTTTCATTACTTAATTTCATTTCTCTTGTTTTCGTTGCTGATTGGAGCCCAAAATAAGCAATAAATTCTGGACACAATAAACCGCTGCATTTGGTGCAACGGTTTAAGTTTAAAAAATCGTACCAGCGAAATAAGGGGAATTTACCTGGTCTGCAACTGCTTTTCCTTGTGTTCTATGGCTTCAAGGAAGCTATGTGTGCTGCCCGTGTTTTTATTCTGCGTCTGTGATTTTGAATTGTCGGATGGCAATTGTTTTTTCTCCAGCCAGGACTTATAGGTTTTAAGAGCACTGGAAATGCACTGGGCTATTTCCTGCTGTCCATTTTCGCTATTGAGATATGCTTCTTCCTGTGGATTGGTGATAAAGCCGGTTTCTACCAGTACGCTGGGCATGGCCGTAGCCTGAAGTACCCAAATGCCCACCTGTCTTTGCTTGGGACCACCACTGATCCTGCCAGCCTTTGAGAATTCCTCTTCCACCATATTGGCGAGGGTAGAGCTTCTGCGGCTGAATTGTTGTGTTTTTACCAGGGAAAGGGCAATGAACTCTGGTGAGTTCACGTCTATGTCACCATATTTTTCTTTATAATTATCTTCTCCCAACATGGGTGCGTTCTCACGAACTGCAATTTCCTTGTCGTCAGCCTTGTGCGCTCCCCAGATGTAGGTTTGGGTTCCCTTGGCATTGGTATTGGGAACTTCGTAATACCTGTACTGGGCTACCTTCCTTGATTTCTTTTTCCTGGCTTTGCCCTTGCCTACATAATAATATTCAGTTTTATAACCCACTAACTCCTTCTTTTGAATGGGAGGCATGGCATTTACGTGGATGGAAATAAAAAGGTCTCCTTTATTCTGGTTGGCAATGTCGGCCCGCTCGTGAAGAGGAACAATATTCTTTTCAGGTCTGGTTTCAATGATCTTGACATCAGGAAACTCCTGATTGAGCAGGGTTACCAGTTTTTTGGAAACGGCCAGGCAGATTTCATCTTCATAAGAATAAGATCCCTTGGCTCCGTTGTGACCACCATTCGCCATGATGCCATGACCTGCATCAATGATGATGGTTCTTAAAACCTGCTGCTTGTTCTGTCTGCTGAATGAAAAAAGGAGGGCAGTTGTTGGAATGAAGAAGAGTACCAGAAATGTTTTTTTTAGCATACCAGATTTTATTTGACGGTTTAGTAATTCCTTCACACATTACGTAAAGGCGGAACAATTACATTTGTTCAGCGGCTTATGACTGATCTCTACAAAATTAGCTTAAAAAGAATCTGTTTCACATTTGTTACAATAGCTTTTTGCATTGTAATAACGAACAGTTGTGAAGCACAGATTACAAAGCGATCAGAAATTTACAGCACTTTAACATCTGATACAATACCAGGTAAAAAAAATGATTCACTTCTGTTGCGTGATTCTGGTATGATTAACCGTGATACTATGCCTCAGCAAAGAGTGGATACATTCCCTCTTCGATTTTCCAAAGACACACTGGATGCACCTGTGGTATATGAAGCTGCTGATAGTGGCGTTCTGCTCATCAGGGAAAAGAAATTCCTGCTCTATGGCAAAACAAAAACAACATATAAAGATGTAACGCTGACCGCTCCCCGTGTGGAGTTTGACCAGGCAAGCAATATTCTAACAGCTATTCAAAGCACCGACAGCCTGGGTAATACCATTGCCAGGGCACAGTTTCAACAGGGAACGCAGGGCTTTCAAAGCGATACCATCCGGTTTAATTTTAAAACAAAGAGAGGTATCACCACTAACACCTATACCCAGCAGGGGGATGGGATGTTTGTGCATGGCAGCATCATCAAAAAAGTAAGTGATAGCGTAGCCTTCATCAAAAAGATGACGATGACCACCTGCGATCTTGACGAACCGCATTTTGGGTTCATTGCCAACAAAGGAAAGTTTGTTACCAATAAGATTGCTGTAACAGGACCCATACATCCAGAGTTTGAAGGAGTACCTATTCCCGTATACCTGCCTTTTGGCATGTTTCCACTGAATCGTGGCAGGCATTCAGGACTGCTGCCACCCCAATTTACCGTGAACCAGGATTTTGGCCTGGGTCTTGAAGGCCTGGGATATTATCATGTGCTGAACGAATATCTTGATGTAACACTTCGCACCAATATTTATTCCTATGGTGGATGGAGCGCCAGCCTTGCACCTACTTACCGTAAGCGTTACCGTTACCAGGGTTCCTTTAATGTAAGTTTCCAGCACAATAAATTCAATTTTAAGGGCGATCCCGATTACCGGCTGGTTAAGACTTTCAATATTGCATGGTCACATTCGGTTGACCAGCGTGCAAGGCCGGGAACAAATTTTTCCGCCAACGTGAATGCCGGATCAACAAGATACAACCAGTACATCCCTAACAATCCTTACCAGAATTTTAATAACCAGCTGAATTCCTCCATTGCATATTCCAAGACCTGGAAGGACAAGCCTTTCAATCTCACCATGAGTGCCAACCACAACCAGAACAATGCAACAAGGCTGGTGAACATCATGCTACCAGATGTAGGCTTTACTGTGAACACCCTGTATCCATTCCAAAGTAAGGTAGCGGGTGGACAGCCCAAGTGGTATGAAAAGATCGGTATCGGTTATTCCGGTGTTGCACGCAACCAGGTTTCTTTTTATGATACGGTACCCAACCTGATGAACAAAATACTGGACACGCTGCAGTGGGGTGCGCAACATCGTTTTCCTATTAATATTTCCCTGCCGGCGCTTGGTCCTCTGCTGGTTTCACCATTTATTTCTTATGAAGAAACCTGGCTGACCAGGAGAACTGGAAGAACCTGGAACAGCAGCCTTCAAAAAATTGATACGACCTACAACAAAAAAGGATTGTTCATCGATAGGCAGATGAGTTTTGGTATTGGCATGAATACCGCTTTGTTTGGAACCTTCCAGTTCCGTAGAGGGAAGATCATGGCCATCAGGCATGTAGTGCGACCAAACATCAATGTGAATTATCGCCCCAATCTTTCCAAGAAATATTATGATGTCATTCAAACCAGCCCTGGTAATCCTAATGCTTTACCAATTGGTCAATTCAGCAGTAATAATGTATATGGACAATATGGTTATGGAAAGTTTGGTGGATTGACCTTTGGTGTGGACAATAACCTGGAGATGAAGACGAGGAACAAAAAGGATTCAGCCAATGGGACAAAAAAGATCCGGCTGATAGATGGTTTTGGTTTCAGCAGTGCCTATAATTTTTTAAAGGATTCACTGAAACTGGAGCATTTTAACCTTTACTTCAGGACCACGCTTTTTGAAAAAATAAGCATTACTGCCAATGGGATTTATAATCCTTACCAGCGTGATTCCTTTGGAAGGGATATTGATAAATTTATCTGGCAGGGCAATGGTTTCCGTTTGGGTAAGATCAATTCAGGAAGCATCTCCATGTCTACTTCTTTCCAGAGTAAACCAAGGGACCCCAACAAAGCACCAGAAAATATTCCCACCAAGAACATGAATGATCCCAATCTTCTGGCAGATAAGGAAAGGTTGCAGGATTATATGCGTCGTAACCCGGGAGAGTTTGTTGATTTCAATGTGCCATGGTCATTGAGTCTTTCCTATTCATTGAACTTCAGCGAAGCACAGAGGCCTGACAGATCTTTCTATACTACGGTAAGCTCCAACGTACAATTCAATAATAGTTTCAGTCTCACGCCCAAATGGAATTTCACCACCAGTGGCTTTTATGACTTCGATACAAAGCAGCTGACCATGTTCACCATGTCAATTTCCCGTGACATGCACTGCTGGCAGATGTCCGTCAATGTAACACCAATCGGAAGCTATAAATACTTTAATATCTCCATCAGTCCCAAGTCGGCATTGCTGCAGGACCTGAGAGTAAACCGCACACGCTATTTCTATAATTACTGATGCCGGAGGATATAGTCTTTCATGATTTCAAAAACTTCATCCTTTAGTTGCTGTGTAGATTTTCCTTCCACTGGAACCGGGGCAAGGAAATGCATTTCCACCTGCCGTGGCCAGAAGTAAAATGTTTTATGAAGAGGTAAAACCTTACTGGTGTTAAAGATCACTGCAGGAATGATCTCTTTATTTGTTTCTGTTGCCAGTCTGAAAGCACCATCATGAAATTTTTGTAAAGGTTGTCCTGTTTTATTTCTTGTGCCTTCAGGGTAGATGCACATGTGCAAACCCTGGTTCAACACTTCTTTCATGCGAGCATAGCTGGTGCGCCTGCTTTCTTCGCTTTTGCGATTAACGAGAACACTGCCTCTTTTATAGATCATACCAAAGACAGGGATTTTTGCCATTTCTGATTTGGCAATGGTTTTATTAGTACCGGGAATACCAGGACTGGAGAGCGGGATGTCCATGAATGAATTGTGATTGCAAACCACTACGTAGTTCCTTCCTTTTTTAAAATGCTGTCTTCCTGTGATCTTTCTCCGCACACCTGAAAATACAAAGAAGAAGGTCATCCAAACCCGGAAGATCTTAAAGACCATAATGGTTCTTTTGGGTTCGGGCCAGAAACCTGTAAGCCAGATGGGAATCCATACAATCAGCAATGAACCTATAAATACGACGGCTGCCCAGAGAGCAAAAATTCTTCCGAGGATTTCTTTGATGAACTTCATCTGATCTCTTTAAATATCGTTTCTTTCAATAATGGCCATTCTTGTTTCAACACGCTAAAATAAACAGAATCTCTTCGGCGGTTGTTCCACATCTTCATATGACTGCGTAAGATGCCTTCTTCCTTACCACCGATCTTCTGCAATCCCCGCCTTGCTCTTTCATTTAAAACATCTGTTTTGAATTCCACTCTTTCAAAATTCAGTTGTTCGAAAGTATAATTCATCATGGCATATTTAGAATGCAGGTTGATCTTTGTGCCGCGGAATGCTTTTCCCAGCCAGGACCATCCAATCTCCAGTCTTTGATCGTACAGGGAAATATTTCCCATGCTCATGCTGCCTGCAATATTGCCGCCCGATTTTTCAATGATGGTGAAGGCCCTGCGGGTATTGGCTTCGATATCTTTGAATGCCTGGTCCATCCATTGTTTGAGTTGCACTTCATCAGCAAGGTTAAGACTGAAATATTCCCACATGCCTTCATCCTGGGCCAGTTGCTGAAAGACTGGAAAATCGTTTTGCGATATGGGGCGCAGGATAACCTGGGAGGTTTCTAAGCTGAGATCAACTGGAATCATGGTGCGATGTTAGAAAAGATTTTTCAAAACGTAGTAAATGGATTATAACTGTTTTTCTCCAATTAAAAATATAGCACCACTAAGTTCACCAGGAAACACAGAGAACCACTAAGCCATTATGAATTTTCTTGTGCGATTTGTAGTCTTAAATTGTTTGTATTGGATAAAGTAAAAAGCTTAATGGATAATTTCATTGGACATTTTTATAGGAGAAAAGCACATTCCAACTGGTTTTTTTCTCATTCTAATGTTGGATTTGTGGTTTAGTTTTCGTTCATGTCTGAAGAGGAAATAATGAGAATAGTAGTGAATGAATCTGTGAACATTCATAAAAAAATAGGTCCCGGTTTACTTGAAAGTGTTTATAAAACTTGTCTTGCTTTTAGACTACAGAAGCATGGACTTTATGTTCAGGTGGAAAAACCTGTGCCGGTTTTTTTTGATGATGTAAAAATGGAGTGTGGTTATCGCGTAGATATTTTTGTAAAGAATGTGGTGATCGAAGTAAAATCCATCGCTGCAATATGTGATATAGATGTTGCGCAGATGTTGACTTATTTAAGGTTTTTGAATTGCAGGTTTGGATTAATTCTCAATTTTAATACAATGCTTATGAAAAATGGGATAAAAAGGGTAGTAAATGGATATTGAAGTTTATTCCACTTTTTCTATTTGTGTACCTCGTGGTTCCTGGTGTATTCTTAGTGGTGCTAATAATTTGGCAATCAATCATGCAGCGGTGTAGAATGCAGCATCTGGACTTTCCAGCGACCTGCAGTTTTAATGAGTACAGCGCTTTCCATCCATTTTACCAGTTGCTTTTTTTCACCCTTTCTGAATTCTGCAGTATTACGATAACTGACCCAGGCCATTTTGCCCTGGAAACGGGTGGTGATAAAATCAAAATGGTTGATGCGTATGATATCAGAACTTTTACGTGACGACATTTTATTGACAAGCGTATCCATGTTCCAGACTTCTCCATCTTCCAGTAGTTGGAAGTCCTCAGTAGTGTAATATTTTAAGCTATCGGCATTACGCAGCGAAAGACCATTAAAAAATCCAATAATTGCAGCTTCCACCGAACGGTCCTTCTTTTGAGCCATCAAAACAGTGGAGCAGAACAGTATTAAGGCAACGAGTATTGCTTTTTTCATCTTTAAATATACTGGTAATTGTTTCCAGTTCCCCAACTGTCGTGATCGCATGCTATGAGCCTTCCTTGCCCTAACTTTATTGCAGTTAAAATTTACCCAGCTATGTATCAGGTTGTCCTTATTGCAGCAAGCATTTTTCTTCTTGGTTCCTGTAGTACCAATACTCCCAATGGCAGTGGAACAGGGAATGATTCCTTACTTCCTCCGGTTGAAACCAAATCGCCCAATACCAGTTACAAGCCTGCCTTTACAGGACAAACCCGGATTGCAGGTGTAAAAACAAAAACTACTTACGAAGGAAAACAGTTGACCGGCGGCCTGCAAAAGCCCTGGGGCATTGCAGTTCTTCCTGACGGTCGTTTGCTGATCAATGAAAAAACAGGAAGCATGAGGATCGTTACAACAACGGGAAGTATTGGGAATGCCATAACAGGCATTCCTGCAGTCAATGCCTCGGGACAGGGAGGTTTGCTGGGCATTGCACTGGATCCTGATTTTGAAAATAACAGGATGGTGTACTGGACATTTTCTGAACAAACTCCAGATGGTAATCTTACAGCAGTTGCCAAAGGAAAATTATCTGCAGATGAAAAAGCAATGGAAAATGTTTCGGTGATCTACAGGGCAACGCCTGCATATAATGGAACATTGCATTATGGTTCACGCATACTGGTTGATAATACAGGTAATTTAATTTTCAGTACAGGTGAGCGCTCCGACCTGGTCACCAGACCACAGGCGCAGGACCTGCAATCCAACCTGGGGAAGGTGATCCGCATTACAAAAGACGGTGCTCCAGCGCCAGGAAATCCATTCATTGGACGTACTGATGCAAGACCCGAGTTATATAGTTATGGTCACAGGAATGTGCAGGGACTTGCTTTCAGTCCGGTTACCGGTGAGCTCTGGGAAAATGAATTTGGTCCACGTGGTGGAGATGAATTGAACATCATCAAAGCTGGAAAAAATTATGGTTGGCCAACGATCACGTATGGAATTGAATATAGTGGCCAGACTATTGGTTCGGGCATCACCCAGCAAAATGGAATGGAACAACCTGTCTATTACTGGGATCCTGTGATTTCTCCAAGTGGGATGACCTTCTATTCAGGAAATGATATGCCCGAATGGAAGAACAATTTATTTATTGCAGGCCTCAATTCCAATCACATTGCCAGGTTGGTCATTGAAAACAATAAGGTAAAGGGTGAAGAAAGACTGCTTGCAAGTGAGGGACAAAGATTCCGCGACGTAGCCCAGGGGAAAGATGGTGCATTGTATGCGGTAACAGATGAGGGAAGGTTGTATCGCATTGCGAAGAAATGAGTGAGGTATAGTGAGTGGTGAATTTTGGTGAGTCGTGAGTGGTGAGTGGTGAGTTTTTGGTGAGTCGTGAGTGGTGAGTATTCTGTGGGATTGTCATCCTGTAAGGATACTGTGTTCTTTGTTGTTAGAGCGAGAAAAAAAGTGAGAGCGAAGATGAATACCCGGAACACAAAGTGCACGGAGAAGGCACCAAAGGCACAACGCAATAGCCACAAGTTCACGAGCTCACAATTTCATCCATTTGTTCGTTTGTGATCCAATAGCTTTCTCAATAAAGTAGGATCCAGTTATAAACCATTTGCTTTCTCCCATACGCCATCTGCCATATGCATATACTATGAACTATGAACCATGAACCATGCACTCTCATCTATCCCAGATTTATCTCCACCCGCATAGCCTTTAGTCCCTTGATGCCCTGCAATTCTTCCAGCTCTAACATTTCAATACCCTCAAGAAGGATATTTTTCTTTTGAAGAAAGAGAATGAATTCTTCATATTCATTCACCTCTTTTTGATTGGAATAAACTATAGCGATCTTTCCTGGTTGTGTGAGCCTTTCACCGCTTTCTTTTATATGAACCTTGTCCAGCCTTTTCTTCATAATCTCATAACGGATATTGTAAGAACCTTCCACATCAAATTTGCGTTCATCCCTTCTGAAACTTATGGCGATGGGCTGACTGTGCACCAAAATAAGCTGTGTTGTTTGTAAGGGTAATTTGAGCTGGGGCAGAAGCTCGTTTGTCAGTCGCGCTACACCGGCCATCGACTTCAATTGCCATAAGCGGATATTCTTCAAATAAAAAAGATCAAAGGGCAGAGCGGGTGCAATTGACTGTCCTATATAGATGTTGTATTCAATGCCGTCCGAGCGGAACTTTTCAAAATAATGTGGATATGATTGTTGAATGAGCTCTTCCTGTTTTTCAAGGTAAGAAAGTATGGTTTCATTGATGGTTGCAACCGAGGCTTCATATTCACATCGATACCGGTTCAATGGGTTTTCTTTTTCCTGTAGCAGTTTAAAATATCTTTCAATGATCTCCTTTGCCGCAGGATTTGTTTTCTGAAGATTCAACAGCAGGGGCATCACTTCATTACTGATAAAATCATTAATGCTGATCTCTTCTTCCGCGGTCATATTATCTTCCAGCGACTGCCGGATATTTTGATTGCGGAATTCCAGTCCTTCCAGCAAAGGAAGTTGCACCAGTGACTGGAGCTCCTGCAATATGCCTGCAATCATGGAAAGATGTTCCTTGAGATCTTTTTGTATGGCATTGGAACGTTCAAGTGAAGAATTGCGGATGTCGATCGCTCCGTAAAGTGGAAATACTTCTTCAAACATCACTGTTCTGTCGGGCATGGAACTATCCCTGACACGTAAATGCTCCCAGGCAACTTCGGCAAATTTCCACTCAACGGATTGCTGTAGTGCTGTAAACTTTTCCCTTATTAATTTTTCAATCCGGTTTTCAAAATTGTCACGGCATTTTAATATTGCCAGTGTGAGAAGCGGTATGGCCGGTTCCAGCAATCGTATGGTTTCCTGTGTCAGCTTGTTTTGTACTGGCGAACTGATTTCCAAAAAACCGATCAGACCATCACTGTTTTGCATGGGATAACAGATAAAACTCCTGCTACCTTTTTCATAAAGCACGCGAAGAAATGGGGCCATCTACAACATTTCTTCGGTAACATGACTCACAGGTGTTGGTTCAGGCTGTGATCTTAAGAAATCAACAAAGGAACGAAACTGTTGAAGGTTCTCGATGCTGCCATCCAGCCACTGCCTGCAAACCAGACTGTGTTTGCCTGTCACTTCATCAAGTACAACCTGGCCATTGATGGATACAAATGGCATGAGTCCCACTTCAATTTCATTTAATCCTATAAGGGCTTTAACAGCTGTCTTCAGTTCTTCAATGATGTCTTTATTACAGTCTTCCCTGAGCAGGATCTTTTTGATAATCTCCAGTGATTCAGAAGTAGTAACATCTTCGGCAACCCAAAGCGAAAAACCTTCCACAGCAAAAAGATGGAGAGGCATGGTAGCAAGCTGTTTTTCCAGATCAAGAATGCGGAAAGTATTCATGCACACAGCGCAATCCTGGATGGGAGGGAGCTTGCCCTTTAATTGAATCTCTGTGAAGCGGCTGTCGTATCGGATACGATAATAGCGCGTCATCCCTTCTTCATCTTCTATGGGATAAATCAGGTGACGGTCCTCGTTAAGCTGCATATTATAAAATCTTTCCAGCACCTGGTCATAGATGGCAGCACATTGTATGGTTTTCAATTCTTCAGTATCCATTCCCTGGGGTAAGTACAGGTATTGAGACCTGCTGTCGAAAAAGAGATTTTTAAAGGGTTCTGAGGAATAAAATACCTTGAACTGGTAAGGTGTTGCCAGTGCAAAGCTGCCCTGGTCGTTACAGATCACCGGAAACAGAGAAGTGGTAAGAAGGTCCATCAGTTCTTCATGTTTACCCAGCATTTCTTCCTGCTGTATGGGTTGTAGCAATTCGGGATGAGCTTCGAATTTTTTGATCAGGTAATGGTAGAGCAGTTCTTTGGTATCAGAAACTGAGTTGAGTTTTTGTTTCAGGTAATTGATAAAAGGTCTGAAAGAAATACGGCTTTGCAGGAATGGCAATGCTTCAATAACCGTAGGATGCGCGGAATAAATATTGGGGTGGGTTGATGTTTTTGATACCTTGATTTCGTCGAGCATAACGTTGGTTTTTGAGTGACGAAAACGGCGGGATAGTAAGCATTCTAAAGGTAGGATATTTTGCGGTGCCGCGAGAATATTGAATATCGAACAGATGAACAAGGAATGATGAAGTAGAAAGAGCAATGGCAACAAGATCGTATTGTGACCTTTGTGATATGGCTGCATAATGTGAGAGCGGCCTTAGAAAAGATGAATAATAATTATCGGATATTTAGGAAGGGTAAAAGGTTATTAAAATTGATTTTATGATAGAGCTTGTAATAGAGGCAAGGGCTGCGGCCATTAGCAAGGCCATGAAAGTAAAACGCATCCTTCCTTTCCGGTTAAGAAGAATGGTAGGGCCGTTTATATTTATGGATCATGCGGGACCCGTTGTGGATACCCAGCCGGAAGGCAACTCACTGGATGTATTGCCGCACCCGCACATCGGGCTGTCTACGGTAAGCTATTTATTTGGAGGACAGGTGACCCACAGGGATAGCCTGGGTGTGAAGCAGATCATAAAGCCGGGAGAAGTGAACTGGATGACCGCAGGAAGAGGCATTGCCCATTCTGAAAGATTTGAAGAGCCTTCGGCTCTGACAGGAGGTTTGGAAATGATACAAACATGGGTAGCCCTACCTGAAAAAGATGAAGAAGCTGCGCCTGATTTTACCAATTATACCCGCGATCAATTACCAGTGTATCATGACAAGGGTGTCTGGATGCGCTTGATAGCAGGTCATGCATATGGATTGAATAACCAGGTTAAGACAAATTCTCCCTTATTTTATTTGCACGTGGTATTGGACCAGGGAGCCAAATTTGGTATGCCTAAAGAACATTCCGAAAGAGGAATCTATATAGTAAATGGAAGTATAGAAATTTCAGGAGTTAGCTATCATTCTGGCCAAATGGTTGTTTTCCGGAAAGAAGCTGATCCTACAATTCTTGCGAAAGAAAATTCTGTGTTGATGTTTTTGGGTGGAGAGCCTTTGGGGGAACGTTTTATATGGTGGAATTTTGTTTCTTCAAGGAGAGAACGCATTGAGCAGGCTAAAGAAGATTGGAAACAGGGCAGGATCATTCTTCCTCCCAATGACAATAAAGAATTTATTCCACTCCCTGATGACAGGTCAAAGCCGGCGGGCACTGCTCCGGGTCCGGAACCGTTATCATAGAGTTTACGAGTTCTCAAGTTGGTGTTTAAAGTTTAAAGTCTAAAGTTTAAGATTCTGTATTGCGAAGTTTCTTTTCAATGGGCGAACAGCCAGGGACCACAGGCCAATTTTCAAACGCGAATCGGCAATACAATATGCCCTACGCCATCTGCCATGAACTATGAACCATGAACTGTAGTTGCCTGAAATATGTTGACCGTTTTTGAGCTAATTAAATCAACTCAAAAAACGAAGCATATGGCTAAACCAGAACAGTTAAACGCAAAAAGTACAAGAGTCCATCGTTATTTTAGT
>JAEWKK010000015.1 GCA_023386045.1 Bacteroidota bacterium
CAAATACCTGGCTGAAGAAAAAATGTTGGATCGCTTAACTTTAGAATCAGACAGTAATATCCTAACCCTATAAAACTAAATAAAGAAAATCCTTTAACTGTCAGATGAAGTAGTGACGATTACACATTATGCATTAACGGAAACGCAAATTCTTAACCCTACTCTTACCCTTTTACGGATTCAAGGTTAGGTATGCCATTACATAACTTTTCCGGGTTTAAAAAGCAATCTCAAGTTTGAAGAACCCTTAAACCTTAAACTTTTAAACTTTAAACTAATGAATTACCTTCTTCCACGGCCAACAAGCCAGAGGATCAGAGCCACTACTACTACAATAAGTATAATGGCCGACCAGAACCCTGCCTTAAAAATGCCTCCTACTACCTCGCATGAGCTGAGGGTCATTGCCGTTGCTAACAAACCAAGCCATAAGATTGAATACTGTTTCATGAGATCGTCTTTTGGGGAATGATGCAAAAGCTTTGCCGTCCTTCGCGGAGCTCAGGAGGACAAAAAATATCGCGGAGCGAAGGATATCGAGGGGCGAAGGAGAACAAGCTAAGGCATATATAGAGTTACATCAGAAATAACGAACGTTCAGGAGGACGAACCAGAAGAGATATCATGGGAAATTCACCTGCCCTTCCAATTGCTGGATAGACTGCCAGCTCTTCTTATAAAATCCTTATAATCTGTCTCATCCGTCTCATCCTCTCTTATCTTTGCCGATTTACAAACAATCGCAAATGACGATCTCTTATAAATGGCTGAGCCAATACCTGCCCCTAACCCTGGAACCTGAAAGACTTTCAAGGATCCTGACTTCCATAGGTCTTGAAGTAGAGAAAATGGAGAATTTTGAAGAAGTCAAGGGTGGCCTCAAAGGCCTGGTGATTGGCGAGGTTCTGGAAGCCACACAACATCCTAATGCTGATAAATTAAAACTTACCCGTGTCACCATTGGCAAGGACGAACCCCTGCAGGTGGTTTGTGGCGCTCCTAATGTGGCGGCAGGACAGAAAGTGATTGTAGCTACAGTGGGCACCACCATCTACCCCAAATCCGGTGAGCCTCTTACCATGAGAGTGGCCAAGATCAGGGGTGTGGAAAGCTATGGTATGATCTGCGCCGAAGATGAAATAGGCCTGGGTGATTCTCACGCGGGCATTATGGTATTGCCCTCCGATACGATTGTGGGTACCGATGCTGCAGACTATTTCCAGCCATTCAGCGATATCATTTATGAAATAGGACTTACTCCCAACCGCATGGATGCCATGAGCCACTTGGGAGTGGCCCGCGATGTTTGCGCTTACCTGAGTCACCACGAGCGTAAAGAATACAAGCCTGTATTGCCACAAAATCATTTTAAGGTGGACAAGGCCACACTTCCGATTACTGTTGAAGTGGAAAATCGTGAGGCCTGTAAGCGTTACTCTGGTGTTTGCATTGCCAACGTGCAGGTGAAGGAATCACCAAAATGGCTACAGGAACGACTGAAATCCATTGGCCTCCGCCCCATCAACAATATTGTAGACATTACCAACTTCATCCAGCACGAAACTGGACAGCCTCTGCATGCTTTTGATTACGATGCCATCACGGATCATAAGGTAGTGGTGAAGACCTTGCCTGAAGGAACTGCTTTCACTACGCTTGATGAAAAAGAAAGAAAATTAAATGCCGCTGACCTGATGATCTGCGATGCCAAAGAACCCATGTGCATTGCTGGTGTTTTTGGTGGACTGCATAGTGGAGTGACAGAGAAAACAACCAATATATTTTTGGAGAGCGCCTGGTTCGATCCCGTTTTCATTCGCAAAACTTCTTTCCGTCATGGATTGAGAACAGATGCTGCTACGAGATTTGAAAAAGGCATCGACATTTCCAACACGGTGAATGTGGCTAAGAGAGCGGCCATGCTGATCAAAGAGATTGCTGGCGGTTCTATTGCCTCTGATATAGTGGATATCTATCCCTCTCCTGAACCCAGGAAAGAAGTCACAATAAGATTCCAGTACCTCAAAAAGCTGAGTGGAAAAAGCTATCACCCAGATGCAGTTAAAACCATTCTTCAAAGCCTGGGTTTTGGCATTGTGCGTGAAAGCGTTGATGCCATCATACTGGAAGTGCCTTATCACAAACCAGACATTTCACTGCCTGCAGATATAGTAGAAGAGATTCTGAGAATTGACGGACTGGATAATATTGATATTCCTACCACCATCAGCATTTCACCATCGGTGGAAACTCTTTACAAAAAAGAACAGCTGAAAGAAAAATTATCGAATATTCTTACGGGTCTGGGCTTTACAGAAATACTCACAAATTCCATTACCAATTCTGCATATTTCAACGAACAGGAACTGGAAACTACAGTGAAGTTGCTGAATAACCTGAGCAATGAACTGAATGTCATGAGACCTTCGATGCTCCATACAGCACTTGAAGTGATCTCTTTCAATATCAACCGGAAAAATAATAGCCTGAAGTTCTTTGAATTTGGGAAGACCTATTCCACTTCGGGTCCGGGACATTATGCTGAGACCAATCATCTTTGTCTTTATGTAACGGGCCAGCAAAGGGAACAAAGCTGGAAAGAAAAAGAAAAAGCTGCTGACATTTATTATATCAAGGGTGTGGCAGAAGCCCTGTTATCAAATATGGGTGTAGCTAACGGAAGCTTCGAGATGAGCCAGTCCAATGAACTGAATCCTTCACTGGTTTCAAAGATCAATGGTGAAAAAATACTCCAGTTGGGTAGATTGTCTCCTGCACTGGCTTCCAGGTTTGATATCAAACAACCTGTATTCTTTGCTGATTTTTACTGGGATCATATTTTGGATCATGCAGCAAAGCAGGTACAGTTCAGGGAGATCGCAAAATATCCTTCTGTAGAAAGGGACCTGGCCATGGTGGTACCTCAATCCATGAAGTATGAAGCTATCCAGGAGCAGGTGGCCAAACTTCAGCTCAAAAATCTTAAACACATCAAACTCTTTGATGTATTTGAAAGTGAAAAGCTGGGCAGCGGCAAGAAATCAATGGCTATCAATCTTAGTTTTCTTGACGAAGAAAAAACTCTGACCGACAAGGAAATTGATGCCTGGATGAATAAAATCATGACTACCTTAGAGAAAGAACTCCAGGCCGAAATCAGAAAATAATATGACGGTTGATCACCAATTTAATTTACTGAATGAAAAGCTTCAGCTCCTTCTGAGACAGCATAACCGTGTGCAGAAGGAAAATGAAAGACTGAAGCAGGAACTGGATGAAGCGAAGTCACGCGAATTACAGGTGCAGCAACGCATGGAAGAACTGGAACAGCAGATCAGCATTTTGAAACTTGGCGCTGGCGAAATGAATGAAAAGGATAAAAAAGAATTTGAAAAAAAGATCAATGGCTATTTGAGGGATGTAGATAAGTGTATTGCTTTTTTGAGTTCGTAGTTCATGGTTCATAGTTCATAGATCATAGTTCATAGTTCATAGTAGATGGCAAATAGCAAATGGCGAATGGCTAGGTTGGTTTAAGGTTTAAGGTTTTTGCATAGGGATCCTGTTTTTATAGATAGATGTCGACGATTGGATTTGGTTCATGAGAAAAGCTGGCTGAAGTATCTGATAATAAAAATTCAAAATTGTAAACCACAAACAAAAAGATCATCGCCAATAACGCAAATAAGAAATCTACAATATAAAAATACTGACCACTCACTACTCACTATTCACCATAAAATACTGACAACTCACTACTCACTATTCACCAAAAAATACTGACAACTCACCATTCACCATTCACCATGACAGATTTAATCCCACTCAACCTTCTCATCGGCGACCGCACCTACAGGGTTCGCATCAATCCAAAGGATGAAGAAGTGGTTCGCAAAACCGTGAAGACCATCAACGACAAACTGATGGAATTTAAAACACATTTTGCCGGCAAGGATATGCAGGACTATATCGCCATGGTACTGGTCTGGTTTGCAACGGAGCAGAATGCAGCCATCTCCAACCAGGTGAACCTTGACAATGTCAGCAGCCGCTTGCAGACGCTTGAAAAAATGATCGACGGCGCGTTGGAGTAAATCTTTTCAACTTTAAACGAAATAGTAAAAAGAATAGATCAATGAATAGATGAACTTTGTGTCCATTGTGGTTCTTAGTGAAATTTGTGCTCCTAAAACCCTGTAAGGGAGCCGGATCATAAAGCGCACAAAGAAGTCACGAAGAACACAACGCATTTTTTATCTGACGCTGTTTACAATTCCTTGTGTTCTCAGTGGTTCCTGGTGGCCTTTGTGATCCAAAAAAATCAGATCGAGAGCTGATGAATCATGTTAAAGAAAGAACAAGGCGCTGAAGTGTGCGACGCAACAAAAGCCTAATAGTAGTACTAAAGCCGACTTCCAAAAAACAAAACCCAGTTAAGATCCATCTCCGGTAACTAATGACTAATGATGTATACCTCCATCAAATCGAAAAGATGAAGTCAATATCTTCCTTCATCATTTTGGAAGGATCTCTTCCAGTTTTTGAACCAGCTCTTCTCCCCTGATGTTTTTGGCAACGATCTTACCTGAAGGATCTATCAACAGGTTTTGAGGGATGGCCCTGATACCATATTGTTTGGCTACTGCATTGTCCCAGAATTTCAAATCGCTCACCTGCGTCCAGGTCAGGTTGTCCTTATGAATGGCTGCCATCCATTTATCCTTTGCATCTGGCCTGTCGAGTGAAACGCCCAATACTGTAAAATTCCTGTCCTTATAATTATTAAAGGCCTTTACCACGTTTGGATTTTCCCTGCGGCAGGGACCACACCAGCTGGCCCAGAAATCAACCAGCACATATTTTCCTTTGAATGAAGAAAGTGAAACTGGATTTCCCAGTGTATCATTTTGTGTAAAGTCCATGGCATAGCTGCCCACTGCAGTTTTCTTGGCAATCTCTATTTGATCTTTGAAACCTGAAGCCGAAGGAATTTGTTTCGCTTCTCCAGAAAGTCCAACAAACAAGGGCTCAACCTTTACAGGATCCATATCCCAGCCTGCATATTGCTTTAAAGCATACAGGGCTACAGGAGAACTGCCATGGGTTTTTACAAACTGGGCATAGCCTTTTTCTTTCATTTCACTCTCCAGGGCATCAATCTCCTTTTCGATGCGGTCCATGGCTTCTTTATCATTCATTTTAGCGGCCGCATTATAGTTCAGGAAAAGCTTGTTCAAATCCATATCGTAAGTACTGATAGATGATTTCAGTTCCAGGTAATCCTGGTGTGATTTAGAACCCTTAACCACAGTCTGTTCCAGTGAATCTTTTGAAATGACCTCCATCTTGCCAGGCTCCATGAATAACTGGTAAGTTTCTCTTTTGGGTTTATCCTCTCCTTCCTGCGGAAGGTATTTCACCATCAGGGTTGCCAGTACGGGCTCGCTGATCTGTCCTTCGATCTTGTACTCTCCATTTTTGGGCTGAACGCTGTCAATGACAGATTTATCGCCGGACATATACCGCAGGTAAACCCAGTCCGCCTGGCGATTCAGATTCAGATTTCCTTTGATCTTGAATTCTTTTCCATTCTGGGCCAGGGCTGTCACGGGCAGCAACAGCAACAGGAGCATTTTTTTCATGTCGAGGAGAATTTGAGACTAAAGTTGAGGGAAAATCATCATAAAATTCTTACCCTTCATCACAAGAAAAGGAGTATTAACCAAAATATCACCCGTTTTGTATCTTCGCTATCCTGCCATAAAAAGCGGAATGACAAGTTATTGCATCTATATCAACCTGGAAATTTTAAAAAATACGATTAATGGAACTCAACATATTCACAGTAATAGTTGCTGTAGTGGCCCTTGTGGTGGGCATTATAGTGGGCAAACTGGTCTTTGCCAAAGACACACGTAAAAAACTGGAAGAAGCTGAAATGCAGGCACAAAGCCTGATCAAGGAGGCCCAGTTAAGAGCAGAAACCGTACGCAAGGAAAAAGAACTTGAAGCCAAGGAAAGATTTGTTCAACTCAAGGCCGAGCATGAAAGAGAGGTGCTGGAAAGAAACCGCAGGGTGAGTGATTCTGAGAACCGCATCAAACAAAAAGAGTCCGCGCTGAACCAGAAGATTGAGCAACTGGAAAGACAGTCAAAGGAAAACGATGCCATCAAACAAAATCTCAACAGGCAGATTGAAGTGGTAAATACGCGCCAGGCCGAACTGGAAAAACACCAGGAAGAGCATATGCGCAGACTTGAAAAGATCTCCGGCCTCACAGCTGAAGAAGCCAAGGCACAACTGGTGGAAGGATTGAAGCAGGAAGCACATTCGCAGGCGCTCGGACTGCAACAGGAGATCATTGATGAAGCCAAGCAGAAAGCCAATAAGGAAGCACGCAAGATTGTTATTCAAAGTATACAGCGAACCGCAGCCGAACAGGCTATTGAGAATGCTATCACGGTTTTCAACCTTGAGAGCGACGAGATCAAAGGCCAGATCATTGGCCGTGAAGGAAGAAATATCCGCGCAATTGAAGCCGCAACAGGTGTTGATCTTATTGTAGATGATACTCCTGAAGCCATCATTCTTTCCTGCTTTGATCCATTAAGAAGAGAGATCGCCCGTCTTTCCCTGCAACGCCTGGTTTCCGATGGAAGGATTCACCCGGCACGTATCGAAGAAGTGGTGGAGAAAACCCGTCGCCAGTTAGAAGAGCAGGTGATGGAGATCGGTGAAAGAACAGTGATCGAGCTGGGTATTCATGGTTTGCATAAGGAGCTGGTGCGTATTGTAGGTAAGATGCGTTTCCGTTCTTCTTATGGACAAAATCTCCTGATGCACAGTCGTGAGGTAGCTAATTTATGTGCGGTGATGGCAGCCGAACTGGGTCTCAATCCCAAGCTAGCCAAACGTGCCGGCTTACTGCACGACATTGGTAAGGTGCCTGATGAAGAAACTGAATTGAGCCATGCCCTTTTGGGTGCCAAGCTGGCTGAAAAATATGGTGAAGTTCCTGCAGTGGTGAATGCTATCGGCGCCCACCACGATGAAATGGAAATGCAATACGTGATCTCTCCAATTGTTCAGGCCTGTGATGCCATCTCCGGAGCAAGACCTGGAGCCAGAAGGGAGATCATGCAGCAGTACCTGCAAAGAATCAAGGAATTGGAAAACCTGGCGCAGACTTATAATGGTGTTGAAAAGGCTTATGCCATCCAGGCTGGTCGCGAGTTACGTGTGATAGTTGAAGCAGATAAGGTTTCTGATGGTGACAGTGAAAAACTTTCATTCGAGATCGCGCAAAAGATCCAGACAGAAATGACCTATCCAGGACAGATCAAAGTAACTGTGATCAGGGAAAAAAGAGCCGTGAACGTAGCCAGGTAAAAATGGCCAAACAAAATTTTAAAAAGAGTTCCCTCCGAACTCTTTTTTTTGTTAGTAGCAGAACCCGAAAGAAAGTTTTGCACTAATAATGCAAGACATTAATGATTAGCTGCAAAAAATTATAAAATAAAAAAAGAATAGCACCAACAAGAATACTCACCACTCACCACTCACCTCTCACCAAAATTCACCACTCACCAAAACTCACCACTCACCACTCACCATTCACCATACCATACCTTTGCACCAATGGAATACTTCAGGATCGGAAAATTTGTGGCCACATTTGGATTGAAGGGAGAGTTGGTACTCAAGCACAATCTTGGGAAGAAATCTTCACTAAAAGGTATAAAGGCAGTTTTTATTGAAGAAAAGAAAACTAGTTTCATTCCCTGGTTTGTAGAAGCCACGAGGATTAGGAATGATGAAGAAACTTACTTCAAGATCGAAGGCATAGAAACAAAGGAGCAGGCAAACAGGCTGGCGCAGAAAGAAGTGTGGGTGACCGAAGAGGATTTTAAAAAGTTTTCATCAAAATCCTCTCCGATCAACCTCCTTGGATATGAGATCGTGGAAGATGAAAAAGTTTTGGGCAGGATTGAGGAAGTGATAGAACAACCTCACCAGGTTCTTTGTCGCGTTGATATCAATGGCAAAGAAGCCTACATTCCCCTGCACGAAGAAACCATTATCAGGATCGACCGGCGGAAACGGCAGGTTGTAGTCGAGCTGCCTCCAGGATTACTGGAAATTTATCTGTAGCAATACCCACAGATTTGATCGTATTCCTTGCCTGGATCATGTGACGCTGTTCGTGGGCAATCAAAAACCGGAATGTATCTCCCAGCTTGAAACGAATGAGCTTACTGATGGAAACAGGTACGCGTATGGTGTTCAGGTTTCTCTTTTTAGCCAGGTCAAGCAACTGCAATAGTCTGTGCTGGTGCTGGATAAATTCATTAAAAACTGCTTCCACGTTCACCGTTTTATCTGGTGAATAGGATTTCATGGCCTTCATTTTATTTTTCACCTCGTACACATTGGTAGGCATCATCATTTTGGTGAAATAATTGCCCCAAAAACCAGGAATAAACCAGGCGTTCATTTCTTTGGAAACCAGGGTCATGCCTTTTTCAATAGCGGGAATATAATAGCGGTTATAGGCATTCAGGTGCTCGAGGATCTGGGCTACACTCCACTGCCCTTCCTTTGTGCAATAGGCCAGTTTTACAGGATCTGCTGTTTTCAGGTGTTCAGCTGCCGCAATGATCTGTCGCACATCAGATTGAAGCTGGTTTATGAGGTCTTCGCTTTTAAACTTTTTCATTTTCCTTGTTTTATGCAAAACTATTTCACCACCAGTTGCAAAATCTTTGCCTGTACCAAGATTTAAATGCGAACCGTGCCTAAAAGTTTGCTGAAAGTGCTGGCATCAATGCCCAGGTAGGAAGCAAGATATTTGTGAGGAATGAGATTTAGGACCTGGGGGCTGCGTGATAATAATTTACGGAATTTTTCTTCGGCTGAAAAGCATTGCAGTTCCACCTGTCTTTCCAAAACACCTTTTAAGGCAAAAGCAGTCGCCTTTAGAATTAAAGCCTGAATATTGGGATAATCCTGCATCAGTGCTTCCACCTGCTTATAGCCGGTTCTTAGAAATTTGCTGGTGGTCAGTGTTTCCAGGAAATACAGCGATGGTGTTTGTGTAAGAAATGAATCTGCCACCCCTGAGAAAGAGTGCGCATAGGTAAAAACGATTGTAGCTTCTTCCTGGTCCTTTCCCACGTAATAGCTGCGTTGCACACCATCGAGAACAAAATACAAATAGCGTTCTGTTTCACCTGCGGCAGTGAGAACTGTTTTCCTTTTACAGCCAAAAGGTTGAAAGGCGGCGATAAAATGGGAAAGTTCATTTTCCTTAAGAGGATGGATGCTTGTGATGAAGTCTTTGAGATAGTTCATAGTTCATAGATCATGGTTCATAGCGAGGCGTATGGCAAATGGCATCGTTCATAGTTCACGGTCATAGTTCACGAGTTGAATCGTTTCTGTACGATGCTTTTGTCATCCTGTAAGGATCATGGTTCATAGTGAGGCATATGGCGTATGGCAAATGGCAGATGGTCTATGGACCATGGTCTATAGTCCATGGACGAGAGTTTCTGGTTCACCATTTTAAAAGTTATCCGGTATGTAAAGTAAACCCAATTGCCCTTTCACGTTTGTCGCTTGCCGCTTCACCTTTGCCGTTTCACCACTCCTACAAATCTAAACTTATCCCTTAGATTTTAATCGCAACAGCGCTTCTTTCGCAGAAGCCAGTTCGGGTCTTTTTGAATTTTTGGCTATGGAGACCAGTAAATCATAATAAAGAATTGCTTTTTCATGGTTACCCGCTTTTTCTGCAGCCTGTGCTGCTCCATAAATTCCATTAAACCGATTGGTATGTTTTTTCAAATCAGCCTCATAGGCTTCTAGAGCATGATCATATTTCTTCATTATCATCAGCATATCACCCAATAATTCCCTGGCAGGAACTACTTCTCCAGGAGTTACCGGATGTTTTTCTGTTTTGTCTTCCATATCAGCAGCTTCCTTCATCAATTGCAGGGCTTCGCTTTGTTTCCCTTCCGCAAACCTGATCCATGCTTCGCCTGATTTCATTTGTATAGCTACCTGTCCTGCTTTATAGTTTTCCTTCTCCTGCAACAACAACTGGTAAAGACGATTGAGTTCTTTTAATTCATTGTTTGAATTATCAAGCTGGTTGATATGCGATGCTCCCAGCAATTTTGTAAAATGAATAATGGCTTCGGGCCAGTATTGTTTTGCTCCGTTTAATTTTGACGCGGGGATCAATGATGCAGCTTCTTTCCACATTTTATTTTCCAGCACAAATCTTGAGGGAATCGAAGCAAATGCATAGGCAACCTTAAAATTGAAAGGTGAGACTTCCTTCATGTTCATCACATAATCGAGGTATTTTTTAGCTTCTTCATTATTGCCAACTTGCATATAAGCATATACCAGGTAATCCAGTCCATGCAGCTCTTCATCCCAGTGCCCTTTTATTCCGGCCGACTGTGCATAGCATTGGGCAGAAGCCACTGAAGCCAGGTTGGCATTGATGCAATCTTCCCACAATCCAAGCCTTGTAAAAATATGTGAAGGCATATGAAGCGCATGTGCTGAGGAAGGAGCCACCGATGCATATTTTCTGGCTGCAGGAAGGGCCAGTGATGCAAGTTCGGAATAATCATAACTGTGAATGATGTAATGGACAATCCCTGGATGGTCGGGCAGGCCAGGATAAAGTGCATTCAGAATATCACCAGCTTTTTTCTGCTTCTGAAATGTTTTATCTGTTGGATCTGCTGCAGCGTCCAGTGCAAGCGCATAGAAGATCGCGGCTTCTTTGTTCTCCGGGTATTTTTCATGAAGTGATTCCATCGCCTGTTCAAAACGTAAGCAACGGGTGCGATGGTCTGCCTGCTTCCAGTTGTTATAAAAAGCTGCAATGGCATCAATGAAACCGGCTTCTATAGCAGGCTTGTTTATGTTTTTGGAAAGATCGAGAGCCTTTTCGCCTTTCTCCAATTCAGGTGTTGTAGGCGGGGTCCATAAGGGATGGAAATTCGACATGGCAATACCCCAATAAGCCATGGCGATATCAGGGTTCTTATCAATGATCCTGGCAAAAACTTTTTCAGCTTCATCATATTCAAAGGAATGAAGCAGCCTGAGCCCGAGGTTAAAATCATCCTGCTCTTCTTTTGTACCGGAAATGGGAAAGGAGGCCGATCCTAATTGTTTTTCAGGCGGACCGCAGGAAATAATCTCGCCTCTTTTCAGGTTCATGGATTTAATGAGGGCTGCCTGTTGTGAACTGTTATTTTCATTGCAGGACAATTGCAGTAATGGCAGCAATAATAAAGTTGATTTGAGGATGATCGTTGGTTTCATTTGAAGTTGGTTTATCGTTTATAAATCGGAAGGATGATCGACCTGGTCCTTCCCTGCAGAAACCAGCTATAAGTTACGATGCTTTTGGCGAATGGCAGATGGCTTATGGCAGATGGCTAAAGTATTTAAGTTCAATAGTTCACAAGTTCACGAGTTCACGAGTTGGGTCGTTTCTAAACGAAGCCTACTATAAGTTGAGAGTAAGTAATCATTGCCGTTTCACGTTTCTCGTTTGACGTTCTGATTTCTATTTCCCCATTTTCATTTGCTCTTTGCCTCCAATCAGGATACTCACCACTCACTACTCACCACTCACGATAACTCACCACTCACTACTGACCATTCACCACTGACCACTCACTATAACTCACTACTCACCATTCACTACTCACCATACCCTACCTTTGTTCCCTGCCAGATCACATCCGTCATATTGCCCATTTTGACCTTGATGCTTTTTTTGTTTCTGTTGAGATCCTCAAAAATCCTTCGCTCAAAGGCAAGCCTATTATTGTTGGAGGTGATGGCCAGCGCGGTATTGTTGCTGCAGCAAGCTATGAAGTGCGTAAATATGGGATTCAAAGCGCTATGCCTGCCATGACTGCCAAAAAGCTTTGTCCGCAAGCGATCTTCCTCAAAGGCAGTTATCATGATTACAGCAAGTATTCCCGTATGGTTACCCAGATCATTGCTGATGCTGTGCCTGTTTATGAAAAAGCCTCCATCGATGAATTTTATATCGATCTATCCGGCATGGATAAATTTTTTGGTGTTAGTCAGTATACAAGAGAGTTAAGAGAAAAAATTATTAGAGAAACTGGTCTGCCCATCTCCTATGGATTATCCACTTCCAAGCTTGTAAGCAAGATGGCCACCAATGAAGCAAAGCCAAATGGTTACCTCGAAGTAGCGCCAGGAAAGGAAACTGCTTTTTTATGGCCGCTCACCATCGATAAGATCCCTGGAGTTGGCAAACAAACACAGGCACAACTGCAGGCCATGGGTCTTTATACCATCAAAGACATCGCGCAAACTTCTGCCGATGTACTCGAACATCATTTAGGTAAATGGGGAAGAAAGCTTTGGGAGAAATCTCATGGCATTTCCAATTCACCGGTGGAGCCCTATAATGAGCAAAAATCCATGTCGCATGAAACCACCTTTGATGAAGACAGCAGTGATATGGAGTTTCTCCATACAGAGCTATTGAAACTCACCGAAGAAAATGCACATGACCTCAGAAAGGAAGAAAGGCTTACCGGCTGTGTCACGATCAAATTACGTTATGCTGATTTTACAACAGTTTCGCGCCAGGAAGTGATTGATTATACAGCCCTGGATAATATTCTCTACTCAAAAGTGAAAGACCTTTTTGGCAAGCTGTATAAAAAAGGCGAGAAGGTCAGATTACTGGGTGTGAGGTTCAGTCACCTGGTGCCCATGACCCTGCAAATGAATCTATTTGACGATGCAGTTGAAAAGCTGGAATTGTATAAAGCAGTGGACGATATTAAGACCCAGTTTGGCAGCGGACTCGTGACCAAAGCCACCGTACTCAGAAAGAAAAAAAACTGATTCATCCTGAAATTTTACCGATCCACAACAAATCATTCAGAATATAATTCTGCATTTCTCTAACTTAGCCGAATTAAATTCTGAATATGATCTCTCTTGATGATACAGACCTAAAAATATTATCTCTCCTTCAACCCAACGCCTGCCTGACCAACCAGGAGCTGGCAAAAAAGGTGGGACTGGCGCCATCAGCTGTTTTGGAAAGAGTAAAAAAGCTGGAAGGAAAGGGCGTGATCGAAGGATATCCCACCCGCATCAAACCCGATGCACTGGACCTGAAGTTGCTAGCCTTTATTTTTATTAAGAGCAGTGAGGGACCAGGCAATGCAAATGTTGCCAAACAACTGGCCAAGATTCCTGAAGTTCTGGAGCTTCATCATATTGCAGGTGATGATTGCTATATCATCAAGGTGCGCGTACATGATACTTTGTCGCTGATCAAATTAATGCGCGAAAGATTCAGTGGCATACCGAACATACTTTCTACCAAAACAACCATCGTTCTCGAAACACTTAAAGAAGACAACCAATTACCCATACCAAAGAAACCATCATGAAAGGGAAACCAACAGGCACAATGGTCATTGCTGCTTTTGCTGCCATTTATATCATCTGGGGATCTACCTACCTGGGGATCCTCCTTGCAATTGAAACCATTCCGCCATTCTTTATGGCCGCGACCAGGTTTTTGGTAGCAGGAATGCTACTACTGGCCTATGCATTTTTCAAGGGAGAAAAATTACCAGATACCAGATCCATTGCAAAAATTTCGCTGTCAGGAATACTTATGCTTTTTATCGGAAATGGCGCAGTAACATGGGTGGAGCAATATCTTCCCAGCGGACTGGCTGCCATCATTGTTGCTACGGTACCACTATGGTTCATTGTACTGGATAAAAGGCAATGGAGTTTTTATTTTTCAAATAAACAGATCATTGTAGGCCTGCTCGTCGGCTTTGCAGGTGTGATCCTGTTATTTGCGGGCAATGCCGCAGGTGACCTGTTCTCAGATAAAATGAAGTTCATCAGTCTTTTAATACTCATTGGAGGAACTATTGCCTGGACTATTGGAACTCTATTCTCCAAGTACAGCAGAATGCAGGGATCAACCACTATGAAAGTAGCTATACAGATGATGGCTGCAGGATTATTGTTTGTTCCGCTAGGATTGATATTTGGAGAACACCATGGTTTCCAGGTATCAGCTATCAGCCTTCGTTCTGTATTGGCGCTTGCCTATTTGATCCTTATGGGTTCAATCGTGGCCTACATGGCTTATATGTGGCTTTTGAGTGTAAAACCCGCTTCCCTGGTAGGAACCTATGCTTATGTAAACCCGGTAGTGGCTGTATTCCTGGGTTGGCTGATTGCCAGTGAAAAAATCAGCACACAACAAGCCATTGGTTTGGGTGTAATTATTTTGGGGCTGTTGATCGTGAATATGTCAAAGGAAAAAAAGAGCGCCTCGCTCAACATTTCCAAAAAACGCGCAGCGTAGTAGCCGGTAAAGCGGTAAAAAAATAAATATTCTTCAAATGAATCCTTTACGAAATTGACTCAATGAGCAATAAATCAAATTGAATACCTTCTGATGCCCTTACCTATATTTAAAACATTGAAATTTATTAAAAAACCTACGTGTAGCCCTGATAATTTTAAATAGCTTAGTATTTGTGCCTGCCATAAGGGGTTTATTATGTCCACAGCTTTTAATTCGCAAATTATTTCTTCTCCTACGAGAACATCTATCCGGAGGCTCTCTTTAAATAATAATTCGTCATATTGAATTGGAAGACATGTTTGTCGTTTATACAGTAATCCTCGTTTTTTTAACTCATAACAAAAACAAATTTCATAAAGCTTTTCTAACAATCCAGTTCCCAGTTTACTATGTACCGAATAAGCAGCATCAACTATTTCTTTGCACAAAAGTTCCTGATAAGTTGTTAACTGGTACATATACCGAAGTTGCACAAAACAATAAGACAATCCTTGGTTGATTTACGCATTTTCAATGTTATTTGCAACCCCTAAAAATGATGATTTAGAACATAGTTCTATTATATCCCAAACTAAATTACCGTTTTACCGTTTTCTTTTTTTACCGTCTACCCTTCTTATCTTCGCTTCCTCTAAAACTCATTTATGACTACAGCATGGAAAGAATACCAGCATCAAAACCAACAAAGATTTTTAGATGAAATGCTGGAACTGCTTCGCATACCTTCTGTCAGCGCCAAAACAGAACATAAAAATGACATGCGCACCTGTGCCGAACTGGTAAAAAAACGTTTACTGGATTCCGGTGCCGACAAAGCCGAAGTCATGGAAACAGAAGGACATCCAGTTGTTTATGGTGAAAAGATCATTGATCCTTCCAAACCAACAGTACTGGTATACGGCCACTATGATGTGCAACCTCCCGATCCTCTTGAACTCTGGCACAGCGGCCCATTTGAACCCGTTATCAAGGACGGTAAAGTATTTGCCCGCGGCAGCGCGGATGATAAAGGACAGTTCTACATGCATGTGAAGGCATTGGAGACCATGGTTAAAACCAATTCTCTTGAAACCAATGTCAAATTCCTGATTGAAGGTGAAGAAGAAGTAGGATCTCCCAACCTTGGAAAATTTGTAGCCGAACATAAAGACCTGCTGAAAGCAGATGTCATCCTGATATCTGACAGCGCCATGATCAGCATGGAAAATCCTTCACTGGATATTGGTGTCCGCGGTCTGAGCTATATTGAAGTTGAAGTCACCGCTGCCAACAGGGATCTGCATAGCGGTACTTATGGTGGTGCTGTGGCCAACCCCATTACCATTCTTGCCAAAATGATAGCATCTGTTCATGATGAGAACAATCATATTACCATCCCCGGATTTTATGATGATGTGGTGGAAGCTACCAGGGAAGAAAGAGAATTGATGGCTCGTGCTCCTTACAATGAAGATGAATACAAGCAGGATCTTGGTGTGAAGGAATTATGGGGCGAGAAAGGATTTACCACCAATGAAAGAACCGGCATCAGGCCAACTCTTGAAGTCAATGGTATCTGGGGCGGCTATACCGGCGAAGGTGCTAAAACTGTATTGCCTTCAAAAGCAACTGCCAAGATCTCAGCGAGGCTGGTACCTAACCAGTCTTCTCACAAGATCACCGAAATGCTGCTCAAACATTTTGAAAAGATCGCTCCTCCTTCAGTTACGGTAAAAGCATTTGAACACCATGGTGGAGAACCTTACATGACACCAATCGACAGCAAGGGCTACCAGGCTGCTGCCAAAGCTGTTCAAACTACTTTTGGTAAAACACCCATTCCTGTTCGTGGTGGTGGAAGCATTCCTATCTGCTCTATCCTGGAAAGAGAACTTGGTATCAAGATCGTTTTCATGGGCTTTGGCCTGGATAACGACAACCTGCATTCTCCCAATGAGAAATTCAACCTGGAGAATTATTACAAGGGTATTGAAACCATTCCCTTCTTTCATAAATTCTTTGCACAGGGTTGATCAATCACTTTATTAATTAAAAGTCAGTAGCACGATGCTGCTGACTTTTTTTATTTTGTACTATGGAAAGAGAGAAACTGGTTCAGCATATCAATAGCCGACTCACAGCTCTTGAAAAAGGAAAAGACATGGAAGAATTAACTGTGAAGGGAAAGCTGTCTTTCGGCATCGATTCAAGAGAATATGGCCATCTGCCTGCCTGGGATACAGTACTTAAAAGAAAAAAGCAGTTAAAGAGAATGATCTGGATGAATGCCTTTTTTGTTTCGATGATGACGGTGGCAATCGTTGGCGATATCGTCACAAAATTTGAACAAAACTGGCTGAAAGGATTTGCATATTTGATTTTTACTACCGCGATCATTATGTTTCTGAATGTGATTTGGTCTTATTATTCCCTGTTCTTTCATTTCAGACAGGTTGAAAGAGAAATCAGGAAACTGATCTACGAGGATATATTGTCAGAATTAAAAACTGAAAACCCCAAACCCGAATAGCATAGAAGGCAGGGTTATTGAGTTAATTTGCAAATACATCATGGCGGAAAAAGAAAAATTACGGATCGATAAATATCTCTGGGCCATCAGGCTTTTCAAAACCAGGACACTGGCAGCAGCAGCCTGCGATTCAGGTAAGGTGAAGCTGAACGGCAATGCTGTAAAAGCTTCAAAAACCGTTCAGGCAGGCGAGGAATACGAAGTAAAAACAGAAGCCAAAAAATGGCTGATCAAGGTTACAGGATTGCTGTATAACCGCGTAGCTTATACTGAAGCCATCAAATTTTATATTGACCTTACTCCGCAGGAAGAGCTGGACAAAAACCAGTTCCAGGCGGCTTCATTTCATACCGGTAAAAGACGAAGCAAGATCGGCAGGCCTACCAAAAAACAAAGAAGAGAAATGGAAGATTTCTTTGGAGAAGAAGACTAAAAATGTATTTTACCGCGATGAAAAATATGCTGCTGCTCTGCATTTGCCTGGTTAGCTCCCATCTTGTCTTTTCCCAATCTGGTACTGTTGAAGCAAATGATTCACTTCCCATTTTCACAAAGGTGGAAGTGGAAGCTTCTTTTCCTGGCGGCCTGGAAGCCTGGAAACATTTCCTGCAAAACAACCTGGACATGGAAAAGGTGGCAAAAAAAGCAGCACCCAAAAAAGCAAAATTCTGGAGCCAGACAGCCCTTGTAAGATTTTTGATAGATAAAGATGGAACTGTAATAGAAGCAACGGTTATCAATGCTTCCAAACTTCATGCAGAAGTGATCAAAGAGGCCAAAAGAGTGATCCTGCTTTCACCAAAATGGAACCCGGGCTATCAGAATGGAAAGCCTGTAAAATCTTATCGCACACAGCCGATCACTTTTGCTGTATCCGTGGAGTGATCAGAGTAATTGCCTGCGAATCTTTTTCCTGATTTCATCTGTACAATGATCAATGAAAAGCTCAGTGATCAGTTCCATCTGTGATACATCGATTGGCTTGGTAATAAATCCTGCTTTAAATTTTTCAGCAAAAGCCTGGTCATGAGGCATGGATGAAGTGGTGAACAGCACAACGGGTACTTCTTCCAAATGCTTCATGTTCCTGATAGCCTTTAATACTTCTTTCCCATTGTATAAGGGCATGTTGACATCCAGTATGATCAGACAGGGCTTGGGATCATCTGTTCCCAATGAATGAAGCCAGTTCAATGCCTGACTTCCATCTTTTGCAGTGATCACCTCAACATTTTTGGAATAGAGGGCAAAGGCTTCCTGCACCAGCTCAAGATCATCCTGGTCATCATCGGCATAAAAAACGATATTCCTGGTGGTTTTTTTAGTCATGTGCTAGCTTGTCTTTCCTTAATGGTCTACTCATTAACAAGGTATTCAACATCTATCTCGTCAAGATATGGTTCCAGGATGGTGGTGGATTCACACACTTTGATCCTTTCAATAAAACGACGATAACTACGATAAAAAACTTCTACATAGAAACCTTCCAGCTGGTACAAAAGAATGATCAGCTCATGGTCATTCCGCTTTCCCAGATAGGTACCTTCTTCATACAACAGGCTAACCTGCTCAACTTCGGGAAGAAGCCTGAATTCAAAACTCCTCATATTCTTTTTCCTCCGATACGGGTGCCCACAAATTCCATGCTGTGGTATCCTGGTTGTATAAAAAATGGGTGATTGAACATGAATAAACCGAAAGAACAGGGCAAATGTAACCGACCTCAGAATCAAAAGAAAATATATTTAAAACGTTGATTTTGTAGTTTCACCGATAATAACCCCAGTCCCACCCATTGCTTCCTCTTCTGGGAAACATATAATTTAACTTTATACCGCCTCAGAACCCTTTATTTTTCAATAATTGCACATTAATGAAGAAAAACACCATTCTCTGGGCTGATGATGATGCGGATGACCTCCAGTTAATGCGCGAGATCCTGATGAAAAATCACCAGGAGTTTACCATCATTGAAGTAGGAAATGGGAAAGAAGCACTTCATTATCTTGAAAAATCATCCCAAAAAGATCTTCCCTGCCTGGTGATTCTCGACATAAATATGCCCATTCTTGATGGAAAGGAAACCTTAACCCTGATCAGGAAGAATGAAAAACTAGATGAGATTCCAGTGGTGATCTTTACTACATCAGCAAGTGAAATGGATAAATTGTTCTGCCGTAAACATGGAACAAGGATGATCACAAAGCCACCTAATTACAGTAAGCTTGAAAGTATAGTGATTGAATTACTTGAATATTGTAATGCCCAGTGATCAGGCGTTTTTTTTCTTTCTGGTATCTACCTCTGCAGGATTTCCGTTATTCGTTATTTTCTTATGGATCACGATGGCAAGCTCTGTAACGGATCTTCTCTGGTCCCTTAAAGACTCCCATGAAACTCCATTTAATAAAGAATCGGTAAGACCAGCCTTCTCCTTTTCATAAAGAGATTTAAGGGTGTCCAGGTCGTATGATTCCCACTGATTATTTTCCATCTCACAATGATTCACGCAACTTATGGCGACAAAGACTATTCCGATGGAATTATTTTGTTGATAACTTTCTGGATTTTATCATTCTTTTAAAATTTTAAGCGGGAAAAGCCGGAATAAAATTTCTATCACAAATTTTTCCCAGAACTCATATGATAGAATCTGTAGAACTAAAACAACAATGAAGAAGAAAAATGCTGGGCATGACTAAAATCATATTGCTTTGTGATGAATCCCACACAGTCCAAAGGACATGTATATCTACTTTCGCAACTGAATGAAGATAACAGGCAATATTATTCTGATATTTTTAATGTTGACGATGAGCTTCAGTAAAAATATCATCATGATAGATTACGAGCTCAACAAGGAATACATTGCTGCCAATCTTTGTATCAATAAATCCAGGCCTGCCCTTAAATGCCATGGCAAATGCCAGGTAATGAAAAAAATGGCCGAAGAAGAACAGAATATTCCCGGCCAGCAAAAAGCCCCTCAATTATTGCAGGAAGTTTTATTTTCTGAAAAGCTCCCTACATTTTCAATCTCTTACTGCATAGAGAACAGAACAGAATATTTTATCAGGAATGAATATTCTGTTTACAATAAACATCTTTCTTCCATTTTCCATCCGCCTTCAATAGCCTGATCATTTCATACTGACAAATTACCACTTCATGCTTTACAGGCTTTACAGGGCTGTAAATCATGATCATCTTGCCAATTATTTTGAATCTGCTTAATTGATTTTATATGTCGAAGCTATCAAAGCTGACAATGATACTGCTATTCTCTTTCACCGCATTTTGCGCAGCTGCCCAAACCGTAGTGAAAGGAAAGATCATAGACGCCCATACCAAGGAACCCGTACAGGGTGCCAGCATTCAATGTGTTGATGAAGGCTGCAAATGCAGCTGCATCAGCCTGTCCACAGGTGAATTTGAAATGCACTGCAAGGATTGCAAAACACTAACCGTAAGCTTTATTGGCTATAATAGCCAGCAAATAAGCACAACGGAACTGTTCCCCAATATTTACCTAACTCCATCCAGTTCAGTTATGAATGAAGTAGTAGTAACTGCAGGACGTGGAGAAAGAATCAGGCGCTCGCAGGCTCCCATTGCCATTACATCTATCCAGGCCAAAACCCTGCAGGAAGCCAAGGCCATCAGCTTTGACCAGGTCCTGAATAAAGTGAGTGGAGTGAACATGGTGAGCCTTGGAAATGAACAGCACCAGATGAGCATCCGCCAGCCTATGACCACCAGGAGTCTTTTTCTTTACCTGGAAGATGGCATACCGGTGAGAACCACGGGATTATTCAACCACAACGCCATGATTGAAATGAACATGGCTGCTGTTAAAAACATTGAAGTTATCAAAGGTCCCTCATCTTCTTTATATGGAAGTGAGGCTATTGGTGGTGTGATCAATCTCAGCACAATTGCTCCCACTGCCACGCCTGTATTGAAACTTTCTGCACAGGGAAA
The DNA here is from genome assembly GCA_023386045.1 of Bacteroidota bacterium. Classification (GTDB taxonomy): domain Bacteria; phylum Bacteroidota; class Bacteroidia; order Chitinophagales; family Chitinophagaceae; genus Flavisolibacter. The sequence continues at coordinate 20,920 of JAEWKK010000015.1, forward strand.
CAATATCGGTTATAAAAGAGCCGAGATGCAAAGCAGTTTTTCAAAAAATAAATGGGGCTTTGCATTGAGTGGCTATTACGCTAACAAAACCAATGGATTTATTGACTACAGTGATTTTCATAAAGGAACATTTACAGCCAGGGTCGATTATCGTTTTAATGACAAAACGCATTTATCTAACAGTCTTACATGGATGAACTATTACAGTGAAATGGCCAGCGGTATTGACAGCACCATGTTTGCCAACAAAGATTTCTTTAACCCGCAGACCTTCACCTACAGGAAGATTCAATCATTAAGGTACCGTTCCACTCTTACTCAAAACTGGAACAGCAATAGTAAAACAACGGCTTCCATAGTTTTTAGAGATAACAGTATTGGACAGAACCCGGCCTATAGGATAAAGGATGATTATCGCAAGTCAGGCAGTAACTGGATTGGTAAAAAAGATCTGGCGCATGGAGAGATCAATGAAAGTAAATTCAACAGCTATGCATTGATTGCGCAGCACAGGCAAAACCTGAACTGGAAAAAAACATCATTCACTGCCGGTCTCAGTGTGGATCTCAGTCCTTCAGCTTATTCAGCTAATTATATCAGGATCACAAAAGACACCATCAGCAAAAAGTATACAGGCTACCAGTTAACTGACAGTACTCTTACACGATACAATACCGGTATCAACAACTATGCAGCTTTTGGAAGCTTTGAATTGAGTCCTTTTAAAAACTTAAGAATAGTATCTTCTCTCCGCTACGATCTTTTTCATTACGATTTTGATAATCATCTCAAACCTTCAGCTTTTAGTGGGTCAAAAGATACAATCACCAGCTTCAGAAAGTTGAGTCCCAAGGTTGGCTTCACCTATAGCATCAATGCTAAATCCGGATTTTATGCCAATTACAGCCAGGGATTTGTACCTCCCCAGGTAACAGAAATGTTTACAGGAGTAAAAGTTCCCAACCTGGATCCAGCAGTATTTTATAATTATGAGATTGGAGGTTGGGCTTCGTTATTAAAAGACAGAATTGGAATCGATGCAAGCCTCTATCAACTGGAAGGCACCAATGAGATCATTTCAGTAAAGCTTGAAGATGGTTCCTATGAGAACCGTAATGCAGGAAAAACATCACATAAAGGTATTGAACTGGGAATCCAGGGTACACCTTATAAAGATTTGACTATTCGTTTCAGCGGAGCTTATAGTGAACACCGTTTTATAAGATACGAAGAAAAAGGTGTTAGCTACAACAATAATGAAATGAATAACGCCCCCAGGTGGATGCATAACACGGAAATATGGTACAAGCCATCCTTCATTAAAGGATTCAGGCTTGGTGCTGAGTGGCAAAGAGTTGGTGAGTATTACATGGATGCCAAAAACAGCATGAAGTATGATGGCTATGACCTGTTCAACTTCAGAACTGCCTATCAGTATAAAGCATTTGAATTATGGTTGAACATTATGAATGCCACTGATAATTATTTCTCCTACATCTCCACAAAAAGCAGTTATGGACAAAGCTATCAGCTGGCCGAGCCAAGAAGTTTTCAGATGGGAGTATCGTGTGATCTGGCAAAAATCTTAAAACATTAAGCATGTCACTGAAACAATATTTCCGCAGAAATGCATACAGGTGGCATCGCATCACTAGTCTTGTTGTTGCCTTGCCCATTTTACTCTGGACCATCAGTGGATTTCTTCATCCCGTAATGAATTCCTTCAAACCTGATGTAAGAAACCAGCAGCTGCCAGTAAGTATCATCGACACTTCAAAGATCCGCCTGACGCTGAATGAAGCAATTGCCAAACACCAGATAAAGCAACTGGATGGATTTCGCATTGTAAAACTATTTGGTGCGCATTATTACCAGGTAAGACTAAAAGGCCAGGACACACTGAGCTATATCAGTTGTTACAATGCCCAATGGCTGCCTCATGGCGACGAGCAATACGCAGCCTACCTTGCACAGCGTTATCTCACAGAGCCCAATGGCAAAAAATCAGACGGTGGACATCATGGTGAGGTCAGTGCCAACATTAGTGAAGTAACTTCATTAAAAAAGCCTGCTGCTCACTACGAAAAACCAAACATCAGCAATGTATCTCTTATCAGGTCCTTTGACCAGGAGTACAAGAAGTCAAATTTGCTCCTACCTGTTTATAAGGTAAACTTTCAACGTGCAGATGGCATCAGGCTGTACATAGAAACTTCATCTGACAGGATGGCTACATCTATGGATGATAAAAGAGCATGGTACACTGCATTTTTTTCCTTTGCACACAGCTGGAGTTTTTTGAATGGCTTAGGCGATTATAAGTACCTGCTGCTGGGAGCCTTTTCATTCTTATGTTTTCTTTCCTCAGTTTTTGGTTTTTATATCTACAATATCACCAAAAGAAAAAATGCTGTAAACAGTACACAGAAGCTGAAGAACAGGCATCGCATTTTTGGAAATATTTTTGTGGCTACCACTCTACTTTACGCTTTAAGTGGTGGATGGCACAGCCTGCATAAGATTGGTAAAGAAGATCCCCGAAAAAATTATACGGTTAGGAATAGCTACTCAGTTGAAAAAATAGATTTTGATCCTGTACTTGCATCATCCTATTTAAAAAACAAGGAAAAGTTGTTTGATGCATCTATTGTGCAAATGGATGGTGAGAATTACTGGCAGTTATCTATCAGTAAAGAAAAAGAAAAATACAAAAGGTACATTGCTGTAAGCACCGGAAAGGAACTGGTTGATGGTGATAACAAATACGGTTGTTACCTGGCCTGCAATTTTTCGGGAAGCAATGAACATAACATCACACACAGCCAGTGCCTGAAAACATTTACCAACAAGTACAGTATGATGAATAAGAGGCTGCCTGTAATTGAAGTTGGATTTGAAGGTGGAGAAAATTATTATGTGGAAACTTCAAGTAGTACTCTTTCAGCAGTTGTTGACCCGACAGACAGGATGGAACGCTTCAGTTTCAGCAATCTCCATATGCATCATTATTGGGAAGACTGGTTGGGCAAAAGCTGGGGCAAGACAATGCGCAACAGCTTTTTAATAGCAACCACTCTTGGATTGCTTTTACTGGCATTAACAGGCATGCTTCTGTATTTAAAAAAGAAAAGAGCAATGAAAAGGATCTGATAAAATCCATTATTTTACAGGACATAGTTGATTTTATGAAAAGAACCTTCCCTTATTTTCTGATCCTGATATTAGCTGCATGCGGCAAGAGTGATACCACGCCACCAGAGATTAACCTGATTTGTCCTGTTAATAACCAGCAGTTCACTAATGGGAGCAATGTGCTGATCAAAGCGGATATCACCGATAATGAAGGTATCCACCAGGTTCACCTCACTGTAACTGATAATCTGGGAGGCCATATCATCCATTTTGAAGAACATTATGATGGAAAGACTTACAACCTGAATCAGAGCTTCACAGCCCAGGCAGGGAAGACTTACCTGATTCAAATGGAAGTAACAGATCATAATGAAAATGTTTCCAAAAAAGAACTAAGTGTTTCGGGTAATTAATGAATGCTCAGAGTCCCGCCCCGCGGGACTTTTTTATTTGAACACTCAGCTTCTATCTTTGCCGCATGCGTATTGATGTGATCAGTGTTTTACCGGAATTGCTTGACAGTCCGCTTGCTCATTCCATAATGAAAAGGGCACAGAACAAAGGTTTGCTGGAGGTGCATACCCATGGACTCAGGCAATGGGCAGTGAATGAATATGGGCAGGTGGATGATTACCAGTACGGCGGAGGTGCAGGCATGGTGATGATGTGCGAGCCTCTTGCAAAGGGAATTGAACAGTTGCAGGGTGAAAGGAAATACGATGAAGTGATTTATCTCACTCCCGATGGCCAAACGCTCAACCAGCAAATGGCCAACCAGCTTTCATTGAAAGAAAACCTGCTCTTGATCTGCGGACACTATAAAGGAATTGATGAACGCATCAGGGAACATTTTGTAACCATGGAAGTGTCCATAGGCGATTATGTACTTAGTGGCGGAGAACTGGCAGCAGCTGTACTGGTGGATGCAATTGGAAGACTAATCCCTGGTGTGCTGAATGATGAAACCTCGGCCCTCACTGATTCTTTCCAGGACCAGCTTTTATCACCTCCTGTTTATACACGTCCTGCTGAATTCAGGGGCTGGAAAGTTCCCGAGATCTTACTCAGCGGTGATCCAAAAAAGATAGATGAATGGAGATATGAAATGGCGGTGGAGCGTACGCGCCAGAGAAGACCTGATCTCTTAAATGAAGAATGAATGATGGCTACGTCTCATTTATAAAAAAAGCCTCCTGTAGAAACAGGACGCTTTCGATTAGGACATTGCTTCCATGCAGTTATGGCATAGAGGAAGCTCTGTAAAAATTTTAAGTTGAATTTTGGTTCTGAAAAAAATTGCCCCGCTTAGAAAAGCAGGGCTTCACCCTTAACCATACGAAACCAAGATCTTTAAATCTTTTATGTAGAAATTATCTTTTGATCTAATACTATCAGAAAGGCCGCATAAAATTAAGCCCAAGATATTTTCCAACCTTTTTTGTTTCGGCGAAAGCCATTAAACTATCGGTAAATATTAAGGAATGAAACCAGTACGTTAGAGCAACCATTATGCCCCTTCTTTGCAAGGGTCTGTTAAATGAAATCCTTAGCCAGCATGGATTTCACTTCTTCTTCTGCCTGATCACATTTATCCTTTACATAACTGAAACTCTGGAAGAACCGGCGGTTGTCTTCGGCTATGGCATCCTGTTCTATCTGGTCAAGATGAGGATGTAGTTCAGAGGCCAGGCCCACATATCCTACCGTAGACTTCAGGCTGTGAGCCACACGCCTGATATTGTCAAAATCATTGGACTGGATGTGTTCTTTCAATTTTTCCATTTCAGCAGGCATCTGCACGAGGAACTGCTGCAGGATCTCTTTTTCAAATGCTTCATCATTCCCGGAAAGCTGATGGAGGTAATCCAGTTTGATAAAGGAACCCGATTGAGAAGCGGAAATATGCTGTGCATGCCTGGCAATCATATTATAAAGCACCGTTTCCTTAATAGGTTTTGACACATAATCGTTCATGCCCAATTGCAGGCATTTTTCTTTCTCACCAACCATGGCATGTGCGGTCATGGCAATAATAGGCACATCCAAACCCAGTTCATTTCTGATAACCCCTGTTGCTGTATAACCATCCATTTCGGGCATTTGAATATCCATCAGCACAATGGAATAAGGTTCATCTTTCAAGGCCTCTACGGCCTCACTTCCATTATTAACGATCCTGAAGTCAATTGACCAGCTTTTCATCAGGTGACGAACAAGGTGCTGGTTCATAGCATTATCTTCTGCAATCAAAACCCTGATCTTTTGAAGCGGAACATGTTCTTCCTGTTCAGCCAGAGCTTCGGTATAGATCTGTGCCATATCAGGCAAAGCATAGGGTAATTCAACTATAAACTTCGCCCCCTTACCTAATTCGCTTTTCACCTCTATATACCCATGTTGCATATCCACCAGCTGTTTTACAATTGACAAACCCAGCCCGCTGCCGCCAAACCTCCTGCTGGTTTCTGCTTCTGCCTGTTGAAACCTTTCAAAAACAGCTTTTTGCTTGGAAGGCGCTATGCCTATGCCTGTATCACTCACTGTAAAACGTATGCGCACCTGGTGATCAGAACTATTGATTGCCTCAGCCTTCACGGTTACGCTTCCCTCTTCTGTAAACTTAACTGCATTACTGATTAGGTTTACCAGGATCTGCGTCAGCCTGATGGCATCTCCTACAAGGATATCAGGAACTTCTTTATCAATCTGCACATCAAAATCCAGTTGCTTTTCATTCATCTTTTCAAGGAACATGGCACCCACGGAACTGATCATGCTCCTTAGGCTGAACCTTGTTTCCTCCAGCTGCATCATGCCGGCTTCTATTTTGGAAAGATCCAGGATATCATTAACGAGAGTCAGCAGGTTTTCTCCTGCAGAATGAATGTTCTGGACATAGTCACGCTGGTTGTTATTCAGCTCTGTTCGCCGCAACAAATTGGTAAAGCCAAGTATGGCATTCATGGGCGTTCTGATCTCATGGCTCATATTGGCAAGGAACTGTTCCTTCATATAAGCCACATCCTTACTTCTTTTTTCAGATTCATTCAGGGCCTGAATCATTCTTTGCTGTTGCCTGCCCTGGTTGATGATATACCAGAATGACAATACCAGGGCCACCAGTGCTATAGCAGTGATTACAAAACCCCAAAGGCGCGCTCTTCTTCCTGTGGTTTCAATGGAACCAACAATGGTTTTTAATTTATCCTGGCGACTGGTTTCAATATAACTCACCAGTTGAAGTATGGAATCCCGGAGAACCTTTCCATGATTGGTAGCCATGACTTCCTCTGCTGCTGACTTGCCGGATTGACTATAAGTAGAAAGAATTAACTGGTTAAATATCCTTTTACGGTTGATCAGGGATTCCAGCTCACTGATCTCTGTGGTAACCTGTTGCTTAAGGCTTTGACGGAGCAGGGTAAGATCCTGCTCAACTATATGGTTATTGTTTTCCAGGTTATTGATATGGAGGTCGTTGCCCGTGATGACTGCACCACGCACATCGCTTTCCAGTATGATTACATCGGAGGCCAGTTTCCTGAGACGGTTCTGAAACTGGAGTTCATCCAGCAAACTTTTATTTCCCTCACTTAAACGCCTGATGTTATAACCGGAAAGTACCTGCAGAAACACAATGATGATAATACCAAAAAGGAAGAGCCAGAGTACAAGATATCTGAGGTCGGGTCGAAACATCATCAAAATCTGCTATAACCGAAAATACGAAATTCAGCTATGGACCTTGGGATGTTTTGAAGGAAGTATGAATTTTTTAAAGAAACGGATAGAAAGAAAAATAAAAAACACGGTGGCTAACAGACTCAACAGGAGGACCGGAATTCTCCTGGCAAAAAACATTTCATTGATCAGAAAATATTCTGAAATGATAAGAAGGATCAGTAGAAAAATGAATAATAAAAAATTTTTCATAATCAAAAGGAAGGCTGCATTCGGCAGCCTTATTCCTTAATTCTTTCTCATCCCATACGGTCAGCTAATGTTGAGCGAAATGTAATTTTGGTTGCGACCTTTCGATGAAATTAAATCAGGGTACTCAGGCTTTCGGATGATGGCTTGTGCACATAAAATTATAACAGGGGGAAGAAATCTTTCAGCTTCTTAGGTTAAAGACCATCCCTTTTCGATGAATCAGATGTTAATCACGGTGAATTTTTCAAAGCAGGTTCAACCTCTTGTTCAATGTTGTTTTATGGGTATCGGCAACCGGAATAGAAGTTTTCCCTATGTTGATCGTGCCTTCCTGGATGAAATCGATCTTGTTGATGGCTACAATATAGCTCCGGTGTACTCGAAGGAATTTTGAAACAGGAAGTTTTTCTTCGATAGACTTTAGCGTAGCATGGACTACATGAAATTTTTGTGCGGTATGAACCTTTACATAATCACCCATGGCTTCAAGAAAAAGAATATCGTCTATGCTTATACGTTTGAGTATGCCATTGTCTTTCACAAAAACAAAACCCTGCTCTTCCACTTTTACTTCCTGCTTATTGCTTTCTATGGCTTCTGCAGCCTTATCTATGGCCTGCTTGAAGCGGGGAAAGGAAATGGGTTTGAGAAGGTAATCCACCACATTCAGTTCAAAGGCCTCCACAGCATAATCGGTTTTTGCTGTAGTGAAAATAATCAGGGGACGTTTGTTGCCCAGGTTCCTGATCAGCTCAAGTCCGGTCATACCCGGCATTTCAATATCTAAAAGAAGAAGGTCTACCGGAGTGTTATTCAATGCTTCCAGGGCTTCACTGGCATCGCTACATTCTGCTACTGCTTCAAGAGTCGGCACCTGGTTGACCAGTTGTGATAATGCCATTCTTGCCATCTTGTTGTCGTCAACAATAATACACCTCATGATAAGAATTCTGTCTGGTTAAGAGTTAAACAAATATAATGAAGTAAGCAATCCAACCACAAAAAAAGACCGGCAAAAACCGGTCTTTGTATATTGGTTATTAAGGTTTTAATTCCTGTTCTCACCTATTCAGTTTTGCCTGGTGCCAATTACAGGAAGTGGGCTTTGCTTTATCAGTGTATTGAGTGCCGGCAATTCTTTTTCCCTGATAGTCTTCAATTGTTCTAAGGCAGCATCTGCCTGCACCGCCAGTTCCTGGTACACATCCCTGACCTGCCTGCTTGGTGCCGAATTGCCACTGGCTGCAACATTGTAAAGTCCAGCCAGTTTATCATTCAGCCTGATGGGATAATTCAATACATCCTGTGAGCTTTTAGCCTTTGTCTGGTACAGGGTTTCTTCAACTGCTGTCAGCTTCTTATTGATGCTATCCGCCATCTTCTTTATTTCAGTTGGAACGTCTTTTCCCTGCAATGCAATGAATGAATTGATCTGTGACCGCAGCGACCTGATTTCCTGTAATGCCTTCTGTGTCTGGTTGAATTTATCACTCACAGTTTTCAAAAACACAAACTGGTCTTCATAATCTTTTTGAGTGATCCTGTAATTAGGATCAGGCTTGATGATAAAGGGCACTTCGACTGAATCCTTTCCTGTTTTTATTCTTATAAAATATTGGCCTGGAGGGGCGGTAATGGTTCCCGGTACACCATTCCATAAAATCAAACCTTCCACCTTTTCGTTTTCAGGATATCTCATATCCCATACAAACTGGTTCATTCCACTGCTTATTTCAAAACGCGAATTATTCTCTTTGGAATCTGTTGTAAATTTTTTGATCTCTTTCTTATCCTTATCAAGAATGATTACAGAAGCCTTTGCTGAATCTGACAGGTCTTTTACAAAATAATGAACCACCACGCCTGCAGGAGGGTTAGTACCGGCATTACGTGGCGTTCCAAAATTTTGGCTGAAAGGTGAGACCTGCATCCTGTAAGCAGGTCGCACATCAAATACATGGAGGTTTTTACTGGCTACAGCTGCATTCATTTGTTGCAGTACGCCCAAATCATCCAGCACATAAAAAGATCTTCCCTGGGTAGCCACTACCAGGTCATTTTCTTTAATGGTTAAATCAGTGATCGGAACAATAGGAAGATTTAACTGGAATTGCTTCCAGTTTTTGCCGTCATCAAAAGAAATGTACATGCCATATTCGGTGCCTGCATATAAAAGACCGGGACGAACAGGATCGGCTCTCATCACCCTGGTGAAATGCATTTTATCGATGCCATTTGTGATCAGCTTCCAGCTTTTACCATAATCTTCAGTTTTGTAGATATAGGGTGCGAAGTCATCACTCTTGTATCTTGTTCCAACAGCGTACATTCCACCCTTTTTGAAAGGGTCGGCTTCAAGACTGTTCCACATGATCCATTTTGGTGCACCGGGAGGTGTAACATTCTTCCAGTTCTTTCCTCCATCAATACTCACCTGTATCAAACCATCATCACTTCCCGTCCACAACAGGTCCTTCTCAACAGGTGATTCCATTGCAGTGAAAATTGTACAGTAATATTCAACAGAAGTATTGTCGTTTGTTATTGGCCCACCACTTGGTCCCTGCCGGCTTTTATCATTGGTAGTAAGATCAGGTGAAATCTGCTGCCAGGTCTGACCTTCATTTTCTGTGACAAATAAAACATTTCCCGTGGCATACAAACGCTTAGGGTTATGCGGAGAAAAGAAAATAGGAAAGTTCCACTGGAAACGATATTTCAATACATCCGCGCCGGCTCCCATTGGATTATCAGGCCATGGTGATACAACCCTGTTCTCGCCCGTTTTATGATCGAGCCTTGACATAAAGCCTCCATAGTTTCCGCCATAGACTATATCCGGGTTCAGTGGATCTGCAACAACATATCCGCTTTCATAACCTGCTGTTGATTGCCAGTCGGCTTCGGTAATGGCAGCGCCCATCGAACGGCTTTTGATACGCAGTGTGGAATTATCCTGCTGCGCTCCCAGGATGCGGTAAGGAAAAGAATTGTCAGTTGAAACCCTGTAGATCTGCGCGGTTGGCTGGTTCATATAACTGCTCCAGTTTTCTCCGCCATCAAAACTGATCTGCGCACCGCCATCATCGGCCACGATCATGCGATTTCCATTTTCAGGATCTATCCAGAGGTCGTGATGATCACCATGAGGTGTTCGTACCGACTGGAAAGTTTTGCCCCCATCCCTACTGCGCATGAACCCAACATTGGGTGCATAAACCAGGTTTTCATTTTTAGGATCTACAAAGACCTTGGTATAGTACCAGGCTCTTTGCCTGATATTATTGTCGTTACTTACAAGTGTCCAGCTTTCGCCTCCATTGCTGGAAGTAAACAATCCTCCCGAGGCATTTTCAATGATGGCATAAATTTTTTCAGGATTTGAAGGAGCAACAGCAACACCAACAATTCCCCATGTACCTTTTGGTAAACCTTTTTCAGTGCTGATGTTTTTCCAGGTTTCACCACCATCTGTACTTTTCCAGAGTCCACTGCCTTCACCTCCACTTTCGAGACTGTATGGTGTGCGAATCAGTCTCCAGGTGCCTGCATATAATACATCCGGGTTGCCTGGTTCCATTACCAGATCAGAAGCACCCGTCTGGTTATTCACAAAAAGCACACGTTTCCAGTTCCTGCCTCCATCTGTGGTTTTATAAACGCCACGAGTTTCATTCGGACCAAACAAATGTCCCATTACTGCTACCCAAACAACATCAGGATTTTTTGGATGAATAACGATCCTGATAATATGGCGGCCATCACGTAATCCAATATTTCTCCAGGTACGTCCACCATCATCGCTGCGCCACATACCGCCAAGGCCTTCGCTTACATTTCCCCTCATGGTATTTTCTCCTTCACCCACATAAAGAATGTCTTCATCACCCGGAGCTACAGCTACTGCACCAATGGATCCACCAAAATATTTATCACTGATATTTTTCCAGTTGCTTCCACCATCATTGGTTTTCCATACACCACCGCCGGTTGCCCCGAAATAAAAAATGTTTTTGTTCTTATAGCTTCCTGCAACAGCACCACTGCGACCACCCCGAAATGGTCCCACCAGCCGGTATTTCATCTTTGAAAAGTATACTTCATCCTGCGATGGCGCCGGCTGGTTTTTTTTCTGCGCGAAGGAATCAGTAACAAGAAATAAGGAAACAAGCAACAATAATTTTCTCATGTACATTGATTATGATTAAAAGTTACACTGGGCAGACTGATTGAAAAAATAAATTACCAGCTGATCGAAATGGCAACAGGCTTATCGCGGAACTCTATTCCAAAATGAAGAATACCATCTTTATAGAGCCAGGCTTTTTTTACATCTTCCTGCATTCCTGAAGCTTCTCTGTAGACAGTGTTATTGACCACGAGATGCGAAGGCTTTCCATCTTTAAGAGGAATAGAAAAATAAAAGAACTTATTCATCTTCTTACCCGGAAAGCTTCCACCATTTCCCTGAATTGATATTTCCAGTTTTCGTGAACTCAATCCTGAGGAACGGAAACTTATCAGTTCATATCGCTTTTCTTCTATAGCATCTTTCTGATTACCGTCATCATTGTATAATTCATCAGCAGAAGATTGTGCTGAAGGCATATACCAAATTGCCAGGCTGTCGGCTGTATAGTGACTTGTATTTTCTTCAACAGAAGGATTCATAATGATAAATGAACCCTCTTTATAAAAAACGGGGATGTCATCAAGCGTGGTGTTGTCGGTATACCATTTGCCCCCACTTAGTTTTTCCTGGGGAGCAATAGCCCTGTACCATGATCCTTTAGGCAGGTAATAAGTTTTGATGCTGGCATTCTTTTCCAGTATGGGTGCTACCATAATATCTTCACCCCACATGAACTGGTCATTGATCTTTACTGCAATAGTATCATCAGGAAAATGATAATAAAAAGGAGCCATCAGAGGTTTGCCCCATTTGAACTGCTGGTAGGCCAGTGAATAATTATAGGGCAATAAAGCATATCGCAAATGAATGGCTTTTGCAGCCATAGAACGGTATGGAGTATCAATCAACGCGGCTTCGCTTGGAAAACTAAAAGCAGCTGGTTCTATATCATAAAGCGCCGTACCGTGGGGCCTGAACACAGGTGTAAAAACTGCAAACTGCAGCCAGCGAAGATACAGTTCCAGATCACCTTCGCCACCAGCAAAACCTCCGGCATCGCTATGTACATAAGGAATGCCACTCATGCTCATTCCAAGAAGAATAGGCAGCTGCGCTCTGAATCCACTCCAGCTTCTGCTCACATCACCTGTCCAGGGAAAAATGGAATAACGTTGACTGCCGGCAAAGCCACTTCTGTTCAAACTGAAAAGTCTTTTCTGCGGGTATTCTTTTGCATAAAACCGGTAAAGCATCTTCGTCCACGTATGTCCATAGATGTTATGAACTTCATCTGAGCTGAACAGTCTTTTAAAACCCTGGTCGCGCAGATCATGATACAAATCTGTAGGATGTTTCTCTGGCTCTCCCAAGTCTCCCCACCAGGATTCAACACCATTGTTCATTTGCTTTTTATAGAATTGCCAGAACCATTGCTGTGCATCTTTTCTGAAAATATCGATCAGTCCTCCCCTGCCAAAATAAAAATCTGTAAGAAGGTAAGGTTTATGGTTGCTGTCAACCGCCAGGTAAGGTTTTGATGATGCATAATTTTTTGAAGTTTCTACAAAAAATGGTTCAGTAACCAGGATGGTTTGAATGCCATCCTTCTTCAGATCCTTAATCATTTTTCTGGGCTGTGGCCAATTGTATTTATTTACCCATTCAAGGTTTCCCAGAGTACCCTTGATACTGTCACCAAACCAAAACAGATCATAGATCACAGCATCAACAGGCATCCTTTCTTTATCCATCTTATCCAGGATATCTTTTACCTGTCGCTCACTGGTATATCCAAACCTGCTCATCAGGTTTCCAAAAGCCCACATAGGTGGCAAGGGTTGTGTTCCGGTTAGAAGATGATATGAGCGAAGTACCTGCTTGTAATTTCCCAGCATGATATAAACATTCAGTTCTCCGGAAACGGCGCCATATTCCAGAACATTTTTATTGGAACTTCCGATATCTGCATATGCTTTTGAAGCATTGTCGAAAAACAATCCATAACCTTCGGAAGAAGTAAAAAATGGAACAGAGTAATTGAGGTTATCTGCACCTTCTCCATAACCATACCATGGATTATTATATAAATTGAGCCGGTATCCACGTCTGTTCAAAGGAAGGGCACGTTCGCCACCGCCAAATATCATTTCCCTTTCACTGAGATGAAAACGAAAACCGCGAAATTCATTGGAGTGATGCACACCGCTGATGTACAATCTTCCATCAATAAAAACAGAATCAGAGCTAACGCGCAGCGGCAGTGCATTGAAAGCGGAAGCCTTTCCTCTGATCACAGCATCACTTGGATTTTCGTTGGTGGTGTAAAGAACTGGATAGTAGGTGAGTTTGATAATACTGTCGGAATAATAAGTAATCTTATACTTACCTCCTCTGAAAGTAAACTCCGACTGGAACTGGCTTCTTTGCGCATGAAGCAATGAGCTGCACCAGAACGCCAACAAAAATGAAAGCACGCTTTTCATACTCATAATTGAACTACAAGCTACTTAAAATTGAAAATGAAGAAAGCAAAAGGGATATTTCTATAGCTTTATTTCATGAATGAAAGCTTCAGCATAAAAGGAAAGATGGTGGATGTGCACAGTGAAAAGATCTATCCTGCGGAAATAATTATTGAAAAAGAAAGGATCATTTCCATCCAGGAACTCCCGGAATCTGAAGTGCCGGATCATTATATCTTACCCGGATTTATTGATAGTCATGTGCACATTGAAAGTTCCATGCTGGTACCTTCTGAATTTGCAAGGCTGGCAGTTGTTCATGGCACGGTCGCCACTATCAGCGACCCTCACGAGATCGCCAATGTTTGCGGCATGGCGGGTGTGGAGTACATGATCGAAAATGGCAAAACAGTTCCTTTCAAATTCAATTTTGGTGCACCCAGTTGTGTTCCAGCCACCACATTTGAAACGGCTGGTGCGGAGATCAGTGCTGCTGAAATCGATGAGCTAATGAGAAGGGAAGAAATTCTTTATCTCAGCGAAATGATGAACTTTCCAGGTGTATTATCACAGGACCCTGTTGTGATGAAAAAAATAGCAACAGCCCTTCAATACAATAAACCAGTAGATGGCCATGCTCCCGGCCTTCGCGGCGAGTCGGCAAAAAAATACATAGATGCCGGCATCTCCACCGATCACGAATGTTTTACCAGCGAAGAAGCGCTTGACAAATTAAAATACGGAATGAAAATCCTGATCCGTGAAGGAAGCGCAGCCAAAAACTTCGAAGCATTGATTGATCTCTTGCACGACTATCCTGATATGATGATGTTCTGCAGTGACGACAAGCATCCAGATAGCCTGGTAGAAGGACATATCAACCAGCTTTGTCAAAGGGCAGTAGCAAAAGGCATCGATATTTTTAAAGTACTGAAGGCAGCCTGTGTCAACCCCGTGAATCATTATAAAATGAAGGTGGGGCTGTTAAGACAAAATGATTTTGCTGACATGATCCTGGTAAAGGACCTTAAAAATTTCGAAGTCATTGAAACCTATATCAACGGCAAGCTGGTAGCGAAAAACGGGAACTCTCTCATCGAAAAGCAAAAACCGGGGACGATCAATAATTTCAACTGCAGTTCCAAATCGGCCAGGGATCTTTCATTGGCCATAAAGGATTTCTCTTCGCTGGTAATAAAAGAAGATCTTTCTAATGATAACTTGTCCCTGCCAGTAATTGAAGCGCTTGATGGTCAACTCATTACCAACAGTATTCTTTTATCACCTATTATCAAAGGAGATTTACTGGAGGCTGATGTTTCAAAAGATATTTTAAAGATTGTAGTGGTCAACAGGTATAAGGATGTACCTGTTGCAAAAGCTTTCATCAGGAATTTCGGACTAAAAAGAGGTGCTATTGCCTCCTCCGTAGCACATGACTCGCATAATATAGTAGCCGTAGGTGCTGATGATGTAAGTTTGGCTGCAGCTATCAACCTTGTTATCGAAAACAAGGGAGGCGTAAGCTGTGTGGATGGTGCTGGTAAAATGACCCTTCCTCTGCCGGTTGCTGGACTCATGAGTGCAGAAGATGGCTACGAAGTCGCAATTAAATACGCAGCCATTGACAGGGCAGCTAAAGAACTGGGATCAAAACTCTCAGCACCTTACATGACTCTTTCCTTCATGGCCCTGCTGGTGATCCCTCACCTCAAGCTTAGTGACCTTGGATTATTTGATGGAGATAATTTCAGTCTGATTACTCAGGCTTCCTGACCAATCCAAACCGCACCGCCAATGCTGTCTCTTTGCGCACCGGTTACGGATGATAGAACATTATATTCCTGTCTCCATCTTAACACTCCGATCAAAGCCATGACCAGTGCTTCTTTATATTTTACGATGTCATCGCTTGGCACCACTACATGTACCTGACATTCTTTTAACTCTTCCTGTAACCTTTGCACCAGGAAGGTATTAAAGGCTCCTCCTCCCGTCACCATTAATCTCCCCTCAACACCCGTCTCCTGTTGTTGTACGGCATTTTTTACCTGATGAACGATATGCTCCACATAGGTACGAAGTGCATCAGTTACTGGCAATTCATAAGATTGGATCATCGGGAATACGACATCAGTTCCAAAACTGTTGGCCAGTGATTTGGGATAAGATTGCTGATAATAATCCAGGCCATTCAGTTGGTCCAGTAATTCCTGATGTACCTGGCCAGATGCAGCCCATGCACCCTGATCATCATATTCTTTTCCATTTAATGCCGCGAGCATATTCAAAACACGGTTAGCAGGACAAACATCAAAAGCGGTGTATTGACCCTTATTGTTGAATGAGATATTGGCAATGCCTCCAATATTGAGGAACAGGGAATATTGAGGGAATAAAAGTTTTTCACCTATTGGAACTATGGGAGCTCCCTGGCCGCCAAAAGCTACATCCAGTGCCCGCAAATCACTTACTACCGGCAAACCCGTAACTGCTGCCAGGGCGGCGCCATCACCCAATTGAGCAGTCATTTTCCGCGCCGGCAGGTGGAAGGTGGTATGCCCATGTGAAGAGATCAGTCCAACCTTGAAATGCAATTGCCCGGCTTCTATAAAACGATTCACCTGAGTTCCCAGGTAATGTCCGTACTCCGTATGCAGCAATTGATAATCCAGTGCACTTAACTGAGTAGCTGACTTTAATTTGTTGATCCATTCCTCCGAATAACCATAACAGTCGGCCGCGATGATCTCGAAACTCCACTGCCCTCTTTCTTCCAGCAATTCCGCAAAGACAAGGTCGATACCATCCATCGAACTGCCGCTCATGATTCCTATAGCTCTATATACCATATATCAGATTAGAGCCGCGAAGTTAGAGGGAAGAAATTAAGCTATGGCTTTTATCAGTTCTTAACTGCCTGGACTTTCTTCTTGCTAACAGTATTGACAGATGCTGCCGCTATCCGGTATATCTCTGTTCCTTCTTTAATCAAAGAATCCAGCAAACCTGCCTGCTCCTGATTCAGGCTTGCCAGCAATTGCAGAAAATAAATGGATTGCTCGGCTTCTTCTGCTACAATCTGTAACCTTTTTTCAAAATTCTCCCCCGACCTGGTGTGCTGCGAAATCCGGTAATTAAGGCCCAGGGCAGCGGTACTTCTCAATAACTGGGTCAGGTAGGCCCTGTTTGCCAGCGTATCTGCCAGTTGTGCCGCCAACTGACCCGTACTGCTGGCAAAATCAAATGTCCTTTTTAATAATTCCTGGGATGTCATAACCTGCTATTTAAATCCAAAATTCAGGTCATGAACGAAAGTGAACAAGAGAGATCAAACACCTGGAGAAGGTGTTTTTCTATTTCAATTCCTGTACTTATCCCATCCTACTTATCTTTGATTTCATGGTCATCAATCTCAGTAAGGAACATTCTCTGGTAAGCAATTGGGTAGCCGAGCTACGTGATGTTGAAGTTCAAAAAGACAGGATGCGCTTCAGGCGTAATCTTGAACGCATTGGTGAAATTGCTGCTTATGAGATCAGCAAGAGGCTACCTTACGAGGAAAGGGAAGTTCAGACACCTATGGGTTCTGCTACCTGCGAAGTGTTGAAAGAACAGCCCATTCTCACCACTATTTTGCGTGCCGGACTGGCACTTCACCAGGGCCTGCTCAGTTTTTTCGACAAGGCCGACAATGCTTTTGTTTCTGCTTATCGAAAACATAACCCGGACGGCTCCTTCGAGATCGCCCTGGAATATCTTTCCTGTCCCGAGATCGACGACAGGATCCTGATCATTTCCGATCCCATGCTGGCCACTGGAGCTTCACTGGTGAAAACCATCCAGTATCTCAAGGAAGAAGGTAGTCCCAAGGCCTTTCATGTGGTTACTGCCATTGCCTGCACCGTGGGTATTGAGCACCTCCGCCTTCACGTGCCCGAGGCCATCATCTGGTGCGGCGCCATTGATGATGAACTCACTGCAAAAGGCTATATCGTTCCCGGCTTAGGGGATGCCGGAGACCTGTCCTACGGCGCCAAGATCCAGTCATAAATATTTTCTTTGCAGGGCCCGCCAATATTTGTAATTTCCCTACCTAACTAAATGTGAGAATGAGAAAATTTTTCTGCTCTGTGGCCATTTTAGCTGCATGCCTTACAGGGCAGGCACAGGATCCTAACTTTTCCCAGTTTTTCGTTTCACCATTAACGTTAAACCCGGCACTTACAGGAAAATTTGACGGCACGCTCAGGGTTGCCGGCAACTACAGGAATCAATGGCCTACGATCAATAACGCTTTTACTACTTATACGGCTTCTGTTGATGGCAATATCCTCAAAAACAGGATACCCGAAAACGACCAGTTTGGAGTGGGTGTAATGGCTTTCTCAGACAAGAGCGGCAATGGGGTACTTCAAAATAATTACCTCGCTTTGTCTACAGCTTACCACAAAGCATTGGATGAAAATGGCTATCACCAGATAGGCCTGGGCTTCCAGGGAACTTATGTAAGCAAAATGCTTAATGTATCCGGACTTCATTTTGAAGACATGCTTCAATCTAATGGATGGACCGGCGTGACTTCAGAAGATTTCGGCGGCAAGACCAAACTCAATCTTTCCTATTTCGATATGAATATGGGATTGTTTTACAATGGTACTTCCGATGGTAATAATAATTTTTACTTCGGCGCTTCCATGTATCATGTAACAAGACCAAAGGAATCTTTCCAGGATGGCTTCTATCTACTTGACCCTCGTATTACACTCCAGGGTGGTGGCATGATGCCGATAGGTGAATACAATGCACTTCATTTCAGTGCCATGCACAGCCGCCAGGCCAATGCCGTAAACACGCAGATCGGTGGTGCTTATATGTGGAATTTAAATGGAGATGTAAGTGAAACCCCAACTAATCTTTATCTCGGTGCCTGGTTCAGGCTTGGAGATGCAGCCATTCCTTATGTAGGACTGGAGTTTGGCAATTTCAGATTGGGAGCCAGTTATGATACCAATATTTCCAGCCTCAAGCCAGCTTCCAATATGCGTGGCGGTGCTGAGTTCTCACTGATCTATATCAAGAAGCCTGCAGATCCATATGCGAAGAAATTAAACTGTCCCAAGTTTTAATACAAGGATCTTTATCAGAGTTTGAATACCATCGGAAGCACCAGCCATCCGAACAAGGTAATGAGGATGATGGAAATGATATTCATCACAAAACCTACTCTCGTCATATCCTTCAATTTGATATAGCCACTTGAAAAAGCAATGGCATTGGGTGGTGTCCCCATCGGAAGCATGCCTGCACAGGATGCAGCAAGCGTCATTGGTATACCCAATACCAGCGGATGAATATGAACAGCTTCAGCCAGGGCACTTACCACGGGAGCAAAAACGATGACCTGCGCCACATTGCTCATCACTTCACTCAGAAAGACAGAGATCAGCGTTACCAGAAAGATCAGCATCAAAGTACTGAATGCAAACTGCGCAAACCATCCTCCCAGCAATTCAATCAGACCTGCTTTCTCGAGGGCAGAGGCCAGTGCAATACCTCCACCAAACAAAAGAAGAATACCCCAGGCCATTTTTTTTGTATCATCCCAGCCAAGAAGAGGTTTGTTCTCCTTATCTCCTGCCGGGCAAATAAATAAGGTGATAGCACCCATCAGTGCAATCATGTTATCATCTAACCGGAAGGGCAGGATCTTATTTAATAAGTCTTTGGTGATCCAAAGCAGAGCAGTGCAAATAAAAATTACCAATACTCTTTTTTCAGCTGAAGAGAATTTACCCAACTGCATTACCTGGTCATGAATGATCCCCCGTGTTGTATCGTCTGAACGCATATAATTCGGGTAAAGCCATTTGACCATTACCAGGTAAAGTGTTGCCAAAAGGAGTAATGACAAAGGAAGACAGATGATCATCCAGTTATAGAACGAAATAGTGTAATCATATTTCTTTTGAAAAAAGGCAGCATAGGAAACATTAGGCGGCGTACCGATGATGGTGGCAATCCCACCAAAGTTGGAGGCCAGGGCAATGGCGATCATCACCGAAAGGGAAAAATTGCTAAACCCTTTCTGGCCGGGATGATTCTCTTTGATCACCTGTATAACGGACATGGCTATGGGAAACATCATCATGGTGGTAGCAGTATTACTCAACCACATGCTGATCAGTCCTGTTGCCAGGATAAATCCCAAAACGATGCGGTTGCCGCTTGTTCCGGTGGTGCGTAAGATATTCAAGGCAATGCGGCGGTGCAGGTTCCATTTTTCAATGGCAAGTCCCAGCATAAATCCACCCATGAATAAAAAGATCACAGGATTGGCAAATGAAGATGCTGTTGATTCAAGACTGGCAATTCCACCTAATGGAAAAAGGACCAGTGGCAATAAGGCTACTGCAGGCATGGGCATGGCTTCGGTGACCCATAGAGCGATCATGAGAACAGCAATGGCCATCACCTTGTTGGCCTCTCCTCCCACATGAAAAGGATTGATCCAGTAAATCAGCAAAGCAATGAGGATACTAAGCAGTATTAAGATTTGTTTCGAATAACGGCGCAAGCAGATTGTTTGCTTAAAAATAAGCATTCAGGCTTTTCATTACTCAGTTCCTGATCTTTCCGCTGACATAAGGATTGCCTTTTATAAAATAACGGAAATGCCATTCAGCATGATCACCGGCATAATCCACACCTATGCGTGGAGATAGTCCAAGCAAGTCAGGAGATAATTCATAACCATCATCTGCGATATAAACTTCCGGGCCAATTAGTGAAACACCGCATTGTGAAGTATGAAATCCAAAGGCCTTGCCTACGTTACCGGGACCACGTGTTAACGTGTGATCCAGTTTTTTCTTACCTGTTCTTCTCAGCATGATGTCGATACCTTTCATGGGCTCCACAGCCCTGATGAGAATGGCATGTGGTGTTCCTTCCTGGTTGGTAACGATATTGAACATCTGGTGAATTCCGTAACAGAGATAAACATAGGCTGTTCCGCCTTTTCCGAAGATAACTTCAGTTCGCGGTGTTCTTCCTTTTGAAGCATGAGAAGCCCGGTCAGTTTCACCGGCGTAGGCTTCTGTTTCCACGATCCTTCCTGATGTCAGTTCAGAGTTCCAACTGGTCACCAGCACTTTTCCCAGCAACTCCTTTGCAATAGTTTCCACATCCTCTCTCAGGTAAAACGACAAGTCCAGCTTTTTCATGAAATTAAAATTAATCAGGGATGGAACAATAGAAGAAAACATTTCCTGTGAGATAACGGCAAACGGCAAACGGGAAGCGGCAATTGAGGTTAGTCCATGGACCATAGTCGATCACTACTGTCCGGTAAACAGATATAAAGAGAGGCCCGAAGGCCTCTTTTGTTATTAGTTTTGTTAGTACCACCCAACAAATTAATAACGTGAACAAAAGTACTTTTTTTACCGGACAGCCGATTT
>JAEWKK010000017.1 GCA_023386045.1 Bacteroidota bacterium
CAAACTTTAGAAAACCTCAATCCTACTTCTTTAGGAAAGTTCTCAACTAAAGTTTCCAATTAAAGGAAAAGCTGAAAGATAAAATGAATGATGAATTTAAAATCCTCAACCTTAGGTAGCGTATAACAATAAATATACGAATGAACAATCCCTTTAATGATATCCCATAATCAATTTCATCTCCTTGTCAACCACTACTATGTAATTGCGGAAAAAGGGTTTTTGAAATGGTAAAAATGAAGTTGTGTGAAATGGGCAATTAAAAAAACGTAAGCGACTTACCAGGTTAAGCGGTCGAGTGGACTTTGAATGGACTCGATCTTTAAACGACTTACATGGGTATAAATCATCGTGGTTTGTAAACTGTTGTGACCTAGAAAAGCCTGTATGTACCTGATATCAGTACCAGCTTCCAATAAATGCGTGGCGTAACTGTGCCTGAGCATGTGTATGCTCCCTTTCTTCCTGATTCCTGCCTTCCTCTTCGCCCCCGCCAAAGCAGCCTGGGCTGCCCTTTCACTGTAAGGCTCACCGGCTTTCTCACCTTCAAATAGAAATACCTTTGGTTTGTACTTTTTATAATATTCCCTCAGCGTCTCCAACAACTTCTTCGACAAAGGAACCATCCTGTCCTTCTTACCCTTACCTTCTCTTACATGTAACATCATCCTCCTTGAGTCAAGATCATGGATCTTTAGTTTTACAAGCTCGCTTACTCTTAGCCCCGCACTGTAGGAAGTCATAAGGAGAGCGCGGTGTTTTAGATTATCTGTTCTTTGTATGAGATCTATAATCTCTTCTTCAGCCAAAACAGCGGGAAGCTTTTGTGGCTTTTTCGGCCTTGGCAAATCATAAAACTCTTTCTGCCTTCCTTCCACCTGTTCAAAAAAGAATTTAAGCGCATTGACAGCAGTATGGGCATGCGCTTCTGAATAACCCCTTTTTTGTATCAGCCAGAGAAGGTATGACTGTACATGTTTCTTTTCCAGACTCGCCACAGAAACTTCTCCCAATAACCTAAGCAAATAATGAAATTCATTCGAGTAGGTTTTTATGGTCTTGGGACTATAACCTTTCAATATCAAAAGGTCCTGGAAATTACGAAAGGCCTCAAGGTTCTGTTTTGAAAGAGGTGAATACAGCAAATACTCGGCTCTTAATTTGGAAACCCTGTCATTTTTTAATAGAAGCGCAGAAGCTTTTCTTTGTTCGAGGTAAGCTCTTAAAGCAGATACTTCAAGAGTGGCTTTACCCTGACAGAATGTTTTGAAGCTTTCATAACTCAACCGGTTTAAAGGAATGTACCATAAGGCTCTTTCACCACACCATTTAATGCCCTTGAATTTCCTGATTCCTTTTTCAACCAAATGATTGAATTGAACATCCATCCCTATCTGTTCTGCTCCCCTATAATGAAATGGCACCAGGATAATTGCCGGCAACATAAAACAGGATTAATGAATAAATAAAACTTGCTTTCATTTTCGGAAAGCTATTCATCAAACCTATTGTGATTGCCAGGATGAGTTATGAGAAAAATACCAGTGGAAAGATTTTTATTCTCTTGTTGATCAAAACACAGATTATACAGATTTGAAAGAGTGATTATGAAAACCAGTGTACTTGAGCTTTCGCCCATGATTTAAAATCACCTTGATTCGGATTCAATTTCTAAAGTTCTTTAAACTGGTGATTTTTTCTGGATACACTTCGTGCACCCTCAGTCACATAAGGAGAATTTAGAATTTCCAACAAAATAGTTGGATTGCAGAGTTTAAAAATCCGTATTAGCACGCTTTTTTTCATGAAATATTTTACATATGAGAAAATAATTAAGCTTTAGTTCAGGTACACCCCATAAAAAAACCCCCGAAGGGGTTATTTTCTGAATGACTATCTGCGATTACGCAGGTAAGTTTCTATTTTTTCCCTGCTATTACCTACCTCCGCAATGGCCTTTCTCACTTCTTCCGCAGAAACTTTGAATTTTTCAGCCAGGTGCTGCACTTCATAATCCTCCTGTCCCGATACCCTTGACCTGTCCCTGCCATCTCTTGAATCTTTGTTGTCTGACATATAGTTTGTTTTTGGGGTGAAAAAAGAAAAGCCCCCGGTCTCATGGAGCAAGGGAGGCTTTCTTTATGAGTTTTAATTATATGCTGATAGTAATTATAAAAAAACCATGCCAGCCTCTTGTACTAACTGGCTTTTATGTTACCAGGCTGAAAAATTCTTCAAACCGGAACCCTTCATTCCCCCTATTCACATTAATTTCTACAGCTTGCCTTATTTACCCAGCTTCTTTTCAACTGCTTCTTTCCTTTTTAACCATTTTGGAATGGGATCTGGATAATTAATCTTGATTTTTGAAGTCCCGGTTACAGTTTTAAGCAGTGCCTTGCTCAGTTTTCCTAATCTATCTTTCCCACTATATTTTTTCAGGCGCCGGTCATAAGCTGATATAAATACATCCAGGCCTTTATTGATTGCTTTCAATTCTTTGGCAGGTTCTTTTAATTTCCGGTAAATGATCATCAGCCTGGAATAAGGCGCTTCTTCCAAAGGGCTCTGCCTGGCAGCTTTTTCATATTCAGCTGCTGCCGATTCTAAATCGCCTTTCCCTTCCAGTAATTGTGCCACTCTGATCAGTTCGGTATAATGTATATGATCCTTTGTGGCCATAATACCATCTTCTAAAAAAATCTGCCAGGAATATTGGGAATCTGGTTCTGACTATTTTTTAAGTAAATCTGCCAGTTTCCTGAAGCTTTCATATGGGCCTTTATCTGCAAAACTGTTCACCAGCCATGCAGGAACACTTCCACCCGGATCAGCTTCAAAAGTGTAAATAATATTAATGGTAGAGGAAGTAGGCATTGTTACGTGCCAGTTGATATTTGAACTTTGAATTCTCACCTTGTTTTCTTTTTCAGGAATATAATCTGCATCTGCAACAGCTGCGATTTTCAAAAAACGGTTCAGGCTATCCTTTGTCATTTTTAAATGAATGATAGCATCCCTATTCGACATGGGCCAGGGCAAAATGGTTTCTGTATAATAATAAAATTCGTATGGACTTATCCTTTTCAATAAGGAAGAGGTTTTGTTATTATATACCCATTCCTTATGCCTACTTACATCACTCAATATTGCAATCAACTTATCAAAGGTTCCATCAATTGTACATTCCACTTTTATGTTTTTGTAGTCAGAATTACTGGCATCCGCCTGGTAAACACGAATCCCATCCTTATCCTTAACCTTCTTCCAATCCTGGGCAAAACTGGTAAAAGTAAGAAAGAGGGAAGCCAGGAGCAGCATCAACCATGCAAAGAGTGTTTTCATAAAAACTTTATTCCCTGAATTTAAGCTTTTTGAGGATCAATTGCTATAGCCTGTCAGTCTATATAATCGTGGCTATCCAATCTCCTTGACTGAATGAATCTTACTACATTTTACCAGTTCCAATAGCCGATATCAGTTGGCATGGGAAGACGTAGTGTGACTGATACTTATCTTTTGTTAAATGAATATCGATTTACGACTTGGACAGCTTTAACATGGGGATCGTTTTTAATGGGGAATGAATCTTCAAAATCTTCACAGATTTTCTTTACACATCCTTTATAACTTTGCTTTTATGAAAGGTAAGACTGAGGAAAAATATAAGGAAGACGTGCTGGTAGAAGAAGACGTGACCGATCCCTTTCACCTGGTGGTTTGGAATGACGAGGTCAATACTTTTGAATGGGTGATTGAATCGCTCATGGAAGTTTGCCAACACTCTTACGAACAGGCGGAACAATGCGCCTACATCATACATTTTAAAGGAAAATATGCCGTGAAACATGGAAGCTACGATGAACTAAAGCCCATGTGCGATGCCATAACCGAAAGAGGCATTGGTGCTACTGTTGAAGGAATACCGGTGTAGTTCATGGTTCATAGATCATGGTTCATAGTTCATAGATGAGGTAGTAGTTGGTAGTTGTTGCTGATGGCAGATAGCTTATGGCTTAGTTGATGCCCATGGACCATCACCAATGTCTGGAGAAACTTTTCAAAGTAGAAAAATGTCCTTATTTAGAATAAGATTCAGCCTAAAGCCAGGACTGTTTACCTGGTTATTTGCTGAAATTCCACTGGTTATTTGCTGAAATTCCAAATGCAAAAGAACATTTTTATTAAATCCAGTAATCAAGAACTGGTTGTAAAAGTAAAATTCTATTTTCATTCCCTTACCTCGCTAAGCCATCCGCCATCTGCCATAAGCCATAAGCTACAACTATGAACCATGAACCATGATCTATGAACCCCACCTCAAAACCTCGTTCCTAAATAATGCGGTAAAACTGCCCTCCAGGTATTCCAGTCGTGAGGCCACTCTTCACCCCAAATATCCAGTTCGTAATTGATCCCTTTATCGTATAAGATCCTCGCAAACCTTCCACTGGCTGCGGGATCCTCATAAGGTCCACTTCCGGAAAATATATGGATGTGATGACTTTTCCTGATCTGCTCCAACAGCGCATGATCCTTCAGGTTGGGCATGTAGTGCTGAGGACTGTTGAAATAAACATCATCATCAAAATACCCCTTGGTGTATTCGGTTAAATCATAAACACCACTCATTGCAATCACTCCATTTAAAAGATCTGGTCTTTTTAAAAAAAGATTCATACTGTGAAGCGCTCCAAAAGAGGCACCACAGATATAAACAGGCGTTTCCTGACTGGTGCTGTTTTTTATAAAAGGGATGACTTCTTCAAAAATATACTCGTTGAACTGCTTATGTCGAATTACCTTATGCCTGGGATCCATGTTGTTACTTAGCCAGCTCTCATTATTGATGCTGTTAACAGAAAACACCTTGAGTTTTCCGCTGCTTATAAATGGCTCCAACGCATCAATGAGCTGGAACCTTTCATATTCCAGGTAATCCGCCGCCGCTGTGGGCACCAGTAATAAAGCAAAACCATAATGTCCATAGACTGCTATGGGCATTTCTTTTTCCAACCGGTGGCTGTACCATGAATGAATCTCTCTTTCCATGCTATCGATTTATTGATCAAAAACAATTAGCGGCAAAGAAAGATACATTATCGTCGCTTTTTACAAGTAAAAACTCTTACTTGCTGTAAATAATCCTTAGATTCGTATGGCTAAAAAGGCAGATATATTAACAGATATATTAATTTGCGTCGCCATTCAATTTAAGTAAGCCATCATCAATGGAGAACCACCAAGAACAGAGGCATCCTGACCACACGGCTGTACCCGTACAGGATGAGCTATGCAGGCTTATACTTAATCATACCGAACAATCCATCCTCCTGATTGATAAAGAGCTTTACCTTCTTGAAGCCAATGATTTCGCAAAAAAAACTGTAAGGGAACTTCTTGGAATTGACATCACCATCGGTATGGACCTGATGGCGCTTGCAGAAAAAGAAAGAATTGAAACTCTCCGATCACTCTATGCTGAAGTTTTTAAAGGTGCGCATAAAACAACTGTAAAGGAATTTAATACAGGCAAAGAGATCATTGTCTTTGAGATCGACATCAGACCCGTTTATAACTCTTATGGTCATATTTCTGGCGCACTAATAACTGGAAAAGACATTACAGAAAAAACAAGGTCAGAAGCCCAGCTCAAAGAAGCAGAAGAACGCTGGCGCTTTGCATTGGAAGGTGGTAACCAGGGCGCCTGGGACTGGAACCTGAAAACCGGAGAGGTATATTATTCCGCTTCATACAAAAGGTTATATGGCTATACCGACGAAGACCCACTGTATTCCATCTTAGACTGGAAAGAAAAATTACACCCTGAAGACAGAAACAGAGTTGAGATGGCACTTAATGAACATCTCACAAGTAATAACCCTTTCTACGAAATCCGTTACCGAATAAAGAATAAAGAAGATAATTACATCTGGATCTGGGCGAGAGCAATGGTCATGGGCAAAGATGAAAATGGCCAGCCTCTCCGTATGATCGGTACCCATACCGACATCACCGAACAGGTGAATGCGGAACAGCATTACCGCACCTTATTTAAACACAACCCTCTCCCCTGCTGGATCTATGAATCCGGTACCGGCAAATTTCTTGAGGTCAATGAAGCAGCCCTTTCACAATATGGATATAGCGAAGAAGAGTTTTTGAATTCCAGCCTTTATCTCACTCATCCTTCTTCCCAACATCAGAAACTAAGAGAAAGGTTGTCCAGCGAGTCTTCGATGAATAGCCAGTCCTTCAACAACTGGATCCATCAAAAAAAGAATGGAGAGATCATATTTGTTGACCTTCGAATCAACAGCATTAACTATAAAGGTATTGATGCCAAGCTTGTGGTAGCCCACGATGTAACCCAAAAGGTTCGGGTAGAGAATGAACTTAGAAAAAGCAACGAAAGGTTTGAACTGGCTTCCCAGGCAACATTGGAAGCACTCTGGGAATGGAATATTGAAACCGATGAACTTTACCTGAGTCCTGTTTACGAAGAAATGTTTGGTTATACCATTGATGTTAACAGGAAATACCACCAATGGCATGAACATATACATCCTGATGACCTGGAAGAGGTCACGAGAAGTTTTTATGATTCGCTTGCCACTCCCGGAGTTACCAACTGGCAAAAAGAATACAGGTACCTGAAAGCTGATGGCAGCTTTATTTATGTAATTGACCATTGCATTATCATTCGAAATGATAAAGGCAAAGCCATTAAAGTTGTGGGCGCTTACCAGGACATAAGCGTGCGCAAAAATGCAGAACAGGAACTGATCAGGAGCAACGAACGTTTTCTTTATGCTGCCAAAGCTTCTTCTGAAGCACTTTGGGAATGGGATTTTATTACAGGACAGTTTTTCGCCAGCCAGGCTTATACCGATATCTTCGGCTGGCAGGTTAACGAGCAAAGAACATTTGATGAATGGCATGACTACATTCACCCGGATGACCGTGATGAAACCATCCGAAGTTATTATGGATCGCTTGACAACCCTGAGGTTAGCCAGTGGAAAAAAGAATACCGTTATCTTAAGGCAACAGGCAGTTATGCCAATGTAATTGATAAGGCCAGCATATTAAGAGATGACGAAGGAAAGCCGGTTAAAGTAATTGGTGCCATCCAGGATATTACTGAACAAAAAGAAACTGAAGAAGAACTCAGGAAGTCGAATGAAAGATATAAATACGTGATCATTGCCACTTCCGACGTGGTCTGGGACTGGGACATTCACAAGAAAATGATCCTCTGGTCCGACAACTACACCAAAAATTTTGGATGGAACCTACCTCATGAAAAAATGATGCAGGATGACAGCTGTCACATTAAATTTCATCCTGAGGACAGGGAAAGAGTGATCCGCAGCCTCACCAACATAGTTGCAGATCCCACTCGAACATTGTGGCATGAAGAAATGCGCTACCTGAAAAGTGATGGCCAGTATGCCTATGTTTCCGACCGTGGCTATGTTATCAGGAATGAAAATGGTGAAGCAGTCAGGATGATAGGTGCCATGAAGGATATCACCGCGCAAAAGAAAGCTGAAGAAAGTATCCGCAAGAGCAATGAAAGATTCCAGTTGGTGAATCATGCCACTTCTGATGCCATTTACGACTGGGACCTGGTTACAAAAGAACTTTATTGGGGAGAAGGTATTCAAACCCTTTTTGGATTTGTTCCTTCTGAAGTCACTTTCCAGAGATGGTCTGAACTGGTACATCTTGCAGATAAGGAAAGAGTGCTTCGCAGTCTTACACAAACTATTGACGATCCTGATTCTCATTTATGGAAAGAAGAATACCGCTTCAAAAAAGCAGATGGTCACTACAGCTATGTACTCGAGAGAGGATTTATCATCAGGGATGAAAATGGTCAGGCTTTAAGAATCATTGGTTCCATCCAGGATCATACAGAACGTCATTACCAGGAGCAATTGCTTTCACTCGAAAAAACCATATTCGAGTTATCCACCAACCCGAAACTCGAGTTCCGCAATATCGTGCTTACCCTTTTGAAAGGAATTGAGGACATGCACGAAGATGCTTACACTTCGGTGATGCTGCATAATGAAGATGAAAATTGCATGGTGCCATTTGCAGCATTGCGACTTCCCGACAGCTTTTTAGAATCATTGCGTGGCGTGAAAATAGGTCCTGAAGAAGGCTCCTGTGGCGCAGCAATGGCCACCAAAGAAAGAGTGATAGCTGAAGACATTGAAACCAGCCCGCTCTGGGAAAAACATAGAACAGTGGCGATGGAACATGGTCTCAAAGCCTGCTGGTCCTTTCCCATTATTCATAGTTCCGGAAATGTAATGGGCAGCTTTGCCATCTACTATAAGAGTAAGAAGGGTCCTTCAGTAACTGAACTGAATACATTTGAACGTGTCAAAAGCATCATCAGGGTGCTGATGGAAAATAAATGGTCGCTGGACCGTATCAAGGAGGCAAAGGAGCGCTTTGATATTATGATGCGTGCCACCCATGATCTTATCTGGGACTGGGATTTGGAAAAGAATTCCATCTACCGCGATCAGCTGGGATTGCAGAAGGTTTATGGCATCAGCAATAATAACTCCATCCGCCATTTTCCCCGCTGGTTGCAAAGAATACATCCTGAAGACCGTGAAAGAGTGGCCCTTGTCATCAAACAGATCCTTCATTCCAAAAAACAAAATCATTTTGATGTAGAATACCGGTTTCTCAGGGAGGACAATACCTATTCCTTCGTGTATGATCGTGGTATCATTGTAAGAAACAACGAAGGCAAACCCACCAGAATGATCGGTGCGGCACAGGATGTTACGGAAAGAAAAAGACTGGAACATGAGCTATTGCAGAATGAACTGGAAAAACAAAAAGCCATTAACCAGGCAACCGTTGATACGCAGGAAGCAGAACGAAGCGAGATAGGAAAAGAACTGCACGATAATGTGAACCAGGTGTTGACTACCACCAAATTATATCTTGACCTGGCTTTGAGTTCACCAGAAATGAAAGATGAACTGATCATCAAGTCAAACAAGAACATCATTAACGTGATCAATGAGATCAGGCAATTATCAAGATCGCTTATGGACCCAAGCATCGGCGACCTTGGATTGATAGACTCCATCTACGACCTGGTGGAAAATATAAACCTGACACGCAAACTTCATGTTAAACTGCATTCTGACGCTGATGTAGAAACACTGCTCGATAAAAATCACAAGCTGACTGTTTTCCGCATCATCCAGGAAACCCTGAACAATGCCATGAGACATGCGAAAGCTACAGCAGTAAGCATCAGTTTTAGCAGGATTCAAAATCAAATTGAGATTAGTATTGAAGATAATGGCATAGGCTTCGACCTCACCCTGATTAAAAAAGGGGCGGGACTCAAGAATATCCAGAACAGGATCTACCTGATCAACGGCACACATCAAATTCAAACTGCTCCCGGTAAGGGCTGCAGAATCACGATCGGATTTCCGATCATTAAACAACCTTTAGAAATTACCAATTAACTATGGAAAAAATTACCATCCTGATTGCAGACGACCACACCTTAGTGAGAGAAACGTGGAGCTTTATCCTGAACACTGATCCCCGCTTTAAGGTGATAGCAGAAAGTGGCAGCGGTGAAGATGCCGTGGAGCTGGCAAAACAATTACGCCCTAATGTGGTGATCATGGACATCAATCTGCCAGGAATGAATGGCATTGAAGCCACACAACTGATCCGCAAATATTCACCCGCTTCAAAAATCCTGGGTGTATCTCTTCACACCCAACCTACCTACGCCAGGAAGATGATCCAGAAAGGCGCTATGGGCTATGTAACAAAAAATTCTTCAAGAGAAGAAATGTTCAAGGCCATCATGGAAGTGCAGAACGGACGTAAATACATCTGCGACGAGATCAAAAACATTCTTTCAGAACAGGTGATCAGCGGAGATGACCAGCATGGCGGACTCAACTCATTATCTCAAAGAGAAATCGAGATCATTGCCTTCATCAAAAAAGGCAATTCATCAAAAGAGATCGCTGATGCTTTAAACATTTCCGTAAAAACTGTTGAAGTTCACAGGTATAACATCCTGAAGAAGCTGAACCTCAAGAACGCTGCGGCACTGGTGAACTTCATTAACAACAGTCAACTGGATTTCGAGAACTAATCCATGGCATAAATTTTTCTGGTTAAGAAACGCTCCCACCGTCTAAGAAAACTATTGATCCTTCTGGTTTATACCGGGGCGATCAATAGTAGTTCTCCTTGCAATGGAGGTTAATTGCAGCTGAAATTTAATAATGTCAACTGCCATGCTTTATGCAACCCGGAAAGATTCGTGTCGTAATTGTAGATGATCATCCATTGGTAAGACAAACCTGGAAAATGATCCTTGAAAGCACCGATCGCATTGATGTGGTGAGAGAATGTAATGACGGTGGCGATGCCATTGATTGCGCCCTTGAACTCATGCCCGATGTGATCCTCATGGATATCAATATGAGTCCTATCAATGGTTTTGAAGCAACACGCAAGATCCTCAAACAGTCACCGCATCTCAAGATCATCGGTATTTCCGTGAATAACCAGCCCAGTTATGCAAAGAATATCATGCAACTGGGCGCAAAAGGATATGTTACCAAAAACTCCACAAAAGAAGAAATGGTCCAGGCCATCAATGAAGTGGCCCAGGGTAAAACCTATATCTGCGACGAGGTATTGGTGAAGATGAAAAACTGAAATAAAACCGGCCTCTGGAAAGTTGCGGTGCAGGCTTTAACTTTGCACACCAATTTTTACCCGGTATGAGCAATCCTCTCTCCAAAAATTTTGAACCGCAGGCAATAGAAGAAAGATGGTACCAGCAATGGCTGGACAAGGGATATTTCAATAGCAAACCTGATGAAAGGAAGCCTTTTACCGTGGTAATTCCTCCGCCTAATGTTACTGGCGTACTCCATATGGGTCATACACTCAATGAAACCGTACAGGATGTGCTGGTGCGCAAGGCCAGGATGAGCGGCTTCAATTCCTGCTGGGTTCCAGGCAGTGACCATGCTTCCATTGCTACAGAAGCAAAGGTGGTGCAGATGCTCGAGAAAGAAAAAGGCATTTCAAAACACCAGCTAAGCCGCGAAGACTTCCTCAAACATGCTTTCGAGTGGAAAGAAAAATATGGTGGTATCATCTATCACCAGATCAAAAAGCTGGGTTGCAGTGTGGACTGGAATCGCGTGACATTTACCATGGACGACCATTATTACAAGGCCGTCATCAAAGTATTTATAGACCTCTATCAAAAAAACCTGATCTACCGCGGCGCCCGCATGATCAATTGGGATCCTGTGGCGCAAACCGCCCTGAGTGATGAAGAAGTGGAATACAGGGATATACAGGGAAAGCTGTATTACGTCAAATACAAAGTGGCAGGCAGTGATCAATTTGTGGTGATCGCTACACAACGCCCCGAAACCATCATGGGTGATACCGCAGTTTGTGTACATCCTGGTGACGAACGCTACAAAAATTTGAAAGGCAAAAAGATCATTGTTCCACTGGTGAACCGTGAGGTGCCGATCATCTTTGATGAATATGTGGATCCGGCTTTTGGAACAGGCGCTTTGAAAGTAACACCCGCTCATGATATCAATGATTACAATCTGGGGCTGAAGCACCACCTGCCTGCCATCGATACTCTCAACCCTGATGGCACTATGAGCGATGCTGCTGAAGTGTTCATTGGTCTGGACCGTTTTGAAGCCAGGAAAAAAGCAGTGGAGCAGCTAAGTAAAGAAGGCCTACTGATCAAAGAAGAAGAATACAGTACCAGACTTGGTTTTTCACAGCGCACCAATGCAGTTGTTGAACCTCGCATCTCCACGCAGTGGTTTGTAAAAATGCGCGGCCTTGCCGACAAAGCTCTTGATGCGGTGATCAGCGGAGAGGTAAAGATCCATCCCGAAGAAAGATTTCTGGCTACCTACAAATACTGGCTGGAAAATGTAAAGGACTGGTGCATCTCAAGGCAATTGTGGTGGGGACAAAGAATCCCTGCCTGGTATGATGAACAGGGCAGGTATGTAGTAGCTGCAACGGAAGAAGAAGCACGCAATACCTGGGAATCTGTTCACCACTCACCTCTTACTTCTTCTCTTTCACAGGATGAAGATGTGCTGGATACCTGGTTCTCTTCCTGGCTTTGGCCCATGGAAGTATTTAATGGTATCACTGAACCAAACAACCCCGAGATCAATTATTATTATCCCACTTCTGTTCTTGTAACCGGACAGGATATTATTTTCTTCTGGGTGGCAAGGATGATCATGGCTGGAGAAGAATACAAAAACGAAAGGCCTTTTGATCATATTTACTTCACCGGCATGGTAAGAGATAAACAGGGAAGAAAGATGAGCAAGAGTCTTGGTAACTCGCCTGACCTGCTTGATCTCATTGACCGTTATGGTGCCGATGCAGTTAGATTTGGAATACTCATCTCCGCTCCTGCTGGTAATGATCTTTTATTTGATGACAGCAGCTGTGACCAGGGAAGGAATTTCAATAATAAAATATGGAATGCACTGAAGCTGGTGAAGATGTGGGAACAAAGAACAGGTGATGCAGATCAAAATGCAGGTGCTTCCCAATTTGCCATTCAATGGTTTGAGAACAGGTTGAACCAGATGAAACTTGAAATGGAAGAGATGTACAAACAATTCCGTTTGAGTGAAGCTCTGAAGACTGTTTATTCCTTGATATGGGATGATTTCTGCAGCTGGTACCTTGAATGGGTGAAGCCAGGCTTTGAACAGCCAATTGATGCAGAAGTGTATAAAAAAACTGTTGCTTTCTTTTCTGAACTGATGCAGATGCTTCATCCCTTCATGCCATTTATATCAGAAGAAATCTATCATTTACTGGAAGAAAAGAAAGATGACCTCTGTGTGAAGCAGTTCGAACTGAATCTGTCTGTTAATGAAACCATACTTCAACAGGGCGAATTACTGAAACAGATCATCTCCTCACTTCGTGATGCAAGGGTGAAGAACAATATTAAACCCAAAGAAGCCATTAAACTCTCCATACAATCTGCAGATAACAATAAGTTCTCAGGAATACAGGGATTGATGGCCAAACAGGTGAATGCTGAATCAGTTTCTTTTGTCAATGAGGCAGTAAGCAATACGCTGAACGTGGTTGTTGGTGTTGACAGGTTTTACCTTGAAACTGAAACTGCACTGGATACAGGTGCGCAAAAAGAACAATTGCAGAAAGAACTGGAATACCATAAAGGATTTTTGATCTCCGTAGAAAAAAAGCTGGGCAATGAGCGCTTTGTTCAGAATGCAAAACCCGAAGTGGTTGAGATTGAAAAACGCAAAAAAGCTGATGCTGAACAAAAGATCAAAGCAATAGAAGAAAGCCTTGCCGGATTGAAATGACCAATCCGGTAGTCATTCCGAAGTACAGTTGCTGATTTTCCAGACCTATCTTCCTTTTACTGCAATCATTACTCGGGGATCAAATCAATTGGCAGGATGAATTCAAACCAGGTATTGCCCTTCCTGTCCAGGTTACTGAATCCATCATCAAGTAAATAACTCATTCGCAGTCCAAAAGAAACCGGTAACTGGTTCCACCATTTGGTATCAAAGAATAATTCACCGCCAACACTTCTCAGATCTGCTGAATTATTTTTATCCCTGGAATACACCCGCGTGAAATCATAAAAAAGATTGCCCCTTATTCTTTGGAAATAGACAATGCTTGCCAACCCCAGGTCAGGATATACGATCGGGAAATGATAATTGGCACCCAGGCGCCACATGCGTGAAAAATAATAACCTTCATAGCCCCTTGAATTGGCAAAGCGATTGGAGAAAAGCACATTGCTGGTATCCGTCTCCTGCCATGATCCCTGCAATACTATACTATGATTAAAAATGGAGGGAAGAAAAACCTGGGCGCTTCCCAGGAACTGATGTCCCTTATCATCCAGCCGGTGACGGTGATTCACAGAAAATGCATAACCTAGTTTTGGATAGATATGCTGCAAAGCCATCGGCTTGTAATGACTGCCCGTAATAAAATGATGCAGGTATCCCGCCCGGCTTTCTTCTACCAAATCTTTGGAAGCACCTGTTGGTGTTGCTACCGAATAAACATAGTTGCTGCCAAAATTCAACAGCTTGTAAGATTTGCCTCTGGTAAGATTCAATGGAATACTGTAACCAGCTCGTAGTTCATACTGGTCGTAATGAATGGTGGCTGATGTAGTCTTAAAGCTTCTGTCAAAAATATATTCAACACCAGCATTGAGTCTTGGAAAGAAACCACCATAGCTGGTATTCCATCCAACAGCATTTGATTTTTCATCCTGGTTGTAGCGATAATACAATTGATTTGAAAATGTGTTCAGGACATTATCACTGTATAAACTGAAAGTAAACTCAGGATCGGAATAACCCGGAGCCCAGCTGTGAAAATTAAAGAGCCTTGTCCCCTTCTCATATCTTTTACTGGCAAACCTTTCCGTTTTAATGGCAAGACTGTTTTTTTCAAAAGCAACAGGAAAAAGATTTGCCTGTTCCTGTAGGGCCATCATGTTTTGCTCCGCCCAGGTAAGTTCATTCAATGAGGCCTTTCTCCATTCCATTCCGTTGGCTGTGAAATGTGTCCACACAAGGTATTCGGCTGAAGCAGATGGTGTATAATTTCCAGTAAAGCCAGTAGTGAGCTGGAAGATTTTTTTATCCTTCAGTCGTAAGGCATATACATCATCATTGCCATTAAAATTGGCTGTAAAATAAATGGTATGATCCTGAACAAAAGGTTGACCAATAGTATGATGAGATGAAGGAACAAGCACCTTGCGCTCACCTGTTGAAAGATCCATAGTTTGTAGCGACATCATGGCATCGGGAGTTCTGATTCCTACCACAATGTTGTTCTCATCAATGAACCTTGGATTTACATAATATACATTGCCTGCTTCCCATTTTTTTATCATCCTTCCTTCCCGGTCCATCAATTCCAGTACTGTTTCAAGATTGTCATTGATCTTTACTGCAATGATCTGATCTCCTAAAGGCGAAATATCAGGAGTATAATACCTTCCTTTCCTGGTTATGCGTTCTTCTTTACCGGAATGAATATTCAGCAGAAGTATATCGCTGTAATCAATATAAGACCAGCGTGGATGCGTACTGTAAGCTGTATAAGCAATCATACCATTTCGATAACTGAACCAGTCTTCGGAGCTGATGCTTCGCAAAGCTATTTTATGCTCACCGTTTCGATCTTGAATGTAGAAAGCAGGAAGTCGATCATAAGACCGTTTAACATACAACATTGAATCATGCCCGATGAGCTGCGGAAAGTAATAATCAGTAACCTTTCTATTATGGATTTGTGCTGAATCTTTTGCTCTCCCTAAACGGCTTTTATAAAATGCAAAGGCATCCTTTCGAAATGTTTTATAATCAACACCCGCATATTTTCTGATGGCTTTTTGAAATGGATAAAATACTCCCTTAAAGCGACTGGCATCCTGTGTTACATTCTTCCAGAACTCACTGCCATACTTCAGGTAACCATAATTAGCCAGCAGGTATCCCAGCTGGTAATGATCGGGAACATAATCCTTCAACGAACGGTTACGCAGTTTTTGCCAGGAGTAATTTTTATTCTCCAGCCAAAGGCTGTTGTATCCACTTAAAAAATAGGAAAGTCTTCCCCTGCCCGAAGGTGTCAATGCAGTTTCGGCATGAACAGCATCACCTTCAAAGAACCAGTCGGGAATGGTGATGGCATTGGCAAAAGCCTGACCCTGTTCACCAAACAAAAAATAAAACCCTTTGGTAATGCCATTGTTGAAATTGTTGTACTGCTGCACGTGGCGGTATTCATGAAGCGCCAGCTGCTCGTGCCAGGGCAGGCTGCCGAAATCAAAAATATTGGAGCCTGGTATCATATAGTATTCACTCCGCCAGGGACCAAGAGCCACATAGCCGTTAGCAGTGGTGGTCCTGCTTTGCAAAACGATATTGATCTTTCTGAGTTTATTTCCCAGTGATAAAAGTGTATCCGCTGCAGCACGATTGATCAGCGTTGCAATCCTTGAAGCCTGCTGATCGGCACCCGGTGTAAAGATGATCCTGGCAGTATCGGTATTGATCTGTTTCCATTGAGTAGAAGGAGGAAATCCGCCAAATTGCTGGGCCTGAAGAAACTGGAAAAACAACAATAAAAAAAAAGTAAGTCCTGATAATTTTTTCATAGAAATAGCCGTTGTATGATGTTATCTATAATAACTAATTATTATGGTGCATCTTTAATTTATGCATGATCTCTTCATTCATGGATTCTGAAGCATATCCATATGCACTCACCAGGATTCCTTTAAAGCCATTGTTGGATTCAATACCCAGGATGATGGATTCATCGCCAGGGTCAGAGTTGCCTTCAAACCGATAGACCTCAGTGATCTCAAATTCATCACCTTTAAATTTTTGCTGATTGCACACAATGCAGTTTTCTTCAAGATTAAAATCCTGGTCATATCCTCTTTTTCTCAGTTCTTCTATTGCCTGCGACGGTGTTTCGTAATGGTACATGGGAATTGTTTTGTATTAAAGGTACAGGGAAAAAGGAAAGGGAAAGGGAAACGGGAAACGTGAATAGGCAAAAGTTATCGTCAAACAGGAACCGAACTACCATTTGCTATATGCTATTTGCTATTTGCTATCTGCCATCCGCCCTAACCTGTAGTTGCCTGAAATATGTTGACCGTTTTTGAGCTAATTAAATCAACTCAAAAAACGAAGCATATGGCTAAACCAGAACAGTTAAACGCAAAAAGTACAAGAGTCCATCGTTATTTTAGTGAAGC
>JAEWKK010000013.1 GCA_023386045.1 Bacteroidota bacterium
AAATCGGCTGTCCGGTAAAAAAAGTACTTTTGTTCACGTTATTAATTTGTTGGGTGGTACTAACAAAACTAATAACAAAAGAGGCCTTCGGGCCTCTCTTTATATCTGTTTACCGGACAGTAGTGATGGTCTATGGTCCATAGACTATGGACATGATCGATTGGAACGAAGCAGAATGCTATGAAGCAAGGTCTATGGTCTATGGACTTAGGAAGAATCTTCGAATGAAGAACCTTAAACCTTAAACCTTAAACTTTAAACCCAACTCGTGAACTCGTGAACTAAACAACTACTTCCTCAGGTACATCACTTCCTTCACCAGCTTCACGGTTCTGGCTACGTCTGGTAGTGCAGCGGCTACGAGATTGGGTGCATAGTGGAGTGGTGCATCTGCAGCAGTAATGCGGCGGATTGGAGCATCCAGGTAATCAAAGCCTTCTTTTTGTATGCGGTAAGTGATCTCGGATGAAATGGAAGCAAAGGGCCACTGCTCCTCAACGATCACCAGCCTGTTGGTTTTTTTGACACTTTCCAGGATGGTCATCCAGTCCAGTGGTCTGATGGTCCTGAGGTCGATCACTTCAGCACTCACACCTTCTTTCTCAAGTTCGGCAGCAGCACCAAGAGCCACTTTCATCATTTTATTGAAGGATACAATGGTGACATC
Organism: Bacteroidota bacterium; assembly: GCA_023386045.1. Taxonomy (GTDB): domain Bacteria; phylum Bacteroidota; class Bacteroidia; order Chitinophagales; family Chitinophagaceae; genus Flavisolibacter. The sequence goes on from JAEWKK010000013.1 coordinate 668, forward strand.
AGTGCCCTGTTTTTTGATATCTGCCTTTCCTAATTCTATATAATATTCTTCTTCAGGAACCTCCGATTTATCACCGTACATGATCTCGCTTTCCATGAAAACGACAGGATCTTCTTCATAGCGTATGGCCTGTTTCATAAGACCCTTGGCATCATATCCATTGCTCACAGAAACCACTTTGAGTCCTGGAATATTGGCATACAGGGATTCAAATGCGGTAGAGTGCTGAGCTCCCAGCTGTCCTGCAGAACCATTGGGTCCGCGGAAAACTATAGGACAGGTGATCTGTCCGCCACTCATGGCCAGCATCTTTGAAGCGGTATTCAGGATCTGGTCAAGTGCCAGTACAGCAAAGTTCCAGGTCATGAATTCCACAATAGGTCTCAAACCATTTTGAGCCGCACCTACTCCAACAGCCGCAAATCCCAACTCCGTAATTGGTGTATCAATTACCCTTCTTGGTCCGAACTCTGCAAGCATGCCCTGGCTGACCTTATAGGCACCATTGTATTCTGCAACTTCTTCTCCCATCAGGAAAACGCGGTCGTCACGACGCATTTCTTCACTCATAGCTTCACGCAGGGCTTCACGAAAGGTAATTTGTCTCATGTAGGAATTTTAGCGGGGCAAAAATATCGTACTGCTGCCATTCAAGCAAAAGATGTTGAATAGCCGCTTATAACTGATGATGCTGCTTTGATTGGCATGTTTTTTCTTTTTCATTCTACAAATAGTGAGTTATGAAAAGGATATTGGTGATGTTGCCCCTGCTCCTGTTCTTTATTTCCGGCTGGAGCCAGATCAATGAAAAAGATACAACTGCTACTATAATCACTACAAAATTGCGATCAATAGAACTGGTGGCTGATGTGCTGCCAGATTATATCAACCTGGAATGGTCCAAAGGGCCCGATGATAATACTGGTTATTTTGAATTATACCGTTCTCCGGATGGTGTGGCCTATAAACTGGTAAAACAATTCCGGCCTTCTTCCTTTGATGCTTCTCAAAGAACCTTTGAATACAAAGACGATGAACCATTACCCGGAAGAAATTTTTACCGGCTTGTAGCTTTTGACCGCCATACCAGTGAAAAAACCTCTGTTGACCTGGTTGCAGATTATAAAAACCTTCCGCGCAAGATCCAGCCCACACTCATGGCCAGGGGAAACCAATTGTATATCCAGCATTATGACGGACAGGAAATGCGTTTATGGATCTACAATGCATCGGGTACACCCATTGTACAAAACCGCGTGGTGAATGGAACTGTAGTGAATGTTCCAGAACTGGCTGCCAACGGCCTTTATATCTACCAGCTGATGGACAAACAAAAAATGGTGGTCGCCAATGGCAAGCTGGTAATACAGTAAGTGCAAAATATAGTTAGTCAGGAAGATGGCTGAAAAATTGCAAACAATGAACCATGAATTGGACACAGATCATTGGACTGGCTGCAGGAATATGCACAGCAACTTCTTTGTTGCCTCAAATCATCAAAACTCTCAGGGAAAAAAAAGCTGATGATGTATCCCTTATGATGTTATTTGTACTTATGACTGGAATCATACTCTGGATCGTTTATGGAATCAAAAGAGATGATTTGCCCATCATAGCCACCAACAGTTTTTCACTTCTTGTGAACATCACCATGATCATACTTCGCATCAGGTATAAAAAATAGGGACAACCAGTGTCCCTATTTATAGATTGATAGTTCTATCATCAAACATTCTCGATGACCATGGCAGACGCACCGCCTCCTCCATTACAAATTCCAGCGGCTCCAATTTTACCGCCATTCTGTTTGAGTACATTGATCAGCGTTACAATGATCCTTGCACCACTGCAACCCAAAGGATGACCCAATGAGACAGCACCTCCATTCACATTCACTTTTGCCGGATCCAGATTCATTCTTTTTGTATTGACAATACCAACAACACTGAAAGCTTCATTCAATTCAACAAAATCAATATCACTCATTTTTAGTCCAGCTTTTTCAACAGCCTTAGGAACAGCAATACTTGGTGTTGTGGTAAAATAAGTAGGCTCCTGCTCTGCATCTGCATAGCTGCGGATGATGGCTATTGGTTTCAATCCCAGTTCTTCAGCTTTTTCCTTACTCATCATCACGATGGCTGCTGCGCCATCATTCATCGTAGATGCATTGGCGGCAGTTACAGTCCCTTCCTTTCCGAATGCCGGACGCAAAGAGGCGATCTTGTCAAATTTTACATTCCAGGGTTCTTCATCTTTTGAAACAATAACAGGATCACCTTTTTTGGAGGGTATTTCAACCGGAACTACTTCATCTTTGAATTTACCGGCTTCCCAGGCACCCTGGCTTCTTTTATAACTTTCAATAGCAAAGGCATCCTGTTCTTCGCGACTAATTTTATCTTCTGCTGCAATGGTATCAGCAGCGCAACCCATGGCCAGGTTGTTATAGCAATCTGTCAATCCATCTTTCTGAATACCATCAATCATGGAAGTGTTGCCATATTTATTTCCCCAACGAAGATTTTCTACATAAAAAGGAACTGAACTCATATTCTCCATTCCACCTGCAACCACAATATCATTATCTCCCAGCATGATGCTTTGTGCGCCTATGGCTATCGCCTTCATGCCGCTGGCACAAACCTTATTTACGGTGGTACAAACTACATTGTCGGGAAGACCGGCATATTTGGCTGCCTGTCTTGCAGGCGCCTGGCCTAAATTCGACTGGAGGACACAACCCATGAGCACTTCATTTACCTGGTTGGGCTGAATCCCGGCTCTTTCAATTGCAGCTTTGATTGCAGTGGCGCCCAGCTTTGTGGCAGGTACATCTTTCAATACTCCACCAAAAGAACCCATAGGCGTACGAACAGCGGAAACGATATAGACTTGTTTATTCATATAGCAGATTTATGCGCCGCAAAGATAAGACAGTTACGGGGATGAGCTAATCTTGTCTGATCCACCTGCTTTCATCCAACATATGACTAAAAACAACATTCTCTTAGCCAATTCTCCCCTATTTTCGCAGCTTCCGCAAGGTATCAATGAAATTGACTCTTCTATTTAAATTCCAGCTGCTGCTGCTCACTGTGCTCTTCTTTCAAAACAAGGCAGCGGCGCAGTGTATCAATGCCTATCCTTATTTACAGAATTTTGAATCTTCCAATGGCAACTGGACTCCAGGCGGGACGGCTTCTGACTGGTCTTGGGGAACACCTATCAAACCAGTGATCAATGGAGCAGCAAGTGGAAATAAATGCTGGATCACAGGAACTCTTACCCAAAGCTCCTATTCCAACAACCAGAACTCAACACTCACCAGTCCATGCTTTGATCTTTCATCGCTGGCTTCACCGTATATCAGATTCAGTGTTTTTTGGGAAACAGAAAAAAAATATGATGGTGCCAGCTTCCAGTATTCTATTGATGGAGGTGCGAGCTGGAATACTTTGGGCTCCTATGCAGATTACCAGGCCTGCCCGGATAATAACTGGTTCAATACAAATGGCATCACGGTTTTGGGTGCAGATGGTTGGTCGGGAAATATACAACCTACCGCATCCTGCACAGGTGGCGCCGGTGGAGGAAGCGGACAATGGAAGGTGGCACAACATACGCTGATGAATCTTGCAGGGCAGTCAAATGTGCGGTTTCGTTTTCGTTTTGGTGCAGGAAGTGTTTGTAATAATTATGATGGCTTTGCCATTGATGATTTCTGGGTAGGCGAAGCTCCTACCATACAACCTGACTTCAGTTTTTCCTGTACCAGTTCCAATACAGTCAGCTTCCAGGCAATAGTTTCAGGTTGCGGTCCACTTTATTCCTGGAATTTTGGTGATCCCACTTCAGGTGCCGCCAATACCTCCACGCTGGTGAATCCAACACATACCTATGCAACACCGGGCCAGTATACAGTAACCCTGACCATTCCCACTTTGAACCCGGTACCACCCAGCATTAGTAAACAGATCACCATTCTTGATATCAATACCATCATTGTGCAGCCCATACAGTGTAATGGTGATAAAGGAACGCTGGAAGCATTGGTCCAACCTCCGGGGAATTATAATTATTCCTGGAATACAGTACCTGAACAAACCACTGCTATAGCATCGGGCTTAAGTGGAGGAACCTATACAGTACAGGTAACAGGAAGCCAGGCTTGTCCTATCACCGACCAGGTAACACTGGAGGAACCTGATGAAGTCAAAACATTTTTGGGAAATGATACGGTGCTATGTTCCGGCAATACCATTCAGCTGGATGCAGGAGATTTTGATTCTTACCTCTGGCAGGATGGATCAACGAACAGGTATTTTTCAGTAACAAAGACGGGGATGTATGCTGTAACGGTTACCGATAACAATGGTTGTACTGATACGGATTCGATCAGGGTTACTGTTGATTGCTCAGACATTTATTTCCCTGATGCTTTTACACCAGATGGCAATGGAAGAAATGAAAGCTTTGGAGCCATAGGCAATACGGCCGCTGTAGGAAGTTACCAGCTCAGAATTTATAACAGGTGGGGACAACTGATTTTTCAAACCAGTGATCCCAACAGGAAATGGGATGGCACTCTCAATGGTAAAAAACTGGGAAGCCAGAGCTTTGCCTGGTTTGCCACTTATACAATTTCGGCTACTCAATCCCGAAAGCAACAGAAAGGAACGATAACGGTGATCAGATGAATGAAGAACAGATGAACAAGGAATATCGAATGTAGAAGTAAAGGAAGAAGAACAGATGAACAGACGAACAAGGAATGTTGATTTTAGAAGTTGGGCCGTTGCTGTAATTAAGATTCCTGCTCAGTAGAAATTCTTCAGTACAAGAGTGCGACGCAAGGGAAGCTGATAGCAGTTTTATTGCCGGGTACAAGATCCTTTTTCAGGTCAAAATTCTTTCACCGCCTTTCAGCGATCAATAATTTTAGTTTATCATGAACAATGATCTGCAACTTTGCTGGTTGTAACTTGTTTTATAAGGGAGCAGGATCGTTCATCATTTCAAAACTTTGACTTGGAAACCGTACAACATTATTCAATCATCATTATCGGCGGCGGTCCAATTGGTATTGCCTGTGCGCTTGAAGCAAAAAAGAAAGGGCTGGATTACCTGATCCTGGAAAAAGGCACGCTGGTGAATTCACTTTATCATTACCCGGTGAACATGACTTTTTTTTCTACCTCTGAAAGGCTGGAGATCGGGAATGTTCCATTTGTTTCCAATCATCCAAAGCCCACGCGCAACGAGGCATTGGAATACTATCGCAGAGTGGTGCAGGATAATAAAATCAATATTCATCTTTTTGAAGAAGTAAAGGAGGTGAGAAAAATTTCGGGAGATGAAGAAGACAGGTTGGTTTATGAAGTGATCACAACGAAGGGCCAAACCAGTTCCGCAACTTATACGGCCAACAACATTATCATAGCAACAGGCTTTTATGATATTCCTTACCTGCTCAATATTCCGGGCGAAGAACTTCCCAAAGTAAAACACTATTACAATGATCCACATTATTATGCTTTCCAGAAAGTAGTTGTTGTGGGAGCTCAGAATTCCGCCGTAGATGCAGCACTGGAAACCTGGCGTAAGGGTGCACAGGTAACCATGGTAATCAGAGGCGAAGCCATTGGCCAGAGGGTAAAATATTGGGTGAAGCCGGATATAGAAAACAGGATCGCTGAAGGTTCGATCAAAGCTTATTTTAATTCCAGGCTTGTGGCTATCAGGGAAAAAGAAGTGGATATAGAAACACCGGAAGGACTCATCACCCTGGAGAATGACTGGGTGATTGCTTTGACAGGTTACCAGCCCAACCTTCCTTTTTTAAGAAAGATCGGAATTCATTTATGTGATGACGAAACCTGCAAACCCGTGTATGATGAAGAAAGCCATATGACCAACCTGCCTGGTATTTACCTGGCAGGCGTGATCTGTGGTGGCATGAATACACACCGGTTATTCATTGAAAATTCAAGGGAACATGCGGTGAAGATCCTTTCGGATATAGCGCAAAAAGCCATAAATGGTACAGGGCACCATTAATAAGAGGCGGAAAAAAGAACTCCCGAAAAGCCTGGATTACTCTTCGGCTTTATTACTAACCAGCGACAATTTTGCAAAATCTGAACCGGCAAAGATTCTTGCCAGGTTGATATCTTTTGTTTTCTGGTAAGCTGTAAGGTTTCTTTGTGTTACAATGCGCCAGAAATTCTTGGCTTTTAACTCATTATAATCCCTGCCCTGCACAATCAGGCCACGGACGGGATCCCTTTTTTTCAATTCAAAACGAATAATCTTTCCGTCAGGGATCGATTCTTTTGACAAAAAATTTTCTATTTGATCTACTGTCATAGCGGGCTAAGGTAAGGGTTTAGGTCATTCAAAATAGTGGTCAAACGTTAAAAAAAATTTAGGCTTTACAGATGAGTGTTTTAGCTCATTTTAAACTAAGCAGAAATGATGAAACGATCCATTTCTAACGGCATAATGAACTAAGAACATACTTCTATTTAAGATACATAATAATATATTTACAGGCATGAGGTCAATCCTGGTTTTTCAAATCAACTTCCTATGGTAAGCATACAAAATTTCAAAATCATAGCCAGCTCTTTTCCTGATGTTCAGGAGTTACCTCATTTTGAAAAAATCTCTTTCAGATCCAATAAAAAGATCTTTGCTACCCTTAATGAAAAAGAAGCCATTGCCTGTCTCAGACTTTCATTAACAGACCAGTCGGTTTTTTGTGCATACGATCGAGAGATCATCTACCCTGTATCCAACAAATGGGGCCAACAGGGCTGGACCTTTTTTGAATTAAAAAAGATCAGGACGGATATGTTGAAGGATGCGCTCAAACTGGCATATGAAAGCGTTCAGAAGAAATCAAAAAAATAAAACGCAGCGAAATGGCTGCGTTGATTATTTGTTTTTATCTCCTTAGGAATTTGCAGTTGCTGCCGCCGAAGCAGATTCACTCACTCCAGCTGCTTCCTGTTGTCTTACCAACTGAATTTCTGCATGGATCTTGATTTCATCGCTGACAACTACATGACCAGCTTCTGTCATGGCATTCCAGGTTAGTCCGAATTCCTTTCTGCTGATCTTTCCAGCAACGGTAAAACCTGCCTTGTGTTGTCCATAAGGGTCTACCACAGTTCCGCCCAATTCTACTTTTAAGGTGATAGGTTTTGTTACACCCCTGATGGTAAGATCGCCATCAAGGATGGCCTCATCACCATTGGATTCAAATTTTTTACCAACAAACCTGAGTTGTTTGTGATTTTCTGCATCAAAAAAATCAGCAGATTTCAGGTGTGTGTCGCGCTGCTGGCTATTGGTATCAATTGAATCAATATCAGCTGTGAATTCTATTTTTTTTGCCGTGTTGAAATCTTCTGTTTCTGTTTCAACATTCAGATCAAATGTTTTGAAATAACCGGTAACCGTAGTGATCATCAGGTGTTTTACCTTGAACTGGATCTCTGAGTGAGCCGGATCTATTTTCCATTGAATAGCCATAGTTTTATTTTTTAAGTTTTATAAAAATGATTTGAATTACAATTAGATATTCTTACATGTTGAAACATCAAAAACCTGTCCAGAGAAAGAAAATCCAATTTCATGACTGATTTACTTCCTTCTACTCATCCCTATCAACCAAATTTGACAGAAGTCATGGTTAATGAACCTGCCACAGCCCTGTTATTGAAAAAAGACACATCGTCTTTAGCATCTTTCAATCCAAGAGTATACATCAATGGCAGATAGTGGTCGGGTGTTGGAACTGCCAGTAAGGCTTCCTTACCTAATTTTTCATATTGGATGAGCTGCTGGTGATCGCCGTTACCAATCAGTTCGGTGAATTTCTGGTTTATTTGAAGAGCCCAATCAAATCCAAAAGATTCATCCAGCTTATCCCAGGCAACCATACGAAGGTTATGAACCATGTTGCCGCTACCAAAGATGAGTACACCTTTTTTTCTGAGTGCGTGCAATTCCCTGGCAAGGTCATAATGGTATTGTGGTCCCTTTGAATAATCTATGCTCAACTGCAGCACTGGAATGTTTGCATCGGGATACATATGCCTGACGATTGTCCAGGTACCATGATCTAGTCCCCAGTCGTGATCAAGTTCAACATCAGTTGACTGGATCAGGGATCTTGTTTCAGCAGCCAATTGAGGATCACCGGGCGCTGGATAACTAACCTCATATAATTCTTTGGGAAACCCACCAAAATCATGAATGGTTTTTGGAAAGTCCATGGCTGTGATCCTTGTGCCTTTTGTAAGCCAGTGTGCTGACACAACCAGGACTGCCTTGGGTACAGGGATTTCTGTTGCAAGTTTTTTCCAGTATGAGGTAAACTCATTGTTGCCGATACCGTTCATTGGTGATCCATGGCCGATAAATAAAACCGGCATTACCTGGTATTCTTCTTTCAGGGATGATGTAAACCTGTTAAAGGCTGATATACTGCTCATTGCTATTCCTCCGTAGATAATCGATTTAATAAAGTTTTTTCTGTTCGTCATCAGCATACCAGCCCACAGGTTTATTATTGTTTCACAAATTCACCATCAGCTTTAATAACTACTTCATCGCTGATCATTGGTGGTGGAAATGTTGTTCCGATTTCAAAATCTGATCTCTTGATAGTACCTGTAACCTGGAAGCCGGCAGTTGGTTTTTTGGACATGGGGTTCTCTATAGTACCGCGATACCAAAGGTCCATGTTCACTGTTTTTGTAATGCCATGTAAGGTTAGTTCACCTGTAAGCTTGTACCTGTTCTTTTCTTTTGTGGATTTAATGCTGGTGCTTTTGAAATTCATATAGGGAAATTTGGCTACATCAAAAAAGTCAGCGCTTCTCAGGTGGTTGTCACGAATTTCAACTTCTGTATTGATGGAGGCTACATCAGCACTCATTTCAATAATGGCATCGCTGAAATCATCACTCGCATTTGAGATTTTTACATCGAAATTTTTAAACAGTCCGGATACATCCGAGATGCCGAGGTGAGTCACAGTAAAACTCAGTTTTGAATGGGCATTGTCTACGTTCCACTTGTTTAATGATGTAAAAGCAAATAGTCCAATTGATACAGTTAAAATGGCAAGGATCTTTTTCATGTTGTTCATTGTAGTTTGTATAAAATTTAAAAGTTTATCTGTTGTTTTTCCTGATGAAAACCGGTTTAACAGGTGCCAGCAATCCATCAGCGCTTGCCTTACCACCGCCTGTGAAAACGAGTATGGCTGCAAGTCCCAGTAGCAATACAAAATATTCCATTCCCTCTCCTTTTTGCGTGCCGCCCCAGTTCATAAAAAATCCGAAGCTGGAATGAAACTGTACCATGATGACAGTAAACAATCCAAATATGCCCAGTGCTGCTACTCTTGTCAGTAAACCCGCGATCAACATTAGTGCTGCCACGCTTTCAATCAATATTACCAGCAGGGCTACTACATAAGGAAGTCCACCCTGTCCTGTAAGAAAACCCATGGTTCCTTCGTATCCATAACCACCGAACCATCCAAAAAGTTTTTGAGCTCCGTGAGGAAACACCGTAATGCCTAATGCAACCCTGGCAATCAAAGCCGACCAGTTATCCGGATTTGTTGATAAGATCCTTTTCATCTTTTACTTATTGATTTTAGTTATTTAATATTTTCCATGCTGCTTCCCTGTTACAATCATTACGCTTTCCCAGCTGAAGCAATAACAAAGTCATTTGTTCCAAAGTCTGGCTTGCTGCCAGTTTTCCTGCGACCAGGGGTCGATAACCCGCTGCCTCTACCAATTCCTTTACTATGTTCACTGATTCTTCATCGTCTCCTGCAATAAATGCATCTGGTCTGCTATCCTCGCGCTCATGGAAAAAACTTTGAGCTGAATTCGTATTAAAGGCTTTCACCACTTTTGCATGAGGCAAATACTGCTGTAATTCTTCCGCTGCGCTGATCCCTGGTCTGGTTAATAATCCATCATAATTTTCATTGAATGGATTGGATATGCTGATCACAATTTTTTGTGTTGCCACATCTGCAACCATGCCTGCTACTTCTTTTTCAGCTTTATAGGGTACTGCAGGGATAATGATATCTGCTTCCCAACCGGCTTCATGAGGGCAGCCACTGCATTCAACATCCGAATCAGGATTTTGTTGCCTGATCTCTTCCATCAGAAGTTTTGCTTCTTCCGAATGGTTGGAGAAAAGCAGCAGGCGGTATTTGCTACCAGCCAAATGAGTGGCCAGTGCTCTTCCCATTTTTCCTGTTGCTCCAATAATGGCGATGGTTTGCTTCATACTCACTTTTCCTTTTGTTACACAAAGCTAGCACGAGGCATTTCCCTGTCCATTGAGGACAGATAAGAAATAGCATTGACATAGATCAATGAAAATTCTATAGTACCACTGGAATAAAATGTTTACGCTCTATTTTCTAAGCGCAATGTTTTTGCGGATTCGGCTGAGGGTTTCAGGAGTAATGCCCAGGAATGAGGCCATCATGTGTTGAGGAACTCTTTGTGGAATGGTTGGGCAGGATTCAACCAGTTCTGCATACCTGACTTCTGCAGATTTACTGAAGGAGGATACAAGCCTTCGTTGCATGCTGATCAAACTATTTTGAAGTAAGATCCGGAAATATCTTTCCAGCTTGGGGACTTTCTCCATTAGTTGTTCTTCGGCCTGCCGGGAGAGTAATAGCAATTCAGCTTCTTCAAGAACATCAATATTGTAGGTAGATGGTTCGCCTGTTAGAAAACTATACTGATCGCTGATCCACCAGCCTTCGAATGCAAACTGCAGGATGTGTTCATTTCCTTTTTCATCAATCGAATAAGAACGAAGGATGCCTTTTTCTACAAATGCAATGTATTTACAAGGATCGCCTTCCTGGAGGAGGTATTGTTTTTTTCTTAGCTTCTTTGGAGAAAAAAAAGATTTACATAATTCTTTCTCTTCACTGTTAAGCTTCACCTTTTCATCAAACTTCTTCAATAATAATTCAAACATGGCCTGACTTGAAGAACAAAAATAAGTAGTTCAGGGGGATGGTGAAGGGAGGAGGGCTTATGGCAGTTCATGGTTCATGGTTCATGGTTCATGGTTCATAGTAAAGGCAGGTGGCTTATGGCAGATAGCATATGGTAGAGAAAAAGGAAAGAGTAATGAATAAATAAGAACAGCTCAAACACAGAATACTGACCACTGACCACTCACCACTCATCACTCACTACTCACTACTCACCACTCACCACTCACCACTCACCACTCACCACACCTCACCATCCACTCGCCAGCACATCAGCAATATGCATGGTCTTTAAAGAATAGTTTTTATGATCGATGACACCCTGGAGATGCATGAGGCAGGAAAGATCAGTAGAGATCAGGTATTGGGCGTTGGTAGCAAGGGCATTGTCAACTTTCTGTTCTGCCATGGCAACTGAAATAGATTCAAATTTCACGGCAAAGGTGCCGCCGAAACCACAGCAGGTTTCCACATCATTCAATTCTTCAAGTTCCAATCCCTGCACCTTGCTCAGTAAAATTCTGGGTTCGTTCTTGATCCCACACTCCCTTAACCCGGCGCAGGAATCATGATAAGTGCCCTTGCCTTGTAAGGAAGCACCAAGATCAGTAACCTGGAGTTTGTTCACTAAAAAATCAGTGAACTCAAAAATATTCTGGCTAATGGCCTTTACTTCATTATGCAGCGAAGAATTGTCGAACAGTTTACCGTAATAATTTTTTACAAAACCAACACAGCTGGCACTTGGTGCCACTATTGGAGTGCCGGCACTAAAATCCTTAAGAAATTTTGAGCATACCTGTCTGGCATCATCCCAGAAACCTGCATTAAAAGCCGGCTGCCCGCAGCAGGTTTGTGAGGGATTGTAGGCAACTTCGCAACCTGCTTTTTCCAATACTTTGATCATATTGAAAGCCGTATGCGGATAAAGCTGGTCGACAAAGCAGGGAATAAATAACTGGACTTTCATTTCAATTTGCCTTCCTTCAGTTGTTGATTGGTAAGAATCATCTTTAAAGCAGTAATGGCTGCTTCTTCACCCTTATGCCCATGCTGGCCTCCTATTCTTTCCTGCGCCTGCTCCATATTATCCACGGTTAATACGCCAAAGATCACAGGCACGGGCAGGGCCAGATTTAATTGGGTGATGCCAGTGGTAACCGACTGGCAAACGTATTCAAAATGTGGTGTGCCACCACGGATCACGCAACCCAGGGCTATAAAGGCGGCTGGTTCCTGGTTTCCCGACCAGCATTGTTTGATTGCAAATGGTAATTCAACAGCTCCAGGCACCACAATTGTTGACGTACGTACCTGATGTTGTTGAAAGATCTTTTGACAGCCTGCTTCGAGTTCATCTACAATTGCTGCGTTCCATTCTGTTTTCACTAAAACAACAAGGACATCCTTCAATTGCCGGATGTCCTCTGTTGTTTTAAAAATATTGCTGTTGCTTACATCAGCCATAGTATGATTATTCTATATCGTAAACACCTAACTGGGCCAGGTATCTTTGCGCATCAGTACCCTGCGCAGTGCCTGGATAATTTTTCACCAGTTCCTTATAAATTTCTGTTGCTTCTTTTTTGTCATTAGCTACACGGTCTGCATAAAATGCTGCAAGGAAAAGATATTGTGCTGAAAGGTTTTTGTCCTTTTCAAACTCATGACCTGCTTTTTTATAATTGCTCAGGGCATCAGAAGTTTTACCAAGATTGGCATAGGCATCACCTAATAATTTATAAGCTCTTGCCTGGATTTGTTTGGCATCAGTGCTGAAATCTTTCAGATGTTTTACTGCCTTGTTGTTATCACCTGTTTTTAATGCCGCTGCACCTGCATAAAAATGCGCCAGGTTACCTGCATCAGTACCGCTGTACTGGCTGGCCACTTTTTCAAAACCAGCAGCCTGGCCATCACCAGCTAATGCTTTTTGAAGTGAATCAAGTTCAAAATTCTGCTGTGCTCTCCAGATGGCTTCACTGGCCTTGGCTTCTTTGGGAGCTTTTATAAAATACTTATAGACCAGCCAGCCACCACCCAGAAGAATGATTGCACCAGCAGCGATCATTAAAGGACGGCTGTATTTAGTCCAGAAATCTTTTGCACGTTCAACCACAACATCTTCTTCGGTCCTGTTGCGGGCATGTTTTACTTCGGCCATTATTGTTTTTTTATGAAATGGAAAATTAGTCGGTTATAAATGGATAATTCTGATCAACATAAACATCTTTCAGCACTTCACTGTCGTCGGGCCATGGTGATTCTTCTGCAAACTTCACACTTTCTGCAACGGCTATATCCACTCTTTCGTTGATCGCCCTGATTTCATCTTCGGTAGCTATGGAATTATCGTAAATGGTCTTCAACAGTGCACTGACGGGATCTCTCATTTTATATTCTTCCACTTCTTCCTTTGTCCTGTATTTCTGAGGATCGGAGATCGAGTGTCCTTTATAGCGATAGGTTTTGATCTCTATCAGTGTAGGCCCGCCTTTTTCTCTTGCTCTTTTTACTGCCCTGGAAACACCCTCATGAACCGCTTCTGCACTCATGCCATCAATCGTATCAGCAGGCATTTCATAAGCATCTGCCAGTTTATAGATGTCTGTGATGTTGGAAGTTCTTTGAACCGATGTACCCATTGCATAATTGTTATTTTCACAAATGAAAATAACGGGCAGCTTCCACAACATAGCCAGGTTAAAAATTTCGTGAAGCATTCCCTGTCTGGCTGCGCCATCTCCAAAATAAGTTAGAACCACATTATCGGTGTTCCTGTATTGCTCTGCAAATGCCAGTCCTGCACCGGTTCCTATCTGAGCTCCAACAATACCATGACCTCCGTAAAAATTTTCTTTCTTACCAAAGAAGTGCATGCTGCCACCTTTTCCCTTTGCGCATCCTGTAGCCTTGCCATAAAGTTCAGCCATGCAGGAATTGACAGAAATTCCTTTTGCTATGGCCAGACCATGATCACGGTAAGCTGTAATGAAAGGATCTTCCGGACGGGTAGCGGTCATACAACCTGCAGCAATTGCTTCCTGCCCTACATAGGCATGGAAAAAACCGCGGATCTTGCCTTCCATCTTGTATTTTTCTTCAGCAGCCAATTCAAACTGGCGGATCAGTTGCATCAGTTCATACCAGTACAGGTACGTTTCTTTGGTGTATTTTGTAGCCAAGGCTCCAATTTTGAGCGGCAAAAATAAGGGAATACCGCTTAGTTTATAAGATTTAATCCTTGTGTTTTTGCTATAATAAGTCGTAAGCAGGTTGAATTCAACCTGCCGTAAAAGCTCCAATGACTGTTTATCTTTTTATAGAAGTCTGCCGGACCATTCCGCCAAGATGTTTTCACGGCTGGTTGAAACGGTAAAAATCAGACAGTTTCAAGGCAAAATTACCCGGGTAGAAAGCTCATTTACCGCCCATCGTTAAAATCTGTTAATAAAAATTAAATATCGTTCAACAAATTCCATCATACGAAAATGGTCGTATATTCGTTTCGAAATAAAAATTCTATGGCTGCCAAATACGTTAAACCAACTGAAAGTGAGCTGGAGATCCTGAACATCCTTTGGCAAAAAGATACAGCCACCGTACGTGAAGTACATGAATACCTTTCCAAATCAAAAGATGTTGGCTATACCACTACCCTTAAGCTGATGCAGATCATGCACGATAAAGGCCTGGTGAAAAGAGACGAGTCCATGAGAACCCATATCTATCAGCCAGCCGTTAACAGGGAAAAAACACAAAAACATCTTTTAGATAAAATGATCGACACGCTTTTTGGCGGTTCGTCAACACAATTAGTTTTGCAGGCACTGGGAAGCGGAGAACAAAAGATCTCTGCAGAGGAGTTGGATAAACTACAAACGCTTATCAACAACCTGAAAAAACAGTAAACCATGACCGGCTGGAGCAGCTCGCATTTTCTGCAATCACTGGGATGGGCCATATTGAACAGTTTCTGGCAAATGGCCCTGCTTTGGATTATTTATTCTTTGCTGAACCATTTATTCAAATGGAATGCTTCAAAGAAATATCAATTTGCTGTAACCGGCATTGCCCTGGGATTTGCATGGTTCCTGTTCACTTTCTTCTATTACCTGCAAACAAGTCCTGTTTCTTCGATCGCCATATTTAATAGTGTGATCAGGGAAACAAGCCAGTTCCTCCAGATCATTTTATTTTCAGCTTCAATGGCCTACCTGGCACTCCTGGTATTTCCTTCCTATAAATTATATCGCAACTGGCGTTTTGTACAAACCATCAAGAAACAGGGACTGGTAAAAGCCGGTCTGAATTACAGGTTGTTTGTTCAGAAGATCGCAAACCAGCTGGGTATGTCGAAAAGAGTCCTGGTTTTTGCTTCGGAGCTGGTAAAATCCCCGGTTACTGTAGGTTATTTCAAACCAATGATCCTCATACCTGTGGCTGCATTAAATAATTTATCTACCCAGCAGGTGGAAGCCATATTGCTCCATGAACTTTCACATATCAGGCGTTTTGATTACCTGGTGAATTTTATGATCAGCATCATCAATACCATTCTTTATTTCAACCCTTTTGTGAAGCTGTTCATGAAGAATATAGAGGAAGAAAGAGAAAACTGCTGTGATGAACTGGTTCTGCAATTTGGATATGATAAACTAGGCTATGCCTCTGCCCTGCTGACCCTGGAAAAATTATCTGCACAGCATCAGGTTCTTGCACTTTGCGCTACCGGAAAAAACTATCTCTTAACCCGCATTGAAAAAATCGTTGGGATGGAAAAGAAAAAAGGATTTAAGCTAAACCACATTGCAGGCATGATTGCAGCCCTGTTCTGTATAGTATTCTTTAATTCCATTCTTATAATTAAGGAACATAAGAACTCTCATATTTCCCTTGCCTACGACAATATGGGCAATGCTTTTAACTACTTTGATGACAGTAAGGCTAACCGTTCGGGTCTGAGTTCACCTTCAGCTGAACAGGATATGAATAAGGTTGCTAAAGCAACTGCACCTAAGTCAGAGAAGGAAAATGATGCCCCAACAACTTTTCACTATAATCAACCTGTTATAGTATTGGATCAGCCAGAGAACCATATGTTTCTCAGGGTAGCGCAGGATGATATCGATGCCTCATTAACAAAAGAGGAAAAAGAAAAAGTAAAGACCACGGTAGACGCCACCAAAAAGATCCTGACTACCTTGCAATGGAAGGAAATGGATAAGGCTATTGCTGATGCCATGACACAGGAAGAAAAAATGCAGGCGAAACAGGAATACCTCAAAGCATTCGACCAACGCATCGAGATCAAAAACCTGGAGCAACAGCTGAAAGCAGAATATGAAAAGCTGGACTGGGAACGCATAAACCAGAATGTAAACAAAGCATTGGTTGATATCAGGCTTGACAGTCTTGAAACTGTTTACAATTCCATTCTTACAGAAATTGAAAAAGCAAGGTCTGAAGCCAGCGCCAATGGAGTTGTGAGTGTAGCTCCACTCCCCGACCAGTCTTTAGAAAACATCCGCAAATCAACAATGGAACTGCGTAGCCAGGTAGAAAGCATCAAAGCCATACGCAATCCAAAGAAAACAGTAAAACTTTAATTCTGAATTTTTCAATAAAGGGTCTCGAGAGAGGCTCTTTTTTTATGTGAAATCTCGAAACAAAAGGCCATCCTTACACCTGAAAAAAATGGAAGGCCCGGAAAAATCAGGTATTTTAATCACATGATGAAATTTATCAAAAACGCCATCCTCATTGGGATTTTTCTATGCATGCTGTATTTCGTTGCAATAGTTTTGTTCCAGATCTTCGGATGATGAATTTTTCACGACCAGTAGAAGAAAGGAATGATCTAAAGAAAAAAAATTAGACTGGATTTGCTAAGCGCAAAATCAACAGCTCTAAAAAATCCATGTTTTTACCAGACATTTCTTGGACAGGTATCTCCGTAATGATTGCCAATCAGGAAGCCCAGTATCAATTCATGTGTTCCCCGGGCAACTGTGTTCAGGGGAGTTTTTGTAAAATCGTAAGCATAACCAAGGTTGAAAGTATTGCCTACATTCAAACCAACCATTGCTGCATAACCATCTTCCAGTCGGTAGCTGGCTCCCACCCATAAAAGATCACGGTATTGAAGTTTTGCATTCAGATCAAACTGTGGTGAAGTGGGCGTATTCGGAATGTATTTGACCATGACTGAGGGAATCAGATTCAGGTCTTCATTCAAAAGAAAACGATAACCTGCGGTTCCAAATAAATGCGGCACCAGTTTGAAGCCTAAAGTATCGTCTGTGAAAGCGACCTTTTGTGGAATAATCTGTTGTGCACTGATTCCGGCAAAATAATCAGCAGAATATAACCACAGACCCATGGAAAGATCAGGCCTTAGCTTATAAATATCCGCAGCGCTGCCTTCTGCAGGATCAAAAGGATCTCCGTTATTGAAAGTGGATTTAGCACCATCCCTGCTGATCTTCATTATGCCTGCAGCAAAACCTGCCGACAAATTGGTTTTGGGTGAAAGACCTATATGATAAGCATAGGAAAGATTTGCGGAGAAACGATTGTACAATCCTGTTTTATCATTCACTATGCTGAAGCCAACACCATGATGGGGTTCAGAAGCTGTGTAATTCTCCCAGTAAGCACTTCCTCTAGGATTTTCACCCGGCACCTGGTAAGAACTGGCATTTGTCTTCAGGTCTTTTTTCCCAATGGGTTTATGAATGGAAAGATAAAGTGTACGTGGTGCGCCATCCAGACCCACCCACTGGTCCCTGACGCTCATTTTAAGATCTGTATAATTTTCAATGCCGCTTAATGCCGGGTTCAGGATATAGTTATTGAGCACATATTGCGTATAATGAGGCTTTTGCTGCGCTACAGCAGCAAATGACATCATACACATGAAAGAGATCATCACACATTTCATAACTACCTGATTATATCTACAAAACCCGAAAGCTGCTTCCGTCCGTTCTTTGGATTAATGATGTAATAATAAGTTCCAGCCGGAAGATCACTGCCTTTATATTTCCCATCCCAGGGCGTTGAATATCCAACCGATTTATAAACCAGCTGGCCATACCTGTTATAAATTTCAATAGTGGCACCCGGATATGTATCGAGATATTTGATTTCCCATCTGTCATGAATACCATCGCCATTAGGAGAAAAAGTATTAGGTATGGCCGGTGTCTTCAACACTTTAATGAACACCTGGTCAGAGGCAGTACATCCATCTGCTGAAGTTACAATTAAGGTATAGGTGATATCATCCACCGGTGATACAACTGGTTGAGGAATGGAAGGATTATTTAATCCCGATACAGGCGTCCAGGAATAACTGGGATTGTTACCGGAACCACTACCTGTAATGGTTGCAGATCCTCCTTCCAGAATAAACAGGTCCGGCCCTGCGTTAGCAATGGGAACAGGATAAACCGTTATGGTTTTCTCTGCCATATTCATACAACCATTGCTGGCTGTAAAACTGTATCGAATGGTATGCGTGCCCACACCCGCGGCCTGGGGATTGAACAAACCTGTGGGTGAAATTCCATTACCAGAAAACAGTGGTGTTCCAGGCAGGTTGGAAACTGAAGCCTGGGTCAACTGGAAAGGAGGAGCATCAGCGCAAACAGCAGGAATATCATTGAAACTGATCAACGGTGTTGCCTTGACTGTTATGGTTTGAAAAGAAGTATGCAGGCAGTTATCTCCTGAATAAGCCACCACTCTTACTTCGTAAGTTTTTGTAGCCGGACTGAAAAACTCAGGATAGTTATGATTATAAGATGCACCGTTTAAAGGATATAAGGCTACAGTTTTATTGGTTGGATCATTGGCATAATCCCAAAAGATCTCAAGCTTCACCACATTGCCCACATCTACCGTGGAAAGATTGGTAACCGTCACTACATTATTACTGCAATGCTGCAAACCACCATTGATGGAAAAAACCGATTGAGGCACAGTTCCGTTCAGGGTAAAGGGTTGTGTAAGAGTTGAAGCGCATCCATTAACAGAGGTTACAGTAAGCGTAACATTATAAGTACCGGTGGCAGTGTATTTATGCGTGGGATTTTTTAGAGTAGAAATATTTGGATTGGTTCCATTGGCGTTGGGATCCCCAAAGTTCCAGAGATAGGTAAAGCCGGCCTGTGTTCCATCAGCAATGGAAGAAGTATCAAAAAATGGAGAAAATGGATCCGTCAGGCAATTAGCAGGAACTGTAAATCCTGCAACAGGAAGTGGATGTACAGTTATGGGCAATGTAAACACAGGACTGATACAACCCTTATCTGTTTGCGTTACCAGTGTTGCATTGTAAACACCTGTTGCTGCATAATTATGTGAAACCGCAGCATTGGTATTATTGACCTGCGTATTGCCATCATTAAAATCCCAGGTCCACTGAATAATATTTCCTGAATTGGCGGCAGATGCATCGGTAAAAACAATTCCCTGCGTTTCGCAAACAGGTGCTGAAATGGTAAAATTGGAAGTTGGAAGCTGATGTACGATGACAGTATCCTTCGCCACTGTGGAAATACAACCAATAGCGGAAGTGCTGGTAAGTGTTATGATATAAGTTCCGGCTGCTGCATAATTGTGTGAAGGATTTTGAGAAGATGCGCTATTGCCATCACCAAAGTTCCAGTTCCATTGGGTGATGGTACTATTGGGAGCTGTACTTTGATCCGTGAAATTGATAGTGGTTCCCAAACAAACTTCAGCAGGTGCACTGAAAGAAGCCTGGGGATGCGCATAAACAGTATTGACTGTCTTTGTGATGCTATCCCTGCAACCGGCAATGGATGTCACCACCATTTTAACTGTGAATGGACCTGTACTGTTGAAATTATGCACAGGGTCTTTTACATTATCGCTTCCTCCATCACTGAAACCCCATAAATAACTCAATTGACTGAGTGTTCCATCTGAAATGGAAGAATTATTGGTGAACTGCATTTGTCCGGAAGGCAGACAGGCGTTTCCGAAAGTATAATCAGCAGCAGGGTTCACCGCAACAGTTACCGGCATCGAATAAACCAGACTCTGACAACCGGTAGAGTTTTCTACTTTTAGTGTGATGATATAATTACCAGCAGCTGCATAGCTATGCGTTTGTGAAGCATTACTGGTAACAACAACCGGAGCAGAACCATCACCAAAATTCCAGGTCCATTTCACAATGGTTCCATTCAGGGTGCTGGAAGAATCTGAAACGGTGACAGATTGGTTAACACAAAGTGGATATGTAATTCCAAATTTGGCAACTGGCGGATCAGTGAGCACAACTGTCTTAGCTACTGTATCCGATAAACAGCCAATATCTGTGATCACAGAATATTTTACATTAAAAGAACCGGCTGTAGTATATAAATGTGAAGGATTTTTAACCGAGGCATTCCCGCCATCTCCAAAATTCCATGAATAGTTGATGATGGTTCTTCCATCGGGATTGGCATTGTCAAAAAACTTGACACTGTCTGAAACACATCCTGTTGTGGAGAAATTAAAATCAGCAATTGGTCTTTCAAATACCTGAAGATCATAATTCACTTCCTGTTCTCCACTGCAGCCTTCCGGAGTTGGATTCTGCACAACAATCCTGATGGGATAAGTTCCTGAAGTACTAATGGTGTATGGTGTAGGTAGTTTATACCGGTACAACTGTCGCCCATTAATAGTCCAGGTGGAATCATAAGCCGGAGTATTGATTGTTACATCAGTGAACAAACCGCCAAAGATCCATTTGATCTGTGTGGGCTGATAAGGAAAGATGGCTGAAAAATAAAACGGAGAAGATTTACAGGCCGCTGGAAAGTCCACGGTGGCATACTGGTTCTGCACTGAAACAAACTGGTACAGATCTTTTACATTGGCACCGGCATTATACCCATAGGATTCTGCTCCTCCATAACCATAGGCAATGGCATTGAAGCCGGAATCTGATTCTACAATATGCTGGCCCTGAGAAACATTCTGTACCAGGTAAGAATAGTTGGGTTTCTGAGGATGCACCACGAATGGAGCTGTTGGTGGCTGGCCGTCGATCCTGAAGGAACTGATAGCAGTTCCTGTATTAGGTATCACCACATTCAGGTAATGCTGTTGGGCTATGATGGCAAAATTGGGCGTGGAATTCAGGATCACCCGGTTGATGTTTTGTTCAACTGGGCTCAGGTAAATCACTTCGGGATCTCCATTACCTGCAATAGCTGTATTCCCGCATACGTTCGCCGAAGTAATATATTGCGCCACCATGATTGGCTTATCTGATTCAATTAGATTGGGTGTTGCTGTTTGTCCTATCTGGTAGTAAAACCCATTGATCAAATTCGTTTGAATGGTCCCATTCACTTTTACAACGGCCGTTGGATCAGAAACCGCGATTCTGAAAAAATTATAAGACATCTGTGAAGTAGGCACAGTGAGATAGGATTTTCCCCAGGCATTTTTTGGAAAAGCCTGCACCATAAAATTATCTGCTGAATTATTGCTGGGTCCCACCGGGCATTTGATATTGATCTTTCCACTACCCGAAAAAACAGCTATGCGTTTGCAACCACCTGTTCCAGTACTGATGCTTCGGATCTTGGAACCCGTTAAGTCCACGCCGTTGTTTCCTGCAAGCTCTCCCAATACATTCAACACCTGCCCCTGCGTGAGGTTAAAAGTATAAGTAGCACCTCCATTCATGGAAAGTGTATTGGCACTGGGTATGACTTCCACTGTAGTGGTGCCTGTATCTGTAGCCACCGCATAGAAGAAACTATTGGAATTAGCCTCATTGGAATACTGACTAAAGTTCAATGCATAATATTCCTTCCCCAATGTATTGGTAGGAAAAAGAAGTGTGGCACCAGAAACATTGCCATTATAAATATGGGCATAAGCTACAATGGGTTTGTCGCTTGTGATATGAATGCCTTTACTGCTCACGCCTTCTGTGGTGAGCCTTGCATCCTGTGCTCCTGTTTTAGGAAGCGGGTTAGTAGTAAAAATTGTATTGGCAGGAATATTATTGTAGACCTGGGAAAAACCAAGAGCAGGAATGGAAACCGTTACATTAGTTACTGCTTCAGTGGCAAAATATAAGACCATTTCCTGCGTGCCGCCTGTATTATTTTGAAACATGCGGCAATGAAGACCATATCCTACCCAAAAGTCTTTCCCTTTATTGGAAAAATCCTGTGCAAACGCCAGGGTGGCCAGAAAAACAGCCGGTAAAAGGGCAAAAAGGTAACGTAAATTTCTCATCAGTTAGTTTGGGAAAGATAACCTGCAATTTAATTCAAACTGCTGATGCTGCTCAATCTTATCGATAAAGCACATTAAAAAACCGACCTGAGAATGAACATGACCCTTTTGGTTTAACCAGCCTTTATGGAATTGCCAGGATCTTCAACAATTTACCTTCGAAACTGGTAAAAAACGCCCAGCTGCCATACCCTGTTTTTGATCTCGCCAGGTCCCTTGCCAATATCTGTGAGACCAACATTGTAACGGGCGTCCACACCAAAACCTGATGAAGCGAGATAACCAAGACCAAACACCCAGCCTACATCTGTTTTCTGAACATCCTTTTTGATATTCACCTCCGTACCATTTTCATATTTGAATTCAGCATCCGCTAAAACTCCGATTTGTGGTCCTGTTTCCAGTCTGAATCCTTGTTGAAAGAGATACTGGAATAAAATAGGGATGTTCAGGTAGTCGATCTTTTGTTTGCCGTTATAGAATTCCGCGCCCTGTTGCGAATAGACAAATTCTGGCTGAATGGCAACATTAGGTTTTACATGGATATGCACCAGCAATCCTCCATGAAAGCCAATGCGGGGATCGGTTGTAGGGATGTCATCATTGTAATCAGCGATGTTGACTCCTCCTTTTAGACCCAACTGTGCCGACCTTCTTTGTCCAAAAGAAATCAAACTGGTTCCAAACAGTAACATGAATAAAACAGCTTTTTTCATAACAGTTTTTCTTTATCGCTGCAATTCAGAGGCCAGACAATATTTTTTTGCAAAATGAATTTCAATCAAACAATCAATACAGTCATTAGTAAATTGCTACAGATTTTAAATCCTTCACATGAATCAGAATCAATTTGAAGTGATTGTTATTGGAGCAGGTGCAGCGGGACTGATGGCCGCACTTGAGGTAGCCCTTACCGGCAGATCGGTTGCCATTGTTGAAGCTAGGCAAAGAACCGGTGGACGCATCAATACCATTAGAAATGTATCCATTGACCTTCCTATAGAGATGGGTGCAGAATTCGTACATGGAAAGCTTCAGTCAACGAGGATGCTACTTGAAAAAGCAGGAGCAAATGTCTATAAAGTTGAAGGTGATATCTGGCAAAAAAACAATCAAGGCCTCCGGGAACAAAAGGACTTTATTGAAGATTACAAAGCACTGGAAAATAAATTCGGTCAGTTAAAGGAAGACATCAGCGTTCATGAATTCATACAAAACTATCTGCAGGGCGATAAAATGGAAGAGGCCCGGATCACCGTAAAAAATTATGTTGAAGGTTATTATGCTGCAGATACAAAAAGGGCAAGCACTTTTGCGCTTCGCGATGAATTAAATGGAGCTGATGAACAACAATTCAGGATCGAAGGGGGATATATTGATTTGGTTAATTACCTGGAAGAGCAGTGCAGAAATAACAAGGTCGGTATCTTTCTTTCCACTCCTGCCCAGGAAATTGTATGGCAAAAAGACCAGGTAAAAATCATTTGCCAGGAAAAGGAACTGACCGCGAATAAAATCATCGTCACTGTTCCTGTAGGTGTACTTCAATCAGGTGTTCTGCATTTTATCCCGGAGATACCAGGATATTTGGAAGCTGCCAGGCACCTGGGTTTTGGAGGGGTGATTAAAACCATCCTGATTTTTGAAGAAGCATTCTGGAAAAACAAAGATTTCACGCAGGGAAAAGATCTTGAAAAAATGGGTTTTCTTTTTTCAGATGCATTGATTCCTACCTGGTGGACTGCCTATCCTAAAAACGCTCCCATTCTTACTGGTTGGTCTGGCGGCCCGCACGTAGACCAGATAAAAGACCTCGGTGATGATGAGATCGTAGCTACAGCCATTGCATCTTTAAGTCGCATTTTTTCCATGAAATATGAAGAGTTGAACAACAAATTAAAAAGCTCGTATGTTGCCAACTGGGTGAAAGATGCCTATTGCCTTGGTGGCTATTCTTATGATGTGGTCAATGGTGCAGTTGCTAAATCTGTATTGAAAAAAGCAATTGACGATACCATTTACTTTGCTGGCGAAGGCTTATTTGAAGGATTGGAAATTGGCACAGTGGAAGCAGCCCTGGTAAACGGAAGAGATACAGCTCACCGTGTAGTGGCATCTTTTAAAAACTAAATCTTACCGAACCAAAAACTCCAAAACGCTGATCATTGATCATGGAACGTTCTGAAGGAAGCAGCTTCCAGATAAAATCAACCCTAAGCACTTTAAAGATATTATCAACGCCGGTACCTACTTCCAGGTAAGTCTTGCCGTTCAGGGAAGAAAAACTGAACTGACCTACTTCATTCAGTTGCCTGTTCTTTTCTGAAAGACTTCCCCACAATGCCTTTGCAGTCCAGAATTGCCTGAACCTAAGTTTCCGGGTAATTGGAAGCAGCCTGAATATGCCATTGCCGATATTGTGTTCAACATTGATACCTGTATAACGGTCATGTATATACTCATAACGATTCATCAGGTTAAAAGCATATTTATTATAATAGTAGATCTCGTTTCCTGGTGCAATATCAAGGAATACATAAGGCAGGGTGCCGTAAGTTCTTCCGCCAAAAACATTAAAGTAAATATTTCCCAGCGGAGGTATCTTACTGTAGTTACTGATACTTCCTGATATTTTACTGTAGCTGTAATTGCTTTTGAACACTCCCGGTATGCCCCTGGTATACCTGGCTTCAAAAATTGGATAAGGACTACCGAGGCTGGAACGGTAGAAAGTATTCTCAACAAATTTTTCAAGATAGGCAAAACGCAACCTCAGCGAAACTTCAAAACTGGAAAGCGGTGTGCCATTTCCATTTAAATAGTTTTCCTTTCCAGGCAGGTTTTTCACGGGAGTATATTGTTTGTGCAAGGCTGAACCCAGGAAAGAAAAACCGCTGTGTGTTTCCCTGAAAGCTTCCAGCTTGAACTGCTTGAGACGGATAAACTTAATAGGCACTCCACCCTTTCTTGAAGCCAGCGCAAAAATGTTGTCAGAGCTGATCTGGTCAAAATAAGCCTGGCCATAATCAAAATCATTGACGAATTCAGTATATAAATAGGTCCTTGGTTTTTTACTAAATAGGTACATGGCATCTGCCTCTCCCTTCCATTTTTCATCCCTGAACCCATAAGCTCCATATCCATGAAGGATTAATTTCTTACTGAAATTACTGTTCGTGCCTAGGTCAAAACGACCGCGCAAACCTTCCACTGAATTTTGTGTTACCCAGTTCTGCCAGGGGCCAATCAAAAACTTACCAACACGCATATATCCTGTTCCTATAAAATTGATCCATCTTGTGTAACGGACAAATGCAGGCAGCTGCAACAGCGTATCAATCATTTTATAAATACCTTTCTCCGATTCGGTTAATTCCTCGTGACGAGAAGCCGACCAGAACGCATCTGTTTTATCGTTGGCTTCTTCCGGAAGAATCACTTCTTCCAGCTTTTTATTTTTTGCAAGCTCTTTCAATACCGAGGAATCATCCACCACCACATTTCGATAGGTGGTCGTCTTCCTGCCAATAAAAGCAATCTTTGATTTCCCCACGGGATTGATGTCAACTACAAATTTGTCTTTGGATAAAAACCAGGTGCTATCATTGATCAACTGGTATTCCTGTATCAGGCTCAGTCTCTTTACGAAATTCACATTGGCTTCTGCACCCAATCGCAGGTTCATTTTCTGAATCGCGAAGGTTGAATCATGCACCCAGCAGTCGCCTTCAAAACTATTCTCGCCTTTTCGCCTTGGATAAAAAAGAAAATGGATCAGGCGCCTGCCACCTACATATTGCGTATCGGCAACTTTGTAATTATAATAAGCATCACCATTATCGCTGATCGGACTAACAAACTTCTTATCAAAAACAGGAATGAAATTGTTGTAGATATTCACATTCTGATCCATGCCACCCAGCAACCTGGATATGCTTTCATTTTTGACTCCATCTGTTTTCACTGCTTTAAAAACCTCGCGTCTTTTCAATGGTGATTTCTGGTAATAATAATCAGAAATGGCTTCGGTTAAATAAGCGGGAAGAAAGGTTTTTCCCTCCGAGGTATCTGCGTTCTCAAATATGAAATGAAAGGGCTTTAAAAGTTTTGATTTTGCCAATTTATCAGGCCTGATGTTATTCAGGTCAAGTTCAAGCTTATTGTATAGTTCATAAGAAAAATTGCGAAAACGGTAACGGTCATTATCAGCCTTATGTGCAACAATCTTTCGCCATAGCCACAGGCCACGATTGACTTTGGCCTTAATGATGACATCAGCCGTTAATTTCCCTGGCACCAGTCTGATCACCATGTAACCACTATCGTTGGTGAAACCAATATCTGCAACAGCAATCTTAAAGTCCTGGTAGCCCACGGAAGTCACCATCAGCGTATCATCGGCAGAAGGTACACGCAGAATGAAATAGCCCGAGGAATCAGCCTGCCTGCCTGTGCCGCTTTTGAGGAACTGAACAGAAGCAAAAGGAACCCATTCTTCACTATGCTGATCTTTAATGCGCCCCTCGATGGTTCGGTTTTGAGCAGCAGCAACCACCGCCAAATTCATCCATAAACAATAAAGTAAAAAATAGCGCATGACTTGATCTTTCAAAAAATGATTCGTCTAATTAAACTCCAGGCTGCTGATTCGCTGTACAATAATATTAAACCCCTATCTAAAGTGGTATGAATTTTTCAATACTTTATTAAAACAAGGTTATGAAAGGAAGCAGGTCTCAAAATAACAGGCAAAGCAAATCGGAACCAGGTCACAGGCCACAGCCACAAAATAAGGATGACCTGGACAGCCGTAAAAATGAAGAACAGGATAATAAAGGAACCGACGTAACGCACAACAAAAAACAGGTTAGGTCGGAAAACAAAAAAGACCGGGATCAGTAAGGTTAATTGAAAGCCCCTCACTAAGAGGGGTTTTTTTATAATGAAATTGCTTGAGACTGGGTGTAAATAAAAGTCCCTCCGCAGGGCGAAGGGACCGGTTTTTCAATTACATGCAGTCATGCCTGTAATAAAAAAATGATGCTTGTAAAAGTCGGTAAACTATCAAACACCGACTTTCATATTTCAACAACTGTGCCAACAGGATTTATTAAACAGCTGTATAACAGTAGAGTTTTTCGAATCTCCTACGATCATAAACTCCGGGAAAACAGAGTTATTGTGCAACAATTTCTAATTTATTCACAATAACCACCCTCATCATTCCAATTTTACAATCCCCTATATTTGTGCTTCATCAATCAATAGCTGATGTCTCAACAGTTTGAAGATTTTGATGCCAACCTCGCTGGCGAGGAAGGCAAAACCGAGGAAACAAAGACAAGTTGGTTCAAGCGTTTGAAAAAAGGGATCACCACTCCTTCATCGGAAAGAAAAGAAACTCCGGAAGGACTATGGACCAAATGTCCAGAATGTAATTACATCTGTACTGTAACAGATCTGCGTGAAGCACTGTTTGTTTGTCCCAAGTGCAATTACCACCATCGGATCGGCAGCAATGAATACTACGAGATCGTTTTTGATAACAAGCAATACGTTGAACTATTTGAGAACATTCGTTCCAGGGATTATTTGAAATTCAGTGATCTTAAGCCTTATCAGCAAAGACTGGAAGAGACCTGGTCCAAAACTGACCTCAAAGATTCGATGAGAGTGGCGGTTGGAAAAGTTGATGGTCATGGCATTGTGATAGCCTGCATGGATTTTGAATTTATTGGTGGATCACTGGGAAGTGTGATGGGAGAAAAATTCAGTCGCGCAGTTGACTATTGCCTGGAGCACAAGCTTCCCTATATGATCATTTCAAAGAGTGGTGGTGCCCGTATGATGGAAAGCGCATTTTCACTCATGCAGCTCGCAAAAACAAGTGGCAAGCTTTCACAGCTTTCGGATGCAAAGCTTCCCTATATTTCCCTGTTAACCGATCCAACATTCGGTGGCATTTCAGCTTCCTTTGGTATGCTGGGCGACCTGAATATTGCTGAACCGGGAGCCCTTATTGGTTTTGCTGGTCCCCGCGTGATCAAAGAAACCATTAAGAAAGATCTTCCTCCGGGCTTCCAGAGAAGTGAATTTATCCTGGATCATGGTTTTCTTGATTTTATTGTGCCCCGTAAAGAATTAAAACAAAGACTGGCAACAGTGCTTACTCTCCTGAAAAATTAGAAGCAGTTATTTTGTTTTAATAGTCGCATAACAGAGAATAGACCTTTTACTATGGTCTTTATCTTTACATCCCTACCCGCAAGTTCCCATCAGCAGGAATTACAATTTCTTTTTGGAGATAATGAAGTATAATGCAACTGATTTAGGAACCGTCGGGGGAATGTTGTATCAATAAAGAACTATGTCTGAAATCAAAAACAGGTCCGCATATTTTGAATATTATATTGACGATAAGTATACGGCAGGCATCATGCTGAAAGGCACGGAGGTAAAATCACTTAGGGAAGGAAAAGCCAGCTTCAACGATAGCTATTGCATCATCCATGGCAATGAACTTTACCTGCGTTCTTTTCATATTGCTGAATACTCTCACGGAACTGTAAACAACCACGATCCACTTCGGGAACGAAAATTGCTATTGAACCGCCGGGAACTTAAAAAGCTGGAATCAAAGATCAAAGAGAAAGGATATACGGTTGTTCCACTTCGACTTTATTTCAATGAAAAGAACCTGGCCAAGCTGGAGATTGGTCTCGCAAGAGGTAAGAAGCTTCATGATAAAAGAGAGACCATCAAACAAAGAGATACAGACAGGGAGATCAAACGATATTTAAAATAAAAGTCACCAATCGAATGAAAAGAATATTGCTGGTTCTGCTGATGGCAACAGGCATGTCTGCCAGTTCTCAAACCATTCTTGGGTACTGGTATGGTACAGGCAACGTGAACATGCAATCGGCCAACAATTATCTGATTGAACTGATTGTAAGACAGAACAAGAATAATTCGGTGAAAGGAATCATGAGTTATTATTTCAAGAATACTTACAGGAGTGTTCAGGTAGATGGTATCTATGATCCCAAAACAAGACAGTTTGCTCTTTTTAATATTGCCATGCCTTATTTTGGTTCTACAGCCAACATGCAGGTGGATTGTCCCATGGATTTTATCGCCACCCACCGCATTGCAAAAGCAGGTTCCAATTTACTGGGAAGATTTGTAGGACGTGAAGGTTACAAGCATACCTGCCCGGAGATTGTATTTGACTTGAAATTGAATACAGAAGCAGGCAACCAGGATTCGGTTTTACTTGCCTTAAAAAACTTTAAGGAAGTGAACCAGCTATGGTCTCCTTCTGCTACAGATACCCTTGTTGCTTATACAGTGCAGCAAAGGAAGGTGGAAAATTTTGTTGTTAACAGGGAATACAAAGAAAGAGTGGTTGAAGTTCAGAATGAAATTGAAATCGAAGGCGATTCGGTACAGGTAGATTTTTATGATAATGGTGAAGTGGATGGTGATTCCATTTCTGTATTCTTTAATGATCAACTACTTGGTGCCAATTTGCGGCTCAGCACCAAATCAGTTCACCTGAATATAAAACTGGATACCACAAAGGATTTTAACCAGCTGGCCATGTTTGCCAATAATCTTGGATCCATTCCGCCCAATACAGCCCTGATGATCATTTATGATGGATCAAAAAGGCACGAGATCAGGTTGTCAAGCAGCCTTGATAAAAGTGGCGCCGTCCGCATCAGGAAAAAACCTGTGCAACAGGGAAGTCGCTAAAATTCCAATCATTCTTTTATTGGAATAATTCAGGCTGCCTTGCATCGCCTTTTGGCTCCCATTCCATCATGATGTTTTTGTTGAAGTCAACGAGCTTTGCTCCTACAGCCTTCCATCCCATCACGTCAACCATTTTAGCGATCTTGAATTTAGCCTTTCTTACCTGCGAACCCTTGCCAGATTGTACCACCAGGATGGGTTCCTCTTCGGTGGATACCGCTTCCAGGATGTTGTTTTTTCCTTCCTTGATAAAAAGGAATTTGGAACGAAGCGTAGTGGTTTCAATCCTGAATCTTTTTACATTGTATTGCAGTTTGTCATGATCCAGGTAAACTGCGTTGATGACTCTTTCCGGGTCAAACTTTTCAACCAGCATCACTTCTTCAGGATTGAATCTTTGTGTCAGCTCCTGGTCCGTGATCTCATAGCTGCCATCTGTATAAATGACCAGCACGCGGTCATCTGCATCAAAATCACCCAGCTCTATGCCTTTGCCATCGTGATTGAGTCTTCCGAATTTATCATCAAACCAAAGCTTGATGCTCCCAAGTGTAGCCACACCTGCTTCCTTGAATTTGACTGCACGAACAGGATACTTGGTTACCTGGTTGCCAATGCTGCTGCGGCTCTTAATTTCCAACTCTTCGAAATAAAATTCAAACTCCTTATTTCTTGCAGAACAATTGGGACTTAATACCACGCGAACCACTTCTGCTTCACCATTTGGATTTACCGATAAATAATGCACCTTGCTTTTATCATGACCCTTGGTAAGATCATATTCCTTATCACGGGTAACACCGGTTACATTAAAGCGCTTGGCATAAGAAATTCCACTGGCGCCATCGGTGTAGATCATATTATAAGTGGTACGTTCATCACCTTTACGGAATACCGCAGCATAAAGAATATCCTTACCAATAAATACCTTGTCCTGCACCTTGATCACTTTCATCATACCACGCCTGGTAAAAGCAATGATATCATCCAGGTCAGAACATTCAAGGAGGAATTCATCTTTTTTCAACGAGGTTCCAATAAATCCTTCATCCCTGTTGATGTACAACCTGGTATTGGCAATGGCCACATGCTTGGCTTCAATCACTTCAAAAACCTTGATCTCGGTTTTGCGCTCTTTGCCTTTTCCATATTTTTTTAGTAGACCTTCAAAATAAGCGATGGCATAATCATTCAGATTGTTCAGGTCATGCTTTACCTGTTTGATCTGACCTTCAAGATCAAGGATCTGGGCATTCAGTTCGTCAATATCCAGTTTATAGATCCGGCGTACAGGCTTCTCCGTTAGCTTCAGTATATCCTCCCTGGAAATCTCGCGCTTTAACCTGGATTTAAAAGGACCAAAAGCCTTGTCAATGGCCGCAATTACTTTGTCCCAGGTCTCGTGTTTCTTCTCCAGCTCTTTATAGATCTTTTCTTCAAAGAAGATCTTTTCCAATGAAGTATAATGCCATTTTTCCTGCAACTCGCCCAGCCTGATCTCAAGCTCACGCTGCAAAAGCTCTTTGGTGTGTTCGGCAGAAACTTTCAGCAATTCATTGACGCTGACAAAATGAGGCTTCTGGTCAATGATCACACAGGTATTGGGAGAAATGGAAACTTCACAATCTGTGAATTTGTATAAGGCATCGATGGTAATGTCGGGTGAAATACCTGGAGCAAGATCCACCTGGATCTCTACTTCCGCAGCAGTATTATCCACTACTTTTTTGATCTTGATCTTTCCGGAATCATTGGCTTTGACGATGCTGTCCATCAAACCCGAAGTAGTGACGCCGTAAGGAACACTCTTAATGACCAGCGTTTTTTTATCCAGTTCTTCTATATGCGCACGCACCTTTACCCTTCCTCCACGTTGTCCATGGTTGTAATCACTTACATCAGCCATGGCGCCTGTAAGAAAATCAGGATAGAGATCAAATTTTTTACCCTTCAGGTATTTGATGGAGGCTTCGCAGAGCTCACAAAAATTATGTGGAAGGATCTTGGTAGCCAGTCCAACCGCAATACCTTCGGCACCCTGGGCCAGCAGCAAGGGAAATTTCACGGGAAGCGTTACCGGTTCATTCTTCCTGCCATCATAGCTTAACTGCCATTGAGTGGTTTTTGGATTGAAGACCACTTCAAGAGCAAATTTGCTAAGACGGCCTTCAATATATCGGGATGCTGCAGCATCATCACCGGTACGGATATCACCCCAGTTTCCCTGTGTATCTATCAGCAAATCTTTTTGTCCCATGTTCACCAGCGCATCACCAATAGATGCATCTCCATGCGGATGGTATTGCATGGTCTGGCCAATCACATTCGCCACCTTGTTGAAACGACCATCATCCATTTCTTTCATGGCATGAAGAATACGCCTCTGAACCGGCTTCAGTCCATCTTCCACAGCAGGAACTGCACGTTCCAGGATCACATAGGAAGCATAATCAAGAAACCAGGATTTATATTGTCCATTGATGCCATGATCATTCTGGACATGTTCGAAATTTTTATTTTTTGCCGTACTCATTTTTAATGCTCATTAAATTCATAGGTATTGTTTTTCCCGATCCTGCCAAGATGTGTATCAGCAAAGCCGGAAAAATATTTTAGCCCGTAACCAAACATCCGGTCCATGGCTGAATGACCCAGTGATATCAAACCTGCGATCTGCAGTACTTCATTGCCGGATAAAAGACCATACAATAAGATGATAACAGCTATGGCCTTATGATGAAAAAGATTGTACATAAAAGCGCCTGTCTTGTTTCCTGCTAAATAGCCCAGCATACTGATATCTGGTCCCAGCAATAACAAAAGATAACACCACCAGGGAGCTGAAAAAAAATAAAGGGCCAACACACACCCCGTAAATTGCGCTGCTTCTTCCAGGCGGATCAGGTTTTTCATGCGCCTTCTGTATTTAATGGAATGTTTTCCGGAGCAACCGATTTTAATTTCACCTCAAAATCCTTCCATCCTTTTGATGGATCTCCGTTGATCTCGATCTTTTCTTCTTCAGCCATCTTTTTCAGTCGCCATAAAATGAAAACATCACCAGTCCTGATCTTCATTTTGGAAAAGATATTCTGCATCAGCTTATTTCCTTTTTGCCATTCATTGCTGATACCGGAAAGAATATTCTTATCATAAAAACTGTCTTCACGGCTCACAATTTTTTTCCCGCCTTCAAGTATCCTGACAAGGGCATTTTCAGCGCATAATTTTTTCCATTCATCAGGATCAACTTCAAATTCACTCATGGTCACCTTGCGATTCAGCTTTTTGGCTTTCAGAAATTCCTTTGGCTGGATCTCGAAAAGATAGGCAGGATAAAAGATCTGTCCTTTTTCATTGATAAAAGGAAGGTTGTTCATGTACAAGACCACAACCCTTCCCTGGAAAGACTGCAATTGGGAAATCAGCCAGTAGTATCCACAGACATCGTGTGCGTTCTGTCCCATCCAGATCCAGACTTCTTCTTTTGGATCTTCTTCCAGGTCTTTTTTTAACTGGTGAACCACCAGTTTATCATCAACAAGACTGGTTAGCTGCTCTGCGTTATAAGGCGATTGTTCGAGTAAGGACTTGCACCAATCCCTTCTTTGCTGGTAACCTTCAGTTTCAAAAATCTGATCAATCGGACCCATAGCATAATCATCACGGATGATCCTTACATCTCCTTTTAATGATTCGTCGAGTTCAATGGCTTTCTGCAAAACTTCTATATCAGCTTCACCAAAAACAATATGTATCATTCGTTGATAATTTTAAAATCAGGCAACTGCTTCGTCTACTTTATCCAGTTCAACCTTCAGGTTATTGATGATAAACTCCTGTCTTTCCTGGGTATTCTTGCCCATATAATATTCCAGCAGGTGCTGGATCTGGTCGCCATGTTCTAGGATCACTGGCTGCAAACGCATTTCTTCACCAATGAATCTTCCAAATTCATCCGGTGATATTTCTCCTAATCCCTTGAACCTCGTGATCTCAGGTTTGCTGCCTAATTTTTTCACAGCAGCCTGTTTTTCAGTTTCGGAATAACAATAGATCGTTTCCTGTTTGTTGCGCACCCTGAACAAAGGAGTTTCCAGGATGTAAACATGGTTGTTCTTTACCAGGTCGGGAAAGAACTGCAGGAAGAAGGTCATGATCAGCAGGCGGATGTGCATGCCATCAACATCTGCATCGGTAGCGATCACAATTCGGTTGAACCGTAAGCCTTCCAGGCCTTCCTCAATATTCAATGCGTGTTGTAAAAGATTGAGCTCTTCATTTTCATACACAACCTTTTTGGTCATGCCAAAGCAGTTGAGCGGCTTGCCACGAAGACTGAATACAGCCTGCGTTTCAACACTTCTCGCCTTGGTAAGGGATCCACTGGCAGAGTCACCTTCGGTAATAAAAATGGTGGTCTCTTTTTGCGTAGCGAAAAATTCAGGTTTATTTTTTGCCGGCCCCTCGTCGTTCAGATGTACACGACAATCCCTTAATTTTTTATTGTGAAGATTAGCCTTTTTGGCTCTTTCATTGGCAAGTTTTTTAATCCCCGCCAGGTCTTTTCTTTCTCTTTCGCTTTGCTCGATCCTTTTTTTAAGAGCATCGGCAACAGATGGATGCTTGTGAAGAAAATTATCCAGTTCACGTGAAAGAAAATCCAGCACAAATTGTCGCATGCTTGGACCACCTTCATCTACATTTATAGAGCCAAGCTTTGTCTTAGTTTGTGATTCAAAAACAGGTTCTACCACTCTAACAGAAATGGCTGCAACAATGCTGGCGCGAATGTCTGAAGCCTCATAATCTTTCTTGAAGAAGTCGCGGATCACTTTTACGTAGGCTTCCCTGAAAGCTGCCTGGTGGGTTCCTCCCTGGGTGGTATGCTGTCCATTCACAAAGGAATGATAATCCTCGCCATAATCATTGTTATGAGTGAGTGCCACTTCAATATCGTCTCCTTTCAAATGAATGATGGGATAACGAATACCATCAGGATTGGTATCAGCATTTGTCTCCCTCATTAAGAGGTCAAGCAGGCCATTTTTGCTGACATAGGTTTTTCCATTGAAAATGATGCGCATGCCAGCGTTAAGGAAACAGTAATTCCAGATCTGCTTTTCGAGGTATTCGGGAATGAAATGAAAATTTTTAAAAACAGTATCATCTGGAGTAAAGGTGACCAGGGTACCATTGTCCTCCGTGGTTTTGGTTTCTTTATGTTCCTTAACAAGTACGCCTCTTTCAAATTCGGCTTCCTTAATTTTTCCATCACGGTGTGAGGCCACTTTGAAATAAGAGCTCAATGCATTCACGGCCTTTGTACCCACCCCATTTAATCCTACACTTTTTTGAAAGACCTTGCTGTCGTATTTGGCGCCTGTATTGATCTTGCTCACCACGTCCACCACTTTTCCAAGAGGAATGCCGCGTCCATAATCACGAATAACCACGGTTTTACCTTCAATCTTTACTTCCACGGTTTTGCCATAGCCCATGGTATACTCATCAATGCAGTTGTCTATCACTTCTTTTACAAGAACATAAATGCCATCATCTGGGCTGGAGCCATCGCCCAGCTTGCCAATATACATTCCTGGTCGTAAGCGGATATGTTCTTTCCAGTCAAGGCTTTTGATGCTTTCCTCAGTATACTCAAACAGGTTCTTTTTAGTTTCTGCCATAGGATTTTCCACTTGCGAAATTTCGCTAAAATTAATTGTTCTGGAATAGCCGCTGAAGAATAGAATGCAAACGCCCAGCAGTAGCTGCTTTCATGGAGTTTTTTTGGAGCAGGCCTTTAGGTTTTCATACCTGGTCAGGAAATGCTCCAGATTAAAACATCATTTATTAATCCGTATCCATCAGCAATTGGTGCGCAAATATAAAGAAAAATCCCTCCCGGTTTGCTAAATTACTTAGCCATTTTTTGTTGTGTGGGTAATATGAAAAATGTATCTGAACAATACCCTTTTTTCCTCATTTTGTTTAATGAAGGGAAAATCTCAATCGTTGGATGTTTTTTATAGGGAATTGATCTGTTTAAAAATTATGCATTGAAAATCAACTTATTGTGACTAAATTCTTCTTTTTACATATTTTTCTTTTCCTAATCTTTTTAGCTTTCTGAAAATCCCTTAGTTTTGTCGTGCAGGGCACAATTATTTAGCCCAATACCAGGACTATCCCCATAAATTCTACTTACAACACGTAATCACTTACTAACCCGGAAATTGAATTAACCACCAAAAGCGGAGGATTGAAATGTATTCGTATGGATTGCTGGAACCCGGATGTTATTACCTGGTACAGGAAAAAGAAAACGCGGCTGTTGAACTGATCAAAGTGGTCATGGAAAGTGACCATTGCATGTATGTGTTCAAGTACAACGATGAAACAGCGACTGAATGGAAAAGAAAAAACGACAAACTTCACGATATTATCGAATGCCTGAGTGACGAAATGGTAGAGTCGTGGGAAAAGCATTACAACAATAATGAAGATGCCTATTATGAAGAAGACGATGAATGATCAGGCCATCATCAGTTTTCTTTTTTTACACTTCTCAATTCCAGCAGGTTCAGCGCATTGGCATTAAAGCCATGAATATTCAACTGAACGAGGTGAACCACCACGTCGTACCAGAGCGGAACTACGGGTGCATCTTCCATGACTATCTGGTCTGCCTTCCTGTACAACTGGTAACGGACGGAGTCATTGGTTTCCTTCAGTGCATTTTCAAATGCCTGGTCAAAAGCTGGATTTTTATACCTGGTATAATTAGGAGGCGCAGGATTCTTTGAATAAAACACAGAAAGATAATTTTCCGCATCTGGATAATCTGCGATCCAGCTTCCACGGAAAAAAGGAGTTTTGGAATTGGAGGTCAGTTCAAGCAACAGGGATTTTTGAACTACATCCACCTGCACCCTGAAACCGATTTCTTCCAGTTGCCTGGCGATATAACTGGCAATGTCTGAATAAACAGGAATGGTTTGCACTTTTAGAGCTGGAAGATTATTCGCTGTAAATCCGGCTTCTTTTATAAGCTGCCGTGAAAGATCGGGATTATAGGTATAGCCTTTCACAACTGTAGAATCAAAAGAAGGAAGTCCGGCAGGCACAAAACCCGAAGTGGCCGGAATGCCAAGAGAGTTTCTCAGGTAAAGCACCATTTTTTCCCTGTCAAAACCATAATTGATCGCCTGCCTGATTTTTTTATACCTCAATGGAGAATTACGCACAAGAGGATTGGCAGTATCTACCAGGATACCGAAATATTCGATGTTGAGATAAGAATGTGTTTGTAGCCTGATCTTTCCTTCCCAATCTTTTCGAAGCACACCTTTTTTTGTCAGCACTTCATCTTTGAAAGAGGCGTCAATATCATTAATAAAATCCAGTTTCTTCTGCCTGAAAAGTAGAAATTCTGTTGCCTTGCTGTCATAGAAACTCACCTGGATTCCATCAAGGTAAGGCAGGCTTCTGCCCGCTTCATCCTTTTCAAAATAGCGAGGATTTTTTTTCATGATCATCGCCTGCCCTTCTTCCCAGGCCACCAATTGAAAGGGACCGGTTCCTACCGCGTGTCTTCTGAAATCAGAACCATATTTTTCTACGGCTTCCTTTGGTACAATGGAACAATATTGCATGGAAAGTATACCAAGAATGGGCTGGTAGGCGGTGATCAGTTTTAACTGGAATACAGAATCATTGACCGCCTTAAACGCTTCAATGCTGTCTACTTTTTTATTGAAGATCCATGCACCCGGGCTGGCGGTAGTTTTATCAAGGATCCTGTTAAAACTGTAAACTACATCTGCTGCCGTCATGCGCCTGCCCCTGCCTCCTGGAAAACAGGGATCATCATGGAAATAAACATCCTGACGTAAATAAAAAGTATAAGTGGACTTATCATCAGAAATATCCCATCTTGTAGCAAGTGATGGAATAAGGTTTAACTGGCTGTCAACTTCCACCAGCGTATTGTACATCTGGTGAATGGCCCACATCACCGACTGGTTCTTGGCAAACGCAGGATCAATGGAGGCAATACCGGTTACTTCATTATAGCGAAAGAAATTCTGCTGCTGCTTTTCACTGCTATAACAATAACAAAGCAACAATGGCAAAGCCATCAAAATGGTTAAATATTTATACCTGTGGAACATGATTTCGTCAAAAGCAGTCTAAATTAGACAAGTATTTGTATCGGAAAACACAATAAAGAAAAATGAAAAGACAGACCCTGCTGATTCTTCCCTGCTTCTTCCTCCTCATTTCCTGCATGGCGCAACCCCTGAGCAAAAAACAGGTATTCACAAAACAGGATAGCTTAAGAGGCGGCTATGGTCCTGAAAGATCATGGTGGGACGTTCAGCATTATGATATTGAAGTAACTCCGGATTACGATAATAAATCCATCAGTGGAAAAACGACCATTACTTATAAAATACTGCCGGGTCAAAAAACAATGTACATGCAGATTGACCTGCAACAACCATTGACCATCGATAGCTTTTTTTATGATGGCAAGTATTATATCACAGATCCATCAAGACCTTATTATAACGAAGGCAATGTATGGCACCTGCCTCTGCCAAGAGCCGCAGTGAACAGCGTTCACACCGTTACCATGACCTATCATGGCAAACCAAGGGAAGCACAGATGCCGCCCTGGGATGGAGGATGGATCTTTTCCAAAGATGCAAAAGGCCGTCCGTGGATGTCAGTAGCCTGCCAGGGACTTGGTGCCAGCGTATGGTATCCATGTAAGGATCACCAGTCTGACGAACCTGACCAGGGCGCACGACTGACTGTATATACCAAAGATCCTTTAGAGGTAGTAGGCAATGGCAAACTGGTAAGCACACAAAAAAACGGTTCTACTTCATCTAATAACCACCAAACAAATGAAGCCCGCACGGGTTACACCTGGCAGGTAAAAAATCCGATCAACAATTACAATATCATTCCTTACATAGGCAATTATGTAAACTGGAGCGACACGCTACAGGGTGAAAAAGGAACTTTGCCTCTGAACTTCTGGGTTCTGGATTATGATTTAGAAAAAGCGAAGAAACAATTTGAACAGGTGAAGCCCATGCTTCGTGCTTTTGAATACTGGTTTGGGCCTTATCCTTTTTACGAAGACGGCTACCAGTTGGTGCAGGCACCTCACCTGGGAATGGAACACCAGAGCGCTGTAGCTTATGGCAATCAATTCAAGAACGGCTACCTCGGTAAGGATCTTTCAGGATCGGGCTGGGGATTGAAATGGGATTTTATCATTGTTCATGAATCTGGACATGAATGGTTTGCCAATAACATCACCACAAAGGACATAGCAGATATGTGGGTGCATGAAGGTTTCACTGATTATTCAGAAACTCTTTTCACAGAATATTATTATGGCAAGGAAGCTGCCAACGCTTATGTTCAGGGACTGAGAGCCAATATTGAAAATGATCGTCCCATCATTGGAAACTATGGTGTAAATAATGAAGGAAGTGGTGATATGTATTACAAAGGCGCCAACCTCATTCATACCATAAGGCAGGTGATCAATGATGATGAAAAATTCAGACAGATACTGAGAGGCCTCAATACCGATTTTTATCACCAGACAGTAACTTCCAACGATATCGAAACTTATATCAGCAAAAAGAGCGGTAAGGATTTCAGTAAAGTGTTTGATCAATACCTGCGCACAACTAAGATTCCAGTTCTGGAATTAAAAGCAGATAAAGACAAGATCAAATTCAGGTGGAGCAATTGTGTGCCTGGCTTTAATATGCCGGTGAAGCTCACTAATGGACAATGGATCTATCCTACCACCAGTGAACAAAAGATAAAATCAGAAAGTAAAAACTTCAGTGATGTTGCTGTCGACAGTAATTTTTATATCACGGTTAAAAAGCTCTGATTGTTTGTATAAATTATAAACCTTTCATCTTATTCATTCACAGATCTGCATATTTGCATTTGTAAACAGGAGTCACCACCTTAGCAGCGTAACATGAGCACCATCAGGCGGCAGAGTATTATTTCATCGGGCATTGTTTATTTTGGCTTTGCACTGGGCCTGCTCAATACTTATCTGTTTACACGTGAGGGAGGTTTTACAAAAGCAGAATACGGTCTTACCGGAACCTTTATTGCTTTTGCCAACATCATGTTCTCGGTAGCAAGTCTTGGTATGCCGGCGTTCATTGGAAAATTCTTTCCCTATTACAATGCACACCTGGACCACAATAAAAATGACCAGCTCAGCTGGGCCCTGCTTATCTCCTGCCTTGGTTTTTTGCTGGTATTGATTGGTGGAATTGTTTTTAAAGACCTGTTGGTTGACCGCATCTTCAATAATTCACCGGAACTCTTACAATATTATTACTGGACCTTCCCTTTCGGTTTTGGTTTTACTATATTCTCGGTAATGGAAGCCTATGCCTGGCAGCATCGCAGGGCCGTGCTGAGTAATTTTTTAAAAGAAGTTGGATTTCGTGCGCTCACCACCATATTGATTGTTTTAACCACGTTGCAGTTCATCAGTGATTTCTCGGATTTTATTATTCTCTATTCTTTTTTATACCTGGCCATTGCGGTATACCTACTGATTTATTTTAAAAGAAAAAAGCTCCTGCACTTTACATTTACGGTCAGCAGGATCACCAGGCGGTTTTTTAAAAAGATCCTGGTCCTTTCTTCATTTGTCTGGGGAGGCGGGCTGGTATTTAATATCGCCAGTGTTTTTGATACCATTGTCATCGCAGCGGTTTTGCCCAACGGAATGGCAGCTGTAGCACCTTTCCTGCTGGCACAAAATATTTCAAGCCTGATGCAGGCGCCGCAAAGGGCCATTGTATCTTCTGCTGTTGGCCCTCTTTCTCA
Source organism: Bacteroidota bacterium (assembly GCA_023386045.1). Classification (GTDB taxonomy): domain Bacteria; phylum Bacteroidota; class Bacteroidia; order Chitinophagales; family Chitinophagaceae; genus Flavisolibacter. The sequence goes on from JAEWKK010000013.1 coordinate 41,661, forward strand.
GGCCTGGAAAGAAAAGGATTATCAAAAGATCGACAGGATCTATCACCGCTCATCTATTAACCAGCTGATCTTTTCTTCCGTCATGTTTTGCCTGATCTGGCTCAATTTCGAAGATGGAATTTTCACCTTCAACCTGCAGCAGGATTATCTCTCCGCCAAATGGGTGTTTTTTTATATCGGCCTTTACAAGATCATTGATATGGGTACAGGTGTGAACGCACAAATCATTGCTACCTCCACCTTCTGGAGATTTGAATTTCTCAGCGGTATGATCCTTCTTGCCATCATGCTGCCACTCAACTGGCTCCTCACCCAGCACTACGGCATCATTGGACCTGCCATATCAAGCCTGATTGGTTTTACGATTTACAACTCCATCCGCTATTTTTTCCTTCTGAAGAAATTTAAAATGCAGCCATTTACCTGGAGTTCCCTCTACACTTTGTTACTGGCAGCCTTTGCCTTTATGACCTGCTATTATTTATTCAACGCGGAGAAAGGATTTTTCTGGATGGTTTTAAGAAGCCTGCTTTTTTGCCTGCTTTTTGCCACCGGCATGTTTGCATTAAAACTCTCACCGGATGTACAACCGGTGTTGGGGACCATCAAAAAAAGATTAGGGATTAGAAGATGAAGCCACAGCCTGGTTTTCCAGCCTTCCTGCTCCAACAAATTTTTTCATCCAGTATTCTTCAAAAAGATCGCTGACAGTAACGCCGCCTGATGAAGCATGTACGAATTTGTTATTCTGAAGATACATGCCAACATGTGAGATGCCACCTATTGTATTAAAGAAAACCAGGTCACCTTCTTTTAATTCAGCCCTTGATATTCTTCTTGTTGCATTGTACTGCTCTTTGGCGGTGCGAGGTAATGTGACATTAAAAACAGAAGTAGAAAAAGTCTGCATCAAGGCAGAACAGTCAACTCCTTCCTTTGTAGTTCCACCCAAACGGTAACGGGTTCCATACCAGTCATCAATTGCCTGGAAAAGGCTGATATTCTGGACTTCTTCAACCTCCGTATCCAGCAGTAAAGCATACTTGAACTGAAGGCTGCTGGCCTTTTCAATGGGTGCATTGGCTTCATTGGGAGCCGCTGTTGACTTATGAGAAGTAAAAACGGGTGTGGCAAATACGGCCTTGGGATCTGAAGTAGTGCTCGCTGCCGGTGTTATGGTAATATCATCCAGGAACTTAACATCGCTTTTCACAGAATTATTCGGACCTTTCTTTGAGTTCTGAGCAGAGGTGAGCCCTCCCAGACAGAGGAAGATGGTGGTTGTGAAGAGGATGTGTTTAATCATCAGGTTTTCTTTTGGTGATTGGATGGCAGACGAAAATATAAAAATTTTCCCACAAGATGTTAATAGCTGGGTTTCTTTTCCCTGATAATTGTCAACTTAGACCTTAACTTGCAGGCTTACACCACCCAACCTCTTAATTGTAAATTGTTTAAGCCGGAATCCTGCGGGCTTTGTTCATTTATGGGTTGACTGAAAAACAAGTGCTGAAAGATGAAATTCTCACATTTACACGTTCATACGCAATACTCTCTTCTTGATGGGGCCGCTTCTATCCCTTCCTTGTATAAAAAAGCTATCGATGATGGCATGCCCGCCCTGGCCATCAGTGATCATGGCAATATGTTTGGCGTTTTTGAATTTGTATCTCAGGCTTACAAACATCTTGACGAGAACGGACGACCCAAAGTGAAGCCCATTGTGGGTTGCGAATTTTATGTAACAGCAGATCGCCATCGCAAATCCTTTAGCAAGGAAGAAAAGGACCCCCGGTGTCACCAGATCCTTCTTGCCAAAAATGAAATCGGTTATAGAAACCTGGTCAAGCTGACTTCCCTGGGCTATATGGAGGGATTGTACAGCAAATACCCACGAATCGACAAGGAACTGATCGTTCAGTATCATGAAGGTCTGATCGCAACTACCTGCTGTCTTGGTGCCAGTGTTCCGCAGGCCATCATGCGCAAGTCTGAAGAGGAAGCGGAAAAGGAATTCAAATGGTGGCTGGATCTTTTTGGAGAAGACTATTACGTGGAATTCCAGCGCCATGGCATGGAAGAACAGGAAAGAGTGAACCAGGTGCTGATCAAATTTGCAAAAAAATATGAAGTCAAGATCATCGCCTCCAACGATTCACACTATGTGGATGTGGAAGACTTCAATGCCCACGACATTTTGCTATGTATCAATACAGGAGAAAAGCTTTCCACTCCTGCCCTTCGTGAATTTGCAGATGATGACCTGAGCATGAAGGACCGCAGGTTTGCTTTCCCCAACGACCAATTTTATTTCAAAAAAACTTCCGAGATGATCCAGACTTTTAAGGATCTCCCGGAAGCTATTGATAATACTAACGAGATCGTTAGTAAGGTGGAATTGCTTAACCTCAAAAGAGACATACTTCTTCCCGCCTTTCCAATACCCAAAGAATTCCAGATCCACAGTGATGCAAATCTTAATCAGTGGGAATACCTCAGGCATATTACTTATGAAGGTGCAAAAGGTAGATATAGCGAGATTTCTGAAGATATCCGCGAGCGACTTGACTTTGAATTGTTCACCATCAAGTCCATGGGCTTTGCCGGTTATTTTTTAATTGTAAGTGATTTCATTAAAGCAGGAAGAGAACTGGGCGTATTTGTTGGTCCTGGTCGTGGATCTGCAGCTGGAAGTGTAGTTGCTTATTGTATTGGCATTACCAATATTGACCCGATCAAGTACAACCTGCTTTTTGAAAGATTTCTTAATCCAGACCGTAAGTCAATGCCCGATATTGATACGGATTTTGATGATGAAGGAAGACAAAAAGTGATTGATTATGTAGTTCGCAAATATGGACACAACCAGGTGGCACAGATTGTTACCTATGGTACCATGGCAGCCAAGATGAGCATTAAGGATGTTGCCCGTGTGATGGACCTGCCACTTGCTGAATCCAACGCCCTGGCCAAGCTGGTTCCGGATCGTCCGGGTACCAAATTGTATCGTGTACTGCATGCACCCATCACTGCTAAGGAAGGTGATAAACCTCTCGAAGACGAATATGGCAATGAAGACATTGAAAATGCCAGGAAACTTCGCGAGATCTATCAAACAAAATCTATCCAGAGCGATGTATTGCATGAGGCAGAAAGACTGGAAGGATCCGTTCGCAATACAGGTATTCATGCTGCAGGTATCATCATCGCACCTAAAGACCTGACTGAACTCATACCTGTTTTTACCTCAAAAGATACTGACCTTTGCATTACACAGATAGAAGGCAGCATCATTGAAGATTCCGGTGTAATCAAGATGGACTTCCTGGGTTTGAAAACCCTTTCCATTATTCGCGATGCACTCATCATGATCAAGGAAAAGCATGGCGTGGAGATCGAGATCGATTCGGTTCCGCTTGATGATGCAACCACTTACGAACTTTACCAGAGAGGTGATACCATTGCCACTTTCCAGTTTGAAAGTCCGGGCATGCAGAAATACTTAAAAGAGCTCAAGCCCGACCAGTTTGCAGACCTGATTGCGATGAATGCTCTTTATCGCCCTGGTCCAATGGCATACATTCCGCAATATGTTGACCGTAAGCATGGACGAGAAGAAGTGTCTTATGATCTTCCTGCGATGGAAGAATACCTCAAGGAAACTTATGGTATTACGGTTTACCAGGAACAGGTGATGTTGCTGGCGCAGAAGATTGCTAATTTTTCCAAGGGCGATGCGGATGTGTTGCGCAAGGCCATGGGTAAGAAAGACCGGAAGACCCTGGACAAAATGAAAAGCAAGTTTGTTGAAGGTGCCACTTCCAATGGTCATCCCAAGGACAAGCTGGAAAAGATCTGGACTGACTGGGAAGCCTTCGCACAATATGCTTTCAATAAATCTCACTCTACCTGTTATGCCTTCGTGGCTTACCAGACGGCCTACCTGAAAGCACACTATCCTGCAGAATATATGGCATCTGTACTCAATCATGCCAATGCCATTGAGAAGCTTACTTTCTTTATGGAAGAATGCAAGCGCATGGGCATCAGGGTTCTTGGTCCCAGCCTCAATGAATCACATAAAGGATTTGCCGTGAATGAAGCCGGCGAGATCCGTTTTGGTCTTGGCGGACTGAAAGGTGTGGGTGAAAACGCCATAGAAAATATTATTGCAGAAAGAAAAAAAGATGGGCCTTATAAAGATGCTTTTGATTTCATCAAAAGGATCAACCAGCGTGCTGTCAATAAAAGAACACTGGAAAGCCTGATCCATGCTGGTGCTTTTGATGAATTCCCGCAACTACACCGGGCTCAGTATTTCTGTGTACCTGAAGGTGAAACACAATCAGGTCTGGAGAAAATGGTCAAGTTTGGAAGCATTGTACAGGCGCAATCTGTTAATACATCCAACACACTGTTTGGTGATCTGCCTGCTGTACTTGATGTTAAAACTCCTGTCATTCCCAATTGTCCGCCTTGGTCTCTCACTGAACAACTGGATAAAGAAAAAGAAGTGACAGGAATTTACCTGAGCGGCCATCCTCTTGATCATTATAAATTCGAGATCAGGCATTATGGGATTACGTCGATCCAGGATTTTAATGAAGTCAAAGATTCCCAGATCCTTGCTTCATCCGGCAAGACCTATAAACTGCTGGCGCTTGTTTCCCAGGCCAATCATCGCATCTCCCGACAGGGAAATAAATTCGGGTCTTTTACACTGGAAGATTATTCAGGTAAAACGGAGATCGTTTTGTTTGGTGATGACTATGTGAAGTATAATGCATGGCTGCAACAGGGGCAGGCGATATTTATCGTGGGTTCATTCAAACAACGTTTCAATAAATCAGAATTTGAATTCAAGGTAGGAAGCCTTGCATTGGCTGAAAATGTAAAAAGACAGTTAACAAAACAATTACTGTTGGAACTGGATGCCCGTCATGTGGATCCGGAACTGGTGGAATTCCTTGACCAGAATATGAAAAAATTTCCTGGCAAATCAGGATTGAAGATTGTGGTTTCGGAACCCAAGAATCAGCTGAAAGCAAGTTTTATGACCATGGACAGCGGACTTGAGATCAATAATGACCTGATCCACTACCTGGAAAACAAACCGGAGATCGATGTTCAGGTGACCGTGGTTTGACAATGGTAAACAAATTGCCGGAATGTCCTGACAGGATAAAATTTCCGAAATCGAAAACCAGTCCCAACTGCCAACTGTGCGTGATTGGCCGACTGGATTTAAATTTGCAGACTTAATGTATCTTTTGACAATAAAATAAGAATTATGGCACAAGCATTCACCGATGCAAATTTTCAAACAGAAGTATTGAACTCAGATAAATTGACTGTGATTGATTTCTGGGCTGAATGGTGCGGCCCCTGCCGTGCAATAGGTCCCGTGATTGATGAGTTATCTAAAGAATACGCCGGAAAGGTGAACGTGGGAAAAGTAAATGTTGATGAAAATCCGCAGGTGAGCATGAACTATGGAATCACCTCTATCCCGGCCATTCTCTTCATTAAAAACGGCCAGGTAGTTGACAAACTGGTAGGTGCTCAACCCAAAGGCAACTTCGTAAAAAAGATCGAAGCACATCTAAGCTAATCAAACCGTATAAGAAAAAATGTCCCAATAGTTTGGGACATTTTCTTTTTAGTGAGCCAGAGAAGCCGCAGCCTGTTTGTCTTCTTCTGGTCTGTGTTTATGTTTGAATAGAATCAAAAACAGGATCGCAACTACTAAAGCATAAGCTGCAAAACTGAGCCAGATACCATGCCAGTCACGCGTCCCATCAGGAGCAACGAAATACTTTCCAATTACAAAGCCGCTGATGGTACTACCCAGCCAGGCTCCTACTCCATTGGTCATCATCATAAATAAACCCTGGGCACTTGATCTGATACCAGCATCTGTGTTGGTTTCAACAAAAAGAGAACCTGAAATATTAAAAAAGTCAAAGGCCATTCCGTAAACGATACAGGATAAGATGATCAGCATGGTACCTGGAAGTGAAGGATCTCCATAGGCAAACAAACCAAAACGCAATACCCAGGCGATCATGGCAAACAGCATCACCATTTTAATCCCGAATTTTTTCAGGAAAAATGGAATGGTCAGGATGAACAGAGTTTCTGACATCTGCGAGATGGAAAGAATGATGGTTGAATACTTTACAACAAAGGAATCTTTATAAGCAGGATTTCCTTCAAAGCCACTCAGGAAAGAATCACCATACATATTTGTCAATTGCAAGGCTGCTCCAAGCATCATGGAGAAAATAAAGAAGAGCGCCATTTTGTATTTGGCAAAAAGACTGAAAGCCCTCAATCCCAACTGGTCAATGATACCTGCATTTTTTGCAATGGTTCTTGGTGGCGGACAGGGAGGCAGCGTAAATGAAAAAACTCCTAGTAAAATAGCAGCAATGCCACCAATGATAAACTGGTTTGCATTCTCCTTGCTGCCTGTAAGATTAGTGGCCCACATGGCTACAATAAATCCAATCGTTCCCCAAACCCTGATGGGAGGAAATGATTTCACCACATCATAACCTTCTCTTTTCAGAATGGTATAGGCGATGGAATTGGATAAGGAGATGGTGGGCATATAACAGATCATGGCTCCGAAAATGACATAATAAAAAGTATCGGGGTCATCAACGCTAGGCACATAAAACAGGATCAAACCATAAAGTATATGAAGGATTCCATAGAGTCTTTCAGCATTCACCCATTTATCAGCGATGATGCCGGTAAGTGCTGGCATGAACAGGGAAGCAAGAGCAAGTGTTGAGAAGATGGCACCGAATTGAGGAAAGGTCCATCCCTTGGCATTTAAGCAATAGGTGCCAATTGTGATCAGCCAGGCACCCCAGACAAAAAACTGGAAAAAGCTCATGATCGTTAGCCGGAACTTGATATTCATGCGGGTTAGTTTGATGCGGTAAGATAAATAGTTTTGTTTAAGTGTGCATTAGTTGTGAAGCGTTGATTTAGAGGAAAGGATTCGTTAATAGTGGCTTCAGTATTTCCCTTAACTAACATACATCATAAAAATGCCTGACGAACTGCCTAACTTTGCTGCGCAAACAGAACCTATGACAGAAGAAGTCCAATTGCAGTCATCATCCATTAAGAATGATGATCCTGCGCTGCAGTCCATTGCCGACAAGATCTATAATGGTGAAAGAATCACTCCGGAAGAAGGGTTACTGCTTTTTGAAAAAGCAAGCCTGCCCTTTGTTGGTGCGCTGGCCAACCATGTGCGTGAAAAGTTTCATGGCAACAAAACTTATTTCAATCGCAATTTCCATATAGAGCCAACTAATGTCTGTGTTTTTTCCTGTCACTTCTGCTCTTATTCAAGGCTTTATGCCAAGAGAGAAGAAGGCTGGGAATTGAGCATGGAAGACATGTTGAACATCGTAAAAAAATACGATGGAAAACCTGAAACGGAAGTTCACATCGTGGGTGGTGTGCATCCCAAAATGAACCTTTATTTTTTTGCAGATCTGCTTAAAGCCATCAGGGCCCATCGTCCCGATCTTCATATCAAGGCATTTACTGCAGTGGAGCTGGATTATATGTTCCGCAAGGCCAGGGTTGAAGTGGAAGAAGGTATAAAAATATTAAAAGAAGCAGGTCTTAACTCTATTCCCGGTGGTGGTGCAGAGATCTTTGATGAAGAGATCAGGCAACAGATCTGTGCAGACAAAGTGGATGCTGAAGGATGGCTGCGTATTCATGAAGCCGTGCACAATGAAGGCATGCATAGTAATGCCACCATGCTCTATGGCCATGTTGAAAAATATGAACATCGCATAGACCATATGGAAAGACTCAGGCAGTTGCAGGACAAAACCGGCGGCTTCAATACTTTCATTCCATTAAAGTTCAGGAATGGTGATAATGATATGAGCCATGTACCCGAAGTCAGCCTGGTGGAGGACCTGAAAATGTATGCGATTGCCCGTTTGTACCTGGATAATTTTCCTCACCTCAAGGCTTACTGGCCCATGCTGGGAAGAAAGAATGCGCAACTTTCACTGGCCTTTGGTGTAGATGATATTGATGGCACCATTGATGACACTACGAAGATCTATTCCATGGCAGGTGCTGAAGAACAAAATCCTGCAATGACCACTGAAGAAATTGTTTCGTTGATCAAACAGGTAAAGAGAGTACCCGTAGAGAGAGATACTTTGTACAGAGAGATCCAGAAGTGGTAGATATAGAAGTGAAGTATTCAGATAAGTAGCGTTATTCTGTTGTTGAGAAAATTTGTTTCAAAACTTCTCAACACTAAACTTTCTCAGCATTCGCTCAGACTCAAAGGAATATTAATAGCCAGGCCACCTTCGGCTGTTTCCTTGTATTTGCTATTCATATCAAGCGCCGTCTCCCACATGGTTTCAACCACGGCATCAAGCGAAACTTTTGCATAGTCAGGAGAACTTTGCAAAGCCAGCTGGGAAGCCGTAATGGCCTTGATGGCGCCCATGGTATTTCTTTCAATGCAGGGCACCTGAACCAGTCCTGCAATAGGATCGCAGGTCATGCCAAGATGATGTTCCATCGCGATCTCTGCCGCCATCAGTGCCTGTCTTTGTGTTCCACCAAGAGCTTCGGTTAAACCGGCTGCGGCCATGGAAGAAGAAACTCCAATTTCAGCCTGGCATCCGCCCATGGCTGCGGAAATGGTAGCACCTTTTTTAAATATACTTCCGATCTCGGAGGCAGTGAGCAAAAACTGGATGATCTTATCTTCCGTAATACCTTCAGTAAAGATGATGTAATAATTCAGTACGGCCGGTATTACTCCGGCAGCACCGTTTGTAGGTGCAGTGACCACCCTTCCAAAAGATGCATTTTCTTCATTCACTGCAAGAGCAAAACAGCTCACCCAGTCAAGAATATACTGAAATGAATTTCCGCCTTCCTGTATGGCTTTCACCCATTCTTCGTAAGAGGAATAAGTTTTTCCCTTCAGTAATTTTTTATTGAGCTCTCCTGCTCTTCTTTTTACATTCAGTCCGCCTGGCAATACACCTGAAGTGTGACAACCACGATAAATACAATCTTTCATCACCTGCCAGATCTTCCATACACCTTCCTTTGTTTCTTTTTCGCTGCGCCAAGCCGATTCATTTTCCATGACCACTTCATGTATGGAAAGCCCGGTTTTCAAACACCAGTGCAATAACTCCGAAGCTTTATTAACTGGAAAAGCAAGTGATACGTGTTCAGTTACTCCGGTATCACCTTCCTTTACAACAAAGCCGCCACCTATAGAGTAATAGGTTTCCGCAATATGATCACCATTGGTAAAAGAAGCCAGGAAACTCAAGGCATTGGGATGAAAAGGAAGGGTTTCTGTGGCAAGAAATTGAATGTCTTCCGCAGGATGAAAATTGATTTCTTCCCGGCGACCTAATTTAATCTTAGCCAGGCTGGCGATAGAAGCAATAGTTGAATCAATCTTTTCTACTTCAAAACTCACCGGGTCTTCACCGGACAATCCAAGCTGCACGGCTACATCAGTTCCATGACCTTTACCTGTTTTTGCAAGAGAACCATAAAGCATCACTTTAAGAGATGAAACTTCAGATAGTCTTCCTGCATCAATGAGTGATTGAATAAATCTTTGCGCAGCACGCCATGGTCCAAGCGTATGCGAACTGGAAGGACCTACACCGATCTTGAAAATATCAAATACCGAAATGGCTTCGTGTGACAATCGTTAGAATTTAAACAAAGGTACTCCGGCGAGGCGGTAATTAGAGTAAAGCATTCAGCTCAATACTGAAAATGAGAATTGATTTTCCTGGAATGGGACCATTTGGCTGGTCTCCATAACCAAGAGCTGGTGGAATGTACAACCTGATCTTTCCGCCTTCTTTGAGTAGTGGCAAGCCATTTCTCCATCCGCGGATCACAGAACCAAGAGAAAGTTGAGTTTGTCCGGAATCGAATACCGTTCCATTGGTAAGAGAACCCGTATAAGTTACATCAACCGCTGAACAACCTTCTGGAGAACCTCCGGTTCCGGGTTCATCAATCACATAATACATACCGCTGCAATGCTTCACTGCATTCGTAATTCCCTGGGAACTCAGGTAATCTTCCACTGCCTGAACCTGGTCGGCAGGAGCCTTCACCGCACATTCCTCATAAGTACATCCTTCCTCCCATTTATTACAACCACTGAATACCGTTCCCAGAACAATTGAAAATAAGATGACCCTGAACATATTTTTTATTTGTTTAGACCTGAATTATCGTTTTGCTGCTGCATCAACTCCTTTTCCTTTCTTGCCATCAGTTCTCCGTAGTGCAGTTCATTCTGATCCCATTTATGATGGGCAGAGAAAACTGTGATAAATACAACGATACCAATGCTGGCAATCAGGACAACAATGATCACGGAAGAATCCATGTGCAATGCCATGTCTGCTTTTTTATACCATCCCGAAAAAAGGCTGATCAGCGTTCCTGCAACCATCATCACACCCAATGGAAGACCTATAGAAAAATTCCGTAGGAATTTTTTCTTCCTGAGTCTTTCAACGGACCAATAGCTGATAAATTTTTCTTCTTCCTGTGATAACATAAAAAAACCCGCCCTGACATTAGCCTGGACGGGATGAGGTACCGAGCAGATTCGAACTGCTGTAGGAGCTTTTGCAGAGCTCAGCCTAGCCACTCGGCCACGGTACCTTTCAGAGATCGAAGCAGGCTTTTATGGCCTGTTTTCTATCCGCTTCCAACAGGTTTCAACTTGCCGGGCGGTTGCGAAAATAGGATATTTTTACTAAGAATAAGAACGACATTTGTTATCAAACTTTTTAAATCTATTGCATGCAAAGGATCGCCGAATCAGAACTGATCATCAATGAACGGGGCGCTATCTACCATGTAGACCTGAGACCCGAAGAACTGGCTACCAATATCATCGTGGTGGGAGATCCCGACCGCGTGGCCCTGGTGTCTCAATATTTTGATAAAGTGGAAGTAAAAAGGCAGCATCGTGAATTTATCTCTCATACAGGATATGTTGGTGAGAAAAGAGTCACATGCACCTCAACCGGTATTGGCCCGGATAATATTGATATTGTGATGAATGAATTTGACGCACTGGTCAACATTGATTTTGAAACCAGGCAGATCAAACCCACACTTACTTCACTGAATGTAATGCGAATCGGCACCAGCGGTTCTTTGCAGGCCGATGTACCTGTAGATAGTTTTGTAGCGGGCACGCACGGCCTGGGACTAGACAACCTGCTGAATTATTACAGGCTGGAACACAATGAACAGGAAAGAGAACTTCTCCATTCCTTCGTTACTCATACCCAACTCAATTCAAACATTTGTAACCCATATATCAGTACTGCCTCTCCCTCCCTATTAAAAAATTTCGTTGATGGTTTTCACCAGGGAATTACTGTAACCTGTCCGGGTTTTTATGGTCCACAGGGAAGAGTACTGAGACTGGGTGTAAGAAATCCTGACCTGATTGACCGTCTTACAGAGTTCCGATTTGGTCAGCACCGCATTACCAATTTTGAAATGGAAACTTCGGCCATCTATGGCCTGGGCAGACTACTGGGACATCATTGCCTTTCCATGAATGCCATTGTAGCCAACAGGATAAGAAAAGAATTCACCAAAGACGCCGCAAAAGTGATTGATCAATTAATCAGGAAAGTACTGGATACCATACGCACATCCTTGTAACATGGAGATCAGATTTTATAAATACCAGGGAACAGGAAATGACTTCATTATTCTTGACAATCGTAATGGTGAATACAATCACCTGACCAGGGAGGAAGTAGGATTTTTATGTCACCGCAGGTTTGGAATTGGAGCAGACGGGTTGATGCTGCTCAACACACATCCCTCCTACGATTTCGAGATGAAGTATTTCAATTCAGACGGAGGCGAAAGTAGCATGTGCGGCAATGGTGGGCGATGTCTTGTAAAATTTGCCAGTGACATGGGAATGGCGCAGACAACCTATCATTTCCTGGCCATTGATGGTGAACACAAGGCCAGCATCGACGCTGATGGAAAAGTAGCTTTGAAGATGAATGATGTGAATACAGTTACTGAAGATGGCCGTAATTATATTCTTGATACAGGATCACCACATTTTGTAAGCTTTGAAAATGATGTGATGCACATGGATGTTAATAAAAAAGGAAAGGATATCCGTTACAGTTCACGCTTTCGTGATGAAGGCATCAATGTAAATTTTGTAGAGCAAACGGAAGAAGCCGACAGGATCATTGTTCGCACTTATGAACGTGGTGTTGAGGATGAAACCTATTCCTGTGGTACTGGAGTTACTGCCTGCGCGCTGGTAGCACATCACAATGAAAATGGTTTCAATCGCGTGGAGGTTCAAACAAAGGGCGGACTATTAAGTGTTGAGTATGAAAAAAACGGTGAAACCTATAAAAACGTTTGGCTTCACGGGCCTGCAGAAAAAGTATTTGAAGGATTGATTGTTCTTCCGGATTCCATTCAACCTGTTACCGATGCATCGCTTTAATATCCGTGTCTACGGAATATTGATCAATGAACACAAACAGGTGTTGGTAAGCGATGAGATCATACGTGGCAATTATTTTACCAAATTTCCCGGTGGAGGACTTGAATACGGAGAAGGAACCAGGGATTGCCTGAAAAGAGAGTTCATGGAAGAAATGAACCTTGCTGTGGAAGTTGGAGACCACTTATACACTACTGATTTTTTCCAGCATTCGGCCTTTCATCCCGGCCACCAGATCATTTCCATTTATTACCTCGTAAAAGCACTGGAACCAATATCCGCAAGATTGAGTGATACCGCTTTTGATTTTGATGAAGCGCAGATGTCCATTTATCACCAACAGGAAGAAATAGAAACCTTCCGTTTTATCAACTGGGAAGAACTGACAGAAGAAAGTGTTTCTCTACCCATCGATAAAAGAGTAGTAAAATTAATCAGGGAAATTTTTTAACCGGCAGCTGGGACATTCACTTCAGGCAATTCCTTCTCTCCCATTGCCGCCTTTTTCATTTTTGAAGCAAGTTCTTTTCCCAGGTATTTTTCTATCCATCCATGCAATAGGTAAATAACCGGTGTAAGAACAATGGCGAGGATGAATTTATAAATGTAATTGCCCATTCCCGTTACTGCGATCTGGTGCAGGGTCCACGCATCGCCCTGGCCAGACTGTATCCTTCTTCCCAGGTAAAAAGCAATGAAAAGCACTACAAAACTATCCACCAGTTGAGAAACTAATGTAGAACCGGTAGCCCTCAACCAGATATTTTTCTCTCCTGTAACACGTTTGATGCGATGAAAAACCAGCACATCCAGTACCTGTCCAACCAGGAAGGCCACCAGTGAACCAACAATGATCCACATGCCCTGGCCAAAAATGCCGCGGTAGGCATCATCCGCATTAGAAATTCCATGACCTATAGTAAAATATTCAGAAGGCTTTAAAGCAATGGCACCATTGAACATTACAAATGCATAAGAGATCAGGCCAATCGTAAGCAGGGACAAAAACCTGACGCCTTTTGGTCCATAGTATTCATTGATGATGTCTGTCATGATAAATACAACTGGCCACAATAACACTCCGGCAGTAAGGTGAAAACTAAATGGGGAGCCAAATATATTAATGGCTGCCCTGGGAAGACCAAGACTGTCTTCCAGTGAAAATATTTTAACGCCCATGAATTCAGCAATCATGGCATTGGCAATAAAAAATCCACCCAGTACCAGGAATAGCTTAGCCGAACGGTCTTTAAGTATGTTGTGTATCATTGAGGTAAATGATGTAAAGGATTTGTATCACCAGAAATAAAATGTTAGCTGTCATCAGCCATGCCGGAATAAACTGCCCGGGTTTCCTTCGAAACAAAAAATATCCAAGGTAAAATAGATTAACCAGGAGGTTGAGTGGGATTCCCATGATATATCCCAGCACCACGGCAGATGATTTGAGCTGTTCATCACGGATCCAGTTAGTGAGCTGGATCATGAAACTGATAACGAAAAAAATATTACAGATAAAAGCCACTCTTGAAAAAAACAGTAGTCTCCGCATGCAAGAATAAGGTTGATGTTCGTTGGCAGTTTCCATATTTTCAATGGAAGGAACCATATTTAGTTCAAAATAACATTATTTTGTCGCCATCTAAAAACCGGTATATGAACAAAGGCCTGGTACAAAAGCTGCTCCCGCACTTTATTGCTGTTGCCATCTTCCTGATCATCGCACTTATTTATTGCAAACCTGCCCTGGAAGGAAAGGTCCTCCAGCAGTCGGATATCGTTCAATGGAAGGCCATGGCACAGAACTCCTTTGAATTTAAGGACCAGCATGGCCACTTTCCTTTGTGGACGAATGGCATGTTCAGTGGTATGCCTGCCTACCAGATCGCCATGGAACCTGATGTACCGGTAAATCCAATGTGGTTTCATGGTCTTGCAACATTATGGCTTCCAAAGCCCATTGCTTTTTTCTTTCTGGCCTGTGTTTGCTTTTATTTCCTTTCACAGGTCTTACGTGTCAATCCATACATCGGAATTATTGGTGCACTTGCCTATGCCTACACTACTTACAATCCCATTATTGTTGCCGTAGGTCATGATACCAAAATGTGGACTCTCGGTTACCTGCCGGCATTTATAGGTTCACTCATTTTATTGTACGAAAGAAAATACTGGTGGGGTGCCGCACTTACTGCGGTATCCACTGCCCTGCTTGTGGCCTTTAACCATATGCAGATCGTTTATTACGGTTTGTTGATTGCAGCCTTTATGACAATTGGCTATGCCATTTATTGGTTCAAACGCAACGACCTGAAACATTTTTTCATTGCTTCTGCAATCGCTCTGGGTGCAGGACTGATTGGTGTCATGAGCAATGCAGTGCAGTTACTCACCACACTTGAATCGTCAAAGACAACGATACGTGGTGGAACTGAACTGCCGGATGAGAACTCCACTAAAACCGGGTTAAGTAAGGATTATGCATTCAGCTACAGCATGTATAAAACGGAACCTCTTGTAATGATGTTCCCCAAAATGTACGGAGGTAGTGATGGACTTGAGATCAACCAGGAAGAATCAAAAGCGGTAGAGCAACTGCAACAAATGCCACAGGAGTTGGCGCAGCAACTGCAATATAACCTCAGGTTTTACTGGGGTGGCATTGGCGGAACTTCTGGCCCGCCCTATGTTGGTGCAATCATTTGTTTTCTCACGCTAATAGGATTCTTTCTTTTGAACAGCAAACATAAATGGTGGATACTTGCCTGCTCTGTATTAGCCATTGTCATGAGCTGGGGACATTATTTCGACGGCTTCAATGGTTTTTTATTGAAGTACCTGCCCATGTATAACAAATTCAGGGCACCCAGTATGATCATTGTGATCCCTACTTTTTTGTTTTGCATGATGACAGTAATGACGCTGCAACGCATTTTTGAAGCTGAAGACAGAACTGCCCTTTGGAATGATTATAAAAAAGGCCTGATGCTGACAGGAGGTGTTGTGCTGGCTGCATTGATCGTTTATCTCACCGCCGACTTCACTGGAGAAAGTGATAAGAGGTTGTTGGAATGGGTGAATTCCTTAAATGTGCAGATTCGGCAGCAGGTAAGCGACTACGCAAGAAGTTTTCTATCGGCATTAAAAGAAGATCGAAAATCCTTATTCTTCGGAAGCTTCATACGCAGCCTGGCATTTATCGCCGCGGCCGCGATCCTCTTATGGCTGGTCATCAGGAAAAAATTCAACGCCATGCTTGCTGTAGCATTAATAGGTGTGTTGTCCTTTATTGATGTAATGGTGGTGAATACAAAATACCTGAATGCTGAAAACTACCAGGAGAAAGAAGAGTATGAAAACAACTTTGCTCCATCAGCAGTTGACCAAAGGATCTTGCAGGACAAGAGTTTCTATCGTGTGTTTGACCTGAGGCAGGGAATCCGTAATGCCTTCAACGGAGGCGCACTTACCATGTACCACCATAAATCAATTGGTGGTTATCATCCGGCCAAATTAAGTATCTACCAGGACCTGATCGAGCACCAGTTGTACAATATTGATATGCAACAGGTATTTTTCAACTCTGATTCTTCACCCGTTTTGAATATGCTGAACACCAAATACCTGATCATGCCAACACAGGCTGGTGATTCGGTTATCACCAACGAAGGTAACCTCGGAGCAGCCTGGTTTGTAAAAGCTGCAAGATTTGAAAAAGATGCGCCTGCAGTGATGAAGGCGCTCACCAACTTCAGTCCCCGGGATACTGCTGTTTTCTTTGCTGCAGACCAGGGAAGGGTAACTGTTACTCCTGTTGACAGCGCCGCCACCATACAATTGATGGCCAACAATAATGATGAAGTGATCTACCAGTCGAATGCCAGTACCAATGGTTTTGCTGTATTCAGCGAAGTGTTTTATGATAAAGGCTGGAAGGCATATATTGATGATAAAGAAACACCTATCATTCGCACAAATTATGTGCTGAGAGGTTTGCAGATACCTGCGGGCAGCCATAAAATCAGGTTTGAATTTCATCCTTCATCGTTTTATACCGGAGAAAAGCTGGCATTGATAGCAGGAATCATACTTGTACTTCTTGTGCTGGGAGCTATATTTCAATGGTACAGGAGCAACAGAACAATGAAGGCCTGATGGTAAGGATAGTGGGACTGGTATCGTTCAGAATCTATCCAACTCATATGGGTGGACAAAAAGGCGTGGCCCTCTTCTACCAGCATTTGCAAAATTATGCAAAGGTGATACTTGCAGGGTCTAACGATAATGTACCCACAGAGAAAGCCGATATGCAACGGATACTTTTCCCAAACAAAAAAATGTACAGGAATGTTTCCCGTTTGAAAGACCTGGAGCAGGTTGTAAATGAAAAATCGATTGAACTCATCATCGCAGAACATTCCTACACAGGATGGATGGCCTGGATGCTTCAAAAAAGAACGGGCAGGCCTTTTATCATTCATTCGCATAATATAGAAAGTCGCCGGTTCAAAAAAATGAATAAATGGTGGTGGAAGCTCTATCACCAGTATGAAGGCTGGATACACCGCAGGGCAATCCATAATTTCTTTATCAGTGAAGAAGACAGGCAACTTGCTATAAAAGAATTCAGACTTGAAAAAGAAAAATGTTCGGTTGTTACTTATGGAATAGAGAATATCGAATTCCATTCTGACAAATCATCATTACGTAAAAAGCTGGGTCTTCAAAAATATCAGACCATTCTCCTATTCAATGGCACACTTGATTATGAGCCCAACTACGACGCTGTCATCACTTTGATTAATGACATAGAGCCATTGTTACGCATAAAGCTCCAGGATTTCCTAATTGTGATCACGGGTAACAGGGCTCCAAAAGTACTGGCTGAAAAAATGCTGGCTGCTCCAAACATTTTGTACACGGGCTACGTGGATGATGTTAATCTATATTACCAGGCGGCAGACCTCTTCATCAATCCTGTTGCCAATGATACAGGTGTAAAAACCAAATTAATAGAAGCCATTGCCAACAACTGCACCACAGTATCAACCAGGGCCGGGGCTTCAGGGATCCCCAAAGAATTATGCGGCGACAAGCTGGTTATTGCAGACAGCAACGACTGGAATAAATTTGCTGATATGATCCTTGAAGAAGTCAAAATCAAAAGACCAGATACGCCAGCTGCGTTTTATGATTATTATAATTGGGATCATATTACTTCAGAAGTTGCAGCAATAATTAAAAAGCTGGTTGGTAAAAAGGGAGGTCAGGTATCATGAAGCAGCCTGCAGGTATATCGATCGTGATCATCACCTATAACCGCCCGGAAGATATGCTGGAGCTGGTACAAAATATTGCAACGCTGGAGCACCCTGAACTTTTGAGTGAGATAGTTATCGTTAATAATAAATCCACCAAAAGCTACCAGGAAGTAGAAGAATTCATCCAGGGCCATCCTCAATTACCATTCCGGTATTCTATTGCACCTGAGAACCTCGGAGTATCCAGGGGAAGAAATCATGCCATTCAAAAAAGCACGGGTGAGATCCTGCTTTTCCTGGATGACGATGCCCTCTTTCGGGATAAGGATGTATTGCCTCAGGTGCAGGCCATATTTAATGAAGAAGAAAAGGCAGGTATAGCCTCTTTCAAGGTCTTATATCATTCCACCCTGGAAATGCAACAAACTGCTTTTGCCCACAAGGAGTTTGAAAAAAGAAAAGATCTGCACCATTTTGATACCGCTTATTTTGTAGGATGCGCCCATGCCATCAGGCGTTCTGTTTTTAAGAAGACAGGCTACTACCCTGAAAATTTCTTTTATGGTATGGAGGAATACGACCTCAGTTACCGCGCCATCATTGAAGGTTTCAAAATTGTTTACGACGACCGTGTAGTGATCCTGCATAAGGAATCACCTGGTGGCCGGCTGACCAATAAAGAAAAGTTGAGGGGGATGTGGGTGAATAAAAGCAAGGTGGCGTGGAAGTATCTGCCAAAGAAATATTATTACTCTACAGCGTTTTTATGGAGTTATGAATACCTGCGCAAAACCAGTTATGACCTCGGAGGTTTTTTTAAAGGATGGAAACAGGTCAACCAAATACCTGCTACAGAAGAAAGAAAGCCTCTTACTGACCAGGCCATTGCTTACCTTAAAAAAGTAAAAGCCAGATTGAACTATTAAAGAGCCTTGTAAAAATAAGGGCGATTTCGAAGAATGATTACTGACTTTCCCAACAGATAAAAGAGATTTTTGCAAAACCCGGAGAATTGATCAAGACTGTATTTTTTATTGGAAGGGATCAACTTCTGGAAGAATAAACCAATAAAAAAAACGGGTATGGTTGCCAGGTAAACCAATAAATGAATGAGAAACCAGCCTGCACCAAACTGTTTCCTGATACGCACAAAATTGGAAAGCATGATCTGTCTTCCTTTCCGATCAAAGAGGTTATAATAGCCTTTTCCTTCGGAGTCAAAGGTTTCATTGGCAGTTTCACCCTGTAGATGGATGACATGGAGGTCACCATAGATGCAAAGTTTTCCCTGCCTTCGAAGCCTTGAGCACCATTCAATTTCTTCGGCATAAAGAAAAAAATCTTCGTCCAGCAAACCCGCTTTTTCCAAAGCAGATCTTTTGACCATAAGGAAGGCTCCATTAATCCAATCCACTTCCACCACTCCAACTGCTTCTTTGATACTGGTCTTTTTCACATTGACCAGGCCACCCAGTCTTTTAAAAAAATCACCCATAAAAGGCAGGGGAAGGAAATGATTCAATCCGCCTTTCATAAAATAGCTGCCGGAGATTTGGGGAGACTGATCGGGATTCAGCAACTGCACCCCGCAGGCAACATAAGGTGAAGCCACAAATCGACGGTAACATTTTTCAATGGCATCTTCCTTTATAATAACATCAGGATTTAAGAGAAGGACTACCTCTCCTTTTGCCAATTGAATTCCTTTGTTATTGGCCCGGGCAAAGCCCGCATTATAACCCATATCGTGCCACTGGATGAAAGGAAATTGCTGCAGAAGAGAAGTCGGATCTTCGGAGGAATTATCGATGATGATGATTTCGGTGGAGTTTAGGCCTAATTGTTCGATTGAATTAATGCAATTACCAATGAGAGAAATTGAATTATAATTAACGATAATTATGGACAGATTTTTCATTCCAGATAATCAGTTCCTCATTTTAATATTGGTTTCGGATAAAAGCGCTTGAATGTCAGGAATAAAAATCGGGTTATAGGATTGCTGTCAATAAACAATGCCAATCTAATACTTTTATCTTTTAATGGATCAAATGTATTAGCGTTGGTTAACTGTTTGGCTAACAAAGCACATTTCCTGATAAAATCTTTAACCGAAAGACCATTCCTCTGCTTATATGAAGTCCTTAACAAACGATGACTTAAACCTTTACAATAATTATGAATAAATTCACCAGAACATTCCTTTATAGTGTCATCATAAGTCCCATCTTCTTTCTTCAATTTGATTAAATAAGATAAGAATCTTTCAAAACCGGATTGGATTTTACTATCTGAAGAACTTTTAGTTGTACTTTGATGCAATCGAAAAGCAAACATTGAATCTGAAGACACATAAAATCCACCTTTTTTTGCCAATTCTATCACCATTTCAAAATCAGCAAATAACAAATTTGGATAATCAGGAATTCCCCCAATTGAATCATAATATTCTGATTTCATCATAAAACCTGTCCCCATTATATCAATTTTACCACACAAGATTGCATTTAAAAAATTTTCAGAAGAATAATAATCGTCCATCTTTAGGCAATTTCTAATCTTTTGTCCATTAGCGTCAATAAAATGAAAATGGGATTGATAAAGTCCGCCACCAGGGTGCCTATTAATTAAATCGTTCATTACCTGCAGGTAATCAGGAAATAGGATGTCATCATGACCAATTAATGTTATGAATTCGTTTTTCTGAATTTGTGTAATTCGACTCCAGTTCTGCTCAATCGTCAATGGCACAGGTGTTTCTATCAGCTTTACTCGATCATCTGAAAGTCCTTTAAGCCATTCAGTTGTACCATCTGAACTACAGTTTTCAAGTATGTGCAAATCAAAATACGGATAAGATTGATTTAATATAGACC
This sequence comes from Bacteroidota bacterium, assembly GCA_023386045.1. GTDB lineage: Bacteria > Bacteroidota > Bacteroidia > Chitinophagales > Chitinophagaceae > Flavisolibacter. The sequence continues at coordinate 62,360 of JAEWKK010000013.1, forward strand.
TAACGCATTCTTTTACATAATCGCCACCATTTTTTACAGGCAATATGATGCTAAATTTAATCATAACCCCCAGGCAAGTTTTGTAAGCTTTAATCGGTAACCCACGTCTGATTTTTCATATAAATCTGTCTGATTGTCTCTAACCAATAAATTTTCCTGCTCATTTACCCAAAATATTTTACTATCTGGCCAATCAGAAATTAAATATTTCTGCCTATTTTTTCCAACAAGCGCCACCTGAAATCCCTTTTTTAGCATTTGGTTGGTTAACGACTTTTTGCCACTTTCAAAAAGGTATGCATCGAATTTACGTTTCAACTTTGGTCTTTTTATACTAATAAATTCTGACCTTCTAACCATAAACGCATTAGTTCTGATGTGAGGATTAGGAAAAGACTTTATCAAAAACCTCCAGTAAAATTTATTTTTAAGCAAAAGTTTGTATTTCCTGAATTGCTGATGTAGCGAGAGTTTATTTTCCCACGACCATGCATTTTCATAATTTACAGTACTGTAAAGACTTTGAAATGACCCGCTAGCCCCAACTACTCCCATTTCAGGTGACATCGAATCAACAAATACTTTTAGCCATTCTCCGGTATTGAAGAGGGAGAAACTGTTAAGAAACAATATATATTCTGATGTTAACTGGTCAGCGATAGTAAAGTAAGCTTCTATGTCCTGCCCACTGTTCATTGTAAAAATCTGAAACTCCTCCAGATGTTGTTCGGAATAAGCTATAAAATCCTTGAGTTTATCACTATGAGCTACTCCATTAAATATCAGTACAAGACGATGATCAAGACCGGGAGAATGATTTTTATATGATTCTATAAAATTTTTTAAATAGTCGATCCCATATGGTAACCATGATAAATAAACTACAGAAACTGAAATATTATCACACCCGCTCTGCATATTTAATAATAATTCTTTTAATGTTTTCCAATTCATGAAGTTCTGTTGAGCTTCGAATGTTTTGAATCAACTTTTTGTTCTGAAGTCTCAAACGCCTTTTCATTACTATATATTCACCAATGATTGGAACTTTAGCTACATACTTACCTAGTTTTTTTGAAACAATTGGTCGTACATTTTTTTTTAAGCTTTGCAGTTCCTTTGCAAATGATAAAAGAATTGCAGTTAGATTGTTTTTACTTTCCAAAATATTAATACATAATACTCCGGATATTTTTTTAGCCAGGTAATCAAGAAATATTTCCCTTTCAGAATCATAAGAATGAGATTGAAAAATAACGTCCAGATTTTCTGTTGTTTTATCACCTGAATCTTCCGCGCTTTCTCTAACCTGATAAAGCAATGGCAACTCTATATGTTTTCCATTTATTATTGGAATTATTGCGGTTATATATTCGTTTAGAAAAAGGTTTTTAACCCCAGGATCTATATCCCTATAAGCTTCACGCATTATTTTGGTGTAATGAACAGCTGAGAAAATAGTTCTATAAGGATGAAATAATTTAGACAGCCGATCAAAGGCATTTGAAGATGATATTTCCAATTCGGGAATATCATAAAGAGGATTAAATTCAATTCCCCACTTGTACTTTCTGTTTTTTTTGTAGGTAATACTATTTCCCTGAGCTGAAGTAAAATCTGAATTTGAATTTAAAAATTTAATACAGGTTTCGACACTTGATAAAAGAATAAAATCATCATCTGCGCAAAAAACTACAAACTTTGATCCTACCTTATCCATAGCAAAACTCAACTTCTGGGGCATTGGCATTCCAGGAAGATGATAATAGTCGATAGATGTATTCCTTAGATTTTCCGGGTAGGTTTGTAGTGTACTATCTACAATAATTACGTTAATTCCTTTTTTTGAGTAAAATTCAATACTCCGTTTCAAGTAGCCATGACGGTTATGTGTTGGTATAACTATAGTTACAGTTGATAATTCAGATGGCATTTATTTGATTCTTTTTAAATAACCGCCAGGAGCTACACTTATAAGCAATTTATTGTCAATACCCTTATCAATTATAAAATCCTTATTCCCTGAAAGAAATTCCATAACTGCAGTCTTAGGATTATTACCTATTCCCCATGGTCGTTTTTGAGAGAAATATCCTTCGGGAAGGTCCTCAACAATCGTATCAAAAACAACAATATAAGAATTAACAGAAACTAAAGGGGCATATAATTTAAGTTCTTGCAAAACATGATCGTGTGTATGATTAGAATCAAGACATACAAGAACTTTGTTTTTATCCTTAGCAATATCATAAACCTGTTTGGCGATATTATCGTCAATTGAAGACCCCTGAATCATATCAATTCTATGAAACATAGGGTGTTTCTCGATTTCAACCTTATTGTGTTGACGGATATCTATATCAATTCCTAAAACCCTTCCATTTCCAATTAGTTCCAGTATAGATGCATAATAAATTAGCGATCCCCCATGTGCTATACCTGTTTCAATAATAATATCTGGTTTGATTTCCCAGATCAATTCCTGCATAGCTATCATGTCCTGCGGATATTGAATTATTGGCCTGCCCATCCAAGAAAAATTATATGAATATTGAACTTTGTTGGAGGCAGTATTGAACTGGTTAGCAGCATCTTTAAGTTCAATATTATTGCCATTAGCTTGAATCCGCTCTTTTCTTTCGTTTTTAAACTCCTCAATTGGATTATTCATTTTTCAGAATTGATTTTAATTTGGTGTTATCGCCCCAAAATGACATAGGTTCATAATCTGTATAGGGATAATAACCTAGGTTTAATTTAATTTCCGCATTATGGTTACTAAGATAAGTTCTAACAAGTTCTTTAACTGAAATGGGATGGCCACTACAACAATTGATGATTCCTGTTACTTTTTTTTGAAGTGCAACTTCAACAATATATCTGGCAAGGGTTTCAACAGGCAGATAATCGCGTAATTGTTCACCTCCACTCATATTAAATTCCACGTCACCGTTTTCGAGTGCTCTTTCTAGCTGAGAAAGAATAGAATTTGAATTTTGCCCTTTCCCATAGGTATAGAATAACCTTACCCACTTAAAAGAAAAATTAAATTCTTTATTAAGCATTTCTATTTTTTCACGAAGAAGATTCTTTGCTATGCTGTACGAATTTGTTGGTACTGGCTTCAATTCTTCGGACAATTTTCCCTCCTGCATCCCATATTCTAGGCAGGTACCTGTAACCGTAAGATCTTTTAGTCCAAACCGAATGAGATTAGAAAGAAATTTATAATGTCTCGGAAAATTTAAATCGACATGAAACCTTTCCTTATAATTGGGTAGCCCTTCCCATGCAAGGTGTATCAAAAGATCTGGCTGAAAAAAATAGTTGTAATAATTTACATTCTCATTAAATTCCTCAAGATTAAATGGTACATATCTTACATTATCAAACCATTTTTTAGAAAAAGCCTTATCATGTCGTGGAGAAGTAGCTATTATTTCACAATCTCTCTCTAATAAATCTTCAATCACATAATTACCAATAAACCCTGTTGCCCCTGTTACCAATACCTTTTTCATGCTAAATAATTTGCAAATAAGGTATTGGAATAACGAATTTGGCATCCCATTCCCTAACATATTCAAGTTGCCTTGTTATCTCATCTTGAAGATTCCATGGCAGAATCAAAATATAATCGGGTTTACTTTCCATTAAATGGGATTCATCAACCACTGGAACATGGCTGCCTGGAAGAAATTTATTTTGCTTGTAAGGGTTAGCGTCCACTACGAAATCAATATAGTCGTATTTTATACCGCAATAGTTTAGTAGTGTATTTCCTTTCGCAGCAGCTCCATACGCAGCTACTCTTTTGCCTTTCCTTTTTTGTTCAATTAAAAAATCACATAGTTGGAGTTTAATCTCAAAAGCATTTTTCTGGAAATTATTATAGAAACTCAAGTTGAGCATTCCTTTGGAAACTTCTTTATCCAACATATTTTGAACATTGGGTGAAATTTTACGGGAACTTTCTTTGTGTTTTGCATAAATCCGTAGTGAACCACCATGAGTCGGCAATTCTTCTACATCAAACATTTCCAGACCCTGAGATTCAAATACTTTTTTTACGGTACTAAAAGAAAGGTAAGAAAAATGTTCATGGTAAATTGTATCAAACTGGTTGTTTTCAACCAGTTGCAATAAATGCGGAAATTCCATCGTAATTATACCGTCTGGCTTTAATATAATTTTCATTCCCCCTACAAAATCCAGAATATCGGGAACATGAGCCAAAACATTATTGCCAAGTAATAGATCGGCCTCAATGTTTTTTTCTTTTAGTTCATTAGCCAGTCGAACACCAAAGAAATCTATAATTGTTTCAATCCCCTTTTTCCTGGCAACCGATGCAGTATTTGCCGTAGGTTCAATCCCCAGGACTTCAATTTTTTTTGCTAGAAAATATTGAAGCAAATAACCGTCATTAGAAGCTATCTCAATTACCTTGGAATTTTTATCCAATGTAAATTTTTCGATCATTAGTTTAGTATATTTTTCTGCATGTTCTAACCACGTTTTAGAAAATGAAGAATAATAAACATAATCACTGCTGAAAATAGCATCTGATTTTTTATACTCGTCTACTTGAACAAGGAAGCAATTGTGGCAGGTATAAACTTTTAGCGGATAAAAAACTTCAGGTTCATTCAGTTGCTCTCGCCCCAGGAACGAATTAGAAGCTGGTGAATTTACCAGATCAATAAAAATGTGATGTAATTCAGTTTTACAAAACCTGCAATGCATATTTAAATTCCTTTAAAAGATTGGTCAAGAAAATAATGAGACTGATCCCTTTCTGAAATTTCTTTCACTTCCAAAGGCCACGAAATTTTTACTAAAGGATCATTATATCGTACGCCACTTTCCGAAGTTGGGGTATAATATTCGGAATGATGATAAATCAATTCACAATCATCGGTCAGTGTTTGAAAGCCATGAGCAAATCCTTCAGGAATATATATCATTTTCTTATTCGACGAAGACATTTCAAAACCAAACCATTGCAAAAAGCTCGGTGAATCTTTTCTAAGATCAACAATAACATCAAATACTGCACCGGCAATACATCTTACCATTTTTATTTCCCGAAACGGAGGAAGTTGAAAATGCATGCCGCGAACGGTACCTTTTTTAAAGGTAAACGAATGGTTCATCTGTACCCATTCCTTATTATGTCCGATTTCTCTAAATTCATTTTTACAATAGTACCGTGCAAACCAACCTCGCTGATCCAATTTTGTATCGAGCTGAATGATGTAACTTCCCGTAAGTTGAGTAGGTAAGAATTTCATTATTGGAAGTATGATTTTATCTGGTCAAATGTAAAATCAGCTCGCTTATCTCTAGGTTGTTTGTACCAATCTATTGTCCATTCAATTGCCTGAGACGCATTAAGTTTTGGGCGCCACGATATTTCCTCTTTGATTCTGGATATATCCAGTTTCAATAACCTAGCTTCATGAGGTTGTTTTTCATCCGAAATATCTTCCCATACTCCTGATCCCCAATTAGCAATGCTTATTTCAACTAGTTGCCCGACCGTTAAATGATCATTGGGTTCAGGACCAATATTATACGCCTTGGAAAAATCTTTTGGTGAAATCTCGAGCTTGGCTGCCAATAATAAATAAGCCCCAATAGGCTCAAGAACATGCTGCCATGGCCGAACTGCATTTGGATTTCTAACTTTTATTTTTCGTCCTTTCTGTAGAGATCTAATTATATCCGGAATAATACGGTCTTCACTCCAGTCACCACCACCAATTACATTTCCAGCTCTAACACTTAAAAGCGCTTTTTTATATTTCTGAAGTTCCACGGGCTGAAAAAATGATCGTCTAAAAGAGTTTACAACAATCTCAGTGCAGGCTTTACTTGCACTATATGGATCATACCCACCTAAAATATCTTCTTCATTATACAACACATTTATTTCCTTATTTTCATATACCTTGTCTGTTGTAATAATTACTGTATAGCAGTGATGATTTAAATCTTTTATTATTTCCAAAAGATTAGCTGTACCGACAACATTTATTTCAAACGTTTCAGCAGGTTTCACATACGATCGACGGACAAGAGGCTGGGCAGCCAAATGAAAGATAAAATCAGGTTGAAAATTTTCTATCTCATTTTTTAATCTCTCTTTATTTCTTATATCCGCAATTATACTTTCTGAGAGTTGTAGTGGAGCAATAATATCAAATAATCCTTCCTGATATTCTGGAGCCAGACTATATCCTTTAACCTTTGCTCCAAGCAAGTAAAGCACAGAAGTTAGCCAGGCACCTTTAAACCCAGAATGTCCTGTTATAAAAACTTTTTTTCCTTTGTAATAAGACAATAGCTCTTGAAAGCTTACCATATTTTCCATTGAGCATTTTTATTTTGCCACAAAGCTTCCAGTTCAATTTTATCTCGCATTGCATCCATACATTTCCAAAATCCCTGATGTTGGTAAGCTACTAATTGATGATCTATTGCTAATTGTTGCATTGGAGCATCTTCCCACATTACATCTTCCATATTACCTTCCAGATACTTAAAAACATCGGACTTTAAAACAAAGAATCCACCATTGATCCATTTATCATCACCTTTTGGCTTTTCTCTAAAATGATCAACTATACCATTATCAAGAATTTCCATTGATCCAAATCTTCCCTCTGGCTGAACGGCAGTTACTGTTGCTATTTTTCCATGAGATTTATGAAATGAAAGTAATTGCTCGACATTTACATCAGACACACCGTCACCATAGGTGAGCATAAAATCTTCCTCACCAATATACTTTTGTACTTTCTTTAATCTACCTGCTGTTTTTGTAGTAAGGCCTGTATCAACAAGAGTTACTTTGAAAGATTCTGCTTCAGTAGAATGAACCTCAACATTATTACTCTTCAGCTCGATTGTAATATCAGAATTATGAAGGTAATAATGCATGAAGTATTCCTTAATGAGATAACCCTTATATCCCAGGCATATAATGAACTCATTAAAGCCATAGGAACTGAATATCTTCATTATATGCCACAATATTGGCCTACCCCCTATCTCAACCATGGGCTTTGGACGAATTTCAGTCTCTTCGCTTATTCTTGTACCGAGTCCTCCGGCAAATATGACAACTTTCATAAGTCTAAATTGCCGCAAATCTATCAGAAAATGATATTCAATGGATACTTATTTAAGAAGGTCGTCCATGACTCAATAATCCCGTTTCGAAAATCTTTAATGTTCTCTACCTAATTAATACAAATGTGCCCTTTTCTTCAAACTTACCATTACAGCCACCTTCAGCAGTGATATAATAAACATAGACGCCGCCAGGCTGTTCTTTCGACTGGAAAATACCATTCCAGCCCACACCTGGAACTTTGGATATGAACACCAGTTGTCCCCAACGATTATAAATGCTGAACTGATATTTAGCAGACGGCCCAATAAAGGTAGGGCGGAAAATATCGTTCAAACCATCTCCATTTGGCGAAAAAGCATTAGGAATAAATAAGCGTTGCTCCCCTTCATTCCTGAATTCAACCACTATGGAATCCTGGCCCTTACATCCCAGAGCATCTATTCCGGTAACATAAAAAGTAATGGATTGGGGAGGCCTGACGGTGATTTGATTGTTACTATTTCTAATAATGTAATTATTCGGCATCCAGGTATAACTCACGCCCCCTGTTGCTTTCAGAATTGCTGTATCATTACTGCAACTCACATCATTTGTTTTAGTTACACTGATATCTGCCTCCGGTGAAGCCGTTACCGGTATATTGATCATTGTATCCCTGTTGCAGACTGCATCTGTAATATGCAGTATGTATACCTGTGAGGTAGAGACAATTGCCCTGGTAACCGATGCATTGGGTGCAGCGAAATAAACAGATGGTTGCCACTCGTATTGATTGCCACCTGAAGCAGTGAACTGCACTGAATCACCCGCACAAACAGTTACAGTGGCTGGCTGATAAGAAAATGGTATGATGCCTGATTTATTATACACCAGTGTGTCTTTGATCTGTAGACCGCAATAATTCTCAGCCGTAACATGATAGGTTCCAGGGACATTCACCTGGAAACTAGTTCCAGTGCTTCCATCCTGCCATATGTAAGAAGCAAAGCCAGATACTGCAGTCAGAAGTAAAGATGTATCCCTGCAAATGTTTACATCAGGTCCAAGGTTGATGGAAGTTGGTGAAAATTTGATATCAACATTGATGCTATCGGCCATGGTTTTACAATTATCGGAATACACCAGCCTTACCGTGGTTTGCCCATCCTGCTTAAACCTGATCTTCACTGTGGATGCAGTTTGCGAAATGATCTCCGCATAATTATTGTCAACCAGAACTGAATAGGCCTGTGTGCAGTTAGCGGCTTTAAAAATAGAATAGCTGATCGTATCTGTAGGACTACAAACTTTATCTATGCCCGCAATGTCTATGGAATCACAAATCCCTGAAAGGTTGATCCTGACTGAATCCTGCCTTGTGGCTGTAGTGCCAAAATAAATATCATCCAGTGCATAATCATTACCGCCAGTAGTTGTATTCTTATTGACAATGGAAAGAACCGCTGATGTTTGAATACCTGAATTCCAGCTTGTACCAAACTCTTGCCACTGGCATGTTGAAGCCGGTCCATTGATAGCTGTTCCCATTTGTACTCCATTAATTGAAAACTGCAGGCTGGCAGGATTTGCTGCCTGAAGTGAAGCGATCCAGGTTGAAAACCTGTAATTAGTATTGGGCGTAACATTCAGGGTTTGTGACCATACAATTGCATTTCCGCCTGAAGCTCCATTTACTGTCATCATATTTCCAGATCCTGTTGTATGATCAGTGCAATTACTGAAGCTTGCATTCCAGGTAGAAGGATTGTTATTAATACCATATTCTCCCAGGATCTGGTTGGATGCATTATATCCATACTCAGAACTGAAGCCTGTATTTCCTGCCGCGAAATCCGGATTTACCACCAGGTTAGGACCCAACACCCTTGTCGTGAAACTATAAGTTGTGGGAACTGAAGGACTAACATACCCGGCAAGACCACCTGGAAACTGACCTGTATTGGATTGCCAGCAATAGCCTGAATACTGGCCATTGGGCTTCAACAACACACTGTCGCCAAGGCAGATGGAAGTATCACTATTGATCAATAAACTATTATCAAATGGATTTGTAACATCTATCGACTTCACCACACTATCCAGGCATCCATTGTTACGAAGAACTTTCAAAATCACATTATAACTACCAAAACTGGAATAATTCATTGATGGATTCTGGCTGTTATTATTGGTCTGGTTATTCCCAAAATCCCAGGAAAAAGACTGGAAGCCGGTGATGACGGTTCCGAACTGTATAGATTTAGTCGAACAAAGATCCTGTTGAAAAGAAAAATCCGGGGGACTGGAAGCCACTACAGAAACAATAAAGCTATCCCTAACTGTGCAACCATTTTTACTTGATTCAACCCAGTATACACCAGCAGCATTAACACTAATAGAATCAGTGGTAGCACCGGTGCTCCATAAATAGGTTGCCGGCTTAATGCTGCTTCCTAATTTCTTTGTTGATTGAGGACAAATGGAATAAGATTGAGTGGGAGTATGCGGAAGGTTGACAACCACCACTTCTTTACAAAAAGAGCCCTGAGTTGGTAAACCTTCATCCACAGTTAGGTTAATAGTATAAGTGCCTACTGCATTAAAGCTGAGCGTGGGTGGGTTTTGCAAAGTAGAGTTGGGGATGCTTGCATTGGTGCAACCGCTGAATTTGATCCTTGATAATGTATTCACATAAGAGTTCGGAATAAATGCATACAAATCTGGTCCAGATCTGAAAAGTTTAGAAATAGAATGAGGACTGCTCATACCTCCAATAACACCCAATGAATTTGCAGTTGGTACAGAAGTCAAATTGGTAAAGTTCATCCTTACCATATCGTTTGTATTTTCATTGATAGCAAAGCCTATATACTGACCACAACTATCGTAAATGTAGATATCACGAGGTTTGTCCAAACTACTTCCTGGATTTCCTAAATTAATTGATGAAGAGGGAGGGTTTAAGAGTGAATTTCCAAAATCAATTCTTGACAATGTGTTATTACCAAAGTTTGCCACAAATAAACGCCAGGTACCGTTGTCATTTATTGGAAATATTCCATTGGGTTTATTGAGAATACCTGGGCTTCCAAGATTGATTCCCGTCGGAGGGTTATTAAAATTGGTTCCAAAATTGAACTTGGTAATCGTTCCATTTTGATAGTTTACAGTAAACCCATACCAGTTGTTTACAAATTTAAACATATAGAGATCCGTAGGATAAGCCAGACCTCCTATATTACCCCAATTTGTTGCTATCGGCGTATTGTTTGCGATATTGGCTCCGAAATCAATTTTAATAATTCTGGAGGTGGCAAATGGAGAAGCAAGAACATCACCTCCTGTTATAATAGCATACCATGATCCGTTTTCAAATACAACCTGGATGCCCTGAGCCCCTAAGGGAATGATATTTCCAAAATTTCCCAGATTAGTTGCTATAGGTGTATTAAGTAATGAATTACCGTAGTCCAATCTTACCAGGGATGCTGGATTATTACTGGTTATAAACCCATAATAATTGCCGTTGGCGTTTACGAAATCAATAAAACAGGGTGTAGTCAATTGCCCTCCAGGATTTCCAAGATTTAAGCCAGTTGGGGTATTATTAGCACCTGTTGCACAAAAACTCCAGTAATAAGTAGAGGCATTAACTGAAGTATTTACTATAGTTACGGGATTGTTCACACAAACAGTATCTGGAGCCGTAAATCCTGGCGTAACCACAATTTGACCGCATTGTTGTGGAGTCAATACATTGATCATGAATGTATCCTTAACACTGCATCCTCCACCATTGGTTGCGGTTAATATGTATTGAGTAGTTACAGTTGGTGATGCAATGGGGTTGGAAATATTTGAGTTTGATAAACCCGTAGAGGGAGACCAGCTATAAGCTGTTGCTCCGGTAATTGAAGGATTTAAATCTATAGATACCCCTGGACATATTGTGGAATCCGGAATAGGTGCAATAGTTGGCTTGGCAAGGACAACAACTTGCTTGCAATATGAAGATTGCGTTGAAAGGCCATCATTAATTGTAAGATTGATATTGTATGTTCCGGGAGCATTATAGGTAATAGGAGGTGGATTTTGTAAGGTTGTATTTGGAATGCTTGCATTTGTGCAACCTGTAAAGCGTATTCTAGTGATAGAGTTAGAATTCACATTTGCAACAAAACTATAAAGGTCTGCTCCTACTCTAAAAATCTTTGAGAGGCAATGTGGGAAATTCATGTTACCAACATTACCATAATTTGTAACAGTTGGAGTATTGGTTACACTTCCATTAAAGTCCATTTTTATTAAAGTATTATTGCCTGCATTTATTAAGTAACCCTGGTTTTGCCCACAATAGTTTATCATGTAAATATCCCATGGTGTGGACATTTGCCCAGCTATATTTCCAAGATTTACACCTGTAGGAGTATTTAAGAGAGAGTTACCGAAGTTCAATCTCGTAATAGTATTGCCGAATGCGTTTGTTACAAATGCATACCAATTACTTCCCTCCTTTAATGCATAAATTCCTGTAGGTCCATTTAATCCTCCTATATTACCCAGGTTAACGGCGGTTGGTGTATTAGCAAAACTTGAGGTAAAATCGAATCTGGTAATTGTGTTGTTCGTAGTGTTTACAGTAAGACCATACCATTGGCCGTTATCTTCGAAGACAAATAAATCATGGGGGTATCCTAGATTACCAATATTTCCCCAATAAGTTCCGACTGGAGAATTATTTGCAATGTTTGAACCTAACTCTATTTTCACAATTGCCGGTGGAGCAGTTCCTGCAAAATCACCTCCAACTACAATTACATACCATTGGCCACCATTTTTTACAATCTGTAAGCCCTCAGTGTGATTTGGGATAATTCCCCCTACAGTTCCTAAATCTGTCACCGAGGGTGTGTTCAATAGACTTGAACCAAAATTTAATCTTAATAATTTACCTGGAACATTGTTAGTTGAAAACCCATAAAAATTTCCCCCTTCATAAACATAATCAATATAAACTGGGTTACTTAAAAGCCCACCGACATTTCCCATGTTAGTACCTATTGGCGGATTGCTGCCATTAGCTACACAAAAATTCCAAAAATAAGAAGATGCACCGCTTGAAGTATTTGTAATAGTAACCGGGCTATTTACACAAACAGTATCTGGAGCAGTAAAGGCAGCATTTTGAGCTTTGGAAAATCGGCTATTAAATAATAAAAGAAAGAGCACGAGTGAAATTCTCACGGGCATAGTAGTCTTGGTATTAGTGGCTAAATATATGGTTTTTTAACCATTCAATTCACTCAACTTCGATAAAAACAACTGCATTCCTTCTTTCTTTCTTTCGTCTATCAGGTAATCAATGTTTTCTTCATAATAATGCCAAAGATCATAAACAGCATATTGATTTTCCTCGATCACTTCTTGCAAATGGTCCAACCCTAATTTATTGGCTTCATTGAACTGAGTTTTGAAGCTTTCAGGAAGCGGCTTGTTGGAGATCCATGCAGCAAATACAAAAGGCAATCCTGTATGGGCTTTCCAGGCTTCGCCCAGATCATAGATATAGTTTGACCTTAACCTCTGCTCCAATGCCCTGTCTCCTATTACCACTCCTGCAGTTGTACCTTTAATTTGATCCCTGAAGTCCTCACCTTTGGCATCAATCAGCTTTACGTCCTTTTTCCAGTATTCTTTCAATAAGATCCTGGCAAGATTTACAGAGGTTCGCGACTGGTAATCCAGATATACTGTATCAATTTCCTCCAAAGGCTTCTGACTGAAAATACAAACCGATGCAACAGTTCCGTCGCAGGCAATACCATAATCTGAAACAATGTGCCATTCTTTCATCTTCATAGTTGCCGCAACTGGAATCAGGGCTACGTCAACTTCATCATCCATTAACAACTGCGCAACTTTGGAAGGATAGGCTTCTATCAGATCAATCTCATTCATCACTGCATGCCTTTTGATGCCATACAACATGGGCTTCGTGTTCAGGTAATTCACGGCACCTACTCTTATCTTCTTCAAATGATTTAGTTTTGCCGGCAAAGATAGGGTTGGCCAGTCACTCAATGCCTGCCACCCATGACCTTCAATTATGGAACTATCGCCACTTTCCGCCATTTCTCCCATCGACGGCCGCTACCGCAAGCAAGTACAACAACTTGATGAGTATTTTTCCGAGTATGCATTAATAAAGTACCGTGTGCTGATCGAAGTCGAATACCTGATGATGCTATCGGGCAAAAAATTTTTTAAGCTTTCTTCCAAGGCAACCAAACAACTGAATAAGATTAAGGACGAATTTGGGCCGGATGATGCCATGCAGATCAAGGCTATAGAACATACCACCAACCATGATGTAAAAGCTGTTGAATATTTTATCAAGCAGGAACTCAAAAAAGTCGGGGAAAACGATGTGAAAGAATGGGTGCATTTTGGTCTCACCTCTCAGGACATCAACAATACAGCCATACCACTTTCCTGGAAACACGCACTTGAATTCGAATACCTTCCTTCCCTACTCAACCTGAATAACCAGTTGAAGCTTCTCGCTAAGGAATGGCAGGATATTCCACTGCTGGCACATACGCATGGACAGCCGGCCAGTCCAACAAAACTGGGAAAGGAATGGATGGTATTTGTTGAAAGAATTGAAAACCAGGTGGAGCAAATGATCAGCATTCCTATCAATGCAAAATTTGGTGGAGCTACAGGTAATTTCAATGCCCATCATATTGCCTTTCCAAAAACAGACTGGATCAAATTTGCCAATGAGTTTGTAGAAGGTGTGCTGGGCCTGCAAAGGCTGCAATTCACTACCCAGATCGAACACTATGATAACCTCGCAGCTGCTTTCGACAGCATGAAGCGGATCAACAACATTCTTATCGATCTGTGCAGGGATATCTGGACCTATATTTCAATGGAATACTTCAGCCAGAAAACCAAAAAAGGTGAAATTGGTTCCTCTGCCATGCCACATAAAGTCAATCCCATTGATTTTGAAAACGCTGAAGGAAATCTTGGCCTGGCCAATGCTTTGCTGGAACATCTTTCAGCAAAACTGCCTGTATCGCGACTACAAAGAGACCTCACGGATTCCACTGTTCTGAGAAATATCGGTGTTCCTTTTGCACATACCATCCTGGCATTTCGATCTATCGAAAAAGGTTTGAATAAACTGGTTTTGAATGATACCAAAATCTATGATGACCTTGATCAAAATTGGGCTGTAGTGGCAGAAGCTATTCAAACCATTTTGCGCAGGGAACATTATCCAAATCCTTACGAGGCCCTGAAAGATCTCACCAGAGGAAAGAAACAGATCGACAAATCGACCATCCATAATTTCATTGATTCACTGAAGATCAGCAGCGCAATAAAAAAAGAATTAAAAAGCATCACCCCGCATAATTACACGGGCATTCAACCCAGATATTAAACAGTTCATGCATCATGGCACTACTTTGGTGGTAATGCAGACCAAAATGGAGATGTCATGCCCATCAGGAATAAGTTCATGTTTGCTACTGGAATTGAGAATAGCTATCCTACCATTCAGCTTCCCGACGGATCAACAAAAAGGGTTGATGAAATGGAAAAATGCCTGCATTATCGATACTGGCAAACAGATTTTGAACTGGTGAGAGACATGGGGATTTCTTTCTTACGCTATGGTCCTCCCTACTACAAAACACATACAGCACCAGGGCAGTACGACTGGACATTTACGGATGATACCTTCCATCGGTTAAAGGAGTTGAACATTATTCCCATTGTAGACCTCCTGCATTTCGGTGTTCCCGACTGGCTGGGTAATTTTCAAAACCCGGAGTTCCCTGAATATTTTGCAGAATATGCAAAAGCTTTCGCCCATCGATTTCCATCACTGCAATATTATACTCCCATCAACGAAATATTTATCACCGCTTTGTTTTCGGGACAATATGGATGGTGGAACGAAAGACTGACAACAGACCGTGGTTTTGTAACAGCACTCAAACATTTATGCAAGGCCAATGTTCTTGCCATGCACGAAATTTTAAAGGTCCAGCCAGATGCGGTTTTTATTCAAAGTGAGTCCTCAGAATATTTTCATCCCGTACGTCCGGAAGTCATGGCAAGAGCCAGGTTTTTAAATCAGAAAAGATTTCTCGCGCTTGACCTTACCTACGGTTATCCAATACGTGTGATGATGTATGATTACCTGCTTGAAAATGGAATGACGAAGGAAGAATACCATTGGTTTGAACAGAACCAGGTTACGGCTCGTTGCATCATGGGTAATGATTATTACATGACTAATGAACATCTTGTATTGCCTAATGGAACTACAAGAGCTTCAGGTGAGGTTTTTGGTTATTATGTGATCACCCATCAATATTATAACCGGTATAAACTTCCCATCATGCATACAGAGACCAATTTAAAAGAACCTGGTGGTGCCGAATGGCTTTGGAAACAATGGGCCAATCTTTACAGGCTGATACAGGATGGTGTACCGGTGATAGGATTTACCTGGTACAGTCTCACCCACCAGGTTGACTGGGACACTGCCTTAAGAGAAGACAATGGAAGAATACATGAAGTAGGATTATATGATCTTGATCGCAAAGAAACTGAAGTAGGACGGGCTTATAGAAGGCTGATCAGCCAGTGGAAAGATGTGTTAGCGCAGGAAGTGTATGGACTTCATTTCAGGAAGTGATTTCCTTATTCCAGCAAAAGATTCAATTTGCCTGTAAGGGATTTAGATTCACAGTGGCCTGCCATTCCTTTTTATGAAGACAAAAACCTGACAGTTCTTTTGTTCCTTCTAACCTGTTTCCATATAGTTGGAATCCGGCTTTCAATAAAACTTTTTGAGAAGGCGTATTCGGAACTTCAGTGTAAGCATAAATCGGATCGATGGTTGTTTTCTGAAAAATATAATCCAGGCCTGCTTTTGTCAATTCAGTTGCATAGCCCTTACCCCACTCACCTGGCAATAATGCATATCCTAATTGCATTTGATCAAGTCCTTCAACAGGTATCAATGCAAATGATCCAACAAAATCGCGGGATTGCTTTTCTTCAACTGCCCAGCGACCATACAGCGGATGGATTGCATAATCTTTGATAATCGTCGCCAGGAATTCATCACATTCTTCTCTTGTTTTTGCAGCCCGGATATAACGCACTACTTCTTCATTGCCATTCAGTGCAAAAAAGTTTAGTTCATCACCGGTAACATACGGCCTTACAATCAATCTTTCTGTTTCAAAAATGAGAGATGACATGATATTAGTTTATCATTATAATCTTATTTATGGATCTCGCTGGTAAAATGAAATTCAATATCAGGATTGTTATTTCTTTCTGTATTTAGGTACCATTCACTTTGTGCGAGGTAAACCACATGACCATCCTTGTCCGCCGCAATATTATTGGTTTTGAACCTGGTGAATTCCTCCAGCTTACTGCTGTCATTACTGGTGATCCAGCAGGCCTTGTAATAAGGCATGGAATTGAAAACCACCGAAGCGCCATATTCGTGCAATAACCTGTACTGGATCACTTCAAACTGCAGCTCTCCTACACAACCAATGATCTTTTTATTTCCGCCGAACTGTGTAAACAACTGTGCTACACCTTCATCGGTCAACTGAAGAAGGCCTTTTTCAAGCTGCTTGGTTTTCATTGGATCCTTATTCACCACTTCCTTAAATATTTCCGGTGAAAAAGAAGGGATGCCGGTAAAGAAGAACTCTTCGCCTTCTGTAAGAGTATCACCGATCTTGAAATTACCGGTATCGAAAAGTCCCACTACATCTCCTGGATAAGCATCTTCCACCACGCTTTTCTCACGAGCCAGGAAGGAATAGGGATTGCTGAATCTCACGTCCTTGTCCAGACGCACATGATGGAAATACTTGTTTCTTTCAAACTTTCCCGAGCATACACGAAGGAAAGCAATCCGGTCGCGGTGTTTCGGATCCAGGTTCGCATGGATCTTGAAAATAAATCCACTGAATTTATCTTCATCTACTGATACAAGCCTCGTATTGGTTTCGCGGCTTCTTGGCCTGGGTGCGATGCGAATAAAAGTGTCAAGCAATTCTTTCACACCAAAATTATTAATAGCACTTCCAAAGAAAACCGGTGCCACATCACCACTCAGGTAAGTACCAGCTTCCAGTTCCCCATAAACTCCTTCTATGAGTTCCACATCTTCTCTTAACGTAGCAGCATCTCTATCACCCAGTTTCTCTTCAAGAATTTGCTCAGAAAGATCTGTGATGGAGATGGTATCTTCTTCACTTGCTTTTGTATGAGCAGAGAACAAACGAAGACTTTTATTGTGAAGATCATACACACCTTTAAAATCCTTACCCTGGTTAATAGGCCATGTCATGGGATGCAGGTGAATGGATAACTCTTTTTCAATTTCTTCAAGCAGGTCAAACCTGTTTTTTCCATCCCGGTCCAGTTTATTGATAAAAACGATGACAGGGGTCTTGCGCATGCGGCAAACCTGCATCAGCTTCCGGGTTTGTTCTTCCACCCCATTCACACTATCCACCACAAGGATCACACTGTCTACGGCTGTAAGGGTTCTGTAAGTATCCTCGGCAAAATCCTTGTGACCCGGGGTATCCAGCAGGTTGATCAGCTTTCCATCATACTCAAAACTCATCACGGAAGTGGCAACTGAGATACCTCTTTGCCTTTCTATCTCCATAAAATCCGAGGTAGCGGCCTTTTTGATCTTATTGCTTTTTACAGCTCCGGCCACCTGGATAGCGCCTCCAAACAAAAGGAATTTCTCCGTCAGCGTGGTTTTACCGGCATCCGGGTGTGAAATGATGGCGAAAGTTCTTCTTTTTTCTATTTCGGTCTGGTATCTCATGATTAAATAGCATCTGCTCAGGCCTCTGCAGGAATAAGGCAGCGCCCTGTTTTTGCGGCGGCAAAGGTAAGCTCTCTCAATGAAACAGCTTCTTTTGAGCACACCATTAGAAAATCAATCTTGATTATTCACCTTCTGGAGGTGAATCTTTCTACAGTTTATTTGTGGAATTTTAGCCACTTCTTACTAAAGGAAATCACTTAGATAAGGTCTGCGCCCTTTAAATCTGTTTGATTAAAATTGGTACTATTTTTTTTACCTCTTTAGTGGTATAAAATGAGTTATTATGTCACAAAATTCGAGGAACACGCAAAATGACAACAGTGGTTCGCCTGGGCGTGGAATGAATGATAACCGGGATAAAAGCAGGTACGAAGGATTTGAGGGGATGAATTATGAACAGATCCGTCAACCTTACAATCCTCAGAGGGCTGGCAATTCCAACCAGGATGAAGGTGATAACCAGCAGGAGCAGGAAGAAATCGGTTAGGCTATTGCAGTCCTATTCTTCGGCTTTTGAAGAGTTTCCCTTTGCAAGCTGAATTACTTTCTGCAACAGTGCCTCTGTCCTGATAGGCTTTGTAACAAAATCATCTGCGCCATAGCTATTGAAATTTTCGGCGGCACCAGGATGAGCAGATACCATAATCACCGGTATATTCCTGAATTGATCCCTGGACTTGATCTCACGGCAGATCTCCCTGCCATCCGCTCCCGATAAAAGTACATCCAGTAAAATGAGGGAAGGTCGGAAGCTTTCGAGTTTTTGAAAAGCTTCTTCCCTGCGCGATGCTGTCTCCACCTCATAGCCCTGCTTCTTCATCAGGATTTCCATCACAGTTCTTACATCAGGATCGTCATCAATGACCAGAATCTTAATCATTCAATAGCAAGTTTCAGAATTGAAAATATTAAACAGAAATCGGACAGGCGGCTGCCGAAATTAATGAATAAAGAAATACCATCCTGATTCCATGTACGGCATCTGAACGCCTTTTTATTTGACTTACATTTGTTACATGCGCAGGATGTTCGAAATTACGGCCACCAGTTTCAAACTGGCCTTGCAGGAGCTCTGGAAGAACAAGCTGCGTACTTTCCTTTCACTCTTTGGCGTAACCATCGGTATTTTTTGCATCATCAGTGTGCTGGCCACAGTCAACAGTCTTGAAAATAATATCCAGGCCGAAATAAAATCCCTGGGCACCAATACCATTTACATCGACAAATGGGATTACTCTGCAGGTGGAGGACCCGATTATCCCTGGTGGAAATATGTGAAACGTCCTTCTCCTGAATTTGATGAACTGCAGGAGATCAAACAAAGAACAAGCACGGCAGACAATGCGGCCTTTGTCATGAATACCACGGGCAATGTGGAAGTTGGTGACAATTCACTTAGTAATGTGATCCTCTATGGTACCACAGAAGAATTCTCAATCATACAGCCTGTTGAGATCCAATGGGGACGTTATATGACGGATGCGGAGTTCGGACTGGGAAATAATTCAGTGGTGATTGGTAACGAGATCGCTGAAAAATTATTTGGCGAGGCGCAAAGAGCAGTAGGCAAGCAGCTGACCACGAAGGGAAAAAAGATAAATGTGGTAGGTGTTATAAAAAAACAGGGTGCCACGTTAATTGGAGGCTGGCAGTTTGATAAGGCCATCCTCATACCATACCGTTTTGCCCGCGGCATCATGAACGAAAAAAGAGCAGATCCCATCATCATCGTCAAAGGCAATGATAACCTGAGCAGCAAGGCGGTAAAAGATGAATTAAAACTGGTCATGCGTTCCCTGCATAAGCTCAAACCAACCGAAGAGGATGATTTTGCATTGAATGATATCAATGATTTCAGTGATGCCATGAGCAAGGCCTTTGTCAGTGTGAACATTGGTGGCTGGGCCATTGGTGCGCTTGCCTTTGTAGTTGGCATCTTTGGTGTGGCCAATATTATGTTTGTTACTGTAAAAGAAAGAACGCCACAGATTGGTTTGAAAAAGGCCTTGGGCGCCAAGAAAAGCATGATCCTTACCGAGTTCCTTCTGGAAGCCGCATTTCTTTGCATTATTGGTGGACTCATTGGTTTACTGCTGGTATTCATTCTTACGAAGATCATAACCGCAGCACTTGATTTTCCCATCTATCTTTCTTTCAGCATTATGGGGCTTGCACTGGTGATTTGTGTGATTGCGGGAATTCTTGCCGGCATTGTTCCCGCGCTGCAGGCTGCTAAAATGGACCCTGTAGAAGCCATCAGGAGTAAGTGATATTCCGTTTTTAAAATTTACCTGATTGAAAAGTGCAGTAGCAGAAATTTTATCTGTGCTGAATAAATCGTTTTTTTGTGCTTCCATGAAAGTAGAAATGCCAGGGAATTTGGAAGTCAGGCACAACCAGGAAGCAGTGATCTTTGCGATTGAATCATCCTGCGATGAAACTTCTGCCTCTGTATGCCGGAATGGTGAGATCCTCTCCAATTACATCGCCAATCAGACAGTTCATGAAAAATACGGCGGTGTGGTTCCTGAACTGGCAAGCAGGGCTCATATGCAGCACATCGTTCCTGTAGTGGACCTGGCCTTAAAACAATCTGGTATTGCCCTTTCAGAAATTGATGCCATCGCATTTACACAGGCACCAGGACTGATCGGTTCCCTGCTGGTCGGCAGCCAGTTTGCTAAATCACTTGCCCTTGCTTTAAACAAACCTCTCATTGCAGTTCATCATATGCAGGCACATGTGATCGCTAACCTGATACCATCAACCACCAATGGTAATGCTGATCCAAAACCGCAATTCCCCTTTTTATGTCTCACGGTAAGTGGAGGTCATACTCAAATTGTTCTTGCAGAAAGCCCGGTAAAAATGAAGGTAATTGGCGAAACACTGGACGATGCTGCTGGCGAGGCTTTTGATAAATCAGCCAAGTTATTGGGACTACCCTATCCTGGTGGACCGTTGGTAGATAAATATGCACAAAATGGAAATGCTGAAAGATTTTTGTTTGCAGAACCCCAGATCGAAGGACTTGACTTCAGCTTTAGCGGATTGAAAACTTCTGTTTTGTATTTTCTGCAAAAAGAAAAAAAAGCTGATCCTGAATTTGTAAAAATGAATATTGAGGATATCTGTGCTTCTCTTCAACACCGCATCATATCCATCTTATTAAAGAAATTAAAAAAAGCTGCACTGCAAACCGGCATTACTGAGTTGTGTATTGCTGGCGGCGTTTCAGCCAATAGCGGCTTAAGAAAATCCTTCCTTGATATGTGCCGTCAAAATAACTGGAAGGGCTACATCCCTCCTTTTCAATATTGCACAGACAATGCGGCGATGATTGCCATGACAGGTTATTATAAATATCTCTCGGGAGATTTTTCTCCTGTATCTGTAACGGCAAGCGCGAGGGCCAACTGGAACTCCTGATGGCCAATCCTTATTTTCAATTCAAACAATTTACGGTTTATCATGACCGTTGTGCCATGAAGGTTACCACCGATGCCTGTCTTTTTGGTGCATGGATAGCCAGTCAATTGCAGGAAACGAATCTTAAAAAAATTCTTGACATTGGTACGGGCACGGGATTGCTCTCTTTGATGGTTGCACAAAAGAACGAAGTGCAGACAGATGCAATAGAAATTGATCAGGAAGCGAGCAGGCAGGCCATGGAAAATTTTGAGGCATCGCCATGGAGTCAAAAGATCAGGATCATTCATGCAGATGCAAGGGAATTTAATAATGTTGAGAGATACGATTGCATCATCAGCAATCCTCCTTTTTATGAGAAAGAACTCAGCTCCGCTCATCAGCAGAAAAACCTGGCGCACCACAGTGAAGCATTGACCATGCTGGAAACATTGCAGGCGATCAGGCGCAACCTGAAGCCTGGCGGATCTTTTTTTCTTTTACTGCCTTATAAAAGATGGAAGGCAATCAAAAAATTAATGGAAGATGAGCAGGCATTTCTTTATAAGATCATTGAAGTCAGGCAAACCACTGATCATCCATTTTTCAGGGTAATGATAATGGGCGGATTTCATCCCGGAGAGTTCTCTGCATCGGAGATTACCATTGCAGATAAACCAATAGAGTACTCAGCTGCTTTCAAAAACTTATTAAAAGATTATTACCTCTATCTATGAGTGAATTACACCGGCTGCATAATCAGTTAGGTAATCAAATCTCTCCGTTAGTTTACCATTTTTGACAATCGTTGCATTTTCAATCATATCCGACCCAAATCCCAGCAGGTCCGGCAAAATGAATTTGATCAGCTGTTCACCAAAATACTTGGATGCATCACGGGGCAGCTCATTGGGAAGATTTCCTACGGCCATTACATCTACGGAGCCAGGTTGATAAGGTTGAGTTTTTTGAAAACTCATTTTATCAACTCCATATACAGGGAATTCTATGGACTGGTCACCCAGGTTAATAGGAACCGAACCATTGGTATCATCCGTAATATCGGCGATAACCTTTATCCTGAAATCAGGATCACTTACCCTGTTTATTTTGAAAAGCCTGGGCACATCAACATCCCAGAAAATTCCATTCATCAGGATATCTGTCTGTGAAAGGTACTGATCAAAAAGGCAATCATATGCTGCAGGATGTGCATGAAAATCTTCCCTGTTGTATTGACCTGTTTCCCTGTTCACATAAAGATCTGCACCTTTCAATTGAACATACACGGGATAACTAAATTCTCTTGACAGGTATTCTTCTTTTTCCACTTCAATAATGCCCATCAGGTTCATGATTTCCAGGATACCATGAGCTACGCGGCCTGAACCTGTTACAGCGATCTTGCAATTGGGAAGCTTGAGCCCGAAATAGGTATGTATGAGTTCCTTGAAATCTTTTTGCTTATATACCCTTTCAAGATGAAAGCTATTTGTTCGTTCACCATAAGCCATCATGCCATTGTGCGCGCCAACAATACCTGCAAAAAATCCAAAACCAATGATGCGCTGCCCGTCTTCATGTTCCAGGCATTCATAATCAATGAGCGTGATCTTCTTCTCAATAATGGTCTGCAAAAGCTTCTGGTTATATGGCTGTTTTTTTCTTGTATGAGAAAAGAATAGATAGGTTTTGTTGGGAATAAGTTCTGCCGGGGGAACTTCTTTGATTCCCAAAATTATGTTACACTCTTCCAGACTGTCTTTTACAGTAATTCCCGCCCTTTCATACTCATCATCGGAAAAACACCTCCCTTCTGAACGCTGCACGATGATTTCCAGTTCAGGGTGATTTTTTTTCAGCCATTTACATTGGGCAGGTGTTAGAGCCACCCTGTTATCCTGTGGTATTTTACCTTCTTTTAATAAACCGATCCTGTTCATATAATTTTCTTCTAAAACTTCCGCAAAATTAACTGAGTAAAGCGCAGCTACCTATTTAATAATTAAATTTGAAACCGATGCTGAATAACACCTCCTTCAAAATCCTGGCTGCTTGCTTTACAATATTTTCTTTTGTATTGATTTCCTGTGATAAAGATCCGGTGAACCAGGAGCCTTTAAATTATAAATTGCGTTACAGCGATTCGATCTTTTATTTGAAGTCCGGTAATTATGAGGTCGCGCCACTTACACAAGCTTCTGGAACTTACGAAGCCTTTCCCGATGACCTCAACATAGACCCCGCCACTGGAAAGATCACCATCTCTGTGAATGGCAAAGGTGGCCAGCATAGCCAGATGGGCCTGCGGTATAAAATAAAATTTACTTCAAACTCAGGTCAAAAAGACTCAACTTATATCATTCTTTCCGGCATCAATTACCAGGACCGTATTTACAATATGACACAGGCTGATTCAAAGATCAGTCCCATTTATAATGCCGACATTTCCAAAAACACGCCGGGTGGCATTTATACTGCCGACAGGAATAAGCTGGCGATCAATGCTGCCACTGGTGAAATCGATTTCAAACAAACTGTTGCTAATGGATTTTTTGGTGGTGATCCCACCAATGATGACTGGAGGGAAGTGGAGATCAGCTACAAACCCAATGATGCATCTACTAAGACAAATAAAATAAACCTGATCGTTTATTATTATGATACTGTAAATGATATTCCCTCCAATGTAAGTACAGTTATGAGAGCACACCAGTCGCAATTACTGGGTATTCCGGAGGCTAATATTCCAGTAACAACAGCTCCTGTAGACGCCTCAGTGAATGATCTTGTATCCATCACAAGGCCAAGGCCACCCTGTATCATCATCGTGGGACATTAACATTACAGCGATGGCGATCAGAAAAGGTTCTTTTGTACTCCTGGCCATATTAACGATGATGATTTATTCTGCTTCTCAGAATCCAGGTGCAGATTATTCATCATTATTGAAAGAATACAGACAAGCTGGAAAATATTACGACCAGGCCACAGCCATTGGAAGCTCTCCTTCATATTCCGAAGAAAAGGAAATGGAATGGAACAGGAAGGCCTTGCAGGCTTACACATTGCTTTTACAAAAATTTCCAACCTCCCCACCTTACCAAGACTCTTTGCGCTACTGGACTTCCTTCAGAGTAGGAGAACTTCATCATTATTTTGATCATTTCAATGAGGCACTGAAAGGCTATGACCAGGCGATAGATGCTGTAAAAAGAAGCGCCCTTATAGATTCCCTTTTATTCAGACCTTACCTGTATAGTGGAATACTTTGTTACCATCAAAACAGGTATGACTCTGCGAATTCTTATTTTCAAAAAGCTGAAACCATCCTGGCGAAATATAAATACCAGTTGGTAGAAAGCGAACGGCTTTACAATACCATTGGTGTTCTTCATTACGAGAAAGGAGATTACAGGCAGGCAAGGAATTATTTCCAGAAAGCATTGGAGGTATTGCCACTGAGACATCCCTATTATCAGGAATTAATGGTGAATTACCAGGTCAACCTCGCCCAGATGTATTTCAAGATGGAAGACTATAACGAGGCGAACAGGATATATGAAACCTTACTATCACGCGGTATCAATTCAAACGAGATCCAACACAACCTTGGCCTGATCAACCTATCACTTGGCGCCACTTCCAGGTCACTTCAGTATTTCAGGAAGGTGAGTTATTCTTCCAATAAAAAAGTTTGGCTTTATTCAAATATGGCGGAAGCATTTTTGTCAAATGGCCAATATGACTCCACTGAATTCTATCTGCAAAAAGCCATAACCAGTAGCAATAGCTTCAGCGCCAACACAGATCATGTAGCGCTTGGCCTTGCCTATAGAACCTATGGTGAGTTTTCAGTAAGTAAAAAGCTTTTGCATGATGCACTCTCCTGGTACCAGAGAGCCCTGCATCAATTCTACCCTGCCTTTCAGGATACAACCGGCTATTCCAACCCGAATTCTTTTTCAGGAGTTTTTTCTTATATCAATCTCTTTCACACTTTAGTGGCAAAGAGTGAGACCATGCACGAACTTTACAGAACCACAAGG
Organism: Bacteroidota bacterium; assembly: GCA_023386045.1. Classification (GTDB taxonomy): domain Bacteria; phylum Bacteroidota; class Bacteroidia; order Chitinophagales; family Chitinophagaceae; genus Flavisolibacter. Next base: position 87,840 of record JAEWKK010000013.1, read on the forward strand.
GATCTCAGTTGGGCAAGGCGCGAACTCGATGCTTATGAAGCTGCATTTTCTCTCGTAGAATATGTCGAAAGAACTTATGAAAGTGATGAAGCCCGGCTTTTTCTTGACAAATCCAAATACATCATACACAGTAAACCCATCGATATTGCATACGAGCTTTATGAAAAAACGAAGGAGCACAAATTCCTTGAACAACTGTACCATTTTGACCAGAGAAATAAAGCTTCCATTCTTTCCATTAAAATGCATGCAACTGCTTTCCCTCACCAGGACAGCTCTTTTCTGCAACAGGAAAGAAATATCAAGTCGGAGATCAGCAGGCTGTCCATTACGTCCGCCCGCATCAATGACAGCATTGCCATCACGCAAATAAATAATAAGGTCAGAGACCTGGAAATAGAACTGGAGAGAATCAGGGAAAATCCTAAGGAAGCAAATAAAAATTTCGAACAGATTCCTTCCATTGCATTCCTGCAAAATGAATTACTGGAAAAAGGTTCGGCACTAATTTCATTTCATCTCTCAAAAGATAAGTTAACCACGCTCCTGATCTCCCGTCAAAACATTCAATGCAGGCAGGAAGAATTGCCTTCTGGTTTCCTTCAGTCTGTAGAAAGTTTCATTAATAATATTAAATCGCCTACAAGCAGCCTGGAAGACAAAGGACTTTATGAATTTCTTTTTCATGACCTCAAGCTGGATGATATTGACAGGCTGATCATCATTCCTGATGACGAACTGAACTATCTTTCTTTCGAAAGTCTGCATGATAAAGACGGCAAATACCTGATCGAAAAATATGCAGTGCAATACCAGTATACCACTGCCCTGCTTCGAAAAGAAAAGATCAATTTTGGATCACACGAAACGCTGGCAATGGCTCCCTTTGCAAACCATGGCTATGAGGATAGCTCTTTTTCCCTGGAGGTTCTGCCCAATTCAGCAACTGAAATAAAAGATATCAAAGGACTTGGATTTATAGACAGTCAGGCAACAAAATCCAATCTTTTAAAACATATACAGGAGTATCCGGTGCTTCACCTGGCTACACATGCCATTCTCAATCATCAGAATGGGAACCTTTCATTTATTTCCCTTTCACCACAAAAAAATGAAGATGAATTTTTATTGTATGGAGAAGAGATCTATCATCTTCCACTACAACAGACAAGACTTGTGATTTTAACTGCCTGCGAAACAGGTTCCGGAAAACTGGTGAAAGGTGAAGGGATTATGAGCCTTAGCCGGGCTTTTACCTATGCAGGTTGTCCCAACATCATCACATCACTATGGGTAGCAAATGATCTGTCAACCTCCTACCTGGCCAACAAAGTCCATGTTTATCTGAACAAGGGTCTTCCGGTGGACAAAGCTCTGCACCAGGCTAAAATGGATTATCTCTCAGACCGAACTATACATCCCAGAATGAAACATCCTTATTACTGGTCGCACCTGGTTTTCATTGGGAATTATGGTGTAGAAGAGAATGAAAAAAATTGGATGTTTTGGATCCTTCCAGGAATAGGAATATTGTTGCTTGGAGCTATATTCATAAAAAAGTTCCGCGCTGGGCGGAACCGGGTTTCTCATAGGTGAAGCAAGCTTCAATTATTTATTCTGCTGGTTCAGTTCATCAAGTTGTTTTATGAATGAGTCGGAAAACTGGTCTTTATAAAGATGCCGGGGATTGTTATGAATTGATTGCGCCAGCTCATAAGCTTTTCCGTACTCTTTGTTTTTTAAATAAGCCAGTGAGAGATAGAATTCAGCATCAGGTTGATATTCTCCATTCCCTTTTTGCAGGACCTGTAGCAGGCTGATAGCATTAACAGTTTGATTCTGGTGCAGGTAAGAAAGTGCAATGAGCAGGCTGTCCATTTCAGAAACAGGAACGAGTTTAGATATCCTGTTATATTCTTTAGAAGCGTATGCCTTTTGTATTTCTGTTTTCTGATCCTGATTCCTGGTAGCATTCACATCAAATTCAACATAGGCCTGGTTATACATGCGGTTGGCATCAACAGCGGCTGATTGAAAATAACGCCAGGTAAAAAAGACCAGGAGGATGCTGGCGGCAACCGCTACTGACAGGCGGATCATTTTTCTCACAGGCGTTCTCTTATCAGTAGATTGAAATTCCTGCATCATTTGCTGATGCACATTTTTCACTTTCTCAATGTCACCCAAACGCCTGGTAGCAAAGATGGCCAGCTGTAGATCATGTAGTTTTTTCTGCAAGTCAGGGCTTGAATTCAATGCTGATTCCACCAGTTCTTTTTCTCCGGCACTCAAATCCCCATCGATATAACGAATTAATAATTCCTCATCAAAATGTAAAGGTTCAGCCATATAGCATGTTTTTCAGTTGATGATATAAGCCTGTATGATTCCTGATCAACTCTTCCATTTTTTTCAGGCATTTGTATTTTTTATTTCTTACTACCTGTTCACTCTCGTAATGCAGTTCTTTGAAGATCTCTTTCATTGATTGATTCTCGTAGTAATAAAGAACCAGCACTTTTTTGCAATCAGGGCCCAATTCCTCCAACACCTGCATGAGTGAATGAGAGCTTTCCCTGTTCTCAATTACCCTATTGATGGTATGTTCTTCTTTATCCGCCATCCGGTCATATTTCATTTGCCTGGCCTGTGCCCTGCCCCTTTTTTTCAGTTCATTCAGCCATAAGTTTCGGTTGAGTGCGAATAGAAAGGTTTTGAGACTGGCTTCACCCCTAAATTTACCTTCACGTACGAGATTCATAAATGCGATCATTACTTCCTGGAAAATATCAGCCGCATCATCATGGCTTCCACTATTGGCGACGATATAGCCGGAAAGCTGCGAATAGTGAGACCTATAGAGGGATTTCAAAGAAAGGTCTACTTCTCTGCCACTGGCCAGGTTACTGATGATTTCTGCATCTGTCAAGGTGGTTGTAATTGATCTCATTGTTTAGTACACGTAAAAGCTAATTTTGTAACCTAAACTATGGAAATCATTTAAAAGCGAGGAATCAGGAACATGAACTATTTTGAATTATTTGATATCCCGGTAAGCCTGTTGCCCGATAAAAACCTGGTCAGGAAGCGTTATATGGAGCTTAGCAAGCAGCACCATCCTGATTATTTTGTTAATAAAACGCAGGATGACCAGCAAAATGCTTTGGAAATGTCAGCTTTGCTGAATAAAGCATTCCGGACATTCAGTAACACTGATGCGACCATTGCCTATGTGCTGGAAATAAAAGGTTTGCTGGAAGAAGAAGAAAAATATGCATTGCCGCCTGCCTTTCTCATGCAGATGATGGAAGTCAATGAAGAACTGGCAGATGCACAAATGGAAGGTGACCCGGCAATGATCGCAAAGGTGAGGCAGCAATTGCTGGAGCTTGAAAAAGAATTGTATGAACCTGTTAAAGACATTATTGAAGATTATCAGGAAGGTGTTACTTCCGAAGAAGAGCTGTTGCAGGTAAAGGCCTACTATTTCAAGAAAAAATATTTGGCGCGGCTCTCGCAACAATTAGGCAGAATGTTGTAACATTGCAGCCCTTCAATCACCCTGCCCGGGTGGCGGAATTGGTAGACGCAGCAGACTCAAAATCTGCCGTTCGCAAGAATGTGCTGGTTCGATTCCAGTCCCGGGCACTTTTCCAGTTTATGTAACATTATGTAAGGAAAAATCCTTTTTACAATTAAAATCAAATATTGAAAGAGCTTCTTCATAAAGGCATCCTACTTAAAGTACTGCATAAATTCGACAGGCGTTTGACCCGTTTTCTTTTTGAATAATTGGATAAAATAAGAACTGGTGGAGTAGCCTAACTCTTCTGCAATTTGTGAAACAGAAGATTTAGCAAAAGCCAGCCTTCTTTTCGCCTCAAGAATAACCCTTTCTACGATGAGTTGTGTTGTTGTTTTATTTAAACATGTTTTGCATATCCTGTTTAAATGTTTTTCGCTTACGTGCATCAGTAATGCATAATCCTTTGGAGACTTGTGTTGCTTAAAATGTTTATCGATAAGTTGATCCAGCTCTTTTAACTTACCTAAATAGTATAAATTTTTGCTTTGGTGAATTTTACCAGGTAAGTATATTCTCGATAGTGAGATATACAACACATTCAATAAGCTGGAAAGTTTTTGAAATTTAAGTAACTCAGTATGTTTATACTCATCAACGATTTCAGAAAAGATTTTCTTTATTTCCTCCGCCGATTTGTTTTTTAAAACAATTAATGGGTTATTACGAAGGGAACAATAAAAAGGATAGTTATCTACCCTTTCATAGGTAAAATTCAAATCAAAAAACTCTTTGGTATGAAAAAAGATATACCCTTCAATATCCGCTGAAAGCTTCCAATCATGCACTTCCCCGGGAGCGAGCATAAAAACATATCCCGGCTTAATGGCATAATTATTAAAATCAATTTTATGTGTTCCACTTCCTTTTGTGAAAAGCATGCTTACATAAAAGTCATGTCGATGCGGAGCTAAAATAAAATGATGATGCTGTTTTAAGTGTTCCTTGAAGGTGTTAGCATAAAAGTTACTTTCTGTACCCAGGTATCTGAAATTATCGATATCATATACAGGCAGTTGCTCGTTTGGCATACCCTAAAATTACAAGAAGTCTGAATTGTGATATAAAATGCGTATTCCCAGCTGAAAAAGACATTCTTGTCTTTATAATTTTATGAACTATGTCGAAGAACGATTCAGATAGGAGTCAACCCCAAACGAATACAGCCAACCTTGATTATAAACACGTAGAAAAGGAACTTCGAAAAAGTGAGCTTAATCATCGTTTGATATTTCAAAAATCAGCACTTGCGCAATTAATCTGCACACAAAAAGACCTGCGCATACTAAAGATTAATGAAGCTGCTTTAGACCTTTATGGGTATAGTGAGGATGAATTTTTACGGCTGGATATACGCCAGTTGCGGTTGCCACCAGATAGAGCCGCTTTAGATGAGAAAGTAAGTGAAGCATGGGGATTAGTGAAGCCACCGAAATATATTGTAACGCATGTAAAGAAAAATGGGGAGCAACTGATTATGGAAGTAAGTGCTGCAAAAATGGATTACGACGGTGTTCCATGCTTTCTTTGTTCGCTAAATGATGTTACCCATAGAGCACACCTGGAGCGGCAGATTGAAGATCTTAGACTTACGGCGCAGAAGAACATTATGAAGGCATCACTTGATGGGCAGGAGAAGCAGCGTGAAGAAATCGGGAGGGAATTGCATGATAATATCAACCAGGTGTTAGCTACAGTACGGTTACTGCTAAGCATACTACAAGCAGAAGATGCCGCTAAATCGGAGATCATCTCAAAAAGCAAGGAATCGGTAAATTACTGTATCGAAGAGATCAGACGCCTTTCACATTCACTAACACCACCTTCATTAAAAGAGATTAGTTTGAAAGAATCCATTGAGGATTTGATCAATAATATTCCCTTTGTAAAAGGGGAACATGTAAAATTGAAAATCGACAGTCTGAATGAAAACATCCTAAGCGAAGGGCTTAAAGTCACGGTATACAGAATAATCCAGGAACAGATGAACAACATTCTTAAATATGCTTCCGCTTCTGTTATCAAAGTTTGGCTCACTCAAAATCATTACAATCTTACACTACTCATTGAAGATAACGGCGAAGGGTTTGATGTAAAAGCGAAAAGAAAAGGTATTGGACTAGCTAACATCACAAGTCGTGCAGAACTTTACGGAGGTAAGGCAATAATTGAATCTTCGCCTGGGGCAGGTTGTACATTGCTGGTAATTTTTGATATTTCTTAAATCATAAAATTTGATAAAGCAATGGCTTTAACTTATATAGTAACCGCAATTCTTCCTTGTATTGGTTCGATAATTCTCCAATGTGGGGCACAAAAAGAAGAGCAGAGTCCGAATAGCGAGAGCGCTGGGGGCTTCTGCTCTACTTTTCCCTCGCTCCCGCTCTGTTTCTATCTCTAGTTTCATTCCTCCTTTATTCAAATAATAGAAAGCGGAAAAACAGAACTGCGTTCGCCTGGCGATTGGCAACGAGAGAAAGAGGTACGAGGTAGGATTTCCTATCGTTCCCCTTTCTCTTTTTTCATTTAAATGATTTTTTGCGAGGTGTGCTGGTTCTTTGCCTTTTTCAAGCCCCAGGGTGCTGTGTCTCGGTAAATCTTGATCGTTTCATTTTTCGACCTACTTTTTCAAGTTACTGAATCAGTTAACTTTTAAATGGCCAAAGTTTGGGGAAGCTTACAATTTCAATTCGTCGGTTGATAATATACTAATGCGATTGTTGGAGATCAATTTATTTAGCAGTTCATCAAAATCATGTGTGTCGCGTTCTAATTCAATTTCTGGCAGCTGGATAGCGCAGCAGGTATTAATTATTATAACTTAGGAGGATCGGCTCACCATCAAGCTATGGCAGCAAACTTCATAGGAATCATGACAGACCTCTGAAATCATTATAACCAAATCCCAGTATTCCAACTGCAAAGAGAGATTCAATATATAGAGGAATATCATGGCAAGGGACACGTCAATACATGATTCATTTACTATAACTGATGGTGCTATGATAAGTCCTACTTATAATTTTGATTCTCACACTTTAAATATGAAAAAAGGATGCAATTAATAAAGATTGGTTTGAGTTTAATGATTGGGTGTATGTTTTACAGTTGTTCTGCTCAACTCAACAAAGCCGTCAACGAAACTGAAAGAGCGCTGACGTTAGCCGCCTATAACGATTCAATTATTAAATCGCTTCAGGAGAGGTATGATCTCTTAATAGGTTACGCGACTACTTCTGATCGGCCAGGTTTCTATAAAAAACACTTTCTTGTTGGAATAAATAAAAATAAGTCTGTTGCCTTTAGGTACATATTAACGCTGGTTAGGACAAATAATGAAGCCCCGTTCGTCTTGGATAGCATACCTGTGCCAGAAATTCTAAGGGATTCAATTATTTCTAATTATGTTCAAATCAAAGCTTGGGAAATCTACCGAAGCGAAGATGAAAACACCAGTCAGTGCAGCGATATTGTGAAGCATTCGGGGTGCAAAATAGTAGATGCAGAAACTTATCAACTCATTGTAACGACAAAATCAGGTCATCGGAGTTCAAGTTTCTACGCGCCTGAATATTATGAGAAATGTTGTCCTGGAAATGAAGACAGGCGACGCTTTTTGAGGTTGGTCAATATTATTGAAAAAGTATTTTCACATTAAGCGAACTGTTAAAGCTAAATTACCTACGTTATTCAAATAAGAAAATAGGCTGTCTTCTATGTTGAAGACGGCCTTATTTTCTGTCGAAATGCCTCGATGCTCCAACAAAATTTCTACGTCGCTATGTTTCCCTCCGCCTGAACTACACTTTGTTATTGTAGAATAATTTGTTTTTGAATTTTTGTTGATTCGATGTGGAAGCAATTCGTTTATTCTATTGTGAGAATGGGAAAGAAAAGTTTGCATAAGGGATTTGCACCCGTTTCTTCTATATATAATTCGAAAGATTGTTAAGTTTATTGATTATGATCTTAGGCTGCAGAACCAGGTCCAAAAAGCGGTTTTGCTTTGTTCATGCTAATGATGGCATCAATAGAATATTTGCCTGCTCCGGAGATCATCAGCGAGAGCGCCATACCAATAGCCAGCAGGAAAAATTCATAGCCTTCTGATTTTTGGTTCCCGAACCAGTTCATGAAGAAATAGTCATTAAAACTGGTAATGATAATTCCGATCATGATAACAAGTACGCCCAGGCTCCAAATGCGGGTAGCCAGTCCAAGAACAAGAAAAATTGGTCCAAAAAATTCAATAATGATCACGGCAAATCCAACAATCCATGGAAGGCCTACATCCTGGGTGAAGTATTTCATGGAACCTTCAAAACCAGGTCCGCTAAACCAACCCAGGAGCTTTTGTGCACCATGAGGAAAAAGCACATAGCTAAGCAGGAGGCGAAGTGCAATTGGCGCATGATTTTCAGAGGTGTGATAGACAAATTTTTTCATTTCTCGTGCATTAATTATTATAAATAAAAACTTCTTTGATAATCTTTCCCTCCTTCCACTGTTGGATCGATACCTGAGAGTAGTTCCGAATACCCCACTCCTTGTGTGTGTAGTCGTACTTCCAGATAACATATGACAAGTCACCAGAAACACCCAGGGCTTTTACTTCTGCCGCACGGAACTCTGTAATGTTGTTCAAAAACTCTAACTCCCGATGTCGATTAGTATCCTTCGAAATAGTAGCGGGCAGGTTGTTTTCCTGCATGGCCACATCATCATGATAAAATTTTTCGAAGGCATCTAACATCTTACCCTTCAAAACCAGGTTGTTTAACTCCCTGAGTGAACTTTCAATTTCTTCTTGCGTCATAATTTTAATGATTAGGTTATAGTATTAAACTTGGGTATTAACCCGACTCTTGATAACATGTTTGAATTATCTTTTCATGTCATCGATTTGCAGTACAAATTTTCAATCATGAGAAGGCTTTCAACAATCGCCTGTGATAACTAATTCAATTAACATAGGATAATAAAGGACATAGAACTAAAATACATTGGGAAGAAGGCAATTATATAAGCTCAAGCTGCTGTTCATTGAAAACGCATTCATCTTCTGAAAGCTAAACCAGCTCTGATTCATGTGAAAGGTTTCGCACCAGCCAAAGAAACTCATTGTTAAAATGCTTTACCTGGCTAGAGAATTTTTCATCTATAAGTGATCCATCAGAGCTGAACTTCTTATCCACCTCGGGTACGATTAACATATGGGGCGAACCAATACCAAACAATCCATACACCAGGTGTTGCAATGCCAGCGCAGCACGCATGCCACCCATAGCACCAGGAGATGCTGTCGCAATGGCAAATACTTTGTGATTTTGTTTTGGGAAGTGATCCAGCAGATTTTTCATTGCCGGTGAATAGCCTCCATTGTACTCTGGTGTCACCAGGATAAATGCATCTGCTTCAAACATCCTCCTGGCCAGGATTCGCAATTGTTCAGGCGCATTATCAGGTGATTGAATAATTTGATTAACTGGAGGAAGCGTGAAATCAAAGACATCGATCAAACCTACTTCGATATCCTCAACATTTTTTAGTTGTTGGAACAAATGAATCGCTACTCTTTTTGTAAGGCTATTATACCTGGGGCTTCCTGAGATAATTTCAATCTTCATGCATTTATTTTGGATGAGTAAATACTCATGCAAAATTTCTAATGCTGCAACATGGATAAAATCACATCAGTTAAGTAATTCCGTTATCCTTTGTTAATTTCTTTTTCCAATCTTTTGTGCTCTTATCCTGCTTAAACTCTGGGGCGTGATGCCCAGATATGAAGCAATGTAGTGATTGGGCACCCTTTGTTCAATGTGAGGGTATTTGCGAATAAACTCCTCGTATCGTTCCGCTGCAGTTTTACTCATATTAGAGTAGATGCGGTTTATAGAAGCGCAATAAGCATTCGAGATCAGCTTTCGAAAATGCCGCTCCAGTTTTGGGACTTTGAGAAGCATGGCATCATGGTTCTTTTCAGAGATTTGCAGCACTTCACAATCCTCCATACAATCAATGTTCGACCTTGCCGGAGTTTTGGTGAGGAAACTATACATGTCCCCTATCCACCAGTCTTCCAAACCAAACTGTATTATATGTTCCTGGCCCTTTTCATCCACTTCGTATGAACGTGTACATCCCTTTAAGATAAAATTCTCGTAACGGCTTATATCTCCTTCCTGCAAAATATACTGGTGTTTTCTAAACTTTTTAAATTGAAGAAAGGGCATGCAATCCTCAAATTCCTCTTCCGTAAGGTTAACGTATTTATTGAAATGTTTGAATAGTAGCTCATACATAAGCAGCCTGGGTTTAGATTGAAATTATCAATTTTTCAATCTAAAAAGAACAGCCGGCATTCTGCGAGAGTTCTACTGATGTCTACTTTTAATGGAATGTAAGTGCTATGAGTGAGGGCGAGAGTAAGATATTTCCTCGCTCCCGCTCTCCATCCCACTCTTGTTTAATACTATTAGTTTCCTTGTAAAAAATAAATCTATAAAGCTTCCAGTACTTCGGTCGTCTCCGTCCATACAGCTTTTCGAAAATGATAGCTTACATAAATTCCTGACAGGAATTTTCTCTTGCTGCCTGTGACAGGATGGTAAAACTTCCGGTATGGTTGGTCCTGGAACTTTAAATATCAACAAGACTATATAACCGGAATTGCAGAATTTTGTAAATACTTAGTCCATGATCCCATATAAAAAATTTTAAACAATGGAACAAAGATTAGACTACGCAAAAGTTTACCCAGAAGCACTTAGAGCCATGATGCAGCTCGAAAACTTTGCAGCCAATTCCGGACTTGAACATAGTTTATATGAACTCATTAAAACAAGGGCTTCCCAGATAAACGGCTGCGCCTATTGCCTGGACATGCATACCAAGGATGCCCGCAAAGCCGGTGAAACTGAGCAACGTTTGTATGCATTAAGCGCCTGGAGAGAAACCCCATTCTACTCCGAACGTGAGCGCGCTGCCCTGGAATGGACAGAAGCCCTGACTCTGATATCACAAAATGATGTACCCGACTCTATTTACAATTCAGTCCGAAAACATTTCGATGAAAAAGAAATCGTTGCACTGACCATGGCCGTTATTGTTATCAATGGATGGAATCGATTGGCCATCAGCTTTCGCACTGTTCCAGGTACGTATCAGCCAAAATAAACTTGTCTGAATAACGGGAGGAATACAACCAGACCCTGATTGGTTAATCTGGAAGAAACATCATTGCTTTACAACATGAAAGATGAGGCCTATTATATAAATCGCTGTGAAGTTTTAGCAGAACAAGCTACCGCCAATGGCGAGTCTCCGGTTGGATCTTTAATAACAAAAGATGATGAGGTGATCAGTGAAGCTTTCGAGGCTTCAAAAACTAAATCGGACATCACCTGTCATGCTGAATTGGAAACTATCAGGCTTGCTGTCAAAAAACTAAGAACAAATGATCTGTCGGATTGTGTGCTTTATTCAACACACGAGCCTTGCGTTATGTGCTCCTATGCAATCAGGTTCCATCAAATCAAAAAGGTAGTTTATAAACATTCCACTGGATTTCTTGGGGGAATCTCTTCATCTATGCCCATTCTGCTAAATAAAGAAGTTCCACCACATTGGGGTAATATTCCCGTTATTGTTCACTTCAGAAATGAATAGAAACATGCATTCAGATCCGGATCATTTTGATTAATCATCTGATAAATAAGCGGCTTATCCCAATCCTTACTTTTTACAGCACATGCTCCCGGAATTTTTTACTGTGATACAAAAAAGGAATTCCAAAACAGGCCAGCAAACCAATGATCAATACAATGGGAACAAACAGCTCATGAAATTCTTTGTTCTGCAAGGGCACTTCAGAACGATGAATACCATTTGCCAGTATCGCCATCAAGGCAGTGATCAAAAGAAAAAATACAATGAACAGGATCTCTCCTTTTTTCAAAAGCGTGAACAGGTAATAAACAATTCCAAAAACCAGGAAAATGAGATTGACCGAAAAAATAAGAGTTGATATGTTGACATAACTGCTTAAAGAAAAATGCGTCTGGTCACGATAAATCACATCGTAGAAAATGCAAAGAAGCGTAGCAACCAGTCCTGCAAAAAGGGCTGTAAGTAAAGACCTGGTAAAAGGCGAAATGTATCCGGAATCCATAACTAGAATTTTGAAGTGAAGAAATTAAGATAAGCCAGCACAAATATCGTTAAAACATTGCCTAAGCCATGAATTATTTAGAAATTTTACAAATCAATCGCTGATAAATATTGCCTGAGCCATGTTATTTTGGCTACCTTTGCCCCATGCAAACGGGAAGTTGTGAGCTCGATAAATGTTTTTTATGCCATCATTGTTTACCGGAATGGAAGAGCCTGATATCCCTGCATAAAACAACCTTTGTTTTTAAGAAAGGACAAAAGATCTTCAAAGAAGGTGATCCTGTTGAGGGAATGTTCTTCGTTAATGAAGGCACAGTTAAGGTGACCATGAAATGGGAAGACCAGAAAGATCTTTTACTTCGGTTTGCTACCAGTGGAGATGTTCTGGGGCATCGTGGACTGGGTGGCATCCCTGCCTATCCTATCACTGCAACAGCACTTGAAGAAACCAAAGTTTGTTTTATCAATAACCAGTTTTTAGAAACCACGCTTACAACCAATACCCGCTTCACCTACCAGTTAATGCAATTGTATGCTTCTGAATTACAGAAAGCAGAGCAAAGAATGAGGGACCTTGCCCACCGTGAAGTAAAGGGTCGTATTGCGCTGGCCTTACTGGAGATCGATAATTTATTTGGTAAAACTGAAGGCCAGTTCACTACTGTTCCTCTTACCAGGCAGGACATAGCAGCTTATGCAGGCACTACCTATGAAACAGTTTTCAAATTTTTTAATGAGCTCACCCACCGGAATATTCTTTCCACCGCAGGTAAAAATTTAAAGATCAACGACCGCAAGGCCCTGGAAAGTTTTATCTAATAAATACAGAACAGCAGATTTATTATGACGATGACGCAGAACGACAACGACATTCACAACCGCATTCCTATTTCCGTAGCCCTCAACCAGGAATTTAACCAGCAGGAATTAAGTCCTGTGCAACACGCTGATAAAAAAAGATTATTGTATATCGCTTCGCTTGCAATTGGAATTGCAGCCATTATCAGCGTACTGGCCAAAGGGCTGATCTACCTGATCAACCTGATCACCAATCTTTCTTTTTATCAAAGCTTTTCACTGGCCAACACTTCACCCGCAAATAATACCATGGGCTGGTGGGTTGTGCTGGTACCAGCTCTTGGAGGTCTCCTGGTAGGATTAATGGCGCTATATGGATCTAAAGCCATTCGGGGACATGGCATACCGGAAGCTATGGAACAAATTCTAACGAACAAAAGCAGGATACGTCCATCAATTACTTACCTCAAACCTTTGTCCTCTGCCATCTCCATTGGAACTGGTGGTCCTTTTGGAGCCGAAGGTCCTATCATTGCAACAGGTGGAGCCTTGGGTTCAACCATTGGACAGGTCTTCCATATCAGTCCCTATGAACGTAAAGTATTACTTGCTTCAGGCGCTACAGCTGGTATGTCTGCAATATTTGGAAGTCCTATTGCAGCCATCTTTCTGGCGATTGAATTATTACTCTTCGAATTCTCTCCTCGTTCCATTATTCCGGTAGCGCTTGCCTGCATAACGGGTGCTGCCGGTCACCATTTGTTGTTTGAAACAGGCCCGGTTTTTCCCATGCCATTTATATCAATGCCAGGCAATGAAGCGTTGGCTGTTTATAGTGTCATGGGTATTGTGATTGGTTTGTTGTCTGCTGGAGTTACCAGGATCGTATATGTTATAGAAGATGCTTTTGAAAAACTTCCGGTGCATTGGATGTGGTGGCCCATGATTGGAGGACTTGCCGTAGGATTGATCGGTTATTTTGCACCTCGCACCTTAGGTGTTGGATACGATAATATTACGGATCTCCTGTCGGGCAGGATGGCAATTGGTATTGCAGCTTCATTATGTCTTTTTAAATTTATTTCCTGGTCCATTGCTCTTGGCAGTGGTACATCAGGCGGTACGTTGGCACCGCTGCTTACAATAGGTGGCGGCACCGGATTATTACTTGGTGCAGTAGCCCAGTACTGGTTTCCTGGTTCCGGAATTTCACTGGCGTTGGCAGCCCTGATCGGAATGTCTGCAATGTTTGCTGGTGCTTCCAGAGCCTTGCTTACTTCTATCATTTTTGCTATTGAAACTACTGTCCAGGGTAATGCACTACTACCCTTATTAGCCGGCTGCATCGCTTCTTACGCAGTGTCTTACCTGTTGATGAAAAATACCATCATGACAGAAAAAATCGCAAGACGCGGCATTACCACACCACATATTTATGAACCAGACATTTTATACCACATTAAAGTAGAACAGGCACTGAGAGCTGATGCGGTCATAATCTCTCACCTTGCAACACTTGCAGAGATCAGGGCCTGGATATCCAAACATAAAAATCAACAACAAAATTTTTACGTCGTTACTGATGATCAAGGAAATTTCAGGGGGATTGTGAGCTCATCAAGTTTGTTCAGTCTTCATCATAATAAAGATGCTACGATTGATTCGCTCATCAAAAGAAAAACTACCATTATAAACAGCGAGGATAGTTTAAAAACAGCCGTGGAAATCATGGCCCGTGAAAACCTGGATGTATTACCGGTTCAGGCATCTGGAAAAAACAAAATTATCGGCATCCTGTCGTACCGTGATATCCTTCAGGTTTACAGGCACCGGCTTGATGATCACCAGCAAATGGTTTCAATCTCGTTGAAAAGAAGAACTCTTAAAATCTTTTTGCATGGGAGAAAAAAGCTATCCAGGATTAAAGTGGAAGATATCAATACCGACAATTAAAAATATTGCCTGTTTTAACATTTAAAAATTACGGTCATGATCAATCAATTTAAAAATTTATCAGAAGAAGAAAAAGCTTTGCTTTTAAAAGCACCAGTCCTGGTTTCAGTTTTAGCTTCCAGCTCTTTTGGTGAATTGAATCAAACCCAGAAAAAAGATGCGATCAAACTGGCGCATTTGAAAACATTTACTGCAGACCCTTTACTACTTCCCTATTACCATGAAGTTGAAAAAGGATTCACAAGTGAATTTGAAGAAGCAGTGATTAAATATTTTCCTTTTGATGATTCAAAAAGATACGCCCTCAAAAAAGAAATTGACAGGGTACAGCAAATACTGGCAAAACTTGATCCCGCTTATGCTAAGAAGTTGAATAAAAGTTTGCATGGATATGCTGATCATGTAAAGCGTTCCACGCACAGTGTTTTCCAGGATTTCCTGATTCCGCTGCATATCCAGGGTTGGAATGATTAAATTCTCTCTACAATTGATCTTTCCAGGCCTTTATGCTCAATTTAAATATGCTTCTTTTATAAATTCTCCATGTTTTTCTTAGACAATACAAAGTCAATTTTTATCTTAGAGCAGATTAGTTTCGATTAGATGGTTCTGTAAAAGCTGATCGAAACTCCAATGCTAAATTCTATGAAAAAAATCCTGAAGATCACGGGTATATCCCTACTCTCATTGCTCCTGCTTGCCTTGATCATTCCCTATTTATTTAAAGGCCAGATTGTAAGTTATATCAAGAAAGAAATCAACAATAGCCTGATGGCCAGGGTTGATTTTGAAGACGTAAACATTTCCCTGCTCAGAAGTTTCCCAAAGCTTTCGGTAAAGCTGGAAAATCTCTATGTTGCCGGGATCAAAGAATTTGAAAAAGACACGCTGATCTCTGCTTCGTCTATTGATGCTTCGGTTAATTTATTAAGTCTTTTTGATGCCAATGACATGAAGATCTATGGTATTCACCTGAACCAGCCCAGGATTCATGCTCTCGTCAATAAGGAAGGTAAAGCCAACTGGGACATCATGAAAACAGATTCCACTTCTTATTCAAAAGAAGAAAAGTCTGACGGCGGCTTCAAACTCAACCTCGAGAAATACTCAATCCGCAATGGTTATATTCTTTATAAAGACGAAGCCAGCCTGATGAGTGCTGAACTTGTTGACTTAAACCATGAAGGAAGTGGCGACCTTAGTTCTGAAATATTTACGCTGGCTACATCAACAAATGCAGGCAGTGTAAATTTTGTTTATGAAGGCATTCCTTATTTGGCCCAGGTTAAAACTAATATTAATGGTGATATCTCAGTGAACAACAGCAATAGCCGTTATGAATTCTCAACAGAAGATATCATGGTCAATAACCTGAAACTTTCCGCTGCAGGTTTTTTCCAGCTGACCAATGACAGCACCTATGACATGGACATCAAATTCAAAACACCTTCCAATGAATTCAGGGATATTCTTTCTCTTATACCTGTGATTTATCAGAAAGATTTCAGCGATCTGAAATCCAGTGGGAAGGCCAGTCTGCAGGGTTTTGTGAAAGGAAGCTACAGTTCTCAAAAGATGCCTGCCTACCAGGTTAACCTTGAAGTAAAAGATGGATCCTTTCAATATCCCGATTTGCCAAAACCAGTAAAAAATATTCAGCTATCGATGAACGTCCATAACCCGGACGGATTAAATGATCACCTGGTAGTGGATATTCCAAAGGGACACTTCGAAATGGACAATGAACCTTTTGATTTACGTGTTTTATTCAGAAATCCAGAAACTTCAAAATATGTTGATGCGTTTTTAAAAGGAAGGATTGATCTCGCCAACATCAGTCAGTTTATAAAACTGGAAAAGGGAACCAGTTTGTCAGGTCTCCTATCAGCTGACATATTCGCTAAAGGCAATCTTTCTGCTCTACAAGAACAGGAAGGAAATTTCAACGCAGGAGGTTTTCTTGAAATTCGAAAGCTTTTCTATGCTTCTTCTTCCCTGCCACAGCCTGTACAAAATGGAAACCTTAGCATCAACCTGGAAAACAGTGGAGGCGTTGCAGATAATACCACCATCAAAATTTCTGAAGCTCACATTGAATTGGGCAAGGACCCTCTTGATTTCAACTTGCTGTTAAGCAGGCCTGTTAGTTCCATGGAATTCTCAGGAAACTTAAAAGGAAGGTTTACCCTGGACAATATCAAACAATTTATGGAGCTTGATCCCGGAACCAGTGTTACCGGAAATTTACAAACAGATCTCAGTTTTTCAGGTAATAAAACTGCCATAGACCATCAGGATTACGAAAAGATACATCTTGCAGGAAGAGTCAATCTGGATAATATGAAGTATGTATCGAAAGATTATCCTGGTGGCGTAAACATCAGTAAAACAGAACTTGATTTCACTCCATCAAATGTAAAATTAAACAACATGGAAGCTGAGATGATGGGCACTCATCTTTCAGCATCTGGTCTTCTCAATAATTTATTGGGATATGTGATGAAAGACCAGTTACTGGAAGGAAGATTGAATCTCGCGGCAGATAAGATCAATCTCAATGAATGGATGGGAACTGATACATCAACAAGTACTGCAACTGCATCAGCACAACCTTTCCAGGTACCGGCCAATATCAGCTTTATCCTTGATGCAAAAGCAGGTCAGGTAAAATATGATAAGGTGGATTACAAAAATGTTAGAGGAACACTGGTTGTAAAAAATGAAACAGTTCAATTACAGAATATGGCCATGGAGGCATTAGATGGAACTATTGCTCTATCCGGAACCTATTCCACTAAAGAAAATAAAATGCAGCCAGGAATAGCCTTAACCTATGATGTACAAAACATCGATATCCAAAAAGCTTTCAACGCTTACAATACCGTGCAGAAGCTGGCACCTGTTGGACAATACCTCGCAGGGAAGATCAGTTCCAAATTATCATTAACAGGAAAGCTGGGTGGCGATATGATGCCCGACCTCAATTCTCTTACGGGCAGTGGAAACATGCTGTTGATTGAAGGAGCACTGAAAAAGTTCAAACCTCTTGAAACGCTTGCCAGTACTTTACAGGTAAATGAACTGAAAGAAATAACCATGAAGGATGTAAAGAACTATATAGAATTCACCAATGGAAAAGTACTGATCAAACCCTTCCCTGTTAAAGTAAAAGACATTGACATGCAGATTGGCGGTATGCATGGCTTTGACCAGAGTCTTGACTACATCATTCAAATGAAGCTCCCACGAAAATACCTGGGCGAAAAAGGAAATTCACTGGTCAACAACCTGGCTTCAGAAGCATCTGGTAAAGGTCTGCCAGTACAAATGGGCGAAACAGTGAATCTATCGATTAAAATGGGCGGAAACATTAGCCAGCCTTCTGTCAGCACCAATCTGAAAGAATCTGCAGGTGATATGACCAAAGAACTGAAACAGCAGGCTACAGATTTCGCCAGGGCAAAAATGGACAGCACCAAACAAACTATCCGGGACTCTGCCAATAACGTAAAAAAGCAACTGGCAGACGATCTGAAAGGTGAATTCAAAAAGCAGTTCCTGGCAGGCGATTCAGGTAGTAAAAAAGAAGCACCATTGCAGGAAACAAAAAAGAAAGCAGAGGCTACTATCAAGAACACCGTCAATGATCTGTTTAAGAAGAAAAAATCTTCAAATAATAATCCTGAATAAAAAATTGGAGATGATGATATGGTCAGTGAATAATCGATACTTTTATTAGGCATTGATTTGCTTCACCCCAATCATTTGAAATGAAGATTGCTACCTACAATGTTAATGGTGTCAATGGCCGGCTTCCAGTATTACTTCGATGGCTGAAAGAAGAAAGTCCTGATGTAGTTTGTTTGCAGGAATTAAAAGCTCCACAGGAGAAATTTCCGGAAGAAGCCATTACCAATGCCGGTTATCATGCCATCTGGCATGGTCAGAAAAGCTGGAATGGAGTAGCCATTCTTTCAAGATTGGAATTACCTAAGGAAGTGCGTCGTGCCCTGCCAGGCGATCCAGAAGATGAGCACAGCCGATACATTGAAGCAACAATCAATGGATTACAGATCGGTTGCCTCTATCTGCCCAATGGGAATCCTGCACCGGGCCCCAAATTCGACTACAAACTAAAATGGTTCGAACGATTGAACAGGCATGCAGCTGATCTTGTAAAGTCTGATCAACCTGTGATACTCACTGGTGATTTTAATGTGATGCCAACAGAAAAGGATGTATACAAACCAGAGCGATGGGTGGATGATGCACTTTTTCGACCTGAAGTAAGAGAAGCATTCCAAAAACTATTGAAACAGGGATGGACAGATGCCATCAGGAAATTATATCCAGACCAAACCATCTATACTTTCTGGGATTATTTCAGAAATGCCTACGGACGTAATGCGGGTTTGCGCATTGACCATTTCTTATTAAATCCTGCTATTGCTAATCGACTGAAGGCTGCAGGTGTTGATCATCATGTACGTGGCTGGGAAAAAACAAGTGACCATGCACCTGTATGGATACAATTAAAAAGATAATCGATCTACTGCTTCCCTATTCTTTCATGAACAATAGGCTTCGGGAGCGATTTTTACCTGATAAGTTCAATTGATATATTCCTGCTGGCTGTTGACTCAAATCTATGTTTTGCTGGCTGTTGCCTATAGATCTTCTTATCAGGATCCTACCATTCATATCGGTTATGGTCAACCATTCATAATCAGCAAGACCCTGCACATGCAGTATTCCTTTTACAGGATTAGGAAAAAGCATGATGGAAACAGCAGGAATTTCCACTCTTACTATTGGACTGTAAGCAAAAGTTCCATCCCTGTCTATCATTTTAAGCCTGTAAAAAACTTCTCCTTTATATACTGGCCTGTCCAGGTATGAATAATTCATGTTTCCTTCTTCCTGCCTTGCTGGAATAATTGCTATAGGAATAAATTTTGTTTCAGATGTTCTTCGTTCGAGTTCATATTGCGCAAAATTTATTTCATCCACAGAGGTCCATTTCAGCAATACATTTTCATTATCCAATCCGGCAGTAAAGCTTACCAGGTGCACCGGCAATATGCCTCCGCTCTGTATGGTAAAACGTGAGAGTTCTGTAAGACCGCTTACACTTACCTGGTAGGGATCACTGCCGGAAGATGATTGAATCGCACTTATTTTTTGCCATACAGCTCCATTGTATCTGGAAACATAGCAGGCATTCCTTGTGAAGCCATTTTCTTCCTGTATTCCCTGCCACTGGAAGCTGATATTGATTGGAAATGATTGTCCCTGAACCAGTGAAATTTCCCATTGCATTCCAATTCCGGAAGTCGCGGCCTGGACTATGGAACCCGGGTGTAGCTCTATACTATATTTATTATTTCCCGAAAATTCATTAATGGAAACAGGGTTATAAAATTCTTCTGTTCCTATATACGCATGAACTGCAGAACCTCCATTTATTAGTTTACCGGCACTATCCAGTACCAGGTATTTCCCAGGGGAACCTCCAGTCATATTCCATTGCAGATCTACTCTTTTATTTCCCGCATAAAGTTTTCCTTCTACAAACTGGATTGATCGCAAATGAACCATTGAATCACCCGAATTATTGTAATCAGAATGAATGGTTACACTTCCAGTACTGGAATTATTGATAACGAGGTTTCCTGATGGATATTCGAAGTAATGTCCATTCCCCTTTAAAAATTGAGGATGTGAGGATGGTACAAGATCAAAATCATAAGCCATGTACAGATTGGGAATTTCGAAATTTCCATTATTGATGATATCTCCATTAACGCTCATTGATGATGAAGAAATCGTCCTGAATGCAATGGCAGGATCAATTTCAAAATCCCCAAGCACCCGAAGACTGGTTGCTACAATGGTAGTGTCCATTACTCCCAGTGTCATGCTGTTGGAAATATGCAAATTACCTTCAATGAAAAGGGGTGCTCTTAACATACATGATGACTGACCCCAGAAATCCGGCTGTATGTAATTACCTTTTTCAAGAGTGCAATTTCCTTTTACGGTTAACGGGTGCATTAATTTGAAGAAATGAGAAATGCCAGAGCCCTGGCAATAATAAATAGAAAGATGCCCGATCTGTGAGGGCAAAAATGCTCCAAAACTAAAACTGGTAGCACCGGCATTGGAACCAAGAGAATCGCCCAGCCTGAGCGTGCTTTGCGGGCCAAAATCATAAGCGCTGTTCAGCGTTTTTCCACTGTTACCAAAGGGAGGATCCACTATATTCATCATGCCTCCTGTAAATTGAAAATCCTGCATTCCTGCACTGAATTTCACTATATCATTTCCATTAGGAATACTACCGATGACAGTTCCATTATTACCATCAATACGAAGCAGTCCACCATTCATTATAAACACTGCATTGGCCATGCATAAAAGCTGGCCATTCAATTCCAGCAAACCATTAGAAATATCCAGGCTACCTTCTACCTGTAATAAAGAACTTCCACCACCCGTATTACCTACTCTCATGGTGTCCGCTGTAATTAATTGCAAGCCTCCACCGGCATTTACCTGAATATTTTGGACTGCAACCGAAGCATTGATATTTACCAGGTGACCTGAAAGAATCACCACATCATCAGCAGCACCTGGAATAGAACCACCAGCCCAGGTATTGGCATCAGTCCAGTTTCCCGATTGGGCAGTTTGTATAGAAAGTTTGGGATGATCAGTAGCAGAAAAACTTTGGCCATGTGAAGCCATTGCAGCCAGCACGAGCAGGCACATCAAAGCATTTTTCATGATGATAGCTGTTTGATGTAAACTGCAAGATTAAAAAAGGCTAAGGAACAGATCAATGATACGCATTAGCATCCAGGCTGACACATATTAGTAATTAAATAGGCAGCAAAAAAACCGGTAATTGAATCGATTCTAAAAGTAAAACTATTGCCTGGTATAGGTAACCGTGGCTTTCAGACCATTGTCGAGATAATCACCAACCAGTTTATTTCCATCCCAGTAGTTGATGGTATAAATTTTCCCATCCAGCTTGATCTGGAAATAATTGATGAGCGACCAGGTGCTGACAAGGTCATTGGTAGGAGAACATACCAGTCCAGTATCGATCACGATCAATGAATTATCAGCATTGAGTTTATAAATATCATCGCGCTGGCAGGCTTTAACGTAGGCTTCATTGTTATAAACATCAACCACACTTCCACCTGCAGCCAGTGTAGCAGCAGTGATTTTATAAGTCCCTACCAGGTTTTCTTTTGTGGGTGTTATAGAATTATCCTTTTCCTCCTTCTTGCAGGAAACCACCAGTAACACCATTCCTAATAAGAAAAGAATATTTTTCACTGCTTTGATTTTGATAACAAACATAAAAGCTTTGTTCAAATTTCTAAAATAACCTTTCCCTAAATTAAGATTTTGAGAGTAAAAACCTTGTCATTACAAAAAGCTGTAATAAGGTAGGGCTTAAATACAAAAAAAACCGCCCATAAAGGACGGCCTTAAAAAATTATCGTTTGAAACTTATTGCTTCACATAAGTAACTGTACCTGAAAGGCCAGAGCCATCGTTAAATTCACCAACCAGGGTTTTGCCGTTCCATGATTTGATCGTATAAACATCACCATCAATATTGATAGAGGTAGTGCTTACCAATGACCATGTTCCACCAGTGTAATTGTTGTCAGGATTGCAAACCATTCCGGCATCTACAATTTCATAAGTAAGGTCTGCATTCAGCTTATAAATATCATCCCTGTCACAAGCTTCAAAGAAGGTAGGGTTGTTGAAGATATCCACGCTGGTACCACCAGATGCCAAAGTAGCCGCTGTCATTTTATAAGAACCGGTCAGGTTTTCTTTTGTTGGTGTAATTTGTTCGTCGTTCTTGTCTTTTTTGCAGGATGCAAGAACCACTAACATCGAGAGCGCTAAGATTGCCTTTTTCATAAGTGTTTTATTTGTGCGGCAAACATAGATGGCAAAAATCACAAATGCAAATTTGTGAGTAAATTTTCGCCTAAGTTATAGGCCGCGTCCGGTGAAAACCATCTATAAGAAAGATCTTTTTTAAACCAGGTCATTTGTCTCTTGGCATATTGCCTTGTATTTTTTTTAATCTCATCCACAGCCTCATCCAGACTCGTTTTTCTTTCGAGGTAATTGAATAATTCTTTATAGCCTACTGTTTGCAATGCATTGAGATGACGAAAGGAAAATAAAGAACGTACTTCATCCAAAAGTCCCATGGACATCATCTGGTCCACTCTTTTATTGATTTGCGCATGCAAAATTTCCCTGGGAAGTTCCAATGCAATCTTTATTACTTCGAAATCTCTTTGGGCCTTATGCCCTTTTCTGTAATCCAGAATGGGCCTGCCCGTAGCTTTGATAACTTCCAATGCACGCATTAAGCGGTGGGGATTGCTGACCTCTGCAACTTTATAAAATTCCGGATCTGCAAGAAGCACTTCCTGTTGAAGCCATTCCAGTCCCTTCTCTTCGTATTCAGCAATAATTTGATTTCTGATCTCTTCTGGTACTTCTGGTATAGGATCCAAGCCTTCGCAAAATGCTTTTATATACAAACCTGTACCTCCCACCATCACAATGGTATCATGATCCTGAAACAATTCCGAAGTTTTTTGAAGGGCATAATCTTCAAAACTGGCAGCAGTAAGTTTTTGATGTATGGAATGGGTCGCAATAAAATGATGAGGAACCATTTTCAATTCTTCATCAGAAGGCCTTGCCACTCCTATCTTCAATTCACGATAACACTGCCTGCTGTCAGCTGAAATGATCTCAGTTCCAAGTTGCAGGGCAAGATGAATGGCAACAGCAGTTTTTCCTACCGCTGTTGGTCCCGCAATAATGATGACCTTTTTTTTATCTGCCATGATCAAATAAAAGAAAAAACCCTGCATCACAGGGTTTTTCATTGTATCGGTTAATTGACTCAATAATCTTCATTGCTTTCTTCAGCTGCACCACCAAAATCTTCTCCACCCGAAGCGCCTTCCTCTCCTTCTTCACCAAAGCCTTCTGCTCCTTTAGTGAGATCATATTTTTCTTCCACATCAGCAAAGCGTTCTCCCAAAAGACTTTTGGTACCGTACTGACTGGGAGCTATGCCTTCCTTACGTATCATGGTTGGATAAGTAAGTTTGGGGTTTTCTTCCTTGGTAACATTGATGAGTTCTACCAGAAAGGTCCATAGTTTGTTGAAATCATAAACGTAAATGAATTTCTGATTGGGGTCTTTGATCTCTGATCCAATGGTGGTTTCCTTCATTAACAAAGGAGTGGCCTTATAAGGCTTGTCGTATTGTTCAAGAGAGATCTCCCTTCCTCTTTGCCAATTATCATTGCTGCGGTAAAAAGTTGCCTGGTGTTTCGAATCAAACTCGTAAGCCTTTAAGATCACTTCATGCATGTCAAAAAAGCTCTGACTATGCCTGATGGCAATGTCACGGTAAACACTGTCATCTTCTTCCAAATAAATTCTGAATTTCAGGATGGCCATGGATTGGTTTTCAAATTCAATAATCGTCAAATATAATTAAATCGCTTTAGCCAACAGGACTCAGGCCGCAGTCTTTTCCTTTTTCCAGCATGAAGCGGAAAGCGGCTTCGTAATCATTGGGGATCTGACCATCCAGGATGGCATCTTTAATGGCGTCCTTGATAATACCGACAGGCTTCGAAGGCGGAATACCGAATGTTTTCATAATGACCTCACCTGTAATGGGTGGTTGCCAGTTGCGGATGTGATCATTTTCCTCCACTTCCCTGCACCGCTCCCTCACCATTTCGAAATTTTCGAGGTAACGTTTCACTTTCAATTTGTTTTTTGAGGTGATGTCACTTTCACAGAGTAACATCAGGTCATCAAACTGATCACCAGCATCAAAAAGTAAACGTCTTATGGCAGAATCGGTAATATTTTCCTTAGTAAGTGAAATGGGCCGAAGGTGTAATTCTACCAGCTTCTTTACATATTTCATGGGTTCCCCCAAGGGGAGTTTCAGCTGGTCAAAAATTTTGGGCACCATTCTGCCTCCCACCACTTCATGACCATGAAAGGTCCAGCCATGGCCCTCTTCAAATCTTTTTGTAGCGGGCTTTCCTATATCATGCAGGATGGCTGCCCAGCGCAACCACAGGTCGGGTGAGCGATCAGCAAGATTATCCAATACCTGCAAGGTGTGATAGAAGTTATCCTTGTGTCCCTTTCCATCCACGAACTCTGCGCCGGCAAGATCCACCATCTTTGGAAAAATGAACTGAAGAAGTCCGGTATCGTACAAATGCTTAAATCCTATAGATGGCTTTTCGCTCAGTATGATCTTATTCAATTCATCCGTGATCCTTTCTTTTGAAATGATCCTGATCCTTTCAGCGTTTTCCCTGATGGCCCTCAGCGTTTCGGGATGAATATGAAATTTCAATTGGGTGGCAAACCTGATGGCACGCATCATTCTTAAAGGATCATCGCTGAAAGTTTTTGCAGGCTCCTGCGGTGTCCGGATCAATTCCTGCTTCAGGTCATTCAGTCCGCCAAAAGGATCTATTAATTTTCCAAAATCTTCTTTGTTCAAACTGATCGCAAGCGCATTGATCGTAAAGTCCCTTCTTTTCTGATCGTCCTCAATATTACCTGGCTCGACATCCGGTTTTCGTGTATGACTCTGGTAACTCTCTTTTCTTGCCCCTACAAATTCCAGGTCAAAGCCATCTGGCATTTTGAACTGGGCTGTCCCAAAGGTTTTAAAATAACTCACCTTTGGATGAGGCCTGAAAAGTTTCGACACGGCTTCAGCCAGTTGGAGGCCATTACCCACACAAACAAAATCGGCATCCTTGGTGGATCTGCCAAGGATTTTATCGCGCACAAATCCTCCCACAAGAAAACAGGGGAATCCCAGCGAAGCGGCAGCCTCACCTACTTTTTTAAAGATCTTCAATTCCGAATCACTACAACTGATGTCCATAAGCTGCGCAAAGATAATGGTGGGGAGATTAGGGTGTGGTGGGGTGAAGTTTAGAGGGTTTAGAAAGTTTAGAAGGTTTAGATGGTTTAGAGAGTTTAGATGCTTTAGAGGGTTTAGAGAGTTTAGATGCTTTAGAGGGTTTAGATGCTTTAGATAGTTTAGTAGTTCAGATTTAGCAGTTCACGTGAACTATGAACTGGTAAAGATTTATAGTGGACAATAAAATAAAATGTAATCGTCACTACTTCATCTGACAGTTAAAGGATTTTCTTTATTTAGTTTTATAGGGTTAGGATATTACTGTCTGATTCTAAAGTTAAGCGATCCAACATTTTTTCTTCAGCCAGGTATTTG
>JAEWKK010000016.1 GCA_023386045.1 Bacteroidota bacterium
ATAGATAATTTTTGCAACTTTACTACCACTATTGAACAGAATCAGAAAAATTATCCATTGCCAAAGAGTACAAAAACTAAATCAACAGGAGTTAAAAAAACGGTCAACGTATTTTAGGCACTTACAATGCCATATTCCATGAACTATGAACCATGAACTATGAACCATGAACTATGCCTTGTCCGCCGGAGCTGCAAAGCAGCGAAGGTGGAAACCATGAACTACGAACCCCCTACCACGCCATTCCCAAAGTAAATGACAAAGGAATCTTAACTCCAGGGTTTTCGGGATAAACATTGCCATTGGAGAAATGACCTATGTTGATCTCGGCATTCAGCTTCCTGTTTTTTCCAAAATAAGCTCCTGCTCCCATAAAATCCCTGAAGGTGAATTTTCTTCCCGTATCTCTCCAGTCGATAAATCTTTTAGATAAAAAACTCGGACCGGCAACTGAGTAGTACAAGTAAAGATCTAATGGTTTTGTGCGGAGCACAGTAAAGCGAAGGAGGGGATAGAGGGAGAAAGAATAAAACGTCTGGTTATTTCTTGTCCTCCAGTAACCAAGGCTGGTTCCCCAGTCAAGCGAAAATACTTTTCGCGTATGAAATATATTCTGCTGGTAGTTGATTGCAAATCCATTTTTGATGATCACATCACCACCCCAGAAAATAGGAACCGGTCCTTCTGAAACGGCATCATTCACACCATAACCTAAGGCATTAGTTGTATATGCCAGTTGTAAAGTACGTTTCGGAAAATGATAAGCCCCTGCATTGTTTTTTACTTTCTCCTCGCTTAAGGGCTGCATGTTGTAAACAAATCCTCCGGTATAAAAAAGGGTATGAGGCTGGTTGGATTTCTTGTGTTCGGGTGAATAGGTTGCTGCTGCCACAAGGCCCCATTTCTTATTCAGGTTGTACTGAAGTCCGCCACCCAGCAACACGCTTGCATAACCTGCATCATCTATCGCCCACTGATCATTGATTTTAAAACCACTCCTGGTAATCAGTCCCAAACCTGCTTCGCCATATACAGAAAGCTTTTTTACAATTGGGGTTTGAGCTTTAACTGTTAGTCCTCCGAAATTCATCCATACCGAATGCCTGGCCAGATCACCATTCACATTCCTGTATTCCACCCAGTTGGTAGGTCTCATATAAGTGATCCGTGCCGAAAGATGTTCATTAAAACGATAGCCAAACAAGGTGAGTCGCACTGCTGGTTGCGGAATATTTACAGATTCTGCAGAATATCCCGCATTCAGATGTTTGTTGGCAAAGGGATAATTAATATACCCTACGTCTAACCCAAAATAAGCGTTCGAAAGAATTTTTGGATACTGTGCTCTTTTGTCCTGCGCAATAACAGATCCAGCCATTAATACAATAGAACAAGCTAAGAAGAACTTCTTCATCATGGGTAATTTGTCTGCTATAATAAAGCGAAACGCAGTTTTAATGATTTTTCAATTCTGATCTTGTCCTGCGGCATCCATTCCACTCCTCTGCCACCTTCAGAAGATTTTACCAGTTCTTCCAGGAAGGTTCTGAATGAACCCATTTCTGATTCCGCCACCTCGGATATTACCAGGATATCACCCAGCTTTTTATTATTTAATGTAGCCAGTCTTGATGCTTTCTGCTTTGCAGCAGTGATCAGTTTTATTTCAAGAGCCTGTTGAAAAGGCTGCAATTGTGAATGGTTGCTCTTGATGATCTTTCCAGTTACATCTTTATAAGTACTGAGGTCTTTGAAAAAAGCATCCATCTTTTTCCTGTTCCTGAAATTCACGACCAATATTTCAGACTGGTAAGGATTTCGACTGATTACAGAATAACTGGTACCGGATTCACCTGGCAACATGGCGCCATGCTTTTTTGCCAGGTCCTGCAGTTGCTGAATAGTAGTAGTGCCCACTTTGATCGAAGGTTCTTTAATTGGAGATTGTGAGATAGGCATGGTATCAATGATCGCTACGCTATCTACCGCATAATCATACGAAGGCTGTATGGAAAGCATGATACTCCATTCCTGTGGTTCAACCATCATTGTATCTGTAACCACCACTTCTACATATTTTTCCTGAGCTTTTATACCTAATGAAAGGCCAGCCAGGAATAAAACAGTCAGTAGTTTTTTCATAATCAAAAATTTGCCGCAAGATAAGGCAGCCGTTCCTATAATCCATTTTGCCACAGTGCAACTTATCAGTAAGTTTAGTACCGTTAAAACAAACCGCATGAGACTAATCCTGACTGCATTCTTCTTCACTTTTTCCTGTTTCCTGCTACACGCACAAAATATTACGGTTGACCAGCTGAAAGCATTAAAACTCCGGAACATCGGTCCCGCGGGGATGAGTGGCCGCATCACGGCAATTGATGCTGTCATTAATGATCCTGATACCTGGTATATAGGTGCTGCTTCAGGTGGTGTATGGAAAACCACCAATGCAGGAGCATCCTGGACTCCGGTTTTTGATGAACAGCCCACACTAAATATTGGTTCTATTGCCATTCAGCAAAGCAATCCAAGTATAATCTGGGCAGGAACTGGTGAGGGCAACCCACGTAATTCCATCAACCTCGGTGAGGGCATTTATAAAAGCATGGACGGGGGTAAAAGCTGGAAGAGAATGGGTCTTGAAAAAACAAGGAATCTTCACCGCATCATCATAGATCCTGTTAATCCCGAAACTGTATATGTGGCTGCAATTGGCAATCCCTATGCAGAACATCCGGAGCGCGGTGTTTTTAAAACCACTGATGGTGGAATCACCTGGAACAGGATACTTTATACGAATGATACATCTGGTTGTGCGGATCTTGTCATGGATCCTTCCAATCCCAATAAACTCATCGCAAACATGTGGCAGCATCGTCGCACACCATGGAGCTTTAAAAGCGGTGGTCCTGGAAGTGGCATGTACCTGACGTTAGACGGAGGACGCAACTGGAAAAAGTTAGGAAAGGATGATGGACTGCCCGCAGGAAATATGGGTCGCATCGGTATCTCATTTGCGAGAAGCATGCCCACAAGGGTTTATGCCATGGTAGAAGCCACAAAGAATGGTCTGTATAAAAGCGATGATGGCGGATTCAAATGGGAACTGGTAACGTCGGAACCGGCCATCGTTACCAACAGGCCATTTTATTTCCAGGATATAGCAGTGGATCCTAAAAACGAAAACCGTATTTACAGTATACACGATATCGTTGAAGTAAGCGAAGATGGTGGCAAATCATTCAAAACCTTATTGCCCTATTCTGGTATACATCCCGATCATCATGCCTGGTGGATACATCCGGGAAACCCTGATTTTATTCTCGATGGCAATGATGGAGGTATTGGAATTTCAAGAGACCGTGGACGCAGCTGGAATTTTAATGAGAACATTCCTGTCGGACAATTCTATCACATTAATGTTGACCAGGAAATTCCTTACAACGTAATGGGAGGCATGCAGGACAACGGTACCTGGCACGGACCTGCCTATACCTGGATCAATGGAGGCATTCGAAATTATTATTGGAACAATGTAGGTGGAGGCGATGGTTTTGATGCAATGCCGGATCCTGATCATTCAGAATGGATCTATTCCATGAGTCAGGGGGGCAGCCTGGGAAAAGTGAATTATAAAACAGGAGAAAGATGGTATCTGAAACCACCACCTATGGATACGGTTACCAAATTAAGATTCAACTGGAATGCAGCCATTGCGCAGGATCCTTTTCATCATAATGTGATTTATTACGGAAGCCAGTTTGTACATAAAAGTAGTGATAAGGGTGCCAGCTGGCAGATCATTTCACCTGATCTAACAACTAATGACCCTGTGAAGATCGACCAGTCGGAGAATGGAGGATTGACACTGGATATCACAGGCGCGGAAAACCATTGCACTATTCTTTCTATTGAGCCTTCTGCAGTGGAAGAAGGTGTTATATGGGTTGGAACAGATGACGGTAATGTGCAACTGACAAGAGATGGAGGTAAGACCTGGACCAATTTCAAAGGAAAGATACCTGGTATGCCTAATGGGGCCTGGATCCCTCAGATACGTGCCTCCAGGCATAATGGCGGAGAAGCATTTGTTGTAGTGAATGATTACCGTCGTGGAGATTTTAAACCTTATATCTTCCGCACAAAGGATTATGGCAAAACCTGGAATAATATGCTTGCAAATAAAAACATTGAAGGCTATGCGCTTTGTGTTTTGCAGGATCCCGTAGAATCCAATCTAGTCTTTGCAGGTACAGAACATGGATTATGGGTAAGCTTTGACAATGGCAATTCATTTTTGCATTGGCAGAATGAAAACTTTCCTGCTGTTTCCATTTTTGACATGGTAGAGCAGGAGAGAGAAGCAGACCTTGTGATTGCCACATTCGGCAGGGCGCTCTGGGTAATGGATGATATCCGTTCACTCAGGAAGATGGCGAATAACAATGGAAAGCAATTCAATAAAACGATTACTGTGTTCGATGCTCCTGATGCTTTCCAGGCCGCATACAAGCAGGCGCCGGGTTACGACTGGAGTACCTATGGATTGTGGGATGCCGAGAACCGCAGGCGAGGCGCTTCTATCAGTTATTTTATCAAGCCAGGTGCAATAAAAACCAATGATTCACTCCAGGTGCGCATTTACAATGAAAAGAATGAGAACATTCGTATCCTGAAATGGAAAGCTGCTGAAGGATTGAACAGGCAATGGTGGGGCATGGAAGAAAGAGGATTCAGGCAGCCCTCTACAGCCAGGGGAGGAAGATTCGCTGGTGGCGGAGAACCAGGAGGATTGCAGGTTTTACCTGGAAAATACAAGGTTGTACTGAACTATGGCAATCAGAGTGATTCAACTACAGTTGTGGTTAGAGAAGATCCAAGACTGAATAAAACAGAAGCAGTAAAACTGGCCCAAAGAAAATTACTGGACAGGCTTCGTTTATCTTCAGACAAGCTGGTAACAGGACTAGACCGTTTGAATGAATCGGAAGAAGTGCTTACTAAAATGCAGGCACAATTACGTGGATTGCAGGGAAAGGAGATTGATTCATTAAGAAAACAAACTACAGCCATGCAGGATTCCATCAGGGTGCTGCGTGAGTTTGTAAGTGGAAAAACTTCTGAAAGACAGGGACTGTCAAGACCACCACAGGTTACCGTTTTAAACACCATGCAAACCGCACAAACCTATATCACGGGAAAAAGCCTGGCTCCCGGACCACAGGAAGAAACGCTGGTAAAAAATGCTGAGGATCTGATCAAAGAAGCTGTTGCCAGGATCAACCGGTTTTATGCCAACAACTGGACACAATACAGGAAATTAGCAGAAGCCACCACGATTAATTTGTTTAAGGATTACAGGCCGATTGAGTGGTAGTGGGGAGTTTAGTTCATAGGTCATAGTTCATGGTTCATGGCAGATGGCAGATGGCTTATGGCAGATGGTTCATAGCATATAGTTCATGGTTCATAGCAATGAGAGCTAGATGGCCGGTAACCTATGGCATTGGTCTTTGAACATTGATTGTTCATTTATGTGTAATGGAAATTAGGAATTGTATTGAGTAACCAACTTAGGAAGTAATCAATTGGGAAATCTAATCTGTGATTCTAAAAATAATCTGCGATCGATAATCAATCTCTAATCTATGGTTGACTCTGGAAAACAAAACCGATCCAGAAGCGGCAATCTTAATCTTTACAATGAAATACATTTCTTGATCATCTGTGAAATCTGTGTAATCTGTGATCCCAAAAAATAATCTGTGATCCAGAATCAGTGATATCTGTGATTAGCCGACCCTGCATCCATTATCCACCTCATGTCTCGGTGCTAATAAAACCACGTCACCATTCCTGTCATATACTCCCAGTACAAGACATTCGGAAATAAAATCAACGATCTTTTTAGGAGGAAAATTGATCACCGCAATTACCTGTTGACCCACCAGGCTTTCTGTGGAATAGAATTTCGTGATCTGTGCTGATGAATTTTTGATTCCCTGCTCGCCGAAATCTATTCGCAGCTGGTAAGCAGGTTTTTTTGCCTTTGGAAATTCACGGGCTTCGATGATTGTTCCAACCCGCATTTCTATTTTTTCAAAATCATTCCATGTAATGAGTTCCATCCCATGAAATTAAGAAATGCGATTTTAGTGATAGAAGTTGTTATTGATCGAGGAGGCTGGCCAGGGCAATGAGTTCTTCTTTTTTATACTGGTCTTTTTCGTTATCAAAGCATTTGGCTGTTTCTTCAAGCAGGTGCTGAATAACTCTCTTGTTGGATAAAGGTTTGAAATAAGAAGGTACAGGTGGAACAGAAATTCTTTTGAAATAGCTGTCCACATCTCTTTGCGTAAACACCATACCACTGGAAGGATCAATGAAAAATTCGATCTTGCTTTGAAAATCGGTTGATGATTCATCACTATAACCTGTCTTGAAATAAGCAAGAACAAACTGTTTGGGAATACCTATGGCTTTAACAGGTATATCCAGCAGGTCGCAGATGATCAGGTAAAGAATGCCAGTACTCAGCTGGTTGCCTCTTTTTGATTCCAGCACTTTATGAATCAGGAATTCATTCACATCTGTATAGGCTATTTCATTGCCTTTCAGATTATAATAACTGTAAAGTATTCCGGTAACGATCCTGATCTGTTCAAGGGGAGTGAGGTAATTATTGAGTTCGAGCCAGATATTCCTGCGCATCTTTTCTACTTCAAGAAGCGTGGAACTGGTGGAAAGATCGGGATATTGAAATTTTGAAACCAACAGAGCGCCTACCAGCAGGTCGTGGTGACCTGAGAGACTCCATTGCCTGAAATCTTCAGTGAGATCTGTGTAGTGGAGTCGATGAATGATCAGCTCAATGCGTTCCTGAATATGTTCATTAGGCGTATTTTCCCAAAGATGTTCGAGATTGGGAATAATGGTTTTACCAAAGCCAACGATCTTGTTGGTCACTGCACCAAACACTTCCTCATCCGGATCATCAATCAGTTTGAACAAGGCCGATATTTCTTTTGATTCTTCCATTGGTCATTCATTTGGCATTGGCCGGCATTGCAGATCTTCAACACACCCTCATCACCACCAATATTATTTTTTCTTTTTTGAAGCTGCTTTCTTAGTGGCTGCCTTCTTTGATGCCGATTTTTTAGCTGCAGTTTTAGTTGCCGCTTTTTTGGCAGCTGCCTTTTTTGTGAAGGCGCCGGGCACCTGTGCTTCCACCATTTTCTTTACATCATCCAATGATAATGTTTTTAATTCTTCAGCCGAAAATTTTTCGCCGTCATCCTTTCTTCCAAGCTTCAGCATTTTTTTGCCAAATTTGATGAAGGGTCCCCAGCGGCCATTTTCAATTGATAATTTTTCCTGTGGCCATTGCTGTATGTAGCGATTGGCTTCCTTCTCAATTTTTTTGCTGATCAATTCATCAATATCTTTTTGCGACAGCTGATCAAAATTATATGCTCTTGGAACATTTACATAGAGGTCGCCCCATTTAATAAAAGGACCAAACCTTCCCTTACCCTTTGTTACAGGCTGTCCCTGGAATTCCGCAATGGGAGCATCAACCCGCTGTTTTTCACGGATCAATTCAATGGCAGCTTCCAGGTCAAGGTCCAGGGGCTCTGTTCCTTTAGGTATGGAAATGAATTGTTCACCAAATTTCACATAAGGTCCAAAGCGCCCAACATTAACGGATACTTCTGCGCCTTCGTATTCACCCAGCGTCAGGGGTAATTTAAAAAGATCCAGTGCTTCTTCAAGTGAAATGGTTTCAATACTCTGATTTTGTTTCAGCCTGGCAAACCTTGGCTTTTCTTCCGATTCTGCTGAGCCTATCTGTACCATCGGTCCATATCTGCCCATTCTTGCCACTACAGTCTTTCCGCTCTGCGGATCGGCACCTAATTCTCTTTCACCCTTGATTCTTTCAGCAGTTTCAATTGTTTTTTCAACATCCTTTTTAAAAGGACTGTAAAAATCATCCAGCATTTTATTCCAACGCATTTTTCCCATGGCTACTTCATCAAATTCCTCTTCGATGCGGGCCGTAAAGCCATAATCCATGATGTCGTCAAAATACTGCTTAAGAAAATCTGTAACCACCAGACCCAGGTCGGTAGGAAAAAGTTTTGATTTCTCTGCACCTGTATTTTCTGTTTCAGAGAATTTCTCTACGCGATCATTTTTCAAAACAAAAACGCTGTAGCTTCTTTGCACGCCTTCCTTATCTCTTTTTTCTACATAACCTCTCTTTAAAATAGTAGAAATAGTAGGAGCATAGGTTGATGGTCTTCCAATCCCGAGTTCTTCCAGCTTCTTTACCAGCGAAGCTTCTGTATATCTTGGCAATGGCCTTGTAAAACGCTCGATGGCTTTCATTTCGCGGAAGCCAAGCTGCTGTCCTGGGGTCAGTGGTGGCAACATGCCCTCTTTTGTTTCTTCTCCATCCATGTCCTCATCATCCACATCTTCGCGGTATACCTTCATGAAACCTTCGAACTTCATGACTTCACCTTCAGCACTGAGTTCTGCATTATTGGTAGAGACATTGATCTTTGCAATGGTCTTTTCCAATTCCGCGTCGGCCATTTGAGAAGCCATGGTTCTTTTCCAGATCAGTTCATACAACCTTTTGGTTTCCGGATCATCAATGGATGAATTGGACATATAGGTAGGCCTGATGGCTTCGTGCGCTTCCTGTGCCGATTCACTTTTATTTTTATAGCGTCTTGCCTGGAAATATCTTTCGCCATAGGAACTGCTGATGGTATTGCGGATATCTTCCATGGCAGTATCACTCAGGTTTACACTGTCCGTACGCATATAAGTGATATAACCATTCTCGTACAGCTTCTGCGCCAGCAACATGGTGCGACTCACGCCATAACCCAGTTTGCGGCTCGCTTCCTGCTGCAGGGTAGATGTAATGAATGGAGCAGAGGGAGAACGCTTTGTAGGCTTTACCTGTATATCTTTTACTTTATAAGCTGCACCGGCACACTCTTCCAGGAATTTAGATGCATTTTCAGCTTTTGGAAATTTTGGTCCTTCAGCCTTGAAGCTGATCTGCTTTCCAGAATGATCAGAAGCAGTAAACCAGGCTTCAACCCTGAAAGAACTCACCGCATTAAATGCATTGATCTCTCTTTCTCTTTCAACGATCAGTCTTACCGCCACACTCTGCACTCTTCCTGCGCTGAGGTTGTTTTTCATGCTCATCTTGCGCCAGAGAACAGGACTTAATTCAAAACCTACAATACGATCAAGGATCCTCCTTGCCTGTTGTGCATTCACCAGGTTCATATCCACTGTTCTTGGCTGCTGCACCGCTTTCTGAATGGCAGGTTTGGTGATCTCGTGAAAAACAATCCGCTTGGTGGTAGAAGGATCAAGTCCCAAAACCTCACAAAGATGCCAGGAGATGGCTTCACCTTCACGGTCCTCATCCGTTGCCAGCCATACTTCCTTACTTTTTTTAGCAATCTGCTTCAGGTCGCTGACCACTTTTTTCTTTTCATCAGGTACAATATATCGTGGTTTGAAATTATCCTTCACATCAATGCCCATATCACCTTTCTCCAGGTCACGAATATGTCCAAAGCAGCTTTTGACCTCGAAATCAGGGCCCAAAATCTTCTCAATGGTCTTTGCCTTTGCAGGCGACTCAACGATCAACAAATTCTTTGACATAAGCTCAAATTCATATCGGTTTTCCCCGGTTTTCCGGTTCTGCGACGATGCAAGTATAAGGCAAGTAGATTAATTTATCTACAGGAAACAATTCGGGGAAGATGATGAAAACAACTTATTTAATTTGCGCGGCAATCACTTCGGCAATCATGGAAGCCCAGTTTGCATATTGTTTTTCCGAAGGATGAAGCCCGTCTGCAGCTATCTGAGAAGCTCCTTCTTTTTGTTCTCTTGACAAAGGCGTGATGTCAACATAATTGACTTTATATTGAATGGACAGCGCTTTATTCACTCCATTAAAAACATCTATTTCAGCTGCAATTTTTTCCCTGTCACTTTCTTTTGCAAATGGCGTAACGCTGTAATCAGGAATGGAAACAACAACCACGTGTTCTTTTTTTCCATTAGCCAGTTCGATCGACCGGCGAAGCAATTCTTCAAACTGTTCCTTGTATTCGATCACATCGCGACCCCGGTATTGATTGTTCACACCAATAAGAAGCGTAACCAGGTCATACTTGGGCAGAAAGCTGTATTCACGCATCACTGCATCCAGTTCATCTGTAGTCCATCCTGTTTTGGCAATAATTTCCGGTGCCTGGAAAAAAATTTCTTTCCTGCGAAGCAACTGCACCAGCTGGTAAGGGAAACTCTGGTGAATGGGTAAACTTTCTCCTATCGTATAAGAATC
The DNA here is from genome assembly GCA_023386045.1 of Bacteroidota bacterium. Taxonomy (GTDB): domain Bacteria; phylum Bacteroidota; class Bacteroidia; order Chitinophagales; family Chitinophagaceae; genus Flavisolibacter. The sequence goes on from JAEWKK010000016.1 coordinate 10,400, forward strand.
GCCAAGTGCCAGGTAACTATATATATGCATGCTTTCTTTCTTTAAAATTTCTTGCCGGAATAAAATAAATAAAATCAGTTCATAAAAAATCAACTATGGCCTGAACAGATTGATTTTCCCGGTAAATCCTGCTGTGTCCAAAACCCTCAGAAATCAGGAAACGGAAATTGGGCAGATTCATCCTCATGATGGGTTCCACATCCTTTAATGGAGTGAGCTCATCATTTTTATCCTGGAGAAATAACACCTGGCCTTTAAAATGAGGCGCCATCCTGGAAACAGAATACCATTCCGGAAGCTTGCCTCCCTCACGCTCGATACGTGCATCGAATTCTTTTCTTACCTGCTGATCCAGTTGTAACAGCCGGAAGAAATTATCAATAGCTGTTTTTGTTTCGGCAGCAGGAGCAATGAATACAATTTTTTGTTGGGGAGATTGTTCCAGTTCCTCCAGTGCCAATGACAAGGTGAGGCCACCGAATGAATGTGAGATAAAGGCATCTATAGGACCATACGTCTTATAAATATGCAGGATCATATTTTTATAAGTGATCACAGTGATGGTCTTTCCCGTGCTGAGCCCATGTGCAGGTGCGTCAAATGCGAGCACTTCATATCCTTTTTGAATCAGTGGCTCAACAAAATGTCCGAAGTTGACAATGCTGGATTCAAATCCATGCAGGATCAATGCTTTTTTTGTTGCAGGATGATTCCAGCGGTATCCATGCACTTTGTTTCCCTCGAGGTCGAATTCAAGTTTTTCTGCTTTATCAAATACAGGAGCGAGCGCTTTTTTGTTGCGTTGCTGTGGTGTGCAAAAAAGCACAAAGGCCTTCTCCGCAGCTTTTCTTTTGGAGATGGAGGAAAGAAGTTTAAATTTTGTCCTGATATAGTTTAAAACCAGCCTTTGAGCCAAACGCATTGGCAAGTTTAAGGTATAAAGTTTAAAAAGTAGGGAGCTTCAGGTAAATCCTGGATCAGCAAAATAGAATTATGAAGATCGTCATCATCGGAACGGGTAATACAGCCACTGTGCTGGGGCGCAAATTAAAAGAAGCGGGCCACCAGATCCTGCAGGTATATGGAAGGGACAGCTCGGAAGCCAGCAAACTGGCCTATGAGCTGGATACAGAATCCACCAATTACTGGAATGTAGTGAACCGGGAAGCTGACATCTATATTCTTGCCGTATCAGATATGGCCATTGCTGAAGTGCTGAAAGAATTAAGGCTAACTGATAAAACCATTGTTCATACAGCAGCCTCTGTTAGTAAGGAAGTGCTGAAACAATCGTCTTCACGTTTTGGAGTTTTCTATCCTCTTCAAAGCCTTAAAAAAGAAACCTCGCATCTGCCGGATATTCCTTTTATCATTGATGCCAGTGATCCTGCAACACTTCATGAGTTGGAAACACTTGCAGGTTCCATTTCACACCATGTAGTGGAAGCGGGAGATGAGATGCGATTGAAGATGCACCTGGCTGCTGTCTTCTGCAATAATTTCGTGAATCATCTTTATGCACTCACAGAAAATTATTGTAAGAAAGAGAGAATTGATTTTAAACTGATGCTTCCATTGATCCGCGAAACTGCAGCCAGGGTGGAAGAGATGTCACCAGCGGCTTCACAAACAGGACCGGCCTTGCGTAAGGATACAAAGACCATCAGCAAACACCTGGATATGCTGAAAGACCACCCTGATATGCGCAGATTTTACGAACTCTTTACCGAAAGCATTGACCATAACCGTTAAGTTTCCTATTTCGAAAGGGAGATTCAGACCGTTTGCAATACTTTTGCAGCGCCCCATTAAATGGGGAAGATTGAAAAAGAAATAGGACGATGTACACGATCAAGATCAATTTTGAACAACCGGGTCTGGAACCAGTGACCTTGCAGGATGTAGAACCCGGTCAAAGCCTGCTGGAAATTTGCTTAACCAATGATATTGAACTTCACCATAACTGTGGCGGTGTTTGCGCCTGCAGTACCTGTCACCTTTATGTGCAAAAAGGAGAAGATGAACTGGAAGAGCTCAGTGACAGGGAAGAAGACTTTATAGACAGGGCAGTAAACCCTAGACTGAACTCCAGGCTGGGTTGCCAGTGTGTACTGATTGGTGAGGGAGGTGAAGTGGAAGTAACACTGCCCGACCAGACACAATTCCTGGGAGAATAAATCATTTGATAAATTAGCAGAAACAGATAAGTCACAAATATTCGCTGAAAGCCTGGCTGACGGCACATAAAAAAACTATGGCGCATTTTGAACCCCCAATACACTGGAACGATTATGAAGACATCGCGCTGAAGCTGTATGAGAAATTTGGCGATGAATTCAATGAAGGAAGGATCTACCGCGTGCGATTCACTGACCTCCTCGAATGGGTGCTGCAGCTTCCCAATTTTGAAGGTAAAAGGGAAGAAAGCAATGAAGGCCACCTGGAAATGATCCAGAGTGCCTGGGTATATGAATGGAGAGATAACCAGAAATAATTGAGCTGCCTGCACGGGCTCTCACATCACTCATTATAGAATCAACTGCTCATGAATGTTCTAGAACACTTCCAGGGAATAAGCACCTTTGTTTTTGATGTGGATGGTGTGTTGACGAATGGGCAGGTACTTTTGCTGGAAAATGGACTGCAGGCCAGGTCCATGAATATCAAGGATGGCCTTGCATTGCAGATGGCTGTAAAACAAAACTACCAGGTCCTGATTATTTCTGGTGGTAGTTCTGAACCTGTGATCCGGAGATTGCAATACCTCGGTCTTAAAGAAATACACCTGGGGCTGAAGGATAAACTGAAATTCATGGAAGGCTGGATGGCTGAAAATAATGTTCGATGGAATGAGATCCTTTACATGGGCGACGACCTTCCGGACATTCCGGTTTTACAACATGCAGGTCTTCCCTGTTGTCCTGCTGATTCTGCTATAGAAGTGAAAAAAATCAGTAAATATATTTCACCAGTAAACGGCGGTTATGGATGCGTAAGAGATGTGATTGAAAAAGTACTGAAGCTCAACGACCACTGGAACTACAGTATTGAAATATCTTCACGATAAATTGAAGGAATGAAATTGCTCAGTGCCTTTTTCACTTTAGTCCGCTGGCCCAACCTGCTTTTTATTGCACTTACCCAATTACTTTTTCATTTCTGTGTATATACTCCTTTGTTTGGAAATAACTATTCCATTACCTTAATATGGATCATCATTGCTTCGGTTTTTATAGCAGCAGCAGGCTACATCATCAATGATTATTTTGATCTGAATATTGACCAGATCAACAAGCCACAGAAAAATGTTTTCGCCCGGACCATTAATCGCAGGTGGGCCATCATCTGGCACCTGGTTCTAAGTATTGCAGGCATCATGGCCACCGTAGTTGCCGTTGGCCTTCATAAATGGTACCTGGTTCTCGCCAACTTTGGTTGCGTGGCACTGCTGTGGTTTTATTCCACTTCTTTTAAAAGACAATTGATCATTGGCAATGTTGTGATTTCATTGTTAACGGCATGGACCGTGCTCATTCTTTTTTTTGTTTACACAGAACCAAGACAGGCTATCATGGGTAGCGATGAAAATACCGTAAAGCTTTTTCGTACGGCTTTTCTTTACGCAGGCTTTGCCTTTATCAGCTCACTCATACGTGAGGCAGTAAAAGATATGGAAGACATGGAAGGTGATGCCCGTTATGGCTGCAGAACCCTGCCCATTGTTGCCGGCATCAGGGCTACGAAGATCTATACTGCCATCTGGGTGATTGTATTACTCGCCGCATTGATCATTCTCCAACTCTATGTGATGCAGTTCGGATGGTGGATTGCTATTATTTACAGCCTGCTGCTGATCATTGCACCCCTGGTCTATATCTTATCCCAATTATCAAAAGCCATGAACAGTAAGGATTTTCATTCCTTGAGCAATGCTACCAAGCTGGTCATGTTCAGTGGCATTCTTTCCATGATCTTTTTCAAAATTTATTTTTGACATGTCCAACATCATTCTAGCTTCTCAGTCTCCCAGAAGAAAACAATTGCTTGAATGGGCGGAAGTGGATTTTGAAGTAATGGTTACTGATACGGATGAATCCTTTCCCGAAGGCCTTCATCCTGAAGAAGCAGCCCTGCATATTGCCCGTCAGAAAGCAGAAGCAGTGCAGCACCTGGCAGGAGATAAAACAGTGATTGCAGCTGATACAATTGTGGTGTTGGGAAATGAGATCATTGGAAAGCCAAGGGACAGGGAGGATGCGATTCAAATCCTGGAAAAACTAAGTGGTAGTCATCATAAAGTAATTACTGCAGTGGTGATTAAAAGCCCAAATAAAACCATTGAGTTTGCAGATACAACAGATGTGGAGTTTCATCAGTTAACCAGGGAGCAACTGGAGTTTTATGTAGACAAATACAAGCCTTATGATAAGGCAGGAGCATATGCCATTCAGGAATGGATAGGTGTGGTAGGCATTTACCGCATCAGCGGCGATTTTTACAACGTTATGGGATTGCCGGTGAGCAGGGTGGTGCAGTCGCTTGAAAAACTGAAACTTTAAATATGTTCGATTTCTACCAGCAATACAACATCACCTTTGTCAGCAGCTGTTGAACGAAACTCTATCTTCCTTTGTTCAAACTGTATGTTATTGTTCTTGATGGTTTTTCCCAGCACAGCTGCCACTTTTTCTGAAAAATTTCCAGTAGCTGATTTCAACTGCTTCATCACCTGTTCGATATCGTAATCTTCTTTTTTGGTGTAGATGACCACCATATAATCCCTTCCAGTATTGTTATCCATCCTGATATGCGTTTGTTCAGAAGGAATGGCCACAGTGGAATTAGGATAGTTTAATGATGGACTGATGGAATTCTTTGAGGGGAAAAGAAGAGAAAAATTTCCTTTTGCATCAGCACCGATGACGTACATGTTGGTGGGTTCATTATTCTTCACATACAGCTTGAACCTCGTACCACTTGAAAAAGCCTTATCCAGTTTGTAACGATACCCATCCTGTTTTGTAGCAGTCATAACCGCGTTGTTCACATCCAGGATCTGGACGGTGCCACTTAGTTTGGAAACCGTTTCCTGTTTTTCAAATTTTTGCATCTCAACTGCTGCGTAGGTAAACTTTCTGAAATCATCATAAGGTATCCAGGTAAAACCTCCATTACCCCAACCCGTTCCCCAGCTGTTCATGATCTCAAAAGCACCTCCGTATTTGTCATCATCAAATGAAACCACGCAAACCGCATGACGGCCATGCTGGTAGTTATTCATGGTTAACGCACTCTCTGTTGGCTGCCATACTTCCTTAGCGCTGAAGAAACTCCTGGGACAAACGAATGAAATGATAACAGGATTTCCCTCGCTGATGGATTTTTTGATCTTCAACACGTCGGTAGAGGAAACAATATTTCCTTCATAAGGTGTTATGTAAAATATTTTTTGAAGTGCGTTGATCTTGAAAGGAGCGGCTTTCTGGTAATCAGAACTTCCTGGCACCTGGCAATTGGCAGAAAAATCTTTTAATGGTGGCACACCATATCGCTGCATGAGTTCAAGCAGATCGGCAGGATGCGCACCCTGGCTGCAATCCGCATCATAAGGATTGTTCAATTTATAAATGAACATGGGAGAGAAGGTATTCATCGAGATCACATCAGACCTCCAGCCATTCTTCTGCGCTTCTACAATGGTTCTTGCTGCATAGGCGGTGGACCAGGCAGCACAGGTGGAATACTTACTTTGATCACCAGGAGTGGGACAGTATTTTCTTAAGGAAGCCGAAGAACCCAGTGATTTATAATTGGCAGTGATCAATGTTGTTTTCTGCTTCATCTTCTCCAGAGAAGTATCCTTCGTTTCCGGAATACCCGTATAGTATTCCTGTGCAAAACAGGATGATGAAATCAATAAGAGCGATACTATATGCAGGAATTTCATGAGCTTATTTTTTATAGAAAGTAAAGTGACCGCCAAACTGCATCAGGTCCAGGCGCAACATTCCATATTGCGGGTTCTGCACACTGCTGCGACTTAACATATTTTGCTTCAGCAGGAAATATAATTTCTCCGAAGTCATGCAGCCACTGGCATCGCCGAGCAAACGGGTGAGGGTATTCATGAAAAGATTGGAATTGGGAACCGGCGTCAAAGCTCCACTTGTCAATGCAGTAAAGCCACTGTTCTCATTGGCTACATTGCATTCCGTTTCATTGGTGGTTTTGTGACCCTGCTGTAAAAGGATACCGCTAAAGCAGGCATCAGCTATCACCAGCGTATGCTTGGTATTGATATTTTGCAGATAATCGTTAAGCTCACCAATTGAAATATAATTTTTACGCTGGCGCTTCACTGCATCGCGAGGAAGCCAGAATCCTGATTTACCCAGCGTATCGCCATGACCAGAATATACCAGAAGGAAATGATCATCCTTTTTCAGTGAATTAAAAAACACCAGGCTGTTGATGATATCCGATTTGTTGGGATTCACCAGGAACTTGACGTTTGATTCAGGGAAATTGTATTCTGTTGACAGTACTTTTTTAAGTGATCTCAATTCAGCAACGGGTCCTATATTCCTGTTAGAAGGATCATTGAGTGGGTTGATGGCCGGGTCGTCATATTCTTCTACAGCGATCATCAAAGCATAATAATTGCTTTTAGTGCTGGTAGGACTATAAATAAATCTTCGTTTATCAGAAATTCCTTCGGCACCGGAACTGGTTTGCACTTTAATATACACTTCATTATTTCCTGATTGAAGCGAGATATTCTGTGCAACAAAATCATTACAATCGCTTTCAACGCCCAGGCCTTTTTCTCCACGCACTTGAAATTCCTGTCCGTTCACAACGATGGTCTTTCTACTGATGGTGCCCGGAGAACTGATACAGGCCTTGATAGAAACTGTGGAAGTCATTGTTTGCATGGAAGGCTCAAAAGGATAATCCCAGGTAATGACCGGCTTGTTGTTTTTTGCGATCAGGTCATTGAGTTCACGAAGCGTATTCTTTAGTGTATAATTGTTAGGTTCGATAGCAAGTGCGAGCTGTATATCATCCCTGGCTCCATCATAATTACCGATGCCTTTTTTTGCATCGGCCATGTCGGCATAGTAAAGGATATTATCCACCTTGCCATAGAGGTTTTTATAAAGACGCAGGGCTTCATTGAAATAAGTAATGGCATCTGAAAATTTGTTCTGGCATTTCAGGATGGCACCTTTAGTATGGTTGTTATACGGCGTGCTTTTGATCTCAATGGATTTATTGATATCACTCAGGGCGCTATAGCAGTAATTGGAAAGATATTTTGCCCAGGCTCTGTTATTCCAAATACCTTCATCGGTAGTTTTAAGATTCAGTGCTTTATCATAAAATTCGATGGCTGCCAGGTATTCTTTTTTATCCAGCTTGTCATCACCTTTTTTTACATAATCCTTATACAGGCTTTCCATGCTTTGGCTGGCATCACGAAATACCAGTGCCGATATGCGGCGGTTCTTGTCCCATTCTTCTTTGATCTTGGTGCGCGGAAAATCAACCTGCGGTATGAAGATCGTTTCACCTTTTTGAGTTGCTTTCTGGGTCATGACAACATACCATTTCTGTCCATCACTTTCAATGGTGGAGATATTGTATTTGTCATTGTATTTTTCCTGGATCCAGCTGGTAGGAAAATCCTGGCTCACTTTATAGGACTGTCTTTCATAAACATCCATCTGCGACAGCAACACAAACCATAGTCCATTGGCATATGCCAGCTCCGTAATATTATAACGTGTGCTTTCTTTCCATTTGTCTTTAATAAATTGTTCTATTTCTTCCCAGGTATAGCGGGTGGCCCAGGTCTGGTATTTATAACTGGAATTATTGGTCATTACCACAAACCAGTTTCCATCTCCATAAGTAACCTTTGTGATATGCTTTCCTTCATCCCATTGCTTGGAAACCCATTCGGAAGGAAATTTCGTATCCCATGTCCACGAGATGGTAGTTTGCTTTGGCACATAGCTGGCCACGGCATACCAGCTGCCATTACCATAAACCACTTCATTAACGACCTTGCTTTTTTTGGCTTGTTCCAGTATGAAGTTTTCAACACCCTTGAGATCATCAAAGTAATTATAGGATTGCTCTCCTGAACCTTCGGTCATGATGGCGGTCCAGTTGCTTTGGGAGTATACGGATAGATGCAGGAAGATTGCACATATGACCAGTGCAGTTCTCATAAGCCCAGTTTTTGGCCCAAAATAATAAAAATTAATTCTAATCTAAGCTTCCAAACTAAATGACAGAAAAACTGTTGCAATACATCTGGCAATTCCAATATTTTAACCAGTCCGGCCTCTGTACTACAAAAGGGGAACCTCTTTATATATTATCTCCCGGCATGATCAACAAAGACCAGGGACCGGATTTTTTAAATGCAAGGATCAGGATAGGTTCTACCATGCTGGCAGGTTCTGTTGAACTGCACCTGAAAACATCCTTGTGGGACCAGCATGGACACCAGGAAGATGCCAATTACAAAAATGTAATCTTACATGTAGTGTATCATCATGACCTGCAGGATCATCCATTGCCCGTACTTGAATTGTATTCACTGGTTCCAAGAATGTTGCTGGAACGTTACACAGGTTTGATGGGAAGTCCTTCTCTTATTGCCTGTGCGCACGCTATTGCTTCTGTAAATGAACTTACCTGGAATTCCTGGAAAGAAAGATTACTGGCAGAAAGACTGACCCGGAAAACAGAAGCCGTTTTTAAAAGCCTGAAAGAAAATGGTATGCACTGGGAAGAAAGTTTCTGGTGGCTGCTGGCGCGAAATTTTGGAGTGAAGGTCAATGCCGATTCTTTTGAACGCATCGCCAGGAGCATTCCGCTCAATGTTTTGGCCCGGCATAAAAACCAGATGCAGCAGGTGGAGGGAATTTTGTTTGGACAGGCAGGCATGCTGGATCATAGCTTCAATGAAGATTATCCCCGCTTGCTACAAAGAGAATACAGGTTTTTAAAAAACAAGTGGAAGCTGGTGCAGGTACCGGTGCCCCTGCATTTTTTAAGAATGCGTCCTGGAAATTTTCCTTCCGTGAGGCTGGCCCAGCTTGCAGCTATTGTGCAATCTTCCACCAGGCTTTTTTCAAAAATCATTGAAATAGAAAGTGCTGATGATCTCAGGGCTTTATTTGATGTAACGGCCAATGATTACTGGCATTATCACTACAGGTTTGATGAACCTACGTCTTTCAAAAAGAAAAAACTGGGAATGGATATGATCAATAATATCCTGATCAATACAGTAGTTCCCGTAGTATTTGCTTATGGACTTCACTGCAATGAAGAAAAATATAAAACAAGAGCCATTAAATGGCTGGAAGAAGTGGATGCAGAAACCAATGCGATCGTGAAAGGATTTACATCTTTAAGTATCCCTTGCAAAAACGCATACGATTCACAGTCCCTGATTGAATTAAAAACCAGGTATTGCGATAATCGCTATTGCCTGCAATGTGCATTGGGAAATGCTATTTTAAAATCTACCTGACTGCGCGGCATTTTTTATACTTTCCGCTGGCTGCTTCACCAGGGGTAACTGCGCGGGCACAGGAAGCCAGGATAACTACAATGATGCAGAAAAGGATGATCCTGAAAAAAATGAGCTTTTTAGTGTTCATGGGTCAGATTTGTCTGGTAAATCTAATGCTTCCGCAAATCTAATGCAACAGTTGAAATACGTAGAAAAATTGCTTATGCCCAACTGCCCCAATCCACGTTTACTTCAATGTCAGGATGCAGGCTGAGTTGTACCGGGCAGGTGTTACCAGTATTTTTTAATATCTGTTTGTTTTTGGAATCGAGGTCTTTCAGCTGATCGGGTATATGAAAGAATAAGTTAATTCCGCCAACCCTGCGCGGATCGGATTTCATGATCTTTTCTACTTCGATTTTTACACCATCCAGGTCAAAGCCCATGGCCCTTGCCTTGATTCCCATCACAGTGATCATACATGTGGCCAGTGATGTAGCCATCAGGTCTGTTGGAGAAAACCTTTCACCTTTCCCATTATTATCAACAGGAGCATCTGTCTCGAAGCTGTTGCCTGATCGTAAATGTGTGCAGGTTGTTCTTAATGCGCCTTCATAAACTACGGTAGATGTCATACTATTTTTGCCTAAATTTACGTTGAACAACATATTCTATTCCGTGAAAAAAATTATCCTGTTTGTTTCCCTGTCCATGGCTGTGACAGCCGCATTTGCACAAGATGAAGTACAAAACAATAGCAAGACCGATAAAAAAGAAGCAAAACGCCAGCGTATCAATGCCCTGATCAAACAGGAAGAAGAAGGCAATCTTTCTTTCCGCCGACATACCATTTTCGGGATTCAACTTCGTACCAATGGATACGGAGCATTTGTAGAAATAGGAAGGAGATCATCACAAAGAATGACCACAACCTATTCTCTTGAACTCAGCGAGATCAAGGAAAGAAAGGAAGAAAAATGGCAGTCGCCCGAAAACCTGTTCAACAATTCCTACGTTTACGGCAAGATCAATAATTTTTACCAGGCTAAGTTGGGCTATGGTCAGCAATATATTCTCGGCCAGAAAGGAAATAAAAATGGCGTGGCTGTGATTGCGTTGTTGCAGGGTGGACTTAGTGCGGGTTTGCTGAAACCTTATTACCTGCAACTGGAAGATGCACAGGGCAGACAGCGTACTATTAGTTATTATGACGACAGTACTGCTTTCCTGAACCCGGTAAGGATATTTGGAGCCGGTGGCCTGGGGAAGGGTTGGGGTGAACTGAAATTTCATCCGGGACTTTATACTAAAGGAGGACTTCGCTTTGATTTTGGAAGATATAATGAAAGGGTTCAGGCCATAGAATTAGGGATGAGCCTGGATTATTATTTTAAGAAAGTTCCGGTGATGGCTTACGTCAAGTCCAGGAGCCTATACTTTCAGGGTCATGTGGCTTTTGTTTTTGGTTCGCGCAAATAAAGCTTCCCGGCTGCATCAAATTACAGGAATTATTAGGAAATTTGCGGCTTCTTAGAAAAGGCAGCCGCTTTTGGCTGATAACCATGAATAAACCATCTATTTTACTATGAGCCTTTGTTCCACAACTAATAATGAACCGGTAAAAAGAACAAAGCCCGACTGGCTTCGGGTAAAGCTTCCTATCGGTGAAAGCTATAAAAATGTCCGTAGCCTTGTTGACCAGCATAAACTCCACACCATTTGTGAAAGCGGCAATTGTCCTAACATGGGCGAATGCTGGGGAGCCGGCACTGCAACCTTCATGATCCTTGGCAATGTATGTACAAGAAGTTGCGGTTTTTGTGCCGTTGCAACCGGAAGGCCTGAGGCAGTTGACTGGGATGAGCCGCAACGCGTAGCAGAAGCCATTTTCCTGATGAAGGTGAAACATGCCGTCATTACTTCTGTTGACCGTGATGAACTTAAAGATGGCGGATCCATCATCTGGCAGAACACCATCAAAGCAGTCAAACAATTAAATCCCGAAACCACTCTTGAGACTTTGATACCAGATTTCAAGGGTGAGAAAGAAAATATTGAACGCATTATTGAAGCTGCTCCCGAAGTAGTATCACATAATATTGAAACGGTAGAAAGGTTGACAAGACAGGTGCGCATTCAGGCCAAATACTGGCGCAGTATGGAAGTCATTAAGATCCTGAAAGAGGGAGGCATGCGTACCAAATCCGGAATCATGCTAGGCCTGGGAGAAAAGAAAGAAGAAGTTTTTCAAACTCTTGAAGATCTTGCCCATGCAGGTTGCGACGTGGTAACGATTGGACAGTACCTTCAACCCAGCAAAAAGCATCTTCCTGTTCAACGATTTGTTCATCCCAATGAATTTGCTGAATACAGGGAAGTTGGATATTCATTAGGACTGGACTATGTTGAAAGCGGACCGCTGGTACGTTCTTCTTATCATAGTGAAAGACATGTAATACCAGGTTTTGGAAAAGAAGCCTGGCAGAAAGAAAAAGCCGCCATCGCATTATAATCATTGAAAAATTCATCCCGTTGATACAACGGGATTTTTATTTTGTTGTATGAAAAGCAGATTCTTAATTCTATGCTTGTTCCCATTGTTTGCTTCGGCTCAATTGAAATGGCAAAACGTGGATGCCAGTTACGGACCACTCCCAAAAGGCGTGCATATATTTTACACCGAACAAAAAATTGACACTGCGCCTTTCAGGGCTTTTTACCTGGTAGCAGATCTGAAAAATAAAAAGCTTGACTTTACTGTAGATACTACTTTCCAAAGAAGACTCACACCTGCTGAATTCTACAAAAAAAATGATCAACCACTTGCTATAGTTAATTGCACCTTCTTTTCATTTGAAACCAACCAGAATCTGAACCTGGTCATGAAGGATGGAAAATTAATCAGCTACAATGTACACTCACTGCCATCAAGGGGCAAGGATACCTTAACCTATCGCCATGCATATGCAAGTGCCATTGGCATATCCAAAAAAAGAAAAGCAGATGTGGCCTGGACCATTGCCGATACAACAACAATAGTTCCCTACGTTACGCAAAAGCCCATTAAATTTTTCAGGGATTCTGTGAGATATATGGATGCTGGCAGAATGATAGCGCATGAGCAAAACAAATCCCAAAAAGTTTTCAGACCCTGGAAAATGAAGACAGCCACTGGTGGTGGGCCGGTGCTTTTGCAAAATGGTGAGATCAGGGTGACCAATAATGAAGAAATAAAATTTGCTGGTAAAGCCATTGATGACAAACATCCACGCACAGCAATGGGTTATACAAAAGATGATCGTTTGATCATACTGGTAATAGAAGGAAGAAATCCTGCAGCTGGAGGTGCCACGTTAACACAGGAAGCACAGATCCTGAAAGATCTGGGTTGTATTGAAGCACTGAATCTTGATGGAGGTGGCAGCAGCTGTCTGCTGGTCAACGGTAAGGAAACCATCATTCCTTCTGATAAAAAGCAAAGAGCAGTGCCTGCAGTATTTATCATCAAAGAAAAAAGATAGGATCTCAGTCTCTCAATTCCCAAACCAGCGCGCTGGCTCCCAGTATTGCCGCATCAGCTTCTTTCAGTTCACTGAAAATGAGCTTGACTTTATTCTGAAAAATGGGCAACAGGTTCTTTTCCATGTGCTCCCTGGTAGGAAGTAAGATAAGATCTCCTGCTTTGATCACCCCACCAAAAAGTACAATGGCTTCCGGTGAAGAGAACATGATAAAATTAGCAAGTGCTTCGCCAAGAATCTGTCCCGTAAAACGATATACTTCATTGGCAATAGCATCTCCCTTAGTGGCGCATTCATAAATGAATTTTGAATTCATTTCATCAGGTGGCATTTTTCTAAGCATGCTTTCTTCATTGGATTTCTCCAATAATTCTTTTGCTGTAATGCAAATGCCGGTTGCAGAGCAATAGGCTTCCAGTGAGCCATCAAGCTTTGTTGACCAGTGTTTTCTTCCGCCAGGACGTATGATGGTATGTCCAAGTTCACCTGCAAATCCATCATGACCCAGGATCAACTGTCCATTGGCAACAATACCACTGCCCACACCTGTACCCAGGGTGATCATGATAAAATCACGCATGCCTCTTGCTGCACCATAATTCATTTCACCCACAGCTGCTGCATTGGCATCATTGGTGAGGGCGGAAGGCAATCCAAATTTTTGAGTGACCAGGGTGGTCATGGGAATGATGCCTTTCCAATGAAGATTTGGAGCATATTCAATAGTGCCTGTATAAAAATTTCCATTAGGCGCTCCAATACCTATGCCTTTTACTTTTCCATCTTTGACATTCCTGTTGATCACTGGTATCAGCGTATCGTAAAGGCCATCAATAAAGGATTCGATGGTAGGGAAGTCATCGGTTTTGATTTCACCCTTTTCAATGATATCACCACGGTGGTTAACCAGGCCATACTTGGTATTGGTTCCACCAATATCTATCCCTATCGCGTATTCGCTTGAAAGATCGATCATATTCAATTCTTTAATGTCCGCCGCCGGTTGACTTTCCGTCAAAATCAATTCCCTGCGATTTTAATATGGATTGAGACTTGATAGCATAAAATGCCAGGTAAGCAAAACAGGCGACACCAACCAGGTAAGACCACTGGATACCCAAAATATTGTCATCTGCCACCACTCCCTGAAGAAGGCTGATGATACCGCCACCCATGATCATCATGATCAAAAAGCTTGATCCTTCATTTGTATGTTTGCCTAAACCTGCAATTGCCAGCGTAAAGATGCAGGGCCAAAGAGTTGAGCAAAATAGACCAACGCTGATAAAAGCATAAACACTTACCATTCCATCGGCCAGCATTCCTACAAACAAGGCTGTAATACCAAATAGGGAGAAGAGCAACAATTGCCTGGCAGGATTTCCCTTACTTAAAAGGTCTCCGATAATTAGAGCCACGATCACAAATGCATAAACATAAAATGGTGCAAGATCATGGTCTGCTATATAATTTACCAAAAGAAATACACCAAAAGCAAGATAAGGCATGATAAACCTGAGAATGCCTTTAGCGCCACTGCTGATATCAAAAGCACCTACAGAAGAAGTCCATCTTCCAATCATAAGGCTGGCCCAGAATAAAGAAACATATGGAGCAATTTTATCAGTAGGGAAGGGAGCGCCGTTTTCTGTTACCACGTGCTGCTTCATGAATTCAGGAAGATTGGAAGCAGTAGAAACTTCAACCCCAACATATACAAATATGCCTACCATACCCAACACGAGTTGTGTATAATTCAATGCACTCTTACGGGTAGGCATGGCAAGTACGTCTGTAACATCAGTTGGCGTAGAAACTTTGCTTATATCTTTTTCAATTTTGCCTGAATCAGATTCGAGGTTGATCTTATTGGGAACTGAAGAAAACTTAAATACAATAGCAGCCAGCAGGAATGCAGCACCCAGAATTAAATAAGGCACTTTAACGGCGCTGATATCAGCCACGTTGGTAGATGCACTTACTGAACCAAATATGGCAAAGCTCACCAGCAAAGGCCCTATGGTAGTTCCAAAATTATTGATGCCGCCAGCCATGCTCAGTCTTTGCGATCCTGTTTTAGGATCACCCATAACAATGGCAAGGGGATTGGCTGCTGTTTGTTGTAATGAAAATCCCAACCCAACAATGAAAAGACCTGTAATCATCAATCCAAACGAAGCGGAATTGGCCGCAGGATAAAATAATAAAGTGCCTACAGCTGAAATGCAAAGTCCCAATGCAATACCATTCTTATAACCGAGCTTGTTAAGGATATCACCTCCACTGGCCTTGCTCAAAGCAAAATAAATTAGTGATCCAACCGTATAGGCTACATAAAAAGCAAAAGAGATCATTTGAGACTGCCACTGTTCCAGGTTGAGCTTTTCCTTGAATACAGGAATTAAAATATCATTGCTGGCAGCTACAAACCCCCAAAAGAAAAAAACCGAGATCAATACGGAGAATTGTGACCATTTGGTTTGTTGATTCATTACAGTTGGTTTAGATAATGTTTGAAGTGTTGAAAATAATAAGTTTCAATGATAGAAAAATTATTGATGCAAAGAACTTGATAAAGAATTTGCTCTAACTTCAAATCAGGATCAACGTTATGGAGATAATTCACGTATCAGCTGAATGTTACCCGGTAGCCAAGGCAGGTGGTTTGGGCGATGTGGTAGGGGCCCTTCCTAAATACCTCAACCAGTATGGACATATTGCCAAAGTGGTGATGCCCATGTATCGCACCAAATTCCTTTTTACTAATGAATGGGAACTGGTTCATGAAGGTTACCAACAATTAGGTGAACATAGTTTCAAATATGCCGTCATCAGGGAAAAGACCAATAAACTTGGATTTGACCTTTACCTGGTTGATATCAACGGACTTCTTGATCGTGAAAAGATCTACGGTTACGATGACGATACAGAACGCTTTATAGCTTTTCAACTAGCCGTTTGTGACTGGATCAGCAAATGGCAGCACAAGCCTGATGTCATTCACTGCCATGATCATCATACAGGATTGATTCCATTCTTTCTAAGGCATGCTTACCAGTTTGCCCACCTTTCCTCCATTCCAACCGTGTTCACCATTCATAATGCACAATACCAGGGACAGTTTGGTTGGGAGAAGTTTTATTTACTACCACCCTATGATACTTACGGTTGGGGATTACTGGATTGGGATCATGCCATCAATCCCCTGGCCTGCGCCATTAAATGTGCATGGAAAGTCACAACGGTTAGTCCCAGTTATCTTGAGGAACTTCGATATTCCGCAAATGGCATAGAGAATCTTATACAATACGAACAGGGGAAAAGCCTGGGCATACTCAATGGGATTGATGCAGATGTATGGGATCCTTCGAGTGACAGTCTTATCATTAAAAATTATGACGACCACCTGGTGAAAGAAGGCAAACGCAAGAATAAAAAGGAACTGGCAGGAATGTTCGGGCTCGATCCTGATAAACCCCTGTTTGCATTTATTGGAAGACTGGTTGGAGAAAAAGCTGCTGATGTGTTGCCGGATGCCATCCGTAATTCAATTTATCATCACCATGGCAATGCCAATTTTCTTGTATTGGGTTCAGGAGATCATGCGGTAGAAAATAAACTGGAAGAATTAAAGCACCAATTGGGTGGATATGTCAACACCTATATAGGTTACAACGAAGCATTGAGCCATTTGATGTATGCAGGTGCAGACTTTCTTCTGATGCCCAGCAGGGTGGAACCATGTGGTTTGAACCAGATGTACGCCCTAAGGTATGGAACCGTGCCCATGGTAAGAAGCACAGGAGGCTTGAAAGACACCGTCAGGGATTTTGGAGACTGGCAGGGCTATGGCATCAGGTTCAACAATGCAGATGTGAATGATATCACCAGCAGCGTGGGAAGAGCAGTTGATCTGTATACCAATAAAAAAGACCTTTATAACTGGATGAGAAGCTACATGATGCATATTGACCACTCATGGGATGCTTCCGCAAAAGATTATATCAAAGTATACGAGAGCCTGAAGGGATAAGAATTAAAGAAGCAGAAAGCATAGGAGTTATGGTTTGGAGTTTGCATAAGATTTATAAAATGTACTTCTGCAAGTTGGCCGCAAAAATCTGCATTGGTCAATTTTACTAACAGAGCAATTCAAAATAAAAAGCAATTATGAGCAAGCAAGTATTATCGGTGATATTGGGAGGAGGAGCAGGCACAAGGTTATTTCCATTAACATCCGGCAGGTCAAAGCCAGCAGTTCCTATTGCTGGTAAATACCGGCTGGTAGATATACCCATTTCCAACTGCCTGAATTCAGGAATCACAAGAATGTTTGTACTGACGATGTACAATTCAGCTTCATTGAACAGGCATATCAAAAACACCTATCACTTCAGTGCTTTCAGTTCCGCATTTGTGGATATACTGGCTGCAGAGCAAACGCCTGATAATCCTACCTGGTTCCAGGGAACTGCAGATGCCGTTCGACAGGGATTGCGGCATATCGCGCCATTTGACAGTGATTACATCCTTATACTTTCCGGCGATCAGCTTTACCAGATCGATTTCCAGGAAATGTTGACCAGGCATAAGGAATCTGGTGCTGATATCAGTGTGGCTACAATTCCCGTAACTGCAAAAGAGGCATCGGAATTCGGCATCCTTAAAACAGAAGAAGGTGTCATCACTTCATTCATTGAAAAACCAAAATCAGGATTGGAAGACTGGGTTAGCGATACTGGTGAAGAGATGCGCAGTGTAGGAAGAAATTATCTGGCTTCCATGGGTATCTATATTTTCAACCGACAGTTACTGTTTGATCAATTGCAAAATGAATTCAAGGATGCGGCTGATTTTGGTAAAGAGATCATACCCCAGTCCATCCACAAATACAAAGTGGCTTCCTATCAATACCAGGGTTACTGGGAAGACATCGGGAATATTCCTGCATTCTTCCATGCCAACCTGGCCCTGACAAAGGACATCCCCGAATTCAATCTCTTTGACAATACTAAAACCATTTATACACGTGCACGCATGCTGCCACCGGCCAAGGTAAGTGGGTCAAGACTGGATCATACCATTATTGCTGATGGCTGTATCATTAATGCAGCACATATCGAAGATTCGGTGATCGGCATTCGTTCCAGGATCGGACATGACTCGAATATGATCAGTACCTATATGATGGGTAATGATTATTATGAAACTTTGGAAGACATCGCTGCCGACCTGGAACATGGACTTCCTCAACTGGGAGTTGGTAACCGCTGCCAGATACAGAATGTGATCATTGACAAGAACTGCCGCATTGGTGACGATGTGAGGATCATAGGAGGCAATCATCTTGCAGATTCTGACACTCCTTTATATACTATCAAGGATGGCATTATTGTTCTGAAGAAAGGCGCCATCATACCCAATGGCTATACCATCGGCGTCTGATTTTATTGTAAAAAAAGCAGGAAAAGGAAATGTGTGCTTGTTACACATTTCCTTTTTATCTTTCAGCAGTCAAACACTAATGATTGCTTATGGCTATTCAGTCTTCCACCGCCCTGAAACATGGCAGGTTTGCCAAACCCCGACTTACAATCCCACAGATCTTTACTATGAGTTTTGGCTTTCTGGGAATCCAGTTTGGCTTTGCCCTTCAAAATGGAAATACTAGCAGGATCCTGAGAAGCTTTGGAGCAGATGTGGAGCAGCTACCTATGTTCTGGATCGTTGCTCCATTAGTGGGAATGATCGTTCAGCCAATTATCGGGCATTATAGTGATCGCACCTGGAACCGGCTGGGAAGAAGAAAACCGTATTTTCTTACCGGAGCCATTCTTTCTTCTCTTGCTTTAATTTTTCTTCCTAATTCAGGATCTTTTTCTTCCATCATTCCTGCATTATGGATAGGAGCTGGTATGGTCATGATCATGGATGCGTCTTTTAATATTGCCATGGAACCATTCAGGGCTTTGGTAGCAGACAATCTGCCGGATAAACAAAGAACAACTGGATTCAGCATTCAAACATTTTTGATAGGCCTTGGCGCTGTGGTGGGCTCAGCATTACCTGAAATACTGGCCAACAATGGTGTGAGTATGGAGGCTGGCGCAGATGGTGTTGCAGACAATATCAAGTATTCTTTTTACATAGGTGCAGCAGTGTTTATTATAGCCATATTAATCACTGTATTTTTTACAAAAGAATACCCGCCTAAGGAATATGAGAAATACCATGGCAAGTCTGATACAGCGCATAAAAAGGGACTGCTGCAAATCTTCTCTGATTTTGGAAATATGCCTAAAACCATGAAGCAACTAGGCCTGGTTCAATTCTTTTCCTGGTTTGCCCTTTTCAGCATGTGGGTATTTACGACTGATGCGGTTGCCACCCATGTGTATGGTCTTTCAGGAGATTATTCCAAATCGGTTGAATACAATGATGCAGGAAATAAGGTAAGTACTGCATTTGGTGTTTATAATTTCGTGGCGATGGTTTATGCTTTGTGCCTTCCAATCATTGCCAGGTATATCGGTCGAAAACTCACTCATGCAGTTTCTTTGGTAGCAGGTGGCCTTGGACTCATTTCTATTTTCTTTATTCACGATGCTGCCATGCTCAAGTTTTCAATGATAGGCGTGGGGCTGGCCTGGGCAAGCATCCTGGCCATGCCTTATGTAATTCTTTCAGGTTCCATTCCTCCAGGTAAATTGGGCATTTACATGGGAATCTTTAATTTCTTTATTACTCTTCCTCAGATTGTGAATGGTTTGTTTGGTGGATGGATCGTAAAGCATTTATATGGAGGTCAGCCGATTTATGCCATTGTGTTGGCCGGAGTTTTTATGATATGTGCTGCCATCAGCGTGATTTATGTTTATGATCCTGCAGCCAAAGCGGATGAAGAACTTGCCTTACCTGCCGAAACCACTGAAATCATTTAATTGTTAGTAATGATGATGAAAAAATTTTATGCTCTCACGCTAAGCCTTGTTATTTTCTTTTCTTCTTTTGCCGGACAAAGTGTTGAAGTTTATCCTACACACTGGTGGGTTGGAATGAAATGGAACAAGCTGCAGTTGATGTTTCATGAAACTGATACCAATCATGTATTAGCAGTTGACAAGCTGGTGATTCAATCCTCTTCCAAAGATCTAAAAGTGCTAAAGATCAACCGGGTTGAGAACAAGAGATATGTTTTTGTTGATGTTCTGATTTCACCAACAGCAAAGCCACAGACAGTAACCATTTCAATTGGCGGGATCATAACTAACGAGTGGAATAAAATAACATTTGAATTGAAGCCGCGTAGATCCGGCAGGGGAACTTCTAACGCACAAGGTGTACGCTCACAGGATCTGATCTACCTGATTATGCCTGACCGTTTCTCCAATGGCGACTACAGCAATGACAGGTTACCTGGTTATAAAGACCAGTCGCTCGATCGTGATTCCATGTATCATCGTCATGGAGGTGATATACAGGGTGTGATCAATCATCTCGACTATCTTAAAGATTTGGGTGTAACTACTGTTTGGATGACCCCCGTTCTGGAAAATGATATGGTGAACAGAACTGAACACGGTTATGCCATCACTAATCACTATAAAGTAGACCGTAGACAGGGTGGAAATGAAGCTTATAAAAAACTGGGTGATGCACTTCACCAGCGTGGAATGAAACTGATCCAGGATGCGATTTATAATCATTGCGGGCTTTATCATTTTACTGTTCAGGATCCACCCATGAAAGACTGGCTGCACCATTGGCCTGTTTACACGCAAACCTCCTACAAAGAACAGCCACTATTTGATATACACGGTTCTGTAAAGGATAAGATAAGAATGGAAAAAGGCTGGTTTGTTCCTCAAATGCCAGACCTCAACCAGAACAATCCTTTTGTTGCCAATTTCCTTATACAACATGCCTTATGGAGCATCGAGGAATTTGGTGTGGATGGATGGCGCATTGATACTTACATCTATAATGATCTTGATTTTATGAATCAATGCAACAAGGCGCTTATTGATGAATACCCTGCCATGACCATGTTTGGAGAAACCTGGGTGCATGGAACAGCCAACCAGGCTTATTTTGCCAGGAACAATATCAGTAACATTCCATTCAAAAGCAATCTGATTGGCGTAACAGATTTTCAAACCAATCTCTATGGAATCAACCCGGCGCTTACACAAAACTTTGGCTGGACTGAAGGTGTCAACAAATTATTCCAAACCTTATCCAATGATTTTCTATACGCTAATCCCATGAACAATGTGAACTTTCTTGACAATCATGATATGTCAAGATTTCTTTCGCAGGTGAATGAGGACGTTGACAAATTGAAAATGGGAATTGGCTGGCTTTTGACCACACGTGGGATTCCACAGCTTTATTATGGAACCGAAATTCTTTTGAAAGGTTATTCTAATCCTGACGGTCTTGTACGCGGAGATTTTCCGGGAGGATGGAAGGAAGATAGCCTGAATAAGTTTGTGGCAACAGGAAGAACAGAAAAAGAAAATGAAGTATTCAACTGGACAAAAACTATTGCCAATTACAGGAAAAACTCATCAGCAATCACCAGGGGTAAAATGATGCAATTTGTTCCCGATGACTGGGTTTATACCTATTTCAGGTATGATGCCAAACAAACAGTCATGGTGATCATGAATACGGCAACTGAAGAGAAAACGGTTATGTTGGATCGTTTTGAAGAAAGAACTAAAAACTTCAGTAGCGCCAAAAATATAGTAAGCGGAAATACATTACCGATAGCAAAAGAATGGAAAATCCCAGGCAAAACTATCTGGATACTGGAACTGGAAAAATGATCAGAGGGTTACAAACCAAATGGCCTTGCTCCTGTATTTTTCACCCCAGTCCTTTATACCCTTATTTACTTTTTCGACCATTTCTTTTGCAGTTGCGCTTTTCCCTTTGGAAGGCGCCACCATCTTTTGTTTTTGCTGATCATTCAGCACTTCGAGCTTTGTGGCAAACCAGGTAGTATAAAGTCTTGGAATAGCCAGGCCTAATATCATTCCCGGTAAACCACCAAATGATTCCGGTCCGCCGGAGGCAATGATTTCATCTGTGTAAAATGCTACCACCACAACTGAATCACAGATTCTTGTCACTGCCTTGCGACATTCAAAACCTGCAATAGTTCTCGTTTCGGGTTCGATCTTCCATTCAAATTTTTTCGAAGAATCTGAAACAAGGAACTGGCTTTCAAAAACTCTTTTCTGACTTACAGTTGTTTGTTGTTGCAGATCGCTGTAAACCGTATTGTCATTAGCAGGGCTTTCAAAAAAAGGATTGGCTTTTTGCTCTGTTTCCCTGCCTGGCTTGTACAGGATTTTTGTTTCTGTGAAAAACAGATCAAAATAATCCACCTTGAATTGAGGTATCAGTTTTTTAAATTCCTCCACCCATGGCTGGTCTCCCTCTTCTGCCAGGTAAAGCCTGTGCGTATTTGTTTTTCTCTCAAATTCAATTTTTCCGGATTGAACAAAAATGGTTTGAGCATGGACTGTTCCAGCTAATAAAATGATTCCTATAAATACAAAAAATCGTTTCATATCTACTTGGTTGTTCCGGGTGATTTATTAAAATTCCAGTTGAATGAAAGCAGGGCATATCGTCCCAGCGTGTTATAGTTCTTTTCATAGAGGTAATTGGAGGTAAACTCGCGGTTATAGCCTCTTCTCTGGCCCAGCAGATCATTTATTTCGAATGTAAAAATGCCATTACGCTTTTTAAAGATCTTATAGGAAACCTCCATGCCCCAGGTAATGAAATTATTATTTCCTGTAAAAGCTTCTGTTTTTTCCCTGAGATCAAATTCCACATCTGAGCCAACCGTGAACCTTTTTGTAATAGAATATTCTGCATCAAGACCATAGTTCTGTGTCCAGAAATTGTTTTTGAAACTACTGATGGTGGAAGTGGAGCTGTTATATTTAATGCCGGCATCCAGGCTGAACATGTATTTGTCTTCTTCGTATTTGGAGCTGTGCAGGCTAAGGCCAGTAGTACGATTTTTACTGGTGTTCTTTTTGCCGTTGATAAAGTTCACGTAATTATTTCCATTGCTATTCAGCGTCAATCCAACATAGGTATCAGCTTTTGCAATCTTGAATCCATAGGAACCATAGAAATAATAATTAAAATTCCCGCTGGTGTTGATATACTGCTGTGTGGTTATTCCCGAATTGATCACCTGGCTGGTTACGATGGCTTTATCCGTTGTACTCACCGATGCATTGATCCAGATATTCCTCCCTGTGAGCATTTTGAAATCTGTAAAGAACAATGAAAAATTATGTCTGAACGACTGATCAAGATCCGGGTTTCCAATAGTAATAAACAATGGATTGGAATTTTCCCTTATAGGCTGTATCTGTTCAATTCCCGGAGGTCCGGGTGTGCCTGAATAAGTGAGGTTCAGACTCTTTTGTGTAGTGAAGCGGTAAGTAATGCGGCTCGTTGGAAATATGTTGGTATAACTCATATGCCTGACCTGCTTATCGTTGGAATCTTTCTGGTTATAGTCAGAAATGCCTATGTTGGTTCCAATATTGGCGGTTAGCTTTTTACTATTGTACTGGTATTTAATTCCGGCACTGTTGGAAAGATATAAAAGTCCATAACGCAGGCTGAATGCATTGTTCAATTCAGAATACTTACCACCTTTTTCTTCAAAGCTCTGGCGGTTGAGATGACTTGCAGTTCGCTGGAAACTGTAATTGAATTCCAGGATTCCTTTTTTACCCGCAGGCTCAGTGTATACCAGTTTTGATTGGGTAGTATATTTTTTTGAAAGAGATGTTTTATACTGGTCGATAGTATCCCTGTTAAAAGGAGAAGTAAAGAAATCGGTATAGGAGAGAAGGAAGCCATCAGAATTGTTCTCATTCTGTTTTTGCGAAGCAGTAAGAGAAAGCGTTCTTCCTTTCTTTTTAAATTTCTGTCGCCATAAAGCGCTAGCCAGAAATGTTTTTTCCCTGGAATCATTGGTATTGATCCTTGAATTTAAATTCACGGGGTTTAGTTCTTCATCATCTGTTTCTGAATTGGTAGATGTATTGGTGCTGGACCTATTGAATTTACCATTCAGTTTTATGCGGATAGAAGAAAGTGAATCAAATTTTATATCATAAATGCCTCCAAAAATCTGCTGCAGGCTGGTGGTGCTGCTGGTGTGGTTTTCTTTCAGGTAATAAGAAGAATCTGGAAGAAGGTATTTGTATAAAGAATTTCCTTCTGCAAAATTCCTTATATCCTTAATGGTGTAATTCCCATTGATCTTTTGCTGGTCAGACTTCCATTTATCGGAAAAATGTGCACCTCCCTTTATAGTTCTTGGAATTCCTTCGCCTTCATAACTATTTCCCCAGTCCTCGAAATCTCCATCATTATCACTGTTGATCATGATAAAACCGGCACCCATTTCCACTTCGGCGTCTTCAAAATCATTGCCACCACCATAACGGCTTCTGTCTTCCCATCCCAATCCAATGGTACCTGTATTGGAAGCAATACCATATACAGAAGCTTTTTTCTTTCCTTTGAAATAATTAAGCATGGCTTCGCCCGAATACCGTTCTTCAGTTCCTCCGCCTGCTACGATCTTGCCCATATAGCCTTTCTTCTTGTCATCTTTCAAAACAAGGTTCAGGGTTTTTGACCTGGAACCATCATCAACACCAGTAAATTCAGCCTGGTCACTTTTTTTATCATAGGATTGAACTTTATCAACCGCATCGGCACGAAGATTTTCAATGACAACAGCCGGATCATCACTGAAAAACTCTTCACCATCTACCAGCACTTTTTCAACCTTCTGACCCTGTGCAGTGATCTGCCCGTTCTTATCCACCTGCAGTCCCGGTAACTGTCGCAACAGGTCTTTTACATTCGCACCTTCTGCTACCTTAAAACTATCTGCCTTATATTCCACTGTATCACCTTTTAAACGAATAGACCAGTGCTGCTTGATGATCACCGTTTCAAGAAGAGCAGATTTTTGTATAAGAGGAAGGCTTCCAAGGTCAACAGTAGGTTCTTTTATGTACAGTTCATCACCAAAATCTGCGAAACCCGGATAGGTAATAAAAAGAAAATACTTTCCTGTATCTATCTTCTTCATCAGGAATTCACCGTTACTGGCTGACCTTGTAAAACGATATAATGTGGAGTCCGATTGGCGTAGAAGTGATATTACTGCATGATGGAGATTTCTTTTCTCCAATGTATCAACGATCTTTCCTTTAAGATCGGACTGCTGTGCAAAAGCCATAGAGCTGGCTAGCAGCAGCAGGCAGAAAAAAAATATTCTCATTCGCTGGTATTGGCTGGTTTGTCAAACAATTTACAGCGTCAAACCTTACCGACTTGTTAACTTTACTTAAACCTACGAATTGATGCTACAGAAACGCGGAACAACAGGAGCAGGTGAAAACGAATTGCCAAAGACGCTGAGTGGTACTGAGAAATACGAGGACAGGAATTTTGTGGATACCAGCAAACCTGTCTGGAACTATTCCATATTGTATGATGATGACCTGATTACTTTCGCCAATGGCACTCACTATACTTTGTATAAAAAATTTGGCTCTAAAAAAATTTCTGTACAGGGAAAGGAAGGATATCATTTTACAGTCTGGGCTCCCAATGCAACAAAAGTTGCAGTAATTGGAAGCTTCAATAACTGGGACCTGGAATCGCATCAGTTACAGCCAAGATGGGATAAGAGTGGCGTGTGGGAAGGATTTATTCCAGGCGTTACAAAAGGTGATCTTTATAAGTACAGGATCACTGGTTTTGAGGGTGTCATCACTGAAAAAGGAGATCCCTTTGCCAATTACTGGCAGCTGCGTCCTGCTACTTCAAGCATTGCCTGGGAAATGGAGTTTAATTGGACCGATGAAGCGTGGATGAAAAAAAGAGCCAGGCATAATGCACTGGATGCACCATGGAGCGTATATGAAGTACACCTTGCAAGCTGGATGAGACCTGATCCGAATAACGAGGAATGGTACAATACTTATCACGATATAGCAGAAAGACTGGTGCCTTATATAAAGGAGATGGGGTTTACACATGTTGAATTCATGCCTGTAATGGAACATCCCTTTGATGGAAGCTGGGGCTACCAGTGTACTGGATATTTTGCACCCACTTCAAGATTTGGAAAACCAGAAGGATTAATGCACCTGATCAATGAACTGCACAGAAATGATATCGGTGTGATCCTTGATTGGGTACCCTCACATTTTCCTTATGATGCCCATGGGCTTTTTATGTTTGATGGCACTCATACCTATGAATACGCCGACATGCGCAAGGGATTTCATCCCGACTGGAACAGTTATATTTTCAATTATAAAAGAGGAGAGGTCAAATCATTTCTGATCAGCAGCGCCAGGTTCTGGTTCGAATATTTTCACATTGATGGCATCAGGGTAGATGCCGTTTCCTCTATGCTGAAGCTGGATTATTCAAGAGATCATGGACAATGGGAACCCAATGAATTTGGTGGCAACGGCAATATTGAAGCAATTGCTTTTATCACCGATCTAAATGAAACCATTTACCGCGATTTTCCTGATGTTCAAACTATAGCCGAAGAAGCTACCGACTGGCCTGGCATTTCAAAGCCGACCTTCCAGGGCGGCTTGGGATTTGGTATGAAGTGGATGATGGGATGGATGCATGATACGCTTGATTATTTTAAAATGGATCCGCTCTTCCGCCAGCATCACCAGGATAAATTTTCCTTCAGCATGATGTATTTCTATGATGAAAATTTCATGCTGCCTTTGAGTCATGATGAAGTGGTGCATGGCAAATCGCCCATGATCTATAAAATGCCTGGAGATGAATGGCAAAAGTTTGCCAACCTGAGAGCGCTGTACACCTATATGTGGACACATCCCGGAGGAAGGCTGTTATTCATGGGGAATGAATTTGGACAGACAACTGAGTGGGATTATAAAACTGAGCTAAACTGGGGACTGCTTCAGTATGAACCACACAGCAAATTGCAACAATGCCTGAAAGATCTCAATCACCTATTGACCTCCGAAGAAGCTCTTTATATTAACCAGTTTTCAATTGAGGGTTTTGAATGGATAGACCTGAATCACCGGGAAGAAAGCGTTATTGCATATGCAAGAAAAGGAAAAACTGAAGAAGAAGAACTGCTGGTGATCCTCAACCTGACACCGGTGGCAAGATGGGACTGGCAGCTGATCACAACGAGGAAGTATTCGAAAGAAATTTTTAACAGTGACCTCAAAAAATACTGGGGGACAGGAGATGTGACCAATCCTGACATCAGGCAGGAAGAAATGATACCTGAAGAACCGGAAGAAACGGAAAGCACAGAAACAGAAAAAAGAAAAATTTACAGGCTGACGATTAACCTGCCACCACTGGGAGCTCTCGTTCTAAAGTAAAACCTTAAGAAGCTTAATTTTAGCAATTTCCAAGGCCAGCCATCTTGATAGGTTGGAACTTATTGGTTATTTTCGAAATCCAATAGTAAACCAATATTCTATGCGCAGACTGATCTTCGCCACAATTGCCATCAGCATTTCCACCTTTGCATTTTCACAAACAGATAGCTCTTCCTATTTTCTACAAAAAGGCCTGGAAGAGAAAACAAAAGGACGCCGGCAGGAATCTCTTAAAAATTTTGAAAAAGCCTATCAATACAAAAAAGATGACAGGCAGATCGTAAGTGAGCTGGCCTCAGCTTACCTGGACCTTCGCCGTTATGCCCAGGCAAAGGAAAAGTTCGGGCAGCTTGAAAAGATGGGCGATAAATCGGACAGCACTTATAGGCAGCTGATGCTTCTTTCCTATAATATGCGCCAGTTTGATGACGTGATCACCTATGCCAGCATGCTGAAAAAAGTAAAGCCTTCTGAACCCACAGCTTTTTACCTGGCGAAGGCTTATTATGAAAAGGAAGAGCTGGGCACAGCTATTAAATATTTTGATTACGCTGCAAAGGAAAACCCTGAGAACGCGGAGATCCCTTATACCGTGGCACGTGCTTATGCTGATATGTTTAATTACAAACAGTCGATAGAATATTTCCACAAAGCCATCAAGATCAATCCTAACCAGGCCCGTTGGATCTATGAACTGGCTTTGATCTATTATGCACTTCCTGATAATGTAAATGCGCTTAAGTACATGATTGAAGCAGGAGAGAAGGGATATAAAAAAGACAATGAGTACATGCAGAATCTTGCAACTGCGTATTTAAATGCCGGAAAGCCGGAAGAAGGCCTGGGCATTCTGAAAGATGTGCTGCAAAAAAGACCAACAGATGTCAACATAATAACCATGATCGCTGAGGCATATTATGACACCAAAAAATTTGATGATGCCATTACACATTTCGACAAGTTGTTGGAGATAGACAAGAACAATGCTGAAGCGCTCTATATGATCGGCATGTGTTTCCAGAAAAAAGGCGAAAAACAAAAAGGCCAGGCTCTTTGTGATAAAGCAATTGAAATGGATCCCAACCTCCAGAGTCTGAAAACAAAAAAGCAATTACCAGGCATGTAAATTCAAAAATCATTATAAAAAAAGACCCCGGACAATTCCGGGGTTTTTATAATCCTTTACATCCTTTCCGGTACCCTGATGCCCAGTAAACTCATTCCATCCCTGATCACATTTGCTGTTAGCTGGCACAAACGAAGCCTTAACTGTTTCTTCTCTTCTGATTCTGCATTGAGAACAGAATGTTCACTGTAAAAGCTATTGTAGGTTTTGGCGATATTATACACATAGATGGCAATAACAGAAGGATTGTACTCCAGCGCTGCCTGCTGTAAGATAGCAGGATATTGTTCCAGTAAAAGCAATAAGGTTTTTTCCAGTTTCAAAAGACTGCCACCTTTAAAATTAAGATTAGCTGCAGGTTGTTCCCTTCTTAAAATAGATTTGATTCTTGCATGTGTGTATTGGATAAAGGGTCCCGTAAATCCATGAAAATCGATGGATTCCTCCGGGTTGAAGATCATTCTCTTTTTGGGATCAACCCTGAGCAGGTAAAACTTCAATGCACCCATGCCAAGTGTATCATAAAGCTCTTTGAGTTCTTCTTCATTAAAATCTTTCACCTTACCCAATTCCTGGGTATGCCTGGCAGCAATGTTCACCATTTCATCAGCCATATCATCAGCATCAACCACGGTTCCTTCACGGCTCTTCATCCGGCCTGATGGCAATTCCACCATGCCATAACTTAAATGAACAATTCCATCAGCATAAGGCTTTCCGAGCTTCTTCAAAATCAGCTGCAACACCTTCATATGATAGTTCTGCTCATCTGCTATTACATAGAAGCTCTGGTTATAGGGAAAGTCCTTGTATTTCTGATCCGCAAGACCGAGGTCCTGTGTGATGTAAACAGACGTACCATCTTTCCGCAACAATAATTTTTCATCAAGTCCTTCATCAGTAAGATCCACCCATACACTTCCATCATCTTTTTTGTAAAAGATATCTTTCTTCAATCCTTCTTCAACAAATTCTTTTCCCAGCAGGTAGGTTTCACTTTCGTAATATGTCTTATCAAAATCACTCCCAATTCGCTGGTAGGTCTTATTGAATCCAGCATACACCCAACTGTTCATTCTTTTCCATAATGCGATGACTTCAGGATCACCATTTTCCCAGTCGAGTAGCATTTGCTGGGCTTTTTTCATGATAGGTGTACTGGCTCGGATCAATTCCTTGCGGTCTTCTGATAATTTTTTCAGCTTTTCCTTATCCCTCTCGCTATTGCCAACAATGGCATTCATCAGTTCCTGGATCTCTACCAGTTTCTGCCTGTCTTTTTCTACGATGTCATCGAAATTCCCATCATTCACTCTTTCTGAAAGCACGCCATATTCTTCACGAATCTGGTTCTCACAACGCACATAATAATCACCCACCAGGTGATCGCCCTTGATTCCTGTGGTTTCAGGAGTTTCACCATTTCCAAACATCTGCCAGGCGATCATGCTTTTGCAGATATGTATGCCACGATCATTGACAATGCAGGTCTTGAAAACTTCATTGCCATTAGCCTTTAAAATTTCAGCCACACTCCATCCCAGGAAATTATTCCTGAGGTGTCCCAAATGCAAGGGCTTATTGGTATTGGGAGATGAATATTCTACGATCACTTTACCTCCGTGAGAAGGAAGTTTAGTAAAGGACAAGTCACCCGACCGTGCTGCCAGGTAGTTTTCAAAATACTGGTCGGTTACACTGAGATTCAAAAATCCTTTGATCACATTAAAACCTGTGAACAGATCATTATTGGCTGCCAGGTATTCCCCGATTTCGGTTCCAAGGCTGTCGGGTGATTTTTTCAACTGCTTTACCAGGCCAAAAAGAACTACGGTATAATCGCCTTCAAATTCAGGCTTAGTCTGATTAATTGTGATATCATCTGCCGTTACTGGTGTTCCATATAGGGTTGCAATGGCTTTAGCTGCTGCTTCTTTTATCTGTAATACTAAATTCATTCCTGGCTGTTTGGGGCCGCAATTTACTGAATCAGGCAGGTTTCACAAGCCATTAACCTTACTTAACAAATTGGCCTCGGATTCTTAAAACTGAACGATTATTTTCGCAGTCACCAATGCAGAAGATTCATCATAAGGTCAGGAATACGATTTTTCAGGTGCTGGATGTCTTTTATCCGCTCTTTAAAAAATTCATGCCCTTGCAAACCTACCACTATGCAGCCTGTGGTGGTGTGAATACTGCTTTGACCCTGTTTGTTTATTTTGTTTCCTATAATTTCCTTTTTGACAAGCAGGTATTCCACCTCGGATTCATGGCTTTCGAGCCACACATTGCGGCCCTTTTTGTTTCCTTCCTGGTTTCCCTGCCGGTTGGATTTTACCTGAGCATGTTCGTGATCTTCCAGGGGTCTTACCTGAGCAGGCGCACACAGTTCCTGCGTTATTTTGCAGTGATCATTGGTTGTATGATTATTGACTATATCGGACTGAAAATTTTTGTTGAACACTTTGGCTGGTATCCTACCATTTCCAAAATGATCAACACAGTGATCGTTATTCTATTTAATTATTTCTCCCAGCGTCATTTCTCTTTCAAAACAGCCAGGCCGGTACCTGTTGAGAAACTTGCAGACTAAAAAGGAAGGTCGATCTCCGAAACAACAACACTTAGTTTTCCAGCGCAATTACTTCTGATCAACAGATGCTCAGGCAAAGCATAAAGAGAAGTGAGTTTAAGGTCTGTTACGGACCCAGAACCCGATATACCTTTTGTCCATTCTTTATTGATCCAGGTATTTAAGGACACAGAAGCCGTATCATAATATTGCGAGAGGTCAAAAGAAGTATATTTTTTCAGCTCGCTGAGTATACGCTTATTGAAAAGCCATTTAGCAGTTTTCAGCAGGAGATTTTTTGTTTTAAGATCATATTCCAGGTCCTGAACTTCAATGGTTTTTTTATCAGGATTATAAACAGGCTTTCCAAAAAAATAGGCGCTGCCATCAAATGAACCTGTAAAATCAAGGCGGATCAATAAATTGCCTATTGAGTCTCCGCTCACCTTTGTTTCTTTTACAATGATGTGCTTTTTAATCAATCCCTCAGAAATCTCAAATCTCTTATTGACCAGGTAACCATTCATGACCTGTGAAAGTGAATCGTATTGAAGTGCAGCTTCCAGGTAAATATTAAAACCGCCCGGACTTGCTGAAGAGCTCATATTCGGCACCCGGGAACTTTCCATTTCAGGCTTTACAAAACTTACTACAGGAGTTGCTGAAATACCGATATTAATATTGAGCAGGTCATTACTGGCATTGATATTTTGCATGCGAAGCTTTTTTGGGTGAAGGGTGAAATAACCGATACCTGGAATGGCATAGGGTGTATTCAAAAGATCCCATGCCTGTTGCATATAAGGTCTTAGTTTGATGGTACTGAAAGAATCATCCATCAGCTTTTTGGAAGCATCCAGTTCCTCTTTTAGTCCTTTCATCACCTCCGTTGTTATATCCTGGCCCCAAAAACACACAGAGCATTTGTCTTCCGGAAGAGGTTCATTGCGTACAATAGAATTGTTCAATACATAGTTGGAATGCAGACGGAAAGTGCTGGTGAAGCTAACCTTTACTTTTCTTTCTCCCTCGTCAAAGCCACAACGGCAGGGTGGCGTCCATGGCGAAACTACTGTTCCACCTACACAAGCTCTTGTTGAACCAATGATCTTGTAATATCCTGTAAATCCAAGGTTGAGTGTAGTGCCATTCATGCTCATTTGGAGAGGAGATCGCCTGAAATGATATTTGTACCTGGTGGCGCAATCTGCCTGCACCCAGCCATCAGGATAATTAGGTGAGGTGAAAACAGTATCCACATTCTTTTCCGCTAGTGCATAAAATGGCTTCAGGTTCACCTGTATGGGAATATCAATCACGGATTCGGGAAGAGAATCAATCCTCAGTCCACCTGAAGTTTTTTCCTGGGCAATACCTGCAAAAGCATTCAGTAAAAAGAAAAACAAAACAACAGTTCTCATGGTTCTTTATATCTGTTCAAATATAGAACGCAATTGAAAGGAAATTATGGTGCAAATGTTAATTAGGCTTTGGGCGATTTCAGTTTTCTTATCTGTCAGCAATGATAATAGTTTTGAAATTGCTGCCGGAGCGACTGAACACTTTTAATCCCTTCTTCCGGAAAGACCTGATCGTCCAGCTGCCGCACAGGTAAAATAATTTTTGTAGTGCTGGTAATAAAAGCAACTTTTGCCTTTTTGGTTTCTTCGAGCGTTAAGGTCCTTTCTTCAATTCCAAATTCGTTTACAAGCATTGCAATTAGTTTATTCCTCGTGATCCCTTTTAATATACCTGCTGATGGAGTAATGGTCCTGTCTCGTTCATCAATAATAAAAAAGTTGGAACGTGGGCATTCGCTGATACTGCCTTCATCATGATACAAAACATCAAAAGCGCCCTTTTTCTGAATCTCCGGTTGCAGCCACACCGGAAGTAGGTAATCAATGGTCTTAATGGATGGAAACTGCCGCCTGTGTTCGTAAGAAAATAAGTTAATGCCATTTTCTAACTGTTCTTTGGTGGGAGGTTGAAAATTATGTTGGGTGATGACCAATAATGGATGCTCAGGTTGCATGGTCAGTTCTGAAATCCCTCCGGTGAGTGTAAGACGATAGCCTGTGGAGGGAATTTGATTTTTCTGAATGCATTCATTGATGATAGAGGAAAGCTCTTTTTTTGAAAAGGAAATCTTCAGGCGCATAAAATCAGCCGAAGCATAAAATCGGTCAAGATGATCATTTAAAAACAATGGATCAAGATCCTTCAGCCGGAAAAAATCAAATACGCCGTAAGCTCTTTGAATAGCAAGATCGCGAACATGTATCCGCGCTTCCTCATCTTTTACAAATGAATGATCGATGAATGCCCAGCGTTGCATCAAATAAAATTAAAGAGGATTCAACAAGCCTGATTAGAAGAATAATGCTAACTGCTAAAAGATTTTACCTGGATAGATTCTTTCACCTTCGCGCCAAACTCCTTGCAGGCAATACGCAGGTGTTTTTCGGAAATGATGCCCCTCAGCATTTTTTCAGAAGAATCAATGATCACCCTGGAAACTTTACAGGTAAGAATAAATTCAGCAATGCTGGTCACATCGGGAAAGATCAGGATCACTTTTCTCATATGCGGAACTGGTTCACCTAAGCTATCCAATAAACCTCATCACCGGAAATTATATTTATCAACGTTCGGGGAAAACATTTTCTACCCGGCAATGGCATGCTCAAGTCTTCCTTCCACTTTGCGCGAAGCTGCCAGTTCACTCAGGAACACATTGAGACTGTCGAGGTTCACATGATCCATCACTACAACTTTATACCAGTTTGGCTTTTCATGATCGTCCGGTACAAGTCCATATCGATGCGCCAGCGCAGCAGGAACAAAGGAAGCATCAATTGTAACGATGTTCATTCCGGGCTCATTGAAATAACGAACACCCATCTGGTGTAATTCATTGCAAAGCCATTCGGTACGATAGAGCAGTTTGTTGATCTTTTCTAACCAGCCAAATGGACCATAGCTGAATAAAAGCAGCCATACCGCAACGGCATTAGCGCCAGAGCGACTTCCGTTAACAGTAAGGTCAAAGCCGCTGATGTAGGAAGCTTTTTTGGTGAGTACATTTTGAATCAGTCCTTTTCTCACCAGGAAGATGCCGGTGCCATAAGGCGCCTGTAACATTTTATGTGCATCCAGGGTGATGGAACTGATATCGGGATTATTCAGAAAGCAATTGGAAGCGGGAGTGGACATGGGATAAACAAATCCTCCGAATGCTCCATCAACATGAATAAAAAATGGAAGCTTTCTTTTTTTCAATTCGGATGCATACATGGCAGGATCGTCAACTGAACCAAACATGGTAGTGCCCATGTTGGCGATCACAATAAAATATTTTTTACCCTTCGCTACGGTATCATCAATGAGTTCGGATAAAGCTGTTTCCTGAATTTTTCTATTCTGTGCATCAACCGGAACTGTGATGGCATCGAGATGCAGCAGGTTGGCTGCTTTATGAATAGAGTAGTGAGTATCTGCTGAGGAAACCAATACAATCTCATCATGCGTGCAGGAAAAATTTTCAAGATAATAATTGCGGTAAACCCAAACAGCCTGGAGGTTGGCTTCGGTACCGCCTGCGGCAACATAGCCATCGGTACTGTTTTTCTCGCCTTTGAGAAGATCGGTTGCCAGCAACTCTATCAATTCTCTTTCCAGGGCCTGCGTTCCTTCAAAAAAAGCTTCAGAGTCACCAAAAGTATGACAGCCGATATGGTTGGGATTGTGAAGATATACTCGTAAAAGTGGATCTTCCTGCACTGCTGGCAGGGCGGATTCAAAAAGCTGTTTATCCAAAATAGAAGCAGGAATGCCCAGGCAGGCGGTCTCTTCGTAATTGATATTGGTGTTTAGGGCGGATTCTATACGTTGCCTGATCTCTTTACTCCCCAGCTTCTTCCAGTACTGCATGTTTTTACTGCGAAAATATCACCTGGCATCAATACGCTGTATGATTTAGGTCATCAATAACATTTACAATAGAAATCTTACCTGTTTGAAGGGTTTTTCCATTGCTGATCCATCATATCCATGGCCGACTGGATCCTTCTGTTCCTGGTCTCTTCTTTTTTTGCAGATATGATCCATTCCAGGTATTCCTTTTTGTGGCTAAAGGCGAGCGAATGGAAATATTTTTCCCTTTTCTGATTCTTTTTTAAGGCCTTGTCAAAATCTTCAGGCAGGCTGACAGTTTTTTTGACAGGATCAACGTAATCGAAGATGGGTCTTGGTTTTTTTTCTGCTGCCCTTTGTTTGTCAGCTTCATTCTTCAAACGCATCCCGAATGCCGACCAGGTTTCATTGAATGATACCAGGTTCACCCATTGAAGATCCAGTTTCAACAATTGATCCCAGCCCTTGTCCCGGGTCAGATCCGTTTGTATTCCTGAACTCACCTTGGGATAAAAAATCCAGCAAATAACTCCTTCTTTTAAAAGAGTCAACACCTTATCCAGTTCTTTTTCCATCTGTGCCCTGTTCTTTACAAACCAGTGAATTTGCTGGCAGGATTTTAATGAGTCCGCTATTTTAACCCCGGAAGGCAATTCTCCGAGTGAAGTCCTGTAATCTTCCGGAGGATTTAAAACCATGATAGCAGTTCCTTCATGGATCTTTAATTTTTGCGAGATGCTGATGGGAGGCATGTCTGTTATTTGACTAAAATTAATGAGTGCAGGCAAATTTTTTTCGCCATAAAAGATTTCCTGGTAAAAGAATTTCCGGCAATAAAACAGAGAAATTTCAAATTGTGTCCGATAGCTTCTGACAAAATTGCATTTAAAGTACTGGCGGCATAATGATTGATAACCAGTAAAGAACCTGTCTACCGTCAGGCAGGCTATAAAATTTATTCAATAATGGGAAAGATAATTGGAATTGACCTGGGTACAACCAATAGTTGTGTGGCCGTAATGGAGGGCAATGAGCCTGTAGTTATTGCCAATGACGAAGGACGCCGTACCACGCCATCAGTTGTGGCTTTTTTAAAAAATGGTGAACGCAAAGTAGGAGACCCGGCTAAAAGGCAGGCGATTACAAACCCTCAGAATACCATCACCAGTGTGAAGCGTTTCATGGGTCGCCGCTACGATGAGGTGACAGAAGAGATTAGCCACTGGAGTTATAAAGTAGCAAAAGGTGACAATAATACTGTTCGAATAGACATTGATGGCAGGCTGTATACGCCACAGGAGATCTCGGCCATGGTACTTCAGAAAATGAAAAAAACTGCCGAGGATTACCTGGGCCAGGAAGTTACAGATGCTGTGATCACCGTGCCGGCTTATTTTAATGATGCCCAACGCCAGGCAACCAAGGAAGCTGGAGAAATTGCGGGTCTGAACGTTCGTCGTATCGTGAACGAACCTACAGCAGCAGCACTTGCATACGGTTTGGACAAGGGTGGCAAGGATCACCATGTTGCAGTTTTTGACCTGGGTGGTGGTACATTCGACATCTCGGTTCTTGAATTGGGTGATGGTGTATTTGAAGTGAAGTCTACCAATGGTGATACCCACCTGGGTGGTGATGATTTTGATAAAGTGGTGATGGACTGGCTGGCAGAAGAATTCAAAAAAGAAGAAAACGTTGACCTGCGCAAAGATCCGATGGCACTGCAGCGTCTGAAAGAAGCTTCAGAAAAAGCCAAGATCGAATTGTCTTCCTCTTCAGAAACAGAGATCAATCTTCCTTATATCACGGCAATTGATGGTGTTCCCAAGCACCTGGTGAAAAAACTCACACGTGCCAAATTTGAACAACTGGCTGATAACCTGTTTGAACGTTGTCTCAAACCTTGTGAGCAGGCTCTGAAAGATGCAGGTCTGAGCACTTCTCAAATTGATGAAGTGATTCTTGTAGGTGGTTCAACCAGGATCCCTAAAGTTCAGGAGATCGTTGAGAAATTCTTTAACAGGAAGCCACACAAAGGTGTGAATCCTGATGAAGTAGTTGCCATTGGTGCTGCTATCCAGGGTGCCGTTCTTACTGGTGAAGTAAAGGATGTACTGTTGTTAGACGTTACTCCTTTAAGCCTGGGTATTGAAACCATGGGTGGTGTGATGACAACACTGATTCCTTCCAATACAACAATTCCTACCAAAAAATCAGAAGTGTTCTCAACAGCTTCTGACAACCAGCCCGGCGTTCAGATCCATGTAATCCAGGGTGAAAGGCCAATGGCCAGCCAGAACAAGAGCCTGGGTATTTTTAACCTGGATGGTATTCCTCCGGCACCGCGGGGCGTTCCACAGATCGAAGTGATCTTTGATATAGATGCCAACGGTATCCTGCATGTAACTGCAAAGGATAAAGGCACCGGAAAAGAACAAAGGATAAGAATTGAAGCAGGTAGCGGACTTACAAAAGAAGAGATTGAAAAAATGAAGGCTGAAGCAGCTGCCAATGCTGATAAGGACAAGGAAGAAAAAGAAAGAGTGGAAAAGATCAACCAGGCCGACAGCCTGATCTTCCAGACCGAAAAACAGTTGAAAGAATATGGTGACAAAATCCCTGCTGATAAAAAAGCACCTATTGAAAATGCACTGAACAAATTAAGAGAGGCGCACAAATCAGGTGATATTGCACAGATAGATCCTGCAGTTGCTGAACTGAATAATGCCTGGACAGCAGCCAGTGAAGAATTGTATAAGGCTTCCCAGGAAGCGGGTGGTCCGCAGTCAGGTGGCGACGGCCAGGGCCAGCAGGCCAGTGGCAATGCCGGTGAAAATGTAACGGATGCCGAATTTGAAGAAGTGAAATAAAGATTTGTTTGAAGGAAAGACCCACAGTCATCTGTGGGTTTTTTTTATTTAGTTCAACTAATATAAATAAAGGTTAACGCCCTGGAATTGTATCATCAAAGCAAAACACTGCCTGCCCGGCATCCCGGGAAATATGCTAGTACAGACCAACTGTTCATTCATCTTTTGCTTGCTTTTTCTATTTGGAAATTTTCCAGTCTTGTAATCTTTGATCCAAACTTTTATTTCTTTTTCCATTCACCCACCTGGTGCATCAATCGTTGATGCGTGATGGAATGGCCTTGCTCATGCTCTTCTTCGGTTCCCAGGAAATTTTCCTTGTCTTCCTCGTCCAGTTCTTCCCAGAATTCTTTTCCAGTACTATCAGATTCCAGAACTGCCCTTGCTTCTTCAAGCAGGAATTCGTCGTTGCAATTGTCCACCAACTGGTGAAGCTTTTGTTTCAGATCAGGAGCCATAAAAATGGTTTTTTTAAAGTTCTGCATTTCATTCTAAAAGAAAAATGATGATTTTAATGAGAAAAGCAATAAATTATATGGACAGGAAGTTTAACAGTTTTTGCTATGGGTTGTTTGTGAAAACTTACATCTTGTGGCATCCAAGCCCCAAACCTCCTGTTATGAAAAAAAGATCACTGCTGCTTTTTGGATTTGCTGCCTTCCTTACCATTCTTCTTTTTTCTTTCACTTCTCATCGACTGATCAAAAAAAACAAATTGTCTACCAGGGACACACTGCCTTTTTTGATGATCAGGGCAAAAGATCACCTGGGGAAAAGTGTTTCGTCTTCCTCTGGCGTTGTTTCTTTTACTACAGGATTGCATAATGATTATTACCAGGTGGATTCTTTAAATAAGTCGGGATTTCTCTATATCGAAACAAGGCTTTCCAGCTTCATGAATGATAATGTCAAAAGGGTTCCATTAAATATCTGTATTGTAATTGACCGCAGTGGATCGATGGGAGGCGTAAAATTGGGATTCGCTAAGAAAGCTGCCAAAGGGATCATAGACCAGTTAAATACAGAAGACATTGTTAGTGTGGTGATGTATGATAATGCCGTGGACAGTGTACAGCCACCAATTAAAGTGCTGGATAAAGTTTCCATTCAAAAGAAGATCGATGGCATTACGGCCAGGGGTGGCACTGACCTTTGGGGCGGTACGGAACAGGGATATGAATTTGTCAAAAGAAATTATAAGCCTGGCTTTATCAACCGCGTGCTTCTTATCAGTGATGGACTTGCCAATGTTGGCATGACAGATCCACAATTGATCCGTCTGAAAGTGCAACAATACAAGGATGATAACGGCATCACCTTGTCCACCTTTGGAGTAGGATTGGATTATAATGAAAGCCTTATGACCGACATGGCTGAAACAGGACTGGGTAATTATTATTTTATTGATGCACCGGATATGATGGCTTCCATATTTACCAAAGAATTGAACGGGATGATGAATGTTGCCGCGCAGGATGCAGAATTGAAAATTGATCTTCCCCAGGGAGTGAAACTGGTAAAGAGCTATCCATTGAAATTCACCCAGAATGGAAATACAGTTAGCATCAAGATGAGAGACCTGTTTTCTGAAGAGACTCGTGGCACTTTATTCACTTTTACCATAGACAATGGCACCAGCCAGGTATTGAAGTTTTCATCCACACTGACCTTTACGGATGTTGCTGACGGACAGGCAAAAACGCTCCATCATGAAAACCTCCTGAGCCCGATTAGAAATATTGATGCCTACCTAACGCATTTTAATAAACCCGTTATTGAACAATCTATTCTTTATACCGCCAATGAAAACCTTGAAAAAGCTATGGCTGAAATGGACAAAGGTAATTATACCACTGCCAGCAGTTATATAGATTTCAACAACAATTACCTGAGAGCAAATGAAGTGTATGTGCGGACTTCCTATGAACTCAAAAGAATGGATTCAGCCAACAGGAGTTATGGAGGGGATATCAGAAGGGTGAAGGATATGGGAAGCGACTCTATAAAAAGGGTTCAGAAAAAGAGCAAGGAAATGAATTACTACCTGAGACAGAAAAAACAATAAAGAAAATGCCGGCAGTGCCGGCATTTGATATAATAAGTAGTTTATATCAGATGATATCCATGGCCAGCACGAAGAAGGTTGTCATAAATGGCAGGATCAGTGTAAGCCAGGGCCAATGGGTCACAATAGCTACACCAAGAGCTACACAGGATAATAAAAACAATAACCAGTAAAGTCCTTTATTTTTTTTACGTACTTCCATCGGATAAAATTTGCGCAAAAATAGGGCAGAGGAATTAATTTACCCTCAGCCATTTAAAACTATTTTTGCATGCTTCCCTTTCGTAGAAACCTTTTATTATTTTCGCCGCTTAATATGTATTCATTACACGACCGTTAATTTGACAATAAGATTAGATGAAAATTGATTTTTACCTGCGCTACCATACAATATTCGGTCAAAGGCTTGCTATTGTTGGCAATATTCCTGCTTTAGGAAATGGTGATATTGAAAAAGCCACACCACTTAGCTTTTTTAACCAGGAACTCTGGCACCTTGCAATAGAACTAGACCCCGAAGAAATTGATACACTTAGCTACCGTTATGTTTTTTATGCTGAAAATGGTGAGGTAAAAAAAGAAGGAGAGAAGAACAGGCAGGTGGACCTGAAGAAAAACGATGAAAATATTGTTCTGATTGATACCTGGAATGATGAAAGTTATTTTGAAAATGCATTTTATACCACACCTTTTAAAGAGGTTTTTTTCAGGGATCAGAAGAAACTAAAAATAAAAAGACCCGACAGAAGTTCACATGAATTCAGGGTAAAGGCAGCCCTATTAAATTCCAATGAAGTTGTTTGTATCTCCGGTACTTCAGACACACTTCATAACTGGACCACAGAAAAGCCTTTGTTGCTTTCAAAGAAAGGAGACTGGTGGACCATACAACTGGATATTCCACCAGCCGATTTTGCCATCTCTTATAAATACGGTGTTTATAATCTGAAAAAAGAAGTTTTTGTTCGCTTCGAAGATGGCGACAACCGTTTGCTTCATAATGACGGCTCAGTAGACAAACGAATGATCATCCATGATGGATTCCTGAGACTTAGTAATGAGCTTTGGAAGGGTACTGGTATTGCCATTCCTGTATTCAGTCTGCGCAGCAATAATAGTTTTGGAATTGGGGAGTTTGCAGATATCAGGTTGCTGGTTGACTGGGCAGCACAAACCGGCCTGAAACTGATCCAGCTTTTACCTATCAACGATACTACTGCTACCTATACCTGGAAGGATTCTTATCCATATGCTGCTATTTCAGCTTTTGCCCTCCATCCCATTTATATCAATCTTCAGAAAGTGGGCGGAAAGCAATACGCGCAAACCACAAAGGCATTAGGCAAAAAACAGAAACAGCTGAACAGTCTTGCCGAGATTGATTATGAACAGGTAATGCAGTTCAAGATCAATGTGCTCAGGGAACTGTTTGAGCTGGATAAACTGTCTTTCATGAAGGAAGATGCATGGAAAGAGTTTTTTGAGGACAACAAGAACTGGCTGGTTGATTATGCTGCTTTTTCTTCCATGCGTGATAAATTCGGTACTTCTGATTTTTCCCAGTGGAAAGTAAACAGCGTTTATAATAAAGAAGAAATTGAAAGGCTTACTTCACCAAGACTGAAATCATTCAGGCAAATTGCCTTTTATTATTTTGTTCAATACCATTTACACCTGCAGCTCAAGGAAGCTGTTGATTATGCGCATAAGAAAGGAATTGCACTAAAGGGAGATATTCCCATTGGCATTTACCGTTATGGTTGCGATGCCTGGACGGCTCCTGACCTGTACAACATGAACCTGCAGGCTGGTGCACCTCCTGATGATTTTGCAGTAAAAGGGCAGAACTGGGGTTTTCCAACTTACAACTGGAAAAAGATGGAAGAAGACCATTTTGAATGGTGGAAACAACGCTTTCATCAAATGGCCAATTATTTCGACGCTTTTCGCATCGACCATATTCTTGGTTTCTTCCGCATCTGGAGCATCCCGGTCGATGCAGTTGAAGGAATACTCGGAAGATTCATCCCGGCACTTCCAATACAGGTTAAGGAATTTGGAG
The DNA here is from genome assembly GCA_023386045.1 of Bacteroidota bacterium. GTDB lineage: Bacteria > Bacteroidota > Bacteroidia > Chitinophagales > Chitinophagaceae > Flavisolibacter. The sequence goes on from JAEWKK010000016.1 coordinate 52,531, forward strand.
AGCGCGGTATCTGGTTTGATCATGATCGTTTTTGCAAGCCCTATATCGTTGATGGAATACTTTATCAAACCTTCGGCGACCATACTGATTTTGTAAAAGAACATTTCCTGATTGCAAATGCACGTGGTGGTTATGACCTCAGACCTGAATTTGATAGCCAGAAAAAAATAGAAAAATATTTTGAAGCCCAGGATCAGACAGAGGATTACATGCGCATCAAACAGGGATTGTTTGACCTGGTGACCAATGTTGTTTTGTTTGAAGAAGGATCCGACAGGCAGCAATACCACTTCAGGATCTCTGTTGAAAACACTTCTTCATTCCAACATTTAGAAAGTTCAGCCAGACAAAAACTGAAAGAACTTTATATTGATTATTTCTATCACCGGCAGGATGAATTCTGGAAACACGAGGCTATGAAAAAATTGCCGGCCTTAAAAGATGCCACGGATATGCTGATCTGCGGAGAAGACCTGGGCATGGTTCCTCATTCTGTTCCTGAAGTGATGCAGCAACTGGGAATCCTGAGCCTCGAGATCCAGCGCATGCCAAAGAATCCACAGACAGAATTTTTCCATCCAAAGGATGCACCTTATCTATCTGTAGTAACTCCTTCGTCGCACGACATGAGCACCATCAGGGGATGGTGGGAAGAAGACCGTGAAAAAACCCAGCGTTTTTATAATAACATTCTTGGAGAACAGGGTGAAGCTCCCTATTTCTGTGATTCATGGGTTAACAGGGCCATCGTATTACAACACCTGTATTCGCCAGCCATGTGGAGCATCTTTCAAATGCAGGATATTCTGGGTATGAGTGAAAACCTGAGAAGAGAAAATCCAAATGAGGAAAGGATCAATATTCCCGCCAATCCAAATCATTACTGGAACTACAGGATGCATATTGGCCTGGAGCAATTGCTCAAAGAGAAAGATTTCAATAACGAGTTAAAAGATTATATCATCAACAGTGGAAGGTGAGAATGATCTTTAACTGTTCATCAAAAATTCTTTGCAACTGATGAAACTTAGCTACCATAGTTTCCAACTGAAATTCCGTCATCCATTCACCATTTCAAAAGGAACAAAAACTCACCAGCCAACCTTTGTTGTAGAACTGGAACACCTGGGCTGGAAAGGTTATGGCGAAGCTCCTGCCATTGCCTATTATAATATTCCCATTGAAAAAATGCAGGAAGACCTTGAGCGAAAAAAGATCTTTGTTGAAAAATTCGCATTCACCGAACCCGATCGCTGGTGGCACTACCTGCATCATTTGTTCCCGGCTAATAACTTTCTTGTAGCAGCCCTCGACATGGCCGGATGGGATATCTATGGAAAGATGAAAAGAAAGCCATTGAAGGAATTCTGGAAACCGGAAGTTCCGCATCACCCTCTATGCGATTATACTATCGGCATTGATCATATCGACAAGATGATAGAAAAGCTGAAAGAAAAACCATGGCCCATCTACAAGATCAAACTGGGAACCGATCATGATATCGCCATTATAGAATCTTTACGCAAACATACTGATGCTGTTTTCCGCATCGATGCCAATGCTGCCTGGAAAGCCGATGAAGCTCTTGAAAAAATTATTGCCTTTAAAAATCTTGGTGTGGAGTTCATTGAACAACCACTTGCAAAGGACGACTGGGAAGGAATGAAGTTCCTTTATGAAAAATCACCGTTGCCTTTATTTGCAGATGAATCCTGCGTGGAGGAAGAAGATGTGCAAAAATGTGCCGGTCACTTTCATGGTATTAATATCAAGTTGACCAAATGCAGTGGTATTACACCAGCCCTGCGTATGATCAGTAATGCAAGGGAATTGAATATGGAAGTGATGATTGGTGCCATGAATGAATCTACTCTGGGCTCTTCAGCTATTGCACACCTGGCTCCCTTGGTTGATCATATTGACGCCGACGGACCGCTTTTACTAGAAGATGATATAGCTACTGGTCTCAGTTACCAGTCAAGTGGAGAGATACTGACCTCAAATGAAAACGGACTGGGAATTACATTCACAGGTCTTTATAAAAAATAGAATTTCAAAAAATAAAAAAGCTGCCGGATCTGGCAGCTTCTTTTATTTAAAGGATATTTGTTTACCAGATCCTTACACGAAGGCTGTCAGGCCTGAACATGGCTGATCCGGGTTTAACATTGAAGGCGGTATAAAAATCTTCTACATTCACAAACGGTCCATTCACTCTCCATTTTGCAGGAGAATGTACATCGGTCATTAATTTATTGGCAAGACTTTCTTTTCTTTCATGTCCCAGCCAACCCAATGCATAACCAAGGAAAAATCTTTGCAATGGAGTTTGCCCGTTTATTAATTTACCGCTTTTATACATTTCTGTTTTCTTGAACGCATCCAAAGCAAGAACAGCACCTCCAAGGTCTGCGATGTTTTCACCCAGGGTAGCTTCACCATTGATATGTAAAGAATCAACTACCACATATTCGTTGAACTGCTTCACCATTAGAGCCGCTCTTTTTGCAAATTCAGCGGAGTCTTTTTCTGTCCACCACATTTTCAGGTTACCTTTTTCATCATACTGCCTTCCCTGGTCATCAAAGCCATGGGTGATCTCATGTCCGATAGTAGTGGCACCTGCATAACCATACACAATCGCATCATCCAGGTCCTCATCGCGCATACCCGGCACAGTGAAGATCCCGGCAGGCAGAACGATTTCATTATTCGATGGATTGTAATATGCATTATAGGTTTGTGGATTCATTTGCCATTCATCACGGTCAACAGGTTTGCCCAGTTTGTTCACGTCGTATTGATGCCACCAGCTGTTTGCATTGATCACATTTCTTACCAGCGGGCCACGGTCGATCTGCATGGCAGAAAAATCCTTCCATTTATCAGGATAACCCACTTTCTTTTTCATGGTGGACAACTTCACATAGGCTTTTTCTTTTGTTTCAGCACTCATCCAGTCGAGTTTCTGGATGTGTTCTTTAAGGCTGGTCTTCACTTCTTCAACCAGGTTGGAATATCTTTCCTTAGCTTTTTCATTAAAGAACTCTTTCACAAAAACCCTACCCAGGGCTTCACCCATCATACCATCCTGAAGATCCAGCATGCGCTTCCATCTTTCCTTGGGTTTTTCAAGACCACGCATTGTTTTACCATAAAAAGAAAAATAAGTATTGTAAGTCGTGGAGTCCATGTAAGGAGAAGCAAACCTGATCAGGTGAAACTTTAAATAATCCTTCCAGTTTTCAACCGGAGTAGATTTGAGAGCTGCATCAAGTTCTTTGTAGAATTCAGGCTGTCCTACTACAACACTATCAATATTTTTCACATCACCTTTGGCAAGAAATGCAGGCCAGTTAATAAGAGGTGTAAGATTTTTCAGGTCATTGATCGCAAACTTATTATAGTTGGCATAAGGATCGCGAAGGTCTTCCAGCTTTCTGGAGGCACTTGCCAGTCTCGTTTCCAGTGCTACATGAGTTTCCATTTTTTTTATGGCATCTTCTTCTGAATCACCCATCATTTTAAAAACATCAGTCACATAGTTTTTGTACTGCTGGCGAATGTTGGCAGTTCTTGTATCAGTATTGAAATAATAATCACGGTTGGGCATTCCCAATCCACCCTGAACCAGGTAAAGCGCCATCTGGTCGCTGTTCTTGTCATCCTGCGTGATGTATTCGCTGAACATGCCACCCAATCCTTTTTTATGGAGTTCTGCGGTAACCATAACCAGTGAAGCAATATCTTTTACTCCATTGATCGCATCGAGCTCAGGCTGCAATGGTTTCAATTTCTGTTGCTCCAGTGATGCGGTATCCATGGCGCTGTACCAGAAGTCGCCCACTTTTTTATCAATGCCATCTTTTGCATCCATTGATTTCTGGTTGATGGCCAGCAGTCTTTTGTACAATTCTTCCTGTACAGCATGACCAATGGTCCAGGAGCTTTGGTCACCAGGAATGGGGTTGTTCCGGATCCATCCTCCATTGGCATACATAAAGAAATCTTCTGAAGGATTAACTGTTGAATCTATATTGGTGCTGAGAATATCAACCTTGTCGGTTGAACTGTCCACCATATTGTTATTACATCCGGCAGCCAATCCTGCCAGCAAACATGAATAAATGAAAATGCGCATGGGTAGCTTGTTTTAATCTTTAAATATAAGCAGACAATCCATTGCCTGAGATGAGGTTATATAAATGGTTGAATGGTTCAACATCTGGTTTTAAGTCAAATTATTAAAACCGGCCTCAAATTTGCGATGACTCGAAAAACCACCCCAATGCGGAAAATCAGTTTATTGCTGGCCGGTTGCTTCGCTGGCCTTGTTTCAATGGCTCAATTTCAGGCAGGCGTTTTCGGCGGCCTTTCAAATTACCAGGGAGATCTTACCGATAAGTTATACAAAAATTCAAAAGCTGTTTTCGGACTGACGGCAGGTTACCAGTTTACCAATCGCATTAGTGTAAGAGCAGGTATCAGCTTCGCTAAAATTGCAGGTGCCGACAGCCTTACCAAACAGGATGACCTTCGCCAGCGCAATCTCAGCTTCCAGAGCGGTATCCAGGAATTCAGCCTGGTAGGAGAGTTCAATAGTTTTGACATGACCATCAAACGCTGGTCACCTTATGTCTTTGCCGGTCTGGCCATCTTCCGCCATAATCCTAACACATACGATCAGAATGGCAATAAGGTTTTTCTACAGCCCCTGAGTACAGAAGGCCAGGGACTGCCCGGGTATACTCCTAACAAGCCTTATGCATTGACCCAACTGGCCATTCCTTTTGGAGGCGGTATCAAATACAATGTGTCGGACAGGATTCGTTTGGCCCTGGAAGTAGGTCTTCGCAAAACTTTTACGGATTACCTGGATGATGTTAGCGGCAATTATGCAGACCCCAATGATCTTCTGACCTATAAAGGCCAGCAGGCTTATGACCTTTCTTATCGTGGTGACGAATTACCCGGTGGCGATCCTGCATATCCTGTGAAGGGAGATACCAGAGGTGGTTCTAAATACAAAGACTACTATTATTTTTCAGGCCTTCACATCAACTATATTTTTGGAGAGAACGGTACTGGAAGAGGCGCAGGGAAAAAAGGTTATGGCTGTCCCACTGTATTTTAAACATTTTATTAGTCCGTGGGTTAATACTTTTGCAATCCATGGCATACAAAAATCAGCAGCAGTTTATTGATGTTTTAGAGAAGGCAGGTGAATTAGTCCGCATCAATGAATATGTTGACCCCAAACTCGAGATCGCAGAGATTACTGACCGTATCAGCAAAACTGAAGGGGGTGGCAAGGCCCTCTTATTTGAAAACACGGGTTATGATTTTCCTGTTCTCATGAATGCCTATGGTAGTGAAAAAAGAATGTGCCTTGCATTGGGTGTGCAACAACTGGATGATGTTGCCAGGGAAATCGAAAAACTTTTTCATCTCTTATCATCACCCAAAGAAAATATCGTTGATAAATTAAAATTATTACCGAAGCTGGGACAGTTTGCCAGCTGGATGCCAAAGGTGAGAAGTGGCAGGGGCGAGTGCCAGCAGGTAGTATGGCAGGGTGAAGAAGCCAGCATCAACAGGTTGCCTGTGATTACCTGCTGGCCCAAGGATGGCGGACCATTTGTTACGCTGCCCATTATTCATACAAAAGATCCGCTCAATCATTCAAGAAACGTGGGCATGTATCGCATGCAGGTCTTCGGGCCTCAGCTCACCGGCATGCACTGGCACAAACACAAGGTATCAGCCAAACATTTTAATGAATATAAAAAACTGAACAAGAGGATGCCTGTTGCAGTAGCATTGGGCGGAGATCCTGTATATGCTTATTCTGCAACAGCACCCTTACCGGAGAATGTGGATGAATACATGCTGGCTGGTTTTCTGAGAAAGAAAAAAGTGGAGTTGGTCAAATGCATCTCGCAACCTGATATTGAGGTACCTGCTGATGTAGATTTTGTGATTGAAGGTTATGTTGATCCTTCGGATGAATTGATCTGGGAAGGACCATTTGGTGATCATACCGGTTACTATTCCTTACCCGACTGGTATCCGAGATTTCATATCACCTGCATCACGCATAAGCATAACCCTGTTTATCCTGCAACCATTGTTGGTATACCTCCGCAGGAAGATGCCTGGCTGGGAAAAGCTACGGAAAGAATCTTTTTGGCCCCCATGAAAATGACCATGGTTCCTGAGATCATCGATATGGACATGCCTGTGGAAGGTGTATTCCATAATCTTGTGATCGCGCAGATCAAAAAGGATTATGCGGGCCAGGGACAGAAAGTGATGAATGCCATGTGGGGAGCAGGGCAGATGATGTTCAACAAAATTTTAGTGATTGCTGATGAACACGTGAAGATCCAGGACTACCTGGCACTGTCGAAATATGTTTTCAATAATCTAGATCCTGCAAGCGATATATATTTTACCCAGGGACCTATGGATGTACTTGATCATAGCTGCAGCAAATTAGGTTTCGGTGGCAAGATGTGTATTGATGGAACAAGAAAGTTTGATGAAGAAAAAAATGATGATATTGAATTTGCGCAACCTGATATTCCTTTCATTTCATCGCTTGGAAAAGAATTCAATGAGATCAGTTCTGTGAATACTTCACTCTTACAGCAGCAAATTCCCGTGATCATCATTTCAGTTCAAAAAAATCGTAAAGGACACCTGCGTGAATTACACCAGCAGATCTGTGAAAGAAAGGAAATGGAAGGCATTAAGCTTGTACTTTACGTAGAACATTCTGTGGATGCAAACGACCTTGGTGTAGCACTCTGGCGCTTCTGCAATAACCTTGATCCGAAAAGAGATTCAATGCTGGTTCAACGTGCTTCAAAATTAAATGAAGGAAAAAGCTTTGCCTGCATGGGTCTGGATGGAACCATCAAAACAAAAGAGTTCGATAATTTCCAGCGCGACTGGCCAAATATCATTGTATCTGATGAAAAAACGATCAGGGCAGTGGATGAAAAATGGTCGCGTTTGGGACTGGGAACCTTCCTGCCTTCGCCATCTCTCAAATTCAAATCACAGATTTATGGAGAAGAAGCGGTAGTTCAGTAAATTTACTTCCTAACAATCTCTATCACCACCTCATCTTGCCTGAACCCAACATTCATATTTTAATGACCGGCGCTGGTGCTCCTGGTGCACCCGGAATCATTCATTGCCTGCAACAGGATCCGTCCATTCAATTGACAGTTGCTGATAAGGATAATTATGCAACAGGCAAATTTCTCATCAGTGATTTTGTTCAGGTTCCTTCTGGAGATGATCCATCTTTTTCAGAAACCATCTTAAATATCTGCAGGGAAAAAAAGGTGAACGTCGTTCTGCCCCTGGTAACAAGGGAACTCATTCCATTGGCAAGGAGGAGGGAAGGATTTGCAAAAGAAGGCATCACCATTCTTGTTTCTTCTGAGCAGGCCATTGAGATTGCCAACAATAAAGCATTATGTTATTCCTTCCTTGAAAAAAAAGGAATTGAATTACCAGGGTTTTATATTGTCCGGACAGTTGAGGAATTTATTCATGCAGCTTTTGAATTAGGTCATCCCCAAAAAGCATTTTGTTTCAAACCTTCAGTATCAAATGGAAGCCGGGGATTTCGAATAGTATCAGATTCCCTTGATGAATCAGAACAGCTGTTTTTTCAGAAGCCTTACAATGTAAATATCACTTATGCGCATGCGCTGAAAATACTTTCATCAAAACAATTTCCGGAGCTGCTTGTTTCAGAATATATGCCTGGGGAAGAATATTCGGTAGACTGCCTGGCGGACAATGGGAAGGCAATCCTGGTAGTTCCACGTTCCCGGAAAAAAATGATCAATGGCATTTCGGTGCAGGGCGAATTTGTGAGGGATGAAAAGATTATCGCTTATTCAAAATCCATCATTGAAGCTATCGGGCTCCATGGCAATATCGGCATCCAGGTAAAATATGATGACAACGGCAACCCGCTTCTGGTGGAGATCAATCCCAGGGTACAGGGAACCATTGTTTCTGCTTTGGGTGCGGGTATTAATCTTCCCCTGCTTGCAGTAAAACAGGCTTTAGGAATTTCCATCACTGAAGAGGAAATGCAGGTTAGATGGGGTTCCCGTTTCTCGCGGTACTGGACAGAAGTTTACTATTGATCCTTGTTAAAAATAGAAGACCCGGTTGAATTGAATCTTTCTACCCGTAAATTGCCTTTATGAAAAGATCTTTCCTGCTAGCATTTTTTGCAGTAATGGGACTTGCCGCCTGCAGCCAGAATACAAAATCCAAAACAACCGTACAACCTGTCAGTGAAAATTCACTTTTATGGCGCATCAGTGGTAATGGACTCACAAAGCCTTCCTATCTTTTTGGAACCATGCATATCATTTGTGCCAATGATATTGTGGTAAGCGACAGTTTGAAGTCGGCCATTAAAAATGCTGACAATGTCTATCTCGAACTGGCCATGGATGATATGATGGGTATGATGTTTGGCGCCATGGCTCATATCAATATGAGAGAAGATACTTCACTTTCCGACCTGCTTACTCCGGTAGAATATAAAAAGGTGAAAGACTATTTCGAAAATAATTTCAATGGTATGCTGCCATTTAAAATGATGGAAAGGTTCAAACCTTTTTTTACTGCTTCCTTACTGGCACAACAGGGAATGGACTGTGAATCTCCTGTCAGCATGGAAAACCTGATCATGGAACAGGCAAAGGAAAATGATAAGAAAATAAAAGGCCTTGAGACGGTAGAATACCAGTTGAGCATATTTGACAGCATTCCCTACCAGGCGCAGGCCAGGCAGCTGGTGAAGATGATTGATGAAACAGATAAGAAAGGAGATGATGGTGAAATGAAGATGCTTACAGATGCCTACCGTAACCAGGAATTGAAAAAGCTGGATGAACTTACCCGCAAGGATGAAAGCATTGATGATTATGCAGACCTGCTTTTGTACAACCGCAATGCCAACTGGGCACAGAAGCTTCAGTCGCTGATGGCTACAAAATCATTAGTTATTGCTGTGGGCGCAGGGCATTTGCCAGGAGAAAAAGGAGTGATCAATCTCTTGCGTAAGGCCGGCTACAAAGTGGAACCTGTAAGAAATGACATGATTAAAAAAGGGAAGGAAATATAAGTTCACAAGTTTCAAAATTCACAAGTTCACGAGTTGGGTTTTCTACAGTGAAGACCACAGATTTTTGGTTTCAGAATCTTAAACCAAGAATTTTTCTAAGCCTGCTAAAACTCGTGAACTTGTGAACTAGTGAACTCTTGAACTTGTGACTCAAAACTGCTCCAGACCAGAGAAAAAGAAACTGCCTTCAATGGCTGCATTCTCATCACTGTCACTTCCATGAACAGCATTTTCTCCTACGGAAGTAGCAAATAATTTACGAATGGTACCTTCATCTGCCTTGGAAGGATCCGTAGCTCCGATCAGGGTTCTGAAATCAGCTACTGCATTTGATTTTTCCAGTATGGCCGCGATGATCAAACCGCTGCTCATAAAATCAACCAGCTCTCCATAAAAAGGTCTCTCTTTATGCACAGCATAAAACTCGCCAGCTTTCTCTTTGCTAAGACGGGTTTGCTTAAGTGCTACAATGCGAAATCCTGATTTAATGATCTTATCCAGGATGGCTCCGGCATGACCTTTCCTCATTGCATCGGGTTTGATCATGGTAAATGTTCTGTTATTCATTATTTTCTATTTCAATTTTTCGGCGCAAAGATAGGGAAGGGAGGCCAGTTTGATGCCTTTTAATGATGGTTTCAAGACTTGTTTGAATAAATCTGACATGAGCCTGTATGGGACCAAACCGCCCCTCCTGTAAAACAAAAGTTTAAACTTGAAGTCGCTAGCCGAAACCCCAAACTTTCCTATACATTTGCGGCTCTTCTATGCAGCCGATCCATCACATATATGAACAGTTAGAGGGACCACTAAAAAAGATCGTCATCACCATGCACCAGAAACCTGATGCAGATGCCATGGGTTCTGTAATGGGATTGTACCATTTCCTGGTGCAGTTTGGTCATGAAGTAACAGTGATCTCACCTACCAACTGGGCCCGCTGGCTGAACTGGATGGAAGGAGTGGATGGGGTCATGGATTATGAACTGAATAAAACAGCTGCTGACAAAATTCTTGAACAGGCAGACTGGTTATTTTGCCTTGATCACAATCATTTCAATCGCACCAAAACCATGGCTCCAAAGCTGGCAGCCATTGAATGCGTGAAGATCCTTATAGACCATCACCGGGAGCCGGATGAAGCATCTTTTCAGTATGGAGTTTCCAATGTGGGAAAAAGCTCAACCTGCGAAATGATCTATGACCTCATCGTAAATTCAGGTCATCGCCATAAGATCAACAAAACCGTTGCAGAATGTTTGTATGCGGGCGTGGTGGCCGACACTGGATCGTTCCGGTTTTCTTCCACTACTGCACAAACACATCACATGGTAGCGGCGCTCAAAGAGCAGGGACTGGATCATACCCTTGTTCATGAAGCCCTGTATGATAACTTCCTTGAAAACAGGCTTCGATTCCTGGGACATGTGTTGAGCAACAGGATGGAGATCATTTACGAGCTGAATACCGCATTGATTTATATTTCAAAGATCGAATTGCTGAAATATGATATCAAGACCGGAGATACGGAAGGACTTGTAAATTATCCGCTTTCTATCCAGGGTATCAAACTGGTAGGTTGTGTAATTGACAGGGATGAGGAACGCAAATGGTCATTCAGAAGCAAGGGAAGTTTTGACTGTAATGCATTTGCCCGTAAATATTTTGAAGGCGGTGGTCATTTTAATGCGGCAGGTGGAAGAGACAGTGCCTCGCTGCAGGAAACAGTAGTGAAATTCCGTGAAGCAATCAAAGAGAACAGTTCTTTATTACAATAATCAAAACAAAAAAATGAAACTCGTAAAAATCGGTTTGGGCATTCTGGCAACTGCTGTAATGATGACAGCATGCAAGAATGTTGATTTCAAAAAAACAAGAGGTGGCGTTGTATACAAATTGTTTCCCGAAGGCAAGTCAAAGGATTCCATCCTGCCAGGAAATATTGTAAAATATAATGTGATCCGTACAGTTAAAGGCAAGGGTAAAAAAGATACCATCATTCAGAACAGCTATTTGTCCATGCCGCAATTTGAAGATGTGCGCGCCTCTGAAGGAACTTATTTTGATGCGTTCTCAGAAATCCTTACCAAGGCACATGTAGGAGATAGCATCTATTTTGAGCAGTTTATTGATTCCTTTATAGCCAAGCAACCCGACCTTGAAACCAAAACACCTTTCAGAAAAGGTGATGTACTGGTTTCAGCACTCAGAATCGTGAACGTATTTAAAACACCTGATGAAGCACAGGCCGATTTCATGAAAGAAAAAGCTGCCAACAGCGACAAGCTGGAAGCAGAAGAGTTGAAAGGTTTCAATAACTCGCCTGAAGTTCAAACACAAATGGCGATTGATAATAAGATCATCGAAGATTACCTGAAAGCCAATAATATCCAGGCGCAGAAATCACCATGGGGTGCTTATGTGCAGGTGATTGAACCAGGCACTGGTCCAAAGCCAACATATGGTAAATATCTTCAGGTGAAATACAGGGGTACTAACCTGCAAGGGGAAGAATTTGACAAAGGAGTTTTCCCTCTACAGTTTGGAATGGGACGCTCTATCAAAGGTTTTGAAGAAGGTGTTCGTTTCCTTGCCAAAGGTGGTAAAGCCAGGGTTTTTGTTCCTTCCATGCTGGGTTATGGTCCAAGAGGAAGCGGCGATAAGATTAAACCTAATGAAGTTTTATCATTTGAACTGGAGCTTCTTGATATTTCTGATTCACTGCAACCACAGGAAAAACCTGCACTGCCTGATACTTCGCATGAAGGTCACGGTCATTAAAATTTGAATCGAAATTTTTACGATCTTTATGCCCATCCGCCGATGGGCATTTTTTTTGAAAGGGTCCCGTTTTTAGTCCAAGTTCCATTTAAAATCCATCGCCCTGGAAAATTGAATTTAACAATACGTATCCTTACCCGTTTGATGAAGACTGTATAAAAATTTATCCGCGCCAGCGGTTGAGAGAAGAGCAATCAGTTTGCTCTTTTTCTTTTAATGCCTGTACCAGTTGTATCACCTGCATGGCCTCCTTTACATCATGCACCCTGAGTATATTGGCACCATTCAAAAGAGCAATGGTATTCATCACCGTAGTGCCGTTGAGTGCTTCTTCTGGTGTTATTCCAAGAGTTTTATATACCGTGGCCTTTCGTGAAAGTCCAACAAGCAAAGGTTTTTTCAACTGGCTAAAAAAAGAAAGTTCGCGAAGCAGGGTAAAATTGTGCTCCCTTGTTTTTCCAAAACCAAATCCCGGATCGATGATGATATCCTGTATTCCCTGATCCACCAGCCTTGTGATGGCATTGTTCAAAACATCAAACACTTCGAGTGTTACATTCTCATAAACGGGATTTTTTTGCATGGTCTGCGGATCGCCTTTCATATGCATCAACACATAAGGCACTTTCATATCTGCAACCACCTCAAGAAGCGATTCATCAATGGTTCCCGCGCTTACATCATTCACAATATGTGCCCCTGCCTGAATGGCTTCCCTGGCTACTTTGCCATAATAGGTATCTATGGAAATGATTGCTGAAGGAAATTTCTTGTGAATGAGTTGCAAGGCTGGCATCACTCTTTGTAATTCTTCATCCTGGTCTACACGCTCGCTTCCCGGCCTGGTGCTTTGTCCTCCAATATCGAGAATTGTTGCGCCGTCGGCGATCATCTTCTCAACCTTAAACAATAATTCATCCTGACTGGTACGGCTGCCGCTGTAAAATGAATCCGGAGTAAGATTGATGATGCCCATTACTACAGGCTCGTTGATGATCAGGAACCTGCCTTTACAATTCAATGTGAACATTTGACCTTGTTTGCTATTTTTGAATGGATGAAGTTAACCACGAACGAACAATACGACACGGTCATCACTGAATGCGAGGATATATTTTTTAAAAAGACAAGAGATTATGGCACGGCCTGGAGAGTGCTCAGGCCCATATCAATTATTGACCAGGTCTATATCAAAGCACAACGTATCCGGAATATCCAGGAAAAAGGAGAACAGAAAGTAGAAAAACTTGGCGATGATATCCGTAGTGAATTCATCGGCATCATCAATTATTCAATTATCGGGCTTATTCAAATGGATCTCACTGAAAATGATCCGGAAGAACTCGATGTTGAAACCGTTGCGGAATTGTATCATACCCGTTTTATATCAGCCAAGACCCTGATGCAAAGTAAAAACCATGATTATGGTGAAGCATGGCGGAACATGACACAGGAAAGTTTCGTGGACCTTATCCTGATGAAACTGCAACGGATGCGACAGATTGTTTCCAATAAAGGCAAAACCCTGATCAGCGAAGGTCTGGATGCCAATTTTTATGACATGATCAACTATGCTGTTTTTGCATTGATATTAATGGAAGAATCCAAAATGAACTGATATGAGAATGGCCGTAAGAATTGTACAGGTTCTGGTTAGCGTATTATTTATTGTTTCAGGAATTGTAAAGGCTAATGACCCGCAGGGACTTAGTTTTAAGATGCAGGAGTTCTTCGAGGTCTGGAACGCTGATTTGGCAAGTGGAGGATTTTTTGCTAAAAATTTTTTCATCTCCCTTTTTGAATACCTGCATCAACATTCCTTATTTCTTTCGGTAACTATGATCACACTGGAGATCATGGCTGGAGTAGCGCTGCTCCTTGGTTGGAAGAAAAAATTCATTCTGTGGTTATTATTAGTCCTGATACTGTTCTTTAGTTTTCTTACGGCCTATGCTTATCTCTCTACCAATCCCGATGGTTCACCCAAATTCACCAATTGCGGTTGTTTTGGTGATTGCATTCCGCTTCAGCCACGAACATCATTTTTAAAAGACCTGGCATTACTGGCTTTGATCATTTTTTTACTGGCAGGACAAAGATTCATCCAGCCTGTATTATCAAAAGGTATCAGAACAATTGTACTGGCAACAACCTTACTATTAAGCCTGCTGCTCCAATGGTATGTCCTGAATTATTTACCACTTGCAGATTGCCTTCCATTCAGGAAGGGAAATAATCTTCCTGAAAAAATGAAGCCACCTAAAAACTCCATTCCATCTGTTTATGAAACAAGACTGGTATACAGGAATACAAGGACAGGTGAAAAGAAAGACATGAGCCAGGATGATTTTAACCAGAGCAGGATCTGGGAAGATCCTTCATGGAAGTGGGATACAACGATCACCAAACTGGTGAGAAAGGGGAACGACATTCCGGAAATACAGGGATTTTCCTTAATGGGGCAGGAGTATATGGATTCAACTTCTGGTAGTATGATCAAGCCCGATTCCACCACAACGATCCTGAATCAGCCAAAGGCAATTCTGGGATTTGGTCTTGATGGTGCAGGAGAGGACTGGCTAAAAGATTTTAAATCTCTTGTTGCAGTGGCCAACAGGAAAAATATCCCGGTTTATTTTACCAGCAATAATCCAGGTGCCTTTCAAAAATTATTTGCCAGCAATGGTATTGTGATCCCTGTTTTCTCAACTGATTTTACCGTCATCAGAACGGCTGCCAGAACCAATCCTGCTTTTTATTTATTGAAGCAGGGAACTGTTGTAGAAAAATACAGTTACCGGCAGTTGGAAGCCCTGTCAGAACAAATCGAAAAGTAATAATCATCTTAAACTAATGAGGTGCTAAAATACATTGCAAGGAAAATGTTTTATGGCCTGCTCGTTTTGATCGGGGTGGTTGTACTTGTATTTGTATTATTCCAGGGCTTTGGTGATCCTGCCCGGTTAGTAATGGGACAAACCGGGGATGCTGCCACCCAGGAAAATATCAGGAAAGAGCTGTACCTCGACCAGCCTAAATGGAAGCAGTTTATTTTTTATCTCAATGATGTTTCACCTGTTGCCATACATAGCAGTGAAGAAATAGAAAAAAAGCAGTTGCAGGGATTTTTTATTGGTGGTGAAAAAAAAGTTGGGATCAAGCTGCCTTACCTGCGCAAATCGTACCAGACAAAAAGATCGGTAAGTGATTTATTATTAGAAGCGCTGCCCGGAACATTGATGCTGGCCATTGCTGCCATGCTTATTGCCATTATTATTGGAATTCCATTGGGCGTGGTAGCCGCTGTCAAACAAAATACCTGGCTGGATACTACAGCTATTTTCTCGAGTATAGTTGGCATTTCTGCTCCTTCATTTTTTATGGGCATCATCATCGCCTATGTATTTGGTTTTTTATGGAGCGACTGGACCGGACTTCATATCACGGGAAGCTGGTTTGATATAGATGATACAGGAGCCAGGCGTCTGAGTTTACAGAACCTTATCTTACCAGCCATTACACTTGGCATCAGGCCTCTGGCCATCATCACCCAGCTCACCAGGAGTTCCATGCTGGATGTACTGGACCAGGATTATATAAGAACGGCTTATGCAAAAGGTTTGAGCCAGAGATCAGTAATTTGGAAACATGGACTGCGGAACGCACTCAACCCGGTTGTAACAGCTATTACCGGATGGTTTGCTGAACTTTTAGCCGGTGCCTTTTTCATTGAATATATTTTCGGCTGGAAGGGGATAGGAAAAGTTACGGTTGATGCCCTGGAAAAGCTGGACTTCCCGGTTGTTATGGGATCGGTGCTCATTACTGCCACATTTTTTATCCTGATCAATATTCTTGCTGATATTCTTTACGGCATCATTGATCCACGTGTCAGGATCAAATAGGATTGTTGTTTGAACATCTGAATCACTACGGCAGTGCTTCAAATTTTTTATATCTGCTTCATCAAAAGTTCTATCTTTAAGTACAAGCCAAGCCACCATTACGATTGCTCAACTTTAAAACCATTCTTATGGAAAGAATCGCTGATGTACTGGCCCGTAAGTATCCCCAATTCAATACAATCGTTCCCCATTGCCGTGTGAGTGATGCACTCTACCAGATGTTATGTGAAAACGTTGATTTCCTGATCGTGATTGAAGACGACAGGTTCCAGGGCATCATTACGGATCATGACATTGCCAGTCGCATTTTGTTTGAGGACAGACCTTTGAACAAGATCAGGGTTCATGAATTCATGAGCCGGACTTTACCAGTAGCCACTTCAGATGAAACACTGGAGCAATGCATGCAATTAATGGAGCGCTACAATGTTCGTCACCTGGCCATCTTTGACCAGTTCGATTTTCGTGGTGTGGTTTCTTCATCCGATCTGATGCATGAAGCGCTGAGCGATCGAAGTACGGCATTTGAAGAATCTGTAAACAAAAGGCAGGGATATCCCTGGAATTATTGAATGACGATTTCGTCAATAACTTTTTCTCCTAAAGCTTCGTTCACGCGAAGCTTTATTTTTTCCTTTTGATAAAGAAGTTCCTGCTTCAATGGAGCTACGCTGGTTTTTATGAAGAGAGTGCGGTTGATCACTTTTAGTTCATCGGTATAACGGGCAATGGTCTTGCCCATAACTTTCTCCCAGACATCATTGACCTGAAGGCCCTGGATCTCACCTTTCAGCCTGCTCTGGTTAAGAAATTGTTTGATGGCATCACCGATTTTGTACTGGCCCATGGAGCGAAGATATTAGAAGTTTACTAGTTCACAAGTTCACGAGTTCACAAGTTGGGTTTTCTAAGGGAGCATTCGGATTACTTATTTTTGGTGTTCCTCAGAATTATTTAATAAGAGAATTGCAACTCCTTTTTGTATTTACCAATAAAAGGAACTCATGAACTCATGAACTCATGCACTCGTGAACTCGTGAACTTGAAAACTTGTAAACTTGGGAACTCGTGAACTTGTGAACTTGTGAACTCGTGAACTCTTCAGAGCTCAATCAACTGAACTGGCAGTCCGAGTTTTTCCAATTGTTGCTGGAGTCGCTGGCAACTGGTATCAGTAATAAAGACCTGCATTTCTTCATCAGCACAAACCCTGGCGAGCAGGTTACTGATCCTTTCCTCATCCAGCTTTTCAAAAACATCATCAAGTAATAATAAAGGAGAGATGCGTTTTTCTTCTTTTAAAATTTCCATCTCCGCCAGCTTCAAGGCAAACAGCAGGCTTTTTCGCTGTCCCTGCGAAGCAATGGATTTAAAAGCTTGTCCCGACAACTGAAAAGAAAGATCATCCTTATGAATTCCACCAGAAGTTCTTTGCAGCATCAGGTCTTTCTGCCTGTTATGACGAAGTAATTCATCCAGGCTCGTATGATGCAGTTCGCTTTCATAGAAAAGCCCGATGTCTTCATACCGCTGGCAGATATCATTGTATAGCTGCTTGACCATCGGAAGAAATTTCAAGAGGAATTCCCTGCGCTTTTCGAATAGGGGTAATCCTTCACTGACTATTTGTTCATCAAGAATATCCAGTACGGAAAGGTCTTTATTAAAATGATCGTTGAAAGAACGCAGGAAAGAATTCCGTTGTTGCAGGAGCTTTGTATAATTGATCAACGACAAAAGGTAATCATGATCCAGCTGTGACAAAAGAGTGTCGATGAATTTTCTTCTTTCCTCACTGCCGCCGATGATCAGCTGCACATCATCCGGTGCTATGGTAACACAGGGATACCTGCCAATATGCTTCGAGAACTTTGTATAAAGTTCATCATTAACCGAAAATTCTTTCCTTCCTGTTTCCCTGAGAATACAAACAGCTTTCTCCTCATTTCCGTTCAGGTTAAAATGACCTTCCACCCTAAAGCCTTCATGACCCTTATGAATATTCAAAGCATCCTGGCGAGTAAAATAACTTTTGGTGAAACATAGATAATGAATGGCATCAAGCAGGTTGGTTTTGCCCACACCATTGCGACCACAAATGCCAACGATCCGCTCCGTAAAATGAAACTCGTTTTGAAAATAATTCTTGAACTGGAATAGCGATATGGAATTTATATAAAGTGCCAAGCGCCTAAAGATAAGGGAAAGCTCCCTCGTAAATATGTTAGAACATCCTTCAAACTTCGAAGGTTTTTATTGAATGAAAATGAATCTGATTATCAAATATTTTTGTTCTGTTTACCAGCGATCCTCATTTCATTGGCAGTCTGGCTGCTTCCATCATGGCTCCATCCGGGAGGCATGAAAAAATATAGAATGGCATTCTTAAAAGAACCGGAATGCCTGGCTGCATAAAATAATTCCTTCCATGTTTTGAAGGCTACCACAAAAGGATTAAAGGAATTTATATTTTTTGTAAGTCCATATACAGGTCTTTCATCCTCCTGTTGAAATGTTCCGAATAAACGATCCCAGATAATCAGGATACCACCATGATTCCTGTCGAGATATTTCAGGTCACTGCCATGGTGCACCCTGTGATGCGAAGGTGTGTTCAGCACCAGTTCCAATATACCTGGAAGTTTCTTTACTGTTTCAGTATGGATCCAGAACTGGTAGATCAGGCTCACCTGCTGCATAAATAGGATCCAGATAGGGTGAAAGCCAGCCAGGGGCATCCATGCCCAGAAAAGGAAAGATCCTGTAGCATTGCCGGTCCAGGTCTGTCGCAGTGCTGCCGCCAGGTTATAATGTTGTGAAGAATGATGAACCACATGTGAGGCCCAGAACCAGTTGACACGATGTGAAACACGATGAAACCAGTAATAAGAAAAATCATCAGCAAGAAATAGCAGGACCCAGTACCACCAGCTTCCGGCATTCAAATCAAAAACCCTGAACTGGTATAAAAAACTAAAGAAGGCAAAAATAATAGCCTTGGTGCCAAAGCCAACAATGACATTACCTATACCCAAACCGAGGCTGCTCCAGGTATCCTTTTTTTCATAAAGCTTTCTATTCTCCCTGTACGAAAACCATGCTTCCAGGGAAAGGAGCAAAAGAAAGCCGGGGATGGCATAATAAAGAAGTGCAGGAGGCATTACTGAAATTAATAAAAGAGAGAATCATGGGCAAATAGACGATAGACCATGGATCATGGACCATAGACGATCACTGCTATCCGGAGAAACAGACCATGGACCATGGACTATGGACTATGGACTAAAAAGAAAAGTCCCCGGCAAGCAGTTAGCCGGGGAACTTTATTTGTCTCTCACAAAGCAGAATTAATTATACTGAACGGTGTTATCCGTCTTTTTTGCTGTAGTCAGGGGTAAAGACCGCTCAACTTTTGTTTTCGCTGCATCATCCTCTACATTATTTTTTGTCTGGAACATTTCCGCCAGGGTTGGGGCAATAACCAGCGAAACAATGGACATCAGTTTGATCAGGATGTTCATGGAAGGTCCTGAAGTATCCTTGAAGGGATCGCCCACTGTATCACCGGTAACAGAGGCCTTATGCGGATCAGAGCCTTTGAAATATTTCTGGCCATTGATATCCACACCTTTCTCAAAGCTTTTCTTGGCATTATCCCAGGCACCGCCTGCATTATTCTGAAACATTCCCATTAATACACCACTCACTGTGGCACCCGCCAGGAATCCACCAAGGGCTTCTGGACCCATCAGAAAACCAATGATCAGGGGAGCAACAATTGCAATGGCACCAGGCAGCATCATTTTTTTGATGGAAGCCTCGGTAGAAATAGCCACGCATTTATCATACTCGGGCTTGCCCTTACCTTCCATGATCCCGGGGATCTCACGGAACTGGCGGCGCACTTCTTCCACCATACTCATGGCGGCTTCACCTACAGCACGAATGGCCAGTGAAGAGAAAATGAAAGGGATCATGCCACCCACAAACAGGGAGGCCAGTACATCAGCTTTATAAATATCGATACCAGTAATGCCAGAAACGCCAACAAATGCGGCAAAGAGCGCAAGTGCTGTCAGAGCTGCCGAAGCGATGGCAAAGCCTTTACCGGTTGCAGCGGTTGTATTACCAACAGCATCAAGTGTATCGGTTTTTTCACGTACTTCTTTTGGAAGCTCACTCATTTCTGCAATACCACCTGCATTATCTGCAATGGGTCCAAAGGCATCGATCGCCAGCTGCATGGCTGTTGTAGCCATCATACCGGCAGCAGCAATGGCAACACCATACAATCCTGCAAAATGATAAGAACCATAAATACCACCTGCCAAAACCAGGATAGGAAGGAAGGTTGACTCCATTCCCACAGCAAGTCCACCAATCACGTTGGTGGCATGGCCGGTAGCTGATTGCCTGGTGATGCTCAATACAGGACGTTTGCCCATGGCAGTATAATATTCAGTGATAATGCTCATTAGGGTTCCTACTACCAGTCCAACAAGAATGGCATAGAATACATCCATCTTATCGAAACCAAATCCACGCAGGTACATGCGGCCTTCAGGAAGAATAAAATCACAAAGGAAATAAGAGGCAATGGCAGTCAGGATAATCGAACCCCAGTTACCCATGTTCAATGCATTCTGCACCACACCTGTGCTGATCCCTGCTTTATCAGAAATGCGGACAAACCAGGTGCCCACTATAGAAAATAAAATTCCCACACCAGCGATCAGCATTGGCAATAAGATGGGAGAGAAGCCATTGAAACCATCATTCAGCGCCACCGCATTTCTCATGCTTTCGGTAGATCCTACTTCATGTCCTAACACAATTGTTGCAAGAACAGTGGCAACATAAGAACCAAAAAGGTCGGCACCCATACCTGCAACGTCACCAACGTTATCACCCACATTATCGGCAATGGTTGCAGGGTTGCGCGGATCATCTTCAGGAATACCTGCTTCCACCTTTCCAACAAGGTCAGCACCCACATCGGCTGCTTTTGTATAGATTCCACCGCCAACACGTGCAAAAAGTGCGATGGATTCAGCACCCAGTGAAAATCCTGTCAGTACTTCAATCGCTCTTGTTACAGCAAGATCCGAGGACAATGCACCCGGAGCCAGCCATTTTAATAAGATGATGAACAGTCCACCCAGTCCCATTACAGCCAGACCTGCTACACCCATTCCCATTACAGCACCACCGGTAAATGAAACCTTCAGGGCTTTGGAAAGAGAAGTACGGGCAGCTTGTGCCGTGCGCACATTGGCCCTGGTAGCAGCACGCATACCGATATAACCAGCCAGCGCACTGAAAAAAGCTCCAATGATAAAAGCTACAGCAATGAACCAGTGTGATTCTTCGCTACGGCTTCCCATAAAGCCCAGAAGAAGGGCTACGATGATGCCGAAATATGTGAGGATCTTCCATTCTGCTTTCAAAAAGGCCATGGCACCTTCTGCAATGTAATTACCGATCTCTTTCATTCGGTCGGTACCTGCATCCTGTTTGCTCACCCAGGCGAATTTCCAAAGCGTGTATAAAAGTCCGATCAATCCCATAATAGGGACGAGGTAAACGTAAGAATCAAAAGAATTCATGATTGGAGTCTTAAGTTGTTTATTAGTGCCGATTTTTTTCGGGAGGCAAAGATAGGGGTTGAGCCCGATTTTGGAAGCCCAGGCAATTGAAAATGAATAAAGAGTGTTTTGCCGGATCAGATCAGGTACCAGTTGTTTCCAGGGAACTGAAAGCAGCGGGCAGGTAACCAATGAGTTCAGAAGGTAATATAAAGGTCTCGCCCAGTGATACCGCAGCAGCATCACCCGCGCATCCATGCAAATAAACTCCCAGCAGGGCCGCAGCTACCGGTTCATAACGCTGCGCAACAAAAGAGGTGATGATGCCCGTTAATACATCACCACTTCCTCCTTTGGCCATTCCTGCATTTCCTGTACTGTTGAACCAGGCAGACCCACCAGGCATGGCAACCAGGGTATGATGACCTTTCAGAACTACAATTATTTTGTGTGACCTTGCCATTTCTCTTGCAGCTTCTATCCTCTCAAAATCATTTTCATGGTGATGGGTGAGACGGTCGAATTCTTTGGGATGTGGTGTAATAATGGAAAATGGAGGTAATTGTTTCAGCAACTCAGGATGCATTGAAATACAATTCAGCCCATCGGCATCAATAACCAAAGGCTTCTGGTAACGGCGAACCATAAAGGAAATTAATCTTTGTGTGGGCTCTGAGGTGCCTATACCCGGACCAATTCCAATAGCATCATATTTTTCAATTTCATCTGGAAGCTGTGTCAACATATTTTCGTTTTCATCTGTCAACACCATGGCCTCCGGTACTGCAGTTTGCATCACCACATACCCACATTTAGGAAGGTAACAGGTCAGCAGGCCTGTGCCGCTATGAAGACAAGCCCTTGCCGCCAGAACTGCCGCGCCCATCTTGCCATAACTTCCTGCAATTAGCAGGCTATGCCCGAATTCACCCTTGTGTGCAAAAGGATTTCTTGCCCTGTACAATTGCCTGATATCTTCTTTGGTGATCAATTGTGTGGAGATATCCTTTTCATTAAAATAACCAGCGTGAAGTCCAATAGGAAGGATATGCACTTCACCAATGTATTCCGCATTTTCCTGTACCAGCAAGGCCAGTTTGTAACATTCAAAACTGAGTGTATAGTTTGCCCTGATCACAGGGTTGCCTTTTGATGATCTGTCCACATACAATCCACTGGGCAGGTCTATGGAAACTATCACTGAACCGGATTGGTTAAGATGATTCACTAAATCTGCAGCCAGTCCTGATAAGGATTTATTCAATCCATAGCCAAACAGCGCATCAACCAGGATTTGATTTTTTGAAAGAACTGGAAAATGTTCTGCAGATTGTAAGTAATGGATATCCGCCAGCGGCAGTTCATGAAGTCTTTGAAGGTTGGCCTGGAAATCTTCTGATCCTTTGCTACCAGTTTCCAGTATATAAATTGAAACAGTGTATTGATTTAATAGAAGCAATCTTGCAATGGCCAGCCCATCGCCACCATTATTTCCTTTTCCACAAAAAATACTGAAAGAAAATTCCTGCCATTTTTTTTCAATGATCCAGTCTGTGCATTTTTGAGCAGCTCTTTCCATTAGCTGGAGAGAAGCAATGGGCTCATGTATGATGGTGTACTGATCCCATACTTTTAATTGTTGTGCTGAGAGGATGTACATGCTTAATCTTCGCCGGTGTCATCTGACTTACCGTCGTAAGGTCCAAACAAATTATACATTTTCTTGGCAATAGCATAAACACCCATGTTCATTTTATTGCCTGTCATGATAATTGTTACCTGTTCATCAGTAAGCCTGGCAAAGATCGCATTGAAGCCATGCCACCTGCCATTGTGGAAAATCACCTTTTTACCATTAGGCAAAATCAGCAGGTGCCATCCCAATCCGTAATTCTTGATCCCTGGTTTTTCATTGCTGTAGGGAGTGAAGGCAGAGTCAAGCAAAGCAGGACTGATGATCCTTCCATCATACAATGCCTGGTCCCATTTTAAAAGGTCGCGACAGGTAGAATAAATATTCTTATCACCCACAGGACCATCTGTAAAATCAGGAGGCCAGAGTGCACCATTGTATTGGTAAGAATACACCACGTTGGCAGAATCAGCCGCGGTTCTTACAAAGGTATTTTCCATTCCCAGCGGCTTGAAAAAATGATCCTTCATGTATTGGGCAAAAGATAAACCGCTAACTTTTTCAATGATGGAAGCCAGAACCACGTAATTGGTATTGCAATAACGATAACGCTTGTCAGGATTTGCTGTTACCGGGGGCTTCCAGTTGATCATAGTATTGATCACATCTTCATTGGTGGCGGTTTGTTTTTTATTCCAGCCCATTTCTTCCATATAATAGAGATAATTGGGCAGGCCGCTTCTGTGGTTGAGCAGCATTTTAACCGTTACTTCGGTATAAGGGAAAAGAGGAAAATATTTGGTTACAGGATCATTCAAACCCATTTTTCCTTCCTGCACCAGTTTAAGGATGGCTGCAGAGGTGAGAGTCTTTCCTGTTGATGCCACCTGCAGGGGTGTGTTGGGTGTCATCGAGTCTTTTTTCTGCCAGTTGCTGAAGCCAGAATAACGCTCATAAACAGGCACACCATTTTTTGCTACCAGTATGCCTCCGCTGAAATTTCTTTCGGAAATATGCTTATCAATAAAGTCGGCAACGATATCGTGGTATTTTTTCGATTCTGCCGGATCAAGAGGAGGTCTTGGATTGATCAGCAGAAGGGTATCTTTTTTGACTACAAGGGGCTTCTTGGCTCCCGACTGGCAGCCATAGGTTAGGGTCAGCAGGGTGATAACAAATACAAATGTTTTCAAATCCAGAATTTTTCAGATGAAATTGGGTTTCAAGGTAAAATTATCAGAAATCTCCTCACAAAAACAAATCCAAGTTTTGGCACGGCAGATTTCACTTTTATTTATTGCGTTTATTTGCGCTATGGATCGGTCTCAAACAAGCTACCCCAAAGAAAAAATAAGGGTTTTACTACTGGAGAATATCAGTGAAATTACGGTTCAAAATTTCGCAAGAAATGGATATTCGCAGGTACAAAGACTCAGCAAAGCCCTGTCTGAAGATGAGTTGATAGCGGCCATTAAAAATGTCCACATCCTGGGGATCAGGTCCAAGACCCAGGTCACTGCCGCCGTATTAAAGGCGGCATCCAGGCTCCAGGCCATCGGCTGTTTTTGCATTGGTGTAAACCAGGTGAACCTGAATGTGGCTACACAAAATGGGGTGGCGGTATTCAATGCACCTTATTCCAATACCAGGTCTGTAGCTGAACTGGTTATTGGGTCTGCTATCATGCTTATACGAAGGATACCAGATAAAAATAAAGCAGCTCACAATGGCATCTGGATGAAAGAAGCCAGTGGCAGCTACGAACTAAGGGGGAAAACCCTTGGCATTATTGGTTATGGCAATATTGGTTCACAGGTAAGTGTGCTGGCAGAAAGCCTGGGAATGAAGGTCATCTTTTATGATGTTGAAACCAAGTTGCCATTGGGAAATGCTGCTGATATGAGAAGCCTGAAAGAAGTGCTTTCACATTCAGATGTAATCACCCTGCATGTTCCGGAAAATCCAACCACCAAAAATCTAATCAATAAAACCAACCTGAAGTATTGTAAAAAAGGAGCCATTATCATTAATTATGCAAGGGGTGAAGTGATTCAGCTGGCTGATCTCAAAAAAGCTCTTGAATCGGGACAGATTGGTGGTGCTGCGGTAGATGTTTTTCCGGTGGAACCTGAAAAGAACGGCGATCATTTTGAAACGCCGCTGCAGGGCTTATCCAAT
Organism: Bacteroidota bacterium; assembly: GCA_023386045.1. Taxonomy (GTDB): domain Bacteria; phylum Bacteroidota; class Bacteroidia; order Chitinophagales; family Chitinophagaceae; genus Flavisolibacter. Next base: position 77,779 of record JAEWKK010000016.1, read on the forward strand.
GTGATCCTTACACCTCATATCGGTGGATCAACAGAAGAAGCCCAGCAAAATATTGGTGAAGATGTCAGTAGTAAACTGCTGAATTATCTCGAGAAAGGCATCACATTGGGATCACATACCGTGCCTGCGCTTTCTCTTCCTCCACAGGAAGGAGCCCACAGGATCCTGCATATCCACAAAAACGTTCCTGGTGTTTTGAGCGCCATCAACGGGGAACTGTCAAAACACAAGATCAATATTGTTGGGCAATATCTCAAGACCAACGACAGTATTGGTTATGTTGTTGTTGATGTTGACAAGCAATTATCCAACCGGGCAACACAACTATTAAAAGATGTACCACACACCATAAAGGTCCGTTTACTTTACTGATTAACCAGATTTCATCGCGTTGCTCATCCCTCACCAGTCCCTGATCAATCAAGGTTCGATTATTGTAGCAGAAAGTCAAATGAATTTTCAGCAGGAATGATGATCGGTTAAAAAGGAATTACTATTCTCGAAAACAATCCTGGTCATTTCTGATGAACTTTATTCTATAGTCCATGGTCTATGGTCCATGGACCATATCAGTGAACCCTAATTCAATAAGCAATGAAAATAGTAATCGTAGGAGCGGGATTTGCCGGATTAAGACTGGCCAGGAAACTGAACAACAAGGCCGGGGTTGATGTATTGCTCATCGACAAATTCAATTATCACCAGTTCCAGCCACTTTTTTACCAGGTAGCAACTGCAGCTCTTGATCCCAGTAATATATCATTTCCACTTCGCAAGGCTTTTCATAAAAGTAAAAACGTAAGGATCCGTGTGGAAGAAGTGAAAAAGATCGTTCCGGCAGAAAACAAGATCATCACCGACACGGAAGAAATCGCCTATGATCAATTGGTACTGGCAATGGGAGCAGACACCAATTTTTTTGGCAACCCCAATATTACTTCCAATGCTTTTCCAATGAAATCTACTGTGGAAGCACTTCAGTTGCGCCACAGGCTGATCCAGAATTTTGAGGATGCTTTGATAGTTAAAGACAACACTTCATTTGAGAAGCTGATGAATATCGTGATCGTTGGTGGAGGACCCACAGGTGTTGAACTCGCAGGTGCCCTGGCTGAAATGAAAAAATATGTTTTGCCAAAGGATTACCCGGAACTTGATTTTACAAAGATGAATATTTACCTGCTGGAAGGCGGACCAAGGACATTGGCTTCCATGAGTGAAAAATCTTCTGCAGATTCCAGTCGCTACCTTGAGAATCTGGGTGTGAACATTATGAAAAACACCGTGGTCAAGGATTTTAACGGTGAAACGGTTTTACTGGCTGATGGCAGTTCCATCCCTACCAACACCGTAATCTGGGCAGCAGGAGTAAAAGGAAATGTACCGGACGGTATCGATCCTTCTCTTGTTGTAAGAGGAAACCGGATCAGGGTCAACAGGCATAATAAGGTGGAAGGTTTTGAAAATGTTTATGTGCTGGGCGACCTTGCCTACATGGAAACACCACTCTGGCCCAAAGGTCATCCACAAGTGGCAAATGTGGCCATCAACCAGGCAGATGTTCTGGCGAAAAATCTTTTGCTCATAGAAAATAAATCGGACCGCAGGTATGAGTTTGAATACTACGATAAAGGATCTATGGCAACGGTTGGCAGAAACCTGGCAGTGGTGGATCTTCCCAAACCTAAATGGCATTTCAGGGGTTGGATCGCCTGGATGATATGGATGGGACTACACCTTTTTCTGATCCTGGGTGTAAGAAACAGGATCCTTGTTTTCATCAACTGGTTCATCAGCTATATCACTTATGACCAGAGCCTGCGTTTAATTTTTAAAGAATTTTACCGGCCGCGGAAAAAAGAACAGCATGTAGAACAAACATTGCCTTCTTCAACGGCTCCTCATGCATCATCTGTACCACCACCATCCAGAGATGATGACCTCAGGCAGGCTGCAAGCTTCAAGCGATAGTTATCCACCAAGCGTTGAATCTGCAGCAATCTTTTTTCTAGCATCGCTGGCCCAGTTGGTGATTAAAACCCTTTGTTCATCGGTAAGCTTAGCCTCTTTGTGAATCCACAGATAACTGTTCAGCGGCATTTCATGTTCCTTAACCTGTTCTGCAATTTCATCAAACTTCTTATCCATGCGTTTTGCCTTATAAGTTGCAAACTGGGAAAAGTTCAGTTCTTTTTTACCATCATCAATATGATCCTTGAGCCACCAGTTAACGGGAGTGATCTTACTGTACCATGGATAATTGGTATGATCGGAATGACAATCATAACAGGAAGTTTTTAAAAGTCCCATTACTTCATCGGGTACCGGAACAACCTGGGTGATGTCCTTAGGACCTGTTGCATTGCCATTATTGTGGGAAGGTTGAATGAATTGAGCAACGATGAGCAGTATCAATAATACCAGTAGGATTCTTTTAAGCATAACCTGTTTTACTTACGAATATATTAATCCTTCATGCAAATTTTTATGACAGCTTAAATAAATGCAAGCATCTGCCTCACTACATCCTGCAATGCCCCCAGGTTGGAAGGTTTTACAAAATAAGCCGATGCTCCCAGTGCCAGGCAGTTGTTTTTATATGTTGGTGAATCGGAAGTGCTCCATACCAGTTTCACCACGTCATTATAGCGACTGTCTTCCAATTGCTTTAGAATTTCAGCCCCATTCATTTCAGGGATATTATAATCCAATATGATCATGGAAGGGAGTTCCGAAGAGGGGAGTTCATCCAGGTATTTCAGAATCTTTTTGCCTGAAGAAAAACTGATTAACTGTATTCGGTGGTCAATTTCATTTAGGCTGTCGGCCAGCAATTCCTGATCATCAATGTCGTCCTCCGCTAAAAAAATCAATTTCATGGAATAATGGCTGTTATCTCTGCCTTGGTGGTAAAGATAACTGGCTGGTTAGAAATGAAACTAAATTAAAACCATTAGTCAGAAATATTTTTTGATATTAACAGCTTCAACTCGTTAAAAAACCTGAAATAGATTGCTCACACAATGTTTTTTTCTTTAGGTTTGAATGGATAATTATCCCTTAACACAATGAGTACCAGAAAAGCAAAAGCCAATGGCGCTTCCCATGCGCCTGTTAGTCCAATTGTACCTGAAGAAACAGTTTCAGCTACTCCTTCAAAAAAAACAAAACCCAAAAAAAATACCAACGGTGAACTTTCGGTTTACGGACCTGCGGAGATCGATGGCTTTATGGATGCCCGCGAACTCCTCAGGGTACTTGCAGAAGTACGCAATGGTAATTTCCTGGCACGAATGCCTAACGACGGCCTGGGTTTGCAGGGAAAAATTTACGATACACTCAACGATATCATCACCCTCAATGAAATTCTTGTAAAGGAATTAACCGAAGCAAGAAAGATCATTGGTAAACAGGGTAAACTCAATCACCGCGTAGAACTTCCCCGTGTAGCCCGTGGTTCATGGAATACAGCGGTGGAATCTATCAACAGCCTGATCTCCGACCTGGTGCATCCTACCATCGAAATAGCCCACGTTATCTCCTCGGTGGCCAAAGGAAACCTGTCACAGGAAATGCCTTTGCAGATTGGTGATCACCTTTTACAGGGTGAATTTGCCCGTATCGCCAACGAGGTAAACGACATGGTGAAGCAGCTGAACCTCTTCTCCATGGAGGTAACCCGTGTGGCGAGAGAGGTAGGATCTGAAGGAAAGCTGGGTGGACAGGCAAAGGTGAAAGGTGTAGCCGGTGTGTGGAAAGACCTGACCGACTCGGTAAACCAGATGGCGGGTAATCTGACAGCCCAGGTGAGAAATATCGCGGAAGTAACTACAGCGGTGGCCAAGGGCGACCTTTCCAAGAAAATTACAGTGGATGTTCAGGGTGAGATCCTTGAACTGAAGAATACGATCAACACGATGGTGGACCAGCTGAACTCTTTCTCTTCCGAGGTAACGAGGGTAGCGAGAGAGGTAGGTACGGAAGGAAAGCTGGGTGGGCAGGCAGAAGTGCAGGGTGTGGCCGGAACCTGGAAGGATCTGACCGATTCTGTGAACCAGATGGCCTCCAACCTGACGGGCCAGGTGCGTAACATCGCCGAGGTAACGACTGCGGTGGCGAGAGGAGACCTTTCAAGAAAGATCACTGTGGACGTTAAGGGCGAGATCCTGGAGTTGAAGAATACCATCAATACCATGGTGGATCAGCTGAACTCCTTCTCCGCCGAGGTAACCCGTGTGGCGAGAGAGGTGGGATCGGAAGGAAAACTGGGTGGACAGGCAACGGTAAAAGGCGTAGGTGGTGTATGGAAGGACCTGACCGACTCAGTAAACCAGATGGCCTCCAACCTGACAGCCCAGGTGCGTAACATTGCCGATGTAACTACGGCGGTGGCCAATGGTGACCTTTCCAAAAAAATTACAGTGGATGTCCAGGGAGAGATCCTGGAGTTAAAAAATACCATCAACACGATGGTGGACCAGCTGAACTCCTTCGCCTCCGAGGTAACCCGTGTGGCCCTCGAGGTGGGTACAGAAGGAAAGCTGGGTGGACAAGCCCAGGTGAAGGGCGTGGGAGGAACCTGGAAGGATCTGACCGACTCGGTGAACCAGATGGCCTCCAACCTGACAGCCCAGGTGCGTAACATCGCCGAAGTAACTACGGCGGTGGCCAATGGTGACCTTTCCAAGAAAATTACAGTTAACGTAGAAGGAGAGATCCTTGAATTGAAAAATACCATCAATACCATGGTGGACCAGCTGAATTCCTTCGCCTCGGAGGTAACCCGTGTGGCCCTCGAGGTGGGTACAGAAGGAAAGCTGGGTGGACAGGCCCGTGTGCAGGGAGTGGGTGGTACCTGGAAAGATCTGACGGAGTCAGTAAACCAGATGGCCTCCAACCTGACCGGCCAGGTGCGTAACATCGCCGAGGTAACAACGGCCGTGGCCAAGGGTGATCTTTCCCGAAAGATCACGGTGGACGTAAAAGGAGAGATCCTTGAATTGAAGAATACCATCAACACGATGGTGGACCAGTTGAACTCATTTGGTTCAGAGGTAACCCGTGTGGCGAGGGAAGTGGGTACGGAAGGTATGTTGGGTGGACAGGCAGATGTACCTGGCGTGGAAGGTCTCTGGAAAGACCTGACCGATTCGGTGAATAAGATGGCCTCCAACCTTACAGGCCAGGTGCGTAACATCGCGGAGGTGACTACCGCGGTGGCGAATGGTGACCTTTCCCGTAAAATTGAAGTAAACGTAAAAGGAGAGATCCTTGAATTGAAAAATACCATCAATACGATGGTGGACCAGCTCCGTGCCTTTGCCTCTGAGGTAACCCGTGTGGCCAGGGAAGTGGGTTCTGAAGGTAAGCTGGGTGGACAGGCCCACGTACCGGGTGTTGGTGGTACCTGGAAGGACCTGACCGACTCCGTGAACCAGATGGCCGGTAATCTTACCGCCCAGGTGCGTAACATCGCCGAAGTGGCGATCGCGGTGGCGAATGGTGACATGTCCAAGAAAATTACGGTGGACGTTAGGGGAGAGATCCTCCAGCTGAAAGAAACGCTGAATACGATGGTGGACCAGCTCCGCGCCTTTGCCTCCGAGGTAACCCGTGTGGCGAGGGAAGTGGGTTCGGAAGGTAAGCTGGGTGGACAGGCCTTTGTGCCTGGTGTGGCTGGTACCTGGAAAGATCTTACCGACTCTGTAAACCAGATGACGGGTAACCTGACCTCTCAGGTGCGTAACATCGCCGAAGTAACCAAGGCGGTGGCCTCAGGTGACCTTTCCAAAAAAGTAACGATCGATGTAAAAGGAGAGATCCTTGATCTTAAAAATACCATCAATACCATGGTGGACCAGCTGAACTCCTTTGCCTTCGAGGTAACGAGGGTGGCGAGAGAGGTAGGTACTGAAGGAAAACTGGGCGGACAGGCAGAGGTGCAGGGAGTAGCAGGTACCTGGAAGGATCTGACCGACTCCGTGAACATGATGGCCTCCAACCTGACCAACCAGGTGCGTGGTATTGCCAAGGTAGTAACCGCGGTGGCTACTGGTAACCTTAAACAAAAACTGACCATCGTCTCCCGGGGAGAGGTGGCCCAGTTGATTGATACGATCAACGAAATGATTGATACCCTGGCGGTGTTTGCCGACCAGGTAACTACCGTGGCAAGGGAAGTGGGAGTAGAAGGAAGACTGGGAGGACAGGCCTCGGTACCTGGTGCCTCAGGGATCTGGAAGAACCTCACGGAGAATGTGAATCAGCTTGCAGAAAACCTTACAACTCAGGTACGTGCGATCTCTGAAGTAGCCTCCGCGGTGACCAAGGGAGACCTTACGCAGATGATCCGCGTGGAAGCCAAGGGTGAGGTGGAAGAGCTGAAGGATACCATCAACCAGATGATCGCCAACCTGAAAGAAACCACCTTAAGAAACCAGGAGCAGGACTGGCTGAAATCAAACCTCGCCAAGTTTACCCAGATGCTACAGGGCCAGAAGGACCTGAATACGGTAACCCGCAGGATCCTTTCCGAGCTGGCCCAGGTGGTCAATGCCCAGCAGGGTATGTTCTACATCCTGGAACAGGATGAGAATGGAGACAACCAGCAATTAAAACTCTTCTCCGCCTATGCCTATGGCGAGGAGCAGGAAATCAACAGGGAAGTATCGCTTGGCCAGGGACTTGTTGGCCAGGTGGCAATAGATAAAGAAAGGATTCTTCTTAGCAATGTTCCCAAAGACTACCTGAAGATCGCCTCCGGTCTGGGTGAAGCCTCCCCGGTTAGTGTGATCGTTCTGCCTGTATTGTTTGAAAAAGAGATCAAGGCGGTCATTGAACTGGCTTCATTCGGAAACTTCAGCGAGATTCACCTGGACTTCCTCAGCCAGTTGACAGAATCCATTGGTATTGTATTGAATACCATCGAAACCAACTCGCGTACGGAGCAACTGCTGGAGCAGTCGCAATCGCTGACCGACGAGTTGAAGAGGACCAACGAGGAACTCCAGGACAAGGCTCACCTGCTGGTAAAACAGAAAGAAGAGGTGGAAGCCAAGAACAAGGAGGTGGAAGAAGCCCGTCGCTCACTCGAAGAAAAAGCCGAGCAGCTGCAGCTGACTTCCAAGTACAAATCCGAGTTCCTTGCCAATATGTCGCATGAGTTAAGAACGCCATTGAACTCACTCCTGATCCTGGCGCAGCAGCTCTATGAGAACAGGGAAGGCAATCTTTCAGAAAAACAGGTGCGATATGCCAAGACCATTCACAGTTGCGGTGATGACCTGATCCAGCTGATCAACGACATCCTCGATCTTTCCAAGATCGAATCCGGTTATATTTCTACGGACTTCATCAATGTCAAATTCCACGAGATCACTTCATTTGTTGAAACCACGTTCAAGCACGTATCGGAAAATAAGAATCTCAAGTTCAACATCGAAATGGATCCCGCGCTTCCGGATACGCTGGAAACAGACGTTCAGCGTCTGAATCAGATCCTGAAAAATCTCTTGTCCAATGCCTTCAAGTTTACAGAAAAAGGAGGGGTCAAGCTCAGGATCTATGAAGCCGCTAAAAACTGGAAATCGGGCAACCCGAGCCTGGACAATGCCAGGAAGGTAGTGGCCTTTGAGATCAAGGATACAGGTATTGGTATTTCCAAGGACAAGCAGAACATCATTTTCGAAGCCTTCCAGCAGGCAGAAGGATCTACCTCAAGAAAATACGGTGGTACCGGTCTGGGTTTGTCCATCAGCCGCGGCCTGGCAGACCTCCTGGGTGGTTCGATTGAACTGGAAAGTGAAATGGGTCATGGTAGCACATTCACTCTGTACCTGCCCATTGATTATAATCCCAACCTGGTTAAAAAAGACAAGAAGGAAAAACAATCTAGCCTTACCGTTAGTGAATACAAGCTGATGGAAGGAAGCGATGAAATGGCCATACATTCAGTGCCTACTGTGAAGGTTACCGAAGTTAAAGACCTTGATCCGCTGAACGAGATCATTAATGAAGTAGGTGATGACAGGACCAATATCCAGGGTCATGATAAGGTAGTCCTGGTAGTGGAAGATGACCTGCGCTTTGCCAAGATCATGGTGGAAAAAGCCCATGAATTTGACCTCAAGGTGGTAGTGGCTACCAGCTTCGGTGAAGTGTTTGACCTCACTAATAAATACAACCCGATTTCTGTAACGCTGGATGTAAAACTTCCGGATGCTTCGGGATGGAGGATACTTGACCTTTTCAAAAACGATATCAACTTCAGGCATATTCCTGTTCACCTGATATCGGGAGAAGAAAACAGGTTGCTGGCCATGCAACGTGGCGCAAGAAGCTTCCACCTGAAACCATTGAAAAATGAAGCGCTGGATATTCTGTTTTCAGATATCGTGGATTATTATAATCGCAAACCAAAACGTTTGCTGATTGTTGAGGACAACGAGATCGATTCTTCACAGATGGCGAAAATGCTGGATAATGGAGACATAGTTCAGATCGAAATTGCGCAATCAGGACAGGAAGCACTTGAGTTGATAAAGGACAATGTTTACGATTGCATTACCGTGGATTATATGTTACCGGATATTGGCGGTCTTGAATTTGTTACCGAGATCAACAAGATCAACAAAATGCAAATGACCCCGGTAATCATTTATTCGGCCAAGGATTTTAATCCCAAGGAAAAAACCCAGCTGAAGCAATATGCCAACCGCATCATGCTGAAAGATGTGAATTCACTGGAGCTTTTGCTGGAGGAAACGGTGTTGCATCTCCACCTGGATCATAAAGATCTTCTGCCTGAAAAACAAAAGATCATTGAGAACCTGCGCTCGAAGGAAGATGTACTTACCAATAAGAAAGTACTGGTGGTGGATGATGATGTTCGAAACCTCTTTGCGCTGACCACGGCATTTGAACGCTATAATATTAATGCGATCACTGCCGAAAGCGGACAGGAAGCCATTAATATCCTTGCCGACCAGTCGGATATAGATATTGTGCTGATGGACATCATGATGCCTGAAATGGATGGATATGAAACCACGCAGAAGATTCGCAGGGAACATAAAAATGCGCACCTGCCGATCATTGCGGTAACAGCAAAGGCCATGAAGGGCGATAGAGAAAAATGTATTGAAGCAGGAGCTTCCGATTATATCACCAAACCTGTGAAAATAGACCAGTTATTGTCGCTGATGCGTGTGTGGCTGTACAAATAACCCTTGAAATGGAACCTGAAAAAAAACCAGATCAACCGGAAAAATCCATGATCAAGATATTGGCGGTGGACGACAGGGAAGACAACCTCTTGTCCATCGAAACCATTCTTGAGCAGGAAAATTATACCATCATAAAAGCCAATTCAGGCAGGTCGGCGCTGAAGATCCTCTTGCAGCAGCACGATTTTACGCTGATCCTGATGGATGTGCAGATGCCCGACATGAATGGTTTTGAAACAGCATCCCTGATCTACGAAAGGGAAAAACTGCGGCATATTCCTATCATATTTATTACTGCTCATAACCAGGGCGAGGAAAGAATGTATGAAGGTTATAAACTGGGTGGTGTTGATTTTATATATAAGCCCATCAACCCGGAATTGCTTCGTTACAAGGTGAGTGTTTTTGCTGAGTTGTACCAGAAAACACACGAACTGCTAAGTCATGAAAAAAGACTGCTGGCGGCTAATAAAAAGCTGGAAACAGAAATTGAGGAAAGAAGGATCTCGGAAGAAAAGATCCGCCTGCTAAACGAGCAGCTGATCGAAAACAACTTCCAGTTAAAAACAACCATTGAAGAACTGGACCGGTTTGCCTATGTGGCTTCGCATGACCTGCAGGAGCCACTGAGAAAGATCCTGGTGTTCAGCGACAAGATACAGACCAAGTACCGGGATTCGGTTGACCAGGACATGTACAAAAACCTGGAAAAGATCGTCAAGGCTTCGGAAAGAATGCAAATGCTGATCAGTGACCTGTTGCGCTTTTCAAGGCAGACCTCAACCAGTGAGGATTTTGCACTCATACCATTAAAAAGTCTGCTGGAGGATGTTCTGGCGGATATGGAAGTTGAGATCGAAAAAACTTCGGCCAATTTTAATATCAACGACCTGCCAAAGGTCTGGGGCATTCCAAGCCTGGTCAGGCAGTTATTTCAGAACCTGATCAGCAATGCCATAAAGTTCAGGAAACCGGAAACTGTTCCGGTTGTCCGTATTTACCAAGAGTTGTCGGCCAGGGACCGGCTTAAGATCGTTGTGGAAGACAATGGTATTGGCTTTGATCCCAAATATGCCGACGATATTTTCATGGTATTCAAAAGGCTCCACAGTTATCATGAATTTGCCGGCAGCGGTGTCGGACTTTCAATCTGCCGAAAGATTATGGAAAGGCACAATGGTGAGATCACTGCTGAAAGCAGTCCGGGTGTGGGATCAAAGTTTATTATTGATATGCCTTTTGTAGATCTTGAAACGCACATTACCAATCTGCCGGTTGCTGACACCAATGCTAAAGCCGTTTAGGCAAAAGCGATATCTGCACAAATTCTGGATTCATAAGGGGACTGCATCAAATCCATACCCATAGCCGGCCTTGGCTTTTTGCCGCTGATTTCAGAACTATCCAATTTGCCTATAATTTATATTATGTTAATCAGGCACACCCGCACATAGCTACCCGCTTTTTTTATTTTTTGCTATGGCTTCTTAGAGAGACGTGATATGCGAAAAGTGTTTAATTTGGGAGTTTACCAACTAGTGCTGCCAAATGAACCTTACAGAGCCATTTGCCTTAATGTTTAGTCATCATACGCCTTGGAAAACAAGACTAGTTTATTTTCTAATTATTGTTGGTGTTTCGTTTTGGATTGACTCTCAAATGGGGTTTACTTATCATTATTTTACAGAAAGGAAAATAAACGCTATTTCAAAATATTCGACATTAATTAAAGACCCGCAGTTAGATTCAACTACAAAAACATTATTAATTAAAGAAAGGTTATCTGTTATTCAAAAAAGCAGAGCTATGGTTGAGCCAATTGCAAGAACTACTAAACCAAATGGAATAATATTTCATCTTAGCTATAGTTGGATGTTTATTTTATTGATAATATTAGGGCCATTGCTTCTACGAAAGGGAGACCCTTATGCATCACGGAAAGAAATAAATAATCATTATTTATACCTGATTTTAGCTTCGTTGATTTGTTGCGTTGTCACATATTTAATAGCCAAGGCTGCATCATTTTATTTAACCTCAACGGGATTGTATATTTTCAATACGCTTGTGCAACTGATTATATTAATCATAATTACAGTGTCTACATCAAACAAGAAATGATTACTATGCACAAATAGACTACCGCCATAAGAATGGAGTGTTTATGTCTTCTCCTTGTTATAAATCATGTAGATAATTTGGAGAGTGCTTATTTTTTTGAAAGACCAAAACTGATTTTAATATGCCGATAAAATTCTCTCCCCTTTTTTTCGTTTGTGTTTTTTGCACCAACTTATATAGCCAAGTAAATTTCGCCCCTAAAATAATTAATGCTGTTGGAAGTATTAAGTATGTCGATTCGTCTATTTTAAAAAGCAGGCGTATTGTAGATACACATATTGGAACAGGGTCTTTGTTTTTTAAGACAGTTAATGATTCAACAGGGAAAGTGTTCTTAGTAACATGCTTACACGTTTTGCCTTTAAGCAATCAAAGCAAGACAATATTTTTTGACATCCAAAAGAGCGTCGACGATAGTTTGTCGTTCTCTACGTTAGTTATCTCATTATTTGACAAAAACGATAAGTTTAACAACAATGTAAGAATTGATAATGATGCCGACCTGGCAGTAATCAACGTCACAGATTTTTTTCATTTAAAAGAGTTGGAATACTTGAAAAAGCATTTGCTTCCATATAATTTGTTGGCAACTAAAGAAATTATTAAAAAAGAAAAAATTTCTGTTGGAGATGAGATTTATTTCATTGGGTATCCGAGTTTTTTTTATGATAAAAGAAATTATTCTCCTATTGTGAGGGCTGGTATAATTTCAACACCTCCCAATTCGGATTTTTATTTTAATGACTTTTTGAAAGACGGATACCAGAACTTATTTAAAAATAAGCTACCAGATAAGTTCAATGGATTTCTGATAGACGCAAGCACATTTGGAGGGTCAAGCGGAAGTCTTGTTTTTTTAAAACCTCAATATTATATGATAGGTGATACGGAATTGCAAAATAGAAAAAGTTTTTCGCCATACATATTAGGCATTGTTGATTTGAGCTTTTTGGATTTAAACCCATCTATGCCACAAAAAATAAATTTGGGTGCTGTTATATCGAGTGAGTATATTAAAAAAACAATAGACTTATTTCCTATTAAATAAGCTATCTGTTTCATTTAAGGAAAAAAGATCCCTTCCCACACCCCTAATCAAAATAACATAAATCTTTAAGGCATAAATCTACCCTTTCCTGTTGATTATTTTTCCAACCGTACAAGTGAGTGACACAACAGACGATGATAGTAGTAATGCAGTTGGAAAACAAATCTTATTGCAAGTGCTCCCTGACTATCCACAGCATATTCAACCGCTCTACCATACGCTATTTGCCATTCGCCATATGCCATATGCCATACGCCATCTGCTATAAGCCACAAGCCATCCTTCCTCCCACAGCAAACACCAATAAAAAAAGCCCCCTGACGGAGGCTTCCTTATTATTCAAAGCGATTATAAACTTTTCAATTTGGCCTGGTACATGGCTACCTTGTCAGCCTGCTTCTTCCTGTCGTGGTAGTCGATCAGAATATCAATTGATTTTCTGAGGTTCACCTTGTCGGATCCTTTCATAACGTCCTGGTGTGTATAAATGTCGTAAGCCCTGTACACATAAGGATAAATCTCTTCGTACTTCTGGTTCAGCTTTGTAGTGAACTCCTTTCTTTTTGCCACATCTGCTGCTGTTGTTCCTTTGACAGCCCTTTGTGCTTCTTCAAGATCATAGATCTGGTTGTAGATATGCTGTGCCATTACATAATTGGCAATGGCGGAATTGGAATCAAGACTAATGGCTTTTGTCAGCAGTGCATTTGTTTTCTCCTGCCTGGCTGCGTAATCTGCAGGCTTCTTGTCATTGCCATAGGTATAGTTGAAATATTCTACAGCATAATCAGCAGTGAGTGGATAGCTGTTGGGATATTTCTGTATCATGATTTCATACCTGGCAAATCTTTCTGTATTCAGCTTATTGTCAACTTCAGTGATCTTCGCCTGGATTGTTTTTTTCTCAGCGTCTGTCTGTGCGTTATTAAGATCATCTCTTAATTTATCGAGTTCCAGCCTGAATTCTCTTCCCGGATCCCCAAATTCAACTGCTGTCCAATAGTCGGTATCTGGAAATAATTCCTTACCGATGGCTAGGTATTTATCAGCTTTGGCTGTATTATTCTTTTTCATGTAATACTCAGCCAGTGTGCTGTAAACATCCTTGAAGTCTTTGTCTTTTACTTTTGCATCAGCAATTTTTTCCCAATACAAAATGGCTTCATCTTCTTTCTTGGCCATGTAAGCCGCTGAAGCCGTAAGGTTCACCAGTTGCGTATCCAGTTGGGGAAATGAAAAGCCATTGTAAGAAAATCCTTTTTTATAAATGTAATCTTCCAGTTCAGCCGCCATCTTCATCTTGTCGTAGGAAATCACGTAATCTTTCTTATTGTAATTTTTGATACCTGAGTTATAATAGAGATCATACAACTGGAAAAGTCCGAGGTTCTGCTCCAGCGACATCAGGATGTTTTTAGGATCCAGCTGCTGGTACATTTTGAAAGCTTCGAAAGCTTCTCTTCCTGCATCATAATTAAGGCTGCCGGTAGAATCAAGCCTTGCAAGCTCCGTATATACCTTGCCTTTTAAATACCAGGCTTTTGAATTCTTCTGGTTTTTGGGCTCAGCCATCACCTTATCTATTTTCTCTTTTGCCTCGTCATATTTTCCTTTACTGATCTTCTCTTCCACATCCTCCAGTTTCTGCCCATAGCCGGCTAATGATACGGCAAGCAAACCGCTTAATAAGAATTTTCGCATTGTTCTTAGATTTTAATAAAAAATTTATGATTGTACGGTATCCTCTCCCAGAGATGGATTTTCAGTGCTATTGGTTGTTTCAGTTCCATCTACCGCTTCAGTGATCTCTTCTTCTACTTCCTGCTCATCAATTTTGCTGATGGCTGCAATAGCATCACCTTCATCAATCCTGATCAATTTTACTCCCTGGGTAGCTCTTCCCTGTGAACTGATATCCGCCACCTTCATCCTGATGGTCACACCACTTTTACAGGTGATCATGAGGTCTTCTTTTTCAGATACATCCAGGATGCCCACGAGCTTACCGGTTTTCTCTGTAACATTGATTGTCTTCACTCCTTTTCCTCCCCTGTTGGTGATCCTGTATTCGTCCACCGGCGTACGCTTGCCATAACCTTTTTCGCTAACTACCAACACAGTTCTGTCGGGGGTAGAAGGATTTACATTCACCAGTCCTACTACTTCATCATTGGCATCATCCACTTCAATTCCACCTACGCCTATCGCGCCCCTGCCTGTTGATCTCACCTTGCCTTCGGGGAACCTGATGGCCCTACCTGATGCAACTGCCATCATGATTTCACAATTGCCATCCGTCAATTTTGCTTCCAGCAACTGGTCGCCTTCAACAATAGTGATGGCATTGACACCGGTTTGCCTTGGTCTGCTGAAATCAGCCAGCTGTGTTTTTTTGATCACACCGTGCTTGGTGCAAAGCACGATATAATGACTGTTTACATATTCCACATCCTGCAGGTCGGGTATATCAATGATGGCCCTGATCTTATCATCAGGAGCGATCTGCAAAAGATTTTGTATTGCTCTTCCCTTGCTATTCTTCTCTCCTTCAGGAATTTGATAAACATTCAGCCAGTAACACCTTCCTTTCTCTGTAAAGAATAATAAGGTATGGTGTGTTGAAGCAACAAAGAGATGTTCGAAATAATCTTCATCCCTGGTCCTTCCTCCCACTGCTCCTCTTCCGCCTCTTTTCTGTGCACGGAATTCAGTGGCAGAAGTTCTTTTGATATATCCAAGATGAGAGATGGTGATCACCACATCTTCTTCCTTGATCAGGTCCTTGATGCTTACTTCATTATCGAGATAAGTGATCTCGGTTTTCCTTGCATCACCAAATTTTTCTTTGACTTCCAGCAATTCGTTTTTAATGATATCGTAGCGAAGTCCTTCATTGGCGAGAATTTCTTTGAGGTGCGTGATCAGCTTCATCAGCTCATCATATTCCTGCTTGATCTTTTCTCTTTCCATGCCGGTCAAACGCTGCAAGCGCAGTTCGAGAATGGCCTTGGCCTGGATTTCATCGAGCCCCCATCCTGCATTCACCAGGTTTTCCTTGGCTATTTCAGGTGTGGCAGATGAACGGATCATGGCAATCACTTCATCAAGATGATCCAATGCGATCAGGTATCCCTGTAAAATATGTGCTTTCTTCTCGGCTTCTCTTAATTCGTATTTGGTACGACGAACCACCACTTCATGCCTGAACTCAATGAATTCACCAATGAGTTCACGAAGGTTGAGGATCTTCGGGCGGCCTTTTACCAGGGCCACGTTATTGATACCATAGCTGGTCTGCAGCTCGGTGAATTTATAAAGCTGGTTGATCACCACGTTGGCAACAGCATCACGTTTGAGGTCAACCACTATTCTTGTGCCTTCCTTATTATTGGATTCGTTGTTGATGTGTGCGATACCTTCAATGATTTTCTCATTCACTAACTGGCCGATGCGGTCGCAAAGTGCGTCGCGGTTAACCTGGTAAGGTACTTCAGTAATGATGATCTGTTCGCGGCCAGAGGCCTTTGTATCAATATGCAGTTTTCCTCTCAGCACAACCCTGCCACGACCAAAATGAAAAGCAGCTTTCACGCCTTCCATTCCGAAAATGGTACCACCAGTTGGAAAATCCGGGGCCTTGACATATTGCATCAGCTCGTCAACAGTGATCTCTTTATTATCGATATAGGCTATGCAACCATCCACCACTTCACTGAGATTATGTGGCATCATGTTGGTAGCCATACCTACGGCAATACCGCTGGAGCCATTGATCAGCAACTGGGGTATTCTTGTAGGCAGAACCGTTGGTTCTTCAAGGGAATCATCAAAATTCAATTGGAAGTCTACGGTGTCCTTATCTATGTCCTGGAGCATAGCTTCAGCAAGGCGATGCATCCTGGCTTCTGTGTATCGCATGGCAGCTGGTCCGTCGCCATCCTGGCTTCCGAAGTTACCCTGGCCATCTACAATTTTGTAGCGCATGCTCCATTCCTGGGCCATTCTCACCATGGCATCATATACAGAGCTGTCGCCGTGTGGGTGGTATTTACCCAACACTTCACCAACCAGACGTGCAGATTTCTTATAGGGACGTCCCGAGCCCATGCCCAGTTCATTCATCGCAAAAAGAATGCGGCGGTGAACAGGTTTCAGTCCATCTCGGATGTCGGGCAGGGCACGACCAACGATCACAGACATCGAATAATCGATGTAGGCTGTTTTCATTTGTTCCTCGATGTTTACTGGTATGATGCGGTTAATGTCGTTCGTTTCCTGGGGTTGCAAGTTTTCTTCCATTCTTTCAGCGTATTAAGGCAAATTTTTAAGGTCAGCAAATGTACCCTATTTGTGCCTAAGAACCTGATATTTTCAAGCATTTTAAGGACATCTTACCAGTGCCTTCAAATGGCACTAATACATACTATTTTTTTCCACCATTGTGAACATCCCCCATTTATCAGGCACGGTATTTTCACCACTGTTTTTTAGAAAAAATGCGTACCATGAAGCAGTATTTGTTATTGAGAGATAATCAGCAATCCGGCCCTTATAGTTTTGAGGGGCTTGTGTCGCTGAACCTGTTGGAAACGGACCTGGTCTGGATTGAAAATGAAAGCTCGGCATGGTCATTTACAAATGAAATAGAAGCACTTCAACCCTTCATTACAAAGCCAAGGATGAAGGAAAAATACTTTGTAGTTCCCAAATCTCCTGAAGCTCCAATAATTGAACCTCCTATTGTAGAAGAAGAGGCTTCACTTAAGACCAATATATGCCAGTCACCCATGGAATTAAAAGAAAGACTGAATGATTTTCCTCTAAAAGGACCTGTTTGGAATCGCCATGGTTCTTCTTTTTCCAACATTCTCCAGGTGACAGCAGTATTTGGCGGTCTGATGATCGGGGCTTCCCTGATTAAAAAACTGGTGGATGGATTTGGCAACGCTCCCCTTGCGGAAAATTATGCACTTCCCGCACAGGTCATCGCTGAAGAATCCCTGCCTTCTGAAGATTATAAAAATGCCTTACTCACAGAAGTGATACCCGTAAAGGATAGTGTTAAAAAAGAAAATAAAAAACCGTTCAGGCCTCGTGATATTAAAAAACAATTACGCATCAAAGGCAGCGATTACAAAGTGGGTATTCTTGGTGGTGTTTCAGGACTCAATTTAAAAGTACGTAACTCCTCTCCTCATGCTGTTGACAGGATCACGGTTGCAGTTCAGTACATGAAACCCAATGGCGAAGTGGTACACACAGATCGCTTTGAACTGGAAGACATCAAACCCTATGGACTTAAAACCCTTCAGGTACCGGATTCAAAAAGAGGTGTGAAAGTAAAGTACAGTATAGTTGAAATACGATCAAAAGATTATACAAAAGCAATTAAGCAGGTATAGATCCCGCAATTGCGGGATTCTTTATTTTCAGCACTTACATTTGTCGGATGAAACAGATTCTTCTTTTTGGCGCAGGCAAATCAGCAACAGTTTTGATAGATTATCTTATTGCCGAAACCAGGAATCAGAACTGGCAGTTGGTAGTTGTGGATGCCAACCTGCAGGCTGCACAAAAGAAGATCGGCGATCATGAACATGCGAAGGCCGTGTCATTTGACATCAATGATGCTGCTGAAAGAAAAAAACATATTGAATCTGCTTCAATTGTTATCTCCCTCCTTCCACCTTTTCTGCACCAGCTCGTGGCTGTGGATTGCATCAGCTATAAAAAAAACCTGCTTACTGCTTCTTATGTGGATGAGCAAATGAAGGCATTGAAACCAATGGTGGAAGCTAATGGACTTTTATTTCTTTGTGAAATGGGACTTGACCCGGGCATTGATCATATGAGTGCAAAAAAAATGATCGACCACATTCATCAAATGGGCGGCACCATTCATTCCTTTCTTTCTCATTGCGGAGGACTGGTGGCTCCTGAAAGTGATGACAATCCCTGGCATTACAAGATCAGCTGGAATCCACGCAATGTAGTCAATGCAGGAAAGGCCGGCGCCATATTCAAACAGGATGACGAGATCAGGGAGATCGAATACAAAGAGCTTTTTGCAGAAAAACGTTTTGTGTCCATTCCGGATCATGAAGTCTTATGCTGGTATCCTAACCGTGATTCACTGAGTTATATTCCGGTTTACGGACTGGAAAACACTGCCAGCTTTATCCGCACCACGCTTCGCCACCCGGATTTTATGTATGGATGGAAAAACCTCATTGATCTTAATCTCACCGATGATAAAAATTCCTTTGTTTCCAAAGGAAAATCCCTGATGGCTTATTTTAAGGAGCACATGGATCGTAATGGCTTCAGCGACTGGCTGGAACAAAAGCTTGGCGAACAGTTTAATTCCACTAAAACACTTCTCGCTGAACTGGTAAATCTGGTGGAGCTGGAACAAAAAGCTGCTGAAAAAGGAATTGAACAGGTAGATGAATTTATGGTTGTGGACGATAATGGTGACCTGAAAAAAATTGATATTGATGATCTCAAGGTCAATGCAGCAGCAACACTTGCTGATAAAATGCATGATGCCAGTCTTACATTAAAACAATTGTTTTTCCTGGGGCTTGATGATGATAAAACCCTCATCCCTTTTGATGAAGCTTCACCTGCGGATGTGCTGCAGATGGCCATTGAAAAAAAGCTGACATTAAAACCAGGAGATAAGGATCTTGTGGTCATGCTGCATGAAATTGAATTTGAAGCTGAAGGAAAGAAACAAAAATCAACCAGCACACTGATCGTTACAGGTGATGATGATGTTCATACCGCCATGGCCAAAACTGTTGGACTTCCACTAGGTATTGCCGCAAGTCTTATTCTCAGGGGTGAGCTGAAATTGACCGGGCTTCATATTCCGGTCAGAAAAGAGATCTATGAACCTGTACTCAGGGAGTTGGAAAATTTCGGAATCAGGTTCAATGAACAAACAACTGACCTGCCATTAATCCAGGGACAATAGCTGCTCTTTTAGTTCTCGCATTCCTTCACAAGCACCTTTTTCAATTGCGGTGAGATGATGTAATACATGAACATGAGGTACTTTCTTGTCAACAATAAATTTTGGAATGTGCCAGGGTGCATAATCTACAAGACCTGCGGCAGGATAAACAACAAGGGAAGTTCCAACAATCAAAAATATATCTGCTTTTGAAGTGACCCGGGCAGCTTCTTCCATCATGGGTACTGGTTCTTCAAACCAAACAATATGTGGCCTTAATTGAAAGCCATCTTCTGCCAGGTCTCCCCATTTGATGTCTTCATGAATTGGATAAACCAGTGATTCATTTTTTTCGCTTCGCATTTTCAATATCTCACCATGCAAATGTGTGATCCTGGTTGATCCTGCTCTTTCATGCAGGTCATCGATATTCTGTGTGACAATGTGCACGTCAAAAAATTCTTCCAGTTCAGCCAGTATGATGTGGGCAGCGTTTGGTGATGCTTCTTTTACTGAACGCCGCCGCATGTTGTAAAATTCAATGACCAGTTGTGGGTTTCTTTTCCAGGCTGTAGCAGTAGCCACTTCATTGATATCATATCCCTCCCATAATCCATCAGAATCGCGAAAGGTTTTCAGTCCGCTTTCTGCGCTAATGCCAGCACCTGTTAATACCACCAGTTTCTTTTTGCCCATATTACAAAAGTAAAAGGCTTTCTATTGCAGGTGGATTGATAACTTTAAAGAAATATCACTCATGCCCTACCAGTTACAAACAAAGCCTTTGGTAGTACCTGTAAACGATGGAAAGCTGATTGAGGAACATGAAGGGATCAGCACAGGAAACAAAAACATCAGCATTGCACATATGGTGGCGCCACCTGGCTGGGGCGAGCCTTTTCAAAATCCTTCTTTTGATGAATACACACTAGTAAGCCGTGGTCGTAAAATGATAGAAGTAGATGATGAAAAGATCATTTTGGAAGCAGGTCAAAGCATCCTCATAAAAGCAGGTTCCCGTGTGCGTTATTCCAATCCTTTTGATGAAGAATGTGAATACTGGAGTGTTTGCCTTCCTGCTTTCTCCATAGAAACAGTGAACAGGGAAAGCGCTTAATAAGTTTTTCCTGAAGCCCTGATGATCGAATCTTTTTCTGCCAGGGTAAAATTATTGTTATACTGGTAGAGAACAGATTCCCAGTCGCCGTATACAGGATTAGGGATGATGATGAAGCGGTTGCCAAATTCCTGGCTGTATTTGATAGTGATATGATCTCTTTCTTCCTGGGTTTTTTTATCAAAAGCCGCGTCAAAATCAGCAAGATTATCGCCCAGATACAAGACTACATTAAAAACAGCGGCTATTTCTTTTCTTCTTTGCTCTTTACTGGAAGTACCCTGTCTCATGACCAGGTGCCGGGCATCTGAATTGGGCAGGTTGTACACTTCAAGGTTTTTTTGAGTTCCATTCCGGTCCTTTTCATCCCTGTTGGTGATGTAAAAAACTTCAACACCTTTCGAAGCGGCATATTTTAAGAATGAAGCCGCACCTGCAATGGTATCTGCCTCTGATCTTTCAATCCACTGCGACCATGAAAGTGGTTCATAGTCCAATCCAAGCGCAGCCATATGTAGGGCGTACCTGCTATTATCAAGAATGGTTTCATCAATATCTGTTATGATAGCCCTTGGTTTGGAAGAGGCAGCCTGAAGAGACTGATCAAGCCTCATCCTTGCCATGTTAAATGCCTGGATACACAATGCTTTGTATTCTGCAGCAGTTTGCTGGTAAACCGATGCAAACAGCTTGGCATTTACAATAGCTGATTGTTGAGGTCCTTTTACTTCAGCTTCCGGCAATTTTTCAGAAGCTATGGGCCGGCTAGTTGTACAGGCAGAGATCAACAGGCATAACAGTAAGATATTTTTCATCTGCCAAATTTAAAACAGCAAAATCCACCAGTTTGGAATTTTTTTTGTGGCAGCTATATAAAATATTTTTATGGCAGGACAAAGGTTTGAATTTAGCGTGGACGGAGTACCATTTGCTATCACAGCAACACCATTTGAATTCAATGCAGAAACCAGGTATAAAGTGGGTTATAATGGCAATGAATATATTTTCAGCTGGGATCCCAGCATAGGCCGGCTTGCTCCTATAGATGCTGATGCCGCTGACATCCCTGATACTGTGGAAGAAGTGATCGCAAGAAGACTACAGGCATCAGGAAGACCTTCAGGAAATAACAACAGGTAATTCTTCAAAAAGATTATAGAAGTTGGCCGCACTACTTGGTGCCTGAAAGTTCCATAACAACTTTCCATTCCTCTTCAGTGACGGGTTGAACCGAGAGTCGGCTGATACGTAAAAGGGCCATTTCTTTTAGTCGTTTATCAGCCTTAACCTGCTCAAGCGTTACCGGCTTCTTTAGTTTCTTAAGAGGCTTCAGATCCACTGCCACCCAGGCATCGTTATCTGTGGTGGGATCCTGGTAGGCTTCCTTGTGAACGGTTGCAATGCCTACGATCTCAAGTCCTTCATTACTGTGGTAAAAAAAAACCTGGTCGCCTTTTTTCATGGCACGCAGATGTAAACGGGCGGCATAATTGCGTACACCATCCCAGGTTGTTTTTCCATCTTTTTCAAATTGATCCCAGCTATACTTAAATGGTTCGGATTTGACAAGCCAGTGTGCCATGCAATAATTTTCCTGCAAGAATAAAAAAATAGATTGAGTGAAGCTCTATTATTCAATAAAGTTCTTCAAAGATCAAAGACGATCGGCTTGTTGACCAGTTCATATTTTTCATTCACGGCGCAGGCATTTATAAAGCGTATGCCTGATCGAATGATCATTCCATTGGATTCATGGATATGTCCGCAAACATGAACCCTGGGCTTCAGGGCTAGAACTGTACGAAGCAGGTCCTGGCAACCCACATGTTGTTCCGTACCCGTCTGATCTAGGAATCCATAAACAGGTCCATGCGTAATCAAAAGATTTGTGGTGGCGGGAATCATTTCCCAGTGCTTTCTTATAGATTTTCCTCTCTGCCTGTTGAAAGCCCAGTTAAAATAAACAGGTGTAACAGGCGAACCCCAGATTTGAATTCCATTGATCTCCAATCCTGAATCATTAAGATAATGAACACCTGCTGGTAAAAGTTGAAATATGGTTTCTGGTTTTTCTTTTTCCAAAAAGAAATCATGATTGCCGGCAATGAAGATCTTGTGTTGATATCGCCGACTGGAAAACCAGTCGAGGAAATCAATGACTTCTTCTTTTTTTCCCCTGCTGGTAATATCACCTGCATGTATCAACACATCTCCCGGAGGAAGAAACAATTTCCGGTGTTGTGCATGTGTATCAGAAATCGTAACAAATCTCAAATTTTATTTTTTATCAACCAGCCAATCCGCAGAAACTCCCCTGCCTTATTGTTTGTTCTCATCCTTATCGGTGCTTTGGTTTCTTTGGGAAGACTGATCCCGGCTTTTTTCCTGTGGCCTTGATGCTTTTCCTTTCTGCTCACTTTTATTCGATTTTGCCTGGCTCGCTTCACCAAAACCCTGGCTACTTTGGTTACTCGCTCCACGACCTGCGCTTCCAGCTTTGTTATTATCACCTCTACCTGACATAATAAATTATTTAAGTGTTGTTCAACTTAAATTTACTACAGTTATTATGCCATTACCCAACCAATGATAATGACAAGAACAGCGAGTGCGGTTATTTTATCCTTTTTGATTCCGGGTCTTTTACCAGCGCAGGAAACAGATTCAACAACAGGTTCTTTACCTGAGATCAGGATACAGGCTTTCAGCCAGGACAAAAGGTTAAAGGATCTTCCTACATCCATCAATTATGTCAACAGGGAAGCTCTTGAAAGATTCAATGCGACATCAATTGTACATGCCATCAATACCACACCCGGAGTAAAAATGGAAGAAAGATCTCCCGGAAGCTACAGGATGAATATCCGTGGAAGTTCTCTCCGATCACCCTTTGGCGTAAGAAATGTAAAACTGTATTACAATGATATTCCCTTTACTGATCCTGGAGGACATAGTTATCTTAACCTTCTTGGCTATTATAATTTTCAATCTGTTGAGATCATCAAAGGTCCTGGTAGCAGCCTTTATGGAGCCGGAACGGGCGGTGTGATGATCATTAATAGTATCAACCCACAGGAAAAAACCGGTATCAAAACATTTTATTCTGCCGGCGGCTATCAACTGCATAACATCTATGCCTCAATTAGTTCCCATACAGATAAAATGAACAGCAGTGTTGGTTTTCAGCACCAACAGCAGAAGGGCTATCGAAATCATTCTGAACTGAAAAGAAATATTTTCAACTGGACTACAGACATCACCATAAATGAAAAAAATGAACTCAAGTCAACTGTATTGTTAGGAGAAGTTTTTTATGAAACACCAGGTGCATTAACCAGGACAGAATATGAATCAAATCCAAAAGCTGCTCGACCTGCAACGGGAAGTTTTCCTGGCGCCAAAGAAGCCAGGGCCTCGGTAAACCAGAAAAGTTTTCTTGCAGGCATTTCTTATTTACAAAAACTCGGTGAAGATTTTGAAAACAGGACAGTTCTTTATGGAATGTTCACTGAATTACGTAACCCTGCCATAAGGAACTACGCCAGAAGTTCTGAACCACATTATGGTGGTCGCACCATGTTCAGTTACTCTAAAAATACTTATGGCATAGATCTTAAATGGCAAATTGGCGGAGAATGGCAGGAAGGATTGGCCAGCACCAGCATTCATAACAACAGGCAGGGACAACCAGATTCCTTACAATCCCTGGATGAAATAAAAAACATTCAGCAATACGCGTTTACCCAACTATCTTTTGAAAAAAAGAACTGGTTCTTATTGGGAGGACTCAGTGTGAACCAGATGAAGCTGCGCTTCCAGAGATTTACACCCCTGACTTCAGGAGTTTTCCAAAGAAAATTTGGGATCAGGCTTTCACCAAGAATTGCGCTGATGAAAAAAATCAACAGCGATCATGCAACATTGAATATTTATTCCGGTATATCAGGAGGCTTTTCACCACCAACTTCATCCGAACTGCTGCCTACAGGAAGTGCTATCAATCTTGACTTGCAGGCAGAACAGGGAACCAATTACGACCTGGGTTTTAAATTAAATATCCAGGAACGATGGTACATAGATGTCAATGCTTTTTGGTTTGGTCTGAAGAATACCATTGTACAGCGAAGAGATGCTGGTGGCGGCGATTTTTTTATCAATGCAGGAGAAACCAGGCAGCATGGAATTGAAACTTATATGAGTTACGATATCAGGATGAAGAATAGAAATAAATGCATGGTGTGGCTCAGTCATACCTGGCACGATTTCAATTACAGATCCTTCATCCAGCTGAACCAGGATTTTTCAGGTAACCAGCTGCCTTCCGTTGCGCCCCGGGTAATTGCTTCCGGTATTGATCTAAAGTTTGCCAATGGATTTCAAACCGGAATAACTTATTATTATAACGACCGGATTGCATTAAATGATGCCAACAGTGAATTTGCAAATTCCTTCCACCTGCTGGGATTAAAAACAGGTTTCAGAAAATCCTGGGATCAACATTGGAATATTATTGTAAACGCTGGCATCGAAAATATTCTTGATGAGGACTATAGTTTAGGTAATGATATCAATGGCTTTGGAGGACGGTATTACAATGCTGCCCCCGGAAGAAATTATTTTATCTCTATCGCTGCAGAATTGAATCAATAAAAAATGCCGGCACCGCCAGCATTTCAGTTTTTACAAAACTTATTTTATCCCATAGCTGAAGTCACCAGCCTTCGCTCCCATTCCTCTTTTCTTCTTGTATTTCTTTGTTTTGATTTGTTTGCCAGCTTTTTGGTGATTGCGGCGGTAACTACCGCACCGGCAACGTAAAGGCCAACTGTCATTAATTTTGTTGACAGGCTTTTATTAGTATGTCTTTTTTCAAGTCCTAGTGGTCCGGGAAGCGCAACGGCACTAATACCCGCAGCTAAACCTAGCATGGTACTCCTGAGCCAGATATTCTTTTCTTTTCCTACACCGGCCATTGAATAATACAAGGCATTGCTCACAAGGTCACCTGCCAGGGCCCAGGTAAATAAGCGATTATTACCTGGAGTACTGTTACCAGTAGCCTGCAATCCTTTTGAAATGGCATTCATACCCAAAAGATCCAATCGGGGAGCTTTTGGCACAAGCCTTCGGACTGATTCATGTATCAGCGTAACGGCAACAGCACCTGCTACACCTCCTCCTACAGCGGTTAAAGGTATCATGACAAAAAATTTGTATTAACACTTAAATTTTAATGCCAGCCTGTTGGCACTAATCATTTCTACAGACAGATTATAAAAATGTTCATGTAAAGATCAACGCAACACAACGGTTCCGATTTTTTTTGTCAGTTCCATTTCCATTTGCTTGAGATGCTGATGTGTAAGCAACAAGGTAGGCTGCTGTGAGGGTTCCGCCTTCTCCAGGTCTGCATGGTTTTGAAGCAACAGGCGCTTGACCTTGCGCAGCTTGAGGTAATTGATGGCGGATTCAATTTCTTCCACGGTATTATCTCTACCAATGTTCAAAAAATTCAACAATGCCGCATCGTTTTCCTTTTTGAGTGTATTTAAGAAGCTTTTATAATCCTGTTCAAACAAAGTTTTCTGGTAGCCGGTAGACTGGCTCAATTCTCTTTTCCAATGCATGCTTTCTTCATAAGGAAAATGAAGAAGAGATACAGCTAAGGTGCTCAAATCCTGGTCGGGACTATATAAGAAATAATTTTTATCAGGTGCAGGATGGATCTGTTTATAGGCTGTCAGCAATTTCAAAACAGCCTGGTTATCTATCAGGTCCTCTTCTGGCAATTCAGACAAAATAAAATCAACCACCAGCTGGCTGTCTTTCCATTCCTTGGTACCATGTTCCAGGAGAATTCTTGCAATCTCTCTTTCCTGGAGATCATCGCGGTAGAGAAGATTAAAGGTTTCATCATTAAAATTATTCTCCTCCGCTTTTTTTGCATTTTCCTCATGATATTTGGCTTCATCAAAAGGAAGCTTATTTTCCTGAAGAGAAATGCGGTTGCGAATAAAACGGTTTACAAGGCTTGTAAATCCTGTTTCGTCAATATGCAGGATCTGTGAGCACTGGCGAATATATTCCTGCTGTTTTGTGAAGTCTTCGGTTTTGTCAATTTTAGAAACTGTTTCAGCAATATGGTTGACTACTTCCGATTTTTTATTAGCATCATCGCCGGCTTCTTTCAATAATACTTCCAGCTGGAAAAGAATGAAATCTTTTTTATTATGCAGAATGAAATTGCGGAATTCATTGGTACCAACTTTCCTTACATAACTATCAGGATCTTCTTTGTCAGGGATCAGCACCAGTTTTACGTTCAGACTTTCTTCCAGTGCCATATCCAGCCCGCGAAGAGCGGCTTTAACACCAGCAGCATCACCATCGTATATAATGGTGAGATTGTTCGTGTATTTTTTGATCAGTCTTAACTGGTCCTGTGTAAGCGAAGTACCTCCACTCGCCACTACATTTTCTATGCCTGCCTGGTGAAGAGAGATCACATCGGTATAACCTTCCACCAGCAAACATTCATCCGCCTTGTCAATGGCATGCCGGGCAAAATAGGTTCCATAAAGGATCCTGCTTTTGATGTAAAGTTCATTCTCTGGTGTATTGATATACTTGGGAGCCTTGTCGTTGCTTTTAATCAGTCGTGCTCCGAAGCCAATGACTTTGCCGCTGTTATTATGTACAGGAAAAATGATCCTGTCACGATAATTATCTACCAGTTGTTCATTTCGAAGTACTGCCAGTCCTGCCTTTTGAAGCAGTTCAGGATTGTATTGCCTCGCAACTGCCTGGCGGGCAAAAGCATCCATTCGGTTGGGAGCATATCCGATTCCGAATTTGCGGATGGTTGCTTCATTAAATCCTCTTTCCTTCAGATAACTGAGCCCGATATCCTGGCCTTCTGTAGTATCAAACAAAACACCAGCATAAAACTGCTGGGCAAACTGGTTGATGATATAAAGACTTTCTGCTGTCTGCTGCTGTTGTTTTTGTTCAGGGGAAGATTCGGTTTCTTCAATTTCAATATTGTATTTATTGGCCAGCCAGCGAAGCGCTTCCACATAGGAAAGCTTTTCATGCTCCATGATAAATGAAATGGTATTACCACTTTTTCCACAGCCAAAACATTTGAAAATTTCTTTAGAAGGAGAAACAGTAAAGGATGGAGTTTTTTCATTGTGGAAAGGACAAAGTCCCAGGTAATTGGCTCCCCTTCTTTTTAAGCGAACAAATCCGCCAATCACTTCAAGGACATCAATTCGGGACAGGATCTGTTGTATGGTCTGTTGAGTGATCACGGTACGCAAATATAGTCGCTGACGCTATGATTAATTTAAGGATTTAAACTGATAAAAATCTTCTTTTTTTATTAGTAAAGTGCGGTAAATTTAATATACCATCCACACCCAAGGGAAATTGAAGGGAAACCAACATTTTATAACCTTTAAATCTTCATCCCATGGTTCAGACAGAAATCTCACAGCTTTCAGCCGAATGCCAGGAATGGCTCCAGATCCTTCGTAATTACCGTGAAGAATTCCAGTTATCCAAAAAAACACTTCAGGACACTTGTAAAAAATCCTTATCAAAAGACCAGCTTATTCAGGTTGAGCATTTTGATAACCAGTTTCACATCCAGCTCATCAACATCCACGATCTCAAACATTCCATTAAAACACACGAAAGAAAAATCGACCTCGAATCCTCAGCTGGCGACGTAACAGAAGAAAGCTACAGGATTCATGAAGGATTATTAAATGAATTTCTTGCACTGGAAAATTCACTGCAGGAATTACGCAGCGATTTCAGTCATTTCATCAGCGATACTAACTGCTGATGAAACAGATATAGTTTTCTATCTCATGCAAAAGCATGTTGACATCTTTTACCTAAAAATCTGATTATATGCCAGAGTTTGATAGCTCACATGTAAAGAATATTGTTTTGCTCGGCCATGCCGGCTGTGGCAAAACAACATTAGCGGAATGCATGCTCTTTGAAGCAGGCCTTACCTCCCGCCGCGGTTCCATTGCTGAAAATAACACAGTAGGCGATTACCATGAACTGGAACAGGAAAGAGGGAATTCTATTTTCTCCAAATTAATGCACACCAAATGGCGTGGCTACAAGATCAACATACTGGATACACCTGGTTATGATGATTTTGTAGGTGAAGTGGTTTCCTGTCTCCGCGTAGCCGATACCGGTGTGATGTTACTCAATGGAACTGCCGGTGTTGAAGTAAGCACAGATATAATCTGGCAGTACACAGAACAGTTCAGAACGCCCATGATCTTTGCAGTAAATAAGCTTGATAATGACAAGGCGGATTTCAATAAAACCGTACAGCAGGCCAAGGATCATTTTGGCAATAAGGTTACAGTAGTGCAATATCCCCGTCAGGAAGGCGCAGGTTTTCATGAGATCATTGACGTATTGCGCATGGTCATGTATAAGTTTAAGGATACCGGCGGCAAGCCTGAGAAACTTCCTATTCCTGAAGAAGAAAAAGAAAGAGCTGACCAGTTACATCGTGAACTGGTTGAAGCAGTAGCCAGCAATGATGAAGCTCTCATGGAAAAATATTTCGACAAGGGTGAGCTGGATGAGGATGAAATGAAAGAAGGTATGAAGAAGGCTATGCTCAATCATGACATCTTCCCTCTTTTTTGTCTTTCAGCAGAAAGAAATATGGGCAGCGGCAGGTTGATGGGATTCATTGATAATGTTTGTCCCAGTGCTAATGAATTTCCCGGACAAAAAACCACCTCAGGGGAAATACTGCCCTGCGATGCCAATGGACCTGCCTGCATTTTTGTTTTCAAAACCATTTCAGAACCACATGTGGGTGATCTCTCCTATTTCAAGGTATTTTCAGGAACCATTAAAACAGGAATGGAGTTGGTAAATGAATCCAATGGTGTGATGGAAAAGATCAACCAGTTATTCCTGATGGAAGGTAACAAGCGGCTTCCTGTTCATGAACTGGTAGCAGGTGATATTGGTGCTACGCTGAAATTAAGAAACACGCATGTGAACAATACACTTCATATCAAGGGCAGGAACTATGAACTGCCACCTATTGAATTCCCAACTTCCAATATGACTGTTGCCATAGAGCCTGTGAACAAGGGTGAAGAGGAAAAACTGGCGCAGGCCTTACACCAGCTAAGAGAAGAAGATCCTACACTGATCGTTGAAGTTTCCCAGGAATTAAAACAAACATTGTTGCATTGCCAGGGAGATATGCACCTGGCCGTTGCCAAATGGAAAATTGAAAACATTCATAAAGTAGGCGTCAAATTCATCAAGCCAAGGATACCTTATCGTGAGACCATTCGCAAGGCTGCCGATTCAAGCTACAGGCATAAGAAACAATCAGGTGGTGCCGGGCAGTTTGGTGAAGTATATATGCGGATCGAGCCTTTTTATGAAGGCATGCCTGAACCAAATGGATTGTCTGTAAGAGGCAGGGAAATATTTAACCTTGACTGGGGTGGTAAGCTTGTATTTTACAATTGTATTGTTGGTGGCGCCATCGATACCAGGTTCCTTCCCTCCATTCTGAAAGGTGTAATGGAAAAAATGCATGAAGGTCCTTTAACAGGTTCTTATGTTCGGGATGTAAGGGTCTCTGTTTATGATGGCAAGATGCATCCTGTAGATTCCAATGATATTTCCTTCAAGATCGCGGGCCTTCAGGCTTTCCGCCAGGCTTTCCAGCAGGCAGACCCGCAAATACTGGAGCCGGTTTATCATGTTGAGGTTTTATCACCTGAAGACCTCACAGGAGCAGTTATGGGTGATCTTCAAAGCAGAAGAGGAATTGTTGAAGGCATGGATACTGAGGGTCATTTTCAAAAGATCATTGCCAAAGTGCCCCTTGCCGAAATGCATGATTTCTCTTCTTCACTCAGATCAATAACCCAGGGCAGAGCCAAGTTCAAAATGAACTTTGATAGCTACCAGCCATTGTCATTTGATCTGCAGAAGAAACTTGCAGAGGAATACCACAGGTCTTCAGCTGAGGTTTTAGCATAACGATAATAAACATATGCTGCATTGTAGCCGTCTCTAAAAGGACGGCTACATCTTTTTAAGTCATTCGTCGAAAAAATTACGGCGATTTTGATTTTAGAAATTTTTATTCTTAATTTGATAACGAAAAGCTACCGAACATTTAAAATCAATCCTATGCATGCCTATTTTCGTAACCACCAATTGTACCTTGCAGAAAGGTCAGAATGGCTCGATCGTCACGTTTTAAAGACCAGCAAAAGAGCCCTCATGAAGATCGAAAGCTGGAAACTCATTGCACAATCCGGGGACCAGGACAATCAACTTCGTTTAGTGGAGAAGCTCGTTAAGGAATCCTTATTAACACCTATTCCTAACAGCACTGTACTTCATAAAGAAGGCTTCTACTTATCCAACCTGGATAATTAATTTAAAATAATCATTTGTTTAAGGCATCCAATGGTTGCCTTCTGCTTCTATGATCGAAGCAGATTAATATTTCAGAAAGACCTAGGAAAATCACCCCTATTCTAAGAAAAAACTACTGTTATGGGTGAATTACTATTCTACCAGGAAAACAGGAACCAAAATCAATTCAAGGTGGATTATCCTTATTATGGTTTGTTTGGTTCCGCTGACATTACTACTGTCCGTAATGAAAATGACGTTATTTTCAGGTGCCGGCTTTTGAATGGGACTATTCTCTATGTTAAAAAGCTGGTGCAGCAGAAAAAATGGATCGATCTGCACCTGAATGCAGAAACACCACTTTCAGCCGTTATAGGAAATTCTATTGATGATTTTTTCAGAATGCTCTATAAATAAGAAAAGACCTGTTTCCAGGTCCTTCTTTATTATGATTTGTGCGAGTTAAACACTTGCCATCCTGGCTTTTTTCTTCACGGCTACCACTTCCACCACTTCCTCGATGACCTCGATCTCTACAATGGCCTTCTTGAAATAAGCTGCATGCCAAACATGATCCAGGGAAACCTGTTCAATGTTCTCATACTCAGCTTCTGTAAGCTTGTTAAAGCTGCATCCCCTGTTTAGATCCGTAGTGATCTTGGAAGTAAGCTTGGGATAAGCTACCCATAATTTTGACTCTTCTCTCAGGGCAGGCATGATGTCATCAAGGATTCCATTCAGCTGGCTTTCACTAACCGCAAATACCAAGGCAAAATCGATTTTCCTGGATCTCAGCAATGGAGTGAGGTTTTTTGCGAAAGATACCTTGCTAAATTGTTTCTCAATTGATGAAGGTAAACCCTGGATTAAAATGTTCTTTTCATTTTTTAACTGGAGCTTGTCTAAAATGGTTTGAGACATATTTATTATACTGTTTATTCTTAATTGATGAAGAGGTACAGGGAGGGTTTTCACATAAACAGCCACGCAAAGATACGAAAAATTCGGGTTGGAACCCAAGTCTTTACAAAAGAAAAATCCCACGAATGTCAATATCCGCGGGATTTTAAAGGTTTTTGGACCAGTTTTCCGGCTTATCTGCCCATAGGTTTATAGTATTTTAATGCCTCAGGAAGGTATTTTTCCAGCTGGTTGATCCTGTTTCCAGATGCTGGGTGAGTGCTTAAAAATTCCGGAGGTGCCTGTGAATTGGAAGCTTGCTTTTCCATTCGCTTCCAAAGATTGATGGCCTCACGGGGGTTATATCCAGCCATGGCGCCCCAGATCATTCCAAAGCGGTCAGATTCGAGTTCCTGTTTTCTTGAAAACGGAAGCAGAACCCCCACCTGTGAACCAATACCATAGGCGTTTAAAAATAAATTCTGCGTTTGAGCGGGCTGATTAGAAACAGCCACCGATAGGGCTACACCTCCCAACTGTTGGAGCAATCCCTGGCTCATTCTTTCATTTCCGTGCAAAAGCGTGGCATGGGCAATCTCATGACCTATTACCATGGCAAGAGCAGCTTCATTTTGTGTAATAGGCAACAAACCTGTGTAAACCACTACCTTACCACCAGGCATACACCAGGCATTGGCATCATTGTTCTGCACCAGGTTGAATTCCCATTTATAACCATCAAGTGAACTGGCCAGGCCTTTGTCCTTATAATATTTTGTAACGGCATTGGCTACTCTTTGTCCTACCCTTCTTACCATTTCAGCATCCCTGTCCGCAGAAGCAGAAACCACTCGGTTCTCGGAAAGAAATTGCCTGTATTGCTGTGTGGCCATCGCCTGTAATTCCTGTTCTGATACCAGGTGTGCCTGGTTTCTTCCGGTAATTGGATTCTTTGCACAAGCCATCAATGTGGCCGCGATGATAAAAAAAGAAGATATTTTGCGCATCATCTTAATTGATTTGTGTAAACAAATTCAATGATTATACCAAATGAAACGGACCCGGCAGAATGAGATGGAAATTAGGTTAACAAAAACCTATTTGCGTCTTTGGCGACGACGGTCCCTGTGCTTGAGAATGGGTACCTTGCTTTCGCTTCCTTTAAGAATGCGGGAGATATTTTTCTGGTGTGTCAGAAGAACCAGCATGGCTACAGTTATGGCAAATACCCTGTAAAGTTTTTCAGGTTCGTTGAAGATGACAAGAATAAAAACAGGAAAAGCAATACTTGCCAGAATTGAACTAAGAGAAACCCAGCGTGTCAGGTATAAAACCAGGATAAAAACACCTACGCAGCAAAGCGCCACATTGGGTTGAATACCCAGCACCATACCAAAAAGACTGGCTACACCTTTACCACCCCTGAATTCAGCCCAGATTGGGAAAATATGTCCTAATACTGCAGCCAAACCCAGCCCAAGCTGCATATTCACCAGGTAAACATCATTGGTAAAAGAATAAGGAAGTAAAAAGGCAAGTTTAACAGCAACGATCGCCTTCAGCATATCGATGATCATGACAATCGTTCCCCATTTGGAACCAAGAACCCTGTAGGTATTAGTGGCACCTGAATTTCCGCTTCCGTAATCGCGGATATCAATATCGAAGAACCATTTACTGACCCAAACTGCTGTTGGAATACTGCCAATAAGGTAAGCAAGCACAATGATTAAAACTTCATTCATAGAATGTTGGGTTGAAGCTGGATGGCAAATTTAAAGAAAATCCGTCATGATTTCATGTTAATTTAAGCTGCTATTCATAAGCCTTTAAGGTACAGTAATGCTATCCAGTTATTTCTTTCTTTTTTCCTGATAAAATGAAGTCCCTCCCTCTTACAGGCTTCATCTATCACCTTTTCATCTGTGGTTAAAAGGCCACTGAATAATATCTGTCCTTCCTGATTCAGTTTCTCTTTTAAGACAGGCAAATATTCAAGAATTACATTGCGATTGATATTGGCAAGTATCAGGTCAAATTTATCCTCAGGAAGTTGCGAAGTCTGATGAAAATTGATTCGATGGCAATTGTTTCTCTGCGCATTTTCAATTGAGTTTTTGATACTCCATTCTTCTACATCAATTGCTTCAATATGACTGGCGCCCAGCTTCTCTGCAAGAATGGCGAGAATTCCAGTTCCTGTACCAAAATCAAATACTTTCTTTCCCTGGAAAGAAAGATCTCTCATATCACTCATCATCATGTAAGTAGTGGCATGATGGCCAGTACCAAAACTCATTTTGGGTGTGATGATGATCTCATGCTTCACCTGTGGTATTGGTGAATGAAATTCAGCCCTCACAGCGCAAAAATCTTCCACGGTCACCGGTTCAAAATTGCTTTCCCATACTTCATTCCAGTTTTTTTCTTCGATAGTATTTAATAGAAAGGAATGACCTTTCAGCAATTCATTCACCGCGTAACTATCAAAATTGAGTTCATTGAAATAAGCCAGGAGATGGCTTTCAGTTTGTTCAAAACCTTCTGCACCCAGATCGGATAACTGACTGATCAGAATTTCCTGTTGCTCTTCATTTGCGGCTATGCTTACCTGTAAATGGTTCATGAATCAAAAATTAAAAAAGGCTGCCTACCGGGGGTTGACAGCCTTACTATTCATTTGAAATTAATTATTGTTCTTCCTGCTGTGAACCGCTTTCTTTTGCGCGTTCTTCCTGGCGTGGACCATCCTGTCTTTTTTCAAAACGGGGTCTTTCACCGCGCTGGCCCTGGGGACGGTCACCACCTTCGCGTGGTCTTTCTTCTTTTTGACCTTCAGGCTTTGGCAACAACACCTTTCTTGAAAGCTTGAATTTGCCTGTCTTTGGATCGGTTCCGGTAAGTTTTACTTTCACTTTGTCACCTTCATTCAACACACCTTCCAGTGTTTCAAGACGCTTCCAGCTCACTTCAGAAATGTGCAGTAAGCCCTGTTTGCCTGGAAGAAACTCTACGAAAGCACCATAAGGCATAATTGATTTAACTGTAGCTTCATATTCATCGCCTTCAACCGGAACGGCAACGATGCCTTTCACCCAGTTGTGAGCCCTGTCTACCTTTTCCTTATCAATACCAAAGATGGCTACTTCGCCCATGTTGTTTTTCTCTTCGATATTGATGGTGGTTCCTGTTTCACGCTGAATTTCCTGGATCACTTTTCCACCGGGGCCTATCACGGCACCAATGAACTCACGATCAATGAACATTTTCACCATTCGTGGAGCATGAGGCTTCACATCCGGCCTGGCTGCGTCAATGCAGTTGTACATGGCATCGAGGATATGCATTCTTCCCCTGCGTGCCTGCTCCAGTGCCTGGCGCATTACTTCCATACTCAAACCGTCTACCTTGATATCCATCTGGATACCGCATATTCCTTCGCGTGTACCGGTAACTTTAAAATCCATATCACCCAGGTGATCTTCATCTCCCAGGATATCGGTCAATACAGCAAATTTGCCTTCTTTGGAAATCAAACCCATGGCCACCCCGGCAACGTGTTTGGGGATAGGCACACCGGCATCCATCAGTGCAAGAGAACCCGCGCAAACCGTAGCCATGGATGAAGAACCGTTGGACTCCAGAATATCGCTCACAATCCTCACGGTGTAGGCATAATCAGCACCTGGCATCATCTGTTTCAAAGAACGAAGAGCAAGGTTACCATGACCAACCTCGCGGCGACCAGGTCCTCTTAAAAATTTCACTTCACCTGTAGAGAATGGAGGGAAATTATAGTGAAGAATAAATTTGGAATATTCAGATTTAGCAGCGCTTTCCACCAGCAACTCATCTAACGGAGTTCCCAAAGTAACAGTTGTAAGCGACTGAGTTTCACCTCTTGTGAACAAGGCAGCACCATGCGGTGTTGGCAGAATATCAACTTCCATATCCAGAGGGCGTACATCTTCAAGACCTCTTCCGTCCAGGCGAACCTTGTCGTTCAGGATCATATCGCGAACGATGTCGTATTGCAGATCTCCCAAGTAGTTCTTTACGAGTTTCTTGGTGGTATCATCAATCTCTTCACCTTCGGGAAGATTGGCTTCCTTAGTGAGGGTCATCTTGATCTCCTCGTATAAGTTCTTGTAAACTTCCTTGCGCTGGGCTTTGGGAAGATTGGCCCTCGAGAATTCAGCGATTTTATCCTTAGCCAGTTCTTCCACCCTTTTCAGAAGGATCTGGTTTACTTCAGGCTTGGCATATTCCCTTTTTGCTCCTGCGCCTACCATGTCGCGCAGTTCTTCCTGTGCCTTGATCTGCTTGCGGATAGCAACGTGTGCCACTTCAATTGCCTTAACGATATCTTCCTCGGAACATTCCTTGGCTTCACCTTCCACCATCATGATATTTTTCTCGGTAGCGGCAATGATGAAATCCATATCGGATTCCTGCATCTGGCTGCGGGTGGGGTTGATCACAAATTCACCCTTGATACGGCTCACACGCACTTCTGAGATGATCTCCTGGATAGGCACATTGGAAACGGCCAAAGCAGC
Organism: Bacteroidota bacterium; assembly: GCA_023386045.1. Lineage (GTDB taxonomy): Bacteria > Bacteroidota > Bacteroidia > Chitinophagales > Chitinophagaceae > Flavisolibacter. The sequence continues at coordinate 114,146 of JAEWKK010000016.1, forward strand.
AGATGCAGCCAGGCAGGCCATAGCATCAGGCATCACTTCTGGGTCTGATGAAATCAGGGTAACGATCACCTGCACTTCGCAGAAATAATCATCCGGGAAAAGCGGGCGAAGCGCCCTGTCAATCAGCCTTGAGATCAGGATCTCATAATCACTCAGTCTTCCTTCCCTTTTGAAGAAAGAACCAGGGATACGGCCTGCAGAAGCAAATTTTTCCATGTAGTCCACGCTGAGTGGAAAGAAATCCTGGCCTGGCTTTGGTTCTTCTGTAGCCACAACAGTAGCCAGAAGCATGCTGTTACCCATTTTTACGGTAACGGAACCATCGGCCTGGCGGGCAAGACGGCCTGTTTCCAGGGTGATCTCACGGCCATCGCCTATATCAAATGTTTTACTGAATTTTTGTGTAAGCATAGTCTAATTTGAGGGTTGGTAATGGTTGATAAATAAAAACCGTATAAAAGCCAAAACCCAACCGGTGTGAGTTGGGAAGTTAGCTTGTATCTTATTCGGTCTTATTTTCTGATTCCTAATTTCTCGATCAGCTGACGGTAACCTTGCAGGTTATGTTTGCTCAGGTAATTCAGCAGGCGACGACGCTTACCTACCAGTTGCATCAGTCCGCGGTGAGTAGAGAAATCTTTTTTGTTTTGTTGTAAATGAGAAGAGATTTGAGCAATGCGTTCAGTAAGCAATGCGATCTGACCCTCAATAGAACCTGTGTTGGTTGCTGCACCACCGAAATTGGTAAAAATCGCAGCCTTTTTTTCTTTAGTTAATGACATTTTTGACTTTTTAAAGCTGGCGGCCCATTTAGTCGCCGGTTGTTTAACTTTATTGTGGCGGCAAAGGTAAGGGAAACAGCTCTAAAAACAAGAGCATATCAGGTCTTTAGCAAGTAGTTAGCGAATTATTTTTAACTTCCCGGTACCATTGGCTATCCTTCCGTAATTCCATGAACCATAACCACAATTCCTACATTTGCACACATGGATGCTGTTCAAGACCTTAGCCAGGATGCCAAAGCCATACTGGGACTTCATTTGCCCACGGATCCGCGCTGGGTAAACCTTACTGAAATAAGCCTGGAAGATATCCTTTCTGATCATGCCTATTGTGAGCAAAAAGCTGCTACCACCTGCATTTCCCTCATCCAGCGATATAACCAGAAAGAAAAACTGGTATCCGAGCTGGCCCCCATTGTTACCGAAGAATGGGGACATTTCAGGATGGTACTGGCTGAACTGCATAAAAGAGGTCTCAAACTTGGCAAACAGAGAAAAGACGAATACGTCAATGCCCTGATCGATTTTTGCACTCAGGGTGGCGCTGAAGAAAACAGGCTACTCGACCAGTTGCTTATGATGGCCATGATTGAAGCCCGGAGCTGCGAACGTTTCAAAAGACTGAGCGAGGGACTGGGAGATGAATACCTGAGAAAGTTCTACCGCCGCTTTATGGAAAGTGAAGCAGGTCATTACACCCTCTTTATTGAACTGGCAGAAACTTATATTGATAAAGAAAAGGTTCGCAGGCGCTGGAAGGAATGGCTGGAATTTGAAGCTTCCGTGATGCAAAAATTGGAACTCCGGGGTGACAGGATCCACTAAGCAATTGATCATTTCTTTTGTCCTTCTCTGAAATATTCCAGCTCTTTGCTGAAATCAAGAAAAGGAAATTGCTCCTGTAAAGAATTCGTTTTTTGGTGATAAGATTCAAGAAATTTTTTGTGCTGTTCCGATGAAGGATTAAATGCCCTGTGGTGATAAGCCAGGTTAATGGAATGAATTTCCGTGATCAGGGACCTGGTAGTTTCATCCATACAGGACGACATGAACTTTTCCCATACGTACTGCGTAGCAAAATAGTTTGGATGCACCAGGTCTTCGGAATAAAAGCGATAATCGCGGAGATCATCGATCACCAGTTCATAAGCCGGGAAATAATAAAGCTTATCAAACTTATCAACCAGATGATGAACCGCCTGGATCAATACGGCCTTGCTCCGGTTGTTTTCAACCACTCCTTCTCTCAAATGACGCACCGGGCTGATAGTAAAAATGATTCTCAAATCAGGGTTGAAAAGAAACAGCCGGTGAATCATATTATCAAGAACCTGCAATACTTCTTCAGTTGTCATCAGTCTTCTGTGAAACCAGTCTGCCGGCGCCTTATGATTATTAGCTGCAACGGCACCAGGTTTTGCATTGACGGCCTTTTCAGTTAATGAATAGATCCAGGATGAACCCAGTGTGATCATCAGGCAATCAGCCTGCTTCAGGTACTGATGTGCATTGGCAGTTGAAGTATTAATTTTCTCAATTGCTTCTTCTTGTGTAATTCCAGAATAGCGGCTATGATGCTTCCAGCTATGCCATCCTTCATTCAGATAAAAAAGATCAGCTTCGGTGATGCGGTCATTACAGATATAACTTGTAATGGCTTCTGCTACACTCACCGGGTTGAAAAGAATTCCATTGGGATTTTCAAGTACATTGAATTTATACTTCTTCAGCTTTTCACCAATATTTTCAGTAAAGCAGGAGCCTATGAGCAGGAGCCTGTCATGGTGGGTAATGAATTGCGTGGGCTTTTTTATTTCGAATTCGAACCTGAATTTCATTTCATTGGTATTACTGAAAGATACCTGAAGCCAAATGAAGACTTTTTTCAAGAGCCTTCATATTTAAACCTTGTACCAGATTCTTTTCTGTGAGATAAGCGATAATGTTTTCCGTGTTCATATTTCCTACCAGTTCATCCTGGGCCATGGGACAGCCGCCAATGCCTTTTAATGCACCATCGATCCTTTTACATCCTGCATTAATTGCAGCTTCCAGCTTCTCTCTCCAGTTAGCAGGTGTGGAATGAAGATGAACTCCTATCACTGCTTCGGGATATTTTGGTATCAATGTATTCAAGGCCATGCTGATCTGTTCACGTGTAGCTATTCCTACGGTATCTGAAAGTGAAATAATACCAATGCCTCTTTGTATCATTTCATCCGCCCATTTTAATAAGATGCCTTCGTTGTATTCATCACCATAAGGATTGCCGAAACCCATGGAGAGATAGATCACCAGCTCTTTATTATTTTCCAGGCAGAGTTCCTGTATCTCCTCTACTCTTACCAGGCTTTCTTCCATACTGCTATTGGTATTGCGTTGCTGAAAGGTGGGAGAAATGGAAAAAGGAAAACCAAGATAACTGATCTGTTCATGTTGAATGGCATCTTCGGCTCCTCTTGTATTGGCAACAATAGCCAGGAGTTTGGATGATGTTCCATTCATCTGCAATCCTGCCAGTACTTCTTTTGTATCTGCCATCTGTGGAATGGCTTTCGGTGAAACAAAGGAACCAAAGTCGATGGTATCAAAACCAACATCCAACAGGGAGTTGATGTATTCTATCTTTTTTTCAGTAGGAATCAACCTGGGCCAGCCCTGCATGGCATCTCTCGGACATTCGATTATTTGTATGGGTCTCATTTTGAATACAACCTTTGTTTCATTACTTCATATAAGATCATTCCTGTTGCAACAGAAACATTCAGCGATTCAAAACCACCGGCCATGGGTATTCGAAATTTTTTATCACAGGCTTTTAATAAGGCTGGATAAATGCCTTTCTCTTCACTTCCCATGATGATCGCTGCAGGTTCACGAAGGTCCAGGTCAAAAACATTTTTATCAGCTGTCATTTCACTTCCTAAAACTTTTATTCCATTGAGGTGCAATTCATCCACCGCCTTCAGTAAAGAATTCACCCTGCACACAGCTATTTTTTCAAGAGCTCCGGCAGAAGTCAGGATAGCATCTTCATTCAAAGCACCCACACCTTTGTCGGGTATGATGATAGCCTGCACACCTGTGCAAAATGCGGTGCGAGCAATGCCTCCGATATTCCTGATATCGGTAATTCCATCGAGTATCAGAAATAGAGGCACCTCTCCTTTTTCCACCACCCAGGAAATAACCTGCTGAAGATCCTGGTATTGTATTTTGGATATGATAGCAATGCATCCTTCGTGCCCTTCCGCATTAAAACTTTTGAGCTTATCAACTGGTACATAGTTAATGGGCACATTATTTTCACCGGCCAGCTTCCGGATCTTTCCAATGGTTTCACCAATGGCTTTATTATCCAGGTAAATACGATCAAGCGCCTTTCCCTGTTGCAGGACATCAATCACCTGTTGGCGACCAATGATCATTGTATTTTTTTTTGGCCTTGCCTGTGGTCTGAAATTTTTCACAGCTCAAAAGTAAGACTGCATGACCTAACTCTTTCTTCTTAAAGAAAATGGCCATGAAAATAAAAGATACACCAGTACCGATCCTGCGAGGATAAATTTGATGGCAGCGCAATAATACACTACCTCCAAAATGGAAGCATCAAAACGGCCTTCCAGTAGTAATAACAAGAGGAAATTTTCAGCAAAATCAAAGAGTCCTGCCGACAGGGCAAGAGAACTGAAGATAATACTGGCCCGGGTCCAATTGGTTTTATATTGAATATAGCGGCATGCAGTAATAAGAAACCAGACATAGGCTCCCATAAACAGGAAATCCAGATATAGGTTGATCCTAAGTTTTGATTGATCCATGAAAAGCTGCAGCTGTAAAAACCTCTCAGGAGTTTTTGCAAATTCCAGGTCAATGATACCCTTCGTGCTCACAGGTGTGATCAGGGAGGCACCCTGCCATCGCATGATAAAGATCATGATAAAAAGAAGCAGGAATGAAACCAGGAGATTTCTTTTCATCATTGAAAATAAAAAACCCCTGCAATAACAGGGGTATAATTAAATTGGAAAACTATTATTTCAGTCCAAAGGCTTTTTTAACTCTTGGAACATAATCCAGTTTTTCCCAGGTGAACAGTTCTACTTTTTTGGAGATTTTTTTACCTCCTGGCTGGGTAAATTCCTTGGTCACTACTTCAGCTTTACGACCCATATGACCATAAGCAGCAGTTTCACTGTAAATGGGATTACGCAGTTTTAAACGCTGTTCAATAAAATATGGACGCATATCAAAAATGCCTTCAACAATTCTTGCGATCTCACCATCAGACATATCTACCTTGGAAGTACCATAGGTATTTACATTGATGCTTGTAGGCTGAGCCACACCGATGGCGTAAGAAACCTGAACCAGCACCTCATCACAAACGCCTGCTGCTACCAGGTTCTTTGCAATATGACGTGTTGCATAGGCAGCAGAACGGTCAACCTTTGAAGGATCTTTTCCGCTGAAGGCACCACCACCGTGAGCACCTTTACCTCCATAAGTATCCACAATGATCTTGCGGCCTGTAAGACCTGTATCACCATGCGGACCGCCAATTACGAATTTGCCGGTTGGATTGATGTGGAATTTGATATTGTCGTTGAAAAGCTTAGAATATTTTTTATACTTCGACTTTACACGTGGGATCAGGATGTTCACCATATCTTCCTTGATCTTCTTCAGCATTTTTGAATCGGTATCAAAATCATCATGCTGGGTGGAAACAACAATTGTGTCAATGCGAACGGGCCTGTTGTTATCATCATATTCCAGTGTAACCTGGCTTTTAGCATCAGGACGCAGGTATTTGATCTGCTTGTTTTCCCTTCGAAGTGCTGCCAGTTCCTGTAATAATTTATGCGCCAGGTCAAGCGCCAGCGGCATATAATCTTCCGTTTCATTGGAAGCATAACCAAACATCATACCCTGGTCACCTGCACCCTGCTCTTCTTTTTTCTGACGGTCAACACCCTGGTTGATATCAGAAGACTGTTCGTGAATGGCAGAAAGAATTCCACATGAATTGGCTTCAAACATGTATTCACTTTTGGTATAGCCAATACGACGGATCACTTCCCTTGCAATGTCCTGAACATCGAGATAGGCTTTTGATTTCACCTCACCTGCCAGTACAACCTGACCGGTGGTTACCAATGTTTCGCAGGCTACTTTTGAATTGGGATCAAAGGCAAGAAAATTATCGATCAACGCATCAGAGATCTGATCCGCTACTTTATCAGGATGTCCTTCAGATACACTTTCGGAGGTAAATAAATAAGGCATAGTGCTAATGGATTAAGCAATGGTGAAAATAAAATTCGGGTGCAAATATAGTCAGACCGGGTTAGAGGTTGGAATATATTATTCTCAGACGCAGTCTTTGTAAAGAGTCAGAATAAGTGCCTCCACCAATTACAACACGGCCACCGGCTGGTCTGTCCAATATCCCCACTTCAGGAAGCAGGTTAGTGGGCTGGTTAATGGCAAGTCTTGTTCGGTAAGGCGCATACAATCTCAAAGTATCATTGGAGTCGCCCCTTGTAATAATATTCTGAACATAACGCGTGATGTTGAATCTATAAGCGTTTGATTTCAGAGCCCCGCCAAAGGTTTGCAGCGAAAGAGAACCATTGAAGTCTACAGGTATATCTCTTTCAAAAAGATAGAAGGCAGTATCTCTTTTACGGTCAAGAAAAAGTCTTGAAGGAGGCGTAAAGGCCGAACCTAAAGAGGGTTGATAAGGGGTTGGTATAGGTGCAATGATCTCTGCGAGATGTACTACTTTGTTGCCAAAATTTGTAAGACCAGGAATCACAACAGAAGCATAGGAACCAGAAGGTGAAGTCTGAATAAACAAAAGACTATCGGAAGTACCGTTTGCCAGTTGCGGGCTCCACAAGCCACCCGGAGTTACCTTAATATAATTGGCCCTTCCGTTACTCCTGTGATTGAATTCAGTAGCAGTGGCAATGGTATCGCCATTATTCTTTACCTTATAATAAACAATCAGCTTTGTTTTGTTTACATCAGAAAGTGAAAAATATGCCAGGGCATTCCCTGTATTCTCCGCTTTAATGGCAAAGCCTTTGAAAAGATCCCTGAAAATACTTCCCTGCGTCCCATCAGCATGAAAACCACCTGTAGTTGTAGATGAAGAAGTATCATAGGTAGAAAAACGCTGTCCTATACTATTATTCAAACGGATGCGAACCACGTTTGCCACTTTAGTATCAGCTGTATCACCAGGGTTCCTTACCCGAATTGAATCATCCAGGTTTTTGATGGTATAAGTCTTGGAGCCCAATTCTGTGCCCGTAGTTGCAGTAGTAAAATCCGATGCAGGATCATTGTAACGATAGACTGTATCATCCCTGAAACCAGAAGTCTGCGAGATCTCATAAACACGCAAAGTCTGTACACCATTATTTAATGTATCACCCCAGCCAAATCTGAAACCAAGAGAAAGAACTACAGAGTCAATGCTCACAACAGAATCTACGCCCCTGAATGGATTGATACCCAGAATAGCAGGCGTGATGGTAAAAGCGAGGTTGGCATGTGTTTGTCCGAAAACAGGATCATTCACATCACCCAAAGCCACAGCATCGCTGTAGCCCACTCTTACAGTGTCGTTATACAATTTATTATCTGTAATGGTATTCAGCGCAACTTCAAACGTGTTGACGTTGTCAACACCAGGGATCAGTCCACCACCAAGGTCGGTTGCTTCATTGATCTTTTTGCAGGAAAAAACAGTGATAAAGAGAACGCTAAAAATAAAAAAAGCCAGGCTGTACTTTTTCACGAATAAATATTAAAGCAGTTTGAAATTACTTATTCGCAAGATCGCCATACAGTTGTAAATAGTCTGTTAAATCAGATTCTGCATTATAAGGCAAGGTTTTCTTTCCGCGAACTTTTGTGAACTCTTCAGCAAGCTTCTTATCAATTTTTTCAGCACCGAAAGTGATCGCATCGGCATAGGTGGCACCACCGCGGAACATGGCTGTATTATTTGCATCCTTGAAAGGCTCAAGATCTTTTTCTTTAAGCGAAGGATGTATGAGGGCTTTTTGAATAAAATCACTTCCCAACTTTTCTTTGAAAGTATTCTGTCCAATGGTGTAGATGATCTTGCTGTGAGCAAACACGGGCTCTTTTTTATAAACAGTTTTCAGGTATAAGGGAATCAGTCCGGTCATCCATCCGCTGCAGTGAATCAGGTCAGGAGGCCAACCGAATTTTTTTACTGTTTCCAAAGCACCTTTACAGAAAAACACGGCGCGCAAACCATTGTCATCAAACCATTTTTCTTTTTCGTCCGTGAAAATGTATTTTCTTTTAAACAGGTCTTCATTGTCCAGAAAATAAACCTGCAGCCTTGCATTGGGTAAAGAAGCGACTTTAATCTGCAAGGGAAAATCTTCATTGTCGATGGAGATATTGATACCAGACAAGCGAACCACTTCGTGCAGACGATGCCTGCGTTCATTGATGGCTCCAAACCTTGGCATGATGCAGCGAACTTCAAAACCACCATCATTTGATTTGATCGCGAGCTTATTTACAATCTCTGAAAATTCAGTCAATTCGAGATAGGGAGACATTTCGTTGGCAATGAATAAAATTCTTTTCTTTGCTGACATTGTAACCTGTTTAAATTCACGGAAAGGAGTGCAAAGGTAATATTTTAAAGCCAAACAGAGCAGCCATCACAGTTCTAACCCCCTATTATGGTCTTATTTAAAGAAGCAGCAACGCTTTCCAGATACATACAATTACAAAAACAAAACGGCAAAAAAACGGGTTTTGTACCCACCATGGGTGCCCTTCACCAGGGTCACCTTTCACTGATAAAAGCCGCTATGAAAACCAATGATCTTACGGTATGCAGCATATTTGTCAATCCCACTCAATTCAATAATCCTGAGGATTTTAAATACTATCCCGTCACTATCGAGAAAGATGTTGAAGCCCTTGCTGGATCAGGCTGTGATATATTGTTCCTGCCTTCTGTTGGTGAGATCTATCCTCCGGGCTATGTAGCAAAACAATATGACCTTGGACCGATAGAACAAGTGCTTGAAGGTGCATACCGCCCTGGCCATTTCCAGGGAGTTTGCCAGGTGGTAGACCGCCTGCTTGAGATCGTGCAGCCAGATGAGCTCTTTCTTGGCCAAAAAGATTTTCAGCAATGCATGGTTATCAAAAAACTTCTAACATTGATAGATAAGGAAGATGAGATCAAATTAAGCATCGCTCCCACCTTGCGTGAAAAGAACGGGCTTGCCATGAGCAGTCGCAATACAAGACTTGACGAAAAGCAAAAGCAAACCGCTACTCTATTATTTAAGGAACTATCAGGCATACGTTTGAACCTCGAAAAGAAAGACCTGGAAGTCCTGAAAAAGGAAGCAAGAAAACATCTTGAAGAAAATGGATTTACAGTAGACTATGTGGAGATCGCCCATGTTGAAGATCTGCGTACAGCCACAGCAAATCATGGGAAGCTGGTGGCTTTGGTAGCAGCAAGTCTTGGTCCTGTAAGACTGATCGACAATCTTCTTTTAAATTAACAAACACTTCACGCCACTACTATACCTTTGCAAGCGCTATGAACATTGACATTCTTAAATCTAAAGTTCACCGGGCCGTTATTACAGAAGCCAACCTTCATTATGTAGGTAGCCTTACTCTTGATGAAAATATCATGGAAGCTGCCAACATGATCGAAAACGAGAAGATACAGGTGGTGAATGTCAACAATGGCGAACGCATTGAAACTTACCTCATCAAAGGTAAACGTGGTTCGGGTGTTTGCTGCCTCAACGGCCCTGCAGCCAGGCGTGGCATGGTAGGTGATGTTGTTGTTATTATCTCCTATTGTTCCATGCCCTTTGAAGAAGCAAAAAACTTCAAGCCCTGGATTGTATTTCCTAAGGAAGGCAACCTTCTTTGATCCTGCAACGCTTATAGAATAAGTCAGCCAATTTCAACTTAGCTATTCTTTGGTTATCTTCGGGATGAATGAAAAAACCGATCATTACCATACTCCAGTACCTGTTTTTTCTGGGACTCGGTATTTTTTTTGTCTGGCTTTCTGTCAAGGATATTAACGCAGAACAATGGAAGCAGATCAAGGATTCCATTCAAAGGGCCCGTTACTGGATGATCATTCCTGCCTTTCTTTTACTCTTCATTGCACACTGGAGTCGCGCCATTCGATGGAAGATTTTGATGGAGCCCCTGGGATATAAACCCAGCACCTTCAATACGCTTGCAGCTGTGATGATCGGCTACCTGGTAAATACAGGTGTACCCCGGCTGGGCGAGGTAGTCAAATGCACAATTCTTTCCCGTTATGAAAAAGTAAGAGCAGACCGGCTGGTGGGCACCATAGTAATGGAACGTGCAGTTGATGTGGTTTGTTTGCTGATAGTTTTTCTTGCTGCACTAATCTTCCAGGGAAGATTTATTGGTGAACACGTTGCAGCCATCTTCCATGATTTTATTTACGATCAGACGGGTAAGACTTCGGTGAAAAAGATTGCATTGCTGGTGGGTGGAATGGTAGCAGGAATCCTGCTGCTTTATTTTTTATTGAAAAGATTCGGTCATATTGATGCTGTTGGAAAAATAAAAAATATCCTTCGTGGTGTGTGGCATGGACTTACCAGCATCAGGCTTATTGAACACAGGGGAAAATTTATCTTTCATACCATCCTGATCTGGGTCCTCTACCTTGCTGGTACCACCATTGGAATTTATGCATTAAGTGAAACAGCGCACCTGGGCATTGGTGGTGGCCTTACCACGCTGGTGTTTGGCAGTATTGGAATGATCATCGCCCCTGGTGGAATTGGAGCTTATGCCTGGATCGTTTCCAAACTGATTGGTTGGTATGGTATGGATGAAACTACCACCGGCAATGCGCTTGGATGGTTATTGTGGTCGGTACAAACCGTTATCATATTAATTGGAGGTCTGATCTTTTTTGGACTGCTATCGCATTATAATAAAAACAGGGAACCGGCAACACCAGCAATATCTGAACAAAATATAGATGTGGCCTGAAGATCAGTAATCCTTCCTTTATCTTAAAATCCTTAACCGCCTCAACTTGTGCACAGATGTTGCATAGATAAGCTTGTATTAAAAAATCAGGATGGCAAATCAGAAACGAAAGATCATTCCAAGAGATATCAGCTGGCTATCATTCAATGCCCGTGTATTGCAGGAAGCAGCGGATCCCACGGTTCCACTGCAGGAGAGAATACGGTTCCTGGGTATTTTCTCCAATAACCTCGATGAATTTTTTCGGGTACGTGTTGCCACACTTAAAAGAATGATCCAGTATGGCAGTAAAGCCAAAATGCACCTTGAAAACAACCCCGAAAAGATTCTCGAAGAGATCCAGATGACCGTACTCGAACACCAGACTGAATTCAACCGCATCTGGGAAGGAATACTGGAGGAAATGAAAGATCATAAGGTCTTCCTGGTTACTGAAAAAGATTTGAATGAAGAGCAGCAGGAATTTGTAAGAAATTATTACGATGAAGAAGTCAGCGCCAACATCATTCCGTTGATGATCGAAAGCATTCCTGAATTACCCTTTCTGCGCGACAAATCCATCTACCTGGGTGTGGTGATGTCCAAAAAAGAAAGCGCATTGAAAAGAATGTACTCCGTGATTGAAGTACCTACGAGGGTTCAAAGCCGTTTTGTTCTCCTGCCCTCTCCTGACAACGAACACCATATCATACTACTTGAAGATGTGATCCGTTTTAACCTTCCTGATATCTTCAGCTATTTTGGTTACGACCAATATCATTCTGCTGTTTTTAAGGTTACCAAGGATGCGGAGATAGACATAGACAATGATATTGCTACTTCCCTTATACAGAAGATTCAAAAAGGACTAAAAAACAGGCGTAAGGGAAAACCAGTTCGATTTATTTATGATAAGGAAATGGATCCTGGATTACTCGAATTCCTGATCAGGAAATTAAATCTTTCAAAAAGAGACAATATCATTCCTGGTGGAAGGATTCACAACTTCAGGGAATTCATGGATTTCCCAAAGAGGGTTTTCCAGGGAGAAAAAAAAAGACGCAAGCCATTTGATCACCCGGCACTGATTGAAAACCGTGTAACTGATGTGGTTCTTCAAAAAGATGTGATGCTTCATTTTCCTTATCATTCTTTCAATGCCGTAATAGACCTTTTGCGCGAAGCAGCCATTGACCCTGATGTTACTTCCATCAAGATCACTGCATATCGAATGGCCAGGCAGTCAAAAGTGATCAATGCCCTGATCAACGCGGTACGGAATGGAAAGCAGGTAACCGTTATGCTTGAATTGAAAGCAAGGTTTGATGAAGAAGCCAACCTGGTTTGGAAGGAAAGACTTGAGGAAGAAGGTGTGAAAGTGCTTATCGGCATACCTGAAATGAAAGTGCACGCCAAGATATGTGTGATCCGTAAAAGAGTCGCCGATCGCATTGTCCAATATGGCTTTGTCAGCACCGGCAATCTCAATGAAGACACTTCAAAAGTATATGCCGATCATTGCCTGCTGACTTCCAACCAGAATATCATGGCGGATGTGAACAGGATCTTCAATTATATAGAACATTATAAAACAGGTACTCATTTTCTCAAGGCATGCAATACCCTTTTGCCCAGTCCAATTTTTGCGAGAAAGGAGATCATCAAAATGATTCGCAATGAGGCCAAGCAGGCCATACGTGGTAACAAGGGAAGGATCATTGCCAAAATGAATTCTCTTTCCGATGAAGAAATTATTGAAGAATTGTATGATGCGGCAAAGGCCGGCGTGGAGATCTGCCTGATCGTTCGCGGTATTTTTTGCATGATCACTGACAGTACAAATTTCGACAGGCCTGTAAAAGCCCTTAGTATTGTAGATGAATACCTGGAGCATGCCCGTGTGTGGATGTTTAATAATAGCGGAAAGGAAAAAATCTTTATTTCATCTGCAGACTGGATGACCCGCAACCTCGATCATCGTGTGGAAGCAGCCTGCCCTATACTGGATGAAGAAATAAGAAATGAACTGAAAGCAATCATCGATATCCAGCTACATGATAATGTAAAAGCCAGGTGGCTGAACAACCAGATGGATAATGAATATGTGCAGTCAGATGGAGTGCAGGTTCGTTCACAGGAAGAGACCTATAATTATTTAATGAATAAAATACCACAAGCCATTGAGATTAGCAGCAATTGATATTGGATCCAACGCAGCAAGGCTCCTGATCACGGATGTAATTGAAGGGCTTCATGGTAAGCCTGATTTTATCAAGCTCAGTCTGACCAGGGTACCACTTCGCCTAGGCTTTGATGTTTTTGAAAAAGGAGGCATTTCACCCGAGAGATCGGACATGATGGTAAAAACTATCAAAGCTTATCAACTGCTGCTTGATGTGTACAAAGTAGAACACCTGATCACAGCTGCTACGGCCGCCATGCGTGATGCATCCAATGCTGCTGAAATACTGGAAAGAGTGAGAAAAGAAACCGGGATAAACCTAAGGGTGATCTCAGGTGAAGATGAAGCCTCCTACATTTATGAGAACCATATTGCAGAGAACCTGAATGCACAGGAATCGTATTTATATATTGATGTTGGTGGTGGTAGTACAGAGCTGACTTTTTTCAGTGATGGCAAAATGGTTGCCAAGGAATCATTCAATATTGGAACCATCAGGCTTTTAAAGAACCAGGTGCATGAAGAGCAGTGGAATGGTATGAAAAGCTTCATCAGGAATAAAACAAGCGGTTACCATCATATCACAGCCATCGGTTCGGGAGGTAACATCAATAAAGTTTTTTCCCTGAGCAAAAGAAAGGAAGGGAAGCCTCTCAACCTGGAATTATTGCGTAATTATTACAAGGAATTCAGCAATCTTTCACTGGCACAAAGGATCAGTCTTTACGGACTTCGCGAGGACAGGGCAGATGTGATTGTTCCAGCCTTACTTATTTATATCAATGTGATGAGATGGGCTGACGCAGATGAAATCTTTGTACCAAAAATTGGCCTGGCCGATGGCCTTATTCATATTCTGTATGAGCAGGTAAAAAAAGGAAAAAAATAATTCTGCTCCTTATCTTAAATGCAATTGATTTTTCAGACCCTGTGTCTTTTTTCTTTGAGCATATGCTTAAACCGGCTGAAAGTTTCTGGTTGAATGTTCAGGTAGGAAGCCAGGTATTTTTGAGGTACCCTTTGTAATAACTCCGGGTTCTTGTGTACAAAGTCAAGAAATCTTTCCCGGGGTGTCAGCCGAATCAGGTTGGTTTGCCAGCGATCCTTGATCACCATGGAAAAAGTAATGACCAGTCTACCCAGTCTTTCCATTTTATGACTGCTGGCATAAAGCTTTTCCAGGTTATCGTAGGTGATGGAAACCATGGTGGTTGTTTCAATGGTTTCTATGTTGAATTCAGAAGGTGTGCGACTGTGGAAGGACTCTTGTGAATGGATGATATGCCCCTCAGTGGATATCTGCGTATTCATCTCCTCGTTTCCTTTTTTATAATATTTCCTAACCAGTCCCTTGGTAATGAAATTGAGATACTCCTCCACCTCTCCTTCTTTGGAAATCAGCTGTCTTTTTTTGAAATGCCTTAATTCCAGGTAAGGTTTTACCAAATGATCAAACTCCTCTTCCGAGAGGGTAATGAACTTATGGATAAACTGGAAAAACGGATGAAAATGATCCATCAATAAAGCCTTTCTGTTAGCTATTTAAAAGTAAACCAATTCCATGCAAAGATTGTACTAAATCAGCTATTGATAAAACCTTAGTTTTGCGCGATTAAAATCAAACTGCATTTCTATGGCACAGAAGATCAAAGTAGCCAACCCGGTGGTAGAACTGGATGGCGATGAAATGACAAGAATTATATGGAAGTTCATCAAGGATAAACTGATCCTGCCCTATCTCGAACTTGACATCAAATATTATGATCTGGGAGTTGAATACAGGGACCAGACCAACGACCAGGTAACTGTTGATGCAGCCAATGCCATCAGGCAATATGGTGTGGGCATCAAATGTGCTACCATCACTCCCGATGAAGCCCGTGTGAAAGAATTCAATCTAAAACAAATGTGGAAAAGTCCTAATGGAACTATCCGCAACATTCTGGATGGAACTGTTTTCCGTGAGCCCATCGTTATCAAAAACATACCCCGCCTGGTAAGCACCTGGGACAGGCCGATCATTGTTGGTCGCCATGCTTTTGGAGATCAGTACCGTGCAACAGATTTTGTTGTGAAAGGAAAAGGAAAACTCAAGATCAGCTTCGAATCGGAAAGCGGTGAAAAGCAGGAATATGAAGTTTATAATTACACAGGTGAGGGTGGTGTGGCGCTGGCCATGTACAATACGGATGAAAGCATCAGGGGCTTTGCCAGAAGCTGTATGAATATGGCGCTTCAGAAAGGCTGGCCTTTGTACATGAGCACCAAGAATACCATCCTGAAAAAATATGATGGCCGATTCAAAGATATTTTTGAAGAGATCTTCCAGGCAGAATTCAAGGATAAATATGCTGCAGCGGGCATTACTTATGAACACCGTTTGATTGATGATATGGTGGCTTCAGCCATGAAATGGAATGGTGGTTTTGTTTGGGCCTGTAAGAATTATGATGGTGATGTGCAAAGCGATTCTGTTGCACAGGGCTTCGGATCCCTGGGCCTGATGACTTCTGTGCTGGTTACACCTGATGGTCAGACCATGGAAGCAGAAGCAGCACATGGTACTGTAACACGTCACTACAGGGAACACCAGAAAGGAAATCCCACCTCAACCAATCCCATTGCTTCCATATTTGCATGGACGAGGGGTCTTGCCTTCCGTGGTAAACTGGATAAAAACCAGGAGCTGATTGATTTTTGCCAGGTACTTGAAGCTGTTTGTATTGAAACAGTGGAAAGTGGCAAAATGACTAAGGACCTGGCACTGACCATAAAACCAAAAGTTGAACATGGTAAAGACTATCTCTACACGGAAGAATTCCTTGATGCGATAGATCAGAACTTAAAAAAGAAAATGAGTAAATAACAAATAGGAATCAGTGCAAACCACTGGTTCCAGCTTAATATTTTTTATGAAAAGATCCGGATTGGTTTTAACAGCTTCGCTGTTTGCAACTACATTCTGTAGTGCACAGGACAAGTCGTTCACAACTTTTAATTCTTTGACCTATGGTGGTGCTGGTCTTTTTCTTCCTTCATCGGACATGAAGACCAATTCCATGATCGGGAATGGCGTCAATTTTACCATTGGCCATTACCAGTCCATTACAAAGCCCGCATCAATGGGAAGCAATGGAAGCTTCAGACTGGGGCTTGAAGCAAAACTTGTCTATAGTAAATTTGATAAGGACCTGCATCCACCGCTTTTTACCACGACGTTGAAATATGACAATGGTACAGGTGTTGCCTCGCGCTTATCATTGAATTACGAGACCCTGAAAAAAAATCCTGATGCTTTTCATTATCTCATAGGTCCTTCAGCTCTTATGTCCTGGAACCGCTTCTTCATGCAGCCTTCTGTTCTGGTAGGATATGCCTCTGTTTCGCAGGAAGCATTCAGGTTCTATGATAACATTTATCCTGCTATTGATCCATCGCAGGACACAACCATCAATTTCTACAGTGCAGGGCATGAGACCAATAATGGTTTTGTGGTGGTACCCGGACTGAAAGCAGGTTACCGGTTTACAAAATGCTTTGCGGCCTTTATTTCCATGGAATACAGCCTTGGTTCAAAACAGGAATTTACAGACGAGATCTATAAGCCCTTACCTGGTCCTGATCCACAAAGCGTTTATGATTATTACCAGATGACACATGGCACTGTAACTGAAATGAGCAGAGAAAGTAAGTTAAGGGCCCTGATGGTTAATTTGAACCTGGCCCTGACGCTGGGCAAAAAATAAATTGATGCAATTTTTATAGAACCTCCTTAACGGGAGGTTTTTTTATGGGCATACGTGAAAAATCCGATGGGATTATTGGACTGTATTTTCTGTTGTATCCATTTTAATTAATAAGACAGTGATCATCATCAGAACAGACCCAGCGATCAGAAAATATAAAGCCGGTTGTTTTGCCGGGCACTCTCCTCTTCCGCATGCAGTCACCAGTATAAAATTACGGGCTGCCCATGCAATATTGATCGTGCTTAAAATAAATGCAATCCGTACACTCCAGGTTTTAAAGATGAGGAGGAATAAAATAAACAGGGAACAAAGAAGGCTGTGAATTATACCTGGCTTTCCGAGATCTTCCACATCGGAATAAAAGCCGCCAATAGTCAAATGCCTGCTTTCAACAATTACCCATGGAAAAAAACAGGCTGCAATGACTATGGCTGCCATCAGAATAGAGATCCATCGCATCATTCTCATGCGGCAAGTTAATGATTAAGCAAATGAAGAAACGCGGTGCATAAAAAAAGATCCCGTCCACTTTCGTAGACGGGATCTTACTATTTAAATCAGTTGATTATTGTTTTACAAACCTAAGAACATTTGTAGTGCCTTTTTCAGTAGCACCCTGCAAATGATAGGTTCCGCTGGAAAGCTGACCAAGGTAAAGGGCGATATCGTTCTTACCTGCCATTACCTGCCTGCTGATAGTCAATACTACTTTGCCCTGTGCATCTACAACATTCCAGTTCATCTTCATAGTTCTTGTAGATACAACACGCAGTGTAGTCATGTCATGAACCAGGTTAGGCATCAGTGTCATGCTGGTAACATCTGCATCAACGTTTGGTACTGAAGTACAATTCTGTACAGTGAGCACCGCATTGTTTGAAGTTACTGTTCCGCAGGCACCTGTAACTACTACAGAGTATGTTCCTGCATTGCCAGGGATAACAGGTACTGTGTAACTGTTAGTAGTTCCACCAGTTCCAACAGTTACGTTGTTACCATTGAGTTTCCACTGGTAAGTCAGGTTGCTACCGGTAGCTGCTACGGTAAAGGTAGCATTACCCTGGCATGCTGTAACTGCAGTTGGCTGCGTAGTAATAGCTGTAGCAGGTGTAATGGTGAGGGCAACAGCATTAGAAGTTACAGGGCATGAGCCGTTAGAAACGATCACTGTATAGTTACCTGTTGTTGTTGCAGAAGCAGGTACTGTATAAGTATTGGTAGTAGCACCTGTTCCTGTAGTTACATTGGCACCATTCAGCTGCCATTGGTAAGTAAGGCCTGTTCCGGTTGCTGTAACTGTAAACACGGCATTGCTTCCGTTACATGCAGCCTGAGCTGTAGGTTGAGCTGTAATGGCTGGAGCTGTATTCACTGTAACTGCAACTGCGTTAGAGGTTACGTTTCCGCAAGGGCTGGAAATTACCACATCATAGTTACCTGCATCACCTGCAACTGCAGCAGCTACAGTATAGGTTGCACTTGTAGCACCCGTGATGTTGTTTCCACCTTTGCGCCACTGGTAGCTAATGTTGGTGCCTGTTGCCGCTACTGAAAGGTTCAGCGCGCTACCGGCACAAACTGTTTGAGCTGTAGGCTGTGTAGTGATAGTGGTGGTAGTACATACAGGTTCGTCGGCACCCATTTTTGGAGCTGAGGCGCTTCTTGCATCACCATCAATATCAGTGGTAATACCGGCAACTGGCAAAGCATTCAGGTTGGCATCATTGAAAGAAGCACCTGTAAGATGAAGGTCGCCAGTTGCAACGTTTGTAAAGTTTACTGTTACAGACTTGGAGTTTGCATCAGCTGCGTTGGTGTTGTAAGTAGCAGCATTGATGTCTGTGGTACCCCACAAGGCAACCGTAGTAGCTGTACTGCTGTAAACGTTGTTATAGCTGGATGTCCATCCTGTAGCAGGAGTAGTTGAAGTGTTGGCAACAGCATAATGTTTGCCACCACCTGTTCTTGAATTGTAGAAGATATTGTTGGTTACGGAAACCGGAGTAGCGATAGTGCTTCCGAAAGTTTCTGTACCTCTTACCATAGCAGCTGTTGGCTTACTGTTACCGGCAGCACCTGCTCCGGTTACTACTACAGTATTATAAGTAAAGTTGATCGGGCCTGTAGCGTTAAAGTTGTTGATCAGACCATAGATCTGCACATTGGTGGTTACACCAGAGCCCAGAGAGATAAAGTTGTTGAATACATTGGAAGCACCAACAGCGCTACGTACGGTTATACCTACAATGCCAGGATTGTTGGTAGCCGTAGTTGGAACAGCGCTATTCTTCAGGTCATAGATCTTATTTTTCTGGATCTCATGAACGCCTGTAGTAGCCAGGATACCTGTTACAACACTTCCTACATCACCAGTGTTGGTTGCAGAAAGATCATAAATGGTATTGGAGTTGATCTTGATGATATCAGTTGTATTGGGTCCTGAGGCACCGCCAAAATGAATACCTGTTACACCAGCCGCGCCATAGTTGGCAAGTGTAGAGCTGGATGAAATTGTATGAATATTGTTATTGCTGATATCAGCTTTTGGAAATAAAACAGCAGTGGAAAAGTTAGGATTGGTTCCACCCTGGGTAACAATAGTTCCGATGGCACGGAAGAAAGTAGCCGCTCCTGCAAATGGAACTGAAACGTTGGTTACAGTATTGCCTGTTACATTGAAAGTAGGATTGGCGATAGAAGTATTTACCAGGTTGGCAGAAGAAGAAGTTTCCAGCCTGATACCATGTGCCTGAACATCACCACCAGCAGTACCGGAATTCAGGGTGAGGTTGTTGACAGTGTTACCTGTTACATTGAAAGTTGGAGTAACAGTGGCAACAGCAGTTACACGCGCATTTACATGAATGGCATTGAAAGTAAGGAAGCCACCTGTATTACTCAGGTTAATATTGCTAACAGTATTATTACTGAACGTTGAAGTACCATCAAATCCACCAATGAATCCAAAGATACCAGAGTTGGAAAATGAACCAGCGGATAATGAATAAGTACCAGTTACATTTCTAACCGTGTTATTGGAAACCGTATTACCGGTACCACCTGTTTCGATATCCATACCAATAAAACCGATCGCACCACTTGCACCTGTTGCAGTAAGGCTCATGGTACCAGCGGCATTGGGGGCATTACCTCCAATGAAATTGCCTGTTACGTTATGGAAATCTGACGTAAAATCAGGGACGATTAGGATTCCACGTACAAGTAATTGCTGTGTGGTAGAAACGGCAGCTGTATGATAGATGCTGTTATTCTGAATGGTCCAGTCAGTATTACCATCTGATAATACGATGGCCATGGAAGTAGCTAAAGTATTATTGATGTTATCGTGAAACTTAGAATTCTTGATGATGTTGCCGCTGTTTTCGATTCCAGTTGTAGTAGTAGACCCGCTGGAGAACAAAAGACAGGAAGCATTGGCTGTTCCATCAACATCGCAATTATCGAATGTATTGCCATCATTACCAGTGGAAGTACCAGTACCGAAGTTGATCACACCTGCAGTAGGGAAACCAGAAGTAACCAGGTTGGTGGCACCTTTGATGGTAACGTTTTTGATCATGTTGGTAGTGGCATCATTTCTTAACATGAATACAGATCCTGAAGCGCTGGTATTGCTCAGCGTCAGGGTACTGTTACCGTTAAGAGTAACATTGTCTGCACCATTCAGGTCAATCAGTGCAGCTGCCAGGTTCATGCTTACAGTAAAGGAACCGGAGGTGTTGATGTTTACGGCAGTGTAATTTGCCGGAGTACCACTTGCATTCAATACCGCAGATGCTGTCTCTGTAGTATTGCCGGTGATGTTGATAGTAACCACACCCTGGTGGGTACCCGCGTTCACCGCATCAAATGCAGATTTTAAAGTTGTATAGGAAGTAGGTCCAGTGGTTCCTGCAGTTGCAGTGACACTGACTTGTGCAAAGCTCAGGAAGCTGCACAGCAAAGCAATCAATCCGAGAAAAATTCGGGAGTAGAGTTTCCTCATAAAACGGTTAATTAAAAGTTTTGAATTTAGGTAGCCAAGTTAGGCTGTTTTGGCAATAATTTGATTACCATCGGTCATTAATTTTATATATCAGGTGTGGATAAATAAAAAAGCCGCCTGTGTGGCGGCTTTATGCTTAAGTAGATGAATTATAATTTAAATCCCAGGCTGAAGCTTATCACCCTGTGCTTGTTATTATTATCCTCAGAATTATTTCCTCCGGACTGAAGTTTGGCAAGACCCAGCCCATAATTTACTGACAGCGTCATGGATTTACCTTCCACACCGGCCGTACCATTTAAGCCATAGTCAAATCTTTTCATGATACCAAAGCCAGCGCCTTCCTCATAATCAAGCGTTGTAGGGTCATCATTGGAAAATTCGATATCTCTGTCACTGGAAAAAGAAACGCCGAGGGATTTACCATCAACCTTGTTTTTACCAGCTACACCTACAGCTATGTATGGTCCCGCCCCTACAAAAAACCGGGACCTACTGAATGTGGTGTTTTAAAAACAATGTTTACAGGCAGTTCAATGTAATAAGGATTTGTAGTTGCCCTGAAATAGGTGGCTGAGGATTCATCCCCTGACTCAGATTCTGTTCCCTTGCCTGTAAATAACAATCCCGGCTGAATAAAGAACAATCCTCCCAACCTGAAATCTCCAATGATACCTGCATGAAAACTCGTGAGCATTTTGGCATCATCCACTCTTCCATCATCGGTTACTGAAACATTAGCGAGATTCAATCCTCCTACAAGTCTTGCCTGCTGTGCATTAAGATTCAACGAACACAGCACCATTCCTAAAAAAATAAAATTCCTGATTTTCATATTTGTACAGTTTGGGTTTGAAGTTGCAAATGTATTGCCACGGTCCTGGACAGAGAATGGAATAAAAAATAAAAGTTTAAGGAAATGAAGAAAAAAGGAATTTCCCCAAGTAAAAAACCCCGCAATTGCGGGGCTAAAATTTTTCGAAAAGCGGTTGGCTTCAACCCGAATCCTTCCGCATTGCGGAATCATACTCACCGGCCAGGATACCATGGTTCTTCTCCGGCAAGATTAACAGGTAAGGTAGGAAACAGGATGGTGCGAATTTATAAAACAGTCACAGAACTCAAAATGATTTCCCGAAAAAAATTATTGGTCAATTGAAAATTGAAATAAAAGAAAAGGAAACAGAGCAACTCTAGCTGCTCAGCTTATATACAATTTGAGAGATTTAATCACACATCACAAAATCAGGAAAGGATTGTCTTTGTCAAAACCAGCAGTCTTTGTTCTTTTATTACTGAATTTGCTTTTGATCCAGCGAAACATTTTGTACAGCATAACCGATGGTTTTAAGAGTAAACAATAAGGTTAGGTCCAAAGGGGAAGGATGATCAGCAAGAAAAGGGCCAAAATTAAAAGATTCCCAGGTCGGAGATTTAAGTTGTATCAAGTTACAACTTTTAGAATAGCAGTGAAATTTTTTTTCAGCTTATAAGGGAAATTGCGCACCTAACAAATAGATCAGCTGCGCGGAAAACCAGCGCTGGTGTCCATAGCCATTGGCAATAAGAAACTGACTGTAATTGGCATATGCTCCTTTAAAGGTTGCTGACACATAAAAATTTTTAAAGAAACTGTATTTTAATCCTGTTTCCAATCCTATCACGTATCCGCTGATATGGTATTTATCATCGCGGTGATTGCCAAGTATGGTTGTATTTGTTTTTGGATTTACAAGGCCAAATCCTCCTGTTGCAATCAGGTCCAATGTGTGATTGCCTTTTTTATCCGAAACAACTGGAAACCATTTTACAATATTGATCATGGCATAATTTCCACCATCGGAATGTTCCAGCTGCACGAAATCTTTTGTCAGCATGGTGTCGGTATCATAAATTTTACCATTGATCATCCCATTCATTTTCACCACCTGGTTCTGCGTCATGAAATATTTGATATGATCATAATGGTACTCGAGGCCGAAACCTTTCTTCTTAAAATAATAACCTACCGTGTAGGAAAATTGTGGTGCCGTATGAAACCTCACTCCTCCCTCATCCTTCGCCTTCACGTTATATAAAGTGAAATCAAATGCATTATCTTTTCTCTTTAGGGTAATATCACTGGGACTGTAAAATGTACGGTGACTTCCAAAAGCAAAATAGACTGTTCCTTTTTTTTCTTTTTGCTGCTTTTTAGACTGAGCCTGTGCAGTTATGATGGAAACAATCATGACAAAAAATAAAACGGACGCCTTTTTCATTACAGAGATTTCTGATGGCGAAATTACAATACATCCATGAAGAAGCCCCAACATTACTGCCGGGGCTTTTATGAATTGTAGTTGATGATTGCCGATTAATAATCCATTCCACCCATTCCTGGCATACCAGCTGGTGCAGCGGCACTGCCTTTGGGTTCTGGTTTATCAGCAACCACACACTCTGTTGTCAACAACATACCAGCAATAGAAGCTGCATTTTCCAGAGCTACACGGCTCACTTTTGTAGGATCGATCACACCTGCAGTAATGAGGTTTTCATATTTCTCATCACGGGCGTTGAATCCAAAGTCGGCTTTTCCTTCACGTACTTTGTTTACCACCACACTTCCTTCGATACCGCAGTTTTCTACGATCTGGCGCAGTGGCTCTTCCAGTGCACGGCGAACGATTTGTACACCAGTTAATTCATCACCGTTTCTTGTATCAACTTTTTCCAGTGCATCAATCGCACGTACAAAAGCTACACCGCCACCTGGAACGATTCCTTCTTCAACTGCTGCTCTTGTTGCATGCAGTGCATCATCCACACGGTCTTTCTTTTCTTTCATTTCCACTTCAGTTGCTGCACCAACATTAAGCACCGCAACACCACCGCTTAATTTAGCCAGGCGCTCCTGCAGTTTCTCACGATCATAATCAGAAGTAGTGTTTTCAACCTGAGATTTGATCTGATTGATGCGGGCAGTGATGGCTTCTTTTTCACCACGACCGTCAACGATAGTTGTATTGTCTTTATCAATCACAACCCTGTCGCACCTTCCAAGATAAGTGAGGTCGGCATTTTCAAGTTTGTAACCCTGCTCTTCAGAGATCACGATACCTTTTGTAAGGATAGCGATGTCCTGCAGCATTTCTTTTCTTCTGTCGCCAAAGCCTGGAGCTTTTACAGCTGCTACTTTCAACGTACCGCGAAGTTTGTTCACCACCAGCGTAGCCAGTGCTTCACCTTCCAGGTCTTCAGAGATGATCAGCAAAGGAGCTCCCTGCTGCGCAACTTTTTCAAGGATGTGAAGGATGTCCTTCATGTTGCTGATCTTCTTATCATAGATCAGGATGTAAGGATTGTCCAGCTCAGCTTCCATTTTTTCGCTGTTGGTAACGAAGTAAGGAGAGATATAACCACGGTCGAATTGCATACCTTCCACCACATCAACTGTAGTTTCGATTCCTTTGGCTTCTTCAATGGTGATAACACCATCTTTAGAAACTTTTTCCATGGCTTCTGCAATCAGCTTTCCGATCTCGCTATCGTTGTTGGCAGAGATAGTTGCTACCTGCTCAATTTTCTTATTATCGTTTCCTACAGTCTGGGATTGTGAACGAAGGTTCTCGATTACAGCTTTCACAGCTTTGTCGATACCGCGCTTAAGATCCATTGGGTTAGCACCGGCAGCTACATTCTTAAGACCTTCAGTGATGATGGCCTGGGCCAGAACAGTGGCAGTAGTAGTTCCATCACCAGCAACATCAGCTGTTTTTGAAGCTACTTCTTTCACCATCTGTGCTCCCATATTCTCAATGGCATCTTCCAGTTCAATTTCTTTTGCTACAGTAACACCATCTTTGGTAACAGAAGGTGCACCAAATTTTTTCTCGATCACAACATTGCGTCCTTTAGGACCTAATGTCACCTTTACAGCATTGGCTAAAGCATCAACGCCTTTTTTCATTTTATTACGGGCGTCGGTTTCGAAAAACAGTTGTTTTGCCATAACGTTATTTTGTTTTTTTAAAGTTTTTAAATGAATACATCATCCGAAATGAAGGATGATAATGGCTGATTAAACGATAGCGAGGATATCACTCTCCCTCATGATCAGCAGGTCTTCGCCTTCGATGGAGATTTCCGTACCTGCATATTTACCATACAATACAGTATCACCGGTTTTTACTGTTACGGGTTCATCTTTTTTACCAGGACCAGCGGCGATCACGGTTCCGCGCTGTGGTTTTTCCTTTGCTGTGTCAGGGATGATGATACCTCCGGCAGTTTTTTCTTCAGCTGCAGCTGGTTTAACGATCACTCTGTCGTGTAGAGGGGTAACATTTACTTTGTTAGCCATACGTTTATGAATTTTTGGTTTGATGAAAATTTGTACCTGTCCCCCGGCCGTCCGCAAATGCGTTCCGTCGAAGTGCGCAAATGTAGGCGAATTGTATGCCATGGCCTTCGAAAGTGCTAAAATTTCAGTTTTGACAGGATTCGGCTAGAATACGCTGACAGTTGCCTTCCATTTTGTCATTTCCTATCTTGATGACTGATAATTGACTGGATTTTTAAACATCCATCATCAATTCAACACACCGGTCACACAGTTTAAACAGCTTTGAACAGGTTTTAATCATAATTTTCAAGCATCCTGTGCAGCATTTTAGATATTTGCCTGCTCAAATAATCGAAACTTACCGGGTTAATTGTCAGAATGAAATTATTTATCATCACCACCTGCCTCCTGATTGCCAGCTTAGTTGCGGGCTCACAAACCTGTACCACGCCAGGACAGAACCCTGCCACAGCTTTTCCTGTTTGCGGCACCAGCACCTTCTCGCAGTCGAGTGTTCCCCTTTGCGGAGGCACGCCTGTACCAGCAGGGGGATGCGGACAGGTAACAGATGTCAATCCCTTCTGGTATAAATTCACCTGCTTTCAGTCGGGAACACTGGCCTTCAAGATCAAGCCTCATGTAAATTCGGAAGATTATGACTGGCAGTTGTTTGATGTAACCAATCAGAACCCTGCCAATGTTTACACCAATCCTGCCCTGACAGTTTCATTTAACTGGAGCGGTGAGAGCGGAGAAACAGGAGCTTCTGCTGCCGGCACTTCCTTATTCGTTTGCGATGGCTTTGGCAAACCGCTCTGGAGTTCCATGGCTAACCTGATCCAGGGGCATGAATACCTGCTGCTGATCAGTCATTTTACCCAAACCCAAAGTGGTTATGATCTTTCATTTGGTGGTGGAACTGCCATCATTACAGATACCACGCCTCCCCGACTGAAAAATGCTGAAGCGGGTTGCGGTGGAAATACGGTCAGGGTGAAGCTGAATAAAAAAATGAAATGCAGCAGCGTAACTTCCAGCGGTTCTGATTTCTTTATTACTCCCGGCACGGTAGCCATCACAGGAGCTACTGCCATTGGCTGCAGTTCCGGTTTTGATACTGACTCTATAGAACTTACGCTGGCATCAGTACTCGCTCCTGGAACTTACACGCTGAATATTAAAAATGGCACTGATGGTAATACGCTTCTTGATTATTGCAATAATGCCATTCCTGGCACTGATAAAAAGGACTTCACTGTTTTTCCTTCAGCACCCACCCCTATGGACAGCCTGGCGCCTGTAAAATGCGCTCCATCCCAGTTGCGACTGGTATTTCCAAAACCGGTATTATGTTCAAGTGTGGCAGCCAATGGATCTGATTTTACTGTTACAGGTAATTACCCTGTGACCATTACATCCGCACAGGGCAACTGCACCAGCGGCAATACTCTGACCAAGGAGATCATCATCACACTTTCGCAACCGATGTACAATGCAGGTAATTTCAACCTGACCTTAAAAATTGGAACGGATGGCAATACAATCATGGACGAATGCGGCAAGCAAACACCAGCTGGTTCTTCCCTGAGTTTCAATTTGAAAGACACAGTGAATGCTGATTTCACTTATATGAAATTCTATGGTTGCAACAGGGATACGATCCAGTTATTTCACCCGGGAAGCAATGGCGTTAATAGCTGGCAGTGGAACCTGGATGATAACCTTTCCAGCAGCCTGCAGAATCCACAGGCTATCTATTCGGTATTTGATGAAAAAACAATCCGGCTGATCGTTGGAAATGATTTTTGTTCAGATACCGCTACGCAGAAGATCATGCTTGATAATTTCCTAAAAGCCGATTTCAATGCATTTGATGATCTCTGTCCAAATGAACCTACAAGATTTACCAGCACAGCCCAGGGAAATATCAAAAGCCACAGCTGGACCTTTGGCGATGGCGGTATTTCTGATGAAGCTTCTCCCCTGCACAATTTTGCAGGACCACTGTCAACTACTCCTTATATTGTTACCTATACTGTAACTGACAGTTTAGGTTGTACCAGTTCTGCGCAGAAGCCAGTGAAAGTATATAGCAGTTGTTATCTTACCGTTCCCAATGCCTTCACACCAAATAATGATGGCCGGAATGATTTCCTTTACCCGCTCAATGCTGTCAAAGCCGAAAAGCTTGATTTCAGGATCTATAACCGTTGGGGCCAGGAAGTATTTCATACACGCAACTGGAAAAATGGATGGGATGGTACTGTCGGGGGAACTCCACAGGGCGCCGGCGTGTACGTATGGTTCCTGAGCTATGTTGACAGGGACACTAAGGAATCGAGACAAATGAAGGGAACGGCGGTGTTGATTAGGTAAAGAGGGGTTGGAGAGTTTAGAGGGTTTAGAAAGTTGAGAAGGTTTAGAGGGTTGAGGGAGTTTAGAAAGTTTAGAAGGTTTAGATAGTTTAGATAGTTTAGTTTTTTGCATTTTTTACTTGGTTTCTGAAAATACATATCCTAATTAAACATAAACTTTAGCACAAAACCTTCAACAAAATTTCGTAAAGTTTCAAATAGCAAACTCGTGAACTTGTGAACTCGTGAACTAAAAGAGCACCTTGTGAACTCCTTAACTTCCAAAGTTTCTTCGAAATCGCCCATCATTCCTATCTTCGCCGGCTCAAAGTTCTTAAAGATGATCAGTAGAAGGAATATTAGGGTTAAAGTGATGCAGTCGATTTATACGTTGAGTACCCTGGAGCAAGAATTGAAGCCCGGTGAAGCTGTCCGGTTATTGCAAAAACATTTTGACAATTCCAGGGAGCTATTCTTTTACCTCACCTATTTTCTCACCGAAGTGGCAGGTTATGTTGAAACCGATGCCTATAACCGCAGTAATAAGCATCTCCCCTCAAAGGAAGACCTGAATGTGAACACCAAGATCGCAGGCAACCAGGTACTTTGGAAGATCAGGGAAAATGCTTCTTTTCAAATTGAAACAGGAAGACTGAAGCCAGAACAGCGTATCGACAAGGAACTGGTGCGCAAGATCTACCAGCAAATGGTGGAAACAGCCGAGTATAAAAATTACCTGCAATCCAGCGAAAGGATTTATAAAGAAGAAAAAGATATACTCGAATTCGTCTTTAATACCCTTATGCTGGAGAACGAAGTATTTGTTTCACACCTGGAAGAAAATTTTATCAACTGGGATGATGATTCTGACATGGTGGTGCAGGTGGTTCTCAATGTGCTTCAGCAACCTGACACAGTTGAATTCAAGGAAGTATTAAGTGCAGAGAAATGGGAATTTGCCAAAACATTGCTCATCACAGTTATGGAAAAAGAAGAGCATCTTCAAACCTTTATCATACCCAAACTCAAGAACTGGGATCCGGAGCGCATCGCCGCTCTTGATATGATCATCATGAAAATGGGAGTAGCGGAATTTCTATATTTCGATACCATTCCTCCCAAGGTTACTATTAATGAATACATCGATATCGCCAAGGAATACAGCACGCAGCAAAGCGGACAGTTTGTAAACGGCATCCTTGACAATATTCATAAAGAGCTGGTACAGCAGGATAAAATGCATAAAAGAGATTTTAAAAAAGCTTGACCTGCTTTATTACATTTGCAACGCAAAAACCAAAGAAATGAAATACATTTTTCTTTTCAGTCTGGCGGCTTTGATAGCTTGTAATAATGATGACAAGCAGGCTGGAAAAAACAGCAGCATGAATGATGAATCCATCAATGCTGCCATGAAAGACAGCTCCAGTTATACCAGCATCCAGTGGATCGATTCTATTAATACTGAATTAGGAAAGATCACTGAAGGACAGGTAGTGGAAGTGAGCTGGCGTTTTAAAAATACGGGCGACAAACCTCTTGTAGTACAGAATGTACAGGCAGGATGCGGTTGTACTGTTGCAGAAAGACCAAACGAGCCTGTTCCACCAGGCGCGGAAGGAAGAATCAAAGCAAAGTTTGACAGCAAGAACCAGGGACCAAGGTTCAACAAAACTGTTACTGTAACAGCCAATACCAAAGACAAGCAGACACATTACCTGACCTTTAGTGGTGAGGCTATTAAATAATCAACCATTCAACAACACAATATGTTTTTATTACAAGCACAAGGCGGAGGCGGAATTGGATTCAGCGGGATTTTCTTTTTATTGATCATCCTCGTTTTCTGGTTATTTTTTATTCGCCCCCAGGCAAAAAAGCAAAAGCAACAAAAGAAGTTCATAGACGATTTACAAAAGGGCGATAAGGTGATCACCATCGCGGGCATTCATGGTGTTGTGAACAAGATCAATGAAGATGGTACCATTCAGCTTGAGATCAACCCTGGTAGCTATATCAAAATTGAAAAATCAGCTGTTTCCATGGAGATGTCAGCACAACTCAATAAACCGGTAGTAGCTGCTGAGAAAAAATAAGAATTGATTCTTTTTAATTATAGAGTTCCGGTAAGTTGCCGGAACTTTTTATTTTTAATGATGCTTCAAACATTGAAGCCTTCATTGTTTATGCTCAGGATTGGAATAACAGGAGGTATTGGATCTGGAAAGACCACCATAGCAAGAATATTTGAATTGCTGAAAGTTCCTGTATACTATGCTGATAAAGCTGCCAAGCGACTTTATGAAACCGATCATGAAATGATGCTGGCCATCAGGGATCAATTTGGAGATGAGGTATACACCGATAATCAGCTGAACCGTTCTGCACTTGCCGCCATGGTTTTTCATGATCCTACGAAGCTTGAACTGCTGAATAGCATCGTTCATCCGAGGACTATCAGGGATGCAGAGTTATGGATGCAAAAACAGGATGCACCTTATGTCATAAAAGAAGCTGCACTCATTTTTGAAAGCAGTTCGGCGAGTGGCTTAGATTATGTGATCGGGGTAAAATCACCAATTCATTACAGGATCCAGCGGGTAATGGAACGTGATGGCGTAAGTCGTGAAGCATTTTATGAAAGAGCCAACCGTCAGATAGATGAAGAAATAAAAATGAAGCTTTGTGATTTTCTCATCATCAACAATGAACAGGAAATGGTGATCCCTCAGGTACTCCAACTTCACAGTCATTTATTGCAACTGGCTAAGCAGCACAAGATCAATTAACCAACGCTACTGGCTTAATGCAATTTACCCAGGGCCTCACTGATCTTTGCAAATCCTTTTTCAATATTTTCCATGCTGTTAGCAAAAGAAATGCGCATGCAACGATCGTCACCAAATGCTGAACCGGTAACTGTGCTAACATTTCCTTTATGCAACAGGTACATGCAAAGGTCATCAGCATTTTTGATCACATCACTCCCATCAGTTTTTCCAAAATAATAATCCACGCAGGGGAATGCATAAAAAGCGCCTTCAGGTTCTGCATATTCAAAGCCTTTGATGCCGCTCATTAATTTCATCACGCGTTCCTTTCGATTTCTGAATTCGCTGATCATTTCTTTTGTTGCATTGAGCGGAGAGGTTAATGCAACAATGGCTGCACGCTGTGCAATGGCGTTTGTGCCGCTGGTAAACTGGCCCTGGAGCTTTTCGCAACCTTTGGCTATTTCTGCCGGTGCAGCCAGGTAACCCAGCCTCCAACCTGTCATGGCAAATCCTTTACTCAGGCCATTGATGACGATTGTTCTTTCTTTCAGTTCATCAAACTGCGCTATGCTTTCATGGGAACCGGAATAATTGATGTATTCATAGATCTCGTCAGAGATGATATAAACATGAGGATGGCGTGCAAAAACTTCTTTGAGGACTTTCAGTTCTTCTTTGTTATAAACAGCACCACTGGGATTGCAGGGGGATGAAAAAATAAAAAGTTTTGTTTGTGGCGTGATGGCTGCTTCCAGTTCTTCCGGTGTGATCTTGTAACTGTTTGCCAGCGTTGTTTTCATCAGGCAAACCTTGCCCTGCGCCAGTTGCACAAGCGCTGCATAAGTCACCCAGAATGGTGTGGGAATGAGCACTTCATCGCCCTCTTCTACTAATGCAAGAATGGCATTGGCAAGACTTTGCTTGGCTCCTGTGGAAACAATAATATTTTCGGGTTTGTATTGAAGCTGGTTATCTCTTTTGAATTTCTCACAGATAGCTTCACGCAGATCCATATATCCGGCAACCGGAGTATAATGACTCCAGTTTTCATCAATGGCTTTTTTTGCTGCATCCTTGATATGCTGTGGCGTATCAAAATCAGGCTCTCCCAGGCTGAGGTCTACTACATCAATTCCTTTTGCTCTCAGCTCCCGGCCCAATTTGGCCATTCTCAGGGTTTCTGGTTCGCTGAATCGGTTTAATAAAGATGAAAGTATCATGCAATCGTTTGTGAAAATGACAAATGTAATAACTGTAGCTGATTACTGCTAATGACTATAATCAATCCTGAAAGCAGAGAGATCAGGAATATTTTTTTTCTTTCTCTTCAACT
The DNA here is from genome assembly GCA_023386045.1 of Bacteroidota bacterium. Taxonomy (GTDB): domain Bacteria; phylum Bacteroidota; class Bacteroidia; order Chitinophagales; family Chitinophagaceae; genus Flavisolibacter. The sequence goes on from JAEWKK010000016.1 coordinate 145,712, forward strand.
CGTATAGGTAAAAAACTTCTCCGAGGTGTTTCATGAAAGGAAAACCTACACGGTCATAATCATAATGATCATCATTAAATATGCCGTCTGTATTGCAATAAATATTTGCAGAAAGAAAGAACTCGATATTTTTTTCAGGATCTGTTATGTAGGCAACATCTGTAAGAAATCCATAGGCATCGCCAGACTTACTGAAGATCCGTACCGGTTCCCTGATCTCTCCCCTTCCACCAAACAATAAAAATTTTACATAAGCATCATTAATTGTGGGCCCGTATTGAGGAAAGCCGGATTCTTTTGGTTTCATAGACATATAGCGATATAAAAACCGGTAATCATCAGTGGTGAGATGAAAACGCATGGATGCAGGAACAGCATCGGGAAAAATAACAGACTGCATCATTGTGTGCAGATCAGCAAGAGTCAGGCGATTCTTTTTCGAAAAATCAAAAGGCAATTGAACCAGGCTGTCGCCGGACATATATCCCTTTCCCATGAAGGTCTTTCTGTGCTGGTAAGGCAGGCTGCTATTTACCAAAGGCTGTTGATAAAGCATGGTAGCACTGGTATCATAGAATTTTACAGGATTGGTTAAACGGTTTTTTTCTTCGCTCAGGCTGATGTTAAGCCGGTGAATGATCTGTGCGCTGTCATATCCCATAGCATGTAATGAACGATTGATGTGTTCCTGTCCAAGGAATTCATAGAGCCTGTTGAAGGCCTCATTATCGCTCACCAGAAAAATCTTTTTGATGTAGTTGGCAATGGTTGGCCTGCCGTCTTCTGATTCGGGATCATTGTAGATGGCTGATTGCCAGGGATAACCAGATTCCGTTATCATTGTAGATTCCTTATCAAGACCGGGAATGGAAAGCTCGTTGAGTTTTTGAAGTGAAAGAAAGGCCACAGGCATTTTTACCGTGGAAGCAGGATAAAAATATTCCCTGGGATCAATATTGAAGAAATAATTGGTGAACCTTGGCTGACCAGATGCCGTTCTGTCAATTTTAGTATAAATGATGCTGAACTTCCAAATCTGTTGCTGGCGGAGCAGGCTGTCGAAATAAAAAGGATACTGCTGCAACAGGTTTTTCATGAAGGCATCCGTCTTCGGAAATTTTTCCTTTTTCACCTGTTCGGTGGCCGTCATGGAAGGTTTGGGAGCAGCGCAGGAGGTAAGAAGAAAAAGCAGGACAAACCATCTCATAAAGCTAAAATACCGCTAAATGCCTTTCAACAGGAGTTTTCGGCCGTTCAAAAGACCTATAATTAAAGCCTGAAATTAAGGTGAAAAATATATCTTTGCCCACTCTTAAAAAAACCGTGTATGCAATTGAAAGGCTTGGTCCGCTTTTTTACAATCCTTCTCGTCATCGTTTCAATTTATGCCCTTTCATTCAGTTGGGTTGTTCGCAGCCATGAAAGAAAAATGGAAACAAAGGCAAAACAATTTGTGGACCGCAATTATGCAAATGCTGACAGCGCCACCAAAGCCCTGGCTTATGAATCCCGTTTAAAAAGACTTTTGGACAGTACCAAAGATGAAACTGTTCATTATGGCCTTACAGGTCCCATCAGTTACGATGATGCCAAAAAGCAGGAACTCAACCTCGGTCTTGACCTCAAAGGCGGTATCAACGTGACCATGGAAGTAGAACTTTCTGGTCTTCTCAGATCCCTGGCAAATAATTCCAAGGATCCCAGTTTTCTTAAAGCGCTGGAATCAGCCAACCAAAGAAAAGCCAATAGTGGCGCCGATTATATTTCCCTGTTTATTGAGGAATACAGGAAATTAAATCCAAGCGGAAGACTGGCTTCCCTATTTGCAGCTTCAAGTGGAGATATCAAGGTTACAGACTCTGATGCAACTGTTGAAAGCAAGATCCGCAAAGCTGCCTATGATGCCTTCGACAACACTTACCGTGTGCTTCGTACCCGTATTGACCAATTTGGCGTTGCACAACCCAATATCAATCCGGACCGTGAAAGAGATATCATTACCGTTGAACTTCCGGGTTTACAGGATCCTGAAAGAGTACGTCAATACCTCCAGTCTTCAGCCAACCTGCAGTTCTGGGAAGTTTATAAACCCGAAGAATTAAATAATGCCTGGGCTTCTGCAGATGCAGCTTACGACAGCTATATCAGCGGAAAAGCGGTTGATACCACAGCAGCCGGCGACAGTACGGCCAAAGCTGACAGTGCCAGCAAACGCTCCCTGATCGCTGATTTTGTGAAATCCAATTTTGGAGGATTTCCAGGTATTGCCATCAAAGACACTGCTGCTTTCAGCGCAGCCCTGAATTCTCCTGCCATTCGCAGGAACTTTCCTCCTGATGCAAGATTTGTTTATGGTGTTGCTCCACGTGATGCCAACAACAAGATCAGCAAGTTTGTACCATTGTATGTTCTGAAAACCAAAGGACAGGATAAAGCTCCCATTGAAGGTGATGTGATCACTACTGCTAATCAGTCTTACGATCAGTTAGGCAGTAAGCCAACTGTTTCCATGGATATGACAACAGCTGGTGCAAGGAACTGGGAAAAGCTGACCACCACCAGCTACAATGAAAAAAGACCGATCGCTATTGTACTGGATGAAAAAGTATATTCAGCACCTATTGCACATAACGGCCCCATTTCAGGTGGAAGAACAGAGATCAGTGGAGACTTCACCTTGCAGGAAGCACAGGATCTTGCCAACATCCTGAAGTCTGGACGATTGCCCGCACCTGCCAAGATCGTACAGGAGCAGGTTGTAGGACCTACGCTGGGAGAAAACGCCATCCAGGGTGGTATCATGTCCTTCGTGATCTCTTTTGCCGTCATCTTCCTCCTGATGCTGATCTACTATAATACCAGCGGATGGGTAGCCAACATTGCTTTGATCCTCAACCTTCTTTTTACCATTGGTATCCTTACGGCCATCGGAGCCACACTGACGGCACCCGGTATTGCCGGTCTGGTACTGACCATTGGTATGGCTGTGGATACAAACGTAATCATCTACGAAAGGATCAAGGAGGAACTTACCAAGGGAGCCAATTATATTACGGCCATCAATGAAGGTTACAAGCGTTCGCTTCCACCTGTACTTGATGCACACGTTACCACCTTGCTGACAGCTATCATTCTTTTCTCTTTTGGATTGGGTCCGGTTAAAGGTTTTGCAACCACCCAGATCCTCGGTATCCTTCTCTCTCTTTTCTGCGGTATCCTCGTTAGCCGTTGGGTTACTGAGTGGTTCACCAGCAAGAAAAAACACCTTCAGTATTTCACGCCTATTTCCCGCAGGATCTTCAGGCATGCAGATTATAAATTTATCCAGTACAGGAAAGTGGCCTACGCTGTTTCATTTGTGGTGCTGGCACTGGGTGTAGGCGCCATCTTCAATGGTTTTGACCAGGGCGTTGAATTCAAGGGCGGACGTAGCTATACTGTGAAGTTCAGCAATCCTGTAAGTTCTCAGGTGGAAAATATCCGTAAAGATCTGACCCAGGCATTTGGAGAAGCCCCAACTATCAAAACGCTGGGTGGTAACAGCCAGCTGGATATTACGACTTCTTACAAGATCGAAAATTCAGGTGAATCAGTAGAGCAGGATGTTCAGACAAAGCTTTATGAAGGCCTGGCAAATTATCTTCCTTCAGGTACTTCTTTTGATCAATTCAGCAAAAAGAATGTTGTAGGAAAAACAACGGTTTTACCAACGATTTCTGATGAATTGCAAAGAGATGCCAAATGGGCTACATTCTGGTCACTGATGATCATCGCCCTATATATTTTCATTCGTTTCCGCGACTGGAGGTATTCACTGGGTACCATCATTGCCCTGATGCACGACGTACTGGTTACGCTTGCCGTGTTCTCATTCATGCGCAACATCGTTCCTTTCCCGCTCGAACTTGACCAGCACTTTATTGCTGCGATACTGACGGTGATCGGTTTCTCCATGAACGATACGGTGATTGTATTTGACAGGATCCGTGAATTTGGACATAAGATGATTGGTGCGCCCAAGGAAGTAATTATCAACAAAGCCATCAATGAAACGCTGAGTCGTACGATCATGACCTCTCTGACCGTATTCCTCACCATCCTGATTCTCTTCATTTTTGGTGGTGATGTTACCAGAGGTTTCGCCTTTGCAATGTTGATTGGTGTAGTTACTGGTAGTTATTCATCCATCTTTGTTGCCGCTCCTATCCTCGTAGACCTGGGTGGTAAAAAAGCACTGGGTTCTGAAACTGAGAAGGAGAAAAATGCTGCAAAATCCAAAGCTGCAGTTGCCAAACATTAATTGAAATCTTATCAATAACAAGCCCCCGCAAATGCGGGGGCTTTCTTTTTATGCTATTGAAAGATTATTTTTTCATCATTCCTGTATCAGTTTGATCTGGGTGCCTGAAGGTACATTATCCGTGAGTTTCATACCGTTAAGAATGGCAAGTTCTTCAAGCCTCTTATCAGGAACTCCATAATTTTTTAAAACCTGCTGAAGTGTACTACCATTGGTGATAGTTCTTACCCTGATGCGCTCAGGTTTTTTATTGAGCTTGGCTGGATCTGTGAGTGCACGGAAGCTTTGCATGGAAGCGGTCCAGGTAGAATTATAAGCATTGAAATCAGCAAGTGCAGATACACCGATCATCATGTAAATATTTCCTTCGTATTGAATGAGATAAGATAAAGTGCGAAGTGTGCCCTGTTGCTGCACCTGGTCAGCAACCATGGCAATGGCATTTAATCCGTTTACTGTTGTACGACTTGAATTCACCAGTGTCAATTTAAATTGTTGCAACATATTATTAGCTGCTTCATCGAGGGTGTTACCCTGTGCCAGTGTAAAGATCATCATAGCCTTTCCATCTCTTGATGCAAGTTGTACCTGTTGGGGTGAATTCTGGTAAGCCCAGTTGGAAGGAATGCTGAACTGGAATTTTAATGGAGGATGATAGAATACACCATTCTCCAGGAAACCCTCTTTAGGATCTTCACCATAGATCAATCCATCGATCATAGCCAGGTATTGGTTATGGTTGACTTTTGGATTGGTGAGGTTCAGCTTTTGCTTTTCTTCTGCTGCCAGTTTTTTCACTGTGTTATATCGTTCTTCCGGAGAAGGGTGCGTGGAAAGAAATGGCGGTAGTTCTTCTGAACCGCTTTGTGCAGACTGTCGCTCCAGGGTCTGGAAAAAATCCGCCATGTACTGCGGATCATATCCGATTTTGGCAGAATACTCCACTCCCAGTTCATCTGACTGCCTTTCAGCATCACGGCCATATTTTAATAATAAAAGCCCCAGGCCCTGTGAAGCCAGTTCCCCAAACCTGGCCAATTCGGGAGAAATGATCATGCCTGCGATCAGGCCAACCTGTGCCAGCACCTGGTTTCTTTGTTGTTTTACGGTATGCCTTGCCGTTATATGCCCAATTTCATGCCCAAGAACACCTGCAAACTGGGCTTCGTTATTCAGGTAAGCCATGATGCCCCTGGTAAAATATACATAGCCTCCAGGCACTGCAAAGGCATTTACTACTTCTGAATTGATCACCCTGAAGTGATATTCAATATTGGGGCGATGGGAAATAGCTGCCATTTGCTGCCCCATCTGGTTAATATATCTCTGTATGGAGGAATCTTCATACAGTCCAAACTGTTTAATGATTTCGGGATCTGCCTCTTTACCCATTTGAATCTCCTGTGCTTCAGACATTAACACCACTTCTTTTTTGCCTGTAACAGGGTTTCGGGCACAATTGCTTATTAAAAAAACGGATGCTGTAAGGCAGCTGGCCAGGAACAGATGTTTCATATTTTAAGATTTATCCACGCAAATTTATGCAACTGCAATGCCAAGGGCCGCTGACCCTGGTAAAACCGGCCAGGTAAGACTATTTTTGAAGAGTCAGATATTCTATTCTCATGAACCTGATTTCTTTTGATCTTTTATGGCTTGTATTGATACTGATCACCCTGAATTTTGTTAGTGCTGCCTTCATCCGTACCGAAGAAAGGTACTGGCTTCCTCAAATCATTCTCTGGATGATCCTTTTTGGATTTTTTCTTTTCAGCAATACCATGCATCGCGAACAGGTAGTTCAAAAAGAAATGATTTACCAGCAACAGACCGATCCGGATGACAAAGCCTATACTAAGGCTACCCTGGAGCTTGAACAGGCAAAAAAGGATAGACAAAATGAGAACAGGTTGATGATTCGCCTTCTTGGCATACAAAGCCTGTTTGCAATGACCTTTCAATTATTTGGGTACAGGCAAACTTCAAAAAAACAGTTCCGCTCAGGAGCCAAAACATTTTTCTTCTTATTTTTTGCTTACCTGGTTTTTGAACTGGTCTGGTTTTTGAACTGGTCTGGCTCTTTCAGCAACCAACTGCCGGGAGCTCACTCTAATAAAAAAGCCCCTTCAGTTGAAGGGGCCTTGAACAGATATTTCAACAATTAATGTTTTCCAATCATCATTTTTCCTGAAGCTACTTTCTTTCCTGCAGCATCAGTAAGAACAACCAGGTAGATACCTGCTGCATCAGCCATCATGTCCACACTCAACAGTTGGTAAGGCTGGTTGATGGCATATGTTTTCTGGAACACTTTGGAACCACGTGAATCATAAACAATCACATTTCTTGATGTACTGCTTCCTGCATTATAGTAGGCAATGGTAAACCTTCCATTGTTCGGAATCGGGAAAATGAACAGTCTTGGACTTGGTTCTGCAGTAATAGTCAGCAAATTGGAAGTGTTATTGCAACCCGTAGCTGTATTTACAATATCAACCCTGTATTCTCCAAGCCCGGTAACATTAGCAGTGTAGCTGGTACCATTAACACCAGGAATCTGGGTATTATTTCTGAACCAGCTGATATCAAAGCCTGCAGCAGATGGCTGTATAGTGGCATTGATGGTTGTGGTCATACCCGGCATAATGCTGGTTGGTGAAGCAGATAATGTAACTGTAGGTCTTGCATTTACTGTTAATACAGCTGGTGTAGTAGCGTTGGAAGCCGTTCCTGCTGTACAGATAGAATTTGATAATAAGGCGCGGTAACGATTGTTATTCATGGAGGCTGCAACATTAGTTACATTCAGTGTAGCGGTGGTTGCACCTGAATAAGTTGCATTGTTGGAGATGTTGGTCCAGTTGGCACCACCATCCGTACTCACCTGCCACTGATAGGAAATCGGCAGCGTACTGTTGCCCGCAACAGTAAAGGAAACATTTCCTGTTTCGCAGATCGTAGTGCTGCTGGCGTCAGTAGTAATGGCAACAGGCTGTATCACATTCAGCGTGGCTCCATTTGAAGTAGCATCTGGTGTACAGGTTCCACTTACAACCACCCTGTAGCGGTTATTGTTCATAGTACCATTAATGCTATTTACAGTATAGCTTGAAGAGGTTGCACCTGCAATATTGGTATAAGTAGCGCCACCATCAGTGCTCACCTGCCACTGGTAGGTAGGATTGGTACCACCAACTGCAGTAGTGAATGTAGCGTTAGAACCATTACAAAGTGTTACAGATTGTGGTTGTGAATTAATAACCGGCGCTGTATTTACTGTAAGGATCACAGCATTGGATGTAGCTGTTCCGCACTGAGTCATCACCAGAACACGGTAACGGTTATTATTCATGCCTGCTGTAACTGAATTGGCAGTATAAGTGCTGGTGGTTGCTCCCGCAATATTGGAATAGTTAGCACCACCATCTGTGCTCACCTGCCATTGGTAGGTAGTTCCTCCACCTACAACTGAAAATGAAGCATTGGCTCCTGCACAAACTGTTTGAGGAGTTGGCTGCGTGGTAATAGCTGGAGCAGCTCCAGGTTGTACAGTGAAAGTAAGAACTCTTGTTTTCACCACGCTGCCTGCAGTACCAGTAATAGTAATATTATAAGAGCCTGCAGCAAGTGTGTTGATACCATTAAGAGTAACTACAGTACTGGTGCCCGGGTTAATTGGGTTAGCACTGAAGCTCACTGTAGTACCAGCCGGGTTGCCCGTAGCAGTCAGGTTGATTGGTGTACTGAAGCTGCCAGTAACTGTTGTGCCCAAAGTGATAGCAGCACTTGCAGGTCCGGCACAACCAACACTGGCTGCAGCAGGATTATCAAAATCAAACCCTGAAACAGCAGCAGTGATGCTGAAGTTTGCATTGGAAATATCAAAATAAACATTACCTACAGCTTCTACTTTCACTCTTGCAGTGTTGGTAAGCACAGAAGGCAGTGCCAGTAATTCCGTACCATCATTCGGTGTGCTTGCAGACAATACTGTTGGATATGTAAGTCCTCCGTCTGTTGAAAGGCTGATCTTTACATTGGCTGTATTAATAGGAGCTGCATTGGTTCCTGCAACATTCCATGTAATATTCTGCATGGTTCCACCTGGGTAAGATTCACCACCATTAGGAATGCTCACTGTAAATGGACCCGTATTGGCAACATTTATCTGGAAGATACCTGTAAAGCCGGCCTGGCATCCATCTCCACCGGAAACCACTCCACTACCACCTGCGCGATTATCTCTTACTGTGAATTTAAATTTCATGGAACGGGCAACCTGAGGTAAGGTTTCTCCTTTCAACCCGGCCATTGTTGCGCTTGGACTTGCAGGATATCCTGCGAGGATGACAGCGATATCAGGAAAAGTTCTGCTACCTGTAGATTTTGGTATGCGTGATTTAAACAGAGGTGCAGTGGTTGAATTGGCACCGCTGTTCCAGGAACCAAAAGAACCCAGGTCCCACTGTTCCCAATTATAAGTCAGTGCATCTCCATCTGCATCAGAGGCAGTACCTGTTAAAGTAAAAGGTGTGCCTTTAGGAATGGTAACACCATTATTATCCATGGTCAGGATCACAGGAAGTGTATTTCCTGTTGGCACTACGGTGCGGCAGAAACTTCCACCATTTTCAAGAAAGGTTGATATCTCATCAAAACTTATCGCATGAAAATAGGGATCGCTGTTAGGCTGAATATTATCGCTTCCACAAATACCGGCATATGCCTGGATGGTTGTACCGCTTCCTACTTCATATGCAGTGGAGGCTGTGCCATTTCCTGAACAGCTGGAAGTGGTGCTGTTGAATGTGTGGTGACCACCAAACTGGTGTCCCATTTCATGCGCAACATAATCAATATCATAACCATCACCTACAGGTGAAGGACTACCGGTGATACCTCTGGCTTTCTGGGTGGGGTTACATACCACGCCCAGGCCTGCCAGTCCACCACCACCAGTGCTGAATGTATGACCTATATCAAAATTGGCAGTACCAATATTGGTAGTGATCACATTCTGGCTTTCATTGATCAATGTACCCGCACTGTTATTTCCATTGAAAGGATCAGTAGTTGGATCAAGGAATTCAATAAAATTATTATTGGCAATGAGAATCAGCTTTACAGCAATTTCTTTTTCATAAACACCCGAAACCCTGTTTACAGTTGTAACAATGGCCGCATGTAAGGCTGGTGCCGTTGTTCCTCCAACTGCCTGTGCATATTCACCAGTACAGGCAACTGCCAGGCGGTAAGTATAAAGGTTCGTGCCTCTGCAGGGACCTGCCAAAAGCTTGGCAGCAGGACCTTCCAGTTGTTCTACAGGATCAGCACTGGTGGTGCATGAAAAAAATGTAGAACGAAGGTTATCGGCATGGAAATAACTCATGTAATATTTGGTATTACCCCTGGCATAAGGATCGATATAGATCCTTCCATTGATAGAAAGTACCTGTGCATGAAAACCGAAATAAGGATTGTAGTCCATACGGATGGTTGCATAGGGATCATCAATGCCCTGGCCGGAAAAGGTTTTGATCTCGGGAAATTTTGCTTCCAGTCCTGGTTCCTGGATCGAGCTTTCCCAAACACGGAATTTGGCAAGCTGACCATCGGGCATCGGAAGTTCAATAATGGGGGCCTCTGACCGGTTGCTTAATTCGCTTTCAGAAGGCAGGGACCATAAGAAATCTTTCAGCTGCTGGGTATTGGCCGAAACAAGATTGTAACGCTGTGGTTTAATAACTCTTTTGGCATTTCCCACAGAGATGGAAGATTCAGCTACGGAACTGAAAAAATTACGCTGAGCCAGTACGCTCAAAGAAGCTGAAAGAATGAATAAAACAGTAAAACTGAATTTAAAAATGATTCTCATAATATGCAATTAGCTAAGTCCCCAAATATATCATAATTCCGGATACAAAAAGGTCTGACACAGAATACCCGTGTGCCTTTTATGCCATGTGACCATGACTGGATAGAAAGATTCTCAAAAATTGATCTGAACCAATTAAATTGTTGGTTTGTTATTTATAGAAGATGAAATATGTTCAGCTTTTTCTTGCAGCTCTGACCTTAGTCCTGTCAGCAACAAAAGTGACAGCCCAACAAAAAGTCAGTGCTTCTGTTACCGGTTTTGAGAATGAAAAAGGAGTTTGCAGGGCCTGTCTTTACGACAATGCGAAAGCTTTCAATGGAAAAGGTGAACCAGTACAATGTGTGGAAGCTTTGATCCAAAATAAAACTGCTCTGGTCATTTTCAATGATGTCAAAAAAGGAAACTATGCCATCAGCCTGTTTCATGATGCCAATAACAACAAAAAATTTGATCTGAACTTCCTGGGCATTCCCAAAGAAGGATATGGTGCTTCGCGAAACAAACTTCCTTTCGCAGCTGCACCCAGCTTCAATGACAATAAATTCGAGGTAAATAATTCAGCCGTTCTCTTATCAATAAAGCTTCGTTATCTCTGATCAACGGTTGGCTTCGGGAACGTCTTTTACCCATTCATGCATGAAAGCCATTCCCGGCACGTTGGCAGCCGTCCACCTGATATTGAATAAACCACCAGCCAGCACATAAACCTTACTGAATCCATTTTTTGTTAGAAGATCAGCAGCTGCATAAACTGTTGGAGGGTCTGAAAATTCATACAGCACCACCGGCAGGGATTTATAAGATGCCATCTCTCCCATTTTCTTTTCTAACTCTTCCGAAGGAATATTCAGAGCGTTTTCCAGGTGCCCGATATTTCTGAAACTTACTTTATGATTTCCAGCATATTCATCTGCACTCCTGAGATCAATCAATACCACATTTTTATTGGCGGGAAGAAACCTTGAAAATTCTCCAGCACTCATCAGCTGGTAGGAAACTGATGGCACATAAACATCTTTCGTACACCCCCAATCCTTTTTATCAGAACTCAGCCAGCGCTCCATTCCTTCGAGTAAAATGGTCACTTTATCATACCCATTCTCTTTTAAAATTCTTGCAGCATTTGCTGCATCATTTCCAAAAAGGTCTGTGATCACAATTTCCTTTCCTTTGGGAATGTCATTCAGCCTGCTTTTTATCTGATCAAGCGCTATGTGTTTTGCACCTTTAAGATGACCATAGGCATTTTGCTTTGCATTGAGTGAAATATGGTTCCATGCCGAGTCTGACCGCACATCTAACAGGTAGATGGTATTATACTTGTCGGCCAGCTTGCGGCATAATTCAGGAGATGAAATAATACGATAGCTGTTATTACTTCTTAACATGGCATCAATGCAGGCCTTTTGCAAGGGATTCAGGGCGTAAAGGCCGGTGAGTCCTCCATTGATATTGATAACGTTGGTAAAGCCGCTGTCTGCAAGCATTTTACTTGCACGCCTGCTTCTCTGGCTATGAGAGCAATAAACAAATACAGGATCATTTTTAAAAGCGGCCAGCTGCCTGATTCTTGAACCGATCTGCCGACTGTCGAAATTCAAAGCTCCTTCCAGGTGTCCTATGTTGAGTCCTGTAGATGAAGATGTATCATTGAACTCACCTGCTGACCTTACATCAAGCAATACATAACCTGGATTTTTTTCCATTTCCCGGCAGAGGTCCTGGGGAAAAACTGTCCGGTATAATACATTATCATTTTTATATTGCGCGTGCAGACCAAAAGAAAAGGAGATCAGGCAGGCAGCCAGCAGTAAATATTTCATAAGCCTTATTTGAACCAATATAAGAAGAGTTCAGTTTCAGTTTACAAAAATTACATGAAGTTAAATAATGAGGATTGTGGCCGGATTTAAAGCTTGAAATCCGTTCATGGCCTTTCCCGGAAATTTATGGCACAGCTTTTTATACATATCCCTTAAAACCAGTTATGCAGGAAGATCGCAACAATATCATTCCACAAAACGAAGGCAATGAAAATGCCGACAATAATGAACAACAGGGTGAGCGTTTTGAAAGCGATACCCAAAAAATCGTTCGTCGTCACCTGTCAGACCCTGACCATGTGATCACCGAAGAAGAGATGAAGAATATACGCGTAGGTATGACTCCACCCCTGGAAGGCGAAAACGCTTATGAAAGATTGAACAATGACGAGAAGGCTGAAGAAGATGAAAAAAGATTAATCGGCGACACGGATGACATCGAAGTAAGCAAAAATGAGAAAGACAACCGGGTCACGCCCTGGGATACCATCGATCCTGACTAATCACCCAGGAAATCATTCTCCGGGATGATATTTTCTTACCGCGTTTTTGAGCACATCCTCTTTGTAAAAAAGAACGTCTTTAAACCTGCCTTCAACATACATTTCCGCCTGGTCGTTAAAATGTTTCGACTGCGGATCAAATGACTGTCCGCCAGTAATAACTGATTTTGCTTTAAGCTTTTTCCCAAATTCAACGCAGGCGATAAAGCTGTTTCCGGATACGCCATACCTCTTGTCTGTGTTTTGAAATCTCCTGGATGAATAAGAAGGCAAAGAACCAAATGTTCCTGGCCCCAATCCAACCGGTAAGCTGGGCTCCTGGTCATCAAATCTTCCTTTGAGGGTTCGCTGGTAGCGATTTACTTCTCCCCATGTGATCTTCCATCTTCCGAATCTTTTTTCCAGGTCATTTTGTGTTTCGGCAAGTAAACCGATTAACTGTTTTGCATCAAGACTTCCAATAGTTATGAATAGTTGAGCAAGGGCATGAGTGCTTCTGTAAGGATTGGACACAGGCAATGATTTTTGCATCACTCTATATCCCCATTCAATGGCAATTGTGGTGGCTATACTTTCAGCAGAAGCATATTTATCCCAGGCATTCAGCAGGTCAACAGCCTCTTTTACTTTCAGACGAAGAGTATCACCAGTTTCCAGTTGTCCATATGCACTGTTGAGCGCCTGCATCAAATAATCAAATGCCGACAAATAACGATTGTATCCAATGCTGTCGATCATTGACTGGATGGTGAGGTTCTTATGAAGAGCCAGGAGCTTCGCAGCATTAACTGCTCTGAAATTCTCTCCATCAGGTGCCATGTATTCAGGATAATCTTCTTTTTTGGGACTGCTGTTCCCGGCCGCAGAAAATGGAGTGGAATTACAATTCTGTATCCATCCACTTGAGGGATTGTAAATATGTACGATCTCATTGAGTGCATGAACACCTTTCCAGTTGGTGGCTGATATGCTTCCATCTACCAAAGAACTATAATCATATTTACTATCTCTTTTAGGCATGAAGTTGCCATGCCAGTATGCAATATTTCCTTTGTTGTCGGCGAATACGGTATTGTTGCTATTGTTCACCCGCATATTCATGATCCTCTTGAAATCTTCGAAACCCTTTGCTTTCATGCGCAGCCAGGATTGTGATAGCGCCTCCATGGACCTGTTGTTTTCTTTCAATGCCAGCCACTTCCCTTCTCTCTTGCCAACCACGGGACCATGAAGAGTCGAGTAAGTAGTAAAAGAATGCCGGAGTATCGTATCATTTTTCCTGTAGCCAATATAAAGCTGTTTGGATTTTACAGGCTGCAGTCTTCCATCGTATTCATAAAAAATTTTGCCTTCGTGATCCACAGTCTTTTCTGCAAACAGGTCCGCTACATCCGCATAACTTGAAGTATGCATCCACCCGCAGTTTTCATTAAAGCCCTGGTAGATAAAGAATGTTCCCCATGTTACAGCGCCATATGCATTCAATCCCTCATCGCTTGCCAGTTGAACTTCCGTACGATAATAAAAACTTGTATGTGGGTTGATATAAAGAATGGCATTTTTAGATGCCGTACGCGATGGCGCTACAGCAAATCCATTAGAACCTGTTGGATTGGTTTCAAAAAATGGAAGTTGTTTTTCCAAAAATGAAGTAGCACTGTTTACAGGATACATGGTCTTCATGTCGGTAGTAGTAAGACCTCCTGTTTGGGTAGCACCAATGCTGCCGTCTGTGCGGAGAAGGGCAAACCATGGTTCAAACCTGTTCAAAATTTTCGGTTTTACTTCCGGGTGTTTGAAAAGATAAAAATTGATACCATCAGCACTTGCATCCAGTAGTTTCTTTAACCATATGGGAGCTTTCTTATAATCAGCGATGGCAGCTGAAGTGTCGTAGATCAACTGCATTTGCAGGTCGTTGTACAATTGCCCTTCGCCATAAATTTCTGATAGCCTGCCCAGCATTTCCAGGTAATTTTCTTCCACCTGGTTAAAATTCTCTTCGCACTGTGCATACAGTAGTCCAAAGACCGCATCTGCATCTGTCTTGCCATAGATATGAGGAACACCCCATTGGTCGCGCATAATGGTGACCCGGTTAGCCTGCGTTTTATAACGATTAATGTCCTGGGAAGAAAATTGGGCAAATGAAAAAACCGGCAAGCATGCCAGCATGATCAGCAATTGTCGCATGTGTCGAAATTAACGCAATAGGAGAATATTCAAAGCAACTGAAATGCAGCTTTATTTCACAGACCTGTATTGTCTTTTTTTGGAAGCCAGGAATTTATCATGGATGATGGTGGCCATGGGCTTGTCATATGCCTTGCTTTCCAGCCATGATATGATATCGAGGTAGGCAAATGCCCTGGTTTCAAACCTGCTTTTCTCAAACTTCTTGATGGTATGCAAAAGCTTTTCAAACTGTGGCTTCATCTGTCTTGCAGAGAGATAAAAATTCTGCCTGAGAAAACGGAACATTTCCTCTTCTATCACCGTAAGGTTTTCCATCCTGGCCATAAAGCGATAGACGGATTTGGTAAGAAATTCCATCAATTCATAATTACCCAGCTCATAATGTGCCAGCAGGTGCAGCAATCTTGCATAACACTGCAGGTCATTCCTGAGATCTACTTTCCAGTTGATGATCTTTTGCAGGTAATCAATAGAGGTCGCATAATCACCGCTTCCAAAATATAACGAGGCGATCTTGTAATAAAAAACAAGGATGCGGTGACGGTCGAGATACAATTCGTATTCATCCAGTTTTTCTTCGATAAAAGGCACCAGCTTTAATCCTTCTTTGAAGCTGCCCCACATAAAATGCCGGTTGATCTTGGCCGTGGTCAGATAAACAAAGGTCTGGATCCTGTTATTCTGTACCTGGTTGGCGATGTCTGATTTGCCAAACGCTTCAAACTGCTTTAAAGCCACTTCGAACTGCTGGTAATTACGAAGGTCAAAATGCGCGTTCAGCAGGTTGTGAATGCCCTTGATATAATGTGTTGGCTCCACGTTGAGCATGTGCTTTTCTTCATGAAAAAGATCCACCCATTTTTGCGTATGACGGTAATACATGATGAAGTCCTGCCTGATAAAGGCATACCAGCAATAACACTGGTGTAGGTAAAGCCTTTCATAAAAACCTTTCAGCTCAAAAGCATGAGGTGGCAATTGCTCCCTGAAGAATTTTTTTACTCCCGTTTCATCCGATTCATTTCGTGCATGGCCATTTTTGATGTACCAGCTGTAAAGCTGCAATGCAAGGTTGGACAATTGGGTGATGGTTCTTCTTTTTTCATTCACCTCATTGGCTTCTGCAGCCAGGCTGTCGGCCCTGTCCTGCATACTCCTGGTAATGTGCAAGGTCTCGATCTTTTTTTCCAGTGAAATAATCTGAATTAGAAAGCTGTCCTGGTGATAATGATGTGCTACTTCCTTAAGCCGGTCCAGGATCTTCAGGCTTTGATGATAAAGACCTTTGTTATAAAGAATCCGTGCATAATCCAGCTGTTCGTGTAATTGAATATCAATATTGCCCTCACTGCTCACCAGTCGAAGACTTGCCAGTACCTGCTTATAAAGATGTGCCTTGATATTGGACAATTGCTGCTTTTTGATGGTAGGCAGTTTTTTCAGCAGGGCGGCCTCATCGTAATTGGCCATGCGGTCAAGTGCATCAAAAAGCTGGATGATCTTCAGGTCTTCATTAGAGGAGTTCCGCTTGATATATAGCTTGAAATTGCGCTTTTCAGACTTCTGAAGCGCCTTGATCAATTGAAATAAAGGTTCTGCTGAGCGGTTGGGCATCGTAACAGGTTTAGCCTGGAATTCAATACAGACGTGGACTTTGCAAAAATGACCCTGTTTTCAGCATAGTAAAACAATGCTGATCTTATTTTATTCTTCTTCATTGGCCATCTTATTTTTGTTTCAACAAGATGAATGATTCAAGAGCAAAGATCAAAGGGAATCATCATTCGCAACAGACCCAAGTTTCTCTATTCATATAGCAAGCAATCGTTAGCACCCGCTGTTTCTACAGTGGGTTTTTTCTTATGCAATGATAAAAGTTTTTAAGGAGAATCTGGACTGAAGCAGAAGCAGGATGTAATTGTGAAATAAGGGTGATGTGTATCGTCCACACCCTAAGCCACAATACCTTATTTTTGATTCCGCGACCGATCAATGAAGTTTAATTAAGGAATAAGATGCATAAAAAAGTAAGCCGCATTGGCGTTCTCACTTCGGGCGGTGATTCACCCGGCATGAACGCGGCTGTAAGGGCGGTAGTACGTACAGGAATCTATTATGGGCTTGAAGTGTATGGCATCATGCGCGGCTACCAGGGTCTCATTGAAGACGATATCTACAAGATGGAAAGCCGCTCAGTAGCCAACATCATCCAGCGTGGAGGCACCATCCTGAAAACTGCAAGATGCAAGATCTTTCACAAACCCGAAGGCAGGCAGCAGGCATATGAAGTTTTAAAGAGCCGCGGTATTGACGGCCTGGTGATCATTGGTGGCGATGGCTCCTTCCGTGGTGCAGTTGAATTCAGCAAGGAATATGACATCCCCTGCATTGGCCTGGCAGGAACAATTGATAAGGATATTTATGGAACTGATTTTACCATTGGTTTTGATACAGCAGTGAATACAGCCGTAGAAGCTATTGATAAGATCAGGGATACTGCGGATGCCCACGACCGGCTTTTTATTATAGAAGTGATGGGTCGCGATGCCGGCTACATTGCGCTTCATAGCGGCATTGCCACTGGTGCGGAAAATATCCTGATACCAGAACAGAAAACAGATATTGAAGCCCTGATCGATTCTCTCCAGGAAAAAGAAAGAAGAAAAAAACTGGTGAACCTGATCGTGGTTGCCGAAGGTGATGAATTTGGCGGCGCCGATGAAGTGGCCAAGATCATCAAAGACCGCATGCCTCAAACAGAAACCAGGGTTTGCATTCTGGGACATATACAACGTGGAGGCGCGCCTACCTGCCTCGACCGTCTAATTGCCAGCAGAATGGGTTATCATGCTGTTGAGAGCCTGATCGAAGGAAGGCATAATGTATTTGTGGGTATTATGAACAACCGCATGAATTATGTTCCGCTGGAGAAAGTAGGAAAAAGAAAAGGTACCATCAATGATGAATGGATGAAGATCGTAAAGATCCTGGCTTCATAAACATCAAAACAATTTAAATAGCCGGGTAAAATATTTAAGAACATCTGAAAACAAACACAGTAAAATCAAATGAGCAAAAACGTAGACAAATATTTTCATAAACAGATGGACAAGACGGCTGGTATTGAACACACTTACCACCGTACCAAGATCGTGGCAACTGTGGGACCGGCCTGCGATACCTATGAAAAATTACTGGAGCTGGTGAAATGCGGGGTAAATGTTTTCCGTCTCAACTTCTCTCATGGCGGACATGATGATAAAAAACAGATCATAGAATACATCCGCCAGATCAACAAGACCGAGCCTTATAATATTTCCATACTAGGTGACCTGCAGGGTCCAAAGCTGCGGGTGGGTGAAATGGAAAACGGTGGGATTGATATTGTTCCCGGTGACATCCTCACTTTTACCAACGACAAGCTGGTAGGAACCAAAGAAAGAATCTTCGTTTCCTACCCGGATCTTCACAAAGATGTAAAAGTGGGCAACAAGATCCTGATTGATGATGGAAAGCTGGAAGTGCAGGTGAAAAAGATCCTCAAGAATAATGATGTTGAAGTTGAAGTGACCATGGGTGGAAAGCTTTCTTCAAAAAAAGGGATCAATCTTCCTGATACAAAGATCTCCTTACCTGCTCTTACGGATAAAGACCTGGTGGACCTGGAATTCATCATTGAACAGGAACTCGACTGGGTGGCACTTTCCTTTGTCAGGAGTGTAAAGGACATTATCATCCTGCGTAACAAATTGCAGGAAAGAAAAAGCAGGACCAAGATCATTGCCAAGATCGAAAAACCTGAAGCCCTGAACAACCTGCGCGACATCATTGTAGAAAGTGATGCTGTGATGATCGCCCGTGGTGACCTTGGTGTTGAATTGCCGGTGGAGCAGATCCCCATGATCCAGAGAAATATCATCAGTAAATGTCTTCACCGCGCCAAGCCTGTGATTGTTGCAACGCAGATGATGGAAAGCATGATCGACAGAAGCAAACCAAACCGAAGCGAGATCACAGACGTTGCCAATGCGGTACTTGAAGGCGCCGATGCTGTAATGCTTAGTGGTGAAACAGCAACGGGTCAACATCCAAAGCTGGTGGTGGAAACCATGCGCAAGATCATCATGGAAGTAGAAAGGACCGAATACAGGTATAACAGGGAAGAATTTCTTCATCCCCAGCCCCACTCTCCTTCTTTCCTGAGTGATGCTGTTTGTTACAATGCCTGCAAGCTGGCCGATGATGTAAAAGCTGATGCGTTGATAGGAATGACGCAAAGTGGTTATACGGCTTTTATGCTGAGCAGCTATCGTCCCAAAGCACCTTTATTCATTTTCACCAAAGAGCGTTCGCTGGTAAACCAGTTAAGTCTGAGCTGGGGAGTTCGCGCATTTTATTACAGTGAAGAACATACGCTTGATGATATCATCTTTGACCAGATTGATATCCTTAAAGAAAGAGGATTTCTTAAAAGCGGACAGGTGGTCGTAAATACAGGAAGTACTCCTATTCACCTGCATCTGCCCACCAACATCATCAAGATCACTAAAATTGAGTAAGTTGTTTTTAATAATAGAAAAGGGAATGAAGTTATATTTCATTCCCTTTTCCAATTAATTCCTGAAGTTTATCTCCATACACATAAGATAACAGCCGCGATCATCTGTCCCACCACGTGGTAAAGACCATCAATGAAATGAAGCCCGGCAGGCTTCTTTACATAGAGATAGGTAATGCTGATGGCCATGGCAGAAAAGCAAACTCCCGTTAACAGGCCCCATTTGATGCCTGAAACCGCATTATCCAACTGCAGCCTGTTGACAATAATTGCCAGTCCTGTAGTAGCAACAAACATCAAAATAAAAGACATCAGCATGATCATACCTGATCCCTTCTTCATTTCGGGATCATTTACATTGATTCCATGGTAAGCGATCCATTTCTTTTGAAAAAGTGCAGAGTACCAGATGGCACCCAGGGCAAAATAAGCAAGAGCAGCAACCAGCACATGCAGCCAGTTGAGGTCAGATAAAAAAGAAGTGTCCATAAACGTTCGTTTTGGTAATTTGTGTAAAAAGATAAAAACTAATCGTTGCAATTCATAACACATGATCGACTATAACGACAGGACGTTTCGCTCCATCAGTAATACCGGAAACGGCGAAGCGAGTGAGGAAACAATTTTTCATTACCAGCAACAGAGCTTTCTTGTTTCTGCAACTTATAGTGGCGGTCCTGTGCTTTTTGGTCACCTGTTAGGACTGATAAATGCAGAGGGCATGATGGAGTTCAGCTACCATCATGTGAATGAAGAAGGAACAGTAAGAACTGGTGTTTGTTTGTCGACACCCGAAATTCTTTCCAACGGCAAAATCAGGCTCCATGAAAAATGGAAATGGACCAATGGTGATGGTAGCGAAGGAGAATCGCTTCTCGAAGAATTATAAAAAAAAGACCATGAAGTCATGGTCTTAAGGTTTATGAGTTGAAGATAAATTTATCTCAGTTCTTCACTGGTAAATGCCAGGGGCAACAAGCGGCTGGCACTGTCTATAACATATACCGGACCGGTCATGCCACCCAGTATGAGTTGAACCGGATGATTCACACGTCCTTCGTACTCCTGTAAGCTTTGCCGGCAGATGCCGCAGGGAGAAATGGGATGATCGCTTTTTACATGTTCACTTTTATAGCTGATGGCCATGGTTTCTATCGGGACCTTGGGGAAAAGCGAAGAAGCGGATGCTAGCAATACCCTCTCGGCACAGAGACCAACAGGAAATGATGCATTTTCCTGGTTGCTTCCCGCAACAATTTCTCCATTTGCCAGTTTGGCAACAGCACCAACCTGGAAGTTGGAGTATGGAGCGTAAGCCTGTGCTGTGATCTCTCTTGCTTCATTCAACAACCATTGCATGTCTTCAGGCAATTCTTCTATGCTGGCGTAAACCTTGTAATTGAATTCGTATTTATTTTCCTTCATATTATGTGATTAGAGACAAAAATGTCCCGCTAAGCGAGACATTTAAAAATAAGCTATTTTACTGTCCTGAACAACCGGCTCCATCTTGGTCCGCCTTCCCAACTAAACCAGATCAGCCAGGCCTTACCTACGATCCTGTCTTCCGGTACAAAACCCCAGTAGCGACTGTCCTGTGAACCCTGGCGGTTATCACCCATCATCCAGTAATAATTCATTTTAAAAACATACGAGTCTACCGGTTTCCCATTCAGGATAAACTGTCCGTTTTTCATTTCAAACTGGTTGTTCTCATAAACACGGATGGCTCTTTCATAAACCGTATAGTTCTCTGCCGTCAACTGTAGCTTCGCTCCTTTTTTTGGTATCCAGATAGGACCAAAATTATCGCTGGTCCATTTATGAGTTGAATCGTAAGGAAAAACTGTTTGCGGTGTTTCGGCCTGCAAAGGAGTGATGGATCTTGCCAAACCATTCTTCAGCATTTTTTCTCTTGTTGCTTCGGTCATGCTTATATAATACAGTCCTGGCTGCCCACTGTCATGCACGTCCCTGTCTGCATTGAGTTCATATTCCTCCTTCAGCACATCTGCATCGAGATAACTAACATTCACGATGACCTTATAGGTTAAAACAGATTTAGGAGGCAGTGGTTCCAATGTACCATTGGCATATACTACATTGTTTTTTACTTCGATCATGTCCCCTGCAATACCTACACAGCGTTTGATATAGTTGTCTGATTTATCTACAGGATGTACTGCCAGTGGATACTGGTCCGGGTTGCTCAGTACTATCTGTCTGCCCAAAGCTTCATTTCCATTACCCAGTTCGCGAATGACCTGGTAATAGGGTCTTGCAGACTGGTAATTAGGAAGGTTGATAACGGTATCACCTGCCGGGAAATTAAAAACCACAACGTCATTTCTTTTCACAGGAGAATTGAACCAGCGTATATAAGGAATCTTGATTGCTTCGCTATATGACTTACTGCTGGAACCTGGAATATAATTATGAACAAATGGAATGGACAAAGGAGTGTTGGGGATCCGTGGACCATAAGAGAACTTGCTGACGAAAAGAAAATCATTTACCAGCAGGGTTTTTTCCATGGACTCTGAAGGAATGGTATAGGCTTCGAAAATAAAAGTCCGGATCAGTGTGGCAGCTACGATGGCGAAGATTGCTGCATCCACCCATTCTCTCCATCCCTGTTTTTTGTATCGCCTTGCACCTTCTGGTCCTATGTAATGAATTTTGGGTGAATAGCCCAGGTAAGGAAAATACAAAGGAGCAAAAAGCGCAGCGAGGGTATGTTCTCCCAGTGTGAATCTTCCAAAGAGCTTTACAAATTCGATAAAGATCCCCGGACTGATAAACCAGCCAACTACTGGAATGAACTGCCAGAAAACCCAGTGCTTAGGACGTTTGGCAAGTTCCTGCATCACCCAGGTATTGTAAAATGGTATATACGCTTTCCACTGTGCAACTCCGGCTTTTTGAAACATCTTTGCCATTCCGAAAGAAGGAAGAAGAACAATGAGAATGGAAATCAGGTAAACAGTTAATATGTGCGAAAGCGGCATTCGAGTGTTTTTAAAACGGACAAATTTATTATTTTAAAAGCTTAGTGGTTGGCAATGTAAGCAAAGTTTTTGCTAAAGTGGACAACCGGAAAAACAGACCAGGGCATGCAAAGTTTTACGATCAGGGATATTGAGAATCTTACAGGAATCAAAGCACATACGCTTCGCATATGGGAACAACGTTATGATTTCTTCCAACCAAAAAGAAAAGAAAGCCTTCATCGTTTTTATGATAATGATGACCTCAAGCAACTGCTGCGCATAGCGTTTCTTTATCACCAGGGATGGAAAGTGTCAAGGATTGCTTCATTATCGCAGGAACAGATTGCCAATGAAGTTCGCAATGCTACAGTTCACTCATCTTACAGCCAGCAGGTACTGCAATTACTGGAAATAGCAATTGATTTTGATGAAATGGGTTTCCGAAGCATGTTTGACCGGATAAAAAAAGATATTGGTTTTGAAAACAGCATTCTTGAAGTGGCATATCCCTATTTGTTGAAGCTGGGTTTACTTTGGTCCACCAATAATGTGATTCCGGCACAGGAGCATTTTTCCAGTTATATCATCCAAAACCTTGTCATTGATGAAACAGAACAATTGCCTGCGATAAACCGTCAGCCTGAAATTTTATTGTTTTGTCCCGAAGGTGAGTTTCACGAGCTACCCCTACTGTTTATGAATTACCTGTTCAGAAAAAACGGGAGAAGCACAGTTTATCTAGGCACGGGCATACAGCGAGATGAGTTAAAAGATTTCAATAAGTTTTCTTCTATCAAATACATTTACCTGCACCTGATTACCAATTTTACAGGCATTACTGTGGATGAATACCTTGAAGACATATGCCAAACCTTTCCCCATAAAAAGGTCATTGCTTCAGGAGAAGGTCTGCGAGAAGTACAGTTTAAATGCGATAATCTTCAGGTATTAAAAACCGACAGGCAGGTAAATGAGTTTATTAATGAAATCCGATATGAACATAGTTCCTGATATCGTCCCTGGTAATGCTCTTGCCTGAAAGAATCACGAGTCTTTCAACCACGTTACGCAACTCACGGATATTACCGGTCCAGTTATGCTCCTGTAATAGTTTGATAGCATCATCAGCAATGGATTTTTTTGCCATTCCATAGTCTTCGCAGATATCATCAAGGAATTTATCAACCAGCAGCGGAATGTCATCCCTTCTTTCATTGAGCGATGGAACATGAATGAGGATCACACTCAGTCGGTGATAGAGGTCAAGCCTGAATGTTTTTGCTTCCACTTCTTTCATCAGGTCTTTATTGGTGGCGGCAATGACTCTTACATCAACACTGATATCCTTATCGGCGCCCACACGGGTGATCTTTCCTTCCTGAAGGGCCCTGAGCACCTTGGCCTGGGCACTAAGGCTCATATCTCCTATTTCGTCAAGGAAAAGTGTACCTCCGCTGGCCTGTTCAAATTTGCCAATGCGTTGTTTAATGGCTGAGGTAAATGATCCTTTTTCATGACCAAACAATTCGCTTTCTATCAACTCGCCAGGAATGGCAGCGCAATTCACTTCCACCAGGGCATTTCCTGCGCGACTGCTTTTTTCATGAAGCCATCTTGCCACCAGTTCCTTACCTACTCCGTTTTCTCCTGTGATCAGCACACGGGCTTCGGTGGGTCCAACTTTCTCAATGGTTTCCTTGATCTTTTGAATAGGAACGGAATTGCCAATCATTTCCTGCACCTTGAAAGCCTTGCGCTTTAGTGTTTTTGTTTCATGCACCAGCGTATTCCTTTCCATGGCATTGCGGATCGTGATCAGCAGGCGGTTCAGATCTGGTGGTTTCTGAATAAAATCATAGGCACCTTTCTTAACAGCTTCAACAGCAGTTTCAATATTACCATGACCAGAGATCATGATGATAGGAACATCAACGTTGATCTCAACAGCTTTTTGAAGAAATTCTATGCCGTCTATTTTGGGCATCTTGATGTCGCAGAGAACAACATCGTAAGTCTTTTCTTTAAATTTTTTCAATCCTTCTTCGCCATCAGCAGCTTCCTCGATCTTGTATCCTTCGAATGAAAGAATCTCAGTGAGGGTTTTACGGATCGCCTTTTCGTCATCAATGATCAAGATAGTGGCCATAGCATGGTTCAATTGGTTGGCAAAGAAACAAAAGAATAGGATTGAAAGTGGCGGGAGTTATTTAAAAAGAAAAAGGCCGGATAGAAATCCAGCCTCGTGTAAAATCCAATATCCTATGAAAAACCGAGACAAAGATGTAGGAGTTTTTTCAATTTTCAAAACTTATTTTCAAAATATCTTTTTTAGTAATGAAGTTTGAGAATGAGTGAGTTGTGGGGTTTATGGAGATTTAAGCGTAAATCAGAGGGAAGTTCATAGTTCATGGTTCATGGGATGGCAGATGGCGAATAGTTCATAGATCATGGTTCATGGCAGATAGGTTGGTCCATGGTCTATGGTCTATCACTGCTGTCCGGTAAAAATGCACTTACTGGAAAATTGTTTTTGAGTTGCAAGCTGGATAAGGGTTAGTTTGATTTATTGAAAAGCATGCCCCTCTGTTTAACCAGAGAATAGTTGAAGTTGACTTTGATTTTCGTAAGTGGGCATCACTATTTTGGCTTTTTCAGGATTATTTAAAAATCTCTTTAGGTCCGTATAGTTCATCAGGTGTAAGCGAATCAGTGTTGACAAATGGGAGAATGCCCAATTGCGTTTAATGCCTCTGGTGGCTGCTTTAAGCAACAGATCTGCAATCAGGGTACACCATATTTGGATTTGAATGGCATTTTGATTATCTCCTATAAAATATTGCAGGGGCATGTTTTGCTTCAATCTTTTAAACAACAACTCAATCTGCCATCTTTGTTTATAAATCGCAGCTACGGTGCTGGCTTTTACCCGATTGTTATTGGTTATAAATTGAAAAAGCCTTTTGTTGACCTGATCATAAAAGGTGATTCTTCGG
This sequence comes from Bacteroidota bacterium, assembly GCA_023386045.1. Taxonomy (GTDB): domain Bacteria; phylum Bacteroidota; class Bacteroidia; order Chitinophagales; family Chitinophagaceae; genus Flavisolibacter. The sequence continues at coordinate 170,953 of JAEWKK010000016.1, forward strand.
CATTGGACTTTAATGATATGTTTGTCAGGGTGTCCCATTACTACTTGTTCATCTTTTCTTACCCCCATGATGTTCTCTGCTTCACTGACTGAAGAGGATTGAATGACCCTTATAGCAGTATTATAGCGCGGTCTTGTGATCCAGGAGACACCATTTTTATTCAAATCATTGTAATACCTGTAACTATGATAACCTTTATCAAAGACAGCATAAGAGCCTTTGGGAAGCTGAATTTGACGGGCAATGACCTTGTCATCCGTTGTTCCGGCGGTAATCCTGACAAAACAAGGCACATCATGATCAGACTGGACAGCCATGTGAACCTTTAAACCTCCTTTCTTTTTGCCATGAACAGGCTTAGGCCCTACTCCCTTGTATATACTGGTAAACAGACTAATGGTGGTAGAATCAATAATAAAAAGCTTTTTAAAAACCCCACCTTTCAAACAGCTGTCCGGTAAACCAGTGTTCAGTCGCCTGTACAACATCAGGTAAATATTTTCAAAAACTGCAGCGTCTCTGCGTTTATTAGCATCCGAAAAGGTACTCTTCCTGGTAAAATGTCTGAGGCTAAGACTTTGGAGCCTGCCTTCGCAAGCGCTCATCCCTGTAGTGACTTCGCGAAGTGATGTACAGTGCTGATAAGAACAATAAAGCATGGTAATCAAGTGATGCCAGGTGTCAAACTTCTTACAATACCTGTTAGAAGCATGCTGTTTTGCTATCCGCTCAACTTCTCCTTTAGGAACCAGTTTAATTAACTGAGAAAAAATCGGCTGTCCGGTAAAAAAAGTACTTTTGTTCACGTTATTAATTTGTTGGGTGGTACTAACAAAACTAATAACAAAAGAGGCCTTCGGGCCTCTCTTTATATCTGTTTACCGGACAGTAGTGAT
>JAEWKK010000030.1 GCA_023386045.1 Bacteroidota bacterium
AAGACCTAGTTTGGTTTTAATTAATTTAGTCTCGACTTTCATGATCTGACTTTTTGGGGTTAATGAATAAGTGTGGTTACTTAAAGTTAATCCCAACTGTCAGATTAAATATTGACTAGTACAAATATGCAAAATCAACCATTCCAATCCTGACATAGATATGCTCATCTTCTGTCAATTGGATTTAGCTATGCTTCAATTAAATCTATAAACTTCTACCACCTGAAACAATCAACCATCTACCATGAACTATGATCTATGAACCATGAACTCTCTTACTATATGCCATCCGCTATATGCCATCTCTCATGAACTATGAACCATGAACTATGAACTATCCTCTATTTTTGCCCCATGGACATCCTCCTAAAATATTTTTCTGATTTTACTGATACACAGGTTGAGCAGTTTCGTGCGCTGGAAGCTTTGTATAAGGAATGGAATGCAAAGATCAATGTCATTTCAAGAAAGGACATTGACAGTCTTTATGAAAAACATGTTTTGCATTCCCTGGCCATTGCTGCAGTATTTGATTTTCCTGATGGCATGGAAATCATTGACATTGGAACAGGTGGAGGTTTTCCCGGAGTGCCCCTCGCCATCTTTTTTCCCAAAGTTAAATTTCACCTCGTTGACAGTATCAATAAAAAGCTCAAGATCATTGAAGAAGTAAAATCTGCAATTGGCCTGACAAATATCACTACACAGCATACACGAGCAGAAGAGATTAAAAACAGGAAATTCGATTTTGCGGTCAGCAGGGCAGTGGCGCCATTAAAAGACTTAATGAAATGGAGCTTTCCACTTTTGAGAAATGCAAAATTTGAATCGGAGGGTGCTGTTTTTCAATCAGGTCTAATCTGCCTGAAAGGGGGTGACCTGGCACAGGAGATCTCCGAAAGTGGCGCCAGGCCAAGGATCGTACAGCTTACCTCCTTATTTCCCGAACCATTCTTTGAAGAAAAATTTCTTCTTTACGTACGGAAATAATTATTGAGGCAGTTTTTCCTTGAGAGGATTCTTACAGTGATTCCTACAACTGAAACCGCCAGCCCTACAATAAGTCCATCAGATGAGCCCTTACCTGTAAATAACAAAACTGTACAAAGGCCTGCCACAATCACAAGTGCAACGAAGATGATCTTTGATATGGTCATTTTTAATTTTTGGAAACGAAAATAATTTTCATCGGTCCTCATCGAACTTCATCGATGTATGAATTGAGTGAATAACTGGATCAGCAGTATTGGTAATACAATCATATATTATATATGATGGGCCAGGCGTTTTTTCAATCCTCATAAAATAAAAAAAGAGCCCCCAGGGGAGGCTCCTGAATTTGAAAAATATAGTCAGGCTTTTACCATTTTAGTTCCAGCCGGTTGTCTTTACGATTAATATCAGCCATCCGGTAGGAAGGATCAATTTCTACTGAAACGATCTCTGAAAGTTTTTTTGATGAACTGATCTGGTAAGTTGGATGTGTCCATTTCCATGATTCATAAACTTTCCTGTTTGTTTGTCCAGCTTCTGCGGGCTTTTGACCAAACATCAGGTACATGGGTACATAATGCCATTCGCTGCTACCATCTTTAAAAGTTATTTTAACATCAATAGGCATGGGCATCATCCCGGTATTTTTCAGCCTGATATTGGTGACGCCACCAGCTTCCCACAAACTGTCGATGCCATAGTCAATCGTCTTTGTAGTGTTCACCCAATAGGAACGGTACCAGTCGAGCTGGATATTGCTCACCTTTTCCGCTATTCTAATAAAATCATTGGCATTGGGATGTTTGAAGCGCCACTGGCGGTAATATTCCAGCATGATCCTGTCGCGAACTTCAGCACCAACAATATAGCCCAGCTGTTCTACAAACACGCCGCCTTTTGTGTAAGCTGCGCTGCTATAAGCATAGTTGGTATTATATTGATCGGCATGCGTAGTCATGGGTTCTTCGCGACCGCTTCTTGCGAGGGAGAGATAGCTGTTATAAATGCCCTGGTGATAAGCCGGAGGAATAGTGGCTATGGAATCAGAATTTTTCAGGGCTACGCTGTTATTCAACAGTGTTTTTCTTCCCACCTGCTGTCGGTAATATTCTTCCACCAGGTTAGTTGACCATTCAGTGAATCCTTCATCCATCCAGGCATAAAGTGATTCATTGGTGCCCAGCATCATCTGGTACCAGGTATGCATCCATTCATGGAAGGCCGTACCAAGGCTGGGGCCAAAAAGCATGGTGCAATTGGGATATTCCATACCTCCATCACCACCCTGGATAAAAGAATATTGTTGATAGGGATAGTCACCGAAATTCTTTTTTATAAAAGGATAAACGATCACCGCAGCATCTGCAATGGTTTCCCATTGTTTATCCCAACCCGCTGCATATTTATTAAAATCATTTCCGTAAGCTGCTTTCTGAGAAGGACTCATATTTTCAAATACATCACGGGAAGCCTGTCCATTATAAACCACGTTGATCACGGGACCATTGGGCACCTTGCGTACTATGTGTTTGAATTCGGGATCTGCTGCCCAGGCGAAATCATGCACATTGGGTGCGTTGAAATGCCATTTCAATTTTGATCCGCTTGTTTTGATCAATTTTCCTTTGTCTTCGTAACCAAAGCCCACTTCATTTGCATTGACCACATATCCCGAGCCTGCCAGCATATAATTTTTGTCGATGTTGATGGTAACATCATAATCACCCCAAACACCATAAAATTCACGGGCGATGTAAGGCGTGGGATGCCATCCTTCATAATCATATTCTGCCATCTTGGGATACCATTGCGTCATGGTATAACGAACCTGTGTGAAAGGATTGTCCCTGCCACTTCTCCTGATCTGTATCGGCACCTGTGCATTCCACTCCATTTCAAAAACAACTTTGGATTTGGGAAGAATGGGTTTGTCCAGGATCACTTCCAAAATGGTCTCATGTTCTTTCATCTGCTGCGAGCGGCCATTCATTTTAATGGAAGTCACTTTCTGATAGCCAATTTCATCTTCCTTGAGATGAAGAATGCGGTCTTCAACTCTTGAATCCCAGTCAACGATTTCATTCCCCTGCCTGTCCTTGCGAAGTACCACAGTACCCTGCCTGCGGCTGCGTGCATCCATCATGCTGTTGGGTTGAAAAGCATTCCAGTAAAGATGAAAGAATACCCTTTTGAGTGTGTCGGGAGAATTGTTACTGTATTCCAGTTTCTGTTTACCGGTAAAATGATTGGTGGTAACATCCATGTCAATGTTCATGGTGTATTTGACTTTCTGCTGCCAACGGTCGGGTTGTGAAAAGGCAACCATGTTGCAAAGGATCAATAGGACTGTCAGGGAGTATTTCATCATCAGGTATCGTAGTTTAGTGAATAGGTAAATTTCGCCAAATAGCTGTTATGGTAAAATGAAAATTTAATTAGAGTATTTGTCAGATTAAGCCTGAAGGGTCATTCCTTCCCTGCAATCACCATCACAATTTCACCTTTCACAGTTTTTTGTTTGAAATGCTCAAGGACTTCCTTAAGACTTCCCCTTGCATTTTCTTCAAACATCTTGGTCAGCTCACGGCTTACGCAGCATTGTCTTTCACTGCCAAAATACTGTATGAGATCTTCCAGGGTTTTAACAAGCCTCAAGGGTGATTCGTATAAAATGATGGTCCTTTCTTCTTCAGCCAGTGTTGTGAGCAGGGTATGACGACCTTTTTTTAAGGGAAGAAAACCTTCAAACACAAAGCGGTTGGTGGTCATGCCGCTATTGACCAGTGCCGGAACAAAAGCTGTAGCCCCGGGAAGAGTTTCCACTTTTATATTATTGCGAATACATTCTCTTACCAGCAGAAATGCAGGATCTGAAATGCCGGGTGTTCCCGCGTCTGTTACTACTGCCATTTTTTTCCCTGCCAGTAACTGGTCCACCAGGTGCTGCAGGATCTTATGCTCATTGTGCTGGTGATAAGGCGAAAGAGGCTTTTTAATATTGTAATGATTGAGCAGTCTTGAAGTATTCCTCGTGTCTTCAGCCAGGATCACATCCACTTCCTGCAGCACTTCCAGTGCACGAAGCGTGATATCCTTTAGATTGCCGATAGGCGTGGGAACCAGGTAGAGCATTCGTTTGAGCCGCTTATATAAGTGAATAGCTTATGATGACCGGAGATTTCCTACAGGGAAATCAAATGATGGCGACCTCAAAATATTCCATCACAGGATTAGCCAGCAGTTTTTTGCTTGCTTCTTCGGCTATCTTTTGGGCTTCTTCTTTGGAAGCGGCTTCTATCTGCAGGCTGATATTTTTTCCAACTCTTACATCCTCGATATTCTTGAAACCTAATTGTCCCAAACCGCTGATGACTGCCTTACCCTGCGGATCCAGTAATTCTTTCAGGGGCATGACCTTTACCTGTGCCGTGAACTTCATGATGTGGAATTTTTGCGCAAACCTAAGAAGTTTCAGGTGAAAGTCTTGGGATTTGCCATAAGGAGAGAAAGATGTTTTATACGGTTACATCCAGCGTTTCTTTTTGAACGGGTACTACTTCTGGTTCTTTTGAAAAAAATGAGAAAAGAACGTACAGTATAAAGATTGCCGGCACCGCCAGCCAGTGAAGTAGTACAATCAATACTATGGAAAGCAGTACAAGGATGTATTTGAGCTGGTTATTTTTCCAGGAATAGTCTTTGAATTTCAGCGCCATCAAATGCAGGTTGCTGACCATGAGCCATGACAGCAGCAGGATCACACCATAGAGGAACCATTTATTAATGAACAGCGCCTGAATGGTTGTGCTGTCTGCAAACCAGATGATCAGTGGAAAGGAAGCTACCACCAAACCCGCAGCAGGAGTGGGCACACCACGAAATGAAGTGGACTGGTTGGTGCTGATATTGAATTTGGCGAGTCGCCAGGCCGCGGCAGCCGATAAAATAAATGCAGGCAACAATGCAATGAATGAAATTTCAAGTCCTCCTGGTTCCTGGGCGTAGCTGATGCGCAAAAGTTGGTAAAGGATCATACCCGGTGCTACACCAAAACTAACTACATCACTCAGGGAATCCAGTTGTGCTCCCATCGCTGAACCTGCCTTCATTAATCTTGCAAGAAATCCATCAAGAAAATCAATTATCGCCGCAGCAAAAATAAAGAGTGAGCCCTGCCAGATTTTTTCTGGTAAAGTCACCTGCGTGGCACCACCATCGCCCATGATCACAATGGTTTCACCTGTTTGAAGGATAAAAACAATGGCAATACATCCAAAAACAAGATTCAGTAAGGTAAAAAGGTTGGGAATTTGTCTCATAGTTTGTCAACCATTGCCGGCTCCGGCTTTTGATGATAGAATAAGTTTAATGAACATTCAATTGTCTGATCATTTTTTCATGGCCGCTTCAATTTCTTCAACGGTAATGGGAATGCCATCGAAAAGATCCACATTTCCTTTTTTGGTGATCCAGATATTATTCTCAATGCGGATTCCCATTTGCTCTTCTTCAATATAAATTCCGGGTTCCACCGTAAACAGCATTCCAGCCTTAATGGGTTCTGACCTTGTTCCCAGATCATGCACGTCCAAACCCAAATGATGTGAAATACCATGATACAGGTATTTCCTGTAAGCCCTGTTTTCGGGATCTTCATTTTTGACATCAGATTTTTTCAGTAATCCGATCTTCAGAAATTGTTGTGTGGCTTCTTCACCTACTTTGTCGGTGTATTCAATGATGGATATTCCCGGCTTCAGTAAGCTTTTGGCATAATCATGCAGGTGAAGGCAGGCAGAGTAAACTGTTTTCTGGCGGCGACTGAATTTCCCATTCACCGGGATGGTTCGTGTAAGATCGGCATTATAACCTCCATAGGAAGCACCAAAATCCATGAGCAGTAATTCTCCATCCAGGCATTCCTGGTTGTTGCTGACATAGTGTAAGGTTCTCGCGCGATCGCCGCTGGCAATGATGCTGCCATAGGCTTCCCCTTCTGCACGCTGGCTGATAAAGGAATGGATGATCTCTGCATGAACCTCGTATTCCATCACCCCGGGCTTTACAAACTGCATCACGCGCAGAAAGGCATTGCGGGTGATATCAATTGCGGTTTTGGTAACCTCTACTTCATATGCTGTTTTAATACCGCGCAGGTCTTTCATGATCCTTGCAGCTCTTTCATACTGGTGCAGGGGATAGCGTGCTTTCATTTCATCAACAAAACGATAGTCCCTTGTGCGCAACTGGCTGGCCTTACGGTCATTTTCATTTGTATCAAGGTAGATTGTATCTGCGAGGTGGATCCATACCTGGAGAAAGGCTTCAATGCTGTCCAGCCATACTATGGATTGAATACCGCTAAGCGAAGCCGCTTCCTCGCGGCGCAATCTCCGGCCATCCCATTTTTCTTTCATTTCATTGGGACGAACCAGCACAAGCACCTCACGATATTTGGGATCGGGGTTGTCAGGAAAAAGAATCACCATGGAATCTTCCTGCATCACTCCACTTAGCCAATAAAGGTCGCTGTTCTGTTTAAAAGGATAGAGCGCGTCTCCATTACTCGGCACTTCATCATTACTCACGAAAATGGCAATAGAATTAGGTTTCATTCGTTCAATAAACCTGTTCCTGTTGGTAATGAATAATTCCGGGTTCAGGGGGAGATTTCGCATATCTATCAGTTTACTTCCGGACAAAGTAACCGAAATGATGAAATTTTTTCACAATTATTATTTGAAGCACAATGAATTACCATTGTGTACAAAAGACACTTGATTTAGGCCTGAAAATTTTATGCATTAACTTCGCACTCTAACAAAAAACGATTGCTTTTTATGTCAGTACCTACAATTTCATTCTCGACAGAGAATCTGGTGAAGCTTGGTTTGAAACATAGCGAAAACATCCATTACCAATCAAGTCCTGAAGAACTCGTACAGGATACGCTCAGGATGGGTGAGGGTGTTTTGACAGAATCAGGTGCTTTAGCTATTAACACGGGTGAGTTTACAGGACGTTCCCCTAACGACAAATTCACTGTAAAAGACGAAACCACCGAAACATCGGTGCATTGGAACAATTTCAATATCCCTATCGAAGAAAAATACTTTCACATCATTCACAAAAAGATCACGGATTATCTGAACCAGCAAAAAGAAATCTGGGTGCGTGACTGTTATGCCTGTGCTGATCCTCGCTACAGGTTAAACATCAGGGTGATCACAGAAAAGCCATGGACCAATCTTTTTGCCTACAACATGTTCCTGCGTCCTGAGGAAGAAGAGCTGGAAGATTTTCATGCCGACTGGCACCTGCTTTCAGCGCCTGGTCTTCAACTGGATCCTGTTGAATGCGGCACAAGGCAACATAATGCAGCGGTTGTTTCTTTTAAACACAAGACCATCCTGATCGCAGGTTCTGGCTATACTGGTGAAACCAAGAAAGGGGTATTCACTATTCTGAATTATATCCTCCCTCATGAAAAAAATGTACTGAGCATGCATTGCTCCGCCAACATGGATGATAAGGGAGATACCGCTATTTTCTTTGGACTGAGCGGAACCGGTAAGACTACTCTGAGTGCAGACCCCAACCGCAAATTGATTGGTGATGATGAACATGGCTGGACAGAAGACAATGTTTTCAATTTCGAAGGCGGCTGTTATGCAAAGCTGATCAACCTTTCCAAGGACAGGGAACCCGAGATTTACCATGCCATCCGCCCGGGAGCAATCGTTGAAAATGTGGTTTTCCATGCCGGTACCAATGATATCAATTTTGATGATGGCAGCATTACTGAGAATACGCGTGTTTCTTACCCGCTGCACTATATCAGCAATGCACAGGAGCCTTCTATTGGTAATATCCCGAAAAATATATTTTTCCTGACCTGCGATGCTTATGGCGTTCTTCCTCCTATTTCAAAGCTTACCAAGGGCCAGGCTATGTACCAGTTCATTTCAGGTTATACAGCTAAAGTTGCCGGAACAGAAGCAGGGGTTACTGAACCCAAACCCACATTCAGCGCCTGCTTTGGTGCTCCATTCCTTCCATTGCACCCAGGCGTTTATGCCAGGATGCTGGGAGAAAAAATGGAAAAGCATCATGTAAACGTTTGGCTGATCAACACAGGATGGACCGGTGGTCCTTATGGAGTTGGTAACCGGATGAAGCTTTCCTATACCAGGGCCATGATCACTGCTGCATTGAATGGCCAGTTAGACGAAGTTGAAACCGTTGCTGATCCCATTTTTGGCGTGGCCGTTCCAAAGGAAGTACCGGGTGTACCTTCAGAATTGCTTACTCCAAGAAATACCTGGACAGACAAAGCAGCTTTTGATGAAAAAGCAAAATTCCTTGCAGGCTTATTTGTAAAGAATTTCGAGAAATATGCCAGTGGCGTATCCGATGATATTCTTGCAGAAAGTCCCAGGGCGTAAATAAGTTTTTCTTTTTGAAAAGGCTCTCCATTGGAGGGCCTTTTTTTATGGAACCCGGCCTCCCTGCTGGTTTATAGAGAATGATCAACAACTAAGCTTCTGGCTTCATCGATGGTTTGGTGCTTTTGGTCTTTTTGAAATCCCTTTTTACATTTTAATGGGAAAAATGGCCATTTCATTTTTTTACTTTTATTAACCAGGATCAGGAAAGCCACTGATACTATTTTGAATCCCATAATCGTTTGAGAAACACTATGAACTTCTTCCACCTTTTTGCCGTCGCCTTGCTGGCATTGAATTTCACAGGACAACCGGTTCCCGAAAACAGGACAATTGTACCAGCCGCAGTAGCTCCCTCAACAACACCGGTAAATGAAACAGAAGAATTTATTACCTGGACCAATGACCGTTTACTTACCTGGGAAGATTTTAAATGTGAGCCCAGAACAGGCACCGACGCTGTTGCTTCCACCAGCACTTCGCTGGGTATTGCCTACCAGCTGGTAGATGGTCAGCTGAGTTATGACATCACCTGTAATTTTTCTAAGGTGAAGTCCTGGGGTTTGATGAAAACAGACTATATCCTGGCTCACGAACAGGGGCATTTTGATATTACCGAGATCTTTGCCCGCAAACTTTACGAAGCACTTCAGAATTACGATTTCAATAAAAAAACCTTCAAGAGGGATATCAGTGAGATCTACCAGTCGATTGTAAAGCAAAAAGAAGAATTCCAGAAAATGTATGACGGCCAAACAGACCACAGCCGCAACAGGAAAGCGCAATACGAATGGCTGGAGAAGATCCAGAAACTGATAGAAGAGACAGAGGCTTTCGAGATGTACCCGTAGGTAGTTTATGGTTCATAGATCATAGATCATGGTTCATGGCTGATGGCTTATGGTAGAGAGAGTGCGAAAGAGCGGAGAGCGAGCAATGAACCATAGCCTGAAAGATTTCCGTCTACACCTACTCATTTGAGCATGAAAGTTCGAAAGCTCCTGAAACCAGAACGGCCCAACTTGTGAACTTACCCTAAGCTATACACCATAAGCTATATGCATTTTCTATGAACTATGATCTATGAACTATGAACTATGAACTATGAACTCTCTCAAAACAACCCATACAACTGCGCGTCGATCTTGCTCATGATCATACCCAGGTCTTCTTCTTTCTGGGGAAAGCGGTTATCGTCCACATTAATAATTAACAAAGGACCTTCTTTATAACCATCAATCCATTTGTTATAATATTCATTCAGTCTTTTCAGGTAATCAAGACGTATGTTCTCTTCATATTCACGTCCACGGTTCTGGATCTGTCCCACAAGTGTTGGTACTGATGCCTGCAGGTAAATGAGAAGGTCTGGTGGTTTGATCATTGGTTTGAGGGTCTGGAAGAAGCTGAAATAATTTTCAAAATCCCTCTTGCTCATCAGGCCCATTTCATGAAGGTTGGGAGCAAAGATGTGTGCATCTTCATAGATGGTCCTGTCCTGGATCACGGTCTCCGTTCCACTATGAATATCGATCAGTTGCCTAACACGACTGTTCAGAAAATAGATCTGCAACTGGAAACTCCAGCGTGGCATGTCCTCGTAAAAATCATTGAGGTAAGGATTGTGATCAACGTCTTCAAAATGAGGGATCCATTTGTAATGCTTGGCCAGTAATTCTGTAAGCGTTGTTTTGCCGGCACCAATGTTACCTGCAACAGCAATGTGTTTTGGTTTTTTAGATTTTGCCATAATAACCCATCCGGATAAAATTTAAAAATAGAGTTTTCATTTATTATTCAAACATCCGGATGATGCCTGCTAATAAAAATAATTTTGACTTCAGAAATATTGAAGTCCCATTGCTTTCCTGGTTGCTTCAATGGTCCTGGCAGCACTTTCCCTGGATTTTTCAGCACCTTCTTTCAATACTTTGTTCAGATAAGCTTCATCTTTTCTCAGTGCATCGGCCCTTTCACGAATGGGGCTCACAAATTTCACCGTATCCTCTGCCAGTTGTTGCTTCATATCACCATACCTGATGGTGCACTGGTTGAAATCAGCTTCAAACTTATCTAGTGTTGATGATTCACTCACAAGTTTCATCAGGTTAAACAGGTTCTCTACTGCTTCAGATTTTTGAGAATTGGGTTCCGTTGGAGCCGCATCTGATTTTGCTTTTTTGAATTTACTCCTGATGCTTTCGTCAGTATCGGCAAGATAAATGGTTGCATTCTGATTTTCGCTCTTGCTCATTTTTCCTTTGCCATCAAGACTGGGAACCTTTACCAGTTCAGATCCAAAATTGAAAGCCTGTGGCTCGGGAAATACCTCCTCGTAACGGTGATTGAAACGCTGGGCATAATTCCTTGCGATCTCCAGGTGCTGTTCCTGGTCCTTTCCAACTGGTACATATTTCGCCCTGTGAATCAGGATATCTGCACTCATCAGCACTGGATAAGTAAGCAAGCCTGCATTGACATTATCGGGTTGTAAACGCACTTTGTCTTTGAAAGTGGGTGTTTTTTCCAGTTCACCCTTGTAAGCAAGCATATTCAGGTAGAGATAAAGTTCGGCGATCTCGGGAATTCCACTTTGAGCGTAAAGACAAACCTTATTCGGATCGAGTCCTGCCGCAATATTTTCGGCGAGCACCCGAAGCACGCTTTCTCTCAAAAGTTTTGTATCGGGATGCGTGGTGAGCGAATGCCAGTCTGCCACAAAAAAATAGCAGTCATATTCTTCCTGCATACGCACATAATTGCGCATGGCTCCAAAATAATTGCCCAGGTGTAAAAACCCTGTGGGCCTGATTCCACTCACTACGATCTCTTTTGCCATAGCTCTTTTTTCGGACGGCGAATTTAGGTATAAACCACCGCAAGTGCATGGCAGGAAGCGATCTTTTTCATTGCCTGGCAGGTAAAGCAGGATTCAAGGGAAAGACTGCCACTCTTTAAAACTTTCGATCCTCCCTTGTCCCTTTCATTTTTCAGTAGGTATCTTTGATGGATGCAGGTGGACGATGCACTTATTGAAAAATTATCAAAGCTTTCCATGCTTCGTTTCAACGGGGAAGAGCGTAAACAGATCGCTGCCGACCTGGAACAGATGATTGGCTTTATTGATCAATTGAAAGGGGTGGAAACCAATGGCACGGAGCCATTACTGCATATGAGTGGCAACAGCGATGTTCTGCGGGATGATGTGCCCGGGAACATGATCAGCAGGAAGGAAGCGCTTCTTAATTCTGCTAATCAGCATGAGAAATATTTTTTAGTGCCGAAAGTTATCAGGAAACCGGAATAAACCATGGATCCCATTATACATATTGAAAACCTTAAAAAAGATTATTACCTCGGCAGGCAGGTGATCGAGGTGTTGAAAGGTATTACCCTTGACATTTTTAAAAATGAGTACGTTGCTCTGATGGGACCTTCGGGTTCAGGAAAGAGTACGCTGATGAATATCCTGGGATGCCTGGACACACCAACCTCAGGTACTTATATTCTTAATGGTAAGGATGTCAGCAGTACTTCTGACAATGAACTCGCAGAAGTTCGCAATCACGAGATCGGTTTTGTATTTCAGCAATTCAATCTTTTGCCCAGGCTTACTGCAGTGGAAAATGTTGCTCTTCCGCTGGTTTATGCAGGTGTGCCAAAGAAACAAAGGCTGGAAAAAGCCATGGAGGTTTTGAGAAAGGTGGATCTTGCCGATAGAAGTCATCACAAGCCCAATGAAATGAGTGGAGGACAAAACCAGAGGGTGGCCATTGCCAGGGCGCTGGTGAATGATCCTGCCATCATTCTTGCTGATGAACCAACAGGAAATCTTGATTCCAAAACTTCTTATGAGATCATGGATATTTTTGGAAAGATCCATGAAACTGGAAATACAGTGATCCTTGTGACACACGAAGAAGATATCTCCAAATTTGCCCACCGCATTGTAAGGTTGAAGGATGGTATCATTGAAAGCGATAAAAAAATGCAGGCGAAGGCAGTACATTAAATATCAGTCATGTCATTGAAGATTTATACAAAAACAGGTGATAAGGGGACTACCTCTCTCATTGGTGGAACCAAGGTTTATAAGAATGATATCCGTATAGAAACTTATGGTACGGTCGACGAGCTCAATTCCTGGATTGGTCTCGTAAGCGACCAGCTGACCAATGCCGAACTAAGAGTGATCTTAAAGGAAATCCAGGACAGGTTATTTACAATAGGTTCTTCGTTAGCCACAGATGCGGAAAAGGAGCCCAAAATGAAGCTTCCCGATCTTCATGATACAGATATTGATCTTCTTGAAAAAAAGATTGATGGCATGACAAAGGAATTACCCGCCATGAAATCTTTTATTTTGCCGGGAGGTCATCCTGCAGTTTCCTCCATTCATATTGCACGCTGTGTTTGTCGAAGGGCAGAACGCCTGGCTGTAGATATGCAGCAACATGAATTGTTTGTTGATGAAAAGGTAATTCGCTACCTGAACCGCCTGAGCGACTATCTTTTCACTCTTGCCCGTTATGTGGCCCATTTGCTGGGTGTAGCTGAAGTGCCCTGGAAGGCAAGGGTGGGATAGTTCATGGTTCATAGTTCATGGCAGGAAATAGTTCACGAGTTCACGAGTTCACAAGTTGGGTCGTTCTGTTTAAAGGTTGCTTTCGATTTACATTCTTTATTGAATAGAGACAGGCAGGAATGCTGTCAAACTATAAATCCTTGATCGTACTACGCTCTGCGTCTTACGCTCTCTTCCTGCCATATGCCATAAGCCATCTGCATTGACTATGAACCATGAACTATGATCTATAAACCATGAACTACGCACTACCGCTCATCTTCCCATCTTTCATGGTCAGCATACGATCGCTGAGTTTTGCCAGTTCTTCGTTGTGAGTAACGATCAGGAAGGTTTGTTTTAATTCATTACGAAGCTCAAAAAACAGCTGGTGAAGTTCCCTGGCATTGGCTGTATCCAGATTGCCCGTAGGTTCATCTGCAAAAACAATGGAGGGTTTATTGATCAGGGCTCTTGCCACTGCCACCCTTTGTTGTTCTCCCCCGGATAGTTGTGAAGGTTTATTATCCAGGCGGTCTTTAAGACCCAATATGGTCAATAATTGGATCGCTCTTTCTTTTACTTCTTTTTTATTGGAATGGATCCAACCTGCAATGCAAACGTTTTCCAGGGCGGTAAACTCAGGCAGGAGGTGATGAAACTGGAATACAAAGCCAATCTTCCTGTTCCTGAAATCTGAAAGCTGGTCTGCATTGAGTCCTCTTGCAGACTGATAAGGGATCTTGCTGCTGGTAACAAGGGTGCTGGAAAAGCGGTCATGCCATCCCGTGGGGCGGGCTGAAAGAAAACTGAGAAATTCAAACGGGATCAATCGGGCCAGGGACCTGAAGACGGCAGTGATGAAAGTAGGTTTTGAATAATCTGTGGAGGATAAAATCCTGGTGCCTGTAAGAAATTTCCCCGGGGTTCGGCCGGTAAAACCCTCAAAAAGAGAAAAGTAAATCACTAAAATTATAATGCTGAAAACACTGAGATAAAACGGGGTATTGAAGTTTTTTATCAACCCGGTATTCGCCATCAGGAAATAAAAGACCGACGTTGAAAACACAGAAATAAGCGCATAATCCACCAGGGCATTGATGATTCTTTTCCACCATATGGCAGGCTTCGCCTCAATATCCGGCCGGCTCTCGATCCTCACACCGTCAATTTCCACCAGGCCCTTGTCTGCTTTATCCAGCGTCCCCAAAATATGGAGGAGGGTGGATTTGCCCGAACCAGAAGGGCCTACAATGCTGACGATTTCTCCTACCTCAATGGAAATGTCCACGCCTTTCAAAACTTCTACGGCTCCATATCTTTTGTGAATATTACTGGCTGAAAGCATTTATTGTCTCTTCTTAAGGTGATCAAATATCCTGAAACAAAGGCGCACAGCAAAGCCTGTTCAGTCCATTTTAAGTTAGGTTTGGAAAATTGTTGAATAAAACTACATTTGCGAAAAATTTGAAAGATAAAGTAAGCTCAATTGGCATAGAAATTATACTTCACTTTCAACTAACTTTTAAATAAAAGCACGATGTTCTGGACCTTAGAATTAGCATCATACCTTGAGGAAGCACCATGGCCGGCAACAAAAGACGAGTTGATCGACTATTCCATCCGTTCCGGAGCGCCTATTGAAGTGATCGAAAATCTTCAGGAGCTGGAAGATGAAGGAGAAGTCTATGAAAGCATTGAAGACATCTGGCCGGATTATCCTTCACAGGACGACTTCCTTTTTAACGAAGACGAATACTAAACTGAAAAAATAATTTATGGCCGTTCCGCGAACCGGAACGGCTTTTTTATTTGCCTGATAGTTCCTTATGTGCATCGAGGCCGCATTTCAGCCATTCTGCAAAGGCTGAAGCATCTCTTGTATAGCCTTTTGTTCTTGTAAGTGCTTTTTCTTCTGCATTGATGATCGCATATTGCGGTTGTGCCACTGCATTAAAATTCTCCGACTGAAAAGTGGCCCATTTATCACCTACAGTGATTATGGATTTATCAACTCCATCCTTGGTCCTGTATTCAATTCGATCTGTAACCGGAAGCTTGTTTCGTTCATCAACATACAGCGAAACAACAATGAAATCATTCTTCATTAGTTGTTTGACTTCATCATCAACCCATACATTTTCCTCCATCCTGCGACAATTGACGCAAGCCCAACCTGTAAAATCTATCAGCACAGGCTTGTTTTGTTCCCTGGCGAGTTGCAGGGCTTTTTCGTAATCATTGTGAATTGGCTTCACCCCTGATTCATAATTCACCGGATGTTGATAAACACTATAACTGAAGGGAGGTGGAAAGCCGCTGATCAGGTCCAGCCTTGCCCATTTTGTATTGGTAACACCTGGAACCAGATAACCCAGGATCAACACAAATAAAGCAATGAACAAAATCCTCATTTTGGTAAACTTCGGCCTTGAATCACTTGAAAAGCGGATCACACCTGTGAGGTAAAGAATGATGGCCAGGGTGATCACGATCCATGAAGCAATAAAGGTTTCCCTTTTCAGAATGCCCCATTGTTCTACCAGGTCGGCATTGGAAAAGAATTTTACGGCCAGTGCCAGTTCAATAAATCCCAATACCACTTTTACAGTGTTAAGCCATCCTCCCGATTTTGGAATGGATTGCAGCCAGTTGGGAAATAATGCGAAGAGCGCAAAGGGTAGCGCCAGTCCCAATCCAAAACCCGACATGCCGAAACTTAATTGCATGGCTCCATTATCATTGGTGAGCACTCCAGCCAGCAATGAACCCAGTATAGGCCCTGTACATGAAAAAGAAACAATAGCCAGCGTCAGGGCCATGAAGAAGATTCCCCAGATATTTGAGATGCCAGCCTTTGCATCGATCTTGCTCGCTAAGCCGCTGGGCAAGCCAATTTCATACAAGCCAAAAAATGAAAGAGCAAAGAAGATAAAGACAACAAAGAAGGCCAGGTTAAGCCATACATTGGTTGAAATATTATTTAGCACTTCAGGATTTACCTGGCTGGCAAGATGGAATGGTATGCTCAGTGCTGCATAAATGATAAAGATGCTCAGTCCATAAAGCAGTGCATTTTTAATTCCTTTTTGTCTTGATCCCGATTTCTTGGTAAAGAAAGAAACCGTCAGTGGTATGAGCGGGAAAACGCAGGGTGTAATTAGTGCGATCAGGCCTCCAAGGAAGCCAAGGAAAAATATCGTCCAGAGGCTTTTATCTGCGGTATCATCATCTCCACAGGGACGAACGGGTTGTTTTACATCTATACTATTGATTTTGATCCTTGTCTCACTGGCAACGCCACCTTCCAGTTTTACTGTAAAAGGCAACACTGTACCTCCGTAAAATTCTTCACCACGCCCGTAAGTAAATAAAAGCGTATCCTGTAAAATGGCAGGTACCTTTCCATTGATGGTGATCAGTGCCTTCCAGGTGGTAGGGCCTTCGTAAAATTTTATAGGTAAATCAAAAAGCTGGCTGTGTTCTGTTTTTACCTGGCCTGAATCCTGAAACCTGTTATTGAATTGTATAGCGCTGTCAAATTGAATTTCTGTGGTAGCAACATCGCTGATCTGTTGATTGGGAGCATAGAGCTGCCATTTGCTGTTGCCTGGAGTTGAAAAGATCAGTTCATATTGGTTATCTGAAATCTTACGACTGCTGACATTCCATTGAAAAGCTGTATCCTGCGCATAAGAAACCACAGTTGAAAGCAAAAGCAGAATCCAGGTAAAGCTTAGTTTCAGGATTTTCTTCATCTTGGTATATTAAGAAAAACGAGTTCTTACAAAGAACTCGTCTGTAAAAGAACAAATCATTTAACCTATTAAAGAGCTATGGAAAGATTCACTGTTTTAGAAGGAAGGCATTTCTCATCATTACAGGTTTGATAACGAAGCGTACCTGTAAGATTGGTTTTAGCCTTGCCTTTCAGTTTCACTTTCTGAACAAAGCTTACGGTATTACTGTACTGGTTGGCAGAAACATCAAGTTCTTTGTCTACAAATTTTTCCATTTTCCCGATTTCTTTCACCTTGCCATCCAGTTCTATCAGAGGGTTTTTATTGAAAGAAAATAAAGTGGGTTCCGCAATGGCATCCTTGGGCTGCGATTGTGAATAAACGTGCCACCCTTTATCCATTGTAGCGATCATATGGATCTCATAAACCTTGTCGCTGATTTTTTTGCTGGTGAAGGTCCAGCTTACAGGATTCAGGTTCTGTTGGGCAAAGCCTGCAGCGGCAGAAAATAAGGCAAGAAGTATAAAAATTAATTTCTTCATATGGATCAACTTTTCCTTTTGCAAATTTCTGGTCTTAAGTTCTGAGTTTATGTTAAAGTAGGTTATGCTGTTTCCAGAACCAGGGAAAATAACATTTCAAAGACTTTTCGACCGTCTGTATTGCCCAGTTGTGATGAGCAGGCCCGTTCAGGATGCGGCATCATTCCCATGACATTACGGGCTTCATTGCAAATACCTGCAATATTCCTTACAGATCCATTTGGATTGGCATCAATAGTGATATTGCCGTTCTCGTCGCAATAGCGAAGCAGTACCTGGTTGTTTTTCTCCAGTTGATCCAGTATTTCTTCACTGGCGTAGTAACGTCCTTCACCATGTGCAATCGGAATTTTGAATACCCTGTTGTCTACATCTTTAACGAAAACATTTTTGCAGATGTATTGCTGGTTGTTATTGCGTAGTAAGGCTCCGGGAAGTAAGTGAGATTCGCACAAAATCTGGAAACCATTACAGATGCCCAATACCTTTCCACCCCTGTTAGCAAATTCAATCACGGATTGCATAATAGGACTGAACCTCGCAATGGCACCGGTACGCAGGTAATCACCATAGGAGAAACCGCCTGGTAAAACAATACAGTCTTCAGTACTAAATTGGGACAGATCGCTGTCTTTATGCCAGAGCATGATACATTCCTGGTTCAGGTCATAAACAAGGGCGTCATGAATGTCGCGGTCACAATTGGATCCTGGAAAAACAACTACACCAAATTTCATGATTCAAAATTGAGGCTCAAAGATAGTCACTCCCTGCTGCACATACATAATTCCTTAGTGTGTTAAGAGGTTAAAATATCAGGAGAGCTTTTCATGCCACATCATGGTTCCGTACTCCAGGTAAAGAATAAAACAAAGTGTGATAAAAAAAATGAGAAGTGATACCCATCTTTTTGCATAGAAATAAGTGCAGGCATGGAATGCGGCAAAAGGAGCTGCGATCATCACCCAGGTATGATAGGTCTCGGCACTGTTAATAAAGGGTACAAACAGTGAAAGCAGAAGGTAGAGAAGGACTATGCTCCAGTTTTTGCGAACCTGGATCAGCATTTTCCGGAGATGGGTTTGAACAAAATAACCTCCAACCAGGAAAGGTACCGATAGCAGCAGGGTACTGGCCGCCAGCCATAAGGAATTTTCAAGGAAAGGCAGATCTACGGCCAGATGAGGCAGGAAATTAGAAAAACTCAGTTCACTTGCCAGAAAGAGGTAGATCGCATGAAAATAATAAGGTGTGAGGCAGCCAAGTATAAACAGGATCATTTCATTCAGGCGAAAAGGCTTCAGGATCATCAACCCTAATAAAATGCAAACCACAAAAACAAGTGAAGGAAAAAAGATATAAGAGTTAATACCAGCTATCAGTCCAATATTGTAAATATGACCTTTAGCATTTGGCGCATTGTATAACCTGAAAAGATAAATAAATATCCAGATCACAAGTGTATTGGAAAGCAGGGGTGCTGAAAGATAATTCCATTCCGGCAGTAAGGTGGTAATCAGCATAAAAGCCATGGCCGGAAGAAAATTCTGACGGGTGATCATCCTGTATTCATTTATCACGTAATTAACCATCAGCGCCTGTATATAAAGCAGGATGAAAGCGATCACTGAATACAATATGGAGCTTCCCCTGGGCAAAAGTTCTATGAGCCAGTGGTATAATCTTCCATCATTAACGGTAGCTACAGCATCCTTCGGATAAAGGAACATCGGTAATTTCAGCAATAAGCTGAAAATAAATAGGACGGCCACATTCCCGGGAGACTTCTGTTTGAATACACCAATCACATGGCAATGCTATTAATTAAATTCGATTTTAGCAAAGCAGATATAATTGCGAAGGAAACAGGGAATGATAACCTGGGTAGCACTCACCTGCTTGCCAAACCTTGGTAGGAATTCATACCCTTTGTCGAGGTTCTTGAGTGTAGGATTATGATTAACCTGTCCGTCTGGAGATAAAGTAAAATCATTCAGCAACAGTGACCTTTTTTCATCTATGTTGAAAATGTAATGAAGCTGTCCTCCTGTATTGGTCAGTTGAAAAGAAACTCTTTCATCGCCTTCATCGTCGAATTGTTCTTTATGAATAACGTTGCTCCATTGCATTTGGCCATCCTTGTCAAAGGAAAAGATAGTGATGTTATCAGCATGGTGTCTTATCGCCTGTGAGTTATCATACCTGTTTCTCCACCACCAGCTATTGTAGGGCGAATAAGTGCTGTAATAGTCATAAGTATTATAAGGGCCATACAGGTAATTCCAGCGATTCCAGCTACGGAATCTGGAAGTTGTATAATAGGCTTCCGTATTGATCAGGAATCCTCCGTCTTTTTTGATGATCACATTGCGGATAAAATAATCATTGAAGGCCATTTTGCTTGAAGCGTCGCCTTTTGCTTCGCGGCGAAGTTCATCGCTGAAGGCAATGGCACTATTCAATACAGGAGTTTGCGATGGTTTATCCCATACATAAAAGTAAATGCCGTCAACATTCCCTCTTTTTTCTTTATAATAAAATGAAGAAAGAAAATATCTTTTATTGGTATTGTCCACTTTGATATGGAGCTCGTCAAGGAACATATCCTTTTGATCAATTTCAATCTTCTGAATGGTATCTGATTGTGCTGGTTTCCAGAAAAGTTCCGTAAAAGCTATCGTTTCGTTATTGTTTCTTTTGAACCTGGAAAAAATAAAGTCTCCATCATTGTCTACATTGAACTCATCCAGCTGATCGTTGTATTCTTCCATAGATACCAGGAAACGGGAATGATTGAGAAGTTCAAGGTCCTGGTTGAACAGAACAGTTGAAATGATGAATTTGGATTTGTTCCTGGAATTGATCTTGAAGACCATCAGTTTTGATTTGTCTTCACTGCTGATGGTGGAATAAATTTTATTGCTGGCACTGAATCCAATGTGGGTTGTATCCAGGGTAACTACATCGCCTATTTTTTTGCCCTGCCCGTCAATCTTTGAAGCCATGCAATAGACCACATTCTTTTTTTGGTACTGGTATACCATGTAGGCAAAATTGGCATAAGGGAAAAAGTCAACATTGATCAGCCTTTCATCTGGAATATAATTGTGGTCTACCTTGCTGGTTTGCTCCATTTCGGAATTGTAGACCGCGATATAATTTTTGGTCCTGATATTTTTATAGATAAGAAAATTACCGTCCACTTTACCAATGATCTCAAAATTCATTCGCCTGGAATCGTCCTTTTCGGGTTCGGAATAAACGATCCTTTGTGCAAGAAGCGGAGTGAAAGCTGAAATCAGGAGGATGGTCATCAAAATGGATAAACGCATATGCTGCAAGTCTTTATACAATTAAAGGTAAATTTTGATTTCTTATAAGACGTTTAAAATTAAATATAGCTGCATGATGTACGGATTGCTACTTTTACACAGCAGGCTATATAATTACCAGTTTATTCGATTGGAAATATTTTAACATATACCTTTGAACATTGTGATTTTCTGTATCCACATCAATAACAACAGGCTTTAAAGTGAAAGCACCGCTTAATAAGGTAACAGTACCGGGTTTGCTCATAGCATTGGGAATTATTTATGGAGACATCGGTACCTCTCCTTTATATGTTTTCAACGCAATCATCACCGACCACCAGATCGATGAGAAACTCATTGTGGGCAGTCTTTCCTGTATCATCTGGACAATCACACTCCAGACTACCATCAAATATGTATTACTTGTACTCAAGGCGGATAACAGGGGGGAAGGAGGCACCTTTGCACTTTATGCACTCGTAAGAAGACAAAAGAAATGGCTTGTGATTCCTGCCATGATTGGAGGTGCAGCCCTGCTTGCCGATGGCATTATTACACCTCCGATCTCCATCACTTCGGCTGTGGAAGGTTTAAAAGAACTGCCTGCATTTCACGGTATTAGTGAATATGTGGTCTACATAGTCCTGGTGATCCTCGGGCTATTCTTTTTCACGCAACAGTTTGGAACAGCCTCAATTGGTAAGTTGTTTGGACCAGTAATGTTCATCTGGTTTACCATGCTTGCCGTACTGGGCATAGTTCATTTGTTCGATGATCCCACCATATTCCGTGCCTTCAGTCCTTATTATGCTTTTAACTTCCTTACGGAATATCCAAGGGCCCTATGGCTACTGGGTGCGGTTTTTCTTTGTACCACGGGTGCCGAAGCCTTATACAGCGATCTTGGACACTGTGGAAGAGGAAACATCCGTGTTTCATGGACATTCGTCAAAGCCTGCCTCTTGCTGCATTACCTTGGACAGGGTGCCTACCTGCTGCATCAGTACACCGGGCTTACCATCACCAATGAAGTAAGGACCAACCTTGGCATCAATGCGTTTTATGACCTCATGCCACAATGGTTCATTATTCCTGGTGTGATCATCGCCACCATGGCCGCTATCATTGCCAGCCAGGCCATGATCTCTGGTTCTTTTACCCTGATCAGTGAGGCGATGCGCCTAAACCTTTGGCCCAAGTTGAAGATCAGGTATCCTTCTGAGGCCCGCGGACAATTATTTATTCCTTCACTCAACCTAATGATGTTCCTGGGATGCGTGGGTGTGGTACTTTATTTTCAAACTTCTCAAAGAATGGAAGCTGCGTACGGTCTGGCCATTATTGTTACCATGCTGATGACCACCGTGCTTTTTTCCAATTTTCTTATTTCGAGACGCGTTCCTTCGGCTTACATCTGGCTTTTCTTAACGGCCTATATTATTCTCGAATCCATTTTTCTCGTGGCACTGCTGCAGAAATTTACCCATGGCGGTTATATAACACTCATGATAGGAGGGTTGATGTTTGTGATCATGTATGCCTGGTACAGGGCGCGCAAGATTAAAAACAGGTACGTTGAATTTGTTCGCCTCGAACATTATATTCCAAAGATCCAGGAATTAAGTAACGACCGTTCTGTTCCCAAATATGCTACCCACCTGGTTTATCTTACCAGTGCAGATAATCCTAAGGAGATAGAACATAAAATCATTTATTCCATACTAAATAAAAAACCCAAGCGCGCAGATATTTATTGGTTTGTTCACGTGGATACGCTGGATGAGCCCTATACTATGGAATATAAAGTTGACCACATCATTCCTAATGACATTATCAGGGTGGAATTCAGGCTGGGATTCAGGGTAGAACCTCGCATCAACCTGATGTTCCGTAAAGTAGTAGAAGACCTTGTTACAAACAGGGAAGTCAATATTACCAGTAGGTATGAAAGCCTGGAACGAAGCAATATTGTTGGCGATTTTTCCTTTGTGGTAATGGAAAAATACCTGAGCCAGGATAATGACCTTCCAATTATAGAACGTTTGATCATGAAGTTCCACTTCTGGTTAAAAGATGTGAGCCTTTCTGAAGAAAGGGGCTTTGGCCTGGATGCCAGTACTGTTATTGTTGAGAAATTCCCATTGATTGTTGCTCCGGTAACCAACCTTAAATTAAAACGAATAGAAGATTAATTTCCTGCAGATAGTTACTATTTTACTTCTCAAACCTGCTATTTGCCTGTCATTGTTTACTATATTATGGGCGGCATTCTGCTGCTTTCTGTTCTTCTTTATTTTTTGCAGGACATTTTCATCTTTAAACCTGAAAAGCTTCTTCCCGGATTCCAGTTCAAATATGATATTCCTTTTCATGAATTGAATTTTGATATTGAAGAAGGGGTCAGGATCAACGGCCTTCATTTTTATAGAACTGATCCAAAAGGCCTTGTACTATATTTCCATGGCAATACCCGAAGCATAAAAGGATGGGCAAAATATTCACGCGATTTTTACCGCTATGGATATGATGTAGTATTGGTAGATTACCGGGGTTTTGGAAAAAGTACAGGAAGACGCAGTGAAAAGGATATGCTTAACGACATGCAGTTTGTTTACAGCAGGCTTGCAGAAAAATACAGTGAGCAACACCTCATTGTTTACGGTAGAAGCCTCGGAAGCGGCTTTGCCGCGAAACTTGCTTCGGATAATCAGCCCCGGTATCTTATTCTTGATTCGCCCTATTATAATTTTACAAGAGTGATCGAAAGATTCCTTCCAATACTACCCGTGCGTTATGTATTGCGTTATCATTTGCGTACGGATAAATGGATCGCCCTGGCCAGATGTCCTGTTTATATTATTCATGGAACAAAAGACTGGCTGATTCCACTAAGACATAGCGAGGCTTTGCAAAAAATCAATCCCAGGAAGATCACATTGATCAGGATCGTTGGAGGCGGGCACAATAATCTTTCAAGATTCACTGAGTACCATAATTTTATAAGAGATATTTTAAAAGAGTAGTATTTCTTTGGGTACACCAGCTTTGATTTTAGCCTCCAAATTTGTTTCTTTGCCTGGTTGGGTTTGTTAATGCTTAACCAAATAACATTCATTAAATAACCTTTATCCTTTAGTTTGAATCCAACGGAAAAACCGACACCATGACTAAATTCTACTCACTGCTCATAGGCTGTACCTTGTTTATGGCCTACAGTTGTAAAACCGCCAGCAAATCTTACCAGAAAGGAAACTACGTTGATGCTATTGAAAGAGGCGTCAAAAAACTTCAGAAAGATCCATATGATTATGATACCAGGGACCTGGTACAAAAATCTTACAACTATGCTGTCAGTCAGCATGAAGACCAGGTAAGGATATTATCTAATGCTAAAAACGACAGCCGTTATGAAAGGATCTACCAGGAATACGCTGAACTGCAAAAGCTTTACGATATTATTCACCAGTATCCTGCAGTGGCACAAATGATCAAGACAACAGATTATTCCGATTATGTAAATACTTATCGTGATAAATCTGCTGATATCCATATAGAAAAAGCTGTCAAATGGGAAGGTGAGGGAACCAAGAAAGCTTACCGCGAAGCCTACAAAGAGTATAATGTAGCCCTTCGTTATCGTCCTGAAGATTTTGATTTAAGGAAAAAAAGGGACAGCGTTTATGATGCTGCAGTAACAAAAGTTGTGATTTCACCTATCCAGAATTATGGTGGATACCAGAATGGTTCCATGCTCTATATGCAAAACTTTCAAAGAGATGTGATCCGTACACTCACATATAATATGAATAATGAGTTCGTGAAATTTTACACAGAAAGCGAAGCAAGAAATAAGGACATTACACCTGATCAGATCCTTGAATTGAATTTAAGCCGTATCAGTGTAGGTCAGCCTACCGACAACAAAAACTCCAGGGTGGTTTCTAAGGAAGTAGTAGTAAAAGAAATTGTATACAGGCCCGACTCTGTTGTAAAGCAATATGCAACAGTGAATGCCACCATCACCTCCACCAAGAGAACCTTACTTTCCCAGGGCGATCTTTTTGTAAACGTAAGAGATACAAAAGGGCGCATGATCTGGAACGACCGGTTTACAGGCGAACACAAATGGCTGGCTGAATTTGCAAGTTTCACCGGTGATGAAAGGGCCTTAAGCGAATCAGATAAAAGTCTTCTGAACCAGAACAATTACAACCCTCCTACAGAAGACCAGATCATGGAGGAACTTTTAAAGCGTATTCAGGACGACCTTACCTATCGATTAAGAAGCTATTACACGAAGTATCAATAAAAGCAAATTGAGAATCCCGCCCAGGCGGGATTTTTTTTATCTGATATTTGAAGGAATGAATTCCCGGAAGAAAAAGATATTGAAAAGATGGCTTACGGGAATTTTTCTGGTATACCTTCTTTTGGGTCTTGTTCTTTTTTTTGTTCAGGACCAGCTTCTATTTCATCCTCAAAAGGTGAATTTTGATCACCAATATTCATTTACAGAGCCATTTGAAGAAATCAATATCAATCTTGGAGGAGCTAATCTCAATATTGTAAGATTCAGGACTGCCAATGCAAAAAAAGGGCTCGTGCTTTTTTATCATGGAAACATGAACAATGTTGAGCACTATGCGAAGTATCCCTCTGTTTTTTTAAGAAATGGATATGAAGTATGGATGCTGGATTATCCTGGTTTCGGAAAAACAACAGGCCGCCGTTCTGAAACTATTATTTATAAACAGGCTTTAAAGATGTATGATCTTGCAAGGGAAACCACAGCACCAGACAGTATAATTGTGTATGGTAAATCGATTGGAACTGGTGTTGCCGCTTATGTGGCAGCTAACCGCGAGGCTGCTCAACTCTTGCTTGAAACTCCTTATTATAGTATTGAAGCACTTGCAAAACATTATTTCCCTGTCTATCCTGTTGCGGTTCTGTCGAAGTATCGTTTTCCCATCTTTCAATATTTAATAAATGTGAAGGCTCCTATAACTCTGATTCATGGAACTTCAGATGGCATTGTTCCTTATCAGCATTCACTGAAATTGAAAAGGGAATTTCCCAAAATCAATTTAGTAACCATCAAAAATGGTGAACACAATAATTTATCGTCTTTTGAGGATTTCAATAAAGCAATTGATTCGGTCTTGCTTAATCGTGAGTGATGGGAACAATAACTGACCTGCCGTTCTTCTTTATCTTTTCTGGCACCACTTTTAATATCTCTGTTTTGAGAGCTTCTATTAATTTCTTTTTTATAAAATGCCTGTGCACCACCATACTTACTTCTCTCATTGGTGCAGGAGATTTAAAATGTCGAAGGTTTTGTTGCTGCCTGGCCGTCATATCAATGGTTGCAAGTTCAGGTAATACAGTTATGCCGTCATTGAGATCAACCATTCGTCTAAGGGTTTCTATACTTCCTGCTTCATATTCAAAATGACTTCCGCCTTTTGTTTTCTTTCTCAATTCACAAAGATTGACGATTTGCGAACGAAAGCAGTGCCCTTCTTCAAGCAGCCACAATTTATCAGGATCTATATCTTTTGGCAGTACATAGGTTTTTTTATAAGCAAGGTTATTCTTTGATACATAGGCAACCAGTTCTTCATAAAAAAGAACGTCCTCAGAGATGCCTGCTTCCTGCAAAGGCGTAACCAGTATGCCAACATCAATGCGGCCTTCCCTGAGCTGAGTAACCAGGGCCTGGGTGGTTAACTCATTTACAAATAGCCTGACTTCCGGAAAACGTTTTGTGAAAGAGGTTACAAAAAGTGGAAGCAGGTAAGGTGCCAGTGTAGGAATAATGCCCACACGGATCTCGCCATTAACTATACCTTTCCGCGCATTTATTTTTTCCAGTAACTCATCTCTTTCAGCCAGTATCTTTCTTGCTTTTTCTATGATCTCCATCCCTGCCATTGTTGGCAGAACGGGTTGCTTACTTCTATCAAAAATCTTTACGCCCAGATCCTGTTCCAGTTTGCCTATCTGCATGCTGAGCGTAGGCTGAGTAACATGACAATGTTCCGCAGCAACCGCAAAATGCCGGTGAATGTCTAGTGATACAATATATTCCAGCTGGGTAAAGGTCATTTGTATTTAAGTATAAAGCTGGTATTGATCATGATTTGATAAATCTATTTACGTTCAGTCAGGTAAACATTTTCTGAATCCACCAGCAGAGTATGACTGACACCAATCTTTAAAGCAAAGTTTTCTCTTTCATGACTTACCGGGAAATCAAAACAAAGCGGGTAGTCAAAATCCTTTACATGTTCGTAAATCAATTCATGTACAGTTTTGCCAAATGGCCTTTCAGTATCCTTGTTTTCAGTGAAACCACCAATAATCAATCCCGCTAATTTATCCAGTTTACCACTTCTTTTCAGTTGAATGAACATCCTGTCAATATTGTATAAATGTTCTCCGACATCTTCCAGAAAAAGGATCTTGTTCTTGGTACGTATATCTGATTCCGTTCCTGCCAGGTGTGCCAAAAGACTAAGATTTCCGCCTACCAATTGTCCCTTTGCCTTGCCGGTTCTATTGAAAGGATGAGAAGCAGAAAGGTATTTCGAAGGCTGACCTTCCAGCGCATTCTTTAAGGATAATATGTACTGGTTATTGAATTCACCATCATTGAATGCGGCTGCCATGGGTGCATGCAGTGATGCGGTTTTATAATTGGTGAAGAGATGAGCATGCAACACGGTGATATCACTGAAACCAATGATCCACTTTGGATCCTTTTCAAATTTTTTGAAGCTGATCCTGTCAATGATCCTGCTCATGCCATAGCCACCGCGGGCGCAGAGTATGGCCTTGATATTGGGATCATCCAGCATCAATTGAAGGTCATTCAGTCTTTCTTCGTCCGTGCCGGAAAAATAATTTTCCGAATTACTATGGGTTGTGCTTCCCAATTGCACGGTATAACCCCAACTATCCAGTGTTTCAATACAGGCCTGCATTTTTTCTATGGGCATATAACCTGCAGGAGCCACCATGCCAATGGTATCTCCTTTTTGAAGATAAGGCGGGATTTGTATCATAAGGTTTCTATTAAGCTTACTTCATTTTCGGTGACCAGTAAACGGTGCATCACACCGCATTTTAATGCAAAATTCGCTTTTTGGTGTCCAACAGGAAAATCAAAGCAAACAGGATAATGACTGTCTTTTATTTTTTCAAGGACGATGTCCTGAAGAGTTCTTCCAAATTCTTCGCCCGGATCATCTGGTTTGATCCTGAAGCCACCAATGATAAGGCCTTTCAATTTTTTTAATTTGCCGGTTCTTTTAAGATTCCAGAACATCCGGTCAATGCTGTATAAATATTCGCCTGTATCTTCCACAAACAGGATCTTACCTTCGGTTTTAATGTCAGAAGCGGTACCTGCAAGTGTTTCCAGGGTTTTTAAATTTCCTCCGATCAATATGCCTTCCGCAATTCCCATCCTGTTTTTTTCATGAACCGGTATGGAATATTTCATCTTTTTCCCGCATAGCACGTCCTGTATCGATAGAATGGTTTCAATCTGCATGGGTTCAGCCCTGGTCCAGTCCTCAGGAAAAGAATTGGTCATCTTTGAATGAACAGTAGCTACGTTGCAGTGTGTATGAATATGGCTATGAAGTACAGTGATATCGCTGAAGCCGATCAGCCATTTTGGTTTTGCTTTGAATTTTGTCCAGTTGATCCTGTCTACAATTCGCAAGGAACCATATCCTCCCCTGGCACACATGATGGCTTTGATAGAGGGATCGTCCAGCATTTGCTGCAGGTCAGCAAGTCTTTCCTCATCAGTTCCACCGAAATTGAAATCTTTTTTACCAATTGTATTGCCTGACTTAATAGTATATCCCCAGCTTTCCAGGACCGAAACTGCCGGCAATATTTCTTCGGGTGTTACCGGCCCTGCAGGTGAAGTGATACCAATCACATCACCCGGTTTCAGGTAGGGTGGCTTTTTTATTGGCAGTGCCGTTTCTTCATCCATACCTAATTTTCCTGTAAAACCAAGTCCGCTTCCTGCTGCCAATGCAGCTGCATTCCCTAAAAATTGTTTCCTGTCCATATCATGCACAATTTATCATTTGTTCGTCCAATTCAAAAGCGGTGATGGTTTTGCGGTATTTTTGCGGCCTGTTGTCAAACCGCAGGATACTGGTTCCTTACCGGCTTTCGTGAATATCGTATACCTGCAATGAAAATGAACAGAGAAGAAAAAGTGAAATCAACATGAGTCAACCTAAAAGATATTTAATTACATCTGCCCTTCCTTATGCCAATGGATTGAAACATATTGGTCATCTTGCCGGCGCCTACCTGCCTGCTGATATTTATGTTCGTTACCTGCGCGCTCAAAAAAGGGATGTCGTTTTTGTTTGTGGCAGCGACGAGCATGGTACAGCCATTCCCATCCAGGCTTCTAAAGAAGGTACTACAGCACAGGAGATCATTGACAAGTATCATGTGATCATGAAGCAGAACTTTGACGACCTCTCCATCTCCTTTGATATTTATGACCGAACATCCAACCCGCTGCATCATGAAACAGCAAGGGAATTTTTTACCTACCTCAATGATCGCGGTGCCCTGGAGATAAAAGAATCGGAGCAATATTATGATGAATCGGCTCAGACATTTCTGGCCGACAGGTATATCAAGGGCACTTGTCCCAATTGCGGCTTTACTGGTGCTTATGGTGACCAGTGTGAAAAATGCGGTAAATCATTAAGCCCTGATGAACTGATCAATCCTGTGAGCACGCTCAGTGGAAATCCTCCCGTAAAAAAATTAACTAAGCACTGGTACCTGCCTCTTGACAAGCACGAGAACTGGCTCCGCAACTGGATTTTGAATGAACATCAGAACGACTGGAAGTCAAATGTCCTTGGCCAGTGTAAAAGTTGGATCGACAGTGGACTTCAGCCAAGAGCTGTAACAAGAGACCTGGATTGGGGAGTAAAAGTTCCATTACCAGAAGCGCAGGGCAAGGTATTGTATGTATGGTTTGATGCACCTATCGGTTATATCTCTGCTACAAAACAATGGGCGATCAATAATGGAAAAGACTGGGAGCCTTACTGGATGGATAAAGAAACCAAACTTGTTCATTTTATAGGAAAGGACAATATCGTTTTCCATTGTATTATTTTCCCTGTGATGTTGCACCTGCATGGATATATTGTTCCTGACAATGTACCTGCAAATGAGTTCATGAACCTGGAAGGCGACAAGATGAGTACCAGCAGAAACTGGAAACTTGATCAGCAGGATTTCATAGATGATTTTATTAAAAAAGAAAATGGAGGCCCTCAACTAGCTGATGCCTTAAGATATTATCTGACAACCATTCTTCCTGAAGCCAAAGACAGTGAATTTACATGGAAGGGATTCCAGGATGCAGTCAATAGTGAGCTGGTATCCATATTTGGCAATTTTGTCAACAGGACATTTGTGCTGATGCATAAACTTACCTCTGGTAAAGTACCGAGGTTTCATAATGAGATTGTTGATGAAAAAGACAGGAATATCCTGAGTGAAATTGAATCTTCAAAAGAGAGGATAGAAAAATTACTTGAAGAATATAAATTTCGTGATGCACTGTTCTCGGTAATAGACCTGGCACGAAGTGGCAATAAATACATGCAGGAAAAAGAACCCTGGATTAAAGCAAGACAGGTAAAGGAAGACGGATCGGTAAATGAAACAGCCCAGGCTGAAATAGATAATTGTCTTCACATTTGCCTGCAACTCTGTGCCAACCTTGCCATTCTTATCAATCCCTTTCTGCCCAATACGGCAAAGAAGATGGCTAATATGATGAAAGTGGTAGATAAAATGCTTGACTGGGAAAATGCAGGGAAATTGAAATTACTCAGCGTGGGTTATTCGCTTCGTGCACCTGAATTGCTTTTCAGGAAAATTGAAGACAGCGAGGTTGCTTACCAGGTTGAAAAATTGAAACTGGGGCTTCAGCGTTCCAGGATGGAACAGGAATCCACAACAGCAACAGGGAATGTCAAAACATTTGAGTCGCTAAAGTCCGAAATTGTTTATGATGATTTCGGGAAGCTTGATCTCAGAATCGGAACTATTGTGGCAGCCCAAAAAGTTGAAAAAGCTGATAAATTATTAAAGCTCGAAGTTGATCTTGGTTTTGAGACAAGAACCATAGTATCCGGTATAGCACAGCACTTTTCACCCGAATCACTTCTGCAAAAACAGGTTATAGTGGTAGCCAACCTGGCTCCGAGGAAAATGCGTGGCATTGAAAGCCAGGGTATGATCCTTACTGCGGAACAACCCGACGGTAGCCTGATCCTGGTGAACCCGGATCCCCAGGCCGCTCCAGGATCAACAGTCCGGTAGGCAACTTTTTTTCTGAAATTCCGTTTTCCAAAAAAACCACAGAGTTGTGGTTACAATTTTATTTCCGGCGGTGACCAATCTTCAAATCGCAAAAATTTGAACAAGTTAATACTGCCAATAATCTATAGTGTGATAGTCCTGGTAACAATATCTTGCAAACATGAGATTCCTGGTTCCAATACCGGTGGAAACACAGGCGGAACCAACCCTCCGCCAACAAATAGCTGCAGCCCGGATTCCGTTTATTTTCAACAACAGGTTCTGCCAATTTTCATTTCCAATTGTGCGATGAGTGGTTGTCATGATGTGGCTTCTCACCAGGAAGGTATCATCCTTTCTACGTATGAAGGTATCAGGGGAGAAGTCAAACCCTGGAATTTGAATGGCAGTGAAATTTGGGAAAAGATCAATGAATCCGATCCCGACGACCGTATGCCTCCGCCTCCGAGAAATCCTGTTTCTGCAGCACAGAAGGATGTGATCCGTAAATGGATATTGCAGGGTGCTCAAAATAATTCCTGTGTAAGTGCAACCTGTGACACAACCAATGTTAATTACAGTGCTACCATAAGAGGTATTATCAGCAATAAATGCCAGGGATGTCATAGTGGTGTTGCTGCTTCGGGAGGCATTGACCTTTCAACTCATTCAGGTGTAAAGTCAAAAGTTGATGATGGAAGACTTTGGGGAGCGGTTAACCATATGGCAGGATATTCGGCCATGCCTAAAAACGGAACGAAACTTTCCACCTGCGAATTGTCGCAAATAAAAAAATGGATGGATGCAGGGGCTCCAAATAATTAAATCTATGAAAAGGTTATTCATTAGTATGATTGTAGTTGTAGCGCTGGTAACAAGCTTTTCAATATCTGGTTGTTATTATGATTCAGAAGATCTATTGTATGGAACCTGTGATACTTCAAATGTTACCTATTCAACAACCATCAAAGGCTTGATGAACGGTTATGGCTGTCTCGGATGTCATAGCGGTAATTCTGCAAGTGGTAATGTGCACCTCGATACCTACGATGACCTTGTATTGAATATGCCGAAATTATGGCCAGCCATTAATCATACAGGACCTCAACCAATGCCGCAGGGTGGAAATAAAATGTCTGATTGTGATATCCAAAAAGTTAAGGTGTGGATGGATGCGGGAACTCCAAATAATTAACTGATTTCATTTTATAAAAGCTGCATTGAATTAATAGTGTATGAAAAAAAGATCTGTCATAACAGTTGTGATTTTGCTGGTCATTGCGCTGGCTGCCTATTATGCATACACGAAGTATGATGAAAAAACACCAGACCTTGTAAACAGGAAGCCTGATGTAGCTACCGATATAACAACTATGCTTGCAGCTTTCGAAAAAGATACCGCGTCTGCAGGTAAGCTATACCTTGATAAACTGGTGGAGATCCGGGGTAATGTAAAAAGTATAGACAGTTCAGGTGCAGTAATTCTGGGAACAGAAGGTAACCCTTCCGAAATTGTAATTGGTTTAGACAGGAGACATTTGGAGGATTACAAAAAGATCAGGGTTGGTACCGAAGCTGTTTTACAGGGAGTATGCAGTGGCTATAGCAGGGGCGGTAGCGATCCTGAGGATATGCTGGCGGACCTGGGAACTACTATACAGTTTCGTTCTGCAGGGGTAAAAAGCACAAACAAATAAGCATTTTAAAATCATAAAATAAAGACCATGTTGAAAAAGTATCTGAGCCTTATGTCGATGTTTCTGATGATCGCATCATTTTCCTATTCCCAAAGGTTTTATACCAAAACAGGAAAGATCGATTTTTATTCCAAAGCACCACTCGAGGATATTGAGGCAAAAAATAAAACCGTATCTGCAGTTATTGATTCCAAATCAGGAGCCATACAATTTGCAGTGCAGATGAAGGGATTTGAGTTTGAGAAAAAGCTGATGCAGGAGCACTTCAATGAAAACTATGTTGAAAGCGATAAATATCCTAAGGGTGAGTTCAAGGGATCCGTCAGCAATAATTCAGAGATCAATTATGCTAAAGATGGCAGCTATACAGCAAAGGTAAAAGGCAACCTGACCATTCATGGTGTGACAAAGGAAATAGAAACAACAGGAACGATCAAGGTTGACAATGGAAAGCTCGAAACTAATTCCACTTTTACAATTCTTTTATCTGATTACAATATCAAAATTCCTTCTGTGGTAAAAGATAAGGTATCCAATAATGTAAAGATTGTTGTTGATTGCAAACTGGAACCATTAAAAAGCTAAACCGAATGAAACCAAAACAAACACTGTTGTTCTTTTTTTCCTTTATGCTTATTGGAGTTCAGTCTTTTTCCCAGGAAGAAGACCTGCTTGGGCAAATTGAAAAAGATGAACCCAAAAAAGAGAAAGTATACAATGCCTTTAAATCATCCAGGGTGATCATGTCGCACAGCATGGAAATGCTAAGACCTGGAGTGCTTGATTTTCGCATTCTGCATCGCTTTGGAAGAGTAAATGGAGGTGGCTATGAATTTTTTGGCCTGGATGGACCTGCCACTGTAAGGCTTGGCCTGGATTACGGAATCACTGACAATTTCACGGTTGGTATTGGTCGCAGCACCTTTAACAAGGAACTGGACGGCTTTCTTAAATATAGAGTGTTGCAACAGTCCACCGGTCCTGGATCAATTCCTTTTTCCCTGGTTGCAGTAGCTGGTTCCACTTTGACTACCATAAAATGGAGTGATCCAACACGACCAAATTATTTTTCATCAAGGGTGGCTTATTACGGCCAGCTCATTTTGGGAAGAAAGTTTAATGACAGGTTCACGCTTCAATTAATGCCCACGGTCGTTCATCGCAACCTGGTACCCACGGTCAACGATGAGAATGATCTGATTGCAGGTGGAGTTGGGGGCAGGATTAAATTGAGCAAACGCATTTCATTGAACGTGGATTATCATTATGTGGTCAACCAGAATGAAGTAGCCAAACTGCACAATCCACTTTCTGTTGGATTTGATATTGAAACTGGCGGTCACGTATTTCAGTTGCATTTCACCAATTCCAAAGGAATGAATGAAAGAGCATTTCTGGCAGCAACAGAATACGACTGGGGCAATGGTGATATTTTCTTCGGCTTCAATATTTCTCGTTCCTTTCAAATAGCCAGGAAAGGAAAAAGCAAATAGAATATATCAGACTTTTTAAAATTGAGTTAATGACGGAATTGCTTCCGTCATTTTTTTATTTCAGAAAGTAATGGAAGGTAATTGTGCAAGTATTGCCTCATCAATAGAGGTAATTCCTCATCGAAGTGGCAAACAAAACCAAATGATTTGATTTAAAAGAAATTATCGAGTGATTTCAGGCTGATCGGCTTTTCCCAGATGGTTAATTTGGCTCCATCAAGTTCAGTTGGCATTGTTGGCCTGAAGGCTGATATAAGATGGAACTGGATATCAGGAAACTTCTGATAGAGCTCGGGGAGTTTATCCCATCCCAGCCCATCGGGCAGGTTATAGTCAATGAAAAGATAATCAGGCACAATCTGGTTGAGGCGGGAAATGCCATCAGCCAGCGTGTGCGCAATATATACCTCGTAATTCTTTCGAAGGAAGTATGTCTTCATTAAAAGACAGAGGTCCACTTCATCGTCTATGATTAATACCTTTTTCCGCGTTGTCATAAAGTCATCAGCAATATATTATTCCTTTAATTATCATACCAAACTCAATGGACCACCTGACTGAACTCAGGCTAAAATTAAGGATTGATGTATATTTTTCTACATCAACGTCAATATATAATTAATGCTCATGTTGCCGTACTGTTTGGTATGATTATTTTAAATTAAGTGGAAATATTGCTCATTATTTAAACGGAATACTATGACTACAAAATCCAAGATTATTTTAGGACTGGTAGGTGCTGCAGCAGCAGGCGTTATTGTTGGTTTGCTGATTGCCCCTGAAAAAGGTTCTGACCTCAGGAAAAAAGTGCAAAGCACTGCAGGAGACTGGGCCGGACAGCTTGGAGATCTTTTTGCGAATGCAAAGGGCGAATTTGACAACCTGAAATCCAAAGGTGCCAAGGCCGCTGGAAATGCATTCAACAACGTAAAAGAAAGCTACAGCTGATCCTACTGACTAGCAGGCCAAAGGGCCTGCTTATTTTATCTTTACAGAAAGTAAGACCTTATGCAAGAGGAAACCATGCCGACAGGAGAAGAAGCTAAACCAAAAGAAGACCTCAAGACTAAAGTAAATCACCTTAAAGACCACGTGGGTGATTATGTAAATACTTATGTACAGATAGCTAAGGCAAGAGCAGTAAAAGGTGCTTCAACAGCAACTGCAGCAATAACTATTGGGATTACAGCCTTTTTCTTTGCTTTCTTTTTTCTTTTCTTCATTGGTTTTGGATTGGGATGGTGGCTTGGAGATCTTTTTGAAAACAGGGCTGCCGGATTCTTTGCCGTAGCCGGTTTTTTCCTGCTTCTTTGTGTGATACTTTTTGCCCTTCGCAGAAAAGTGATTGTTCCCCTGATCAGAAATATGATTATCTCGAAAATATATGAGTAAGATCCGAACATACGAAGACCTGCTGCAGGAAGAACAGCGCTTGCAGCTGCAGTTAAAATCACAGGAAACTCTGATCAGGCAGGACCTTGCCGGCTTCCAGGAAAATCTTGAGCCCGTGAAAAAGGTCTTTAATACTGTGCAGAAGATATTTACCAGGGATAACCGTGTTCCTTTCTTTAATATAGGTCTTGAATTAGGTATCGATGTATTACTCAGAAGATTTATCCTCGCAAGAGCTGGCTGGATCACAAGGATACTGGTTCCATATCTTGTAAAAAATTACTCATCACATATTATAGGTGAAGAGAAAAGAAAAGCCCTCATCAAAAAGGTCAGGGATATGTTTAATAAACTAAGACCTAAATCCTCTCAGTCTGCTGGTGCTACAGCTTCCACTCATCCTCCCCTGTAGAAGTTCTTCCATTATTGGTACTGAATGAGGAAAATAATCCAGTAGTTTTTTCTTTTTCAGCTTTTTATAAATAGGTACAGTTTTTACTTATTTCAGAATAGTGCTGCATTAAAACATTGAATATGAAAAGCATGAATTTTCAGGGCCCAAAGGACAAAAAAACAGGGGAGCCTGGTAAGGATGTCCAGCCTGATTTAACCCCCCGAAGAGAGGGAGGCGATGATTCACTGGCAGAATCATCACCAACTGACAGTCGTTCTGATGAAAAAGTGATCGTGAATGAACAGAGGGAGAATAAAATTGTGAATGCACCTTCTCAGACTGCTGTCAATACAAGCGAAGGAAATAGTTTCGACGAGGATATCATAGAATAGCAGGGAATAAAATCAGGATGGATTGAGAAAAATTTCCTCCCGGCGTGTGAAGTACCAGGCGGATGTGAAAGAATTGAGTCGGGAGGTTTTTAGTTTTAAGATGCATAAGGGATGTCGTAAGGCATCCCTTATTTAAAATAATCTTCAATCCAGTTTTCTAAAACCACCAGCCACCAGCGACAGAAGAAATAAAATCAGAAATACATAGAACAGGATCCTGGCTATTGAGGCTGCACCAATGGCAACACTGCCAAAGCCAAATACGGCTGCAAAGATAGCAACCACTAAAAAAATCAATGTCCAGCGTAGCATATGATAGGTTTAAGGTGAAGAACATTGGATCGAAAAATAACCATACCATTTTTTCCTCAGGCTATTGAAATCTGAGCAGTTTTAAAATTTCAAGGTTTGTTTGAGGAAATCCTTCTACTAAAAACTACCCAAAAAAAGGTTTCTAAATCAAACCTTCGTTTAAATATTCATGGTACTATTTTTTCAATTCTCTCCATACAGGGTGACGTGTGCCCTATCGGATCCATTTTTCAAAGAAACCTCAATCCCTTGCCATGCAAAAGATGACCTTATCAGCAACTAACGCTACCGTAACCTCTACCATGACCTCCGGAGTACCAACCATTCCACTGCCGGGCAGACAACCATTAATAGAAAGAAAGTTAACCGACCCTTCATCAGCTTCGCCCAAAGGCGAGCATTATCCGATCCCTTCTTTCTTTGAATACAGAATCAAGCCCAGGGAGTTTGACCCGCTTTAAATTATAGATTTGCCCTTAACCATTAAGCGCAGCCTTTCAGGAACTGCGCTTTTTTATTGTTAAGGCTGCTTATATTTTCCCCAAAGTGGGGAGATAATTCAACAATCAGGCGCTGCAGTTAGAATAAAATTCAATTGATTTGAGGTTGTTGTAACTAATTACTTTGCTTAACGGCCTAAAAATGAATGATTTAAAACTATTTTCCCGATTGGGAAATTTTGGTGTCACTGTTGCCAGAGAAGTATAGCCAACAATCACCCGCACATGATCAATCAACACCTTGCACAGAAGCAGCGGTTAAAAATATTGCCGCAACAAATCCAGTTGCTCAATTTTTTTCATTTGAACACACTTGAACTGGAGCAACGTATTCAACAGGAACTGGAAGACAATCCCTTGCTGGAAGACCAGAAGACAGAGTTTGATACTATGGTAGAAAAATTCAACAAGGATTCCGTGCAGGATTACCAGGACTGGGAAGAATATGGTTACGATGATATACCGGACTATAAAATGGAATACAGTTGTTACCTCCACAACGATAAGGTTCCTGAGCGTCCTGTAGTAGGTGGTTCTGATTACCGCAAATCATTAAAGGATCAATATAAGCTTACCTCAGATGATGAAAAAGAAATTGAGGTGGCTGAATTTATCATTGATTCTCTCAATGATTTCGGTTTGATGGAACTTGATGTGATTACACTGGCAGAAGATTATTCTTTCAAACAGAATAAATGGGTTGAACCTTCTCTCATTGAAATGATCCTGGAGAAAGTGCAGCAACTGGAACCTGTTGGTATTGGAGCAAGAAGCATTAAGGAATGTCTCCTTATCCAGCTTTACCGTATGAATACCAAAAGACCTGATGTGAAAACTGCCATCAGGTTATTGGAGAATCATTTTACTGACTTGCATAATCGCAATCTTGATAAGATAAGAATTCATCTCGCAATAGACGAGGAAGAACTGAAGATCGTACTCAAGCTGATTGCTTCCCTGAAGATGAAACCGATCTGTGAAATCCAGGAAGGCGTAGCGATCAACCAGAACATACTCCCCGATTTTCTGATCACACGCAATGGTGATACCATTGAAGTTTCTCTTTATAAAGTTCGTTCTGAGGGATTATCCATCAATTCTTCCTGGCGCGAAATGGCAGAGAACAATGCAAAAGTTACTACTGACAAATCTGCTGTCCAGTACATCAAAAACAAATTACAGTCTGCCCAATGGTTCATACATGCAGTTCAGCAAAGGGAATCAACCATGCTCAAGATCATGAAAGCCATCGTGCAGATGCAGTATGATTACTTCATGACAGGTGATATTAACCAGCTCAAGCCAATGATCCTGAAAAATATCGCTGAAGTAGTGGGAGTGGATATCTCCACTGTGTCGCGAATCACCTGTAATAAATATGCGGAATCACCATTTGGAATTCTGCTGTTGAAAGACCTTTTTACGGAAGGAATTGCCAACCAGTCGGGCCAGGTGATCAGCAATAAGGTGATACAATCTGCTATTGAAGAAGTGATACAGAGCGAGGACAAGCACAATCCATACACAGACCAGCAATTGGTTAAGATACTGGCAGAAAAAGGATTTTCTGTAGCCAGGAGAACAGTTGCCAAATACAGG
Source organism: Bacteroidota bacterium (assembly GCA_023386045.1). Lineage (GTDB taxonomy): Bacteria > Bacteroidota > Bacteroidia > Chitinophagales > Chitinophagaceae > Flavisolibacter. The sequence goes on from JAEWKK010000030.1 coordinate 38,752, forward strand.
GAACAGCTGCAAATACCGGTTTCCCATGTCCGTGGCTTGTGGGCATAAGTTTTTAAATTTGATTACGAACCATAAAATACATAGACCAGATGCAAACCATTTTAATTATCGACGATGACCGCGATATGTGTCTCTTGCTAAAACGATTTCTAACCCGCCACAATTATGAAGTGCTGGAAGCCTATAATGGTAAAAAAGCACTTGAATTATTAGAGACCACTGAACCTGCTCTGGTGATGTGTGATTTTCGACTGGAAGATATGGAAGGCAATGTGCTGCTGGGAAAAATAAAAGAGATCTATCCTCACCTTCCTGTGATCATCATTACAGGTTATAGCGATATCAAGATCGCTGTTGAAGTGATGAAGATGGGTGCCTACGATTATATTACCAAGCCTTTATTCCCGGATGAAATCCTGGTGACCATCAAGAAAGCACTCGAAGAAGCATCTAACAGGGACGAAACCATTCCTGTAGGTGTGAATGGTGGCGAACGCCATGTGGAGAAGCCAGCCATTGCAAAGGAAAAAAGCCCCGCTGTTACAGTTTCGGGTGAATATATATTTGGTGATTCAGCTGTCTTCAAGCAAATATTGCAACAGATAGACCTGGTAGCTCCAACCAATTATACCGTGATCATTCATGGTGAAAGTGGAAGTGGTAAGGAAGCCATAGCCCAGGAGATCCATAAGCGTAGTAAAAGAAAAAACAAGCCCTTTGTTGCCATTGATTGCGGTGCCTTGTCAAAAGAACTGGCGGGTAGTGAATTGTTTGGTCATGAAAAAGGTTCATTCACCGGTGCATTGAATCAAAAAGTAGGAAGTTTTGAGCTGGCCAACGGTGGAACCATCTTTCTTGACGAAATTGCCAATCTCTCTTACGACATACAAATCTCTTTATTACGCGTGGTACAGGAAAGAAAAATGCGCAGGGTAGGAGGATTGAAAGATATTGAACTGGATGTACGCATCATCATCGCTTCCAATGAAAGACTTTGGGATGCCGTTCGTCGTGGTAAATTCCGTGAGGATCTGTATCACAGGTTCAATGAATTCAGCATAGATGTACCGCCATTGCGCCAGCGCCCCGATGATGTGATGCTGTTTGCCAACCACTTTCTTCAACAAACAAACGCTGAACTGGGTAAGAACATCAGGCGTTTCAGTGACGAGGTGGAACACATCTTCCGTTCTTATGTGTGGTATGGTAACCTTAGGGAGCTGAAAAATGTAATCAAGAGAGCCACACTTTTAAGTGATGGCGAAGAGATTGAAGCCAGTGCACTTCCTTTTGAGATTTCAAATTTCAGTAAGCTTCAGTTTGAAAAGCAACCAGAGCCCGAGGTTCAGATGGCTACCACGCCTTCTTCATTTACGGAGGTTTCTGAAAAACCAAGGTCATTTGGAGATACAACCTTAAAAGGCGCCAGCATTGACGCTGAATATGAAATGATATTGAAGGCACTAAAAAAAGTGAATTTCAACAAAAGCAAGGCTGCTAAGTTGCTGAATATTGACAGGAAAACGCTGTACAATAAAATGAAGCAGTACCAGGAATTCAACAACCAGTAAGATTGAATTATGTCAAGTGCTGATCTGTCTGTACCCGGAAACTTTTCCTCATCTGATGCTTCTGCAGGTAATGAAATTATTCATTTGAATGACTTGTTGGCGCAGGCATTAAAAACAGCTATGAATGCCGCGGGTGTTAACATCATTACCAGGTGTGAACATCTGCCCCGCATGAATGGTGATGCCCGTCAAATGAGGTTGTTTTTTGATACACTGGCTTCAATGATCGCAAAAAGCTTTTCATCCTGCTCAAGGGCTTTTTTATTGGTGAAGTGTGAAGAGTGGAATTTACCGGATAGCCCTGTTGGTTCAAATCACAATAAAAATTATCTCCTCAGCTTCCACACCAATCTTTCCGAAGGAATTGTTGGTAAAGCGCATAATAGTGAAATGATTGCTCTTTGCCAGCAAATCATTTCATCTCATGATGGAAACTTTATAGTCAATAATAATCACGCAGGTTGTTTATTTTCTATAATCTTGCCGGGTAAATTAGAATAAGAAATGCCATCCATAAAGCCTTTTGTAAAGATCCTGATTATTGATGATGATGAAGATGACTTCTTTATTACTTCTGAATACCTGCGCCAGATACAGGAATACCAGGTGCAGATAGACTGGTGCTACCGGTTTAATGATGCTGTGCAGCACTTGCAGAACCGCGAGTATGATATGTATTTTGTTGATTACCGGCTGGGTGCAAAAACAGGACTTGATTTTTTAAAAGAAGCTGTGAGGCTTGGAAGGGAAGAACCTATTGTACTGCTAACAGGTAAGGGCAATAAAGATCTTGATATTGAAGCCCTTCAAATGGGTGCCACAGATTATCTTGTTAAAACAGAACTTACTACCGATAAGCTGGAACGTTGCATCCGCTATTCAATGGAAAGAACAGCTTATCTCAAGGCTTTAAGAGCCAATGAAAAAAAGTACAGGAATATTTTTGAGCTCTCCAAGGATGCCGTCTTTACAGCCGATCGCTCGCTCGCTTTCAAGGATATGAATATGGCTACTTCGGCTTTGCTGGGATATACCAAATCAGAGCTGGTGCAAAAAACGGTATATGATCTTGTAGAGGATGAGAGGGATAAGAAGCTCTTGGAAAGAATGATCACCAATGAAGGCGAAGTAAATGATATAGAACTGGAATTTCTTACAAAGACTGAAGAAAAAAAAACCTGCATATTATCCATCACTGCAACAGCTGATGGTTCGGATGCCTATTACCAGGGGCTGATTCACGATATTACAAATCTCAAGCGGGCAGAGAAAGCCAATCTAATGCTTGAGAAGCTTGGTGCTACCGGAAGATTGGTGCGCACGCTGGCTCATGAAGTAAGAAATCCTCTTAACAATATCAATATGTCGGTGGAGCAACTGATGCAAACAACGGAAGAACAGGTTGAAGAGGAATCAACATTATTCCTGGATATTATACAGCGCAACAGCAAAAGGATAGGAGATATCATTACCGAATTGCTTGATACTTCAAGGCCTACTGAACTGGTATTTGAAAAGTGCACACTCCAGGCCATCATGGATGAAAGCATCAGCGAAGCACTGGATCGCATTACGCTGCAGCATGTGAATATGCAGATCCGCTATTCAAATGAGCCCTGTTATATCATGGCCAATAAGGAAAAACTTAAGATTGCCTTCCTGAACATCATCATCAATGCCGTGGAAGCTGTGGAAACTCACACAGGTGAGATCGGCATATCAGTAGATATGGTAAAGGATGTACAGGTTGTTACCATCAGGGATAATGGGTGCGGCATACCGGAGGAAAATATTTCTCGTCTTTTTGAACCTTACTTCACTTCAAAAAGAAATGGAATGGGCCTGGGCCTGGCAGCTACTTTGAATATTTTGCAATCGCATAAAGCTTCTGTGGATGTAACCTCTGTATTGAAGCAGGGGACAACCTTTGTTATCACTTTTCCTGCGGCGTAAGATTAAGCTGACCTTTATCGCTTTCCTTGTATTTATCTCCTTTGGTGATAGATCGGATCATATGGAAAAGCAAACCCATTTTGCTGGAACTGTGATTCCAGAAATGAGCTGTTTCAGTTGTCACTTTCACCAAACAAAGTCTTGGATCTTCAATTCCCTGGGGAAACCAGTTCTTCAAACTGCTATCCCATAGCTCCTCCATTTTTTTTCGGTCGATCACCAGGCTGCAGCTGCCTTTTACATCTATATAAATATTTTTAACAGGGTGGGAGTAGATCAGGTGAACAACATTGTCCTTTGATAGTTCATTGATTTTTTCAGAAAATTCATTGGTAAAGAACCATACATTTCCTTCATCATCTACAGAAGATGTGATCATTGGCCTGCTGGCAAGAGTATATTGTTCATCTAGTGTAGTGAACATGCATATGTTTACTTCTTCTACCAGTTCCTTGAATTTTTTAATTGCTTCCTGGTCGCTCAGTTTTGTTTCGTATGTATTCATAAAAAGTGGCTTTAACTGGATCAGTTCTTATTGTAAAAAGATCCAGGGGAGAAACCTTATTTAATGTTTGCCCTTATTATGAAGATTAAAATTCTGTGCCATTAGGAACTGAAATATTGAAGGTTGATCAGTTATTTTCTGACCCTGATTTAAGATTAAGTATCCAGCCTGGAGACAGGTATCTCTTTAGCTTCTCTTTTTATAATAAATACTGCGGTTGTTTTTGGCCTGATACCTTCTCCGGAATGAAGCGCATAGACCTTAGTAAATTCAGCACCAAAATAAAGGATGACTGATGAATAATAGATCCAGGTGAGTATAATGATGACTGATGCTGCCGTACCGTATGTAATTCCAAGATTGGCCCTGCCCAGGTAATAGCCGATCAGGAATTTACCTGCCAAAAAAAGTCCTGCTGTAAAAAAAGAACCGATCCAGGCATCCTTCCAGGAGATGACCGCATCGGGCAACACTTTATAAATGACAGCGAATAAAAGGGAAATGACAGCCAGGATCACGACTGTATTGGCCAGGTTGAATAGCTCAGGATTATATCCCGAAAAATGTTCCGAAAGATTTTTATTCAGAAGGGTCAATAAAGCATTAATCACGAGTGAAACCAGCAACAGGAAGCCAAGACCTACCACCAGAGAAAATGATATCAGCCGGTTGATGATATATTGCAGCCAGCCTCTTTTGGGTTTGGCTTTTACAGACCAGATAAAATTGATAGAGCTTTGCATTTCTGTAAAAACCCCAGTTGCGCCAATGAACAGTATGACAAATCCAATGATAGCGCCGGCTGTTGTTGCATGGGTGCCCTGGGCGCTGGAAATGATGTTCTGAACCTGAAGGGCTGCATCCGGGCCCAGTAGTCCTGAAAGCTCATTATATAACCTTCCTTCCACGGTTTCCTTACTCAGGAATATTCCAGAAAGAGAAATGATGACAAGAAGCAGGGGTCCTATTGAAAAGATGGTAAAATAACTCAGCGAAGCACTTAGTTTCAGGGCATTGTCTTCAGAAAAAGCCATCGCTGTTTCTTTAAGCATGGTAAAGACCGGTGTACTTTTTACTGACTTCATAATTGAAATTAAACACCTTCAGTTTTAATTTGTTCAGGAAAATATGCTGGGGAAAAGCCTACCCAGAAACCATCTATCCCTGATCCGATTCTACACAAAAGCTTAGGGGAATTGTGAGAAATATGCTGGCAATGTTTTTTCATGGATACAGGAAGATACGTACTCATTAAAACTTTGTATGAGGAACTTGCTTTACGTCATTGCTGTCATTTGTATTATCGGCTGGGTTTTAGGTGTTTTTGCCTGGAGTGCAGGCGGCCTGATTCACCTGCTGATCGTACTTGCCGTGATTGCACTGTTACTGGGCATTATCCGAAGAGCATAACTATAATCTTTCTCATATACACGGTCCATTCTATCAGCAAGGCTACAGTTCTCTACTGTAGCCATTTTTTTAATCACAGATTATTAGGATTTTATCACAGATTACACAGATTTGCACAGATTAGAAGCGCAAATTATTAGGACTTAATCACAGAATAAAATATAGAAACAGATTACACAGATTAAAACGAATAATAGAAGAGCAAAGACAGTATATACAGATTACGCAGATGATTAGGTAATTGTGATTGTTCCGGGAAAACCTGGAATGGGTTGAACGGGATCCTGGTCCATTATTAAAAATGAACTTTAGATTCATCTATTTCGTCCAAACTATATCAGATAGCAAGTTGTGGTAAGAGTTGATTGAGTAAGGTTGTAAAACTATTAGGTGTATCTAAAATTAGCTTAACAACTAAAGATTATCCTGCGGAATAAACCCAATCTGTGTAATCTGTGAAATCTGTGATCCGTGAAATCTATGATCCGTGTAATCTGTGATCCGTGTAATCTGTGATCAAATCACTGTAATCCTTATTGTAGGTTGGTAAACGCAATCTCAGTCAATGTTTCTGAGCAGAGCCTGCAGGTTTTGGCGCAGGCGTGAAATTCCTGGTCATTGAGACTTTCGCAGATCTCAGCGCATTCTTCGCAAATGCCTACACAAAGCACAGCCATTCTCTGGATATTTTTAGAACTGCTTTTCATGGCGTGAAAAGTACCCATGCAGATCAATGCACATTCATCTACTACTTTGGATACCTGTTTGGAGAGGGAAGCTTTCAGCTGGAGAATCCTTGACAGTATATTTTCGCAATGTATCCAGGCATCAAAACATGCCTGTGAATGGCAACTTGTAATCGTCATGGTCAGTGTTTTACAGTTTTTTTATGGATGGACTGAACTTCTTTCATGAACTCTGTAACCCGTGAGTCGTTATAAGTTCCGTAAGCATCTATCAATGTTCCCCTTGTGCCATCATCAGTTTGAATGATGTAAAGAATGGCGTTGTCATCCGGGTCAGATTCACCCTCAAATCGGTAGAAGTTCACTACCTCCACCTGGTCCGGACTGTAAGAAGCGTGATTATGAATCGCTTCCAATCCGTTGGAAGTTACTTTAAAGTCTTCTACGTAGCCGTCATTGATCATCCGGTTCAGACAGGTTGCCAGGCTTTTCATATATGGCATGCTGTTGTTCTCATTGACGATCATAAGCTGGCTTTACTGTGAAAGAGAAAATATGTTGCCAAAAAATTTAAGCACATAAAAATGCATAGGGAGATAAGCTGGGAACATTATTCCCCAAAAAACAAGGGGCCGGTGTAAAACCGGCCCTATTCAGCCAGAGCTTATTTTGTTTCCTGCATATCGCGCAGACGCTTTACTTCATCATGTCCAGCCTTCAGTGTGGCTTTCTGCCTTACGATCAGTTCACGAACTGAAGGTTCATAATCCACTTCCGCATTCAGTGCAGTGTCATATGCTTTTTGCGCGGCATCTTCACCAAATTCGCAATTGTTCAGTATCGTTTTCCTGTCCTTACCGGTGATGGCTGCTTTAAGATCCATCCACACACGGTAGATCTTTCCAGAATTGGTTGTACCATCAGCAGGATCTGCACCCAGTCTTTGAACCTCTGTAGTTAACTCCTGTGCATATTGCCTGCTTTCAGTAATATAACGCTGGAATAAAGTTTTAAGATCAGCGTCCTCGTCTTTCAATTCATCAATGGCTTTTTCATAACCTACAACGCGATCATGGTTGATGCGGATCAGGTCGTTGATGATGCCCGTTACTTTTTCATTATCCATAGCTGTTTTTTTGATAATAGTTCAAAAAATCGTACCGATAAATATTCCCCAGTGAATTACTAACGGTACAAGATTTATATCATTCAAGTGGAAACAATTATTTACTGACTCTAAATCATTTTTATGGCCAGGTATTCAAAAAAAGCAGGCGAAAAAGTAAAGGAAGTCATGCATGAAAAAAAGAAAGGCAAATTAAAAAGCGGCAGTGGCAAAAAGGTTACCTCAAGGAAACAGGCGATCGCCATAGGACTTTCTGAAGCCCGTAAGGAAGGTGCTAAAGTTCCTTCAAAAAAAACAGGAAGAAAATCTGCTTCTAAAAAATCAGCTTCTAAAAAATCAGCTTCTAAAAAAGCATCTTCAAAAAAATCTGCATCCAAAAAATCTGCATCAAAAAAAGGAGCATCTAAAAAAACAGGCGCACGTAAATCAGCTGGAAAGAAATCTGCCCGGAAAACTTCTTCCAAAAAATCAGCAGGTAAAAAAACTTCATCCAGGAAAAAAGGTGCTAAAAAATCTTCGCGCAGCAGGAAATGAAATTGTTTTGATCAGACCAGTTGCTGGAGAATTTTCATTAGCACTCTTTCCTCGCTAGTTAAACCCGTCAGTTCATCAGGTTGTTCAATTTTATCGAGTTCGTCGAGATAGCGTTTGAGATTTTTTTCTTCATACAGCCTGATGATGCCGGGGTGAACATAATATTTTTTGCAAACCGTACGGCTGTTGCCCAGTTTTTTGCTGACCTCATCAAGAGCACTGATGATATTTTTTTTAAGCTCGGTTTCGGTTTCTGCAGGACCTATGGATCTGAATGCCCGAATAATGTTCAGTGTACCCGCCCAGGTCCTGAAATCCTTTGCAGTGAAATCTCCTCCCGCAGCTTCTTTAATATAAACATTCACCATTCCTGAATCAATGGGATGCTTGTTTCCTTCTTCATCGTAATACTGGAAAAGTTCTTTCCCGGGAATATCGCGACACTCCTTAACCATTTTTGCTAATCTTCGGTTCTTGAGCGTTATGTCATGTTCTATTCCTTTTTTGCCCTTGAAAGAAAAATGAATCTTATCGCCCTCAACTTTTACATGCTTGTCCTTAAGTGTGGTAAGACCATAAGAGCCATTGAGTTTTTCATAATCCTCACTACCAATCCTTATATAAGTTCTTTCCATCAGGCTCACAACAGTGGCAATCACTTTTTGTTCGCTCATTTCTTTTGCGGCCAGGTCTTCTTCTATTTTCAGGCGGATGGAAGGAAGGAGTTTTCCAAATTCATAGAGCCGGTGAAATTTTGTTTCATTGCGTAATAAATGCCATAATTGATGGTAACGGTATTGCTTACGCTGACGTACATCAATTCCTGTTGCCTGTATATGTCCGTTTTCTTTTGGGCAGATCCATACCTGCTCCCATGCCGGCGGAATGGCGAGTTTGCGGATCCTTTCCAGTTTCACCTTATCACGCAGGGGTTTGTTTTCAAAAATATAGGCAAAGCCTTTTCCTTTCCTGATCCTGTTGATTCCAGGTGATTTGTCGTTAACATAGATAAGATCGGCCATCTTAGCCGCTTTTTCATAATCTTTATCGATCTTCAGAAATTCCTTGTGTGATAGTTCAATAATTTTCTCTTCCATGACTTGTATTCTGTTGTTTTTTCTTCCTCAGTTCAAACTTATACTGGTGCTGACCTGTGGCTTCATCCACTGAATGTGAACTAAAAAGATCTTTTTCTTTTTCCGCCAGCTCCGACAGGCGGATATAAAACTTTTTAAGGATTTCCAATTCTTCCTGTGTCAGGTCTTCTACATCTATTAACCTGTTGCTGGCTCTTTCTTCACAGGCAATCAGTTCATTCAACTTTAATTGAATGGCAAGGGAGTCTTTATTCTGTGCCTGCTGGATAATAAATACCATGAGAAAGGTGATGATGGTGGTGCCTGTATTGATCACGAGTTGCCAGGTATCGGAATAATGAAAAATGGGGCCCGTTACAGCCCAGGCAATGATAACGATCAGGGCTACCAGGAAAGCAATTGAAGATCCTGTTGCACGTGTTACTGCGGACGAAGCATTTTCAAATTTTTTCTTGAAGCCGTTCCTGTTCCTGCGCCGGCTCACCTTTATCTCAGTATTGATATCTTCTGCCAGTTCTGTGTCTACATGCTCATTTTCTTTTTTCATTATGATCATTTTACCTCTTCAATAATGAAAAAGCCAGACCAAACAGGCCTGGCTATTTAAAAATAGGATATGATATCTTATTCTGCTTCGTTTTCAGCACCCAGGTTGATACCGCTAACTGCCAGTTCCGTTAACAGCTGGTCGGCTTCTTTTTCCTCTTCCAGTGTTTCGTTGAGAAGATCAGCAATTTCGTTTTCTCCCATGGTTTTGGCCAGTTGAACCAGGCTGCCATATGCCGCTATCTCGTAGTGTTCAACTTTTTGAGCAGCAATGATCAATCCTGCATCAATCACATTAGAGCCTTTTGGTAATTCTTCCATAATGCTCTGTGCTTCTTTTACAAGACCCTCCATTGCATCGCACTTCTTAGCCCTTGGCGTCATCTCCAGTAATTCAAATACCTGCTCTACACGTTCGATCTGTCCTTCAGTTACTGCAAGGTGTTCATCAAATGCAGTAGCAAGTTCTTCTGAAGTACAGGCTTTGCGCATCTTTGGCAGCGCTTTGGTTAAATGTTTTTCCGCCCAATAAATATCTCTCAGCTCTTCAATAAATAATTCTTTCAACATGGTTTCTTCACTCTTGGCAGAAGAGGTACCTGACTTTTTTTTAGTACTGCTTGTACTTGTATTCCTTGGCATAAAAACAATTTTTAAAAATGAAAGTATAGGCTCTTATCATAATAAAAATAATGCCATCAAAAAAAGAACTCCTTCAAAAATAAACAGCGATCTGTAGAGGTTTTTACACAAGGGATGCGTCCGGTTCTATAAGCTGGTCTCTTTTTTTTATGGTATTTAATTTGGAGTTAGTACGGCAGATCCTTTTGATTATTCATCAAACAAAGCGTTATGACAACGACAGCAGCCAACCAGCAACAGTTCAGCTTTTTGCAGGAAAAGATCAGAGAGATAGGCAGTGCCATTTTCTTCAATCAAAGCGATTCTATTCTTAAATTACCTACTTCAATTGTAACTACCTTGAAGGTAGACGATTATGGATATGTATGGTTCTTCGTTCAGAAACCCAGGCAAAGCCTGAAAGAATTTGAAAAGGAATTTCCTGTAAGACTGGACTTCTATAAAAAAGGAATGTCTTATTTCCTTCAGGTATCAGGAAAGGGCTGGGTAGTTACAGATCCAGAAGAGATAAATGCATTTGTTTCACTTCCTGAAGATCAAACACAATTGTCCCTGGATGAAATGGTTCTGGTGAAAGTGAAGATCATGAAGGCTGAATATTTTGAAAGAAACAGTGCGAAGGTAAAATCATCCTGGTGGAAAAATGCCTTCGGAACTTTCACCAGCTGGCTGGGTCATTCTAACCCGTACAGGCCTGAAGTATATTATCCCGCTTCTTAAATATTTTATCATGAGGTCTATATGGTCAGGTGCTATCAGCTTTGGTCTTGTTAATATACCCGTTCAACTCAACAGTGCAGTAGAAACAGAAGAAAGGCTTGACTTCGACATGCTCTCCAAAAAGGACATGGCTCCGATCCGTTATGCAAGGATCGATACAAAAACCGGCAAGGAAGTTCCCTGGAAGGATATTGTCAAAGGTTTTCAATATACCAAGGGAAAATATGTTGTGATTACGGATGAAGACTTTGCAAGGGCCAGTCCTGAAAAAACCAAAACCATTAATATTGTTCAGTTTGTAAAAGAAGAAGAGATCGATCCCATCTATTACGAGAAGCCTTATTATGTTTTGCCGGATAAAAAAGCCAATAAGGCTTATAAGCTTTTGGTAAAGGCACTGGAAGAAACAGAAACCGTTGGACTGGCTGAGTTTATGTTACGCAACAGGATGCATATTTGTGCACTCAAAGCATACAATGGAATTCTTCTTTTGAACCAGATGCGTTATGAAGAAGAAGTGCGTGTTGTTCCCGAACTGGAAAACAAGGAAAGAGTAACTGCAAAAGAGGTTGACCTGGCAGTTAAGCTCATCAACCAGCTTACAGAAAAATTTGATCCGTCAGCTTTCAAGGATACTTATGTCAATGAATTGAAAAAGGTGATCAAGGCCAAGGCTTCCGGCAAGCAGATCCATGTTGCTGAACCTAAAAAGACTACAGCAACAGTTAAAGACCTGATGGAAGTACTGCGACAGAGCCTTGATGAAAAACCTCATAAAAAGAAAAGAGCTTAAGAGGCCGAAATATCTTTATAAAAAAATGCCCCCGGGGAGGCATTTTTTTTATTGATCATCTTCCGAGTCCTCTTCCGTTTCATCGATAGCAAAGTCCTCCTCTGTCAATTCATCATCTTCGATCTCATCTTCTTCATCCCTTTGCAGTGAAACGGGTTGATTGTCCACTTTCCCTTTACCATCCTGGTTAATTGGGAAAAATCGGTTTTCATCACCAATGGAAGCAGAATTCATTTTTCTGTTTGACATAAAGAGTAAATTTAAAGATGATTGTTGTACATGACATTACAACAAATTTGTGCCACATGGTCTGGAACAATTTCTTTCCTATGGCATAGAATTTTCTCCCAGAAGCCTATGAGTTTATCGCTCTACAAACAGAAAAGGCAATTTGATGTTACTCCCGAGCCTAAAGGAAAGGAGAAATCTTCTAGGGGATCACTTCGCTTTGTTATTCAGAAACATGATGCTACTAATCTTCATTATGATTTCAGACTTGAAATGAAAGGAGTCCTGAAAAGTTGGGCTATTCCCAAGGGTCCTTCACTCAACCCGTCTGACAAGCGGCTGGCAATGATGGTAGAAGACCATCCTTATGATTATCGTGATTTTGAAGGTATCATACCTGAAGGTAATTACGGAGGTGGAACAGTAATCGTTTGGGATGAAGGGACCTATGAGCCTATCGGCGGTGAAGGACTGAATATGAAGGAGCAGGAGAAAATGCTGCTGAAGCAATTGTATTCAGGCAATTTGAAAATACTGATGCATGGAAAAAAGCTGAAGGGTGAATTTGCTTTGTTGCATATGAAGGGCAGGGGCGAGAATGCCTGGATACTGGTGAAGAAGAATGATAAATATGCAACCGAAGTAAGTGTTCTTGAAAAAAACAAATCTGTAAAATCAGGAAAAACACTGGCAAGGATAGCTGCAGATAATGGTGTTGAAGTAAAACATCCTGAAGATCCAGCTGGCAGAAGGGTTGAAGTAAAAAAAGCAGTTGTGAAAAAACCTGCTGCAAAGAAATCTGCTGCAAAGAAGAAAGTTGCAACAAAAACAAGATCTTCAACTGCTAAAAAAAAAGCCCGGCCGGTAAAAGAACTGCTCGGTAAATCTTTGTCGCTGGCCCGTAAAACCTCCATGCCTGAAGCCATTCAGCCCATGATGGCAACTTTGGTAGATGATGCTTTTGATGATGAGAGTTGGATTTATGAGATCAAGTGGGATGGCTACAGGTCAGTTGCTTATTGTAATAACTCTGAAGTTGAATTGATTTCAAGAAACCAGAAACCTTTTACTGAAAAATATGAACCGGTTACAGAGGCACTCCGCGAGTTAGGACTTAAGGCGGTTCTGGATGGAGAGATTGTAGCCGTAGATGAAAATGGACTGGCGGTTTTTCAATCCTTACAGAATTGGCAAAATTCCCCTTCCAGGCTCCAGTTTTTTGTTTTTGATGTAATGTGGATCGATGGCTATGATGTTACACAGCTTCCCCTGCTTGAAAGGAAACGTTTACTAAGAGAGATCATACCAGAAGATGATGAAGTGGTCAAGTATAGTGATCATGTAGTTGGAAAGGGTAGGGAATTCTTTAATGCAGCTTTGAACCAGGGCCTTGAAGGTATTATGGCAAAAAATGGAAACAGTATTTACCATTTAGGTGAAAGAACTGCAGACTGGATGAAAATAAAAGTTAACCAAAGACAGGAGGTGGTCATTGCTGGTTATACGGAGCCAAGAAAAAGCAGGAAATATTTTGGATCTCTTTTACTTGGGCTATATGAAAAAGAACAGCTGGTTTATATAGGCCACACGGGTAGTGGATTTACTGCTAAAAGTCTGGAGGATATTTATAATAGACTTCAACCGCTGAAAACAGAAAAATGTCCCTTTGTAGATTGCCCCAAGGGTAATATGCCGGTAACCTGGGTGAAGCCAAAGCTAATAGGTGAGATCAAATTTACGGAATGGACAAAGCACCGGATGGCCAGGCATCCCATCTTTATGGGTTTAAGGACCGACAAAAAACCAAAAGATGTTACATTCGAAAAAGCTGTGAATATGGCTATGATGAAAAAAAATATAAAGAAGCCTGCAAAAAAAGCAGCATCAAAAAAAGCAGCTACTAAGAAGTCAGCTTCAAAAAAAACTGCTGTTAAAAAGAATGCTGCAAGAAAAACAGCACAGAAGACTACAGCAAAATCTGCTTCACCCAAAAAAGCTTCAAAAAGCAAGGCGGCATCTGATCCACTTGATCTCACAGCGGGAAATGATCAGTTGATTCAATTGAATGGGCATGAATTAAAGCTTACCAATCTCAATAAAATTTACTGGAAGAAAGAAGGTTTCCGCAAGGGAGACATGATCAATTATTATATGGCTATTGCACCATACATGATGCCTTATATGGTTGACAGGCCTCAGTCGCTCAACAGGCATCCCGATGGCATAGATGGTCCAAATTTCTACCAGAAAGACCAGCGTGGTAAATTGCCATCATGGATGCAAACCCATGATGATTTCAGTGAGTCAACCAATAAAACCGTGCAATACCTGGTGTGCAGCAATGAAGCAACCCTTGTATATATGGCCAACCTTGGTTGCATTGAAATGCATCCCTGGCATTCACGTTCCCAAAGCTGGCAGCAACCCGACTGGTGCCTGATAGATCTGGATCCTGATAATACAAATAGTTTCGACCAGGTGATGGATGTTGCAAAGCTGGTGAAGCAGGTGCTAGACAGTATTGGAGCAGCAGCCTATTGTAAAACCTCGGGTTCGTCCGGCATCCATATTTATATTCCACTTGGTGCAAAGTATAGTTATGATCAGTCAAAGCAACTGGCAGAACTGGTGCTCACTCTTGTGAATCATGAAATGCCAGAGATCACCAGCATGGAGCGCAGTCCATCAAAAAGAAAGGGAAAGATCTATTTGGATTACCTGCAAAACAGGGAAACACAAACAGCAGCAGCTCCTTATTCACTTCGTCCCAAACCTGGTGTACCGGTTTCAACACCGCTTGACTGGAGTGAGTTAAAGAAAGGATTAACTTCCAAAACCTGGCATGCAGGAAATATTTTTGACCGGTTAAAAACGGAAGGTGATTTATTTAAACCGGTTTTAGGAAAAGGGATTGACCTCGGGAAAGTACTTTCTAAATTAGCGGCACAGTCAAAATAAATGCATCCTTCACTTACCATTTACAGGAACGAAGCGCAAAATATTATCCGGACGGATTTCGATATCCGGCTGCTGGCAGATGATTGCCTTTTTACAGAAGGCCCGGTTTGGAATAAGGAAGGATATTATTTGTTTAGTGATATACCTGCGAACTGCATTTATAAGATCAATGAAGAGGGAAATAAAACTGTGTTTATCGAAAATAGTGGTACAGATGATCCACATGATGATGATATTAACCAGCAACAGCCAGGATCCAATGGTCTCGCATATGGAAATAATGGAGAACTCCTGATCTGCAGGCATGGTAGTCATTCTCTTGCAGCTTATGAAGGGAATGAAATGAAAATCCTTGCAGATACCTACGGAGGAAAATTATTAAACAGTCCCAATGATCTGATTGTCCACAGCAATGGATCCATTTATTTTAGTGATCCTCCGTATGGATTAAAGGATGGCAGGTTGAATCCGGCCAGGTTCCAGGACAGGGCTGCTGTTTATTGTTATCAGGATGGAAAGCTTTCTGTGGTTTCTGAAAAGTATCAATATCCCAATGGTGTTTGTTTGTCTCCTGACCAAAAACAATTATACATCTGCTCCAGCAAAGCTTTTGAGAAATTCATTCTTTTATATGATGTGGATACGCATAATCTCATCAGGGTTTTTGCTGAAGAAAATAGTGATGGAATTGAGATAGACGATCATGGAAATATTTTCCTCTGTAGTAAGGAAGGCATCATCATTTTAAATAGTAAGGGAGAAAGAACAGCATTGATCCGTTTGCCATTCATACCAGCTAATGCCTGCTGGGGTGGAAGTACTGGAAAAGACTTTTTTATCACTGCACGCAGTTCTATATTCCTGGTAAAAGATCTTCTTAAATAGATCTTATGAACACTGTGGAAGTGTAAATGAAAAAATGCTACCCTTTCCTAATTCGCTTTCTATATGCATCTGCCCTCCATTCTTTAAAAGGAATTCCTTGCATAGCATGAGTCCGAGACCAGTACCAGATTCACTGGCTGTACCTTTAGTGGAATAGAAATTATTTTCGTTTATTTTCTTGAGAGCTTCCTTGCTGATTCCTTCTCCAGAGTCCTGGACATAGACCTCAACAAATCCTTCAAATTCATTCACGCCTACTTCAATATTGCCATGTTGAGGAGTAAACTTAATGGCATTGGATACAAGATTACGCAATACAAGGTTGATCATGTCTTTATCGGCAAATGCGTATACGGGTTCGAAATTGGCAGTTTCTATGGAGATCTGTTTGGCTTCAGCCTGCAGTCTCAATAAATGAGTAACGTCACTGATCATTTTGGAAATATCAATGTCTTCCAGCTTCACCACATTTGACTGCATCTGAGTTTTTGACCATTGCAAAAGATTTTCCATCAGGCCAATGGTATAGTTCAGATCCATCAACACCTCAGGGATCATATCTTTCACATTTTCGGCCGGGATATTTTTTTGATGAATATTCTTGAACAGGTTTCTTAAGGCATACATGGGAGATTTCAGGTCATGAGAAATCACAGAGAAGACCCTTGTTTTGAGGTTGTTCAGTTCCGCAAGCTCAGCTTTCTGGTCCTGTAAGAGATTGATCTTTTCAGATATGATCTCCTTTTGCCTGTTGATTTGAATATTTTTTTTGCGAAGTGCTTTTTGCTTCGAAAGTATCTTGATCTGGTATCCTGTGTTTTCTTTTTTGATCAGGAAAAGTCCGTAAAAAATAAATGAAAGTGCCAACAGGTGGTTGAAGAAAAATAAGAGGCGGTTTTCTGATTTTACTTCATAGATAAAATCTTTCAACAGAACTGATAGCATGAAATAATTAACCATGGTAAGAGCAATGGTAAAAAGCATATAACCCATGTCCTGCAAAAAGAAAACGGCAAGCACTCCATATAAAATGAAATGCAATTCAATGCCGCTGTTCATTCCCTGTAAATAAACAAAGCCCGTGAAAAATGGATAAAGAATAAAATAAGTTAACTGCGAGGTCTGGTATTTTTTAAAATGATTAAAGACAAGGGCTGAAATACTGATCAGGGATGGCAGACAGGCCAACAGCCAGATCTTAATAGGAAGACTATTATTTTGCCATAAACCAATCAATGGTATAAGTGTTCCTGCCAGAAGCTGGAAAAAATTCAGGAGATTGAATACACGCAGTTTACGGCGTTCGTATTCATCCATGTTTTTATCAAAGCCAATTGATTTGATATGTTCTATTAAATTGGCAAAAGTCTTACGCATGAATGGGAAAAACCCAGAGAGATCAATTGATCTGAATCTTTGATTCAGATAAGATATTTTGGCTAGAATTAGTTCCATAGAATATGAATAGCAGTTATACTGGGTATTGACGGCTTTACAAGATATAGTTTTTACCATGACATTTCAAGTAGGATTACGCGTTATTCATAAAAAAACCCTGCAAATGCAGGGTTTTTTTATTCCAGATTAGATATAACTCTTATGCTTCTGCGTAAATCTCTGTTGGAGGGCAAACACATATTAGATTTCTGTCACCATATGTATCATTAACTCTTGAAACAGATGGCCAGAATTTGTTAAGTCTTATTTCTTCCATTGGGAATGCAGCCATCTCCCGGCTAAATGGTTTTTTCCATTCATCACTGCACACTACAAATTGTGTGTGTGGTGCATTCTTCAGAAGATTATCTTTTCTGTCCATGGTGTTTTCTTCAATCATGCTGATCTCTCTGCGAATGCTTAATAAAGAATCACAGAAGCGATCCAGTTCTGCCTTGTCTTCACTTTCTGTTGGTTCAATCATAATGGTACCTGCAACAGGAAAAGAAAGTGTTGGTGCATGGAATCCATAATCCATCAGCCTTTTCGCAACATCCACAGCTTCTATTTCAGCCGATCTTTTAAATGGTCTCAGATCAACTATAAATTCATGTGCACAGGCGCCATGATGATTGGTATAAAGAATATCAAATTGTTCTTTCAATCTTGCCAGCATATAGTTGGCATTCAGGATCGCATATTCAGTAGCCATTCTCACACCTTCTTTACCCAGCATTCTTATGTAGGCATAAGAGATAAGCAGGATGGAAGCAGAACCATAAGGAGCTGCGCTTACTGCGTTTGTTCCTTTTGCTTTATTCAGTGTACCTGCATTTTTTAATTCAACATGACCGGGAAGAAAAGCAGCCAGGTGTTCTTTCACGCAAATTGGTCCCATGCCGGGACCACCACCACCATGAGGAATGGCAAAGGTTTTATGTAGATTCAGGTGACACACGTCAGCCCCGATCAAACCAGGTGCAGTGAGTCCAACCTGTGCGTTCATATTGGCTCCATCCATGTATACCTGTCCGCCATATTGATGCACGATCTCTGTAATCTCTTTTACTGTCTCTTCATAAACACCATAAGTGGAAGGATAAGTGATCATGATACCTGCCAGCTGGTCTGTATATTGTGCGGCCTTCGCCTTCAGATCTTCTACATCTATATAACCGTTTTCAAGAGCCTTCACTACAACTACTTGCATGCCACACATCACCGCAGATGCAGGGTTAGTGCCATGGGCTGAGATGGGAATCAACATTATGTTACGATGATCATCACCCCTGCTTTCGTGGTAGGCTTTTATAGTCAGCAGTCCAGCATATTCACCCTGGGCGCCACTGTTAGGCTGAAGGCTGCAGGCATCAAAGGCTGTGATCGCACAGAGATACTTACTGAGTTCGCGTACAATAAAATGATAGCCCTCTGCCTGGTCTTTAGGCGCAAAAGGATGGATCTTGCTCCAGTGAGTCCAGCTTAAAGGAATCATTTCAGAAGCAGCATTCAGCTTCATGGTGCAACTACCCAGAGGTATCATGCCATGCACCAGCGAAAAATCCTTGCTTTCCAGCAAACGGATATAGCGCATCATTAGCGTTTCGCTGTGGTAAGTGTTGAACACATGATGTGTCAGGTATTCAGAAGTCCTGGTAAGTGCTGTAGGAATGATATCAAGGCTGCCTTCATAATCAATAGCATAATCAACAGGATCAACATCATTCACAAAGGAATTGATCACATCAAACAGATCTGATGGTGTTGTGGTTTCATCCAGTGAGATGCCAATGAGATTTTCATTATAATAGCGGAAGTTCAGTTGTTGCCTTCCTGCTTTTTCCCGTATGGCATTGATGTTATCTACCTTCACCACAACCGTATCAAAGAAATATTCATTCAGCAGGGTCATTCCTCTTTCTTCCAGGGCAATGGCCAGCGTTTGTGTAAGCAAGGCAACTCTTTTGGCAATATTTCTCAAGCCATCGGGACCATGATAAACGGCGTACATGGCAGCCATGTTGGCCAAAAGTGCTTGTGCTGTACAAATATTTGAAGTTGCTTTCTCACGCTTGATATGCTGTTCCCTTGTTTGTAGGGCCATTCGCAGGGCGCGGTTTCCCTGTGCATCAACACTTACTCCAATAATGCGACCTGGAATATTGCGTTTGAATTCATCTTTCACAGCAAAGAAAGCTGCGTGTGGTCCACCAAAACCAAGTGGAACGCCAAAGCGCTGCGCAGATCCAAAAGCCACATCAGCGCCTAACTCACCAGGAGGTGTCAGCAGGGTAAGGGCTAGCAGGTCTGTAGCCATAGCAACCATGCCCCCTGTTTCGTGCACCTTCTTAATAAAATTCCTGTAGTCTTCCACAGAACCTTTGTCATTTGGATATTGAACCAGTGCTCCAAAATAATTTTCATCAATTGCTGCCTGATTGTAATCGCCAAACACTACTTCAATTCCTACAGATACTGCCCTGGTGATCACAACATCCTTTGTTTGAGGAAAGACCTCATTGTCAACAAAAAACTTTGCTCGGGTTACATGATGTGTATCCTTGTTCAGGTAATTAAAGAACATGGTCATGGCTTCAGCTGCTGCTGTTGCTTCGTCAAGAAGAGAAGCATTGGCAATAGGAAGAGCAGTAAGGTCGCTGACCACGGTTTGAAAATTTAGCAGGCTTTCCAGGCGTCCCTGTGAGATCTCGGCCTGGTAAGGAGTGTACTGGGTGTACCATGCAGGATTCTCGAAAACATTTCGAAGTATCACTGCTGGAGTGATGGTATCATAGTATCCCTGCCCGATATAATTTTTGTAAACCTTATTTTTTAAAGAGACCTCTTTGATGTGTTCCAGATATTCTGCTTCGCTCATGGCGGCTGGAATGTCCAGGTCCTGTTTCATTCGAATGGCTGGAGGAACGGTTCGGTCCACTAATTCCTGCAAACTGTTAACGCCGATGGTTTTCAGCATTTCCTTCGTCTGGTTTTCATTGGGACCCACATGACGACGCTGAAATTCTTTGGATTGGGCTTCAAAAAGGCTCATGATATATTATTCCTTTATAATTAAGAAAGTTCGGGCGCAAAGTTAATCCTAAAAAGGTTTGAGAAAACCTGACATTGGTTAAGGTGCACAACTCTTCGCTTCCCATGGGTAAGGACCCCGGCTTTATAATCTGAAGGAATCAGGCGTAAACAGAAATTGAGACCTGGAAGGAATCAGGGCTTTTTCGTTTTCTGAAGCAGGATAATATACCCACACATTTTTTTCTTTTTCTTGTTGACCTGTACGGGCTTTATCATATGGAATTCTGTAAACTTGGGAATATAGGAATAGGAGATCACGTTGCCATCCACATCACCCCATTGTTTCTTCTGGTAAACCACCATTTTCTCATCCCAGTCGTACATCCTTACTTCATAAAGCTTGGAGCTATAGTCGCCAATAAATACCACATGATACAGGGAATGTTCTTCCAGCTGTACCACCACGGGCATTTCGTACTCGCTTTCCATGGCAATGGAAGCCTCCCTTAAAACGGTAAATCCCTGGGATTCAAAAATTGCTTTCACACTATCAGCCTGCCTGAGAATAGAAGTATCATTACAGGGCTGCATGCGGATCACTTCCTGTGAGAAAATTGAAGAGGATATCAATAGGCAGGAAATGGCAAGAAGGAAGGATAGCTTTTTCATGGTTTTATAAGATATTGAGCTTAACATGGACAAAATAGGGTAAAAATCTTTCAGATGGAAGTCATCAGTTGATTTTTTCCAGCTGCCTCCTTACCCGGATCCAAAAATTAAGGAAGGACAAATTTAGCTTTCCCTGAATAAGATAGCTGTTAGGGAATTATAAAGATTTTACAAGTTTCCCGATTTGTTGAACAGATAGGCGCTTCCTTGTTGTGTTGGAGTTACAATCAATTCATTGATGCAGACATGAGGAGGCAGCGAAGCCGTATAATATACCACATCTGCCACATCTGCTGCACTCAAAGGGGTATAGCCTTCATATACCTTGCTGGCTGTTTCTTTGGCTCCCTTGAAGCGAACAATGGAAAACTCGGTTTCAGCTGCACCGGGATGTATGGCAGTGACCTTGATATGATAAGGAAGCAGGTCCATTCTCATACCACGGCTTAGCGAATCCACTGCTGCCTTGGTGGCGCAATAAACATTTCCTCTTTCATAGGCTTCCTTTCCGGCAATGGATCCAATATTAATGATATGACCTTTATTTCTCCTGATCATAAAGGGAACTATGGCTTTTGAAACATACACCAGTCCTTTGAAATTGGTATCTATCATTACATTCCAGTCGTCCAGGCTGGCTTCCTGAAAAAGATCGCGACCGAGTGCCAGTCCGGCATTATTCACGAGAACATCTATTTCCTGCCATTCGGGAGGAAGGAGGCTGATATTTTGAAACACTTCTTGCTGGTCACGTACATCAAAGGCAAGAAGAAAACAGGAAATGCCATATTCAATCTCCAGTTTTTGTTTCAGATCTTCCAGCCTGTCTTTTCTTCGGCCGTTGAGAATGAGGTGAAATCCCTTGCTGGCAAATTTAATGGCGCAGGCTTCTCCAAATCCGGCCGTGGCCCCGGTGATCAATGCAATTGGGTTCATGTAGGCGAAGATAAAAGCAAAGCAGTATTTTTATTGAAGAAGAGGCCAGCACAAAGACGAAAGTTTTTTTGTAACCTCATTTGCATCACCATCGTCAGATACCAAAACCAACAGTTATGAGAATAATAATTCTGGGCTTTTTATTGATCAGTCTTGCTTCCTGTCATTTCCTTGGCATAGGAGAAAAAGTTTATGGTGATGGCAATGTTGTTAAACAGGAACGTTCTGCAGGTAATTTTAATAGTGTTGAAGTCAGTGGTTCCATCACAGTACGTGTGAGGCAGGCTGCTACTCATGGTGTCAGCATTGAAACAGACCAGAACCTTCAACAATACATTGAAGCATTCGTTACCGGTGATAAGCTGGTAATTCATAGCAGGGATGGTTACAACCTGGATCCTTCACGAGACATTGTTGTTTATGTTTCTGCTCCTTTGTTCAGGGATATAGATGTTTCAGGTGCCTGTGACATCATCAGCGAGGGATTGATCAAATCCAATGAACCGATGAATGTGAGTGTAAGCGGATCAGGGAATATAGAAATGGAAGTTGACCTTCCTTCAATTGAAACTGAAGTATCTGGTAGTGGTGGAGTGAATTTAAAAGGCCGCGCCACCAATTTCGAATCAACAGTAAGCGGATCAGGTGAGATCAAATGCTTTGACCTGGCAGCTGAAACTATTAAGATCAGTATTTCTGGCGGGGGAGATGCAGAGGTCAATGCCAGCAAAAAACTGGATGTAGAAGTTTCAGGCTCAGGTAATGTAGTGTATAAAGGCGATCCCCAGGTTTCAAAAGATATTTCAGGTTCCGGAAGCGTGGAGAAAGCTTCCTGATTGAAGCCTTTGCATTTATAAATTGATGTATCTCACATTGATCCTGATATTCCTGTTTCTTCCCTTGTCATCGGTACAGGAGATCTTTACCGGTCCTTCACCAGGAATAAAGAATTGCTTTTCACCTGCCTGACTGGATTTATAAAACCTGTCATTGATGTACCAGTAAATTTTTGACACATCCGGCCCGGTGCTGGCGCTTAGCTGCAATGGTTCGGGATCTTTTTTATTAATCAGGTATTCACTGCCATTTTTGGGTGAAGTGATAGCAGGCCCATTGCCACGAAAAATTTTTTCGCAATCAGGGTTATGAGGTGGTAGATGAGTATAAGGCATGCCATTCTCCTCAAAATAATTCTGCATCTCCGGGGATATGTCGGGAAAAAGCTTTTTGATAAATCCAGATTCAGGCGAACAGCTTTCACAATAAGATATGCTGCCATCGGCTGAAATTCTTATTTCTTTTAAATGCTGGCAGTTTAGTGTTGTGCTTACCAGTGGAATAAAATAATCAGTAATCAAATTGGTGCAATGTGTCCCCGGCGGCAAGCCTGTTTCACTGCAAACCTGTCTCCACTCACAATCTTTTGGAGGTTCATACCATTCTGAGTTGCTGTCGTAATCAATGGTGTTGAAAATTTTAAAAAGCAATGGTGTGGCTGTTTGTGCACCGCTTAGTTCAGGAACTCCTGTACCTGAAAAATTTCCTACCCAAACACCAACAGTGTAATTGCGGTTATAACCTATGCTCCAGGCATCACGTCGGCCATAAGAAGTACCCGTTTTCCAGGCAATCTTTGGCATGTGCTCTGTAATTGACCAATTGATTGGAAAATCAGGACGATTGACGCGGGAAAGAATGTCAGTGATCATAAAGCTTGCTGCAGGAGAAATTATGGTTTGTGATTTGGAAACAGAATCATCACGCGTGTATTGAGGACTGTAATAAATTCCGTTGTTGGCAAAGGTGGAAAACAGGCCGGTGAGTTCTTCAAGTGTTGCACCGCAACCTCCCAGGATCATGGATAGGCCAAGCTTTCCCCGGTCTTTTTTAATTTGTTTGAAATCACAGCTTGCCAGATGGTTAATCAACTGGTCCTTTCCTAATAGCTGCAGGCTTTTTACAGAAGGAATATTCAGTGAATGCTCGAGTGCATATTCCACTGTTACATTGCCATTGAATTTACGATCATAATTTTCAGGAGCATAACCGCTGTAATTTACCGGCACGTCCGTGATGATGGATTTGGGAGTCAGCAAACCTTCATCAAAGCACAATCCGTACAACAATGGTTTTAAAGTACTTCCAGGTTGCCTGATTGCTGCGGCTCCATTTACCTGCCCTCCATCTATAGTATCCTTAAAATTTGCAGAGCCTACATAAGTGATCACCCGGTGTGTTTTGTTATCGATCACAATAATAGATGCGTTGCGGATATTGCCTGATCTTAACGAGCGGATATAATCTTCAGCAAGCTTTTCGATTTTAAGTTGCGTGTTTAAAACGATATTGGTTTGAATGGATTCCTTGCTGCTTTGCTTTTTAAGTTGATAGGAAAGATGAGGAAGAAAATGTGGGACGATGTTGCGCCTGGCATTCAAAGGTTCTGCAAGCGCATCTGCTATTTCTTTTTTTGAAAAAACTCCTTCTTCCGCAAATTTCCTGAGCCATCGGTTTCTTTCCTCTACTATCAATCCATTGGATCTTCCAATTACAAGAGAAGATGGTCGGTTGGGAATGATAGACAGTGCTGTTATTTCTGCCAGTGATAGATGATCTGGATCTTTTTTAAAGTACAGCAAAGAAGCGGATTTCACTCCTTCAATATTCCCGCCATAAGGAACAAGATTCAGGTAAAGCTGAAGAATTTCATCCTTGTCGTATTTCCATTCCAGTTGAAAGGCACGGAACATTTCTACGCATTTGGTAAGAAGGTTTCTTTTTGAAGGATGCAGGGACCTGGCCACCTGCATGGTGATGGTAGATGCACCGGAGGTTCTTTTCATGCGAATGGTATTCATCCACGCTGCCCTGGCCACTGCAAAAACATTCACACCAGGGTGACTGTAAAAATACCTGTCTTCTTTAGCTATGATTGTTTTTCGCAGCAATGGAGAGATCTCATCCAACTCGGTTTTCATTCTCCATTTTTGATCAGAGGTGAGATAGGCATTGATCACTTCTCCCTTGTTATCCCTGATCACAGTTGAATATTCAATATCATCAGGCAGGGGAAAAATAAGATTGAGCAGTAGAAAGGAGAGAAAAAAAGCAACAATTACTATTATCAATCTTTTAACAAGAGATAATAATTTTCGCTTTGTAACTTTCTGATATAATCTTTTATATGGACTCATCGAGTCTGCCTCCTTAGCAAGTTGTACACGAATTTAATTCACGGATCACACGAATTTATTTTCCTGGTTAATTTTTGAAAAGCTTAAGAATAAGCTTCGAAACAGATTCCTGTGCGCCGTTGCAAAACTCGGACAATGGTATTCATTCTGTTGTTTGCAGTTTTGAGGTTTCAATGATCTTTAATATTTTTCGCAACAATACCAACTCGTTTTTATGCGCATCAAAAATTACATGGCGATCACTCTGGTGGTTGCTATTTTTTTATTTTCATGTACCCGTAATTATGTTGTTCTTGAATCAACCACGGCAAAAGGAGAGGTGCCTCAATTGGGGAATCTTGTTTTCCGTTTCAATAAATCATTGTATCCCGATTCGCTTTTGAACAACTGGGATTCTACCCAATACATTTCCTTTTCTCCCTCGATACCCGGCCGCTTTAGATGGAATGGTCCTGAAGAACTGGTATTTTCTCCATCTCAGCCATTAATGCCTGCCACCAGTTATAAGGCATCTATTAATAATGAAGTCCTTCGCTTCAGTAAATACAATGATATCAAAGAAGGAGATGACATTAAATTCAGTACCGCTCCTTTACAACTGACCGATGCCCAGGTGACCTGGGTGCTTGTGGATGAAAGTCGGCGTGTTGCAGTTCCCCAGATCAATCTGCAATTCAATTATCCCGTTAAGGCTGAAGATGTAAAGGACAAGCTGACAATTGAAGTAGAAGGAGCGAAATCTGAATACACGCTGCAGCATGTGGGCTCCGGAAATATGATAGCTGTGAGACTAACTTCTTTTAAAGATGATGATAAAAATTACGAAGCAAAGATCATCCTTGCAAAGGGTTTGAAACCAGAAAAAGGGGAAAATAGAACGGATGAAGAAATAAAAACCACCCTGTCCATTCCTTCAAGATTTGTATTGAACATTAATAACGTGGAATCAGAGCATGATGGCACACAGGGACTGATCCATATCTATACAAGCCAGCAGCTGACAGGAGAAGATGTATCCAGGTATATAGTTTTTGAACCCGCAGTAAAGTTCTCAGTAGTGCATGAAGAATATGGAGTAACATTAAGAAGCGAGCAGTTTGATGTAGACAATAGTTACAATTTTACGATCAACATGGGTATGCATGGTGCAATTGGTGGTGTTTTAAAAGAACCTTACCAGGGAAGCGTGGCTTTTGGAAAACTCGAATCTGACATCAAATTTACAAACGGCAAGGCAGTTTATCTTTCTAAAAAAGGAGGCGGTAAGATTGAAGTGCGCATCACCAATACACCTAAGGTGAAACTCGTGATCTCCAAAATTTATGAGAATAACCTGCTGATGGCAGAGCGATATGGGTATTATCCACAGGATGAAAGAAATGATTATGAAGAAGATTATGGAAGCGATTACGAAGACTATGGCCGTTATAACAATGCCATGGCAGGTGATGTGATCTATTCCAAAGAAATTGACAGCCGTTCTCTTCCCAAATCTAATGGTGGAAGGCTGCTTGATATATCTCAGTTCGAAGACAGGTTGCCTGATGCCAAAGGCATTTACCATGTGATGATCAGATCTACTGAAGATTACTGGATCAATGACAGTCGGTTTATCTCTTTTTCAGATATCGGGCTTATAGCAAAACAGGGCAAGGACAAGATGTTTGTTTTTGCCAACTCCATCAAAACATCTAATCCCCTGAATGGAGTTACAGTTAACGTATACGGAGTTAATAACCAGTTGCTGGGCACAGCAGCTACCAATACCGATGGAGCTGCGGAAATAACTCTGCCTGCAAAAAATTTCGCTGGCTTCAAACCAGCCATGGTCATCGCTAAAACCGCTGATGATTTTACATACCTGCCTTTCAGCAATACCAGGGTCAATACTTCACGCTTTGATGTAGGCGGTAAACGCCTGAATACAACCGGACTGGATGCATTTGTTTATTCCGAAAGGGATATTTACAGGCCCGGAGAAAAATTGAATTTTTCAGTTTTGATCAGGGATAACCAATGGAAAAGTCCCGGGCAGATTCCTGTAAAACTGATCCTTCTATTACCAAATGGAAAAGAGTTCAAATCATTCAGAAAAAGCCTGAATGAACAGGGTGCTGTTGATGGCAGTGTTGAAATGGGAACATCGGCCATTACGGGTAGCTATACTCTCGAAGTGTATAGTTCAAATGACATATTGCTGGCCACTAAAAATTTCATGATCGAAGAATTTGTGCCTGACAGGATAAAGGTCACTGCCAAATTGGATAAGCCTTTCCTTCGTCCTTCCGAAACATCAGAACTGGACATCAATGCGGTTAATTTCTTTGGTCCTCCTGCAGCCAATAGAAATTATGAAGTGGAAGTACAGGTAAGACAAAAGAGTTTTAGTGCAAAAAAATTCCCGGGATATGATTTCTCCCTTGCCAATCAAAGATCTTTTTACGATAAGGAAGTAAGAGAAGGTAAAACAGATGCCAACGGGCATGCTTTAGAATCTTATACAGTGCCTTCCATATATGCCAATGCTGGTTTGCTCCAGGCGAGTATGTATACCACGGTATTTGATGAAACAGGAAGGCCAGTTAGTAAAAATGTAACCACAGATATCTTCACCCAGGAAGTTTTTCATGGCATCAAAGATGACGGCTTTTATTACTACTCTTTAAATCAGCCGGTAAGGTTTTCGGTTGTATCTGTTAATAAAGAAGGGAATCCTGTAACGGCTACAGCACGTGTACAGATCATCAAGCATGAATACAGAACTGTGCTTACAAAAAGTGGAAGCTATTTCAGGTATGAAAGCCAGGTTGAGGACAGGTTACTCTCAGAAAAAGAAATGAGCTTCGGGGAAAATGGTTCCATCACATATATACCACGATCTCCCGGAAATTTTGAAATAAGGATATTCAGACCAGGAGCGAGTTCCTATGTGAGTAAAACTTTTTACAGCTACGGATCATGGGGTGCTGACAATAGTTCTTTTGAAGTAAACAATGAAGGTCATGTAGATATTGAAACAGATAAGGAATCTTATCTCACAGGAGAAAATGTAAAACTTTTATTTAAAACGCCTTTCAGTGGTCGCATGCTGGTAACAGTGGAAAGGGAACATGTGATCTCTTACCAGTATGTTGATGTTGCCAAAAGAACAGCCAGTCTTGAATTAAAGATGACGGGTGAGCATGTACCAAATATATATGTAACGGCAACACTGATCAAACCACATGAGATATCAGACATTCCTCTAACTGTTGCCCATGGCTTCCAGAATATAAAAGTGGAGGAAAAAGGAAGAAAGATTGCAGTGGATATACAAGCGCAAAAGAAAGTTCGTTCAAAGACCCACCAGGTGGTGAAGGTGAAGGCTCTGCCCGGCAGTTATGTTACTCTTGCTGCGGTGGATAATGGCATTCTGCAGGTAAGTGATTTTAAAACACCTGATCCTTATGGATATTATTACCAGAAAAAAGCACTTGAGGTCAATGCTTACGATATGTATCCATTGCTGTTCCCGGAATTAAGAACAAGGTTGAGTAGTACTGGTGGTGATGGAAGCACCGATATGGATAAAAGGGTAAATCCAGTGCAGGCAAAAAGATTTAAGCTGGTGAGTTACTGGAGTGGTTTGAGGAAAGCCAACTCAAATGGTGTTGCAGAATTTGAATTTGATATTCCGCAATTCAGTGGTGAGATCCGGTTAATGGCAGTTGCATTTAAGGATGATCAATTCGGCTCTGCTGAGAATACAACTACTGTTGCCGATCCTATCGTATTAAGCAGTGCATTACCCAGGTTTATATCGCCTGGTGATACGGTGCTTGTACCTGTAACCATTTCCAATACCACTTCTCAAACTGCCAATGGACAGGTGAGCATGCAGGTAACCGGTCCTGTAAAAATTCTTGATGGTGGAAGCCAGTCATTACAGATCAATCCAAACTCTGAAGCAAGAGCCTCCTTCAGGCTGGTAGGAGGTACTCAGGTGAACGTTGCAAAGATCATCGTCAATGTAAAAGCAATGGGTGAACAGTTTGTTGAAGAAACCGAGATTGCTGTACGACCTGCATCAACGCTTCAGAAAATTTCAGGAAGTGGTTCTATCGTAGGTGGACAATCGCAACGCATTACAATTCCTCAAAATGATTTCATGCCGGGTAGCTTTAATTATGAATTGGTAGTCAGCCGTTCGCCGGTGATTGAGTTGGGTGACCAGTTGAGATTCCTGGTTCAATATCCTTATGGATGTACAGAGCAAACTGTTTCTGCCGCCTTCCCGCAATTGTATTACGGTGATTTTGCTGACCTGATGAAATTAAAAGGAAAAGAGAATGCCAACAGCAATATAATGGAAGCCATTCGTAAGATCAAAATGCGCCAGCTGTATAATGGCGGACTAACCTTATGGGATGGTGAAGGAGAGGCACATTGGTGGGCTACGGTGTATGCAGCACATTTCCTGCTGGAAGCAAGAAAGGCCGGCTTTGATGTAGACAACAGTTTACTTGAAACCATGTTGTCTTATCTAGCCAATAAGTTGAGGACTAAAGAAACCATCAATTATTATTATAACCGTAATCAGAATAAAAAGATCGCTCCAAAGGAAGTGGCTTACAGTTTATATGTATTGTCACTTGCGGGCAGGCCACAGGTTTCTGCAATGAACTATTACAAGTCCAATCATAATTTGCTGGCGCTTGACAGCAGGTATTTGCTTTCCGCGGCCTATGCTGTGTCCGGAGATAAGCGTTCATTCAATGCCATGCTGCCGGCTGCATTCAGCGGTGAAGTGTCGGAGCAGGAGACAGGAGGAAGTTTTTACAGCTTCCTTCGTGATGAAGCCATTGCATTGAATGCCCTGGTTGATGTAGATCCTGGTAATCCCCAGATTCCCGTGATGGCAAAGCATGTAGGAGAGACATTGAAAGCAGAGCGTTATCCTAACACACAGGAAAGAGCTTTTTCTTTCCTTGCACTGGGTAAGATCGCCAGGAGTTCAGCACAGTCTGATGTAACAGCGGAAATCAGGGCTAATGGAAAAACGCTGGCAAAGGTGGATGGTAACTGGAAGGGTGATCATAAACAGATCGGGTCAAACATGGTGGACGTAGTAACAAAAGGTAAGGGAAGATTGTATTATACCTGGGTAGCTGAAGGGATCAGTACCAGCGGTGCTTATAAGGAAGAGGACAATTATATCAAAGTAAGGCGCCGTTTTTTTGACAGGTATGGAAAAGCATATACTGGTAATGATTTCCGGCAGAATGACCTGGTGATCGTAGAGCTGACCCTGGAAAAAACTTACAATTCACCCATACATAATATTGTATTAACCGATTTGTTGCCTGCAGGTTTTGAAATTGAAAATCCAAGGACAAAAGAGATACCGGGCATGGACTGGATCAGGGATGGTTCTGAACCGGTAGCACTGGATGTACGTGATGACAGGATTCATTTCTTTGTAGATGCTAATTACAGCAAGCAGAAATACTATTATGCAGTGAGAGCAGTATCACCAGGACAGTTCCGGCAGGGGCCTGTAAGTGCTGACGCCATGTATAATGGTGAGATACATTCTTATCATGGTGCGCAGGTGATCCGCATCAGCAATTGAAGAATTGAGGGATTAATTCATTGAATTAAAATCTGTTTGGAGGGGCGATGTCCTTCTGGTTCATGGTTTTTTCATATATTTCCTATATTTACTATCCTCTTCTTTACTATTTCCTTTAGAATTTTATGATCTGAAGATTCAGGAAAGGAGAAGGGAAACGATTTATTGCTATCATAAACCAAAAAAGAATCTGCTGTATGAGAAAGCTCTATGCTTTAGCGATTGCGCTGCTATTATTTGTATGTACGCGAGCCCAGGTAACTATAAATGTGACGGGGAATGCCAACACAACTCCTGCCCTCCAGACATCTTATCCTTCCCTCGCCGCGGCTTTAACTGATCTGAATGCTGTAACAGCATTTAGCGGTCCGGTTGTACTAACCGCAGCAGGCGGAACCGAAACGGCACCTGCGGGTGGCTTTGTTGTTAATTTTACCGGCGCCACAACTGCTGCAAATAATGTAGCGATTGTAGGTGGAGGTGCTGTGTTAACTGCATCCGCAGCGTTAACGTCTGGTGCGTTAAATGATGCTGTCATCAAGATCATCGGAAGTGATAACCTTCGTATTGAAGGCTTTACGCTTACAGAAAACGCAGCCAATACCACTACTACAGCTGCATCCAACAACATGACCGAATGGGGCATCGCTGTTTTGTATGCATCGGCTACCGACGCATCACAAAACATCACCCTGCAGGGTAATACCATTGATCTCGACAGAACCTATCAGAATACATTCGGGATTTATGTAAACGCTACGCATACGGCTACCGCAGTTACAACAAGTGCTACCGGAACGGGGGCGAATGGCGGTAACCACGGTCTTAAGCTCTATGCCAATACCATTTCAGATGTGAACAATGGAATTGTGGTGGTAGGGCCAACCGCTGCAGCTGACCATAATGATGGAATTGAAATTGGTGGTTCAAACGCCAATGGTAATAATATCTCCAATTATGGTACAACAGGAACATTTTCCTCTTTCGCAAACGTTTCCGGCACAACGAATGGAATCCTGGTCAGAAACTCTAAGAATTTCACGATCTCTTATAACAATGTGACCAGTTCCAACGGCGGAATCACTGCAGGTACAGCCAATGGTATCCAAATTCCTGCATTCAGCAACACGCCTACAGGAGCATTTGTAAATACGATCAACAATAACTCCATTTCCGTAAAATCCGCTGCTGCCTCTGGAGCTATCAATGGTATTCTTCATGCAGGTACTTCCGCAAGTACAACCTCAACCATCAATATCAATGACAATGATTTTCACGATTTCGGGCATACGGTTGCAGGCACCGGTACGATCATATTCCTGAGTCATGCAGCGCCTCATCTGAATACGAATATCAATGGTAATACCTTTACCAATCTGAACGTGAATACAACAGGCAGCGTCACCTTTATAAGTAATAATGTAACAAGACCAGCAAACGCGGTTGCAAATACCAACAATAACTCAATAGTTGGAAATTTTAATAAAACAGGAGCTGGTGGGACAGTATTGTTTTACAATGCAAATAGTACCACGACGGCTTCCGTTACTGAAACGAATAACGGCAATAATTTTTCTAATGTAACGGTAACAGGCGCAACAACAATTGGAGGCTGGCAAAGTACGGATGGAACTACTACCAGTCCTTATGGTTCTACAAAAATCATCACTAACAATATTTTTACCAATATTACCGGAGGTACCAATAGTATTACTGTTCTGAATGTGGCATATAGTAATAATAATAGTACAAGCAATAACGTATCAGGTAATACCATCGCCAATATTACCGGTGCTGGCTCGGTTACAGGTATCGCTTCTGCGACAGCAGCACAGAATTTTTTCAACAATACCATCAGTGCCCTGACTTCAACTGGCGCTTCTGCGGTAACAGGTATTTCAGTTACTGGTGGTACAAGCCAGAAAATCTATCAGAATAAAATTTATAACCTCGAAGTAAACAATGCGGGAGGGTCCGTTATCGGTATTTCCATCACAGCGGGAACTTCTATTTCAATTTATAATAACCTGATAGGAGATCTCAGGAATCCAATCGGTTCCGGTACTGATATTGTCAGAGGGATCAGCTTAACCACCACCACCACTTCCTCTACGGTGAGTGTCTATCACAATACGATCTACCTGAATGCTTCTTCAACCGGTACTAATTTTGGTACATCCGGTATACTGCATACCAGCAGCGCTACTGCAACCACTGCAGCACTGACCCTTCAGAACAATATCATTGTAAATAATTCAACTCCGGCGGGAACCGGTTTAACTGTTGCTCTGAGAAGAACTGGAGGAACTACCGCCAACTCATTGAATAATTTTGCAACAGCTTCCAACAATAACCTGTTGTATGCTGGTAATCCCGGACCATCAAACCTCCTTTACTTTGACGGTACCAACGGAGCCCAGAACCTGGCAACATACAGAAATTTTACTTCAACTACTGGTACGCTGGCTCCCAGAGAATCAGCTACTTTTTCGGAATTGCCGAACTTCCTGAGCACAATAGGTACCTCTCCAAACTTCCTGCACATCAATACCACCATACCAACTTTTGCAGAAAGTGGCGGTATTGCCATTGCAGCGGTTACTCAGGATTTCGATGGTGACACAAGGAATGTCACGACTCCCGATATTGGAGCAGATGAATTTACAGGTCTTTCCCTCCTGGGTCCAGACCTTAGTTTTGTGTCGCTTCTCAATCCAACTACAGCAGTTTGCGATGACCCGGCGGTTCCTGCTTCCGTAAGGATCACAAACATTGGAACAGCTACAATCGATTTCTCTGTAAACAATGCAACGATCAATGCGGTAGTAACAGGAGCAGCAACAGCGAACCTTTCTGCTACACTGACCTCAGGAACCCTGGCTCCCGGCGCTTTCCAGGATGTTGTGCTTTCGCCAACACTGAATATGTCAACAGGAGGTAATTACAATTTTGCGCTCTCACTCTCTGTGACGGGCGATGTAGTTGCCAATAATAATACAATGAACACAAGCATTTCGCTTGCACCAACGGTGACATTACCTGTTTCAAATGATTTTACGGGTTTTGATGGAAGCAATCTCTCTACCATATTCCCAGGCTGGTCTGAAGGAACGGGTATAACCACTCCGACCGGAACAACTTCCGGATGGACGACCGGTAATAATCTGGGTACAACAGGAAACGTTTCGGCCAAGATCAACCTGTTCTTTAATACAAAGAACGACTGGATTGTAGGACCTAAATTCCTGGCCACCGCCAATACCAGATTGAAATTTGATTACGCGGTTACAGAATTCAACAATGCAACAATACCTGATGCAAGCGGCGGTATGACGGGCACGGATGACAAAGTAGTGGTGCGCGTTTCAACGAACTGCGGTAATACCTGGACAGATGTTTATACATTCAATTCTTCAAATGTAAACAGTACATCCAGTGCTCCTGTTGCACACGAGATCAACCTCTCTGCTTATTCAGGCCAGACTATCGTTGTTGCATTCTATGCTACAGATGGTGTTGATGATGCTCCAGACTATGATTTCCATCTCGACAACATTAATATTGTAAACGTACTGCCTTCAGATGTTGGAGCCACCGCACTGGTTGCTCCTGCTGCTGTTGCTTGCTATGGTGCAGCTGAAACAGTGACCGTTCAGGTAACCAATCTGGGTACTACACCATTAGATCTTTCTGTTACACCTGTAACAGTGACTACTAACGTAACAGGTGCCGGAACCGCTACCCTCACAGGTACAGCGAATACTGGAGTGATCGCACCAAACGGAACGTTTAACGTTACAATGTCCGGTACTCTAAACATGTCAGCAGCCGGTGCTTATACCTTCAATGCATCCACTTCCATGACAGGAGATGCACAGGCAGCCAATGACGCGATGACACCAGCGTTTCGTACAACAGTTGCTCCTGTTGCTACACCATTGACGGTTGATTTCACCGGATTCACAGGCGCCAACCTTACTACATTGTTTCCTGGCTGGTATGAAGCTTCCGGAGCCACAGCACCCCAGGTTTCAGGTTCCAGCTGGATAGAGAAAAATGGCCTGGGATCTACGGCTAATGTTAACGCCAGAGTGAACCTGTATTCAACAGGTAAGTATGAGTGGATCGTAAGCCCGAAATTTACGGTTACATCCCTTACACAGTTTACCTACAAGGTAGCTATGACTGATTTTGCTTCCACCAGCGCTGATTCCGATGGCGGTATGCTCAATACGGATGACAGTGTGATTGTGAAGATCTCTACGGATTGTGGCCTTTCATGGTCGAACCTGAAAATTTACAGTGCCGCTACTGTTTCCGGTATTTCTAACAGCTTTATTAGTGAAAACATTTCTCTTGCACCTTATGTAGGTCAGAATGTGATCATTGCTTTCTATGCCACTGAAGGTGTAACCAACGATGCTCCGGATTATGATTTCCACCTGGATGACATCAATATCCAGGATGTACCTGCCTGCACAGGTGCTGTAGGCGGAACAGCAGCTACTACTTCCACATCTACTTTCTGTGGAACAGGTTCTGCAACAATCACCGCCACCGGATTCTCTACAGGATCACAGGGTAGCTATAACTGGCAGTCGTCTACCGACAATACCAACTGGTCTGATGTTGCTGGCGCTACTACACCTGGAACTTTCTCTACTGGTAATATTACAGATACCATGTACTATCGCCTGAAGGTAACCTGTCCAAATGGTACGGCGCTTGACTATTCAAACGTGATCTCCATCAATGTAAGTGAACTGCCATCAGCAGGAATTACTCCGGCCGGACCAGTGGTAATTTGCGCACCTGCAACCCAGCTGTTGACAGCTGCAACCAGTGCGACAACACCAACTTACCAATGGAATTTAAATGGATCAGCTATATCCGGTGCAACAGCTTCAACCTATACAGCAGCAGCATCAGGATTGTATACTGTAACAATTACAGACGCGGCATCTACCTGTTCGCAAACTTCGGTTGGGGTTAACGTAACTATTAATGCTGCACCAGGCGCCATTACCTTTACACCTGCAGCTCCTGCAGTTTGTGCAGGTAACGCCCAGCAGCTCACGGCTTCTGTTACCGGTTCCGGTCTTACCGTAACCAATGGTACCGGAGCAAATACTTCAACTGGTAATACTACCACTGCAGCCTTAGGGCCAAATCCTTTGCAGATCTATTACGGTGGGGTTAAACTCCAGATGCTCTTCCGTCCGGCTGAATTGACCGCAATGGGAATCACTGCAGGTGCTCCGATCAATTCAATTGGAATCTCACTTGTTGGTGCTGACAACACTTACGCATTGCAGAATCTTACCATCAAGATGAAGAATTCTGCTTCTACAGTGCTTGCGACAACAGCATGGGAAACGGGTCTGACTACTGTTAAAAACTCTGCCAGCTATTCTCCAGTTGCAGGTTTGAATACCTTTGTTCTCGACAATACGTTCGACTGGGATGGAACCAGCAGCCTGGTTGTTGAATTCAATTACAGCAATAACAACGGTGGTACTAGTGGATCCACTTACAATACAGCCCTCCATAGCCCAACATCTTTTGCAAGTTCTACAATGTACCGTGCAGATAATGTTTCGGCCGCAACTACCAACGGTTATACCGTAACGGCAAACTATGTTTACAATTCAAGAAACGATGTAACACTGACCACCGGTTCATTTAATTATACCTGGTCTCCTGTTGCCGGCCTGTTTACCGATGCAGCTGCTACCATTCCTTACACTGGTGGACCTGCAGCAAGTGTATATGCAATGCCGTCAGCAACTACTGTATATACAGTTACCGCAACTTCAGGTGCAGGTTGTACGAATACAAATACAGTTACAGTGACCATTGGTACGCCAACTTCAATCACTACCCAGCCAACCGCACAAACTGTGTGTGAAGGTGCAGCTGCCAACTTCTCCGTTGTGGCTGCGGGTAACGGATTGACCTATCAGTGGAGAAAAGGTGGGTCTAATATCACAGGCGCTACTTCTGCTACACTGAACCTGAACAACGTAACAGCAGCTGATGCAGCGAACTATGATGTTGTGATCACAGGAAGTTGTGGTAGTGTGACTTCAACAGCAGTTGCACTGACAGTTAACGCAGCTACATCCATCACCACGCAGCCAACAGCTCAAACAGCATGTGCCGGCACCAATGCCAGCTTTACCGTGGTAGCTGCAGGTTCTGGTACACTGACTTACCAGTGGAGAAAGAATACTACCAATATCACAGGTGCTACTTCTGCTACATTGAACCTGAATAACGTTTCTGCAGCTGATGCAGCGAACTATGATGTTGTAATCACAGGAGCTTGTGGTAGTGTAACTTCAACAGCAGCTGCTTTGACAATAAACGCAGCTACTTCAATCACCACGCAACCAACAGCTCAAACAGCATGTGCCGGTACCAACGCCAGCTTTACTGTAGCAGCTGCAGGTTCTGGTACGCTGACTTACCAGTGGAGAAAGAATACTACCAATATCACAGGTGCTACTTCTGCAACGCTGATCCTGAACAACGTTACAGCAGCTGATGCAGCGAACTATGATGTTGTGATCACTGGTACTTGCGGTAGTATTACTTCAAATGCAGTTGCCTTAACGGTAAATGCAACTACAACAATCACCACACAGCCCACAGCACAAACAGCATGTGCCGGCACTAATGCCAGCTTCACTGTGGTAGCTGCAGGTTCTGGTACTTTAACTTACCAGTGGAGAAAGAATACCACCAATATCACAGGCGCTACTTCTGCAACGCTAAACCTGAATAACGTTTCGGCCGCTGATGCAGCCAACTACGATGTTGTGATTACAGGAACCTGCGGTAGTGTTACTTCAAATGCAGTGGCACTGACAGTAAACGCAGCCACCAGCATCACCACACAACCAACAGCACAAACAGCATGTGCTGGTACTAATGCCAGCTTCACTGTGGTAGCTGCAGGTTCTGGTACTTTGACTTACCAGTGGAGAAAGAATACCACCAATATCACAGGCGCTACTTCTGCAACGCTGAACCTGAACAACGTAACAGCTGCTGATGCAGCCAACTACGATGTTGTGATCACTGGTACTTGTGGTAGTATTACTTCCAGTGCAGTTGCCTTAACTGTAAATGCAACTACAGCAATTACTACACAGCCAACTGCGGTTACTGCATGCCAGGGTAATGCTTCATTTACTGTGGCTGCAACAGGTGCAAATCTTACCTACCAGTGGCAGCTGAATGGTGTGAATGTTACAACAGGAACAGGCGGAACTACTAATTCCTTTACAGTTCCGGTTGCCGCTGCCAATGCAGGAAACTACAGAGTTGTTATTACAGGTGCCTGCGGAACAGTTACCTCTAACGCTGTTGCACTGACTGTTCAGAATTGTACCTCCATTCCAGGAGTTGATGCAGTGATCACAGAAGCGAAACTGATGCCTAATGTGATCCAGTACAGCACTGTGTTGAGAGTCATTGCGTCAAGAACTGCAAAGGTTAACTGGACCATCACAGATATGCAGGGAAGGGTGATCCTTCGCTTTGATCAAAAGCTGAACCCAGGACAAAATGATCATAATCTGCAACTGGGTGAACTTGCCGGTGGTATGTACCAGCTGAATGGTTCTACAGATAATGGAAAAACCATTTCATTAAGGTTTACAAGATTGTAATTCTTCTGATATTCAATCAAAACCCCATCTTCACGGTGGGGTTTTTTTATGGCCTTTCTGAAAAATTGGAATTCCATGATTTGTTATTTTTATAGGGTTGAATGATTCATTTCATATTGGCCTGTTTGTAAATCCTACCAGGGAGAATGCCAGGGCATTGCAGCTGGCGCATGCCACAATCAATTTGCTGAAGGAAAAAAATCTGCAGTATTCATTGCATATTGATCCATGGCCAAAGACGCTTGATAATTTCAGCCAGGCCTGGATCATTGGAGGAGATGGAACCATTAACTGGTTTGTGAATCAATACCCCGATGCCAACATTCCGCTTGCAGTATTTAGCGGAGGATCCGGAAATGATTTTCACTGGATGATTTATGGGGAAAGCAATGTGAAAGAACAGCTTGAAAAAATCCTGCAGGCAATACCTGTAAAAGTGGATGCGGGGATTTGTAACGGGAGAATTTTCATGAATGGTGTGGGCATTGGATTCGATGGAGCCATAGTGCATGACCTGCTGGGAAAAAAGAAGCTGGCAGGGAAGGCATCTTACCTGCTTTCTATTCTAAAACATATTGTGAGTTACCGTGAAAAAGAATGCAGCATACAATTGTCAGCTGAGTCCATACAGCAACCCTGCTTCATGATCAGTGTTGCCAATGCCAGGCGGTATGGTGGTGGTTTTATGGTAGCTCCCAGGGCTTCTCTTGCAGATGGTTTGCTTGATATCAATATTGTAGGAAGGATCCCGCCTCTGAAAAGAATCAAATACCTGCCCGTGATGGAAAAAGGAGAGCACCTGGAACTTCCATTCATTCAATACCGCCATGCAGATCATGTCATCATCCAGGCTCATGAAAAATTACACGCGCATATCGACGGAGAATATATTTATGAAGAAAGATTTGATATCAGCATCCTACCAGGCCGCTTTTCTTTCCTCTATTAAAACTTTTCTTTTATTGGCAAAAAAGCGCACCAGGATAAACCCGGCAACGAAGCCTCCGATATGTGCAGCATAAGCAATACCTCCACCTTCCTGTCCGCCCAGTGTACCCATTCCATTGATCACCTGGAAAATAAACCACAGGCCTACTACAATCAAAGCAGGAATAGAAACGATGGTGAACAGGATCCATACATGCATACGTCTTCCTGGATGCATCATGATGTAACCTCCCAAAACTCCGGCAATGGCACCGGAAGCGCCAAGACTTGGAATAAAAAGATTTTGTCCAAAATAATAAGTGCTGAACACATGGCTCAGTCCTGCAATCAATCCGCACAATAAATAAAACAGGAGATATTTTAAATGCCCCATATCATTTTCGATATTATCACCACAGATGTAGAGGTAAAGCATATTGCCGAGGAGGTGTGCCCATCCGCCATGCATA
Organism: Bacteroidota bacterium; assembly: GCA_023386045.1. GTDB lineage: Bacteria > Bacteroidota > Bacteroidia > Chitinophagales > Chitinophagaceae > Flavisolibacter. The sequence goes on from JAEWKK010000030.1 coordinate 78,359, forward strand.
AACATGGAGGTAAGAAGGGTAGCATAAACAGGAAGATCCGACCTGCCCAACGTGATGTATTCCATTTCTCCATTCAGGGGATTTTGAAATCCCCTTGTGCCTGCATAGTCATTTCCGCTAATGATCTCCGCCGGAACTACTGAATAGGTATAAATGAATGGTTCATTGGTAGCATAATCCTGAAGGAAAATAAATACAAGCACGTTCACTGCTATGAGGATATAGTTTACAAAGGGTGTTAGATGCCTGTCCCTGTTATCGTCGCCTACTGGTAAGAACATTGTTTCTTTTTTATAGGTGCATGCAAATGGTATTCCTTTCAATAAAAAAAGTCCTGCTCAAAGAGCAGGACTCGCGAAATTTATTTTTTATGGTTTTAATAGCTGTCTCTGAAACCACCGCCACCGCTGCCACCACGGTTGCCACCGAAGCCACCGCCACGGTTGCCACCGCCGCCGAAGCCGCCGCCACCTTTTCTAAAACCTCCGCCGCCACCGCCGCCGAAGTTTTTCTTTTTGTAGCCGCCGCCATTGTCTTCTTTTGGACGTGATTCATTCACAACAAGGTTTCTTCCTTCTACCTCGCTGCCGTTCAATTGAGCAATGGCTGCCTGAGCCTGTTCGTCATTAGGCATTTCCACAAAGCCAAAACCTTTGCTTCTCTGTGTGAATTTGTCCATAACGATTTTAGCAGAGGCAACTTCACCATAAGGTGTAAACAAGTTGGCCAGGTCCTGATCTTTAAGACCCCAACTAAGATTTCCAACGTAAATGTTCATTTGAGAAAAATTTAAAAAACAAAAAACGTGTTTACAGTTACCAGAAACCAATGAACATTTACTAACGTTCAAAGAAATGGGAAAACTGAACCAACACAAATCGTAACGAATATAAGGAAATTAAATTGATATGTTATAGCGCCAAATAGAAAAAGCCGCCCTTCCAGAGCGGCTTTTTATGAGGTTGCGTAAAATTACTGCTTGATCACTTTGAGCGTTTGAACAGAGCCATTTTTATCTTCTAAACGGATGATATACATACCCGCTTTGAGGTCACCAGTTTGGATAATGGTTTGGCCTGAAGCATTTTTGATTTCCATAGACCTTACCATTTGCCCATTCGAAGATGTCATGATCAGCATGCCATTCATGGATACACCATGTTCAATAGTCAGGCTGCTGCTAAATGGCAGGGGATAGGCATGCAGACTCACTGACCTGCTAAGGTTCAGCCTTACCACATTAGTGTACTTATACTTGCCATCAACATCCACATTCATCACCCTGTAATATACCACGCCGCTTGCCTGGTTGTCGGTAAAGCTGTAAGCAGAATTTCCAGTAGCAGTTACTTCCCCAATTGTGGTAAAATTCCTAGCATCAGTGCTTTTCTCAATTTCATAATGACTGACTTCTGTTTCTCCGGCTACATTCCAGATCATCACAACGCTGTTGCCCGAAATTCTTCCGGTAAAGCTGGTGAAGTTTACCGGCAGTGTAATTTGTGCAGCAGCTCCGGTAGTTCTGAAATCATCAAAAACAATACACTGGTTATTATTGGATGCAGCGTCAGGCCTTAAATAGATATGCAGCCTGTAAGTACCACCGGGAACAAATCCGGGAATGGTTGCAATGGGAATCGCTATACAAACCGTAGCAGTATTAGCCACGTAGGTTGGTACTACTGTAGAAACCCAGGCGGTGCTGATGGTGCCAGTGTTGCTATTGAAGTACTCAATAAAAATGTTGACCTCACTTACATGGGCGACCCCGCTAAGTTCAAAGCCTACGCCAATGGCTGTTTGTGTGGCCAGGGTCTGGTAAGTGGGTGTAACGATCTCGTAAACAGAATCCGGACTGGGAACATTGCATCGCTCCAGGAATCCATCCTGTCCATTCATGCCATAAACAAAACCCGGAGAGGTAGAGGCCTGAGTGGAAGAACTGAAACCAGCCATGCTGCCGCCGGTGTTGTCAAAATTTTCAACAATAGGGCCGCAGGGAGAAGTCTGGGCGAGAAGAATGGTGCTGCATACGAATACAGAAATCATGGTTAATGAAGCTTTCTTCAAAAAGGGGTAGAGATGAATCATAGTCGCTAATATTAAGGGTGATTGAATACCTGTTGGAGTTTTTCAAGGAAAGCAGTTTTTCGCGACTATAGGAACCTGGACGTTTTAGTTGTTATCAAAAAGCGTTCCCGGTTATTGAAATAAATGGATGGCCTTGCTTCAAAAGGCCTGTGGATGCATAAAAAAAAGTCCGTACAATTTGTACGGACTTTTTTGAATCAGGTTGATATGATTATTCAGCAACCACTTCGAATTCAACATCTGCATGCTGACCGTTACCGAAGTCGATAGAAGCTTTATAAGTACCCAGTTCCTTGACCTCGTCTGTGATATGGATCTTCTTGCGGTCGATCTCGTATCCTTTCTGGTCCCTGATGGCGCGGCTGATCTGCAAAGGTGTTACACTTCCGAAGATCTTTCCGCTGGTTCCTGTTTTGGCGCCTACTTTCAGAGGAGCTTCATTCAGCTTGGCGATCACATTATTCATCTGTGCCAGCATTTGCTCTTCTTTTTTCCTGACCACTTTCAGCCTTTCTTCCAGCTGTTTGCGGTTACCAGGGTTGGCTTCCTGTGCCAAGCCGCGTGGGATGAGGTAGTTACGGGCATAACCGTTTTTTACCTTAACCAGCTCATTCTTGCCACCAAGATTGTCAACGTCCTGAATTAAAATGATTTCCATTGTTTTGAGTTTTAGCCAATCCCAACTTCACATTGAGACTGTCCGTCCCGGGTTAACGGGAGTTAGGTTAAAAAATTTATTTTAAAAGATCTGTTACGTAAGGCAGCAGGGCCATCAGGCGTGCTTTTTTGATCGCGTCGCTCACCTTACGCTGGTATTTCAGCGAGTTACCGGTGATGCGGCGGGGAAGGATCTTGCCTTGCTCGTTCAAAAATTTTTTCAGGAACTCCACATCTTTATAATCGATGTAGCGGATGCCATACTTTTTAAAGCGGCAGAATTTTTTAGGACGCTTCTCGCTTTTGATCGCGGTCAGGTATTTGATTTCATTTGCTTTTGCCATGATTAAGCCTCCTGTACTTTTTCGGTTCCTGTTGGTAAGCCACTTCTCTTTTTGTGGTTGTACTCGACGGCATACTTATCGAGTTTAGTAACCATGTGACGGAGCACACTCTCGTCACGCAGAAGCTGGATCTTCAGCTTCTCATTGAAGTCGGATGACGCAGTAAATTCCGCAACCCAGTACAAACCAGTGGTTTTTTTCTGGATGGGATACGCCAGTGATTTCAGTCCCCATGGGTTTTCCCCTACAATGGATCCACCAGCTTCGGTGACCATGGTAGTGTACTTGCGCTGTGCCGCTTTGAATTCATCATCGCTTAGCACGGGGGTAAAAATCACCATCAATTCGTAATTGTTCATTACCCTGTTGTTTTTAAAAATAAATAAATGTTTCCCCTGTTCTGGCCCAAGGCTTTTCTCAGGGAGCGCAAAGGTAAGGGAAGCCGGCCAATTTCTTAGGAAAAGCTCCGGGAAAATTAGCGGAGAACCTGTTAAATACCCACCAGGGGACACAGGCCCCCAACTCAAGGCTTTATGGCATGATTCTGAATTGATTAGCTTTATGAAATTACTGTATATCCTATTCCTGATCACTTTAACCCTTGCGGAACTGGTCTTTACCGGGCTCTATTTCGCACTTACCTTTCGCTTTGATGAAGTGCCGGTAATTGGACTGCTGGTCTACCTTGCCTGTATCGTCATCGTCTCATTTCATTATAAGAAGGAAACCCTGCAGGCCAGCCGCAGAGAGCTTTTGGAACAATTGCCCGGCTGAGAAAAACCTCGTTAAATCCTGTATTTTTTCACAAGGCACTGACTATCTTTACCGGCCCTGTGAACCAGGGAACTTCATTTATGCTCAAGAAATTGCTCCCCCTCAGTGCCTGCTTCCTGTTGATACTGACCTCGTGTAAGAAAGACCCTGATCCCCAACCCATCGTTCCTGTAAATCCAACCCAGCCAGGGGATAATGACCACCTGCTTTTGGGAAATCCTACCAACGCCACCAGCAATGCAGGCAATGGCAATAATTATTTCAAGGACAATGTTTATTATAAATTAGGATACAGCAGCAGCCGAGGTATTCCCATCTGGGTGAGCTGGCACCTCCAGTCCAGCGACGTGGGTAGCACTCCAAGGCAGGATGATTTTCGTCCCGATAACCTGCCTGCTTCTTATTATGCAGTCACCAGCTCGAGCTATAATTCTTCTGGTTTTGACCGTGGGCATAATACGCCTTCAGCCGACAGAACTTCCAGCATTGCGGCCAATTCATCTACCTTCCTGATGACCAATATTATTCCGCAGGCACCCAACCTGAACCAGGGTCCCTGGGAAGGAATGGAAGATTACATCCGCAATACCGTCGTGGGCAGCAGCAATGAAGCATTTATCATCATGGGTAATTATGGAACAGGTGGAAAAGGAACAAGCCTGTCTACCGTTAACACCATCGACAATGGAAATGTCACTGTTCCTTCCAATGTATGGAAGGTGGTCATCGCCATACCAAAGGGTAACAATGATTCCAGCAGGATCAACAGCACGGCAACAGTTATTGCAGTTGACATGCCCAATGACCAGACTCTATACACTACCTCCAACAAAACAGCCTGGAGAAATTATACGCTTACTGTTCGTGAACTGGAAACAAGAGCCAATGCAGCAGGTGTTCCACTGAATCTTTTCAGTAATCTGTCAACTGCTGTAGCCAACAGTCTGAAAGACAAGGCAAAATTTCAATGATCATCTTATCATAAATTGAAGAGGAGTTTACGCTCCTCTTTTTTTATTCCTGGTTGATTACAGCATTGAATCGATGCGATGTAATTTTTGGTACCCAGCTTCATTAGTTTTTTCAGCTTTCGTTGCGTCGCACACTTGTACGGTAACAAAACCTTCAGCAATAAATTTCCAGTCAAATTGTAACGCAGGTGATTTCTATAAAACCACTGGCGCATTCCACCTCTTTTTTGTCGCAATTATACCTGATCAATTTTGCTGGTATGGTGTAGGTTTGATAATCACAATACAATTTAAAGATAATGGCACTGATCAATCCTCACATCAACTTTAATGGAAATGCCGAAGAGGCGTTTAATTTTTACAAATCAGTTTTTGGCGGCGAATTCGCCAGGGTGGTTCGCTTCAAAGAACTTGCAAGCGCTGAATTCCCGGTGGACGCAAAAGAAGAAAATAAGATCATGCATATTGTTTTGCCAATTGGTAAATCAAGTATGCTGATGGGAAATGATGTTCCTGAACATATGGGAAGGACCAATGAAAATGAGAACAGGAGTAAAATTGTGATCAATGCAGAAAGCAAAGAAGAGGCAGATAAACTGTTTAATGGTCTTTCTGCAGGCGGACAAATTGAATACCCAATGGCTGATAGTCCCTGGGGATCTTATTTTGGTGCCTTCAGGGATAAATACGGCATCGAATGGATGGTGAATTTTGATTCCAAACGAAATTGAAATCTGCCTGACTTAGCAGTTCCTCAAGCATGAACATTAATGTGCTTGCTGGTTGGTTGCAACCCATTCCGTTGATTGCTGCGCAGAGATCAACAGTACAAGTGTGCGACGCAACAGAAGTTGAATAAAGCGATACAGCCCGGTACAAAAAAACCTTTAATTATTTTTTGTATCCTCATGAATCAACTTTTCGATTCATCATTCAATGCTACATTACTGAAATAAAAAAGGAGGCCGGAGCCTCCTTTCATTTTTAAAAATGGTTTTTCTTATTCAATGATGAATTGCTTTTGTAACTGGGCAGGACCTGAATACTGAAGGCTGTATACACCTGACTGCAATTTGCCGATGCTTATATTTTGTGTAACAGCGCCGCCATTGTGTTGCAAGTTCTTCTGGTATACCAGCTGGCCATTGAGATTATAGATGCGAACGAGGTATTGTCCTTCGGGTAACTGTTGCAACTGTACATTGATCTCGCCATTCTTTACCGGGTTTGGATAAATAGCCATGCCGGCAGATTTCAGGGAAGGATTGATCCTGATAATGGAAGTGTAGCTGTTCTTTCCGTTCATTTCAACAGCCCTGATGCGGTAGAAATTATCTCCCTGGAAAGGTGAAGCATCCAGTTGCTGGTAACTCACGCTGGTGTTATCGTTTTTCAGTGGGTCAACTGAAGCAATGCTGATGAAATTTCTTCCATTGGCAGATCTTTCAATCTCGTAACTGATCACCGATTCCTCTGTTTCATTGGTCCAGTAAAGCATGATGCCAGTTCCTTTCTGGCTGGCCCTGAAGTTGGAGAAATGAACAGGGAGCGGACCAGCTGCAATTGAGCAGTTATTGGGAGCAGAGGCACTGTTCCTGGGTGAAGCTGCTCCTATTAAAAAGTCTGCATTGTTATTATCGGTATCTGTACAACCTCCGTTGAGCCTGAAGAAGGCCGTTGTATTATTAGTAGTGCCTGAAGCTGTGCTTCCGCCTTCGCTGCAATCTGCACTTCCATATCCTACAAAATCAATCACGGGCGCACCAAGGGGACAGCCACCTGAAAGGATAGTTGTGCTGTTGACAAGTGCCACCTTACCTAATCCTGCGGCCAAATTAATGCTGCCTGTTGCGTCAGGGGTGGGAAGCGCAGTGCCATTGGCACCACTCGCCAGTTGAACCAAGTAATATTTATAGGGCGCTATACTTCCTGAAAGATCTAATTTAGTCCATGAAGTACCGGCAGCACTTGCATACTGTATGGAATAGCCAGTAAGATTTACAGAAGAAGCAGTGGGGTTGAAGATTTCAATAAAATCATTGGTATAGGTAGCATTAGCATTACCTCCACCACCATAGATCTGGCTGATCACCAGGTGGTTTACTACTCCAAGTGAAGCGATATTGATCTCCACTCCATTGCTCCAGGAGTTGCCATACCTTGAATAAACTTTGATGTAATAATTATTGCCTGTGGTAAGCCCGGTAACATTCACACTTGTTCCCGTGCCTTTATAAACCACCTTGCCGCCATCAAATGCCGAACCTGATCCGGCGAAATTGGCGTCAGCCGTATAGGCAGCACCATTACCAGAAGGCGTGCCCGAAATGCTGGAACCCTGTTTTACCACCACCATTACTTCATCAAAGCAGGAAGCAGGGTTAGTCCAGGAAATGTTGGCACTGGTTTGTGCCTGTGTAGCCGACAAGCCTGTTACATCATTCACGCCATTGATGATCTCAAATGCAGAAGAAACAGAACCTGTTGTTGAAGGCGATGTTGCGTCAACCCTGATCTTATATCCGTTTCCGCTGGTTGTGCCAGCGGGTATGGTGATGTTGATAGTGCCGGAAGGATCGGTTCCATTAACTGATGTTGATCCAATAGAGACAGGAGCAGCAAAGCTTCCGGATGCATCGCTCAGGTAAGCGGTAAAGATGGTGTTGAAACTTCCCACTGAACTATAGGCAACTGTTCCTGCCGCGGATGAAGAAGCATTCACACAAAAAACAGAAGAGCTGATACTGCCTGTGCTGATCGAAGAAGTCGCAGGACAAATATTCACAGGGGATGAACTGTTCCTTGGTGCTACTGCTGCTGCTGCAAAATTTGCAGCATTATCATCTGTATCGGTACATCCATTACTGAGTCTGAATACACTATTTGTTGCACTGGGAGCTGGTGTAGGTCCTGAACCTTCAAAACAATTGGCTGTAGTGCCGTATCCAACAAAATCCACAATAGTGGCACCTGTAGGACAACCTCCACTTAAAGCAGTAGTAACATTCACCAATGCAACCTTACCTGCGGCTCCGGCCATATCAGTGGCTGATGATACTGTATAATCAGGTGTTACAGGCAAGGATGATCCGTTTGCTCCGGTCAATGTCATCTGGATCAGAAAATAACTGTTCGCAGCTACTGTTCCTGAAAGGGCTTTGCTAGACCAGGTGGTACCTGTAGCGCCGGCATACTGGATAGAATAACCAGACAATGAAATAGGTGCATTCGTAGGATTGAAAAGTTCAACAAAATCGCGGTTATACGTAGCGCCACTATTACCGCCGGCACCATAGACCTGGCTGATGACCAAATGATTTACCTGTGCCATGCTTCCAAAGGACAATAGCATAAAGGCAAGGAAAGAAAAGTAAAGTTTCTTCATAAAAGCTATAGTTTGAATTAATGTATGCAGTGAATGCAGTACGGATCAATCAGGAATTGAATCAGGCTAGCTTTTTGCGAAGGATTGGAAAGGACGAATCTATAGGATTCCGGTAAGATTCTCTCAACAATGATATTATGAAATTATCAACAACAAATGGGGATAATTGGGACTGAGAGGAGATTTTTCCCATCCGGTATTCCACCAAAGTGCTATTTTCAATTCCCGATCTTCCTTTTAAAACCAAAACACCAATTTTCCATTAACTCCTGAATTCTCTATGTACAGGCTGCTAACCGCCCTTAGTTTTTTAATGTTCTCACAGGTCCAGGCCCAGTTCCAGGGACTGGTGATCAATGAGTTTTCCCAGGGCAATAGCGGCAACCGTGAATACATTGAATTGCTGGTGGTAGGCACACGTACCTGCACCGACAGTACCGCCGACCTGCGTGGATGGATCTTTGATGACCAGAATGGGTGGTATGGCAATTCCAATGGCACACCCGGGCATTACCGCTTCAAAAACGATCCCATTTGGGCCAGCATACCCTTTGGTTCAATCATCCTGGTATATAATGCTGCGGATAAGAATACATCAATTACAATGGCAGATGATCCAACAGATGCCAATCATGACTATGCCTATGTAGTACCTATAGGGAATAGTCTTATCGAACAAAACCTTTTACAGCCTGATAATAATTCCGGGGCTGGCTACAGCTATCCTGCTGCGGGTTCTACTACAGGTTATACCAATTCAACCAACCAGTGGCAATTTATCATTGCATTAAACAATACTAATGGAGATGTGATCAGCACAGTGAGTCCTTCCAATCCTTCCTCTGCTTTTTTTTCTATTGCCTATGGCTATACGATCAATGCAGGTTACCAGTCACCAGTGGTAGCCATACCTGCTGTTGGTGGAGGCAACAGTGCCTGGCTTTCCAATTCAGGCTATACAGTTGCTTCTTCATGGAATGTTTCAGCTGTTCCTTCGGGAGAAACACCAGGACTTCCCAATGGTGGTGCCAATACCAGCTGGATTCAGCTCATGCGACAGCAGGTCAGTTTAACAGCGCCTGTGCTCAGTATTACACAACCCAGCTGTTACAATTCAAATGGAAGTATTATTGTCACCTCCCCGGTGGGTTCTGGCCTGAATTACAGCATTGACGGTATCAACTATACGAATTCATTTGGCGTGTTTACCGGACTTGCTGCCGGCAGCTATCCAGTTACCGTAAAAAATGCAGCGGGTTGCGTTTCACCCATAACCATGGCGGTGATCAATCCACAACCTGCTACGCCTTCAGCTCCCACTGTTGTGGTAACACAACCGGATTGCAATAATCCTTCAGGTACTATCAATATCACTTCACCACTGGGTTCAGGACTGTTGTACAGTATTGATGGAATGAATTATAGTGCATCACCGGTCTTTACCAATCTGAATCCTTCACTCTATGGTGTGACGGTTAAAAATAGCAATGGAGGATGCACTTCTCCTTCAAGTATTGTTACAGTAAATCCTGCGCCTGCTGTCATAAATCTTACGTTGAACACAACGGACCTTTGCACGGTCAGTCCGGCAACAGTAACAGCAACAGCATCTCCTGCCGGTAGTTATAATTATACATGGACAGTTCCTTCAGGGGCTATTAATCCCGGTAATGTCAGCAGCTTTACTACTACAACAGCTGGCATTTATACTGTACTTGTTTCTGCCAATGGCTGCAGCGCTTCCGCAACAGATACAATAAATGCACCTCCTTTAGTAGTGGCCGATGACAAAACTATTTGTGAGAACCAGTCGGTACAGCTAACAGGCCAGCCATCAGGAGGTACCTGGTCTGGCACTAATGTTTCTGGCGGACAATTCCTCGCTGCTTCTCCCGGCACTTATCAAGTGTATTATCAAATTGATTCGGGTGGATGTACTGTGATCGATACGGCCATGATTACTGTAGTAGCCATTCCTCCCACACCTATAGTTACGGTTACTGATCATTGCAATAACACATCAACACTCATTGCATCAGGATTCATTGGTAATTTATTATGGAGCAATGGTGCTGCAACGTCTGTGATCACCGTGAATACACCGGGGATTTATACACTAACTCAAACCGTCAACGGATGTACCAGTGCTGGGGCACAGGGTACAGCATCACCTTTGACTGCTCCTGCCGCGCCGGTTGTAAACATTCTTCATCAACCCGATTGTATGGATGCTACAGGTTCCATCCAGGTGAGTACACCGGCACCGGGAACAGGTTATGGCTACAGCATTGATGGCATCAACTATACAAATGTTTCGGGAAGCTTTACCGGTCTTGCTGCAGGAAATTATAATGTTACGGTTCAAAGCAATGAAGGTTGTATTTCCCCGGTAACTGCAATTAATATCAGCACAGCACCATCCCTTCCATCAGCACCAACTGGTTCCATAGTTCAGCCAACCTGTAATGCTGCTTATGGTAGCATCAGCATTACCTCTCCATTGGGTGCAGGATATCTATATAGTATTGATGGCATCAACTATCAACCGGCTTCTGTTTTTAATTCTTTACAGCCAGCTTCTTACGCGGTAACAGTTCAAAACAGCAATGGCTGTATTTCAACTCCAACAAATGTTACCATTGATCCGCCGGCAGGAGTAGTCTATCATTCAGAAACTGCATGCATACAACAGGGACAGGTGTATCAATTCAATGGACAGCAACTTACAACCACCGGAAATTATACAGCAACATTCACTCAGCCCGGGAGCTGCGATAGTGTTGTGCAGCTTTACCTGCTGGTAAAAACATTTGACACGGTGATGATACAGGGTTGTAGTTCAGTAAGCTACCAGGGACAAACCTATACCGCATCAACTGTATTGACTCAATCAATTTCTTCAGCAATAACTTCCTGCGACAGTATTCAGAGAACCATTTTTATACAGGTTGGCAATACGGTATTTACCGATCTGAATATTTGCCTGCAGCCGGGTCAATCTTATATTTTTAACGGGCAGTCATTAACGAGTTCTGGTAATTATACCGATACAGTCATGAGTTCCCAGGGGTGTGACAGCATCATCCGCCTGCGCTTACTGGTGCCCGTTTTACAGTCACAAACCATCAGCAACTGTGGGCCGGTTTTATACAATGGAACCTTTTACACTACCTCCACCATTGTTTATGATACCATTCCATCCAATATCAGTAATTGCGACAGCATTTACCTGACAGTAAACATCAACATCAGCCAGGGATCACAATCATTCATACAGGCCTGCATCGCACAGGGACAAACTTATACTTTCAACGGACAGGTATTAAACACGAGCGGGCATTACACAGCTATCTATCAGCAACCCAATCTTTGCGACAGCACCGTGCATCTCAACCTGGTGGTCACCAAAGTACTGACCCAGAATATTACCGGTTGCGGGACTGTTTTATTCAATGGTATCAATTATTCTTCTTCCACAATAGTAAAGGATACATTGAAAAGCCTGGCAACAGGATGTGACAGTATAATAAACATCACCAATATTGTTATCGGGCAGGTGGTGAATAGTTCGCAATCAGTTTGTCTCAGTGCCGGACAAAGCTATACGTTCAATGGAACAGTGCTTTCAACAAATGGACAATATATCGACACGTTGGTATCCGCAGGAGGCTGCGATAGCATCATTCATCTTAACCTGGTGATCACAAAAAATGAAACTGAAACTTACACGGGTTGTGAAACGGTAGTATACAATGGTACCAGCTATTCTTCCTCCGCCGATATTTCACAGGCTATTCCATCATCCATTTCAGGATGTGATTCCATCATGCGGACCATTCATATCATTGTTTATCCAAAACCAGTGATTGAACCCATTACTGACCAGGCCATATGCAGGGGAGATAGTATTCTGTTAACGGCAACGGCGCCTGGTGCAAATATTAACTGGACAGGTTTTCCTTCAGGCAACAGTATCAAAGTTTCACCGCAGGCCACAACAGATTACCAAGTGATTGCCACAACGGCTATGGGATGCAGTGATACGGCTTATGCCCATATTGAATTAAATGATTTCAACTTGCAGCTAACCGGTCCTGTAAATCCTGTAATAGCAGGAACTAACTGCCTGGTGCAATCTTCTGCCAACATTACTTACACAGTGAATAGCTGGACACCTTCTAATCTTTTCCCGAACCAGCAGGCCTTCTCCCAGAATTTTATCATTGATTCAACAGTATATATTGTGGTTTCGGCAAGATCTGCTGATGGATGTATAGACACAGCCGAAATAATGATAACTACAATACTGGGTGATGATCTTTACATACCTGATGCATTTACACCCAATGCTGATGGAAAGAATGATGATTTCCGCGTGTTGGGAGGCGGTCGTTTTAAAACCTGGCATTTGCAGGTCTTTAACCGTTGGGGAGAACAGGTCTTTTCGTCTAAGGACAGGTCATCCGGATGGAATGGCAACTGCAATGGAAAACCCCAGGCTACGGGTGCTTATGTTTACCTGCTGCAGGCTGAAACTAATTCAGGCAGAAAAGTAGTGAAGAAGGGGACCGTGGTGCTGATCAGGTGATTCTAATCCTTTTCTAATTATTTTACCCTTGAGACCTGATTAACTTCGAAGAGATATTCTCTATAAAATGTAAAGTTTGAGAAAGCCCCCGTATTTCTACGGGGGCTCCTTTTTACACATAAGAGAACCTAATAACCCTTTTATTTACTGTCGCCTTGCTGCGACTGAATGTCTTTCTCGAGAATGCTGATATATTTTTTAGCGCTTTCGTTTTCAGGATCTACTTCAAGCACTTTCTCAAAATAACCTATGGCTTCCTTATAATCTTTTTGTGTATTGGCTTCATAGGCTGCCATATAACCAAAAGCTTCTGCCATCCATTTTTTATAATTGGAATTGCTGGTGTCTTTGGCAAGCACTTCTACCAGTTTATTATAATAGGGTACGGCCAGTCCGTCCTTCATGTCTTTGTCAAGCGCAACATTGGCTCTTGCCTGCCAGTAATAGCCAAAGCTTTGCTCGGGATACTTGCCTACATATACGCCAAATACAGAATCCGCTTTTTTGTAATCAGAAGAAAGATAATGAGCCAGTCCCCAGTTGAACAGATCAACATTGGTGGCCTTGTCGTTTCCTGTATAGTATTTTTCGAGCCACAGAGCCTGTGAAGCATAATCTTTTTCAGCCTTCGCGTTATTGGACAGTCGCTTGTAATAATCATACTTAGCCTCTGGTTCTTTTACCAGAGCAATGGCCTTCATGATATAATAATTAGAAGAGTCCGTACCTGCGGCTTTTGACAAATCAGCCATTAATTCAAAATCCTTTGCAAGGAAATTGGAATCAGCTTCAGTTGTAAAATACTGGTGCATATAATTCGAAGCCATGGCCGAATCTTGCAGGCCGGCATAAGAGTAGGCCATCAATTTAAATATGCGCGGCTTGGCTTTTTCCTTTTGAACTTCCAGGATGTGACCTGCTGTGCTGAGGGCCTTGGTGTAATCCTTATTCAGGTATTCCATATCTGCCAGGTCGTATTCACGCTGAATGGTGGAGTCGGAAGCTGCCAGGTACTGGTTGAAATAATTCATCGCCTGCGCCGGGTCATAATAAAAATGATAGGCATAAAGCTGGTAAAGTGAAGGCGCATAAGCTGCATCTGATCCAACAGCCTTGCTGAAATAATCCAGATAAAGATTTTTGCTTTTCTGCGCAAGAAAGATCAGTCCCAGCTTGTGGTTGGCTGCTGCATAATTGCTGTTATACCCCAGCGCTTTATTGTAAGCCTCATAGGCCGATGAGCCATTACCCTGTTTTAAATACGCGTCTCCTGATAATACATGAATGGCAGGATTGTTCTTGTCTTTTTTGAGTGCTTTTTCAATCAGTTCATGCGCAAGGGCCAAATCCCCGTTTTTGTTTTCCACCTGCGCCTGCGCCACTGCTAATAAAACGCCAACATTTTTATGTTTGGTTTTATCCAGCGCTTCATCAAATAAGATTTTGGCGCTGTCCTTTTTATTAAGACCCATTAGGGCATAACCATTGGCGGCCATGAACAGGGGTTCATCTTTTACAGCTGGAGGCGCATTGTAAACTACCTGTGCTGCCTGCTGATCTTTTTCCTGGAGACTTAAAGCACGTACGAGTCCGTACCAGGCTGCTTCATTTTCAATGTCTTTTTCTAAAACATTCTGAAAAGTATTTTCAGCCGAGGCATAACGTTCATAATATAAATGCCGGTTGCCCTCATCCACTGTCTGTGATTTCAGCGTGAGGCCGGCTACTGTTGTAATAATGAATAAGATTGTTTTCTTCATGTGTTCTCTTTTTATGTGAGTGATTCTATAGGAGGTTGGACAGTTAATACCTGCACTTTTGAATAAGAAGGCAAAATATCGCTGATCTGCCTGTTGGGCCAGCCAATCCTTGTCTCTGCTTCCTGTTGAAGTAACAGGGTGTCCGCATTGATCTTTTCAGCATAAGCCAGCAGGGCTTTGGGATGATTGCTTCCATGGAGCACAGCGTGTTCCACCGGGCATTGCAAAACAGTTTTCAACCATTGATATAATTGTATCAGTGTAGCCGATGATTGACCCACATCATTGCCCCTGGTAAAACAAACCAGGTGAACCCTCAGTCTTTGTTTTTTACAAAGCGTGGAAAGGATCTCCATTTTTTTCTTTGGGATGGCTTCTTTTACTGGAACGATAATGGTCCGGATCTGGTTGTGGAGAGATCCAGGCTTCACCATAAGAACAGCGCTGCCTGTATGTTCCGAAATTTCATTGGGATCGATCGTATTCAAAAACGGCAGCCAGTTGTGATGCGAGGTCTTACCAATGATCACCAGGTCTGCCTGCAGCCTTTTTGCTTTTGCAATTACTGAAAGCTGAATGTTTGATTCCCTGGCAATCCAGCAGCAAACTGATACGCCTGGAAGCGTTCCTTCAATCATCTCTTTCCATTGCTGCAGTTTCCTGTCTGGAGCTATGGAAAGATTTGGCCTGGATGATCTGATCCTTATATAATCCGAGTAGTGAAAGGAGCTTCCATTTTCAACATGAAAGAGGTGAATGGTGGTGCTCCCGGGCAGGGCCAGGTCAATGGCTTTTTTGATAGCCACTTCAGTGTTGATCGTAAAATCTACTGGGATCAATATGGTTGTAAATGCTGATGCCATGCTTAAGTTCAAATCTATCCCTGTATAATTAATCATTGATTAATTTGGAATTAGAAAAAGATTAGAACCGCTCTTAACAAATCCGGATTTGCGTTGTTGCTGCTGAAGTTTGTAAATTGCCATGCTATGGATGAAAGAAAGATCCTTATTGTAGAAGATGAAAGAAAGATTGCGGACACCCTTAAAATGGGACTGGAAGAACATGGTTATTATGTGGAAGTTGCCTATGATGGAAATATAGGCTGGAAGATGTTCGAGATGCATTCTTACAATCTTGTTGTGCTGGATATCAATCTTCCGGGCACCAATGGTTATGAGCTTTGCAAGATGATAAGGGCTTCCAACCTGCAAATCCCTGTGATCATGCTTACTGCACTTTCAACACTAAACGATAAGATCGAAGGTTATGATGCCGGTGCTGATGATTATGTGATCAAACCATTTGAATTCAGGGAGCTGCTGATGAAGATCCGTGTGCTTCTGAAAAGATCTACTTCACAACACATGCCCGTAGGTAATGTTCTCAAGGGCGGTGACCTTGAAATGAACCTTGACAGCAAGGAAGTAAAAAGGGAAGGTAAGCTGATAAATCTCACCGCAAAAGAATTCCAGCTGCTGGAGTATTTGCTTCGCAATAAAAACAAAGTGGTATCAAGGGCTGATATCGCAGTTAATGTCTGGGATATTGATTTTGATACCAATACCAATGTGATTGATGTGTACATCAATTATCTGCGCAATAAAGTTGATAAGCCTTTTGACCAGAAACTAATACAGACACAGGTGGGGATGGGATATGTTTTAAAAGAAAACGGTTGATATGCCAGTCCGCCTACGCATTACCTTTTTGTTTTCACTGCTGGTATTCATCATTCTTGGACTGGTATGCTCTGGCGTTTATTATTTCTTTTATACTGCCCGTGTTAACAATATCACGCAAAGACTTACCAACAGGGCTATTACTACGGCAAGGCTGTTGAGCCAGGAAGAAATTTTTGACCAGCACCTGGTGCAACAAATTGATTCACTTACCACCATTTCTTTAAAAAACAAATCAGTACAGGCTTACGATTATCAGAATACCAAGATCTATAATTACAGTGACAGGCCAGGAGATACCATTGATGTTAAGCAGGAAATTCTGGATGATGCCCGTGTGAAAGGAAAAAAGTTTTTTAGCCAGGATGAGAAGGAGGTCATCGCCCTTCACTATACCGATAATAATTCCAGGATCGTGATCGTGGTTGCAGCCGAAGACAGGGAAGGACGTGAAAACCTTCGCAGCTTATTAAATATCCTGCTTTTGAGTTTCCTGGTAGGAAATATTTTTGTTTTGGTAGCAGGTTATATTTTCTCAACCGGCCTTTTACAACCCGTAAAGAAAATCGCAGAAGATGTAACCGAGATCTCTGCACAGAACCTGGCAAGACGCATTGAAACAGGAAACAGCAAGGATGAATGGTACCATCTTTCTTCCACTCTTAATGAATTGCTGAATCGCCTGCAGGAAAGCTTCGAGTTGCAAAGGCGATTTATTTCAAATGCCTCCCACGAACTTTCAACACCACTGACTTCAATTTCCAGCCAGCTGGAGGTAGCGCTTCAAAGAGAAAGAGATGCGGAAGCCTATCGCAAGGTTATGTCTTCCATTTACCAGGACGTACAGCATATGAGCAAGCTCACACAGACCTTGCTTGAATTTGCAAAAGCATCGGGAGATCCCGGTGGTTTGGAGATCAACCTGATCCGTATTGATGAGATAATAATGAAGTTGCCGGCTGAGCTGGTAAAGATCAATAAAGATTATTCGGTAAAACTTCAGTTTGAAGAATTGCCTGATGAAGAAGAGCAGCTATTTGTATTTGGAAATGAAGCGCTGCTTACAACTGCTTTGAGGAATATCGTGGTAAATGCCTGCAAATATTCTTCCGACCACCAGGCTACCATTGGATTATCTGTAAAAGACCGGATGATCAAACTCTGGGTGAAGGATAACGGGAAAGGCATACCCAGGCAGGAGCTTGATAATATCTTCCAGCCTTTCTACCGTGTGGAAGAAAGCAGGTCGGAGGGCGGCTTTGGGCTGGGTCTTTCACTGGCCGAACGCATCATAAAGCTGCACAAAGGATCCATCAGTGTGCAATCAGAATCAGGGAAGGGTACGGTATTTATGATTCTTTTACCACCGGCCGGACACCTCACACAATCATAATTCTAATACCATTCTAATCCGGGCCTAATGCCATCTTTAATCAGTTTTTGCAACTTGCTGTTGTGAAGAAGGCATTCTCAAGGTTCAATCATTATTTTTTTTTGTTGATTACCAGTTCGGCGGTGATTCTGTTTGTAATATCCGGTTTGCTTTACCAGCAGAATTCAACCTTTAAAAAAGAGAACAGGAAATTGATTATAGCAAATGATTCCATCATTTCTGTAAATATAGAATTGAAGAATGCGCTGATAGATAAAAATAATGGTGGAAGAAAAACAGCTTCCGCCAGGATTAAAGATTAATTACAATGCTGCCCTACACCATACGAAAAATTATTGTTCCCATCGATCTGAGTGAAACATCTCTCAATGCACTGGATACAGCAGTGGCTCTTGCTAAAAAACACAAAGCCTCATTGCTGATGCTGAATGTAATTGAGTCAGGTTTTGAATTTTTGACCGATGGAGGTGGATTTTCATCTTTTACCAATCTTTCCAATTCAGCAGACGTGCTTTCGGCGCTGGCAGGAACCATTCAGCACACGCATAACATTGTTCCCAAAGTGATCCAGGAAGAAGGCCATGTAAGCCAGGTGATACTTAAGACAACCTTATTGCAACAGGCTGATCTCATCGTGATCGGTACCCATGGAGCTTCTGGCTACCGTGATGGATTTATTGGAAGCAATACCTACAGTATCATCAAGCATTCTACCTGCCCGGTTCTGACCATTCCACCCAAAAGAAAATTTCTTTCTTTCCGCAAGGTGATGTTTCCTATTCGACCTGTAGCTGGTGCCTTGTCACGTTATGATGTAGTGAGCCAGTTTATTGCTCCCAATGCATCGCTGGAAGTAGTAGGACTTTCTTTCAGAAGAATGGAAACTGATACCAGTGTGTTAGAGAAGATCCTTGAAGAAGTAAAAGATCAGCTGGAAATGGGCAGGATCACCACCAGAACGGCCTGGGGCAACGGCAATACCATTTCCGAAGACGTATTGACATATATGCATAAATCCTTTCCTGACCTGGTGGTTATCACTTCAGTGCTGGACGTTACTCCCAAGCCTAATTTTATTGGTCCGCACACGCAAAAGATCATGAATTGTTCCAAAGTGCCGGTGCTAAGCATCAAGCGTGTGGGCATTCATGCGATGGCCTGATCTATTTTTTATTTTTAAACAGGTTGCCAAACCAACCTTTGGCTTTTCCAACCAGGGCTGCATTGTCTGAGAAGGTTTGTGCCAGGCTGCTGTCAACATACTGAACATTGTCCATCTGTATTCCTCTTTCCACCTGCCTGGGATACAGCATGATAAAACTATTGGTCTTAAAATAATTGGAGAGATAGTAGGGGATCTTTTCAAGTGGTTCCTGGTAGGAGATATGGCCTTTCCGGGATGAAACAATAACGAGGAGGTCGTTCTTCTTCACTTCACGGGTAAAGATCAGGAAGTCCTCCCAGTTGCTGAACTCCTGCATGGTGATCTTATTCTCTACTTTTTGCTGGTTTTTCTGATCATTTAATTCTTTGATCGTTTTAGGTGATGCATAAAACTCAAGACTAAGACCTGCTTCTCTTGCTATTAAAGCGAGTTTGGCAAACCAGTGACTGAAGCCGGGTTCCAGTTCTGCATTAGGTGTAACGGCAACCACCAGCCTGTTCAGGGTATTGAAGGGCTGAACTGATTTATAAATAAAAACCGTTTCTGAAGTATGTTTTAGTATGCGATCGGCGATTGGGCCCAGGAAATTATCCTGGTGTGTTCCGTGATGCAATCCAATGAGAAGGTCGGTGATATTTTTTTCCTTGAGGGTATAGATGATGCCATTGCTGATGTTGACATCAAACCTGGTAATGGGAGTAATGCTTTGTTCAGTGGCAGCTGCATGCCTGACTGCATTTTCCAGCATCTTCCTGGCTATGTTCTCGGTTTTGTTTTCGTCATCACTGACGATGTTAAGGGCATAGACGGGACTATTACTTTGTTTGGATTTCAACATCAAACCAAAATCAATAAGTTCGGTTACAGTTTCAGGATAAGCTAGTGAAATCAGGATCCTGGTAGATTCATCTTCATTGCCTTTTGATACATTTTCTTCATCCAGTGCCAGTTGCCTGGAAGCTTTCTCCACAACAAAAGAACTGATGGTGCAGGTGACAAGGATCATGAGGATGGTGCCATTAAGAACGTCTTCATTCAGCAGACGTATGGGTTCGCCCGCAGCAGTTTCACCAATAATGATATTATAACCTACCAGGACGATGGCAAGAGTTGCGCCCACCCTTGCAGTACTTAAACCAAAGATCATCTGTCTTTCCTGGTTTGATAATCGAAAAGTTTTTTGAGTGATCACAGCTGCTATGTATTTGGAAAGGATGCCAAATACGATCATGATCGCCGCTACCTCAAGCGCACCCCATCCCTTGAACAAAACACTGAAATCAACCAGCATTCCCACGCTGATCAAAAAAAATGGAATGAAAAAAGCATTACCTACAAATTCAATGCGGTTCATCAGCGGGGAACTGTGAGGAATGAACCTGTTTAGTGAAAGACCCGCAAGAAAGGCGCCGATGATATGTTCCAGTCCGGCCAGTTCTGCAAGGAAGGCACCAAGGAAAACCATGGCCAGCACAAAAATATATTGCGATACAGGCTCTTCAAAATTCTTGAAGAACCACCTTGCAATAAGTGGGAAGATAAAGAAAACAATGAATCCGAAAATTGCTGTTGCAATGGCCAGCCTCACCCAAAACGATGAATCAATATCACCACGGGCCATGCCAGTTATAGCAGCCAGCACCAAAAGAGCAAGGATATCAGTAATGATTGTTCCTCCAATGGTTAAGGTTACTGAACGTATTCTTGATATACCATACTTGCTGGTAATGGGATAGGCAAGTAGTGTATGTGAGGCAAACATAGTTGCCAGCAGAATAGAAGAAGGCAGGGAAAAACGCAGCAGGTAATAGGCTGCAGTAGTACCCAGTGCCATGGGAACCAGGAAAGTAAAAATGCCAAACACAAAACTTTTGAAGCGGTTTTTCCTGAATTCTTCAAGATCTATTTCAAGTCCTGCAGTGAACATGATATACAGCAGGCCCACAGTTCCAAAAAGAACAATACTGCTGTCGCGCAATAAGAGATTCAAACCATACGGCCCAATGATCACACCGGCTACTATCAAACCAATTATATGGGGAACCCTGATCCGGTTAAAAAGTATCGGGGCAAAAAGTATGATAAAAAGCACCAGTGAAAATATGATCACCGGGTTGCTTAGTGGTAAAGTGAAATCAAGGTCGCTTAATAGGTACATGGTTCTTCTTACTTCTTGTCCATTTGTATAGAATAAATAATCTTACAATTATTATCCCGAACGATTTCTCTTTGCCCTGCCAGGGTTTTGTCATTTACCATTGTAAGCCTCACGATCATTTTCGTTGTGGGCTGGGTTTCGGAATTCGCCCTTTCTTCCACCAATTCAATGGTATTGCCCGTATAAATTCCGGTATATACGCGTACAAGATTATCGCCCGTCATTGCCTGTGCAATAATATTATTGCCCTGGTAACTCAACTGCCATTCTTCTGTCCTGGTATCACCCACTGCAGACCCCGCACAGCTGGTTTCGGTACAGATCATCTTAACTGACCACATACCCACCAGGGCAGGATTAATCAACTGTGTAGAGTCTTTTTTTACAGTATCCAGTAAGCGCTCTCTTTTCAGGATTTCTTCTTCCTTTAATTGAAGGGTTGTTTCCTTCAGCAAAAGTTCCTGCTCCTTTTGATTCAGGGCAGCTTCTTTTTTCTGAAGCTCTTCTTCACGCTTCCTGGATTCGCAACCTTGTGTGAGAAAAGAAAACAGGATCATTATAATGAAAATCCATTTCATATTATCTATTGATTGCGGCTGTTGCCATCAGGGTTTTACAGTTGAAAAATATTCATGAACAATTCTTTTGCCAGTTACCTGGAAACGGGAATGCCATTGAGATGATTCATTCCTTCCAGCAATGATACAACCATTTGCGGAGTATGCAGGTTGTACTTGGCAAAAGAAGCATCGGGTCCTACCTTGATGGAATAACAGTTCTTTTTATTCATCAGCATGCGGAACATGTCTTCATCGGTTTTATCATCACCCACGGCAAAAATAAAATCGTAATCATCTTTCTGCAGCAGGTTTTTAACTGCAGTGCCTTTGTCAATTCCACTGTTACGCACTTCTACGATTTTATTGCCATGCAATACCTGCAGATGCCTGTTGTGAAGGTATTCATTGAGCTCTCCAATTAACTCAAGAGATCTAAGTTTTCCCTGTTCATGACTGCAGTTGCGGTAATGCCATACGATGGAAAAATCTTTTTCTTCAATAAAACTGTTGGGGCACCTGCGTACATACATTTCCATTACCTGGTGCACCTGGCTTTTCCATTCACTATGTGTCTGTATCTCTGTTACCCAGTCCATGCCTTTCCACCTGGACCTTGCGCCGTGTTCAGCGATCAGGTTAACAGGAAGGTTCCCAAAATATTTCTGTAGCCAGTTGCTGCTTCTTCCACTGATGATCAATACATCATTTTCTTCCTTTGATCCCAGCATGCCCAATAGCTCTATCAATTGCCCTCCGGGAATAGCCTGATCAGGATCAGAAACAAAAGGGACAAGCGTTCCATCATAGTCGAGCAGCAGCAATCTTTTGCTCGCACGGCGGTAGCTATCGTACATGCTCTTTTTGGTGATCTCATCAAGGAAAAAGATCTGGAAGCTTTGCTGTCTTTGCTTAATGGTGGAAAGTTCGGTCATGAAATCATTGGCCCAGGTCTTCACATCATAGTGCTCAACTCTTCGCTGCATGTGTTCCATTCTTCTTTCCTGTTCTGATGCGTCCATCTCCAGTCCTTCCTTTATTTTAATTGACATTTCGAGTATGTCATTCGGGTTAATGGTCAGTGCTTCGGTGAGCTCACGGGCAGCACCGGTCATTTCACTAAGGATCAGCACTCCTTTTTTATCCTTCCTGCTTGCAACGAATTCCTTGGAAACGAGATTCATTCCATCTCTCAATGGTGTGATCAATGCCATATCACATGCTGTATAAAAAGCAAGCATTTCATTAAACTCAAGAGAACTGTAACGGTAAATAACGGGCTGCCAGTGAATATTTCCCACCTCGCCATTGATCCTGCTCACCATTTCGTCTATGAGTCTTTTTCTTTCGGCGTATTTCAGGATCGAGTCTCTTGAAGGCACAATCACCATGATAAATACAACCTTGTTTTTATATTGAGGATTATGATTGATGAATAATTCATAAGCTCTCAGTCTGTTCTGTACACCCTTGGTATAGTCAAGCCGGTCAACAGAAAAAATGATCTTCTGTCCCGGCATTTTTTGATGAAGGATTTCCCGCAGGCTACTCACTTCAGGAATGTCGTAAGCATCATTGAAGCATTTATAATCTATGCTGATCGGAAATACATCAACCTTAATCAGGCGATTGTTGTGTCGCAATATGTGCCGGTCATGTTCAATTCCTGCAACCATTTGTACGGTTTGCAGAAAATGTGTAGCATAATCTATCGTATGAAAACCTATAAGGTCAGCGCCAAGCATTCCAAGCACCAGTTGTTCCTGCCATTTCCTTGGCAGTAATCTGAATACTTCAAATGAAGGGAATGGTATGTGTAAAAAGAATCCAATGGTAACTTCAGGAAGATAATTACGCAGCATTTGAGCAAGCGGTAACAGGTGGTAGTCATGGATCCAAACAGTATCTCCTGGTCTCACCTGTCTTTTTAAAACTTCGCAGAAATGTTCATTAGCCAGCATGTAATGATCAAAATTATCCATGCTATATTCTGCATAGGAAGGAAAATAATGAAACAGTGGCCACAATACTGAATTGGAGAATCCATTATAGTATTTATCATACTGTTCCTTATATACCATTACTGGTAAAAAGGTATAGCCAGAAGAAGGCAACTGGGGAGAAAGTTTTTCCCAGGCACTGGCAGAACAACCAGGTACACCTACCCAGAAGCTTTCATCAAATTCATTATCTGATGTTTGCAAATAGCTGTTAATTGCGGTGATCAACCCACCAGAAGAGGTAGCGATCCTGTGTTCCCCTTCGTCTTCTATGATATGTATGGGCAGACGATTGGATACAATGAACAATCTTTTACTAGTCATATGGCAAGGGTTTAAACAATCTATCTAAGCTAACAGCGCAGCTATAGGCAGTAATTAAAACAGGATTAGATTTTTATTAGAATTGATATGGTAAGGATTATTACGTGGCTTGTGCGTGAAAATGCGGTGGTTTGTTATAATAAGTTAAACAGAATATTTAATTCCATCAAAATTCAGTGGCGCATTTGATTCAGTTGTAATATAAAAAATTATTCAGGGCATTGCCGGGCACTTAAGTTGCTAAAACGGAAATAATTTCCATCACTTGAATTTTACCAGCTTTTGTATCAATGCGAGCAATAAAAAAGGGAACCCGAAGATTCCCTTTCAATTTTTTTCTGAACAATTATTGATCAGCAGCTGTATATTTTTTTAGCAGGATGATATAAGTAGGGAAGTGGTCGCTGTAGCCACCGCGATAACTATTTCCATCCCAGGTGCGCATGGGATAACCTTTGTACCGTCCTACATTTTCAGTCATGAACTCCCTGTTGAATATCCGCGGCTGGTAATAAAAAAATCCTGTCTGGTTTTTGTTGAGCCATGGATATGAGATGATGATCTGGTCAAACAGATTCCATGAATCCTGGTAAGCAAGCGTACCAATTCCGTTTTTATACATTTCTGTCCATG
This sequence comes from Bacteroidota bacterium, assembly GCA_023386045.1. Classification (GTDB taxonomy): domain Bacteria; phylum Bacteroidota; class Bacteroidia; order Chitinophagales; family Chitinophagaceae; genus Flavisolibacter. The sequence continues at coordinate 102,841 of JAEWKK010000030.1, forward strand.
GGTTGAAAAGGCCTTCCTTTCTTACATCTTTTTGTTTGCCCTTTGCTTTCAGGACCTCAGTAATGCTGGGGCTCACCGGATCATCATTGAGATCGCCCATGATCACGATCTTGGCATTGGGTTCTGCTTTTACTACTGAATCGGAGTGATGCTTTACCACTAAAGCTGCAGCTGCCCTTGCAGGGGCACTTCGTTCTTCACCTCCACTGCGGCTGGGCCAGTGATTCACATATACATGTATGGTTTCGCCATCAAGCTTTCCTTTAACCCACAATATATCCCGCGTGAAATAAGCATCCTTTGATCCTCCCGGCAATTGAACAAATAATTTATTGCTGGTATCTACAGAAAAATATTTTGGATTATAAAGAAGGCCTACATCCACTCCGCGGATATCTCTTGAGTCATAATGTACAATCCTGTAATTTCTTTTTTTAAGCAGCTCCATGCTGGTGAGGTCTTTCAATACCGTATCATTTTCAATTTCCGCAACACCCAGCAGGGCCGCACCGTCAGGATTCATTTCTGTTCCTATCTGGGAGATCACCCTGGAAAGCTTGGTGAGTTTATCCCAGTAGATCCTGCTGTTGTAGTTTCTCGGACCTGAAGGAAGAAATTCTTCATCATTAACAATAGGGTTATCGGTGGTGTCGTACAGGTTTTCCAGGTTATAAAAACCAATAACTGCTACTTTGTATTTCTGCTTGTCCTGGGCATTTACGCCAGTTAAAACACAAACCAGAAGAGCTGAGAGAAGCAAATTTTTCATGTATTTTCTAAAAATAGTGGGCAAACTTAAGCAATGTACAGACGTTTAAAGGAGTAAAACAGATGTATGCACAAGAATTAATATTTAAATGACAAAGTTTAGCTTTTTCCTCGGTTTCATCCATTACATTTGCCTCCCTAATTGTAACTGCTCATGCTTAGAAACAGACTACTGGCGCTGGTTTTGTGTGTTGCGACCGTTGCCGGAGCACAGGAAAAAAATCAGAAAGACACGATTCCAAAAAGAGATTCTGCCATCATCGATGAACTGAAAGATAATGTACTCGACAACATCCCGGTCATTTCGCTTGACGAAAATGATATGGGTGATGCCGCTACACAAAATATCTCCTCTGTTCTTACTGCTGGAAGGGATCCTTTTTACTCTGCCGCTTCATTTAATTTCAGCGCGTTGCGCTTCAGGATCCGCGGTTATGATAATGACCTTTTTGGAACCTACATGAATGGTATCCCCATGGATAACCTGGATAATGGCTTTACACCTTATGGCCAATGGGGAGGACTGAATGATGTGATGCGCAACCGCGATGTAGCCTATGGTTTAAACACAAGCACTTTTGCTTTTGGAGATATCGGCAGCAATACCCAGATCGATTCACGCGCCAGCAGGCAAAGAGTGCAGACAAGTTTCAGCTATGCCAATTCCAACAGGAATTATAATCATCGCTGGATGCTTTCTCATTCAACAGGCATGAGCAAAAAAGGCTGGGCATTCAGTTTTGCCGGCAGCCGCCGCTGGGCCGATGAAGGATATGTTCCGGGTACTTATTATGATGGCTGGAGCTACTTCGCTGCTGTGGATAAACGCATCAACCAGAAACACCTTTTATCTTTTGTGGCTTTTGGTGCCCCAACAGAAAATGGACGCCAGGGTGCTTCTGTAAAAGAAATGCTTGACCTGGCAAATGATCATTTTTATAACCCTAACTGGGGATACCAAAATGGTAAAAAAAGAAATGCAAGCGTGGGAAGATCTCATCAGCCCGTAGGCATTTTAACACATGAATTCCGCATCAACAACAATACTACGTTAACAACAGCAGCAGGTTATACTTTCGGCGACAGGAGTGTAACAGCGCTTGACTGGTACAATGCACCAGACCCTCGTCCTGATTATTACAGGTACCTCCCAAGCTATGTATCAACCTATGCAAGTGTGGTAGATCCTGTGCAGGCTGCAGAACTGGCCAATGACATGCGTGCTGATATCAACCTTCGCCAGATCAACTGGCAAAGATTGTATGATGTGAACCGTTCTTCCTTCTCTACTATCAATAATGCAAATGGAATCACAGGTAATACGGTGAGTGGCCGCCGCTCCCGCTACATCATTGAAGAAAGGATTATCAATACAAAACGCTTCAATGCCAACAGCGTTCTGAATACAAGGCTTACCAATAATATAGATTTCACAGCAGGCGCTTCATTCCAGTCGCAGCAAAATCATTACTTCAAAAAAGTTGATGATTTGCTTGGCGGCGATTTTTATGTGAACCTCAACCAGTTTGCTGAAAGAGATTTTCCTACTGATGGTAATGTGAACCAAAATGACATCGATCATCCAAACAGGATTCTTCATGTGGGGGACAAGTTTGGATATGACTATAATATCAATATCCAGAATGCAGCTGCCTGGGCCCAGGGTGTTTTCAAATTCACTAAAGTTGATTTCTTCCTGGCAGGACAGTTTTCAAGAACTGAGTTTCACAGGGATGGAAATGTAAGAAGTGGTTTGTTCCCTAATGAATCCTATGGGGCATCTAAAAAGAATGAATTCAATAATTATGGTGTGAAAGGTGGTCTTACCTATAAGATCAATGGCCGTAATTATGTTTATGCAAGAGGCGGATATCTTACAAGAGCACCTTATTTCGAAAGTGTGTTCACTTCACCAAGAACAAGAAATACACTTCAGGACAATATCACCAGTGAAGAGATCCAGACCGCGGAAGCAGGATATGTTTTAAACTCTCCTACACTGAAAGCCAGGGTGAGTGGTTACTATACTCATTTTGCCAATGGCATGGATGTGATGAGCTTTTACCATGATGCCTACCAGAATTTTGTAAACTATGCCATCAATGGTATCGACAAGCTTCACTTTGGTGGTGAGTTTGGTATTGAAGCAAGAGTAGCTCCGGGACTTACCGTTAATGCTGCTGCAGCTGTTGGACGTTATTATTATGACAGCAAACAAAAAGCAGTAATCACCGCTGATAATACAACAGCTGTTCTGGGTGAGCAGATGATTTATGCGCAGAACTTCCGTGTGCCTTCAACGCCGCAGGAAGCCTATAGCCTTGGCGCCACCTACCGTTCTCCCAGGTACTGGTTTGTAAGTCTTACAGGTAATTATTTCAGGGAATCTTACCTGAGCATCAATCCTCTTCGCCGTACATGGGAAGCTGTAAAAAACCTGGATTACAAAGGCGCAGAATATCATCGCGTATTTGATCAGACAGAATTTGATCCTCAATTCACACTTGACTTTTTCGGAGGATGGTCTATTAAGTTGCCCAGGCAATATAACCTGAACCATCGTTCAACTTTTCTCGTATTTAATGTGGGCGTGAATAACCTGCTTAACAATAAAGACATAACAACAGGTGGATATGAGCAGTTGCGTTTTGAAGCTCCAACAGGTTCAGCTGATATAAACAATGTAGACAAGTTTCCACCAAGATTGTTCTATGCGTATGGTCTGAATTATTTCGCCAGTGTAACCATTCGCTTTTAATTAATTGATCTGTAAAAACCGAATTCATGCAAACGAAACAAAGAGTCCTGATGGTGTTGGTGATGGCAGCAAGCCTGCTTTTCGTAGGTTGTGATAAAGAACCCATTGGGCCAACCAGGCCTGACCCGGTAGCTCCAGGTTCCTACCTGCCAATAGCGCAGTTCAGAACATTACATACAGGCAGCGGAGACGTTACTGTGCCAGTTGGTACAAAAAAGATTTTAGGTAAAGTGATCTCCAACAGCGCCAATGAAGCTGTAGGTAATTTCAGGCTTCAGGACGAAAGCGGAGCTGGTATTTATTTATACACTGTTCAGGGATCTCCTGTTTATTCTTTGGGAGATGTTCTGGAAATAGATGCTGCCGGTTCCGGCGTGCTGACCTTATTCAATGGTGACCTTGAATTGAAAAGCGTACCAGCTGACAAGGTAACGGTGATCACGGGAGCTGTCCTCAACGTAGTTCCAAGGATCGCTACTGCACAAAAAGTGATTGATAGTTTACAGCGCTGGGCTTCAACGCTTGTTACTCTCACTAATGTTACGATCGCCAAACAGGGTGGTCCCAACAGCACAGGACAAAATTATTCCATTACTGATGCCACAGGTACCCTGGTATCTTTTGTAAGAACTGCATCGGGAATTGTTTTGCCTGAAGGGGGAGCTGATTCCATCACAGGTTATGTATCTATTTACCAGCCTGGCACCAACCCTCCTGTAGCACAGCTCACCGTTCGTTCTGCATCAGATGTAGTGAATGGCGGACAGGGCGGCGGTGGAGGCACTGGTATCAGTTTAACCACTTCACCTTTGACCCTCAATTTTGATAACATCGGTACTGTTCTGCCAACAGGAGTTACTGTAGTAACCGGAGCTTCAGCTACCAGTGCCGGAAACCCAGGCTCTTATACAAGTACAGCTACTACTTCACTTTGGAATAAGACCGGTTCAGGCTTTAAGAACTTTGCTTCTGCAACAGGATTGAACATGGGCAGCGATTCTGCCGCACAGGTGAATTCTACCAACAGGGCTCTGGGTGTAAGACAAACCAGTGCAACAGGCTTTGATCCGGGAGCAGCTTTTGTTTTCCAACTGACCAATACTACAGGTAAAAGCAATTTGAAAATGGATTTCCTTTTACAGTCGCTTGATACCAGTTCAGTGGTAACAAGAACAACTACCTGGTCGGTTGATTATGCCATTGGTGATGCACCAACAACGTTCACTCCGGTAACAGCCACAGGTACCATGACTACTGGAAATAAAGTGTTTTCGAATACTCCCATCAGTGTCAGTTTTCCTGCGGCATTGAATAACCAGTCGCAAAAAGTATGGATCCGTATTGTGGCCTTAACGCCAACATCTGGTTCCAACAACAGGCCTTCAACGGCTATTGATGATGTGAAGTTTACGTGGAATTAATTTGATGACAGGCAGGCAGATTCAAAATGCCTGCTGATAAAATAAAATGAACATGTTAGAAATGATGAAGCGTTTGTGGAAAGGCAGCCTGGCAGTAGTTGTCATGGCTTCCCTTGTTACTTCGTGCAAGAGAAGCTACGATGAGCCGCCGGTAACAGGTGCGCCCAATATTGTAGCGAATACCACTATCAAAGATCTTAAAAGCCGTTATACCACACAGGGAACAACGGTTGCGATAAATGATGATGTGGTGATTGAGGGTATTGTGAATATGGATGACAAAAGTGGTAATTATTACCAGCAGATCTCCATCCAGGATTCAACAGGAGGTATTCTTTTGAGACTTGCCGGTTCCAACCTGAATACATCTTACCCTGTTGGCCGTAAGATCTATGTAAAAGCCAAAGGACTTTACCTGGGCGATTATGGTAGAATGATCCAGCTGGGTGGAGGTGTTGATACCATTAATGGTGGTGTTACATTGCTCACACAGAACCTGCAGGACAAGCATATCATCAAAGGCGAGATCAATCAGCCATTGATTCCAAGGGTAGTCACATTTTCTCAGCTGACCACTAATATGCAGGATCCTTTTGTGAACACACTGATCAAACTGGAAAATGTTGAATTTTCGGCAGGTGATCTAAATAAGACCTATGCTGATAATGGTGCTTCCGGGAACCGTTTTGTTCAGGGTTGCACTTCGCCAACCACCAACAGGATCACTTTACGCACCAGTGATTTCGCCAACTTCGCCACACTGCCCTTACCACAGGGTAATGGAGACATCCTTGGTATTTATTCTCTTTTCAACACAACCAAACAGCTGACCATCAGGGATACGACCGATGTTCGTTTTTATGGTCCGCGTTGTGCCGGCGGAACAGTGGGTGGAACACCGATCTCGCTGGGAACTTCTCCTTATACCATCAACTTTGATAATATCGGAAGCGCTTTACCCACAGGTGTCAGCGTTTCTTCCAATGCAAGCGCAACATCACTTGGAACAGCTGGTGCTTATTCTTCCACCAAGGCTTTATGGAATGGAACAAGTGCAGGTTTTAAAAATGTAGCTTCTGGTACAGGACTCACACTGGGAGCAACCAGTACGGAGCAGGACAATGCAACCAACCGTGCACTGGCAGTTCGCCAGACAGGAACCGTTGATATTGGTGGCGATCCCGGAGCTTCATTTATTTTCCTTCTTGCCAATACAACGGGTAAGAGCAATTTGAAAATGGATTTTCAATTGCAATCGCTCGATGTAACAAGTACAAGGATCACTACCTGGTCAGTAGATTATGCTGTAGGAGATGCGCCTGTTTCATTTACCGATGCAACAGCAATGGGTACATTGACTACGGGTGGCAGTACATTCAGTAATACGCCGATCAGTGTCAGCTTTCCTTCTGCACTGAATAACATTTCGCAAAAGGTATGGATCCGGATCATTGCCAAAACTCCAACAACAGGAGGAGGCAGCAGGGCTACAACAGCAATTGATGATGTTAAGTTCACATGGAACTGATACAACAAAATATAATCAACGATAAGCCGCTTCACCAGAGGCGGCTTCTTCGGTTAAAAATAAATCACGACGCTTTGGTCTGAGACTGAAGTTTTAATAATGCAGCTATGAAAAAATTTTACTTTTTGATTTGCCTGTTGGCGATGTCTTTAGCGGGAATTGGCCAGCAGTTATTGTCAGAACCTTTTAACTACACGCCAGATCCAACAAATGGATTGTTTGCGCAAAGCGCGGGCGTTTGGTCAAGAGTCAATACGGGTGATTCCATACTTGTAACTAGCGGCAGCCTTTCTTACACCGGACTTCCTGCTTCCACAGGTAATAAGGTGAGTTTTGATGGAAGTGGTTCCGATTATTACACAAGCTTTACTTCACAGACATCAGGAACTGTCTATGGTTCTTTTATTTTGAATGTTTCTTCTTTGGGAACACTGAATAATACCACTGGTGGTTATTTTGCCAGTTTTATCCAGGACGCCTCTACTTCAGCTTTTGGTGGAGTAGTTTGGTTAAAGGCCAGCACAACCACAGTAGGAAAATATAATATTGGAGTTTCTACCAGGAGCAGCAATTCACCTGTTTCATGGCTGACGAACGACCTTGATCTGAACACATCTTATTTTGTAGTGATTGCCTATGAAATGGTGAGCGGTACAGCTAATGATGTTGCAAAGATCTGGTTGAACACCACAGCTATTGGTGGAACAGAACCAGCAGCTGATGCAACAGCTGTACCAGGAACTTCCGACCTGGCAAGTGTTGCAAGGTTTTTATTAAGACAGGATAATGCCACCAATACTCCCTTCATTGATTTTGATGAATTAAGAGTAGGCACTACCTGGGCATCAGTAACTCCAAGTGGTACAGTAACGATCCCAACGCCAACAACAACATCCATTTCTCCTTCATCTGCCACAGCGGGTGGAACTGGTTTCAACCTTTCTGTATTTGGTACCAATTTTATCAGCGGACAATCAACTGTTACTTGGAATGGCTCCAACCTGGTTACAACATTTGTAAGTGCAACTGAACTCACTGCTGCAGTTCCTGCATCAAACATTACCACAGCCGGAACGGCCCAGGTAGGAGTAACTACCACAGGCGCGGCTGCATCTTCCAACACGCAGACATTTACCATCAATGCGGTGGCTACTCCCGTATTGTCTGCTACATCACTGACAGCTTTTGGAAATGTTTGCATCAACACTACATCAGCACCTAATTCATTTACCATTACTGGCAATAGTCTTACAGCAGCGAATATTACTGTTGGACCTCTTGCAGGATATAGTTTTTCAACTACATCTGGTGGAACTTATACACCATCACTGACGCTAACGCAGCCAGGTGGTTCTTATTCCCAGCAGATCTTTGTTGAGTTCACACCTACGGCAGTTCAAAGTTATAGCGGCGATATTCCCGTTGCAGGTGGTGGAGCTTCTTCTATAAATGTTGCAGTTACAGGTGCAGGTGTGAATACTGCTCCAACGGTAACAGCAGGTGCCGCTACTAGTATTACAACTACAGGTGCTACTTTGCCAGGAACAATAACTGATGCTGGTTGCACTACTATTTCAGCCTATGGAATTGAATACAGCCTTACCAGTGGCTTTGCCAACGGAACAGGAACATCGGTGGCTGGTTCCAACCTTGCAGCTGGAAATTTTTCCGTGAACCTCTCTACCCTTGCGCCGGCTACAACCTATTATTATAAAACCTGGGCAACCAATGCCGCAGGAACTTCTTACAGTTCTGAGTTAAGTTTTATTACTACATCACCAACAGCTCCATCAGCTCCTGTGGCAACTGCAGCTACTGCGGTAACATCCACCGGCTTTACTGCCAACTGGAATGCTGTTGCAGGTGCTACCAACTACCGCCTCGATGTTTATACACTGGCAGCAGGTGGCGTAACAGATATTGCAGGATGGAACTTTGCCACCAATACGGCAGCTGCACAAACTGCTGATGTAGGTAATGCAAATAATATCGGTATTCAAACTGTTACACCAAACGGACTGAATACTATTTCATGGCCCGGTGGTCCTTCCGGATCCAGTGGTACTCCCAATCCTTATTCTGTATCTGCTAACGGCTGGGATAATGGTATGAATACAAAATACTGGCAGATTGATGTGAATACAACGGGAGCGACAAACATCACACTGTCTTCTTTGCAGGGAAGTTCAAGTACAGGACCTTCTGCATTTAAAGTTCAATACAAAGTGGGTGCAGCAGGAACATGGACAGATGTAACAGGAGGCACAGTAACACTGACAACCGCAGTTTCTCCGGGAACACTTTCTACCTGGGGCAGCATCAGTAACCTGGCGCTTCCTTCTGCGGTTGACAACCAGCCACTGGTGTCGATCCGCTGGATCTCTACCAGCAATACTGCTGTCAATGGATCAGCTGTTTCAGCTACAGGTACCAGCAGGATCTCTGCGATCTATGTGAAAGGAAGTTCAGGTAGTGGAACCACACCAGTGTATGTTACCGGCTACCAGGATCTTTCTGTAGGTAATGTTACTTCATATGCAGTTACAGGCTTGACAAGCGGTACTACTTATTACTATGTTGTTCGTGCTGAAAATGCGGGTGGTATTTCTGCCAATTCAAATGACATCAGTGTAACAACAGTAATTCCTGTTATACCAACCATCACCAATACTTCTTTAACAGGATTTGGCAACCAGTGCGTGAACACCACTTCTACAGCGGCAAATACATTTACCATCAATGGAACCAATCTTACAAATGCCAATATAACTGTAGGACCATTGGCTGGATACCTCTTTGCAACAACTGCAGGCGGACCATTTACACCAGGCCTTTCATTGACACAGGCTGGTGGAACCTATTCACAGCAGGTTTATGTGGTATTCAACCCAACAGCGGTTCAGTCTTACAATGGAGATATTCCTGTAGCAGGTGGTGGTACCAGTTCTGCAACCAATGTAGCTGTAACAGGAGCTGGTGTGAATACAACTCCTTCAGTTACTACCGGAGGTTCAAGTGCTGTAACTAATAATGCAGCAACGCTTGCAGGAAGCATCACAGCAACTGGTTGCAGTGCCATCAGTGCTTATGGTATTGAATACAGCACCACCAGCAATTTCCCCAATGGTACTGGAACTCAGGTTACATCAACCAACCTGGCAGGTGGCAATTTCACTTCATCCCTGACAGGTTTGAACAACGGTATCACTTATTATTATAAAGCCTATGCTACCAATGCAGGAGGTACGGATTATGGTACAGAGCAATCATTTACCACACTGGCTGCTCCACCAGCATCATTGAGTGCAACTGCCTTAACAGGATTTGGAAGCCTTTGCATCAACAATGTTGCAGGTCCGAATTCATTTACCATTAGTGGTACCAATCTGACTGCAGCTAATATTACAGTGGGCCCACTTGCGGGTTATACCTTCTCAACATCAGCTAATGGAACTTATAGCAATTCACTGAATCTTACGCAGCCGGGTGGTACTTACAGCCAGGTGATCTATGTAAAATTCAATCCTACTGCAGCTCAAACCTATAATGGAAACATTCCAGTAGGTGGAGGCGGTGCTTCAACCATTAATGTGGCGGTAACAGGAACAGGTACAAATGGTGCACCTGCCGTTACTACCAATAGTGTAACTTCTATTACCACCAGTTCAGCTATATTATCAGGAGCCGTAACTGCACAGGGTTGTTCAGCAGTTCAGGAATATGGTTTCGAATACAGTGTGTTCAACAACTTTACGCCAGGAACAGGCATTAAAGCGGCTACAGCCAGTGGTGTGATCACTGGTGCTTTTACAAAGCAGCTGAATGGTCTGGTTCAGGGCACTACTTATTATTTCAGGGCCTATGCTACCAATGCCGGGGGCACAGCTTACGGAGAGCAGCAATCCTTTGTGGTTCTTTCCATTCCAGATGCCTTTACAGTGTATCCAAACCCTGTTCTTCGCGGAAGGGAAATGAGTTTCAGCATGAACAACCTGAAACTGGGCTATGTTGGAATTGAGATCTATAACAATGCAGGCCAACAGGTGTACAGGAAACATTTCAACAACCAGAATCATTTCATTAATGAAAGGATCACCATGCCTTATGAACTGGCTACAGGTATTTACACGATCAGAATTGTGAACGATACTGAAGTGCTGGATAAAAAGACCATCCTGATCATCGATTGATCAATCGGTATAAATAGAAAAGAGGCTCACAGGGAGCCTCTTTTTTTATGCGATGTTTTGAAAGATTATCTTAAACGATCCATGCTTTTGATCAGCTTCTCATCTTTCCATATTCCCCTGGCCGCAAGTATGTAACAACCAAGAATGCCGAAATGAAAAATGCACCATAAAGCAATCGTACCGCTGCCACTGGCGAAATTGTTGATCTCAAGAAAATACATAACCAGCAGGATCACAGTTACAAACATACCGAGATAGCAAAGCTTGAGCTGCAACTTCCTGTTGTCGAATAAAAAAATGGTAACAAAGGCAATGGCTCCTGATAATACACTTAGAATCGTAAGCCAGATTGTTGTACGCGCATTGAGATCGATTGAGCTTGGAACGGCATCTTTCAGCCAGTCGCCCGTAAAAAATGGAAAGCGAAAAGTTACTGCAGCAAAGATAGCAGCAAGCAGCAGCCAGATAGTTTGAATTCTTTGGATCATAATAATTGATTTATCCCATTTCAGGGTAAAGTGGAAATTGTTTCATAAATGAATGCACATCATCTGATACGCTGCTAATAGTATTTGCATCATCAGCGTTCATCAGAACCTTATCGATAAGATCAACCACAGTTGACATATGCTCTTCCTTCATGCCTCTTGTAGTGATGGCAGGAACACCAACGCGAATGCCCGAGGTTACAAAAGGTGATTTATCATCGTAAGGCACTGCATTTTTATTCAAAGTGATGTGTGCTTTGTCAAGAGTTTCCTGGGCTTTTTTCCCTGTGAGATTTTTATTTCTCAGGTCGATCAGCATGAGGTGGTTATCGGTGCCACCGCTGATGATATGATAACCCTTGTCAACAAAAGCTTTGGCCATAGCCTGTGCATTTGCTTTCACCTGCTTTGCATATTTAGTGAAGTCTTCCGTTTGTAATTCTCCAAATGCAATAGCTTTTGCAGCGATCACATGTTCCAGCGGACCGCCCTGCGTGCCGGGGAATACGGCCATATCCAGCAAATGGCTCATCATGCGGGTATTTCCTTTTGGATCTTTCACACCAAAAGGATTTTCAAAATCCTTGCGCATTAAAATGATGCCGCCTCTTGGACCACGTAAGGTTTTGTGAGTAGTGGAAGTAACGAAATGGCAATGATCGAATGGATCTGCAAGCAAACCTTTGGCGATCAGTCCTGCAGGATGTGCGATATCGGCCATAATAAATGCACCCACTTCATCTGCAATCTTCCTGATCCTTTGATAATCCCAGTCGCGACTATAGGCAGAAGCGCCGCAGATGATCAGTTTTGGTTTTTCTTTTCTTGCCACTTCTTCCATCTGGTCGTAGTTCACCAGTCCTGTTTCCCTGTCAACACTATAAAAGAAAGGCTGGTATAATTTACCACTGAAATTTACTGGTGATCCATGTGTAAGGTGACCACCCATACTGAGGTCCAGGCCAAGAATCTTGTCGCCGGGTTTTAATATGGCCAGCATTAAGGAAGCATTGGCCTGAGCACCGCTATGAGGTTGAACATTGGCGTACTCGCAGTTAAAGACCTGTTTGATGCGGTCTATGGCCAGCTGCTCGGTTTCATCTACAAACTCGCAGCCCCCATAATATCTTCTGCCGGGATAACCTTCTGCATATTTATTGGTCATCACATTTCCCATGGCCTGCATGACCTGTAAAGAAGTGAAGTTCTCAGATGCGATCAGTTCGATGCCATGGCGCTGGCGTTCCAATTCTTTTCGAATAATGTCAAATACCTGATTGTCTCTTTGCATGATAGATGATTCAATTGTTTGTTGTACAGGCCCTGCGATCTTTAAACAATATAACAGAGCTGAAGCTATGCGCAAAAATAAGCCTGCTCTTCATAGCAAAACCATTTCTTGCATTCTTTCAAAAATCAGTAATTTCACCAGCTTTTTAATTAAACCCTTGTTCATGATGGCAGAAGGGAAGATCAGCGAAACAGAGGCCATCAAAACATCATTACATGAAAGCAATTATTCCTGTAGCAGGAGCTGGCACAAAACTCAGACCTCATACCTATACACAGCCTAAGGCCCTGATCCCTCTTGCGGGTAAGACGGTGCTTAGCATTATTGTTGACCAGCTGAAAGAAGGCGGCATCAATGAATTTATTTTTATAGTAGGCTACCTGGGAGAAAAGATCCAGGATTACGTGAAGCTGAATTACCCCGATATCTCCGCGCATTTTGTTTACCAGAACGACAGGCAGGGCATAGGTCATGCCGTTCGACTGACCAGGAGCATTGTAAAGAATGATGAGATCTTTATTGTGCTGGGAGATACGATTTGTGATTTTGATATGAAGGAAGTGCTGAGCAGTCCAACTTCGATGATCGGTGTAAAGAAAGTGGATGATCCCCGCAATTTTGGCGTGGCCGAACTGGAGGAAGAAAACATCATCAGCCACGTGGTGGAAAAACCGCAGATACCCAAATCAAACCTTGCCCTGGTTGGCATCTATAAGATCAAAGAAACCGAACTTCTTTTTCAATGTCTTGATACCAATATCAAGGGTGGCATTAAAACCCATGGTGAGTACAGCATCACCGATGCATTGGATTGCATGATCAAAAGCGGGGCAGAATTCAAAGCATTTAAAGTAGACAGCTGGTTTGATTGCGGTAGGAGAGAAACCCTGCTTGAGTCCAATGCTACGCTGCTAAAAAAATTCAATTCCAGGACCGAGCAATGTCCTCAATTTGAAAATACGGTTCTGATACAACCAGTAAGTGTTGGTAAGAACTGCACTTTGAAGAACTCCATCATTGGTCCCAATGTAACGATAGGCGACAATACCGAAATTGATGCTTCCATCATCAAAAGTTCCATCATAGGATCCTTTTCCACTCTATCAGACATCGTTCTTGATTTTTCCCTCATTGGCAGCGACACCACCATCCGTGGCGAAACCCGAACCCTGAATATTGGTGATAATACGGATATAGATCTGGGATAGGTGATAGTTAATGGTTCATAGTTCATGGTTTTTAGAGTGCAAAAGCATTTGTCATCCTGAAAGGATCACGAGTTGGAAGGTTTTTTTTACAAATCTTTTGTCACCCTGTAAGGGGTCACCCTGTAAGAATTGTGTGTCACAGTTTAAGGGTCATTGTGCTCTTGGTGGTTCTTTGTGTCCTTGGTGCTCCTCAAAAAAGTTGAAACGAAAAGTAGAGTGAGTGCGAGGAAGAACAGCCGGATCACAAAGGACACGGTGGAGGCACGAAGAACACAGCGTAAGGTTTAAAGTTCCCATTCCTTCCAGGATGACAAATGAAAGAGTAAAAGGTGGAGGGAAAGAAAAAACCAGAGGATACTCACCACTCACCACTGACCACTCACCATCACTCACCACTCACCACTCACCACTCACCATAACTCACCATCCCCCTCATTATCTTTGCCGCATGTTTCAAAATCGTATCACGGATCTGTTTGGGATTCGTTATCCTATCATACAGGCTGGGATGATCTGGGCCAGTGGATGGAAGCTGGCCAGTGCAGTCAGTGAGGCGGGTGGACTGGGCATCATCGGTGCAGGTAGCATGTATCCCGAAATATTGAGAGAGCATATCCGCAAAACAAAGCAGGCAACCCAACATGCTTTTGGTGTCAATGTTCCTCTACTTTATCCGGATCTTGATAAGCATATACAGGTAATCATAGAAGAAGGAGTGAAGATTGTTTTTACTTCTGCCGGCAATCCTAAAACCTGGACTTCTCATTTCAAGGACCAGGGAATTAAGGTGGTACATGTAGTGAGCAGTAGCAAGTTTGCTTTGAAAGCCCAGGAATCAGGATGCGACGCTGTAGTGGCCGAGGGCTTTGAAGCAGGTGGTCATAATGGAAGAGAAGAAACTACTACCATGGTATTAATTCCTGCTGTCTCCAAAGCAGTGCAGATCCCTGTGATCGCGGCAGGTGGCATTGCCACAGGCAGACAAATGCTGGCCGCTATGGTATTGGGCGCTGAAGGTGTTCAAATGGGATCAAGATTTGTGGCCAGCCAGGAAGCCTCTTCACATCCCGCTTTCAAGAATGCCGTTATCAATGCAGCAGAAGGCGACACTGTCTTGTCATTAAAGAAATTGACACCGGTAAGGCTCTTAAAAAACAAATTCTTTCAGGAAGTGCAGGAAGCGGAACAAAGAGGAGCAGGAGTGGAGGAACTGAAACAATTGTTAGGCAGGGCCAGGGCCAAGGCTGGAATGTTTGAAGGTTCTCTTGAAGAAGGAGAACTTGAAATTGGCCAGGTAAGTGCGCTGCTGGACGATATTCCCCCTGCAGGGGAGATTGTAAAGACTGTTTGGGAGGAATTTTCTGAAGCGCTCGGAAATCCAATAAATAATTCTAATTTTAAATAAGAACTGTGAGATGGGATCGCCTCTAAAAACAAAACGATGAAACGTAAACTGCCTTTACTCATCTTCTTTGTTGCTACAGCCTTTGTGGCTTCAGCCAATACTGGTCCTGGTACCGGTGAAGAAAGTAAGAAAACAGACATTGCAGGTGGAGTCATTCATGCTGATACAAAAAAGCCTTTGGGCAATGTGAGCGTCACAGCTTATTCCAATTCCAAAAAGGAAAAAGTTGTAACAACAGATCCAACTGGTAATTATAATTTCAGTGATCTGAAGCCAGGCACGTATAAACTTGTATTTGAAAAATCAGGTTTTAAGAAAGTTACGAGAGAGAAGGTAGTGATCCGTGGCGATGAAGGTTGCCAACTAAATATTGAACTGGATGAAGAATCCGAATTCCTGATCATCCCCGGGCAGTTTTTCTTCTCGGACTTTTAAGTGGTTTCTGATAAATCTTTGAAATGGGAGGTGTAGATCACTTCCCATTTTTTTTGATTGTGACGAAGAAGTGAAATGCTTTCTGCCATCCATTTTGCAGGAAATTCTTTTTCTGTGAAATACACCCATGCTTCAGCAAAATCTTTTTTTCTCAAATCCCTTGTGGCAATGGTGATGTGTGGATGAAAAGGCCTGTTGTCTTTTACGATCTTGTATTCTTTCCTCTCTCCGAAATAAGCATCCATTTCCCGCTTCAGGTTTTCCAGTTCTTTAGAGTATTCAGGTTGTATAAATATGGTCCTGGGTTTGAATGAAGAAAATTGCCTGGTGCTGATTTCGAATGCCTTCCTGCCCGAAAAATTTTCGATGTCTTTTATCAAACCAACTTCCTGTTCTTCTTCCATCCAGAAAGGTGCAATGAGGGTGATGTGTGCAGGAGATTTTAAGCCTACGGCACATCCATATTTTTCAAAAATCCATGTTTTATACTTCAGTACTTTCTGATCCAGCTCGGGTGGCAGCACCAATGCAATGAAGTACATATTCATAGCTGTAAGTTAGTTCATGATAAAACAGCAGTTGATTAGCTTCCAAAAAAAATCCCTTCCATGTTAATGGAAGGGATTTCTCAGAGTTGATTGCGGTTAATCATTTTCTATATTGAACTGATCCGCATCTTTGGTGATCGTAAAATCTTTATGGTCTTTCAGGAATTTGCTGAATTTTTTTACCGTTTTGTCAGACTGCTTTTGTCCGTTGATGGTTAAATCACCTTTTTTATATTCAATGGTATAAGTCTTGTCTTTGTTGATCAGGCCTTCTTTATCCAGGTCATTGATAAAATCTTTATAACCTGTCAATTCTTTTTTGGCTTTCTCAATGCTTTCGCGTGCACCCGCCATTGATTTCTCAATTTCAGGTCCGAGCTTTTTCATATCCTCTTCTATCTTTTTAAAATCAGTGGTCCTGATCCTTTCCATTTCTGCTTTCACTTTCTCCATATCTATTTTGGCCAGGGAAGCTTCCATATTCGCCTGCATCTTTTCGATATCAATTTCTTTCACAGCTTTTTCGATCTCTGCTTTCATCTTATCACTGTCAATGGAAGCCATTGATTTTTCTATTTCAGATTTGATCTTTTCGAAGTTGACCTCACTCATGGCTTTCTGGATATCAGAGCGGATCTTCTCCGCATCTATCTCCTTCATGGCTTTTTCAATATCAGCTTTGATCCTGTCGCCATCAATTTCTTTCATGGACTCTCTGATCTCTTTTTCCCAGTCTTTATTAGAGATGGTTTTTTCCAGCTCGATCCTGCTTTTTTCAAGTTCATTCAGGGCTTCATCAATGTCTTTGATCTTTTTGGAAGGAATAGTATCGTTGGAATATTGTTTTTGACTGGCTTTTGGCTCGCCCTGCCAGGCGCCCATCACTAACACCATCAGCAAAGCACCAAGCACTAGCGATAATTTTTTTACGGGGTGAATTCTTTTCATAACACTGGTTTATTTGGTTTGACGAAATATTTCGTACCAAATGTACGATTAGTTTCGTATCACCAAATTCCTTCGTACCATTTTATAATTCTTTAACATCCCTAGATAAGCCGTACACAGAATTGTTCATAGTTCATAGTTCATAGTTCATAGATCATAGTACATAGTCCATCATTGCAATCCGGGTAAAATAAAAATGTGAGCGAAGATGAATAGCTTAACCATTCACGGCTCAGTTCGGGCTGAGCCTCGCTCGTAACCTTCGTTCAAAGCAACTTTGGTTACTTTTCACTTGGTTATGTTTCAATCTCCTCGCTCCGCTCGGAAGATTTCCATCATCGTCCACCGTAGTAAAACGTAGGTGGATGCGATCCCTCTTGCATCGAATTATCGAAAAGCAAGCCCCAGCCTTATGCTTTCGACTGAAATGAATTATGGAAAAGGTCTTTATCCGCTTTTGAAAAGTTTCTTCCTAGACCATGAACTATGAACCATGGACTATGATCTATCCCTTAGTCATTGCCCATTTCAGCATTTCCTTCCAGCTGGGCTTCTTGCCATACATCAGGATGCCTGTCCTGTAGATCTTTCCTGCAAACCAGGTAGTGAAGATGAAACCTGCGATCAGCAGGACCATGGACAGCGCCAGTTCCCAGTAAGGGACCGTACCCGGCACACCAAAAGGTATTCTTGCCATCATCACAATAGGTGAAGTAAATGGAATGATGCTCGCCCAAAATGCCAGCTTACCTGTTGGATCACCCATGGCGATCGTCATGGTGAAGATGGCAAAGATGACGATGAGTGTAATGGGAAATGAAAGTGATTGTGCTTCACGCATGTCTTCATTCACCGCACTACCCATGGCAGCGTAGAGCGAAGCATAAAAGAAAAATCCTCCCAGTAAATAAAATGCAAAACAAAAGAGTACCAGTGGAATATTCACGCTGGTAAATACATATTGCATGCTGCCTACCACACCCGACATCATATCGATCTTGCCGGCGGAAGCGGTGAGGTTATAGATCAGGAAAACAAAAAATACCCAGAGCAGCAGCTGCGTTAAAGCCACCATTCCAATTCCAAGAATTTTTCCGAGCATGAGCTGGAAAGGCCTGATAGAAGATACCATTACTTCTGCGATGCGGTTTGTTTTTTCTTCCATTACACCCATCATCACCTGTGAACCATAGATCAACAAAATGAAATAGATCAGGAAGCCGCAGGCATATCCAATGCCACTTGCTATTTCTGCATTTGATTTTACATCTTTTTCATTTTCTGCATTAACCACCAGCTTTTGATTGAGGATGGAAGTTTTAGTGGCATCAATGCCCAGCTTTTCAGATTTGATGCGCGACCAGATGGAGTTCAGCTTGTTTTGCACCTGCATTACGGGTGCAACGCCAAAGGTCTTGCTGGTCTTCAATGAAACGGCCTGGATCTGGTCTTCCCATCTTCCGGCAGGAACTACCAGGTAACCATCATAACCCATGGAAGAATAGTGTTTCATTACGCTGTCAGGATTCAGTGTGATGTAATCCAGGTAGGAAGAACTATCCATGCTGTTGGCGTTTTCCACGATGGCCTTATTAAAATATCCTGATGAATCAATCAGTGCCACCCTCAGTGTTCTTGTATTTTTTGAAGCAATGTAGCCGGTGCCGAATATCAGTAGTATGTACAGCAGCGGAAAAAGTATGGTAGAAAGAATAAAGGTTTTTTTTCTCACTCTTGTGAGGTATTCACGTTTTATGACTAACCAGGTTTTATTCATAAAAAGATTTAAGCAGTGATGGATTCAAATTTTCTTGCCGTTGGCGTGCCTTCCACCAGGTGAATGAAAATATCATTGAGTGAAGGCAGGATCTCGTTAAAAGAATGGATTTTGGCTTCTGTGTAAAGAAAATACCGGAGCACATCGTTGGCACTATGTCCTTCATTGATCTTTACCACCAGCGAATGATCATCATTCTGTTTCACCACTTCAAAAGCATCGTTGTGCGTTTGTGGTGGTATGGTGTCAAAGCCTATTCTATAAAGATTCTCCTTGAATTGCTGTTTTACATCCTTCACTGAACCATCCAAAATTTTTTGCCCTTTGTTGAGCAAAACAATATGGTCACAGATCTCTTCCACCTGTTCCATCCTGTGCGTACTGAAAATAATGGTGGATCCCTGTTTGGCAAGATTGAAGATCTCGTCTTTTATAAGATTGCTGTTCACTGGATCCAGTCCGCTGAAGGGTTCATCGAGTATGATCAGTTTTGGATGATGAAGAACCGTGGTTACAAACTGCAGCTTTTGCGACATACCTTTCGATAAGTCTTCTACTTTTTTATTCCACCAGCTTTCCATCTCCAGTTTCTGGAACCATCCCTTGATCAGCTTCATTGCTTCGTGTTTGCTCAGTCCTTTTAACTGTGCCAGGTACATGGCCTGCTCGCCGATCTTCATTTTTTTATACAATCCTCTCTCTTCCGGCATGTATCCGATCCTTTCAATATCCTTCATGGGATCCAGTTTTTTTCCTTCAAAGAGAACCTGTCCTTCATCCGGATGAAATATGCCCGTGATCATCCTGAGTAAGGTGGTCTTACCGGCTCCATTAGGACCCAGCAAACCAAAGATGCTTCCGGGTTCTACAGAAAAGCTGACATCATCGACCGCTTTTTGTGTAGCATAATATTTTTTCAGGTTTTTTAATTCAAGTAGGGCCATGCAGCAGTTATTTAATGATAAATGTAAGTTCAAAATGCTGGGATGAAATAAAAATTGACCATTGTCTTTTTGAAAGATACCAACAATGATTTTCTCAGTACAAACCCAAGCCCGCTGCAATCTGATTGGCGATTCTTTCACCATCCATGGCAGCACTCACAATGCCACCGGCATATCCGGCGCCTTCTCCGCAGGGATAAAGATTTCCCAGTGCCGGATGTTGCAGGCTCTGTGAATCTCTTGGTATTCTTACTGGCGAGGAAGTTCTTGATTCTGTGGCCACCACCACAGCCTCATTGGTAAAATAGCCTTTCATTTTTTTGCCGAACTCAATAAAGGCCTGTTGTAAGGATTCATGTACAAAAGAGGGTAAAACATTTTTCAACTGGGTTGACCTGATGCCGGGTAGATAACTGCAATCCGGAAGATTTGAGGACATTTTATTTTGAGTGAAGTCTACCAGTCTTTGTGCAGGAGCTACCAGCTGGCCGCCACCTTCTTCAAACGCTTTTTGTTCCACTGACTGCTGGAAGTACATGCCGGCAAGAGCGCCATGTTTTTGAAAAGGCTTCATGTTATTTTCTTCCACGCTCACCACAATGCCACTGTTGGCAAAAGGATTATTGCGTTTGGAGGGCGACCATCCATTCACTACGATCTCACCAATATTAGTAGCAGCAGGGGCAATGATGCCACCGGGACACATGCAGAATGAAAACACACCACGGCCATTCACTTGTTGCACCAGGCTATAAGCAGCAGGAGGGAGGTGCTGATCTCTCACAGGACAATGGTATTGTATCTGGTCGATCAGGGCTTGTGGATGCTCCACGCGAACACCCAGCGCAAAAGGCTTGACTTCTATAAGAATATTTTTATCCTGCAGCAGGTTAAAAATATCTCTCGCTGAATGTCCTGTTGCCAACACAACGGCATCTGCATGCAACTCATCACCATCGGCAGTTTTGACACCAATTATTTTGTCTTTGTCTATAACCAGGTCAGTAACCTTTTTCTCAAAATGAACTTCTGCTCCCTGTTCAATCAGTTTGTCGCGGATAGCAGTAATGATATGAGGAAGTTTGTTAGTACCTATATGGGGGTGTGCTTCATAGAGAATTCTTTCAGTGGCACCAAACTGGACGAGGATATTCAGGATGCGATGGATATCCCCCCTTTTGGTACTACGGGTATAAAGCTTGCCATCGCTGTAAGTGCCTGCCCCACCTTCGCCAAAGCAATAATTGCTTTCAGGATTGATCACTCCTTCTTTGTTAATAGCAGCAAGATCGCGGCGCCTGGCTCTTACATCCTTTCCTCTTTCCAACACTATAGGCCTGATGCCCAGTTCAACCAGTCGTAATGCCGTAAACAGCCCTGCAGGTCCTGCGCCGATCACGATCACACGCCTGCTTGCTTTACTTACATCTTTGAGTTGTAGCAAGGTTTGAGGAAGGGGCTGATAAGGTTCATCAATAAAAGCGTTGATGGTAAGCTGGAACCAGGCCTGCTTGCCCCTCGCATCAATAGACTGGCGAAGGATCTGGTAACCTTTTAATTGTTCAGGTGAAACAGCGGTTGCCTGAATGATGGCTTTGCGAAGCGTAGTATCATCGTTTGCCTCAGCGGGCAATAGCTTTATGGAAATCTTCTTTTGCATGCTCCTGAAAATGGCCAGGTGTCGGCAAAGTTGCAATAAAAAAACCGTCCTGCTGTTAACAGAACGGTATGGTAAGCAATCATAGCACCTCTTTTCTTTTAAGAAGGCAAGGCAATGTAAGCAATTAAACAATGAATTAAAACTAACAGATAGCAGAATAAAAAATACCTTGAAATCCTTTCTTTTATCTATTAAAAAATCTAAATTGTTAGGGAAGGTGCTTGATTAAATTTTTGATTCGATCATAGTTATTCAGGCTAAGTAAAAAACTTGTGAATAAAAATTTTTTTTTCACTTCCTTTTTTAGATATTCGCTCTCCTGTCCTAAAAAAATTTATTTATACACATCCTGTGAAAATCGTTTCAAAACTATCTATAACTCAATATAAAAACTGGACTATCGTACATGGAGAAGAATGCCGAACTCGTTTGGACGAATTGTTTATCAATTATAAAAGACATAGTGGAGTGGCAGCATTTCAAAACATGGTTCGAACCGATTAAACCTGTATCATTAAAACAAAATGTTTTAATCATCCAGGTTCCCAGCCAGTTTTTTTATGAATACCTCGAAGAGCATTATGTAAACCTCCTGGCGAAGACATTAAAAAGGGAACTGGGAAAAGATGCAAGGCTTGAATACAGGATCATGGTTGATGGAGGCAATAATTATAATAAGCCGGTAACCGTTGATATGTCGGGACAGGCTTATAAAAGTTTTACCAACAATGAAATGGATTTTCCATTGATCATCAACACACCTGTCAAGAATCCATTTGTGATACCCGGGTTGAAGAAAATGCACATCGACCCGCAGCTCAATCCTAATTATACATTAGAGACCTTTGTTGAAGGCGACAGCAATCGTGTGGCAAGAAGGGCCGGCAAGACCGTTGCCGAGAAACCCGGAGCCAATTCTTTCAATCCTCTTGTGATCTATGGTGGCGTGGGTTTGGGTAAAACACACCTGGCACAGGCCATAGGTAATGAAGTGAAGCGCCTGCAACCTAATAAAGTAGTGTTGTATGTAAGCTCTGAAAAATTCATCAACCAGTTTGTAGACCATAGTCGGAATAATGCCATCAATGATTTCATTCATTTTTATCAGCTGATCGATGTACTGATCATTGATGATGTGCAGTTCTTTAATCGTGCGGAAAAATCGCAGGATGCTTTTTTTGCCATTTTCAATCATTTGCACCAGTCGGGCAAACAGCTGGTACTTACATCTGATAAATCACCCAAGGACCTGGAAGGAGTACAGGAAAGATTGTTAAGTCGATTCCGCTGGGGACTAAGTGCAGATATCCAGATGCCGGATTATGACACGAGGATCGAGATCCTGGAGCGCAAGATGAAGAATGACGGGTTGGAAATGCCGAAGGAAGTGGTGAAATACATTGCCTACAATATCAATACTAATATACGCGAGCTGGAAGGCGCCCTGATTTCTTTATTGGCACAATCTTCGCTCAACCGTAGAGATATTGACCTAGACCTGGCAAAGAAAGTGTTGCGAAACTTTGTAAAAACATCCAGTAAAGAAATTACGATCGATACTATTCAAAAAATGGTGTGCGAGTATTTTGATGTGCCCTACGACAAGCTGCTTCAGAAAACAAGGAAGCGCGAGATCGTACAGGCCAGGCAGATCACCATGTACCTGGCAAAGGCTTTCACCAAGAATTCTCTCAAGACCATCGGCGAACATTTTGGAGGCAGGGACCACACTACGGTGATCCATTCCTGCCAGACCGTGAAAGACCTGATGGATACGGATACCGTTTTCAGGGACAGCGTGATGGAGTTGCAGCAGAAGGTGCAGCTGGCCGCGATGTAATTGAATAACAGAAATGATTGAATCCCAAATTCCTGCTATTTAAGGAATTTGGGATTTTTCTTTTGGAAATATGAGGCCTTAATCCCTATTTTTGCAGCCCTTGTAAACAGGGGAATCAAAGTCCTTATCAAGAAGGTGAGGTGGATGAGTGGCTGAAATCAGTAGTTTGCTAAACTGCCGTACGGGTTAAACTGTACCGCGGGTTCGAATCCCGCCCTCACCGCCCTCGGTCATCGAAGCAACCCTCAGTGTTGCGAAGTTGACCCTCGGTCATCGAAGCAACCTTCAGTGTTGCGAAGTTGACCTTTAGTCATCGAAGCAACCTTCAAAGTTGCGAAGTTGACCTTCGGTCATCGAAGCGACATTCAAAAAGGAGTAGTTTCCAGAAGTTGCGAAGTTGACCTTGCTCGCCGAAGCTTTAGCGTAGGTGAGCCTTGATCACGGCTTTCAGTGGCCGTAAAAATATTCAGCAGCAATGCTGGATCGGGAGGTAGTTCAGCCCGGTAGAATACCTGGTTTGGGACCAGGGGGTCGCAGGTTCGAATCCTGTCCTCCCGACAAATTGGAAGCGTAAATGCCCATTAAATAGGCGTTTACGCTTTTTTTTATTGCGTAAGGGAGTAAAAAGTGGGTAATTATAGGAGATAGCCAACTAAAAGACAAATTATTCAAGTAAAATTAAGTTGTCTTACTTCGTTGCTTCTAGTATTTTGGACGAATAATAATTAAATGGCGAAAATTCCATTCAAAGTCTCAGCAAGAACAGCTAGGCTGATAGGTAGAGAAAATATTGCTACATCAAAAGGAGCTATAATTGAACTCGTCAAAAACTGTTCTGATGCGGATAGTAAAATTGCTATCATTTTTTTTGACAACAAGTACTCAGAAATTCCTACACATTTAACCTCGGAAGAATATGGCGACTTAAAAACCAACGGTGTTTTGAATAAGTTCCTAGCTGAGTTTTATTCCACTGTCAATCAAGAATATGTTCTTAAAGCTGAAATAGACTCTGAAAAAAAACTTGAATTTAAAAGGGAGCTGCAGAAAAAACAAAGTCTATATGTGATAGATGCAGGAGAGGGAATGACCCAAAATATAATACAGGAGTATTGGATGACCATAGGTACCGACAATAAGACTCATGAAATTTTTACAAAAAGTGGTCGAGTGAAAGCTGGAGCTAAAGGTATTGGAAGATTTGCTTTAGACAAGCTAGGGGACAAATGTGAAATGATTACAAAGTTTAATCCAAACGCTCATCAGGATTTAGATAATAAAGGTCGGCCAAATGGATACGCTGGTTATAAATGGATAGTCGATTGGCGAGATTTTGAAGGCATTAATAAAACAATTGATTCGGTAGATGCAGATTTAGTAGGCTTGAAAACGGTCGATCTAAAAGCTTTAATTTATGATATCTGTCCCATTGATAAAATCAAAGAATTAATTCATCAATACGAATTTAATTCTGGAACAGTATTAAAGATTTCTGATTTAAGAGAAGATTGGGAAGATTACTTTGTTGATCAGCTTTTTTCCGATTTGCAAGTATTAGTTCCTCCAGAAGAGGGTGAAGATTTCAAAATATTTCTGTTTGCATCTGCAAAAATTGAAAGTTATGGTTTTGTGGAAGGATCGATTTGTGATGATTTCGATTACAAGCTTGTCGCGCAGGCTGATGATAATCAAAATGTTTCAATTACTGTTTATAGGAACGAATACGACATGGAAATCATCGATCCCAAACTTTTTGAAAGAGATGGAATGAAAATCTCACCTTTTACCAAAGATGATTTTAGTAAAGGATTTTGGCAGACTCAAAGAACATTTTCTCAGTTAATTCCCGGCTTTCGTGATGTGGATGAAGAACAAATATTTGATAAGATAGGCAGGTTCAGGTTTGCTGTTTATTTCATGAAAAGAACCTACACTTCAAATGATTTAGACAAATTCAACTATAAAAAGTTTGCTTCTAATGAAAGGAAAGAATGGCTGAATAAGTACGGTGGCTTAAAGCTATTTAGGGATAAATTTCGAGTTAGACCTTATGGTGAAACTGATAGTACTTCATTTGATTGGCTTGGTCTTGGAACTAGGAAATCAAAAAGCCCCGCTGCAGTATCGAAACCGGAAGGTGGGTATAGAGTAGAACCCGAAAATATTTCAGGCGCAATATCTATTTCTCGGATCGCAAATATTGATTTTGAAGATAAATCAAGTAGGGAAGGTTTGCAAGAAAATAAGACATTTCAAATTTTCAAACAGCTGATAATTGAAATTATTTCTCTCCTCGAACATGATAGGTCCTATATAGCAAGAGAGATGCTTCAATTTTTCAATGAAAAAAATTCACCAATAAGAAACAGGGAGGACGCTGAGCGGTTAGCTCGAGCTATCTTAGAGCAAAAACAAAAGGAAAGCAAGCATGATAATGAAAAAAAGGATGGTTCCGACAATGCACAAGAGACGTCTGAGGGGAGGGAACAAACTAATTACGATAGTAACAAGTTGTATATACTCGCCGAACTAAATAAAGAAAAGAATGACTTAATAGAAAAGCTAGAGGATGAACAAAAAATTTTAAGGGGACTGGCAAGTAGTGGAATTGTTATAGCCTCATTTACTCATGAACTGGGTCATCTAAATGATTTAATGGGCTCAAGAATTGATGACCTGAAATATCTATTATCAGAAAAAGTAAAACCTGAGGACTTTGACGGGCAGCCTGAGTTTTTAAATCCTTTTGTTTTTATGGAAAACATTAAGAAACAGGATTTAAAAATGCAGAACTGGTTAAAGTTCTCCTTAGGGTCTGCGAGAAAGGATAAAAGAAAACGAAAGCTGGTCTATTTAATCAACTTTTTTGAAAATTTAAGGGAGACTTGGAGATCGGTACTCGAAAATAGACAGATACAGTTAGATGTTTCCTTTTCAAGTAATGAGATTAATTTTAGAGTATTCGAAATTGATCTTGACAGTATTTTCAACAATTTAATTGTAAATTCTATTGATGCTTTTATTCTTCATAAAGAAATAGTAGATAGGAGAATATCAATTCATTGTACCGATTCGCAAAAGGAGATAATAATAGACTACTTTGACAATGGACCAGGCTTGTCTAAGGACATAGACAATCCAGATAAGATATTTGACGCCTTATTTACTACCAAACGAAATAAGCACACTGGAGAGGAAGAAGGTACCGGTCTGGGAATGTGGTTATTAAGTTCAATTATGAAAGATAATGATGGAAATAAAAAATTGCTGTTTCCTGAGGTCGGATTTGGCTTACGGATTATATTTCCAAAAAAATATCAATGATGATTTATGTATAGAATAGCCATTATAGACGAATTAAGAGAAGATTTGCACCGTTTTCAATTATATGTTCATAGAAACGATAGCGACAGAAAATTTGAAGTTTTAGGATTCGAGCCAAACAAGATTAAGGAAGAACTAATAGGTGATCTATTTGGTGCAAATCTAGATGCAATAATAACGGATTATAGATTGAACGAGTATAATTCATCAATTACATATGATGGAGTTGACTTAGTAAACGAAATTCAGAACAAAAGAAAAGAGTTTCCTTGTTTTGTATTGACATCCTTTGACGATGATGCAGTGAAGGATAGCGAAGATGTAAACATTGTATACGTAAAAGGGATTATGAATTCCGGGGCTGAATCCCAGGTAAAAGCCACTTTTCTAGATAGAGTCGAAAAACAAATTCAAAAATATAGGGCTAGATTGAGTGAATGGAAAAACCAGTTAGATGAACTAGAGGAAATACGTCGCAAAAGACTTCTAAGCCCCGATGAGGAGGATAAATTTGTTAACCTGAGTAATTTGCTGGATAAATCCTTCGCTGGCAAAGAAGCTATACCAAGAACGTTTTATTCAAATGATACCAATGCTAAATTGGATGATTTGATTAAAAAGACAGATGATTTAATAAAAAAACTTGACGAGAAAAAATAATATGCCACTTAGAGACAATCCTCCCATAAGACGCGTAGGCCGAAAGCCATTAAAACACTACACCTCCTACCGCAATACTTTAAGGGAGGATTTTGACAGACGATGCGGATATTGTGCTTGCTTTGATAAGATTAAAAGTAGAAGTTTCACAATAGATCATTTTATCCCTCAGAATCCCGATGGTTGGACCCACACTTTGAGCCCAACTGATTACTACAATTTAGTTTACTCTTGCGCTTATTGCAATGGTGCAAAAACAAACAAATGGCCCACAAAAGATGTAGCAATACCAAATGATGGAAATATAGGGTTCATTGATCCAGTTGATCCAGCATATGATCAATTATTCAATCGCAATGAACAAGGGGAGATAGAAATAAGTGACCCAACAAGTAATTTAGCTGCCTATATTTATCGCGAACTAAATTTAAAAAGAACGACTCATTCAATACTTTGGAAACTCGAAAAAGTTAATAAATATTTAGAAGTGATCGAGGCAAAAGCTAAATCCTTGTCTGGTAAATCAATGGAACCAGAAGTGAATCAGTTGTTGGTAGCTTATAGGATTTTATCTAATGAGTTTTTTAATAACGACGATAAGTGAAATTTCCAATAGTTTTTTTTCTTCAACAATATTCAACAGACCCCTTTGAAATAAATAGGTTATTGGTTTCAACATATTTAATTAAGAATAACCTACAAGTTCGTAACAATAAAACCTTAAAAAAATATTTAATTAAGGAGACAGACAACGATGCAGAGGAATTGTCTAACTTTCTTAATATAGTTGAGAGCATTGACTTAGAGGGACTGATCAAATGCTTTGAGTTTGTAATCTCACCGAAAGAGAAAATCGTAACAGGGGCAGTATATACCCCTAAATATATTCGAGACTTTATTGTAAAATCTGTGTTAGAGGACATTCAGATTTCTTCTAAATTAAAGTTAGCTGACATTTCCTGTGGCTGTGGTGGCTTTTTGATGGATGCAGCTGTTTTTCTTCATCATAAAACTAAAAAGAAGTACGCTGAGATTATTGGACGACATTTATTTGGGCTCGATATAGCTGAATATAGTATCGAACGAACTAAGATTGTGCTGTCATTACTCGCGTTGAAAAACAATGAGGACGTTAATCTTCAATTTAATTTGTTTGAGGGCAATGCCCTTAATTTCGATTTAAGCACGATTGGATTATTTGATATAATTGTAGGAAATCCACCTTATATCTGTTCGAGGAATATCGATCCAATTACTAAAGGACTTTTGAATGTTTGGGAGGTGACAAAGAGTGGGCATCCTGATTTATATATACCTTTTTTTCAAATTGCCATAGAGAATTTAAAGCAAGGCGGACTTTTAGGTTACATTACGGTCAATACTTTTTTCAAGAGTTTGAATGGACGATCATTGAGGGCATATTTCTCAAGAAATAAGCATGAATTTAAAATAATTGATTTTAGACATGAAAGGGTGTTCAATAATAAAAGCACCTACACATGCTTGTGTTTTATTAGAAAAGCAGATAGCCGATTTATAGAATACACTTCAACAAATAGCAACCAGCTAAATTCGGTTTATCTAGATTCCTATGTGAAATGTTCGTACGATGACTTGGACAATTTCAATGGCTGGAATTTTGGAAATTCTAATATTATTGATTTAATAAGTAAAATTGAAGGGTTTGAGAAGAAATTGTTTTCTGATTTTTCATTCAGCACAGGCATTGCTACATTAAAAAACGATGTTTATAAGTTCAAGCCGATAAAAAAAGATGCAAATTATTACTTCTTCTTTTTTGATAATAAGCTTAGGCAAGTCGAAAAAGGAATTTGTAAAAATATAATCAATTCAAATAAAGTTACTGTTGAAGAGGAAATCCACAGTCTTAAGGAAAAAATAATATTTCCCTATAATTGGAGTAGAAAGCTTAAAAAAAACGTTTTACTGGATGAAGCACAATTCAAGCAAAAATTCCCTTTTGCATATGATTATTTGAAAAGCAATAAGAAAATATTACTAACAAGGGACAAAGGCAAACAGGATAAATACGAAAAATGGTATGCCTATGGAAGATCGCAATCTTTGAATTGTTTAGGGATGAAATTGTTCTTGCCTCACATAACAAAAGAACCAAATTTTGTTTTTTCTGCAGATTCGAGACTTTTATTCTATAACGGAGAAGCTATTTTATCTAATGATAAGGAGGCGCTTTTAGTTTTAAAGAAAATTCTGGAAAGTTCTCTCTTTCTCCATTATGCAAGAAACACAAGTAAACCATATGCCTCGGGATTCTTTTCCTTGGGTAAGAACTATATTAAAAATTTTTCTTTACCTCACCTGGATAGTAAGGACAAACAATTTCTATTGACAGCCACAGACAGATGTTTTATTGATCGTTTTTTATTTAAAAAGTATAAAATAGACCCCTCTGAATTTGAAAAGTTTTTTGAGAAAAAAAGAATTTGAAGAAGTGAGCTTGATTGTTACTGCTTTAACTTGTAATACTTAATATTTAATCTGACAGCGATTTTGATTATAGTAATTATGGGGAAACGGATTGATCAGTTTCATTTAATGGTACAACGTTCAGCATTTTTTCTTCTCCCAGGCATTACTGACGATGAACGTTTGCATTGGCGTTTTCTACTCATTTAACTTATGTGTTAATCAAAACAACTTAGCAGTTTTTTTTATCAACCTTTCTGCAAAAAGCTTGTTGTATTCCTGTTCATTCTGCTATAGCTGAAGCGCCCTTGAAGACTACAATTTTAATCATTAAAACAAAGAACAATGTTGAAGTATATCACGGCTGCAATGCTGCCCTCCCTTTTATTTGTCTCATGTCAGAAAAATTCAAAAGATCTGCAGGATGATAGTGCGCAGGAAGGTATCGTTGCTTTGCTTCAAGATCTTACTGTTGAAGTACAAAGAACTGAAGCCAATCAAACTCGTACTACGCCACGACAGGCGAGTTTTCAATTATTGTCCTTTGCTATTGCAAGGGCGGGACTGGCAAATGAATTGAATAATCCCAATTTCGCTTATACTTTATTTGCACCTACCGATGATGCATTTACTGCAATGGGACTGGGTACAAAGCAGGCCATCAACCAGGTTGCAGTTCAGGATCTGAAAGCCATACTGCTGTATCATGTGCTGGGAAGTAAGGTAATGGCAGCCCAGGTTCCCACTACCTACACAGAACTGACGATGTTAAGCAACCAGCAAGCCTATATCATTCGCAATAATGCCGGTGTATTCATCAACGGTACACCTGTAGTATCCGCCGACATCGCAGCCAAAGCCGGAGTGATACATGCGATCGACCGAGTCCTGATGCCACCTGCAGGCAATCTGGTTCAGGTGGCCGCTGCCAATCCCAATTTTTCATACCTGGTAGCAGCCGTACAAAGAGCTGGACTTGTAACTGCCTTATCTGCTCTTGGTCCGCTCACTGTATTCGCGCCTACCAACCAGGCCTTTATTGATGCAGGATTTACCACCATTGCCTCAATTGAAGCCGCACCGCCATCCGCATTAATACCGATCCTGACCTACCATGTTTATGCAGGAAGAGCTTTTTCTTCAGATCTCTCTAATGGACAAATGCTGGCCATGCTTTCGGGCGGTACCACTACTATATTGCTGACCAATGGCGCCCAGATAGACGGTGCCAATTCAGCGCCTTCCAATATCATCCAGACTGATGTGATGGCTACTAACGGGGTGATACATGCGATTGATAGAGTGCTGTTGCCCTGAGGAATGTCGAATGTCGAACAGAAGAATTTTGTCACCCTGAAAGGGGAGGAATGTCGATTTAAGAAGTGATTAATCCATAGATAATCCCTTCACTTCTAACTTCCTTGTTCAATCCCTTACAGGGTGACAAGAATTCTTCTGTTTGATATTTTTTTGTCCTGTGCCTTTAAGATGATGACTTTATAACATGGCTCAGTAGAATTCATGCAGTACAAGTGAGTGACACAACAACAGTTGATCGATGCGTTGCTGCTCACTAAAAAACAAAAATATCTACCAATATTTTTAATGTCAGGTGATGAACTTTTCTTGATTTTTCTTACTTGTCTATGGCAAATGATTTTTAGGGCGAGTTGATTTTTTGTTAGCCATCTGCATTGCTACTATTTAGCTTCTGTTGTGTCACTCACTTCAACTTTCAGAACATTACTGAGCATGAATCCCTGAAAGGGAAGGAATGTCGATTTAAGAAGTGATCGGGTTATCAATGTTCCCTTCACTTCTAACTTCCTTGTTCGATATTCATCTGTTCGACATTCTCAGGGAATATCGAACAGGAGAACAAGGAATGTCGAATGTAGAAGTGATCGTATTATCTGATGATCCCTTCACTTCTACCTTCCTTGTTCAATATTCATCTGTTCGACATTCTCAGGGGTCCACTCAACTACTACTTTGATCTCATCTGCATCATGCTCGGTTAAGGCTGAAGAAAAGTCATCGTATGGAACCTTCCTTGTAATGATCTTCTTTATGCTTTCGGGCCATCGATCCAGGCACTGTTGCAGTTCATCTACAGCCATCTCGTAATGCTCAATACCAGCATTGACACTTCCCAGTAAAATCTGGTTTTTTAAAACCAGTTGCTGTAAGAGCTTACCCACTTCAATAGTCAAAGGCCTGTTTCCTCCGGGTATTCCGGTTGCTACATAAACTCCATTGATGGCCAGGGCATCCAGTAATTCTATCTGCAGCCTGCCCATTCCTGTGGCTTCGAAAATAAAATCTGATTCACCATAGTCCTGATCAATATCAGTAACCCTGGTTTTTCTTCCATCAATATATTTTCCTCCGATCTGTTTCAGGATCTGCGGACGCAAACTGTTTTCATCAACGATGTCCATGCCAATGACCTCCGCGCCTTTTAACCTCAAAGCAAAAGCAGCCATCAGTCCAATAGCACCAATGCCCGCCACCAGCGCCTTCTTTCCCTTTAACCAATGTGAAGGATCTTCAAAATCCTTCAATCTTGCTTTTTGTATCAGCAATGCTTCATTGATGCCTTTTGCCGCTACCGACATGGGTTCTGTCAATACACCAATTTCTTTCATGGCTTCAGGAACTTTTACAAGGTATTGCTCCTTATCAACTACATACTCCGACTGGTAACCATCGGCAGCTTTAATTCCTCTTTCGGTATAGTCACCCGTAAAACACATATCACTTCTTCCATTCAGACATGCTTTGCATTTACCGCATCCCCTGCGTACCATGAAGACTCCGAAATCACCCTTCTTCACTTTTGTTACAGCAGATCCGGTTTCTACTACTTCACCAAACATCTCATGTCCAATCACCAGCTCTTTTTTATTGACAGGTGCAGTGGCCCTGCCACCGGAAACCTCTTCACGGTCAGTACCGCATATGCCTACCTGCCAGATTTTTAATTTCACTTCATCAGGGTGTAAAATCACTGGTTCATCAACATTTATCATCGATACATTGGTGGTGCCGGGAATGATTGCTATCGCTTTCATATGCCATTCACATTTTTATTTCTGCTATCGTTTAATTGCTTGTCAAGATTGAATGCAGCACTAATCAGCCCAAGGTGTGTAAAGGCTTGCGGGAAATTGCCCAGGTGTTCACCTTCAAATCCCAATTGCTCGGAATACAATCCCAGGTGATTGGCATAACCCAGCATCTTTTCAAAATAAAATCTTGCCTTCTCCAACTGTCCTGCCCTCGACAAACATTCAACATACCAGAACGTGCACATGGAAAAAGTGCCTTCATGACTTACAAAGCCATCGGGTGCCGCGAGGCCGGGCTTATAACGATACACCAGTGAATCAGAAACAAGCGTTTCTTCAATTTTTTTCAAAGTGGAAAGCCACCTCGGATCCTTTGGACTGATGAATCGAACGAGAGGCATTAATAATGATGAAGCATCTACGGTATTAGCGCCGGGATATTGCATGAATGCTTTTTGATCTTCATCCCAGTACTCATCAAAAATGCTGTTGAAGATCTTGTCCCTTTCACTGAGCAGATGCCCGTTCGATGGAAAGGATCGGTCCCTTGCAATTTTAATGGCACGGTCCAGTGCTACCCAGCACATCAATCTTGAATAAAGAAATTTTTTCTTGCCTCCCCTTACTTCCCAGATACCTTCATCGGGCTGATTCCAATTAGCTGCCAGCCACTCCATCTGCTTTTCAAGATCCTTCCAGAAATCATATGAAATGGGTTCTCCGTATTTATTAAAGAGGTAAACAGAATCCATCAGCTCACCATAAATATCAAGTTGCAGCTGTCTGTATGCATTATTGCCAATTCGTACTGGCTTTGAACCTTTATAACCTTCCAGGTGATCCAGTATTTTTTCTTCCAGTTGCCTTTCACCATTCAAAGCATACATAATACCCAGTCGATTATGCCCTTTGATATCACTGCAAAGTTTCTCCACCCAGTTCATGAAAGCACCAGCTTCTTTAGTGTATCCTAATCTTAGTAGAGAATAAACAGTGAATGAAGCATCCCTGATCCAGGTATAGCGGTAATCCCAGTTTCTTTGAAAGCCAATGCTTTCAGGAAGACTGAAAGTGGGTGAAGCAACAATGGAACCATATTGATAGGAGGTAAGCAGTTTCAATACCAGCGCCGAGCGGTTTACCATGTCCATCCATCGACCCTTATAATTACAGCCTGCGATCCAGTCCTTCCAGTAATTCACAGTTTTAAAAAGACTGTCTGTGATAAAATGTTTGAAGTCTTTTTCTTCTGAATGGTCTTTATCAATATGCTCCAGTAAAAAATCTGCAGTTTCGTTGGAGCTAAGTGTAAATTCGGCAATAACATCCTGTTCAGAAATTTTTAATGGTACGGTACTGTAAAGCCTAAGCATGGTTCTGTCATTGCCCTGGCTAATGAAAATGACTTCATTTTCTGATTTTCTTTCAATGCTGTGGGAAACTGAAGCATAATTAAACCGGGGTGCGCAACTCATTTTATAATGAACCTCACCTCTTACGGTTGTTACACGCCTGATCAGTTCTTTGCCATCAAACAATTCTTCTACTGGCATAAAATCAGTGATCTCACCAACGCCTTCTTCCGAAAGAAATCGTGTAAGTAATACATTGGTATCGGGTAGGTATAGCTGCTTGGGTTTCATCCTTGTGAATGCAGGAACAATCTGAAACCTTCCACCCTTGTCTTCATCCAGCAAAGCAGCAAAGACCGAGGGAGAATCAAAGTTGGGAAAGCACATGAAATCTATCGAACCATTGAGCCCAACAAGGGCAATCGTGTTGAGATCGCCAATGATGCCGTAATTTTCTATGGGCTGGTACTGCATTTTGTATTTCATGCAATAGCTGTTCCATGCTGGAAGCGGATACAGCAGGTGATAATTAATGGCTAACTGTAGAAAGTAGAATTTGTCAGGTTAATTATAATAATATTTCCTTGTTATATGATAGTTAAAGGCTTTGGGTGCCAGCTGCATTACTACTATTAAGCATTACTTGTGTCACTCACTTGTACGTACAGATCTATATGGAACAAATGCAGTTAGAGATCATTAAAGGATTTCAATGAATAATGATGCCAGATTTTGATTGATAACAAATTGGTCATTTTCCGGTTTGGCTTCCCTGGCAAAGCATCGTAATATTGCGATCAAATGGGAGTCACCAGGACAGAAATATTCACGCAGAAGCAGAACAGGCTGGCCACGATGTTAAAGGC
This sequence comes from Bacteroidota bacterium, assembly GCA_023386045.1. Classification (GTDB taxonomy): domain Bacteria; phylum Bacteroidota; class Bacteroidia; order Chitinophagales; family Chitinophagaceae; genus Flavisolibacter. Next base: position 137,771 of record JAEWKK010000030.1, read on the forward strand.
CCTTGCGCATCCGGCAAGGATCGCCATCCTGCAGCACCTGCTGAAAGCCAATGAATGCATTTGCAGCAACCTTGTTGATGAACTGGGGCTTGCGCAGGCTACGATCTCGCAGCACCTGAAAGAATTAAAAGCTGTTGGAATCATCAAGGGCAGAGTGGAAGGTGCCAGCATGTGTTACTGCATAGACCCTAAAACATGGAAGCGTTACAAATTTGAGTTGGATGCGCTTTTTATGGACTATGATGGTAAGGATAACTGCTGCTGATACCACAATCATCTAACGCAAGTGGATGATCATGAATTTGATTAAATGAATTAAAATGAGTGCAAACAATTGCAATCCCGCAAGAAACAGGAAGCAGCTTGGCTTTCTTGACCGTTATCTTACTCTCTGGATCTTCCTGGCCATGGCTATTGGTGTTTCTATTGGTTATTTTTTTCCTTCTTCTTCCGGTTTTATCAATGCTTTTTCTTCGGGCACTACCAATATTCCATTAGCTGTTGGTTTGATCCTGATGATGTATCCTCCACTTGCCAAAGTTCGCTATGAAAAAATGGGAGAAGTTTTCAGAAATACAAAAATCCTGGGTGTCTCTTTGCTTTTGAACTGGGTGATCGGTCCGGTGCTGATGTTCTTTCTCGCTCTTGTATTTCTTCAGGGTTACCCGGCTTATATGACCGGACTTATTCTTATTGGACTGGCGCGCTGCATAGCCATGGTAATCGTATGGAATGAACTGGCTGAAGGCAACCGCGAATATGCAGCCGGACTGGTGGCACTGAACAGCGTTTTTCAGGTATTACTTTACAGTATCTATGCTTATGTCTTTATTACTATTCTGCCTCCTTTGTTTGGAATGAAAGGAATGGCAGTAGATGTTTCCATCGGGCAGATCGCTGAATCGGTAATGATCTACCTCGGCATTCCCTTTGCCGCAGGTGTCATTACCAGATATACCTTGCTTAAATTGAAGGGTGAAGAATGGTACCAGCAAAAATTCATTCCTTTAATTTCTCCCATCACACTGATTGCTTTATTATTTACCATTCTCGTAATGTTCAGTCTTAAGGGAGAACTGATCGTACAGATCCCTATGGATGTGGTGCGCATTGCTATTCCTCTGGTGATTTATTTTGCCATCATGTTCCTGGTAAGTTTTTTCCTGGCAAGAAAACTCGGCGCGGATTATTCAAGGAATGCTTCCATTGCTTTTACTGCTGCTGGAAATAATTTTGAACTTGCCATAGCAGTAGCAATTGGAGTATTTGGTATCAACAGCGGCCAGGCATTTGCAGGTGTGATTGGTCCGCTGGTGGAAGTTCCGGCACTCATTGCCCTGGTGAATGTAGCCTTCTGGTTGCGCAACCGGTATTATCCATCAAAAGACCAGACAGTACAGTCCTAAGCTTTTAAAATTAAGATATGAGAATTGCACTCTTCAGCGACATACACGCCAATCTTCCGGCATTAGAAGCCTGCCTGCAAAGCATAGAAGAAAAACAGCCTGATGCTATTTTCTGTCTGGGCGACCTGGTGGGTTATAACATTTGGCCTAATGAAGTCATTCAGGAAATAAAAAAAAGAGGCATTCCCACCATTGCCGGAAATTACGACCAGGGAATTGGCCTGATGAGCGATGAATGTGGTTGTGCTTATAAAACCGAAGAGGAAAAAGAAATGGGCAAGATCTCCATCTCTTACACCAATTCAATAGTGAAGCCTAAGGAAAGAATATTCCTGCGCACCCTGCCTGCGCACATCAAACTCGAATACCAGTTGAACAAGGACAAGCTAAATCTTCTATTGGTTCATGGCAGTCCAAGAAAGATCAATGAATATTTGTTTGAAGACCGGGAAGAAAAAAGTTTTTTAAGAATGATGGAGCAGGCCGACGCAGATATCATGTGTTTTGGTCATACACACAAACCCTATCACCGTATACTTTCTTCTGCTCAACCAGATAATGATCACTTCCGGCATGCCATCAATATCGGTTCGGTTGGAAAACCAAAAGACGGGGATCCCCGCGGCTGCTATGTGATCCTTACCATCAATGCAGACAGCAGCATCAACAAAAAGGATTCCATCCAGGTGGAATTTGTAAGGTTTGATTATGATGTGGAGAAGGCAGCCAGGGCCATTGAAGACAGTCCCCTTCCTGATGCATACGCAGAAATGCTGCGAAAAGGAAATTGATCAACTGCAAAAAAGAGCCTGCTTCTCACGAACTTTGTAACTGAACTCTTTTTGATCAGCATGAAAGAAAAGAAGCCAGTAAAGATCCTTGAACGCAGGCTGGGAAAGCTCAGGGAAAAAAAATCCCTGCTCTCATTGGAGCTTACCGGCGAATCATTGCATGCGTTTCGCGTAGAAGTTAAAAAGCTGATGGCCTTGATCAGGATGCTGAACACAGTCCTTCCCCCTGATCAACCCATGAAGGCTGGTAAAAAATTTAAGACCATCTATCATTTCACAGGAATCATCAGGAACCTGGAACTGCATGAGAAAAGGGTCCTTACTTATTTTGAAAACCAGCATCTGCTCAGGCCATCCAGTTACCTGTCTATACTGGATGATGAAAAAGTGAAAGCAAGGGCTTCTCTTAAAGAATCGCTCGATGATTTTTCTTTGCACGATTTTGAGCACAGGTTGCTGGCCGATGTACCAGAACAATTCAACGTTGAGGATTGTCGAAATTATCTCTTGCAACAAAAGCATGTACTGAATGCCGTTACCATTTCTTCAGGTGATGAACAAATACATGAGACCAGGAAAATGCTAAAGGATATTGGTTATAATCGCAAGTACCTGGAGGCCTGCCTTGATGAAGGCTTTCCTTCAGTACTATTAAAGAAAGAAGAAACTAATGCCCTTACAGAAGCTTTAGGAAATTTCCAGGACCTCTGTGTGGCTCTTGGATATTTAGACCCACTCTACCTGGAAAATTTAGAGGCGGAAGAAAAATCAAAACTGCTGGAGCTAAAAGAAAAACTGGATGACGAAAGGAAGAATCTGCGGATGGAACTGATTCAAAGAATTATGAACACCTGGTAAAAGAGAATGAGAAATAAAACGAAGGTGCTACAAGCCCCTGTAGTAGATTTAATTTAGGAAAATATTTATTCTGGACTATTCGTTTTTATGCTCTCTTTGTACGTCATGAACTAAAATGCTTTCTCATTTTACGGCAGATATTAATAACGTTCTACGGTACTTTAAAATTTTGTTATATTGCCTCTGTCGTCGTCCAAAAAGCAGGGCAAACAGAGTTGTGATTTGCCTTCAACTTTAATTTATTTGCATCTGCTTGAGTTTGAATTGTTGCAGATTTGATGTTGTGATTTGCTTTCAACTTTAGTTCTTTTGCATCCGGAGAAGATATCAGCACTGACTGCAATAGGTTGTGATTTGCTTTCAACTTTAGTTCTTTTGCATCTGAATGCTTCAAGGAAAGGTATGGTGTAGAGTTGTGATTTGCTTTCAACTTTAGTTCTTTTGCATCTCCATGGAGAGAATCTCCATCACACGGCCAGTTGTGATTTGCTTTCAACTTTACTTCTTTTGCATCGCACGAAGTATCGCGGCACTTCCTTGTACAGTTGTGATTTGCTTTCAACTTTAGTTCTTTTGCATCCTCCGCCGTTGATAGCATTCGTATTGCAGTGTTGTGATTTGCTTTCAACTTTAGTTCTTTTGCATCTTGCTAATTCTTGAGGCATAACTGGCACAAGTTGTGATTTGCTTTCAACTTTAGTTCTTTTGCATCCAACACCAGTGGTAACAAAGGCATCGCCTGGTTGTGATTTGCTTTCAACTTTAGTTCTTTTGCATCAGTACCCCACTCATTCCATGGACACCTTCAGTTGTGATTTGCTTTCAACTTTAGTTCTTTTCCATCAAAGAATGGTGTCATACACGTAAGCAGTAGTTGTGATTTGCTTTCAACTTTAGTTCTTTTGCATCTTCTAAAATCGAATGGACAGATAAGACCTGGTTGTGATTTGCTTTCAACTTTAGTTCTTTTGCATCCTGATCCATGCCATCCAAACCACTATATTAGTTGTGATTTGCTTTCAACTTTAGTTCTTTTGCATCTAATGATGGTGATTAAATAGAAGGCTTTGGGTTGTGATTTGCTTTCAACTTTAGTTCTTTTGCATCAAATCCATCTGTGCCTTGTCTGCTGTTGTAGTTGTGATTTGCTTTCAACTTTAGTTCTTTTGCATCATCGTACTCGCCGCTTCCCGCCGATTTATTGTTGTGATTTGCTTTCAACTTTAGTTCTTTTGCATCCCATCCAGATCAATCCACCATCCAGAAGGTGTTGTGATTTGCTTTCAACTTTAGTTCTTTTGCATCCCCTGTATTTTTAAACCTGGCCACTTCATCGTTGTGATTTGCTTTCAACTTTAGTTCTTTTGCATCGATCTGGCAACAAGCTATGATGGGGCGCTCGTTGTGATTTGCTTTCAACTTTAGTTCTTTTGCATCCAGGGTAAGGGCGCTGGCGCTTCTCTTATGTTGTGATTTGCTTTCAACTTTAGTTCTTTTGCATCACTGCTCACCACTCACACCACCCAATTCATGTTGTGATTTGCTTTCAACTTTAGTTCTTTTGCATCGTTCTTCGTCATAGGGAAAGACATTTGATTGTTGTGATTTGCTTTCAACTTTAGTTCTTTTGCATCAATACAATCCAGCCCATCGGATCAAAGGGGTTGTGATTTGCTTTCAACTTTAGTTCTTTTGCATCCTTAATAGTTGCAGGTCCCCGGCCTGATTTGTTGTGATTTGCTTTCAACTTTAGTTCTTTTGCATCCTTGTGACCTCCTTAGCCATACCACCTACCGTTGTGATTTGCTTTCAACTTTAGTTCTTTTGCATCTTCGTGATCGTCCCGCCAGTTCATTCTCTAGTTGTGATTTGCTTTCAACTTTAGTTCTTTTGCATCTTCGTGATCGTCCCGCCAGTTCATTCTCTAGTTGTGATTTGCTTTCAACTTTAGTTCTTTTGCATCTGCTGGTGAAGGCGCAATTACCACAGTTGCGTTGTGATTTGCTTTCAACTTTAGTTCTTTTGCATCTTTCATCTTTCAACGGCTCATAACCTGTGGGTTGTGATTTGCTTTCAACTTTAGTTCTTTTGCATCGGTCACGCTAAGGGAGAAAACAACCCTTACGTTGTGATTTGCTTTCAACTTTAGTTCTTTTGCATCATTGAAGCTGAAATCCTTAACTATCTGGACGTTGTGATTTGCTTTCAACTTTAGTTCTTTTGCATCTAGTGCGATGTCAAATACTACCCAATACCAGTTGTGATTTGCTTTCAACTTTAGTTCTTTTGCATCAAATCCCAAGAGTTACGCCTTAGCCTGTCAGTTGTGATTTGCTTTCAACTTTAGTTCTTTTGCATCAATACTTCTAATGGTAGCAACACCTGTCTCGTTGTGATTTGCTTTCAACTTTAGTTCTTTTGCATCTTTGATCAACTGGCGGCAATTCATCGCCGGTTGTGATTTGCTTTCAACTTTAGTTCTTTTGCATCGGTCAGTGTAGGTAACCCCATCCCTGAGGTGTTGTGATTTGCTTTCAACTTTAGTTCTTTTGCATCTTTAAAAAATGGATTACCCCAACTGGCAAGGTTGTGATTTGCTTTCAACTTTAGTTCTTTTGCATCGTTGGCGTTGCAGTTCCGGCCTGTGACAGGTTGTGATTTGCTTTCAACTTTAGTTCTTTTGCATCAATCCTTGGCCCATTCTGCACCCGCTTCAGTTGTGATTTGCTTTCAACTTTAGTTCTTTTGCATCACAGTTACATTCGTTCCCCCAACAATCTTTGTTGTGATTTGCTTTCAACTTTAGTTCTTTTGCATCTACCTTCGCGAGACCTCAGCTCCAGTTCAGGTTGTGATTTGCTTTCAACTTTAGTTCTTTTGCATCTCTACTTATTTGGCGGTTTAATCCCCTTGTGTTGTGATTTGCTTTCAACTTTAGTTCTTTTGCATCTAAAGAAAGTTGAACCTTCGTCTGCTACCTGTTGTGATTTGCTTTCAACTTTAGTTCTTTTGCATCTCCCTGCTCTGCGGGTAGTGGTGATTTCCTGTTGTGATTTGCTTTCAACTTTAGTTCTTTTGCATCTAATCATCGAAGATCTGAAATCAATATCCTGTTGTGATTTGCTTTCAACTTTAGTTCTTTTGCATCTATTTGACCAAGACTACAACACCTCACCAAGTTGTGATTTGCTTTCAACTTTAGTTCTTTTGCATCATATGGCAACCGACAACCCACCATCATCCTGTTGTGATTTGCTTTCAACTTTAGTTCTTTTGCATCATACATCACCTGTCCAGCAGTAAGGCCTGAGTTGTGATTTGCTTTCAACTTTAGTTCTTTTGCATCTCAGTAAAAACATTAATACTACTAATCAAGTTGTGATTTGCTTTCAACTTTAGTTCTTTTGCATCACGCCGGGCGGTAACAAACCTTTACAGCAAAGTTGTGATTTGCTTTCAACTTTAGTTCTTTTGCATCACGTTTCCTTAAAAACCGCAATAGAATTGGATTTCAGATGTTTTTAGAACTAAAAAAAGTGAGGTATCAACCTCACTTTTTCATTTTTTTGATTATTTTTTTAAAACATCTCCAGTTGTTGTACTGTTTCAGGTACTTTTATAAATTCTTTTCCTCTGAATATTTCCATCATCCCAAACTGCTTGTCAGTAATGACTAAAATTCCAATGTGTCCTTTTGACGGCAAAATAGCTTTTACTCTCTTTACATGCACTTCTGCATTTTCCTTGCTTGCACAATGTCGAATATACATGCTGAACTGGAACATCTGGAAACCATCTTTTATGATCTGCTTTCGGAAACTGGCATAGGCCTTCCTGTCTTTCTTCGTTTCTGTCGGCAGATCAAAATGTACCAGTACCCACATAATACGATAAGCATTTAAGCGTTCATACATAAAATAGTATTAGATTTCATGCTTTCTTTACTTAACACATCCTTAAAGCTTTTATAATTAAAAAATGCTCTCAAATTGAGCTTTACTGTCCTGAAATAAGCTATTCTAATTCTGCATAGACGACGTTCTTTGATTTCCCCTCAAAACATTTAGCTAACGAAGCGGTTGTTCTTTGCACTCCAATCATAAGTGGACTTTTGTCGCCATTGATAAATACATCCATTGCCGGAATGGTAAGTAATTGTTTTTTTAATTCTGGGGTCAATTCAAAGGCGGGTTCAAGAGGATCAAGCAGGGTGTAAACCAATTTGTCAACAAAAGGTCGGTAAGGTTCCATTATATCATCAGCGAGACAATATGCATTGTATTGATTGCGGTGAAAAATGCCAAGTGTGGGGAGTAAACCCGATCCCACCAGGCTTCTGGCCACAATAGCTCTTAAAATTGCATAACCATAGTTAAGCATGTTGTTCGGAGGCATCCCATATCTATCCCGGCGGAAATTGTCTATGAATGGAAGAAATAAATTTTTCCAATAATACCCGGCAGCTTTTGCCTCATGATTTTCACTATCGCCACTTTTGACATCTTTTGCCAGGTTCAGAAGAAATTTATTTTCCCGGTTCAATTGTTTAAGTAGCGTTGCCTGGTTATAGATTTTTTGCGTAATGGTTTGTTGCCATATTTGTTTCTTTAGTGGGAGAGAAGCTTCTATTTGCGCCTTAAACTGGCGGCTTTGGAGGGAGTGGCCATCCAAATTCAACATTAAACCTGTTGGATGATGAGTATTGTCGCAGCTAATGAGAGCTACATTATTTTCCAGCAGCTTAGCTATCAAACCGGAAGTAATGGTTATTTGTGTATGATCTAAAAGAATTAAACCAATATCTTGAATTGGAACTGAAACTATTTGATCATCATCCTGTTTCTCTATGACTAATTGCTCAGTTTTAGTTTTGAGGTATGCTGGATTACCAAAATATAGAGTACGCTTTACCATCAGCTGGCTGAATTTAATTTGCCTAACACGTTTGCTTCGCTTGATTCTATTAACTCTCCTAAAAGATTGATGTGAACTTTTTTAGGCAATAATTTTTCAAAAGCCCCAATACTTTTTAATCTGAAATATTTTTGGGTCATTTTGGTTTCTTCATTGTCTATTATTTGTGTCTCCAGATGATGTCGAAACCAATAATCACTTGAGCCTATTTTTTGAATTCGATAAAGGTTACTGCTAATAAGTGGTAAATCCTTTTTTCTCAAAGCATCTTTCCATTCTTCATCACTCATTCCTAAGACAAAATATTCGTTCTGTTGAAAACTTAACAGATACTTCCAATTGTATTGTGGCAGATTACTTAAAAAAGCTTCTGTATATTGTTTTTGCGTCGCTTCTACATTTTTCCAGGCTTCCTTAGGATTAGTAATAATAACTGGTAAATCATATTTTTTACGCTCAACAGCATGCCAGAAGGTAACGGTATGTTCAACCTTTTGGTCATTATCATTCAGGTAGATGGCGATGTGGTGATTGTTACCAGGTTTCACATACTTTTCATATTCAATATCATTGAATGTGTCATATACTTTTATAGGTTCAATAGCTGATAAACCTGTAAAACACCTAACCGATTTAACTTCAATCGAATTTTCGGAATCTAAATACAATGGCTCTTTGAATGCTTCTTTGGGATTATTATTATTGGCTTTCAGTCGATCCAATACTTTTTTCTTTACTCCCTCATCAACAATATCGTTGGCTTTATTAAAGCTGCCATCCAGTTTATACTTAATTACTATTTCATCATTGTAAACAGTAGCATATTCAAGAATATCTTTTCTTTCTTCATTTAAATATAGAACGTCTTTTTTTAGCGAATTCAGCGCTTTTTTCTTATCGCCCTCATATTTCTCTATTCTTTCAACAACCAGCTTCTTTATTCTTTCTTTTACTATTCTTTCCGGATTTTCAAAAGCCTCTTTCAATGGAGCTCTTTTATTCATTGCCCAAATTTTTCCGTAAACGCTTTCTTCAGATAATGCTCCTCTGGGAACAATAATGTCCTTTTGCACAACCATTTTCTTATTGCCTTTCTTTATTTTTCTTTTTGCAATAGTGGCTACTTTTTTGCCAGATTTTAATGAAACCAGGATATTGCTGGCAGCTATCTGGAGTTGATTTGTTGTAAAAGGTTTTTGAGCCAGAACATAATTTTTCATATTCTCTTCTGCCAGTAGCTCATCACGTTTCGTGGAACCGAATTTTGCTTCAACAATTTGATTGAGATTATTAAGACGGTGAATGATACTTTGTGTAGTACAGGCAATCGTTATGGCATCGATCGCATGGTGCCGGTGATCCATTCGTTTTGTCCAGCCCTTTATAATTTCTTTTTTCTGTACATGTCCGTTATGTTCTACCTCGCGCCACTCGGTTAAGCCAACTTCACGATATTTATCTAATTGCAGATTCATTAACACCTCGTCCCATCCCCATGTATGACGCAAATAATCTGTTACGCTTCCGCTTGTAGCATAAACATTATGACAAACCTGCTGCAAAATTTCTTTTGCTTTGCGCGAAATATATTGGGTTTCTCTTAATTGGCGTTCAATGAAATCTTTTGGAATCTTTTCTGATGACATTAGAAGCTTATCCCTCTTTGACTTGCTTATCCTTCTATTATTATAGAGAACTTCAATTGATTCTACGTAATCATCAAAAATATCGCTGCCTTTCCCCTGCATAAAATCATATGCGGTAAAATTGCCTTTTTCCGCATTGCATCTTCGATGTGCTATGGTTTTGTTTAGTAACGAATCATCAAAAAGTCTTGATTTAGGAATAATATGCTCTATATCGGATTGGTCCCCTCTTAAAAAATCCGATAGCTCTATTCCTTTACTACAATAAATACATTTCCCGCTCATTTCTTCATATAATCGCCATTTATCAATATTCCGCCGGGTTGAACGTAAGCCATATTCAGTTTCAATCCTCCTGGCAATTATTTGATTTTCTTTTTCTTTTTTATTGATGTTCCGGAAAGTTTGATTTCTTTCTTCCTTGCTTTGCTTTAACTCTCTCGCCAGTTCTATTCTGATTTCGGTTGGGCGTCCGTACTTCTCTATAATTCTATTTACAAGGTTAATTACCTGATTTAAGATCTTCTCTACAATAGGCTGACGTAAACTATTCTTTGGAAGATTGGATAACTTCTCCTTAAGTTCTCTTGCCTCATTTTCTTCTTTTGTTAATGAATTACTATGGTTGTATCCAGCTGCTGCGCAGGAATCACTATATTGAAAGCCTTTTTGTAAAAAAGGTAAAATCTTTCGAATGGCTTTAGCGGATTTGTTTCCAAAACCTGAGGTAGTAAAATCAATTTTAGATAAACTCTCGGCTATATTTTTTGGCAGTTTGAAATTTCTTTCTAGAGCAGTTGCTACATCTTTTTTTTCAGGAAGAGAATAAATGATATGCCAAATGCGATAAATCGGCTCATTTTCAAAGGAACTGGAAATCTTATTTTCTAATATCTCTCCTGTTTGATGCTGCAACGACAAATCAAAACGCAACAGACTTTCCTTGTCATATAATCCGGTTAAACAGTTAGCAATTTTCACTTTTGTAATATTGCCCTGCAATCCTTTTAATAATTGTTGATTACCATACCACCCATCTTCTTTTTTCAATCCCAATATTTTGAATAGCTCTGTATAACTTAATTTCTCATTGTTGTCGAGGTGGTGGAAGAGTGCGATGCGCTGTTCGTTACTGATTTCATATGCTATTCCTCTTTTATTTTTAAGGACTATGTTATTGATGTTTTCCCAAATTTTACAGAGCTGGAAAAGTGGTGAACTTCTTGGAGCTACTTTAGGCCCGATGAACAACTCTTTTGTTTTTCCATCAGAATTGATCTCAGTCCAATTGCCTTCAAATTCGCAAACAGAGACCAACTCTTTTTGAGACTTTAAGGGGCGCTGAAAAAAAATAATTTCGTTCTTAAGTTTGTTGCAAATCTCATTGGTAAGTATATCCGGGTAATAAATCTGCTGTTTCGTGATAATAGCATCAAATTCTTCCTGATAGGCTTCTCTCGGAAAAACCTGTTCTTTAACCCGGTAATGTTTTTGATTAAGCAGGCCCTGATAGAAATATTGTCCTATGGTAAAATTAAGTTCTTTAATTTCCTGATAGCGGTTTTTTACTGTCGCTACATACTCTGTTTCTTTTTTATCGACGATTTCCTCTTTACGACTGCTTTTGTATCCTCTTTTTTGGTTTAAGTGCAATAAAACTCTACCCAGCTCCTGCAATGTGATTTTTTCTTTTACAGCTTTATTTCTTAATCCATATAATTCAATAGGATTAAGTCTGATTAACGTTTCATGAGGAAGCATGCTTAGCTTGGAAAGTTCCTCCTTCAAAAAGCTTCTTCTTAATTGATATCTGTCATAGCCTTTGCGTTGCGTTCTTCGCAGAGTTCTCTTTTGATTCTTTGAAACAGCATTACCAGTGGAAAATTCATCCTTGTCTTCTGTGCTTAGGGGAATAATTCTGGTCCCAAGATTTATTATTCTTTTAGCTCCTTTACTATCTTCTTCAAGAATCGCCCAGCCAATAGATGATACGCCAATATCAAGACCCAGTATTTTTTTCATAAAAAAGAATTATATAGAATAAATGTAATAACAAGAATTGTATAAATCAATAATATCTCATATGTTTGCTTTGAAGCAAATCACAATAAGGATTATTCCGTTGTGTAAACATTTACAATAGTCCCGCAGCAATGCGGGATTGTTGTTAGTAAGTTTATAAGAGGATCAGAATGCTTTAGGAATTGATGCCGATGCCAGTACCAACTTCTGATTATTGCGTCTTATTATATTGCTTACTTAAGCTAATAAGATGGGTATTCTTAAAATGTTCTGTTAGCCCAGCATTACAGAATGACAGAAATCACCAATAGAGAAAAAATTGAGAAATTTCTTATATCGTTCTTACTTGGGTAAAAAAAACATACAATCTAAAATAATTCCATCACTTATCTATCTGAGTAATTTTTAAAATATGATCCTGTTATTCGAGATGAATGATAGAAAGCTTAATAAATTTTTGATGCTATGGCATTATATGTTGCAATCACCTCTGTTCTTTACTCATTAAAATTTAGTTGAATCATGTTCGTTTGCCTTTGTTTAGAGTTTAGTTGATACGCAGAGCAGATTTTATTTTTTAATACTAGTATATGAATAATCATAAAATTATACAATGAAGTCAAAACCTGTTTTTCCTCGCTTGAGATCATTGTGCAAAGAATTGAGAATAGAAAAAGAAGAAGTGATTAATTTTCTTATTGTTAAAGGGCATGACAAAACTCTTTTAAAAGGTAATTTCATCTTAAGTAATCAAATGCATAAGGAAATTTTGACGCATTACAATAAAGAATCAAAAAGAAAAAATTCAGGGATTGTAAAAAAGGATAAGCTGCAAATTAAAAATGAAGAAATTCCACTAAGTATTGCGAAGTCATCGGCATTGAATAAAACTCTTCGGACAAACAAAGACGGTAACATAAATCCTCCACGTCTGATGGCCGCAGCTAAGGAATTTAATATTGGGAAAGACACGTTAGTGGATTTCTTAATTTCTGAGGGTTTTGATAGAAATGATTTAAAGCCAACTGCGAAATTAACGGTCGAAATGTATAAAGCTCTAGCATTTGAATTTCGTGGCGAAACTTTGTATGATAAACCAGTTCAAATTTTAGATAATCATAAATTAACTATTGCTATTGGTTCAGATGGAAAATTCATTGTAAAATACTACGATGAAGCAGGAGTCGCTTATGAAAAGGAAATTCAAAAGAATCTTGCTGGTATTTATGTTTCGGCATTTAATAAATATTCGGAAATAATAAAAGAATTCGAAGATCTTATCAATGATCCTGCTACCAAAGAGGTTGACCTTCAAAAATTCCTAGAGAAGCATCCGGAATTTCTAAAAGACATAAATTATAAAGAGGTGATACCACAGGCTTTAATTACAACAGATGATAGTATTGAATGGAAAGCTGATTTTGTTTTAGTTCCTTTCAACCAACTTCAATTTTGTAAAATCCTTGAACTTAAATTACCTCAATCCAAAATTAATCAAAAGAAGAAAAGTGGTCATACAACCTTCTCTTCAAAATTATATAAGGCAATTCAACAACTTAAAGACTATTCTAAGGCCTTTCAGTCTAAGCATACTAAAAATATTTTCTATAAAAGATATAACGTCGAAGTTTTTTACCCTGATCTGCAATTAGTAATCGGTAGGTCTGGGGATATAAATTTTAAAGAGGAATTTATGAATATTCAAAATGAAAGTGGTGTAAAAATATCAGATTGGGATACTTATCTAGATAATGTCAAACGAAAATTCACTTAATGATTCCTATTCAATAGAGTAGCTTGTTCCCATTAAAATTTATTTGGAAAGGAATTTACTTCTGACCAACCTTTGCTAACCATCAACAATATTATCGACGCAGTTTTCTATCCAAAAGAAATCAAATAGTAACCATTTTATTCATTTGCTGAACTGTTCTTTAATTTTTCAAAATAGTCCTTCTTGGCTTTCTGGTACACATTTTCTCCGGGCTTCAGCTCTCTTTCATACTTCGCTCGCAGATCAGGATCTCGCAAAGCAAAACTGGCATAGGCTGTCGCTTCCTTCAGCTTCGATCGTTGCAAAACTTGCAGGGGAGTGGCCCTGATCCCGCTCATGTCAGGGTACTTGCTTACCACTACCTTGTCCGCATACTGCTTGAAAACCAGTTCCCTGCCCACAGTTCCACTTAGGCCCTCCAATACCGCATGCTTCCTTAATCTTGCCATAGATTCGTTTTATTTGTTAGCATAAATTATTATGTCTGATCCTTGCTTTAAGACACTGCTATACTAGACAACTTCTACCTGTAAAGTTTTTTCAGTACAAGACAACCCATTGTCACCCTGTAAGGGCCTTACCTTCAGCATGGCACAGCCATACCAAAAGCATCCATCCTTCGACCATCCTTCGACAATCTTTCGATGCTCTTACGATTCTACTGCTATTAAATAAAAACTGAAAGAGGAGAAATACGGCGTAAAAAAACGCTACACCTGAAATGAAGTCAACACAAAATAATACTTTATTTAAGTACTTGCAAGTAACCACTTCTCATCCTTAAACCATCAATTGTAAGAATTTTGCACCTTATTCATCAATTCAATAAAAAACCAGGACTTTGGGTCTCCGCAGTATTTCTGTTCATAGGTTCAAGGATCTAAAAATTGAATGAAAGAAATGGAATTATAGAACAGGTGAATATTGAACAATGAAAGTAATCCTGAAAGTAAGCCGCATCCCAAAGCCCACCAGGGAAACACAATGAACACAAGCAGATAGTTCATACATTGTAATTTAAATATTGTCAAAGAAGTTTGTTCATCTATAAAAAGCTACAATTGCCCTTTGACGATTCCCCTTTCCCGATCTTTGCTATCAGCCATCAGCCATGAACCATGAACCATGAACCCCTGCTATACGCCATTCCCCCTTCCCCCCACTCTCAAAAATTATCAATAAATTCAAAGCCTGATCACCAAGTTCTATACACCACATCCCTTGCTGCAGGAGTTCATCCAGTGCATCATGGTGGTGCATGCAGAAGTGGATCCGCAAGCGGGACCTGTGATCTGTCCCTATCCTCCAACGCCACAGAATTCTTTATTCTTTTATATCGATGATCCCATAAAAGTGCAGCAGGATGGGAGAGAAGATTTTATACTGCAGCCAAGGAGCGTTATTGTTGGTCCTCAACTGACACGCGTTTCCATTGATATCAACAGATCTCATAAAGCAGTGCGTGTGGGTTTTCATCCGGGCGGATTGTTCCGCTTTCTTGGCTTTCCCCTGCATGAAATGGTTGACGGAAGTTTTGACGCTGCTGATGTTTTTGGCCAGGAATTGAAACAGCTCAATGAACAGTTGCAGGAAGCCAAAAACTTTGAAGAGATCAGGCATCTGGTTGAATCATTTCTCCTCTTAAAAAGATCAAAGCTCAGGCAGTCTTTGCCTTTTGATCTTGCCATGCTGGAACTGGTGAAACAACAGGGTAGCATCTCAATGGAAGCCTTGGCCTCCATGGCCTGTCTTAGCTTGAGACAGTTTGAAAGAGTGAGCAAAGAAAGAATCGGGTTACCACCTAAATTGTTTGCACGACTGGTGCGATTTTCAAAAGCCTACCGGTTAAGAGAGCAATTCCCTGAAAAAAGCTGGACCAGTATTGCACATGAAAGTGGTTATTTTGACCAGGTGCATTTTACCCGTGACTTCAGGGAATTTGCTGGTGTAAGACCTGGCATCATTCAAAAACAACTGGAAGCCCTGCCTGTAAGAATGCAGGCCAGCCTCCAGTTATAATGTCGTTTTTGTACTATTTCCGGCAGGTACAGGCTTCGAATTTTGTGATAAATAAACAAACCATGAAACGATATTTTTTTCTAGCCATTTTAAGCATGCAGATCATGATAGCAGGTGCGCAATCGCCGTCCTTCACAGGTCTGCAACCGCTTTCTACAGATTCTATCCATGTTTATTTCAGCGAGGGTTATAAGGAAAGAGCCGCTGTTATTTCTGCCAGGATGCATAAGGCCATGGATTATTATTCCATGTTGTTGAAATCAAAACCTACGGTTACCCTGCTTGTACTTGCAGAAACCGACTGGAAAAATTTTACTTCTTTCCCGGTATATGGAATGCCTCATTACAAGGACGATCAGACGCTGGTTGTTGCAGCGCATGATAATGCTTTCTGGAAAAGCTTCCTGCCACCTCTTGATCAGTTGAAGCCTGAATTGAGAAAACAAATTGAAAAAGTTTATTCCAACACTGATGGCAGCATCACCATGCAGCCTTTTTTTGACCTGCTGGCGCTTCACGAACTGGGACATGCCTATCATTTCCAGGATAGCCTGAATATGCAACGTAAATGGCTGGGCGAGTTATTTGTCAATATGCTTCTTCATACTTATGTAGCGGAAAATGAAGCAGCTTCTCTTCCCGCCCTTACCCTGTTTCCTCAAATGGTCATTGCCGCAGGAACCAGTGGTTATGTCTATACCAGTCTGAAAGATGTTGACGAACGTTATAATGAAATAGGGATGCGTCACGCGAAGAATTATGGCTGGTACCAGAGCCGCTGGCATGCTGCTGCAGCTTCCATTTATGATACAGCTGGAAAAGATGTTGTGATACATCTTTGGAAAGCTTTGTCTGCAAAAAAAGAAAGGATGGATGAAGAAGCTCTTATCAATTATCTTGAAACAAGTGAAGTAAAACCAGTGGCTTCCATGATCAGGAACTGGGATGCTTCAATTATTAAATGATCAGGAAGGGAGTGGATGATCTTCAATGGTTGTTGCTCCCTTTTTCTTTCGCTTTTTGAATTTTTCGTAAACAAGTAGCGAGAGATAAGAAGAAACAATTCCTATTAACATGCCGGCAAAAACATCAGTCACAAAATGCTGTGCAAGGTAAACCCTGGAATAACCAACAAAAAAAGCTACCAGAGGGAAAAAGTAAACCCAGAAATTTCCTCTTACAATAAATGCCATCAGCAATGCCAGTGTAAAAGCTGTGCTGGTATGTCCCGATGGAAAAGAATTGTTGGTATGTACTCTTATTCCTTCGATCACCCTGATCTTTTCATGACCTAAGGCAAGTAATGGTCGTAGTTCATCAGGGAAGACCACTCTTTTCAGAAAATGCGTGAGCACAGTACAAATGATCAGCGAAGCAAGAATCGCTATAAAGAATTCTCTTTTCAGCAAAAGCACATAAATGAAAAGCGGTACCCAGATCAGTCCATCTCCCAAATAAGTCCAGTATTCAAAAATATAATCGAAGGTGGGACTGTTGTACTTATTGATCACAAGAAAAGAAGCTTCCTTCCCATAAATAATTAGGAACAAGGCAACCAAAAAAGCCAGGAAAAGACTGAACAAAATCGCATTCCTGTAATGGCGGTATTCTTTTGTAAGGATCAAGAGAAAGAATTTAAGGTGGATGTTAACTTACTAAACGGTGATCTCCAATGTTTCTGTATTTTTTTCTTTCTGAAAAACCTTTCTTACCTGGTAGGTCTTTTTGCTTTGCGATTCAAAATAAGTACGCACGGATATTTCAGCAAGAATACCAATAGTCACCAGTTGAATGCCTCCTAATAAAAGGATCAACCCAAGAATCAGCAAAGGCTTACCCCAGATATCATGGCCAAGGATCTTCAGGATCAGCAGGTAAAGGTTGATGAGCAGTCCCAAACCAAAACTGATAAATCCCATGGTTCCAAAGAGGTGCATGGGTTTTTGCAGGTATTTACGAAAGAAGACCATGAGTACCAGGTCTGATAAAACTTTAAAAGTCCTTCCGATACCATACTTGCTTTTCCCAAAACGGCGGGGGTGATGCTTTACATCAACCTGAGTGATTTTTGCACCCTGTAATTTGGCCAACACTGGGATGAATCGGTGCAATTCTCCGTATAATCCAAGGTCTTCGGCTATTTCGCGTTTAAAAACTTTTAGAGTGCAGCCATAATCCTTAATATAAACGCCCGTCATTCGGCGTATGAGTGCATTGGCGATCTTGCTTGGGATTTTTCTTAAGAACATTCCATCCTTACGGTTCTTCCTGTTTCCGGCCACTACATCCCAGTCTTCTTTTTTTGCCAGTTCCAGCATAAAAGGAATATCAGTAGGATCATTCTGCAGGTCGCCATCGATCATGGCGATATATCTTGCATTGGCATGGTCAATTCCTGCAGTCATGGCTGTACTCTGTCCATAATTTTTTCTCAGCTCCACCAGCTTTGTTCTTTCATCGGCATATTCAATGATTCTTTTTTTGGTGGCATCGCTGGAGCCATCATCTACCAGTACTACTTCATAGTCAATCCCTGTAAGCGCATTACGAACCGCTTCCAGCAGGGGCTGAATATTATCCTCCTCGTTCATGACCGGGATTACAAGAGATAATTCTTTCATAATTACAGTGGGCAAAAGTACGGCTAAAAGCGAAGAAGGCAGCCAGCCAGCATCGTAGACCAGGAATAAAAAAGGGTTGCAAAAATGCAACCCTCGTATCCATGCAATGAAAACGTATTATTGTTTGGCAGCATCCACCGAAACAGAAGTTTCTGTTTCAGCCTTTGTTGCTGTATAGTACATGATTTTTGCCTTGGTTTTTGTATCACCTTTTTTGGTTTTCACTTTCACCTCTGTCGCAGCAACATCACTGTCGGTGCCGGTGTTGATGGTGAAAATGCTTGCAGGATCCACTTCGTCAAATTTTTTGCCGAGAGCAACCTGTAAGGTATTGGTGGTAGCATCAAACATCAAAGTACCCTCAGGAATTTGCTTTCCAGTTTCTGATTTCTGGGCAACAACCCTGTAAGTAGCGGGTGACCTCTTAAGATAAGCTTTGAACTTACCTTCAGGCAGACCTTCTACCCATACAATACCATGATTAACAGAGTCAAGGGTTACAACAACGTTTTGAGTAGAACCGTCAGTAGCATTTAAAAGGTAAGTACCAATAGCAGGAAAAGTTTTTTCAATGGTTAAGGCTTCAGGCATGGCCTGTAATTGATATTTGGCCCTGATTGAGTCAACAGTTGTTTGCGCATTCACAGCAGCACTGATGAACAAAGCCGCGATAAAAAGAAAAATGGTGTTTTTCATACGTTAACATTTAAAATTGGGAAAGGTTTTCGCCCTACTTACGTAATACTGTGCCAAAAAAACAAATGGGGGAAATTTCACGGGGTTTTTCATGATCCTTGTTAAATTCTTTAGCAAAATCCCTATCCGACGTATCTTCGCAACCCCAGTTTTGGAGCAGATTTTATGAATAAACAAGAGACTACCGCCAATGGGCAGGAATTTATCGAGGTTTTTGGAGCCAGGGAACATAACCTCAAGAATATTGATATCATCATTCCCAAAAACCAGCTGGTAGTAATTACAGGTATCAGCGGCAGCGGTAAATCTTCGCTAGCCTTTGATACTATCTATGCTGAAGGCCAGCGTCGCTATATGGAGACTTTTGGCGCTTATGCCCGCCAGTTCATTGGTGAGATGGAAAGACCCGAGGTGGACAAGATCACCGGCCTTTCCCCGGTCATCTCCATTGAACAAAAGACCACGAATAAAAACCCCCGCTCTACAGTTGGAACTGTTACCGAGGTCTATGATTTTCTTCGCCTGTTATTTGCCCGTGCCAGTGAAGCCTATTCCTATAACACAGGAAAAAAAATGGTTCGCTGGAGCGAAGACGAGATCGTAAATAATATTTACAAACGTTTCGATGGTCAGAAAATTACTTTGCTGGCACCTCTCGTCAGAGGAAGAAAAGGCCATTACCGTGAACTCTTTGAAGAGATCAGGAAAAAAGGATTTTTAAAAGTCAGGGTAGATGGAGAGATTACAGACCTGGTTCCCAAAATGCAGGTTGACCGGTATAAGATCCATGATATTGAACTGGTAGTGGATCGCCTGAAAGTAACAAAGGATATGCGCACGCGCATCAGCCAGAGTGTTCAGCAGTCACTCAAACTTGGAAAGGACCTGATGTTTGTTGAAGCTCTTCCGGATTCACCTGTTCAGGAAGATGAAGCAAGAAAAAAAACAAATAAAAAGACCTCCACTAAATCAACTGCCGCAAGTCTTCCTTTTTCTCAAAACAACGAAAGAGTTGAAGCCGTGTATTCAAGACAATTGATGTGCGAGGATACAGGCATCAGTTACGAAGAGCCATCACCCAATTCATTTTCTTTTAATTCTCCTTATGGAGCCTGTCCAACCTGTAAGGGACTGGGCCAGGTATATACGGTGGATATGAAAGCCATTATACCTGATGATAGCTTAAGTATCAATGAGGGTGCTATTGCTCCACTGGGAGGTGAACGTGAGGCTTATATTTTCCGACAGGTGCAGGCACTATCAAAAAAAAGCAGGTTCAGCCTGGATAAACCGATAAAAGATCTTCCGAAGAAGGCCGTCAATCTTTTGTTATATGGAAAGGAAGAAGATGTTGACGTGGAAGAATTGCAGTTCAATGATGAGCAGATCGATGGAAATGTTTACAGTGGTGAATTCGAAGGTGTTGTGAACCAGGTAAAAAGATGGTTTGCTACCAGTACAAGTGAAGCCATCCAGCGTTGGGCTGAAGGTTTTATGGAATTGACTACCTGTTCTACCTGCAATGGATCAAGATTAAAAAAAGAAAGTCTCTGGTTTAAGGTAGATGAAAAGAATATTTCAGAGTTAAGCAATATGGATCTTGTGCAACTCTTCGACTGGTTTCAGGGAATTGAAAACCGTTTGTCGGGAAGTCAGAAGATCATCGGTAAGGAAATCATCAAAGAAATAAAAGAACGCCTGCAGTTCCTATTGGATGTGGGATTGACCTATCTCACACTGAACAGGCCTACACGAACATTAAGTGGTGGTGAATCTCAACGGATAAGACTGGCAACACAGATCGGTTCACAACTCCAGGGCATTACATATGTGCTGGATGAACCTTCTATTGGATTACATCAAAGAGACAACCAGCGCCTGATCACTGCATTGAAAAATTTACGTGATATCGGGAACAGTGTGCTGGTAGTTGAACACGATAAAGACATCATGCTGGCGGCAGACCATTTGATTGATGTGGGTCCAAAAGCAGGATTTCATGGAGGACGCATCATGGCCCAGGGAACTCCAGAAGAAGTGCTGACTCACCCTACCATTACTGCTGCCTTTCTCAATGGAGAGAAACAGATTGAAGTACCAGAAGAAAGAAGGAAGGGAAATGGAAAATCCATTGAGATCAAAGGTGCTTCTGGTAACAATCTTAAAAATGTTTCGGTGAAATTTCCTCTTGCCAAACTGATTGTTGTAACCGGTGTAAGTGGAAGTGGTAAATCAACACTGGTCAATGAAACCCTTTATCCCTTGCTGGCACAGCATTGTTATGGTTCAAGGGTAACACCTCTGGCGCACAAGAGCATATCAGGTCTCGACAATATTGATAAGGTGATTGAAATCGACCAGTCGCCTATTGGCCGGACGCCAAGAAGCAACCCTGCAACTTATTGTGGTTTCTTCACTGAGATCAGGACACTGTTTGCATCCGTGCCTGAAGCAAAGATCAGGGGATATAATGCAGGCAGGTTTTCCTTCAATGTAAAAAGCGGGCGTTGTGATGTTTGTGAAGGCAGTGGACTGCGAACCATCGAAATGAATTTCCTTCCTGATGTATATGTTCATTGCGAAAAATGCAATGGAAAAAGGTACAACCGCGAAACGCTGGAGATCAGGTACAAGGGCAAATCCATTTCTGATGTATTAAACATGACGGTAGAAGAAGCAGTAGAATTTTTCCAGGCAGTGCCATTTATTTACCGCAAGATCAAGGTGCTGGAAGAAGTGGGTCTTGGTTATATAACATTGGGCCAGTCGGCGGTAACGCTAAGTGGGGGAGAAGCTCAGAGAGTGAAGCTGGCAACAGAGCTTTCAAAAAGAGATACCGGCAAAACTTTTTATATACTGGATGAACCCACAACGGGTTTGCATTTTGAGGACATTCATCATCTGCTGGAAGTTTTGAACAAGCTGGTTGACAGGGGCAATACGGTTTTAGTGATAGAGCACAATATGGATGTGATCAAGGTTGCTGACCATGTAATTGATATCGGTCCCGAAGGCGGCTATGGAGGTGGAAGGGTCTTATTTGAAGGAACACCGGAGAATCTCATCAAAGTCAAAGAAAGCTTTACCGCCCAATACCTGAAGCCTGAATTAAAATAAGTTATTAATGAAATAATTTTTTACCTAAAAGATCCGCAAGGATCTTTTTTTATTGTATTTCTTTCATCTTCTGTTGTTGGATTTAAGTCAGCCAGGTTTTTAATCAGGTTCGAAAGGAAAGTAAATACAGTGTATTCCTGGGACACTAATCTCTTTTAATCAGTGAAACCTGTGATCAATTAACTATGGAGGAGGCAAAAGAAAAGTTGATCATCACAATCCAATCAGTGCAAATCTGTGTAATCTGTGATCGTTCTTATTCCATTTAATCTGTGATTATGTCTATTTCGATAGGGTAAAAGAAAAGTAAATCATCACAATCTAATCTGTGAAATCTGTGTAATCTGTGATTAACCAATAAGTGAGGCAGGAAAGCTGATAATAAAATTTTAATTAGCGTACTATAGGGAACGGATTAGGTTTATTCAACCAGGTTATCGAATTTTATTAGGCTACACCTGCCGCTTATTGGTAAAGAGCTAGAATTTTAAATATTAATAGAATGCCGGGCAGCGCATTTGCCTGGCGGCCCTTCCATTTGGTGAATTAGAATCATTCAATCTCCATCCAAACCTGATAATGCTGGAGAAGAAAGAATCATTTTGTTTTGGGTTACCACGCTGCTCACCAATAGCAGGAATACGGCTGGTTGTTCCGCCAGGTACAAAACCTTCACGGAAGTAGAGCTGGTTGGCCATGGCAACTTTATCAGCCGGCAAATAATTTGCGAAAAGGCTGTTGTCGATATAGTCAAGACTTACATCATCCACGTAATCAGAAAATGATTTGCGGTGCATGATCTCAAGGCCTACGTAAAGATTCTCCTTGATATAATATTTGAAACCGGCACCGAGAGGAATCTCGAGTGACATCAGTTTATAATTGGGCCTGTCAGGATATTCTGCCATACCCTGTCCTTCAAGGTGCAGAGGCTGCAGGTCTACCCAATGGGCGCGACCATCAGGTGAATAATACTGACCCTGTGGTTTGAATTTGAATATGCCAGCACCTGCTACAAAGTAAGGACGGATCTTACCCTGAAGTCCATCGTACTGTTCCAGGAACACTGTTGGATAAACTTCAACGGCAGCATATGCTTCCAGAAGTGGTGACCTGAATTGCAGGTTACGCTTCTTACGATAATATTCAGCATCGCCTTTGTCTTTGATCAGGCTATCATAACCTTCCAGTCTGCCCTGGTTTAGAGCTACGCGGAAACCAAGCCATTCGGCCGGGTAAAGATTCACATAAATGCCTTTGGAAATGTTGGTAAGGGGAAGATTCACGTCCTTGATAAATCGCTTTCCGGTACCATGATTACCTCCAAGGTCTCCAAGAAAAAACAGGGGTCCGAAACCAAGTCCGATTTCTACCTTGCCATTTCCTGTTGTAATAGATTGAGCATTGGAATGTAGGGTGGATGCGAATAAAAAGGAGATGAGTACTAATGTACGTACGCCAGGTACAATTGTTCTCATAGAATTAGATTTTAGTTTTACTAGGATTTGGATAACGAGGCTAAAGTATGACGGTAAAAACTAACGTGCAAGCATATCGTAATTATTTTTTAATAAATAAGAGGAAATACGAAGCTGGCCTTAGTAAAACTACGAGATCGGTTTTCTCTTCATATATATATGCTCAATTCCGTCTTCCAGGTATATATCACTGCATTTTGTAAAGCCAAAAGATTCATAAAAAGATTTCAGGTAAAGTTGCGCGCCAATCTTGATGGTTTGCTTTCCAAAAAGCTTTTCAGTGTTTTGTATGGAAAGCTCCATAAGTTCTTTTCCCACGCCCGTTCTACGCACAAGCGGAGAAGTTACAACGCGCCCGATCGAGGGCTCTTCGTAGAATTCCCAGGCAGGTATCAACCTGGTATAAGCCACGAGCCTGTCATCCAGCCATCCCATGAAATGCCATGCCTTATCATCTTTCCCATCTGCATCCTGGAACACACAATTCTGTTCCACAACAAATACTTCATTTCTTAATTGAAGAATCGCATAAAGCTCGTGAGGTAAAAGATCTTCAAATTTTTTCAGCAGCCATTTTAATTGCATGCGCAAATTTAGCGTGCAATTCCCGGAACAATAGCCAGACTTTCATTGCCGGAATCATTAACCGATTGAACAGCGAAAAAATAATTGTCCTTTGAATAGGGAACTGTAATTGTTGTTTCTGTTGTAAAGATTTTTTTCTGCCAGGTAGCACTGGTGGTTTCCCGGATCAGCAGATAATAACCTTTTGTTTTTCCATGCATAGGCGCCTTCCAGTTAAGCGTTGAACTATTGGTAAGATTTCTGGTTTCTATTCGTACATCAACAGGAACTGAAGGAGCCTTTGCCAGGTTGGCCAGTGAAGAAAGATTGACTGCAGTGTTTTTTCTCAGGTATTCAAAGTCCATGAAGACAGCCAGATCACCATATTCAATTCCTTTTTCTGTTCTAAGGTCCTGGTGCTGGTGGTTGTAATTTTCATTCATCTCTGTAAAGCGAATGGCCGCAAAATTTCTTTGCAAAAAAGGCGTATGGTCACCCCCTCTTAAAAAACGGTCCGGCCTGTAAATCATCACTACTTCCATATTGTCCACGTAACGTTCACCAATTTCCTTGACATATCTTGCCAGCTGCCTGGACCTGCTGTCGTTTTCAAGGCCCTGGCTCCTGATGTTTTGAGCAATCCTTCCCGTATCAGTTACAGAAAAGGCTTCACTGAAAACCCTTAGCCTTGTGTTGTCAATAATATTGGTTTCATTGCTGTTATTGCTGCCAATGATGTCATTATTTAGCATGGCATCAATATTCCAGCCTTCTTTTTTTGCCTTGGCTGCCAGATAGCCTGAACCAAGCAATCCCTGTTCCTCTCCGCTCACTGCTACAAAAATTATGGTGGATGGAAATGAATGGCTGCTCATGATGCGTGCACATTCTATAACCGCGGCAACACCACTTCCATCATCATTAGCACCGGGAGCTTTTGAACTGGCATTCATCACATCTGAAACACGGCTATCAAGATGTCCGCTAATAATATAGATCCGGTCATCATTGGGATCTGTGCCTTTTAAGACAGCCATTGCATTTCCAAGATTCACAGCAACGTTGACTCTTCGTCCATCAGGCTGCAGTGTTGTGGTATCAACAAAGGCCGTCATTCTTCCATTGCTGTTTATGGCAAATGATTTGAACTTTTCCACCACCCATTGCCTGGCTGCACCAATCCCGGTTTTCTTGTCAGTGGTGGAACTTAAAGTATGGCGTGTGCCGAAATTCACCATCTGTATGATATAGGATTTCAAACTGTCTGCAGAAATTTCACTCACCATTTTTGTGATCTCAGCATCGCGATTGATCAGCACCTGGGCCTGCATCGTTAAAGAATGAACGATGATGGTAAGGAAGAATGAAAATTTTTTCATACTCGAAATTTAAATCAGTAATTGTATTTGTCTTTCCAGAGGCTTTTCAGAAACCTTCTTAATTCTTCTTCTCTTGGATTTTTCCCGGGATCATAAAAGGTGGTGCCTTTTAATTGGTCCGGAAGAAATTCCTGCTCGGAAAAATTGCCTTCATAACTGTGGGCGTATTGATAATTCTTTCCATAGCCTAATTTTTTCATGAGGCCTGTTGGTGCATTCCTGATATGAAGTGGCACTGGAAGGTCCCCTTCTTTATGAACGATGCCAATAGCTTCTTCAATGGCCATATAGGATGCGTTGCTTTTGTGTGAAGATGCAAGGTAGGTAGCACATTGTGCCAGGATGATTCTTGATTCAGGATAGCCAATCTTATTAACAGCTTCAAAAGCTGCATTGGCCAAAACCAGTGCAGTAGGATTGGCATTGCCGATATCTTCTGATGCAAAAATCACCATGCGTCTTGCTATGAATTTTACATCTTCACCTCCTTCGATCATTCTTGCAAGCCAGTATATAGCGCCATTGGGATCTGAGCCACGCATGGATTTGATAAAGGCGGAGATAATATCATAATGTTGTTCCCCTGTTTTATCATATAGCGCAATTCTTTGCTGCGCTATAGACATGACTTTATCATCCGTGATGATAATTTTTTTCTGTTGGGACAAGGCATCTACCACCAGTTCCAATAAGTTCAATAATTTTCTTGCATCACCACCGGAAATGGTGATCAGAGCTTCTGTTTCCTTGAGCTCAATGTTTTTGGTGCGAAGCCATTCATCTTTTTTTATGGCTTGCTGTAGCAATTGCACCAGGTCCTCTGCCGACAATGGTTTTAAAACATAAACCTGGCAACGGCTCAACAAGGCGCTGTTGACTTCGAAAGAGGGATTTTCTGTTGTAGCACCAATGAGTGTGATAATCCCTTTTTCAACAGCACCTAACAAGGCATCCTGCTGTCCTTTATTGAAACGATGGATCTCATCGATGAATAAAATAGCGCCATGAGCTTTTTGAGCAGTAGCTATGGCTTCACGAACATCTTTTACACCAGCGCTGATGGCGCTCAGCGTAAAAAAGGGAACATCAAGTGTATGTGCGATGATGTGAGCGATGGTTGTTTTTCCCGTGCCCGGAGGTCCCCACAATATCATCGAAGGGATCTTTCCCTGTTCGATGGCGGTTCTGAGAATGCTTCCATTTCCGGTGAGGTGCAGCTGGCCCGCCAGGTCGTCAAGCGTTTGCGGGCGCATGCGTTCTGCCAATGGTGCAGATGAATTCATTGTTCAATTTAGCGAAGAAAAACGTAAGAATATCGAACAGAAGATCAGGGAATGTCGATCTTAGAAGTGATGGGTAAAACGATAATAACGAACAGACGATCAGGGAATGTCGAATTTAGAAGTGATGGCTAAATCGATAATCCCTTCACTTCTGCATTCCTTGTTCAATATTCATCTGTTCGATATTCCTTACTGCTTTACCGCAATATTCAATTCCTTCAGCTGTTGTTCGTCAATGGTTGCTGGTGCGTCAAGCATGACATCGCGGCCGGAGTTATTTTTAGGGAAGGCAATAAAATCACGGATGCTTTCACTGCCACCAAGGATGGCGCAGAGTCGGTCGAAGCCAAATGCAATTCCTCCATGAGGTGGAGCACCGTATTCAAAGGCACCCAAAAGAAAGCCGAATTTATGCTGTGCTTCTTCATTGCTCATGCCCAGGGCAGCAAACATTTTTTCCTGCAATTCTCTTTGGAAGATCCTGATCGAACCACCGCCAATCTCGTTTCCATTCAATACCATATCGTAAGCATTGGCCTTGATATTTGCATAAGGATGTTTGAGATAGTCAGCAGCATTTTTGATCTTCGGATCATTGCTGATCATGGTTTCAATATGCGAAGGCTTGGGTGATGTAAATGGATGATGTCTCGCTACCCACCTGCCTGCTCCTCCATTTTCTTCTTCTGCATATTCAAATAGAGGGAAGTCCAGCACCCACAATAATTTGAATTCATCCTTTTTGCGAAGTCCCATCCTTTCACCCAACTCCAGTCTCAGCTCGCTGATGGCTTTCCTGGTTCTTTCTTCGGCTCCTGCAAGAATTAATATGAGATCGCCGGGTTTTCCTTCTGCAAAGGATGCTATCGCTCTTAATTTTTCTTCATTGTAAAACTTGTCAACACTACTTTTTATGGTGCCATCAGCATTGTAGCGGATGTTTACCATTCCTTTCATTCCTATTTGCGGACGCTTCACCCATTCGGTGAGTTCATCCAGTTGCTTGCGGGAATATTCTGCCGCACCCGGAACGGCAATAGCCAGAACCGTTTCAGCATCATCAAATACACCAAAACCGGCACCATTGATCAAGTCACCCTTGGCTTTTATTTCTCCGTCTTTATTGAAAGCTGATTTCAGGTTGGCCAGTTTCATTCCAAACCTGATATCAGGCTTGTCATTTCCATATTGCCACATGGCATCTTCCCAGCTCATGCGCTCTACGCTTTCATTATAATCGATGTTCTTTACTTCACGGAAAATATATTTGACCAGTCCTTCAAACATGTTCAGGATATCTTCCTGTTCTACAAAAGCCATCTCGCAATCGATCTGCGTGAACTCAGGCTGGCGATCGGCCCGCAGGTCTTCATCCCTGAAACATTTTACAATCTGGTAGTAACGGTCATATCCACTCACCATCAGTAATTGTTTGAAGGTTTGTGGCGACTGTGGCAGTGCATAGAACTGTCCTTCGTTCATCCTGGAAGGCACAACAAAATCGCGTGCACCTTCAGGTGTTGATTTGATCAGGAATGGGGTTTCAATATCCATGAATCCCTGCTGGTGCAGGTAATCTCGCGTAGCCCGGTTTACGGCATAACGCAGTTCCATATTTCTTTTTACTGTACCCCTTCTTAAATCCAGGTAACGGTACTTCATCCGCAGGTCATCACCACCATCTGTATCATCCTGGATGGTAAATGGAGGCACTGCAGACCGGTTCAGTACTGTAAAAGATTCAACAGTGATCTCGATATCGCCGGTAGGAATATTTTTGTTCTTATTACTTCTCTCAGTTACTTTTCCTTTTACCTGGATCACGTATTCACGGCCAAGAGGATTTTCATCAAGAACGGGATTGAGGTCTTCTCCCATTAGCAATTGAGTGATGCCGTAGCGGTCGCGCAGGTCAATGAAAGTAATAGAACCAAATTTACGGATGGTCTGCACCCAGCCGGCCAGAGTTACTTCTGTTCCGATATCGGAAGCCCTTAATTCACCACAGGTATGAGAACGAAACATATAGATGTTTAATTTGAGAATAATTGAGGGCAAATATAAGACGGTAGAGAATTGTGGCTTCTCTAACCTTGGTCATTCAGAAAGAAGTGCTCAGGAATTGAGGTCGATTCCGATCTTTTTCATGAGGATAGAGGCATTGAGACTGGTACAAACGCCTGGTTTCAGCTTATAATCAAAATAAAGCTCTTCGCCCTCCACCTGCACATCAAAATGATAGTTTTCAATAGCCTTGGGATACTGTTTTTCCAGACCTGCCAGCTCCACATCATGGGTGGCAATTACAGCTACCGCCTGTTGCCTGATCAGTTGTTTGATCAGGGCAGCAGAACCTGTATGCCGGTCCAGTGAATTGGTACCCCTTAATATTTCATCCAGGAGAATAAATACTTTTTCATGTCGATTCACTGCTTCAATAATGGTCTTGAGTTTTTTCAACTCGGCGTAAAATGTTGAAGTGTTTTCGGCAAGATTATCCGCGATACGCATGCTGCTCATCAGGTTTACCGGGGAAAAACTTAAAGTTTTTGCACAAACCGGCGAACCCAGTTGCCCCAAAACAATATTGATTCCAAGACTTCTCAGGAAAGTGCTTTTACCCGCCATATTGGAACCCGTGATCAAGCCAATTTTAGGAGTGCCACCTAAAGTGAAATTGCTGCAAACTCTTGCGGATGCCGGGATCAAAGGATGTCCAAGTTCTTTACCACTGAAGTTAAAATGCTCATTGGTTAATGTTGGAAATGCAAAACCCGGATGATTGAAATGAATGGTAGCCAATCCATGCAACACTTCCATTTCATAGATCAGGAAAAACCAGTGGGGAACAATATTGCGATTCTTCTTTCGCCAGGTATTCAGTGCCATCATCTGCCTCACATCCCACAATAAAAAAGCATTAAAGAAAAGAAGTCCTGCAATATTGAGTCTCAAATCAAAGCGGTCAAGAATAGCACGCAGTTTTTTGATCTGCAGAGAAGCGGCTTCATTATTTTGTTTTGCATCTGCCTGGATCTTTTTTAACAGCCTTGCTTTGAAAGTTCTTGATTCAATCCAGCCAACAAAGTTTTGCAGGGTAGTGATCTCTTTTACAATTCCTGACAACTGTAAATAAGGCTTGATGGTATTGCGGCTTAAAATGATTGATGTCGTGAGAAAGAGTCCATATAGAAAAGAAAAGCCTCCTGCACTGATATATCCCAACATTGCAGCAATTGCAGCACCCAGGGTGATCACAGGATATGCTATTGCGATGATTTTCCAGTGTACGCCAGTGAAGTATTTTTCCTCTTCATCCAGCCAGGCTGCTGTTCTTTCCTCAGTAGCCAGTGTGATGGGAGTTTGTTCTGAGAAGGATTGGAGTTGCTGGCGCCATTCAACTTCGGAAGCTAATTCTTTGATGGCTTCCTGTCTGTCCAGTATAGCTGTTTCGGACAATGGGTACAGTAAATTTTTAGCCAGCAATGTTCTTGATCCTTCCGCATAGCCCCGGTTCATCCATTGAAATAAGGAGGATGTACCAAACAAATCAAGGTCATTAGCATAATCATGGTGTGCAGGAGAAAAGGTGCTTCCATTGTAATGATGCTGAAATTGATGATCCAGGAATTTCAGTTCTTCTTCATTGATGCGGATCAGCGTCTGCGTATTCCTGATGGAAAGGTTATTATTGACATCCAGTGAAACCAGGAACAATAAAGCTGCCAGTCCGGTGCAAAGAGGGATCAAACCATAAAGTCCGGCAGCAACAAAAACTTTATAGGAAATAAATATTGTGATCACAAAAACGGCAAGCCTGATCCATCCCAAAGCGCTTTTACGTTTCTGTAATTTTTTTAGAACTTGCTGTTGTATGGCTACCTGCTTCTGATAAAAACCTGCAGGTAAATGATCATTGATTTGCTCCATGTAAAATCTTAAAGTGTGACCACATCGGTCATTTCATTTTCTTTCGGCCTTTGAACGATATAATAAAAAGCAAGAATAGCGATTCCGGCTCCAAAGGGAAGGAGTGCCAGGTGCCTTGCTTCCATTCCCTTCCAGATGTGCACTTCATCAAAGCCATAGAACTCACTGATCATCCAGTAAGAATTGGCCGAGATCCAAAAAGAGATGGCCAGGTTATGTGCCAGTTCTGATTTGAATTGCCGGGTTCTCCAGGCAATTACCAGGGAGATCACCAGCGTTGGTACAATCATGATCATACCAAGCACTTTCCATATGAGGCACCAGCTTACATCTTTGAGAAGCCAGAAAATGATGTGCATATTTTCCATTCTTCTGTATCGTGCAGGAATGGTATAAAGAGGTTCCTGGTGGTTTGTATTCATTTTAAAAACGCCAAAACTAATTATTTGGAAAGAATTCGCGCAAAGCGTGAGATGTCCGCTTCGGCAGCAATAGGAAATCCATGAACCATTTGCTGCGCCAACTGGTTACCAAAAAATGGTGCAAGAGAAGTTCCCTTGGTGCCCATACCATTGAGAATGCCAATATTTCGGTACATGGGGTGAAATCCTACAAAAGGCCTGCGTTCCAGCGTGGCTGGCCTTACTGCAGCCTTATGCTCTATGATCGTATAATTTTTTTTCAGCCAGTGGTTGAGAAGGGTGGTGCATTGATCTAAAAATTTGGATGAAGGCAGTTCATTTTCAAATTCCCATTGGTAGTTTGATCCAAGCCAGAACAAGCCAGAGGGCAGCGGAACCAGCATCATTCCCTTTTTGTAAATATGTTCATTGGTAAGTTCCGGTGAATCAATGATCAGTGCTTCACCTTTGTTGGCAGAAAATGGAAGCAGCTGAAACCATGGATTAACGGTTGCAGTGATGCCTTCGCAAAAAATGATTTTTTCGGCAACAATATCTTCATAAATGATATGATCTTCTTCCTGTTTGATTTCATTTACATGAAAAGAGCCGGCTCGCAGTGTATTGAGTTCAATAAGTTTTCTGCGCCAGCTTTGAAGCAATAACTGCAGATCCACGATGCAGGCAGGACGAATCTCACCACAGCCAAAATCGTAATTGAAATACTGGTTAAAATGATTCTGGTCCGGAAAGGAATGCAGGTAAGTATCATTTTCAGCAAGTCGTTCTATAAATGCAATTCTTGCCTGTGGGTGGGGAAAAAAATCAATGATGGATTTTGGATGAAGGAGATTAATTCCAAGATAGTTGCCCATTTCTTCATACACCTGCATGGCAAAAGGCATAACTTCTTCGATCATCCAGGAATAAGCATAGCGTCTTCCTGTAACAGGATTGATCATTCCTGCGGCCACTCTAGATGAAGATTCCGGCCTTTCTTCATCCATCACCAGGAAAGTTTTGCCTTCCTTATGCAGGAACCAGGAAAGCATGGTGCCGCAAATGCCCTGGCCAACAATGATATAATCCACTTGCATCGGGTAAAATTAGGCGAAGCAGAAGAATGGATTCCTTTATGCTATAATAATTTGTACATCCTGCCAGGCAATGAGGCCACAATTCCCTGCAGTTCCAGGTTCAGTATGGCCGCCGCCGCTGCGCTGCTGCTCAATCCACTTCGAAGGTTGATTTCATCAAGATGTACAGCTTCTTTCTCCTGGAGTAATTGTATCACCTGTTTCTCATCGGGAGTGAATTCAATGAAAAGTTCTTTTTGTTGTTTGATCTCTTTCTTCCTTGTTTTCCATCCCATCATTTCTAGTAATTCAGCTGCATCAGTAAGCAGTGCAGCTTTATTATACTTGACAAGATGATTGCATCCTGCACTGTATTTATCAATGGTTCTTCCGGGTACGGCAAATACATCTCGGTTGTAAGCATCTGCAAGTTTCGCGGTGATCATGCTTCCTCCTTTTACTGTAGTTTCAACCAGTACCGTTGCATCACTTAGTCCAGCAACAATCCTGTTCCGCAGAGGGAAATGATGTTTATCGGGTTTGGTGCCGCTAAAAAATTCTGTCAGAATTCCTCCGCCTTCGCTGATCATGTCCTTGGCGAGACCTGCATTTTCTGCCGGATACATTTTATCCAATCCATGACCAACCACGCCAACGGTGGGCATGCCATTCCTTATTGCAGCTCTGTGGGCAATGGCATCAATTCCAAACGCAAGACCGCTGATGAGCAGGATGTTTTCGCTTGCAAGATCCTTCACCAGCTGCTCAGTAAATTGTCTTCCATAATCGGTATTGCTCCTGGTGCCCACAATGGCAAGCACTCTTGATGCATTAAGGTCAGCTGTTCCTTTGTAAAATAAAAGTGTTGGAGCGTCATAACAATTTAACAATCGCTGGGGATAGGCTTCATCAGTCAGGAACAATGCCTGTATGCGATGCTTTTCAATAAACTTTATCTCTGCTTCCGCCAGGTGAAAATCTTTGAATGATTTGATGGAGCGAGCCCTTACTTCACCTATGCCCTCCAGCTTTTCAAGGACAGTTGGACTGGCGTTGAAGATGGAAGTAGCATCACCAAACTGTCTGACAAGAATCTTCGCCTGCACATCACCGATATGAGGTACTAAAGTGAGTGATAAGCGGTAAAGAAGTTCGGAGGGCATGGGGTTTGGTTGGGGTTCAGGGGTTAAGAGTTTGGTGTTTAAAGTTTAAGGTTTAAGGTTCTTTAGTTCACGAGTTCACGAGTTCACAAGTTCACGAGTTTATAAAGGACTCTTTTGTCATCCTGGTAAGGATCACCCTGAAAAGGGTTGTCACCCTGGTAAGGGTCATCCTGGTAAGGATTGTGTACAAATGAACGGTCTGAAAATATTCAGAAGGGAAGGCTATGGGTTGTTTAATTTCTTTTATCGCGCTGTGATTTTGATCTCCGTTCTTCTGTTTAAAGCCCTTCCTGCTTCGGTTTTATTATCCGATACAGGTTTGGTGGCACCAAAGCCTTTGGAAGAAAGCCGGTCTGCCTTAATACCATTATTCACCAGATAATTTACAACAGAAGCCGCCCTGTTCTCGGAAAGCTTTTTATTATCCGCGGCTGTTCCCACATTATCAGTATGACCTTCGACCAGGATCTTTACAGTTGGATTATCTTTCATGAATTGCACCAGTTTGTCAAGCTCCACCTGTGATTCGTTTTTCAATTCATATTTACTGAAATCAAAGAAGATATTCTTAAGTACAATGGCCGCATTGACTTCGATGGGTTGCAATGGTATGTTCTTGTTGTAGGTGGAATCTGGTGATTTATCTTTTAATGAATAGTTATCAGAATAAAAAAGATAGCCTTTGCGGTTCACATTAAAAGCATAGTCCTTGCCAACAGGTAAGGTGATAAGATAATTTCCTGTTTCATCTGTCTGTACCCTCGAAATGGTGAATCTTGTGGCAAGATCAATCAGTTCAACGGTTGAAGGAATTCCTTTTGAGGTTTTTTTATCGAAGACCTGTCCTTTTATCCATAATGTTTTGGCAGGACGAAGATCCAAACGCAATTCGAAGCTGTAGATGTCCAGGCCACCATGACTGTCGCTGCGGTCAGAAGCAAAATAGGCTGTTTCACCATTGGCAACAATAAAGAGTGTGCCTTCATGATCGATGGTATTGATAGGATAACCCAGGTTTTCAGGAGTACCCCAGCTGCCATCGGCTTTTCTTCTTGTTACAAAAAGGTCTTCTTCACCATAACCGGGAAGTCCACTTGATGTAAAATAAAAACTCTGGTTGTCGGCATGAATAAAAGGACTTGCTTCATCACCAGCCGTATTGATATCCTTACCCAGGTTTTCTGGTTCCGACCATTTGCCGCTGGGTAAAAGATGTGCAACATAAATATCACTACCACCGTATCCACCTGGTCTGCGACTGGTAAAATAAAGATCTCTTTTATCAGGTGATAAACAGGGTTGTGATTCCCACTGATCGGTATTGATCTGGTTACCCAGGTTCAAAGCCTCACTCCATCCTTTTTCTGTGAGATAGGAAATATACAGGTCGCAACTGCCATAGCCGCCGGGCCTGTTGCAGGCAGTAAATACCAGCCAGTTCCCATCCTGGGAAATATTTTGAGCGCCTTCATTTTGTTCTGTATTGATGCCCCCCTGGAGTGAAAATGCTTTGGTCCAACCCTGGTTGCTTTTATTGCTACCAAAGAAATCTTCATTATAGTTTTTTAATCTCCGCGTGAAGATCAGTTGTTCACCATTGATGGGAAGTGAGGGAAAATATTCTGATTCGGAAGAATTTACTCCATCACCCAGGTTCACCGGAGTAAAGATGTAGTTGTTGCTGGTTCCCTTGTTTTGAAAGTCTATTGCAAACTGATAAGTTTTCTTTCTGTATTCAGCAGCCTTCTTTGTTCGTTCATGAATATTTGATTTGGCAAGAACCTGTTCAACGGCTTTCAATGCTTCTTCAAATCTTCCCAATCCTGCGAGGTTAATAGAATAAGAGAGTTTATAATCGAGGGTATAAATGCTGTCAATTGGGAATGCTTTTTCGTACCATGCTACACTTTGATCATATTTTTTTTGCTGACCGTAAACGCCTGCGATAGAAAGATAGGCATCAACATAGCGGGGATCACGTCTTACTGCTTCTTCCAGTGATTCAATCGCGTCCTTGTATTTTCCATCCTGGGCTTTTTCAATGCCTTTGTTGTAAGCTTCGATGGCTTTTTTATCAATTTTGGTAATATCGTATTGTGCAAAAAGGGCAGGAGAGAAAGCGCAAAGCATCATGACAATAAGAAAGCGGTTCTTCATCTGATGAAGATAAAAACTATTCGGTTGGGAGGAAAGGAAGAGGAAGGGTTTTAACAGATTGGTTCATGGTTCATAGTTCATGGTTCATGGTTTGGAAGAAAGCATAGCATATAACCATCGACATAAAGCAAATGGGAATCCAAAATAAACATCAAATTGGAAATGGCAATTGAAGTAGAGCTGAATAGCAATATTCTCCATGATGCCCGTACTGTGAACTTGACCATAGTCCATAGTTTTTAGCTATTTGCCAAACGCCATACGCTATATGCCATCTGCTTATTGCGGCTGCTATGAACTATGAACTATGAACCATATCCTCTACGGCACTCCAATATACTTATGCACCTGCAAAGACAACTGCCATTGGGGATGGAGTTTGATATAATCAATGATCAATGGAGTGATGGCGGAAGCCTTGCTCCATTCGGGTTGAAGAAAAAGTTTGCAATCTGCCGAAACTTTTGAAGCCCATTTTTCTGCCCAGTCAAAATCAGATTTATTGTAAACAACGATTTTCAGTTCATTGGCAAAGGGCAGGATCTCAGGTAAGGGTTCCTTGAATTTTTTTGGTGAGAGTGTGATCCAGTTCCAGCGGCCACTGAGTGGTGAGCTGCCTGAAGTTTCCATATGGGTTCTTTTACCAGCCTCCTGTAGCGCCTCTGTCAATTCGGTGAGGTCATGCATCAGTGGTTCTCCGCCTGTGATTACTACAATGCTTCCGGGAAATTTTTTTGTTTCCATTACTATATCATCAATGTAATGCAAAGGATGCTTGCCTGCATCCCAGCTGTCCTTCACATCACACCAGCTGCAGCCCACATCACAGCCGCCCAGCCTGATGAAATAAGCGGCTTTGCCCTGGTGCACACCTTCTCCCTGCAAGGTGTAAAAATGTTCCATCACAGGAAGCTTTTTTGTTGTTGCTAAGTTGCCCGTCATACTTCTTCGAAATAATGTTTCAGTGCACAGGCTTTGAAGGTGTTTTTCATCAAAGCGGCAATGGTCATGGGACCTACGCCACCGGGTACAGGAGTAATGAAAGAACATTTTGGTGCTACATTTTCAAAATCAACATCACCACTTAGCCTGAAGCCAGACTTCTTTGTGCTGTCTTCCAACCTGGTAATGCCTACGTCAATCACCACGGCACCTTCTTTCACCATATCTGTGGTAATAAATTTTGGACGGCCGATGGCGGCCACAATGATATCAGCTGTGAGGCAAAGCTCCTTCGTGTTTTTTGTATGTGAATGACAGATGGTGACCGTACAATTGGCTCTTTCACCTGCACCACTTAAAAGAATACTCATGGGTCTTCCAACAATATTGCTTCTTCCCACTACTACAGCATGTTTGCCCTTTGTTTCGATCTTGTAATGTTCCAGCAGTAACATGATGCCATAAGGTGTTGCAGGAATAAACGAAGGTTGTCCCAATACCATGCGGCCAACATTGTTAGGATGAAATCCATCCACATCTTTTTGCGGATCGATGGTATTGATCACTTCATCTGCAGAAATATGTGAAGGCAGTGGTAGCTGAACCAGTATGCCATCCACATCAGGATCTTTATTCAGATCGGTAATGATATCCAGTAATTTCAAAGAAGAAATGTCTTCTTCCAGCCTGATAAGGGTTGATTTGAATCCTACTTCCTGGCAGGCCTTGACCTTTGAGGCAACATAGGTTTCGCTGGCGCCGTTATTTCCCACCAGTATGGCAACCAGGTGAGGCACCGGTTTTCCCTGGGCTGCCATTTGCGCTATTTCCAGTTTCAACGAATCTTTTATGGCTTTTGACGCTTCTTTTCCGTTTAAAATCTCCATGGCGCAAAGGTAAACTCACAAGGCTAAATAAAGACTCCTCATTTATTTTATGTCAAACCATTAGCAATTGAAAAAGAGTTTGACATTGGCGTTTACTATTTTGATTTTTTTTAAGAGTTCCTGTCCGCAGGCTGTAACTCAGCCCATAGTAGCTAACAGCTTTCACTGGCAGGTTTTCAGCAGGTATCATAACCATGTATTGCTGGGGTCATCAAATCCGGCTGCTTTTGCAGATATTAAAAAAGTTAGCGCTGGTTTTTATGGTGAAAGAAGGTACATGTTATCCGATCTGGGTCATTATATCGCTGCGATAACTTTACCACTGGATGCAGGAAGACTTGGTCTGAACGCAGCTTATTTTGGAAATTCTTCTCACAACGAAACAAGAATGGGACTGGCTTATGCCAGGTCTGTGGGTGCAATTAATCTGGGAGTGCAATTCAATTATTTCCGGTTCAGCACTTCTGGTTATGGGGCATCTACGGCTATCGATATAGAAGCCGGCATGGTGCTGCAGTTAAATGATCAATTACGTACTGGTTTGCATTTATATAATCCTGCTGGTAGCCGGTATGGAAGATCTAAAGAAGAAAGATTGCCAACAATATTTACTGCCGGCATCGGATATGATGTTTCTCCTGATTTTTTGCTTGCCGGAATCGTACAAAAAATGGAAGATCATCCTGCAGACCTACAGGCGGGAGTATTGTACAGCTTCAATAAAAAATTATGGGTGAAGGCCGGTTTGTCCACTGCTACCGAATCCTTTATGATAGGAGCAGGGATGCTGCTGAACGATTTCCAGCTTGAATTCAATTTTGCCTACCACCAGCTTTTGGGATTGACTCCGGGTATGCTGGTCATTTATCAGCAAAAGCCAGAGTGAAGATCATCCCTACCATATTATTATTATTCTTTTGTTTTTGTTGTTCTGCACAGGAACTGCCCACAAAAACACAGGAACAGGTGGAAAACCAGGCTGAGGTGAACGAAGAAGTTTTTGAAGACGATCAGCTTTTGCAGGAACTGGAATATTACACCAGGCATCCGCTTGATATAAACCTGGCTACTGAAAGTGATCTGCAATCCCTGCGCCTGTTAAATGATCTGCAGATTCATTACCTGGTCCAATACCGGCAACACCTTGGAAAGTTCATTGCCCTGCAGGAATTGCAGGCAGTGCCTGGAATGGATATGATCACCATAAGGAAGCTGCTTCCTTTTGTAATAGCAGGTCCTACTTTAAATATTAAGGAAAGCTTTCTTTCCCGGTTCAAAGGAGAGCAAAGCCTGCTCTTCAGGGTTTCAAGAGTTTTGGAAAAATCAAAAGGTTATTTGCAAAAAGATGGCAACCGTTATCTCGGTGATCGCAACCAGCTTCTCTTTCGCTACCGGTATCAGTATAAGGACCTACTTTATTTAGGAGGCTTGGGTGAAAAAGATGCAGGGGAACCATTTTTCAAAGGCCGTCAGGCCAAGGGGTTTGATTTTTATTCCTTCCATTTTTTTGTAAAAAAGCTGGGTATTCTTCAGTCGCTTGCTATTGGAGATTACAGGATCAACCTGGGACAGGGATTGATACTTTGGCAGGGACCAGGTTTTGGAAAAAGTTCAGAGGTGAGCTCTATTAAAAGGCAGGGGAGTATTATACAACCTTACCGCTCGGCAGATGAATTCAATTTTAACAGGGGAATTGCTTTCAGCCTGGAGAAAAGAAAGGTGCAGGCAAGTTTATTCTTCTCGCGCAGGCAGTATAGCGGTAACCTGGTGTTTGATTCCATCCAATTCTTCAGCAGTTGGCAGACCTCTGGTAATCACAGAACCTTTTCAGAGAATGAAGACAGGAACAGGATTGGGGTGAGTTCAATGGGAGGAAGACTGCAATACCGGTCGAATAACGGTGTTGTTGGATTCAATGCAGTAAGCTATCATTTTAGTTTGCCATTGAAAAAGCAGGATAAACCTTATAATTTTTATGCTATTAGTGGTAAGAGCTGGAGCAATGAGAGTCTGGATTACAGCTTCACTTATCGTAACCTGCACTTTTTTGGGGAGGCAGCTCTTGATAAAAGAATGAATTCAGCCTTTATGAATGGCTTGCTGCTTTCAGCAGATCCTAAATTGGACATTTCTTTACTCTACCGTAATCTGGATCCTGCTTACCAGGCTCTATGGGCAAATGCATTTACCGAATCCTCTTCTCCCACGAATGAAAAAGGAATATATCTCGGATTTATCCTCAGGCCTGTTTACAGGTGGACGGTGAATGCTTATGCAGACCTCTACTGTTTTCCCTGGCTTAAATACAGGGTGGATGCACCTTCCTCGGGGCGCGACTATCTTTTTCAACTGGTATTTACTCCTGATAAAAAATCCAGCCTTTCCATTCGATACCGGACTCAGAAGAAGCAGATCAATGGTACTGAAGGCTCAATACCCTATTTACAAGAGCAGGTAAAACAAAATCTTCGTTTCCAGTTTTCCCGGGAATCTACTGCTGGCCTTAGTTTAAAGAGCAGGGTGGAAATCTGCTGGTTAAAAAAAGAAGCAGGGAAAGAAGAAGGATTTCTGGGTTATCTTGAAGCAAGTGGGAAAGCAGGCCAAAAGCTCAGACTCAATTCAAGATTGCAATATTATGAGACCGGAGGTTATGACAGCAGGATTTACGCCTATGAAAGAGATGTATTGTACGCATTTTCGATTCCAGCCAATTTTGAAAAAGGTCTGAGGTATTATATAAATGTCAGTTATGAGATTTTCAGTCAATTGTCCTGCTGGGTCAGGATTGGCCAAACCCTGAAAAGAGACAAACACAATTTGGGTTCAGGACTGGATGAAATTAAAGGGAACAAAAAAACAGATTTGAGGATACAATTATTATATAGGTTTTAAAAAGACAAAATGGTTAATGGACGATAATAATTGCTGGATACAGCTGGTAAATTATACGGATGAACCTGTTTTTTACCGTTTATAAATAAATAATGCTCCTTAAAAAATTTAGGTATTTGTTAAAAAAACCTTTTATCTTACGCAGCATATTTTAAAAATGCTCTGTCTCAAGTAGTTGACTCGTTCTACGGAAGATAGGCGATTCGTGTTTTTTAAACTAAAATTGAACATTCACATGAGAAAAATTGTATCACTGCTTTCAGTGCTAATGCTGCTATGCGCATTTGCATACGGGCAGACCCGGACAGTAACGGGTACAGTCCGAGACGAAAATGGGAACCCCATTCCCTTTGCTACCGTTTCAGAAGTGGGCGCTAACAATGCAACCAAAGCTGATGCCAACGGGGCTTTTTCCATCAAGATCAAGGAAGGAGCACAACTCACGATCACTGCAACTGGTTATACGGCCAAGACCGTTACACCAACAACTGGTGATCAGTCAATTTCATTGGCCGTAAGAGTCGGCGAGATCCAGGAGGTAGTTGTTACAACTGCCTTAGGTCAACAGCGCCAGGCCAAGGAATTGGGTTATTCCACAGCAAGGGTAAGGGCTACTGAATTAACTCAGTCAAGGCCGGTAAACCTGCAAAATGGTTTGACTGGTAAAGTTTCTGGTTTGACGATCCAGACAGTTAACAATGGTGTTTTTGCCGACACAAGGATCAACCTCAGAGGTATCCGTTCTTTGACCGGTAACAACAACCCAATGCTGATCCTTGACGGTGTTCCCATCGCTCTTGGATTCCTGAACTCCCTCAACCCTAATGACGTTGCAGACGTAACCATCCTGAAAGGTGCATCTGCTACTGCTATTTATGGTCCTGATGGTGTGAATGGTGCGATTGTAGTGACCACTAAAAAAGGAACAAGGAACAAACCTACCATCAGCGTGAGTCATACAACCCAGCTGGAGCAGGTTTCTTACATGCCTAAATTCCAGAAACGTTTTGGATCTGGTTCTTCTGTAGACCTTTATGGTTTCGGAGTTTATGATCCAATTGAGAACCAGGGTTATGGTGATGAATTCGACGGCAGCCTGAGGCAGATCGGCCGTGCTTTTGACCGCAATGGTGATGGTGATATTACAGATACTGAAGATTCATTGCTGGTAACTTACGAAGCTCGTCCTAACGAGAAGAAAAAATTCTGGGACCTTGGTATTACCAACCAAACTGACGTTTCTTTCTCAA
Source organism: Bacteroidota bacterium (assembly GCA_023386045.1). Taxonomy (GTDB): domain Bacteria; phylum Bacteroidota; class Bacteroidia; order Chitinophagales; family Chitinophagaceae; genus Flavisolibacter. Next base: position 179,037 of record JAEWKK010000030.1, read on the forward strand.
CTGGTGATTTCTACCTGAGTGCACAGAATGTTGCCATCAAAGGTGTAATGCCTAAAGATGAGAACAACAGGAAGTCATTGCGTATGACTGCCCTGAAAGAGTTCGGCAAACTGAAAGCTAATTTCAGCGTGAACTATACAAGGTCTGATTATGATGTGAATGCTGGTTCTTCTTTTGGTAATGGAAGAGACTATTCTCCTTACTGGAACCTCATCAACACACCTATGCAGATTCCAATTACCCAATTCAAAGACTGGAGGAATGATTTCTGGTCTAACCCGAATCATTTCTACAACGACTACTATCACAATCCTTACTGGATGATTGATATGTTCAGAACTACCGGAAGATCTGATGATCTTTTGGGTAATATCGAGCTGAACTTCAAAGCCACCAACTGGCTGAACTTCACTTACCGCCTGGGTGGTACTTTCAGCAATGAAAACGCCAAATCCATCGGTAATCCATTCACTTTCACCCAGGAAGCCAGGGATTCTCATAAATCAAATGCTGCTTCTGATTTCGCAGCTTCTGTTTATGATAATAATGGTTCCTCTTCCCGCGTGAACTCAGAGATCTTCGCTACTGCAAGAAAAGATTTCGAAAAATTCAGGATTGAAGGTCTTCTTGGACAATCATTCCGCGAAACTTCTACAAAATCAGTAAACGTAGGTAGCAATAACCTTGGAATCCCCAGCGTATTCAATGTTGGTGTTAGAAAAGGTGAGCCAAGTGCAAGCGAAGGCAATTCCAAGTCAAGACTGCAGCGTTTCTTTGGTAGGGCTTCTTTCAATTACATGAACTGGGCTAACCTTGAACTGACTGGTAGCTATGACTATGATAGCCGTCTGGCCAATCCTTACAACTATAATGTTGACGATGTGAATTTCTTCTATCCTGGTGCTAACGTAGCTTTCGTTTTGAGCGAGGCTATCCCAGCATTGAGAAATAACGATGTTCTTTCTTATTTGAAAGTTCGCGGTGCCCTGTCTAAAACAGGTAACGTGAACCTGGGTATCTACAGCCTGGAAAACACTTTCGGTCCTGGTGGTGGTTTCCCTTATGGAAACATCCTTGGATTTACAGCGAGCAATACGCTGTTGAGAGACAGGTATACTCCTGAGTTTGTTAAGACCAAAGAAGTAGGTCTGGAACTTGGATTCCTGAAAGGACGTATCAATTTTGAAGCAACTGCCTACAGCCAGGAGAACACAGACCAGATCATCACTGTTGCTTATTCTGCAGCGAGTGGTTATGGTAATGCCCTGCTGAACGCGGCTTCTTTTACCAACAGAGGTCTGGAATTTGACCTGAGATTGACTCCATTGGTGAAGATCAATGATGTGAATATTGATTTCAAAGTGAACTATACCCTGATCGACAGCAAGGTTGACAAGCTGATCGAAGGTGTGAATGAGCTGGGTACCGGTAATGGTAACTATGTTATCGTAGGTAAGCCTGCTTATACTTTCAAACTAACTGACTATACAAGAGACAGCCTGGGCCGTGTTGTAGTAAATAAAACTACTGGTTTCCCAACTGTAGATCCTACTGTAAAGGAATTCGGACAAACACTGCCTAAGCACCTGCTGGGTATGAGCCTGAATGTAAACTGGAAATCCCTGACCTTCAGCGCAGTTGCTGATTACAGAGGTGGCAACCAGATCTACAGTGGTATCGGTCCTGATATGGATTTCTCTGGTATTTCTTACAGAACTGGTCAGAATGGCCGTCAGCCATTTATTTTCCCGAATTCTGTTTACTGGGATGGAACTAAATACGTAGAAAATACGTCTGTGTACACACCAGGTGGATATTCTTTCTGGTCACAGGCGGTAAATACATCTGCTAACTCCAACTACCTGGCAAGCGGTGCTTTCTGGAAATTGAGAGAAGTAGCAATCACTTATGGCCTTCCCATGAGATGGTTTGGTTTCACAAAAGGTGCAGTTAAAGGTGCTACATTCACTTTGACCGGCAGGAACCTGATCACTTTGTTGCCTGATACAAACGAGTGGACTGACCCTGAGTTCTCTAATACTACAGGTAATGCCCAGGGTGTTAACGACCGCAACAACAATCCTCCAACAAGGATCTATGGTGCAAACCTGACAGTGAATTTCTAAACAAATTCTAATTTAAACAGAGAAGACAATGAGACTTAAAAAGTTATTATACGCTGGAGCTGCTGCAACCGTTATGGTTGCAGGGCTGGGCAGTTGTAAAAAAAGTGCCTTTGACATTAACAAAAACCCGAACAACGCCACGGATAGTACCGTTTCTTATGACGTTATTCTGCCTGCGGCATTGCATTCTACTGGTACCCTCGTAAGGAACCAGTGGGGATTCCTCCAGAACTGGATGGGATATTGGGCAAGGTCCGGTACATATGCTCCTAACGTAATTGAGGAAACTTACCAGATCCCCACCACCTTTGGAAATGGTATCTGGAATACCGCTTACGACAACAATTATGACTACCAGATCATGGAGATCAAGGCCAAGCAGGCCGGAGCTACCATGTATGAGGGTATTGCCCGCATTATGAAGGCTCATAATTTTGGTATCCTGGTAGATGTATATGGCAACGTTCCTTACAGCGAAGCGCTGAAAGGTAATGCCAATCCTACACCTGCTTATGATAAAGGTGAGGACATCTATAAGGATCTGCTGAAACAATTGGATACAGCCGTTACTTTGATCCAGAATTCTATTCAGGTTACGAACAAGAACATTCTTGAAAATGATATCATGTTCGGAACTCCGAATAATTCAGCTGCAACTTTTACCACTCAAAAGGCTAAGTGGGTCAAGTTTGCCAATACAGTTCGCCTGAGATTACTGGTTCACCTGATGAATGGTGGCGTAAATACTCCTCAGGGAACCATTGCAGGTTTCGACATCCCCGGAGAGATTGCTGATATCATTGCCAATGGCGGTGGCTTCCTTGGAACAGGTGAAGATGCTACGGTGAACCCAGGCTACAAGTCTGATAAACCCAATCCATTCTACACTACTTTCAAAACAACATCTACTGGTGCACAGGCAGCCAATAACGTTTATTACAGAGCTAATAAATGGGGTATTGACTACTATAGTTACAATGGCGATCCCAGGATATCCAGGGTGTATGAAGCCGGTTCCAATGGTTATGTTGGAGTTGAGTATGGATTGCCTCCTGTGAACGAAAATGCATCTCCTAACCTGGCTGGTATCGGCCCCGGTGTCTACAGGTCTGCAACTGCTTCTAACCCTATCCTGACTTCTGCAGAAAGTTATTTCCTGCAGGCAGAAGCAAGGTACAGAGGTTTCCTGACCACCAGTACAGCTGCCACCCTTTTGAATACAGGTATTGCAGAAAGCTTTACCTTCCTGGGAGCTACAGGTTCAGCAACTTATATCACAGGTAATACTGGTTATGGTGACGTGGATATCAATGCCGCTTCTCTGAGCCCAACCAATCCAAACATTCCTGGTGGTGGTATCTTTACCATCATCTCTCAAAAATGGTTTGCCCTGAATGGTCTTGATCCATTGGAAGTATGGAATGATTACAGGAGAGTGGATATGAAGAACTCTGCCGGTGTGGATGTAGGTCACTTCATCTATGGTGCGGCTGTTGGTTATGATCCAGGTCCGCCAATCTCTGTTTCTCCTCAGAATACTTCTACATTAATTCCTGTTCGTATGTTGTACCCTCAGACAGAGTATAACTATAACCCAACCAATGTAGGTGCAGAAGGAACGATCAATGCATTTACATCACGCGTATTCTGGGATATTAAATAATTAAACAGCAGTTAAAAAGACAAACATGAAGAAAATACTTTTAAAATCAGCGCTTTTTGCGGCCTTCGCCATGATGGTGACGGGTTGCCTGAAAGACAAAGGATTTGAGGACCATGAATATGGGATCAATGACCCGGATGCTTCACCTGCCGGTATTGGTTTCCCCCTGGGATCCAAAGCAGCTAATATCGTAGGTATCGAGGTAAGTGGCAATCCACAGATCATTTCAACTGAGCCGGTAATTACCCTGTTTTCAGGCGATCCTGCTCCAAGCGATATCAATATCACTCTGACTTTGAATCCTGGACTGGTGGCAGCTTATAATGCAGCTAACAGTACCAATGTACTGGATCTGCCTACCAACCTTTACAGTTTTCAAACCCTGAACGTGGTGCTTCCGGCAGGAGAGAGAATGGTGAAAGTGCCAATGACCATCACTAGTTCAACTTCTCTGGATCCAACCAAGGCTTATGGCGTGGGTTTAACCATTTCATCTGCTGATGCCGGATATACCATTGCTGAAAACTTCAAAAACCTGTTATTGATCTTCAATATCAAGAACAAGTATGATGGTATTTACAAGTTATATGGTTTCCATAACCGTCCGGGACTGGACGCACCCTACAAGAACATTACTGTTCATATGGTGACTACAGGACCTGATAAGGTAAAAATGTACTGGCCTGCTCTTGGTGCGGATGCGCATCCTATCAATGGAGGAAGTTCTTATTATGGGAATTTTACCACAGAATTTAAATTTGCGCTATCATCTGCATCGGTTAATCCATTAATTGCAATTGATAATCCATACACTCCGGGATCACCTGCGTTTACAATTGTACCAGGATCTAATAGTCGTTGGGTTGATACAGTTATCAATGGTTCTGCAACGAAAGTTATTTTCGCGCAGTATTATTATGCAAATAATCCTACTCAACGTGGATTTAGCGATACATTATATTATTCCGGACCACGTTAATCCGGATAGAATAATTTACGAAAAATGGTCGCCAACAGGCGGCCATTTTTCTTTATATTTAATGCCATGATCAAAACTATATTAAACCTTGCAGCTCTTATAATCAGCATAGCTGCGGCAGGTCAAAGCTTCCCGAACGGCAGTTATAATTTCAATGGTGATCCTGCTTATGCTTATAATAAATACCTGGTCCTGCATGGCGAAAGAAATTTCACCAAGGTAGGCATATACAGGGTTTTGGGAACCTATTACCTGATGGGAGAAAAACATCCGGGCGCTATGTATTCCAAGACAGAAACTGCTCTGAATATCAAACTGAGCTACAATACTTACAACCAGGAAGTAGCATTTATTTCTTCTTCCAATTTAAATAATCCCCTGGTGAAAGAAGCCGGTACCCTGGATTCATTCAGGCTGCAGAAAGATTCACTCATAACTGAGGATATGCTCTTTGTTTATGGTGGATTACTGGGAAGTAATGAAAAGGCTTATTTCAGGCAAATGACAGATCCTTCTCAAAATCTTGTTCTATATAAAAAGTACAAATCAGTGCTGGCATCTACCAGCAATTATATAGAAGCTGACATAAGAGAATTTGAGTTGGAAGTGAGTTATTATTATTACAATAAAGAGAAAAAAGAATTCTCCAGGTTGAAAACTGGATATAACGCGGTGAAAAAAGAACTGGGTTTTATCAGGAATTTTGATACAGTTCTGGATAAAGAACTGCTCAGAACCAATCCTGAAGCAGCTCTGATCAATTTGATCAGCAGCGCGGATTAACTTCTTTGCAAAGGAGATTTCTCACAGGTAAGGAAATCCTTTCTTACTACCTTTACAGCCTTACAAAACAGCGTAGTTTTTATGCAGGACCAACAACAAAGCCAGATCAATATAGAGATCACAGAAGAAATCGCAGAAGGATCTTATGCCAACCTTGCCATCATCACTCATTCGCATGCGGAATTTGTCATTGATTTTGTGAACGTGATGCCAGGAACACCCAAGAGTAAGGTGAAATCACGTATCATATTTACTCCACAGCATGCCAAACGTTTTATGAAAGCCCTGATCGAAAACGTGAACCGCTACGAAGCAGCAAATGGTTCCATCAAGGATCTTGAAGAGATTCAAATCCCTATGACCTTCGGCGGGCCAACAGCACAAGCTTAATCTAAAAATTTAAGGATTAATCTACGAGGTTGTTCTTCACGGCGAAGAATACCAGTCCTGCTGTATTCTTGCTGCCAAAACGTTCCATTAACCGGTCTTTGATCGCTTCAACCGTTCTTGGACTGATCTCCATTTTTTGGGCGATCTCCTGCGCTGTGAACTCCATGCAAATGAATTTGAGTACATCTCTTTCACGGTCGGTAAGTGTGATCTCGCTATTGAGTGAGGGAATGACTTTTTGTTTGGCGTGTGATTTTTTCAGCAGGATGCGGTTCACGAAATTATTGAGGTAGTAGCCTTTTTCATAAACATCCATGATGGCTCTTCGGATGTCCTGGGGCTCCGCATTTTTCAGCAGGTAACCATTGGCACCATTTTCCATCATGTGCGATACAAAACGGTCGTCTTCATACATGCTCAGCACGATCACGTGGATATGAGGGTATTGCTTACTCAGCACCTTGGTGGTTTCAATACCATCTTTGAGAGGCATGCGCAGGTCCATTAGCACCACATCAGGTTCAGCTTCAGCGATGCCGTTTAATAATTCTTCTCCATTATCTGCTTCCAGAACAAATTTGATATTCGTGTAAGGCCGCAGTGAAAGGATGACTCCTTTACGGAATATCTTATGATCATCGGCAATAGCCACTTTAATAACTTCCATACAACTTCAGTCGGGTAAATTTAGGATGAAATGGCTAAGGATTCGTAAGGATCGTCTCTTGGGATTTCTATGGTTACTTTATAATAGGTTTGAGAAGCGTCTTTTTCAAAAAATATACTGCCCTGGGCTACTTTCAGGCGACTGCTGATATTTTTCAGGCCGAGGCCGATATTGCTCTTATTCAGTTTGTCAAAGTCTGATTGTACTATACCTCTTCCATCGTGGTGGATCCTCAGGATGCAGGAGCCATTATGGTTGTTCTGGGTAAGATGGATAAAGCTGGAATTACTATGCTTCAAAATATTATTGACCAGTTCCTGCACCACGCGGAAGATGATCAGTTCTTTTTCCGATTTGAGGCGCTCCTTGTACTCATGGAAGCGGCTGCTTGCATTCACCTGACCTGATCCGCTGATTTTCTGAAAAAGGTCGTTTACGGCCGATTCCAGGCCAAAATTGCGCAGGGTAGGCGGCATCAGGTTATGACTGATGTTCCTGATGAGCTGTATGGTATCATCCAGGATCTGGCGAGCTTGCAGGATGGCCTGAAGCTGGGTGGATTTATCCTGGTTTACCAGGTTTTCGTTGAGATACAATCTGGCTGTGGCCAGGAGAGGACCGGCATCATCGTGCAAATCAGCTGCGAGGCGTTGTCTTTCTTCTTCCTGTAGCCTGATGGAAGCGTTCAATAAAACTTTTTGCTGTTCCTGTTCCAGCTGCTGAAGCCTGAGCTGGTAGCGGATCACCTTACGCTGGTGGAAGATGATAAACAGGATGAGGCCTATTGTCAGAACAAGCATACCCAGGGTACCCATAAAGAGCACGAAGGAAATTCCGTTGGTGGTGGCAGCTTGTAGTAGAAACATGGGGTAGGTGGTTAATTAGTTCATGGTAAACATAGGTCTGGTTTTGACTTTCGGTTTTTCGGTTTTCTTGCTATGTACAATGATGGCGATTGTAAAAAGCAGGTTCTTGATAATGGAAAATATATTGGTAAAGATCCAGTATTTAGCTACTTCTTTAGCTGGTAACTGACTGGCATATATGTAAATAAAGAAGGAACCGGCCATATATAGCATCATCCCTAAAACAATCCAGAACGGATATCTGCTATAAATAAATAAGTCCGACATATCTCGCATCTGTTCGTAGAGATAATAAAAGGAAAAAATTAGGATTAAAATAGCTTCTACTCCTATTGGAATGGAGTCAATACCTTTTACTGAAAATTCGTAATTATAAATTATAAGAAACAGAATAAAACTAAAGCTAGTTAATAAGATTATTCTCTTAAATCGTGCGTTTTTGATTATAATATACAATACTGTCGCAAAAAGTATATATTCAATGAAAGTAAAGGAGGAATATAAAAAGACTTTGGTCCTCGTGTGAGACAAGTAGGACATTCCAACATTAACTAAGAAATCATAAAGGCAATAAATACAGATAATCCAAAAAGATCTGATTTTAAAGCTTTTATTTTTATAAATAAGGAATAAAACAATAGGGAAAAAGTCAGAAACAATAGCCAGATATATAAAAAGGTTTTCTATAGTTTTGGTTTTAAGCCAAATATAGAAAACCTTTTAAGAAATTAATAATCTTCAATTAAAATTCCCACATACCAATCTCGGTATCAGGAGGCCAAGCACGGAAAGTTTTGTTCTTAGTCATGACAGTAAGTTTTGTGTTAACGATGTAAAAATTCAGCATTGAGACACCGTTTTCAACAGGTGAAAACCCGCCATGGATAAGGCTTTTATCTAATAATGCAGTATACATAAGGGTTGTAGCCTGTTTGACACGTAACCATACGAGAACAAATTACGTAGAACTACGCAGCTAACTTAGTAAAAATCCCAGGGAAAACAACAATTATTTTTGGTGATTTTCTTGAAATTTGGAGAAATAATAGCTTATACAGACCCTGCATATGCATACCATTCGTAAGTGGAAATGCTTAACCAGTAAGGAGTTTCAAAGATTTGTTACAGTAAAATAGCAAATGAACTAACCGGGCAAAAGAGATCCGGAAATCTTTTTGCCAGGAGGTTTTGATCTTTCAATTTGCTTCGTAAATTTACGCAGTTCATTTCGTGGTTTTACTTAGTTGTGTTTTGTGTGTGTAGGTAAATAAAAACAGACGAACCGTATTACCTGGAATAAAAAACAATTAGTTTTGTCATCTTTCCGCTTAAAAGCCAATTCATTAAACCAATTTCCATGACTGCCCAGCAAATCAAAGTTTCCATTGCTGACGACCACAAGATCTTTCGCGACGGAATTAAAATGGCCTTAAAGGACCGGGACTACCTTAAAATTTTATGGGAAGCTGAGGATGGCAGAGACCTCATGCATAAGCTGAAACTGAAGCAGCCCGATGTGTTGCTGATGGATATCAGAATGCCCGAAATTGACGGAGTGAACGCTATTGGGCTTCTCCGTAAGGAATACGAGGACATCAAGATCATTGTACTGACCATGTATGATGACCAGGAGATGATCACCAAAATGATGGAAATGGGCGCCAATGCCTATCTCACCAAAACCACAGATCCCGATGAGATCTACCAGGCCATCATTACCTGCATGAATGATGATTTTTATTTTAACGATCTCGTCAATAAGGCTGTGCTCCTGAAACTTCAACATAAAAAAGCAGTTAAACAGTTTTATCCCAACCCGGTAAAATTTTCAGAAAAAGAATTGAAGATCCTGAAATGCATAGCCGAGGATAAAACAACGGAAGAAATATCAAAGGAGGTTTTCCTCAGTCCCCGTACCATTGAAACCATCCGCCAGAATATGAAGCAGAAAGTGGGTGCAAAAACCATTGCAGGACTGGTGATGTATGCCATGAGAAATAAATTGCTGGATTAATTCAATGAAATGTCACACGCCACCGGTAATATCAATGACATCTTTTTTAATAGTAGTTATAAGCATGCCTGGAAAAGCCTGATTCCTCCCGGGATGACGGAAGTGGAAACAGATTTCATCATCGAAGTTTGTGGATTGAAACCTGGAGCCCTTGTGCTTGACCTGATGTGTGGTTATGGAAGACATGCCTTGGAATTGGGCAGAAGGGGAATACATGTTACTGCAGTAGACAACCTCCAGGAATATATTGAGGAGATCAACAGCCAGGCAAAGGAAGAAAACCTGCCTGTAACAGCTGTTTGTACAAATGCCCTGGACTTTCAATCTCAGTTTAAATTTGATGCTATCATTTGCATGGGCAACAGCTTTGCATTTTTTGATCGAAAGAATGCTGTATCCCTACTTGGAAAAGTAGCCAGTAGCCTTCAGTCCTCTGGTAGTTTTATGATCAATTCCTGGATGGTGGCTGAAATAGCCATTAAATATTTCAGGGAGCACGACTGGCATTTTGCAGGAGAATATAAATGTGTGCTGGATTACAAGTACCGGTTTCATCCTTCAAGAATAGAATCCGAACAAACCATCATCAGTCCGGATGGTTCAGTAGAGATACTCAAAGGAGTGGATTATATTTTCAGTCTGAATGAGATGGAAGAAATGTGCAGCGAAACCGGCATGGAAATATCCAGGCTGTATGGATCTCCCCGGAAAAAGCCATTCACCCTTGGTGATAACCGGATTTATTTGATTGCGAGACCTGTTAATTAGAAATGGTGACAATTCCATTCTTGATGGCCACCATGGCCAGTCCCACCCGGCTTTTCACATCAAGTCTTACAAAAAGCTGGTCTCTTAATGCGTCCACACTTCGTGGAGTAAGTCCCATTTTTTGCGCGATCTCCTTGTAAGTCATATCAGTTGAGGTCAATTTTAGAAATTCTATCTCCTGGTCATTGAGCATGGTATTTTGCAGGCGTATATTATCTCGTTTGTTATTTCGGAAAAGATTGGCCAGTCTGCCTGCAGTATGGGTGGAATAATAATAGCCTTCCTGCATCACTGAATGAATGGCTGATTTTAATTCTACTGGTTCGATATCCTTTTTCAGAAATCCTTTTACACCTGCCTGTAACAAGCGAATCAGCGTGAGTTCTGAATCGTACATGGTCAGCATCAGTACATGAACTTCGGGGTGATGGGTATTGAGCCAGGCAGCCGTTTCAAATCCATCCATTACCGGCATGCTCAGGTCCAGCAAAACCACATCAGGAATGATATTCTGTTTCATTTTATTAACCAGTTCCTGTCCATTATTAGCTTCAATCACCACTGAACAATTCTCAAAGCTGTTGATCAGGGTAGCAAGTGCATTGCGTAAAAGGGCATGGTCATCGGCCATAGCCAGTTTGATCTGATTGCTCATATATTATAAGGAATGGTGACTAATACTTTTGTGCCTGTTTGCAACTGGCTATCAATAAAAAATTCTCCTCCAAATAACTCGGTCCTTGTCTGCATATTTTTCAATCCCGCATTACCTTTTTCCTTTTGCAGCTCCACTTCATTTTTATCAAACCCAATCCCATTGTCAGCTATTTCAACTTTCAGGAATTGCTTTTCATAATGAAGAACCAGTTGAACTTCTGTTGCGTTGGAATGCTTGATTACATTATTCAAAGCTTCCTGTATGATCCGGAAAATGATCAGCTCATTTTTACTTTCAAGGAAAACGGGCTCACCGTCAATTTGTAGGTCTATATTCAGGTGGGACAGGCATTTGATCTTTTCCAATTCGGCTTTCACTGCTTTAATGAGACCCATGTCCTTTATCAGGTCTGTATTGATGCTTTTTGAGAGATTGCTCAGGTCAGTAATGGCAGAACTTAACAAGGCGATGGAGGAGTCCACTGATTCTTGTGTTTTGATAAGATTATCCCAGTTGATTGTATTCAAATTCAATTTAGCCAAAGTGAGTGAAAGATTGATATTATCGTGGATCTCCCTTGAAATGTGTTGGAAGGTTTCTTCTTGTACTTCGATCTGGGTTTGGAGTGAATTTTTTTCGAAGTCTAGTTGCAGGTTATTTAGCCTCAATTGAAATGCAAGCTGTCGTTTTTGATAGAAATACAGAAGACTAATAATTACTGTAACCAATAATAAGATTATAGCAGTAGTTGTGAATAAAAAAACGATTACCTGGTTGTCAGTGGCTTGCATAAATATGAACGGATAATCATGATAAATAATAAACAATAAAAAATATTAAATATGCTGAATAATTGGAGGTACAATTTATAATTAGCTTTCATGAGAATTTGTCCAAGTATTGAAAATGGAAAAGTGCAAATCATGAAGAAAGATAAACCAGTAACAATCCAAAAGGATGGTTCGTTAAGCAATTTAAAATTTGGTTCTTTTACAAAAAGATCAACGTAATAGCTGATACATGCTACTATGAGAAAAATTGCTTGAACAGTAAACACATTTTGCAAAAATGCTTGATCAATAATTCCATTTTTGTTTTTCCAAATGAAGTTTACAATAATGTAAAAAATAAAAACATAAGGTATTGGTTTTAATCTTCTTTGGATTTTTGTACTTGAGATAAATTTGATAACAACATAATGAAAAACGAATAATTCAATTATAGTCGTTATTAATTCTATAAAAGTAAATGCTAGTCTGAGAGGAGGATCAAATTTTGGTTTTGTTGCTGCATCGGCAAAAGCAACCAGTAAGAGCATTATATATGAAATATAAAAGTAGATAAGAGAATTTTGAATGAACTGTTTTTTCCATTTTACAATTGCGATAATTAGGGCAATTAATGCCAAAATTAAATTTAGTGGCGCTGTATAATAAGTAAATCGCCAGTAGTCTAATACTTTTTCCATACTTGAAATACTAATCTAATTCAAACTTTTCCGCTTTGAAAGAGGAAAACACCATTAGAAATGAGATTTTTCCCTTAAGGGTCAATTAATCTGTCTGCAAGTAAAAAGGAGAAGAATAGAGAAAGAAGTTCACTGAAAGGAAAATCGCGCTGGTTTTCAAAAGTATTGGATTAGGAAACAAAAACTTACTGGACGGTTTTAGGACATTGGATAGTTTGGTTGTGGGCGATCTTCCTTTCAATGAACTGATACAAAACTAAGTCGCTGAACAAGCGGACACAAGAGCAATACCGCCCGATTTTATAGCTTCAGGATTTACCCGCCCTTTCGTAAATTTACGGGCAGCAAGACCAGTAAGTTTCCGATTGCTCAGGGAAAAGCCTGAAAACTTTCTAAGTAATCGTACTTTTCTCATCAAAAAATTACGTAGTAATACTATAAGAAATACAAGAGGATTTTACCAAATTGCATTCGAATCTAACCAGAGAAACCATTATTAAAATTTCCTTATGAAAAATCTCGACGCTGTTATTAAAGTTGCTATTGCTGACGACCACGCACTATTCCGTACAGGCGTTAAAACCTCACTTTCCCAACGCAAGGATATTCAAATGATCGCCGAAGCTGAAAATGGTATGCAGCTTCTGAACCTGCTTAAGCATATCAAGCCCGATGTGATCCTTCTCGATATTCATATGCCAATCATGGATGGTTATACCACCCTTCCCGAGATCAAAAAATTATATCCGGAAATGAAGGTGATCATGCTCTCCATGAACAATGATCCTTCTATTATCACCAAAATGATGGAGATCGGCGCCAATTCCTACCTAACTAAAGAATCTGATTCCGAAACCATCTACCAGGCCATACGTACCTGCTTTGAACAGGAATTCTTCTTTAACGATCTTACCAATAAGGCCCTGCTTAATGGTCTGAGGACCAAAAGGCCTGCTGAGATCCTTGCACCTGAAGTGAACCTTACCGATAAAGAGATCACGATCCTGAAGCTGATGTGCGAGGAAAAAAGTACCAAGGAGATCGCAGAAATGGTTGACCTGAGTCCCCGCACCGTTGAAGCCATCCGCGATAAACTGAAAACCAAAACCGGAGTGAAGTCCATGGCCGGCCTGGTGATGTACGCAGTTAAAGCGGGCATTGTTGAACAGGCCTGATCAAATTGATGAATGATATTTAAAAGTCCCGCCCCTGGGACTTTTTTTATTGCCCGCACCCAGGCTTAATTTTGACTCATGGCCCTCGTTTGTTATAATGGTAATTTTTATCCCGATGATCAGCCTTTGCTCACAGCAGGTAATCGCAGCTTTAAATGGGGAGATGGCATCTTCGAAACGATGAAGATCTGGAAGAACAGGATCCTGCTTGAATCTCTTCATTTTGAAAGACTCTTCCTTAGCCTCAAACTGCTTGGAATGAAACAGGGCAATTTATCAGCCGTCCATTTATCTCACTCCATCCTTAAGCTTTGCGAATTCAATGGTTGCAACGATCTGGCAAGAGTAAGACTGGCTTTATTCAGAAGCAATCATAATGATGTTGAATATTTGATAGAAGCCATCCCTCTTTCCCACGATAGCATGTCATGGAACGAACAAGGACTTAACATCGGCCTTTATCCTTTTGCAAGAAAAAGTGTTGATGCTTTTGCCAATATTAAATCGGCCAGTTTTCTTCCTTATGTACTGGCATCTCTTTATGCAAAAGAAAATGGCCTGGATGATGCACTTGTGATGAACTCTCATAATCTTATTGCTGATTCTTCAAAAGCCAATATATTCTGGATCAGGGAGGATGTGATCCATACACCACCTTTAATACAAGGTTGCATAAATGGAGTGATGCGAAGATTTTTGATGGATGCTGCAAAAAGGAATGGGCAAATGGTAAAACAGGAAGAGTTAAGCGAAGCCGAGCTGCTGCATGCAGATGAAGTTTTCCTCACCAATGCTATCCAGGGTATCAGATGGGTGCGAACCTTCAAAGGAAATCAGTACGGATCTGAAAAAACCATTGAATTTTACAAACAGCATCTTTCAACTATTTAAGGACCGGATTGTTTATGACTTATGGCTAAGGTCAATATTTTCTGGTTCAGGCGTGATCTCAGGCTCCACGACAACACAGGACTTTTCCATGCGCTTCGATCTGGCCTTCCGGTAGTGCCCGTATTTATTTTTGACAGGCATATACTGGATCAGCTGGAAGACAGGGATGACCGCCGGGTGAACTTCATTCATAAAGCGCTGCTTGAGCTGCAGGCTCAGCTCATAAAATTAAATAGTACTCTTGATGTACGTTATGGAGATCCTCTTTCCATATTTAAGGAGCTTCAACAAAACTATGAAGTGCATGCTGTTTTCACCAATCATGATTATGAACCTTATGCTATTAACCGGGATCAGTCGGTGTGTTCCTGGCTTCAACAAAACAATATTGAATTTCATTCCTATAAAGACCAGGTGATCTTTGAAAAGAATGAAGTGATGAAAGACAATGGCGAACCCTATGCTGTTTATACACCCTATTCAAAGAAATGGCTCTCTCTTTTAAAGGATGAATATTTGACTGAATGGAAAACAGAAAAATATTTCAGTCATTTTTTTCAACAGCAACAAAAACCTTTACCAGGCCTGGAAGAAATTGGCTTTACACTTCATGATTTTCATCACCAGGCCATTGTTGATTTTGATCGGATCCATTCATATCATCTTACAAGGGATATTCCATCAATTCATGGTACAAGCAGGGTCGGAGTTGATCTTCGTTTTGGAACCATCAGCATACGCCAACTCGTAAAAGATGCGTTGGAATGGAATAAAACCTTTTTGGGTGAATTGATCTGGCGTGAATTCTTTATGCAGATCTTATGGCATAGGCCAGACCTTATCCATCATTGCTTCAAAAAAGAATATGAAGCCATCCAGTGGAGAAACCAGGAAGATGAATTTGAGAAATGGTGCCTGGGCCTAACAGGCTATCCGCTGGTTGATGCAGGCATGCGAGAATTGAATGCAACTGGTTTCATGCATAACCGCGTGCGCATGGTAACAGCAAGTTTCCTGGTGAAAGATTTATTGATTGACTGGCGCTGGGGTGATGCCTATTTCGCCAGGAAACTCCTGGATTATGAACTGGCTTCCAATAATGGAAACTGGCAGTGGGTGGCAGGTTGTGGTTGTGATGCTGCTCCTTATTTCCGCATCTTTAATCCTGTTGAACAGGCAAAGAAATTTGACCCGCAACTTATTTATATAAAGAAATGGATACCCGAACTGGAAACACTGCATTATCCCTTACCCATGGTTGATCACAAACAGGCAAGGGAAAGATGTCTGCAGGTATATAAAAGTGCATTGAGAGATTCCAGGAGAGTTTAGATCTTTCATGATCTTAATTGCTGGTAAACTTCTGATAACTGGCTGATAGCTTTCTTTCCATCTTCGCCCAGATCGATAGAGTAATTGTTTACATAAAGTTCAATGTGCTGTCGCATGACATCTTCATTCATGGTTTGCGCATGCTTCCTTGTATACTCACTAATGACTGGATAATTGGCAAATGCATATTCAACGCTTTTCCGGATCAGGCGGGATATTTTTTTTCTTACATCAGCAGGAAGATTTTTTTTAGCAGCTATGCAGGCAAGTGGAATGGGCAAATTCTGTTTTTGTTCCCAGATCTCACCCAGGTCGCAGACTTTGATCAGTCCTTTTTCATGATAAGTAAAGCGGTTCTCATGAATGATCACACCCAGATCAAACTTTCCCATCAGCACAGCATCTTCAATTTCTGAAAACAACAGCGAGGTTTTATTTTTCGCTTCCGGGAATGCGAAGCTTAATAAAAAATTGGCGGTTGTCTGCTCACCAGGAATGGCGATGCTGCAATGCCTGATGTCAGGTACGTTCACCAGGTTTTTAGCAATGAGGAGAGGCCCAACACCTTTGCCCAAAGCTGCTCCTGAATCCAGCATTTCATAATGATCCGCATTGCTGAAAAAAGAAGGGAAACTCAATTTGGTGATATCCAGCTTTTCCTGCTTTCCCCATCCATTTAAAGTTTGTATATCCTCCAGCACCGGTTCAAATTCCATTCCTTCAGTATCAATCTTATGGTTCACCAAAGCATCAAAAATGAATGTATCGTTGGGACAGGGTGAGAAACCTAAACTGTATTTCATTACCTCAATGTTTTTATAATGATATCCGATAAAGCGCTATTCAGATTTTCAATTGATTCCTTCATCTTCCATTGGCTTTTATTGCGTTCTCCTGCAAAATTCGAAAGGGCTCTTAACTGCAGAAATGGGATGTTTTCTTTCAAACCAATAAAATGTAATGCCGCACCTTCCATAGATTCGGTCTGAGCACCAAGTTCTTTATAATAATTTATTCTTTCCCTGTTGGTGCTGATCTCGTTCACGGTAACTCCATCAGCAAGTGGATAACCAAACTGGTTGAGAAAATTTTCTTTGTTGCTTAGTTTTCCGCTATGCCATGGAAAATCACCCGGATGAACCAATTGCAAATCTGAAAGGGAATTAAACCTGTTATTTTCCATAGCGCCAAGGTCACCCACAAATTCATTCCTGATCAACATTACTTTTCTTGGCTGCAACTGATCATCAATAATGCCTGCAATTCCAGCCTGGATGATGAGGTCTGGCCTTGAACTTATGATTTCTTTAGTGATCGTGTAAGCTGAAGCGAGCAAACCTATGCCTGTGATCAGCACTTTTGTCTTCCCCAAATCTTTTCCTTTGAAAGATTCCAGGAAAGGTTTGATCTCCAGTTCTGTTGCTGCGCAGATGAGCAGGTGCATCTGCAAAAATAGCGGAAGAATGTCGAACAGATGAACAGGGAATGAGGAATGATGAAGTTATCGATGTTACCTTCTTTCGACATTCTTTGTTCTATTGTTCTTCTGTTCATCTGTTCATCTGTTCTTTATTCCCCCGCCTTGATTACTTTTGTACATTCCTTAATCATATGAGTAAAAAACTTGCCGTTGTCCGTCGTGAGCATTTTAATGCAGCTCACCGGCTTTACAGGAAAGACTGGTCGGACGAACAAAACCTGTCTACATTCGGAAAATGCAGTTTCCCGCATTACCATGGTCATAATTATGAATTGGAAATAAAGGTTGTGGGTGAAATCGATCCTGTGACCGGATTTGTAATGGACCTGAAACAACTTTCCGATCTTGTCAACGAGAAAGTACTTGAAAGATTTGATCATAAAAACCTGAATGTGGATACAGAAGAATTCAAAACACTGAATCCAACCGCTGAAAATATTGCCGTGGTGATCTATGATCTTTTAAGACCTCACATTAAAGAAGAACTTGAACTTTATATCAAATTATATGAAACGCCACGCAACTTTGTAGAATATCCTGCGTAGTTATAAACTCAAATAAAATAAAGAATGGCTTATCATAAAAAAGAAGGATTCGATAAGGAACCAACAGAAGCGCTGATAAAAAACTATGGAAATATTATCAGCCTTCTGGGAGAAGATCCTCAAAGAGAAGGTTTATTAAAAACTCCTGAGCGTATGGCAAAGGCCATGCAGTATATGACACAGGGTTATAGCCAGGATGCAGTTTCCATTTTGAACTCTGCCCGGTTCAAGGAGGAAGTCAGTGAAATGGTAATTGTAAAGGATATTGAATTGTTTTCCATGTGTGAGCACCACCTTCTTCCTTTTTTTGGGAAGGCTCATATTGCTTACATACCCAATGGTTACATTACCGGTTTAAGTAAGCTGGCCAGGGTGGTGGATGTATATGCACGCAGGCTGCAGGTCCAGGAAAGACTGACCACCCAGGTATTGAAAGCCATCAGGGAAAGTCTGAATCCACTGGGCGTAGCTGTTGTGATTGAAGCCAAACATCTTTGCATGATGATGAGGGGTGTTCAAAAACAGAATTCTGTAACTACCACCTCTTCTTTTGATGGTGAATTCCTGAATAATCATGTAACGCGGAATGAATTTCTGAAACTGATCGCTGCTGATCTGGATTAATTAGTAAACTTGCCGGATGAAACATGCATATGTATTTCCCGGACAGGGAGCCCAGTTCCCGGGAATGGGGAAGGCGCATTATGAATCAAGTTCGTTTGCAAAAAGGATTTTTGAGCAGGCCAATGACATTCTACAAATGCGGATCTCCGACGTGATGTTCAATGGAACAGAAGAGGATTTAAAACAGACGAAAGTAACACAGCCAGCCATCTTCCTGCATTCCATTATCGCCTATAAAAGTATCGAGAATGCGAGGCCCGATATGGTGGCAGGTCACTCGCTTGGAGAGTTTTCAGCACTCGTTGCCAATGGAACATTGAGCTTTGAAGATGCCCTGCAACTGGTGAGTCTCAGGGCCACAGCCATGCAAAAAGCATGTGAGATCACACCTTCTACCATGGCAGCCGTACTGGGACTTGCAGATGATAAAGTAGAAGAGATTTGCAGCCAGGTTATGAAAGAAACAGGGGAAGTGGTAGTTCCTGCAAATTATAATTGTCCTGGTCAGCTCGTGATTTCCGGATCAGTGAAAGGTATTGAACTGGCTTGCGAAAGTATGAAAGCTGCAGGCGCTAAAAGAGCACTGGTGCTTCCTGTAGGCGGTGCCTTTCATTCACCATTGATGGAACCAGCAAGACAGGAACTTAAAAAAGCTATCGAATCAACTAATTTTCATTTTCCCTCATGCCCGGTTTACCAGAATGTAGCAGCACGTGGCGTGATAGATAAGGATGAAATCAAACAGAACCTGATCGATCAGCTTACAGGGGCGGTGAAATGGACACAGTGTGTGCAGGCGATGATCAATGATGGGGCAACAAAATTTACTGAAGCAGGTCCCGGAAAAGTATTACAGGGACTGATTCTCAAGATCAATAAGGAAATGCAAACTGATGGCGTAAGCTAATTGCAAGATTTTTCTAACGGTTTTGATTTCTGCATAGCGGTAAACTATCAGGTTAATAAACAATTTTAGGGATCCAATGGATCCTTTTTTATTTACTGAATGTTTCTCAAACAATCTCTTCTGCAAGAAAAGTTCATATTAAATTTTTTGAATGAACAATGTAATCTTATATTTAATTTTGGTAACGATATACCAGTTGGGACAAATTAGGGCTCCTTTTCAGGTTGATACTCAAGGTTTCCTTTGGCGAAATTGTGCTTATCGCATAGTATTTGGAGGTTCTCCAAGACTGTTTCCCCACCTTTCGACCACGGCTTAATATGGTCAAAGTGAATGTTGTCTCCTGTTAATGTAATTCCACAAAGTCGGCATTTGTTTCCGTCTCTCATCAACACTTGAACTTTCAACCGTTCGCTTGGAAATCTTTTCGTTTTATGTTTAAATGCCGTAGGTTCAGTTGGTGCGGGTTCAACATTTTGTTCGCCCTCATCAACCTCGTTTGACTCAGAAGTGTTTTCTGAATTGATGTATTCCACAAATTCAATGAGTGCGTTTCTCCATGTGCCGAATCTGGATAAGTAGGAACTTGTCGAATACTTTGACATAGGTTTCCTCATGTCCCTGAATGTAGGTTGCTGACCTATGCTCACCCATATTTGTTCCAGATTCTTAAACAACTCTTCCTTTGAAACGTCTCGCTCCTGCACCAAGTCCAGACCCGCTTTTTTAAGAGCATTGTTCCAACTCCCAAACCGAACTCCGATTGTACCGGAGGTGTATTTTGCCCCATTATCATTGTACTCTCTTGAGGATATGGATGATTTGCCAAGCCTTTCTGCTACAGCCCTTAAATCGGCCAATAAATCTTCATCCGAAACATTTCTATTGAACTCTTTAAGTTGAAATTTCATTCTTTGATGCTTCTTACATACCTCATAAACTTACAAACTACCAATCTCATTCCCAACCTATTTGACTTTGCCCCAAATTTTTCTTATGGTTATGCAAATCTTAACAATAGTAATTAGGTAGATAGTGGGACAAGGCATAACTTTAAGGGTACAAAGAATCATCAGAGTGGAGTTTAAGAATCTTACACAGCTTTTGGATTATTTCAAAGACGAAGAACGCTGCAAAGCCTACCTCGAAAACCAACGGTGGGGAAAACATGTCGGTTGTCCTCATTGTGGTTCCCTCAAAGTTTACCGGACAAATCGTGGTTTCAAATGTGGAGAGAAAGAGTGCTACAAGAAATTCTCCGTTACCGTGGGAACAATCTTCGAGAACTCAAAAATTGGTCTTCGCACATGGTTTGCTGCCATGTACCTCATAGCTTCTCATAAGAAGGGTATAAGCAGCCACCAACTTCATCGTGACCTTGGTGTAAGCCAAAAGACAGCATGGTTCATTCTTCACCGCATCCGAGAGGCATTACGTGATAAAAACTCACCATTGCTCACCGATGTTGTTGAAGTGGATGAAACCTTTGTTGGCGGCAAGAATAAGAACCGACACGCTCACAAGAAGGTTGAGAATTCTCAGGGTCGAAGCGTGAAAGACAAGACACCAGTTGTTGGTGTCATGCAACGTGGTGGTCGTGTAGTCACACAAGTTGTCAGGGACACAAAGGCCGAGAACCTTCATCCGGTCATCGTTGGTGCTGTCAAATCAGGAGCAATTGTTATCACAGATGAATGGAGAAGTTATCAAGGCTTAGATGGAATGTATCACCATGTCGTCATTAAGCACAACGAAGGTGAGTATGTGCGTGGAGCATTTCATAACAATACCATTGAAGGTTTTTGGTCATTGCTCAAAAGAGGTTTATATGGAATCTATCACCAAGTCTCACCCAAACACCTGTTCCGATACTGCCATGAGTTTGAGTACAGGTACAATAGCAGGAAGATGAAAGACAATGAGAGATTTGAGATAACTTTACAGAGGGTGCAGGGAAGACTCAAATACAAAGACCTCACCCGCAAACCTGATGGCGAAAGCGAAGAAGGCCGCACCCAAGAAGGCCAAGAAAGAACGAGCGCATAAATACGAAGAGAAGCTTCACATCAATGGCTCGTTCCAAGACTTAATGAACGAACTTGTGCCTCCGGCAAAAACAGATAAAAAGCAAAAGAAATAACTTATGAATGCAAGAGACCTGACTGTTTCAAAATCTATAAATCTGAATGGTGCAAGGGAGTTCAATCACTTGAGGTTGGTAAACCTTGATGATTTTTTAATGGAGTACGGTAACAACCTTGAGTATTACGCACCGCCCTTCAAAATACTTGCTGATTTGGAAAAGGAGATTATGTTTGAGAACAATCCTGAGCAGACCATTTTAGTCCCTTACAAGCCCGATGGTGACATTATTTTTCGCCTTGTGGGGATTGAAGAAGAAGGTGGACTGAGGATTGTACGCTATGAGTATGATTCATCGATTTCCTAACAGACCCTTTTAGAACCATTCAGTAACTCCGCCTCGTTTAGAGTCGATATACCGATAGCGCATCCATCTGATTCCAAAATATTTCTTTATATCCGAACATACTTCCCAAATGTTCGGACAATCAGTACCCCAATTTTTATCCAACTGAACTTCAAGGTAATTGTCGTGACTTCTGATTAAACTACCATTAACGAAATCGAAGGGTTGGGGCGGGTTCGCCACATCATCAACAACATCTACAACTGTTCCCTCTTTTGTCTGTAAACCGATATATTTTTTCTTAATGTAGTTAATGACTTCCTTCCGCAAAGCCTCTTTGATAAGCTGTCTCATTGTCCATAAATATCATTCAAATCGGCTTTGGTTTAATATCATCAACTTGAACTTGAGCGACAGCCGTAGCAAGCCTAAAAATTCTTATTCCCTTATTGTAATCCAATACAGCATCGTCAGTCATGTAAATTAATCCCGGTCTCCGACAATTTTTTCTACCACATATTGACGAGGTGTTTGGATAACCAATGGGGTGCGTCCAATGTGTGTATTTGTGGAGCCTGTTGTTTCGTGGTGGATGGTCTTGGCAACGACAGGTGACAGCCATTGGCATAAGCAGTAATTTTATCTTTTAAATTTACTGAAAGAAGCGTATTCTTGTCCCAAGTAGTATATCGTTACCTTAATTTTTATAACCCAAAACCTCTATTATGAAAAAGATTTTTACCTTTTTTGCAATCATGGCGATTGCAATGGTTTCTTTCTCCGCGCCTTTAAGTACGAAGCCAGTGAAACCTGTTCTTCCCAATGCCGCTGACCTTATGATCCCCATTGGAAGCACAGGTGAAAAAATTTCCCTGTTGGATCTCTCTCTTATGTCGGTTAAAGATGTGGAGCAATTCACAGGAAAGAAGATGAAGTTTGCCGATAAAGTGGGTTTCAAAATAGCCCAGCATCAACTTCGTAATAGCATCAATCCAGATGGAACCTTGAATGATAAAAAAATTACCAAGGCAGCCAAAAAATCTGCTGATGGTTCTGGTTTCCACATTGGTGGTTTTGCATTAGGTTTTTTACTGGGTTTGATAGGCGTACTGATAGCTTATCTGATCAATGATGACAAGAAAAAGCAAAGAGTTAAATGGGCTTGGTTAGGCCTTGCAGCCTGGCTTGTTATTTTCCTGGTTTTTTTCCTGATTTAATACGTTGATATTTTAAAGAAGGTAGTACAACTGTACTACCTTCTTTATTTAAAATACATGCCGCAGTTAATCCATTCCGGGTCAAAAGCCGCATCATATTTTTTGTAAAAATTAATGGCAGGCTCGTTCCATTCTAATACCTGCCACATCATTCCGTTGAATTTTCTCTTTTTCCCTTCCGCGATAAGCCTGTCAAATAAAAGCTTGCCTAAGCCCTTACCACGCATTTCTTCAGTTACATAAAGATCTTCGAGGTACATGCGCTGGCCCTTCCAGGTGGAGAACCGAATGTAATAAAGGGCAAAGCCCTCTACCTTACCATTGACTTCCGCAACAAATGCCCACCAAACAGGCTTTCTTCCAAATCCGCTTTGTTCAAAATGTTCCAGTGAAACAGTTACTTCCTTTGGAGCTTTTTCGTAAGCTGCCAGTTCCTTTACCAGTTCGAGGATCCTCGCACAGTCTTCTTTTGTTGCTTTCCTGATCTTTATTTCCATTTTAATTTTTCTTCGTCGCTTTAAATGTTCCGTTAGGCTGAATCAGGTTCACGGCTATAACCTGCTTTTTATCATCACGCAAAAACTGTACTGAATATCCAGAAAGGTCTTTTACAGAAAATTTATCATCACCGGTTGATATCAGTTCGTATTCCGGCTGGCCCTGCACAAACATGCGCAGCTTATTGTCCTTATTATAAAATTTTATGTTAGCACCCATGATTTCAAAAAGGCCCGTATATTCTTCCAGCTTTTCAATTGATACCGGTTTTTCCTTTTCAGTTTTTTTGAATTTTAGTTCAATCTGGGGCGATTCAATGCCAGCTATGTCCAGGGATTCTATGTCACCGGAAATTCCGGTATTGAACTGAATATGCACTTCGCTTTCCTCCGATGTATCAAATTCCCCATCTTCCATCATATAAGCTGAAAACACATCGTAATGATAATGCTTCATGTAAATGGTTTTATCAATTCCATTTGCAAAAAGAGAATCATTCCTTACAAAAACATCAAAAGTTCCATAACCCGCATTGAAATAGAGTCCTGCGAAATCCTTTAATTCATGCGAAGGCCTGGTTCCTTTCTTCTGGCTGGAGGAACTGGTTTTTTTTGCTTCTTCCTGCTGTTTGCGGCTCTTTACATATTTCTCGCGCAGGTCAGCATTCCAATTGAAATAGGGAAGTTTCAGCAATCGATCCGCAATCATATTTCGAACAACAGAAGGAATGGAAGAACCGTTCTGGTTAACCAGGACAACTATACCAATGCTGTCTGTAGGAAAGAAGGAAACATTCGCTGAGAAGCCGTCAATATTTCCTCCATGTTCAACCCTGTAATGACCTTTGTAGGAACTGAGGAACCAGCCAAAACCATAATTGGCAAAATGTATATCTGGTTTTTCTTTTGTGGGAAGTCCTGCACTGATCACGGCCTGTGAAGAAATCGCTTCCTGCATAAAATCGGCTGGCAAAATTTCTTTCCCATTGAATTTACCTCCATTGATCCATGTCATCAGCCAGTTGCTCATTTCAAGAACATTACTGTTGATACTGCCTGCAGGGCCAGCCGCATTGATATGATAATAGGGAATGCTCTTGATAAAACTGTCGTTCTTCAAACCATAACCGAGTGCCGCGTCATTGTTTTTTTGCAGGTCATTTATAGAGAAATTTGACCTGTTCATGGATAGCGGTTGAAGGATCTGTTCCCTGATGTTTTCTTCCCAGCTTTTTCCTGTGATCTTTTCTGCTATGGCGCCCTGTGCAACGAACATGAAGTTATTATACTGCCATTGCCTGCGGATAGGATACGTAGGTTCCATGTAACGTATGCGGCTGATCATAGAATCACGGTTCTCTGTATTAAAGAAATACCAGGAAAAATCATGACGGGGAAGACCTGTTCTGTGCGACATCATATCCCTTAAGGTGATGCTGTTGGTCAGATCCGTTGTAAAAAAGTTCAGGGCATCAAGATATTGATGCGCAGGCTGATCGATCTCCAGCTTTCCATCTTTTTGCAATATGCCGATCAGCAAAGAAGTAAACGCCTTGGTACAACTGCCGATTGGAAAAAGAGTATTTACTGTTACCGGAAGTTTTTTTTCTACATCACGGAAGCCAAATCCTTTGGCGTAAATGACCCGGTTCTTTTCTACGACTGCTACTGCAAAGCCAGGCGATTGCCAGGTCTTAAGCACTTTCTCGAATTCACTATCCAGTGATGCCAGTCTCTTGTCCGTTATATTATTTGTGGGTTGTGCACGCAGGCAGATTACGGTCAGCAATAAACAGCTGGCAATGGTTAATTTTCTCATGAGGCTTGTTTGTATTGAAATTAGTTATTTTGATGCATCGAGTGCCTGTTCCAGATCTGAAATAATATCCGCTACATTTTCAATTCCCACATTCATCCGGATCAATCCATCGCTGATGCCATATTTTTCTCTTTGTTCTTTTGGTACACTGTAATGTGTCATGGATGCGGGATGGGAGAGCAGGGTATCCACTGTTCCCAGGGAAACAGTTCGAAGGCACATTTTCAACCTGTTCATAAAATTGATACCTCCCGATAAACCTTGCTTTAATTCAAAGCTTAGCATGCCGCCTGCCTGTTTCATTTGTTTGCGAGCAATCAGGTGATCAGGGTGTGAAGCCAGGCCGGTATAATTCACCCTGGAAACTGCATCGTTTTTTTCTAAAAATTCAGCTATAGCCATGGCATTGCTGCAATGGCGATCCATTCTTAATTCAAGCGTTTTAATTCCCTGCACCAACAAAAAAGCATCAAAAGGATTGGAATTACCTCCCAGAAGGCGCTGAAATTTGGTAGCCTTGCTATTCATGAAATCAATATCGCTTCCTAATAATATACCACCTATTGCAGTTCCATGTCCGTTCAGGAATTTAGTGGTTGAATGGATTACAAAATCGATATCGTAAGAAAAAGGCTGCTGAAGATAGGGAGTTGCAAAAGTGTTATCACAGGCAGTGATGATCCCATGTTTTTTGGCGATGCCAGATAGTTCCTCAAGATTCACGCATTGTATGGTGGGATTGGCAGGTGTTTCGAGATACATCATTTTGATAGATGGATCTTTTCTGATCAGGTCTTCCAACCTTGTTGTGGCTCTCAGATCAACAATAACAGCTTCTATGCCGAGGCCGGGCAGGATCCTGGTCAGGATCTCATCGGTGCCGCCGTATAAGGAAAAATGTGTGAGTACCTTATCGCCTTTTTTTAAATTGGAAAGAAAGAGCGTAGTAATGGCAGCCATTCCTGATGCATGTAAAATGCCCCTGACTTCCTTCTTTAACCCAAAGGATTCAAGGGCCGCAATTTTTTGTTCCGCTTCGTTGCAGGTAGGATTGCCCCATCTGGAATAGAGATATCCTTTTTCTTCACCACTGAAACGGTGCATGCCCTGCTCCGCTGTGTCAAACAAAAAAGTGCTGGTTGCATAGATCGGAACCTGGTGGGCATAATTGGGATCCTGCACATGGCCGGCGTGTACAGCTGCAGATCCAAAACCGGTAAGTGTAAAACTTTTATCCATTAGATGAGTATGAAGTTGTTAATTAGTATTTCAAATGTAACTGAGAAGTCTAAACTGTTTTTGATACTATGAAAGAAATTCTTGTTCCTTTTGCTGCATACAACAGCTGGGCCAACGGATTGTTGCTGGATGTGATTAGTGCTTTGCCTGAAGAAAAGCAACAAATGGAAATAAATAGCAGCTTTAACAGCCTTTTTAAAACCGTATTACATATGCTGGATGCCAACAGCATCTGGTGGCAAAGATTAAAATTGCAGGAGCACATTATAAGACCCAGTGAGGAATTCCAGGGTGACATGAAGAAACTTTCCGACATGATGAAAGAGCAGGACGGTTTATGGCTGGAATGGATCAGCAATGCCAGTGAACCACAGATCCAGCACGAGTTCAAATACCAGAACTCCAAAAGGGAAAGCTTCAAGCAGCCAATTTTTGAAATGTTATTGCACCTGTTTAATCATTCTACTTACCACCGCGGACAGATTGTAACCATGCTCCGGCAGGCAGGAGCAGAAAAGATACCTCCAACGGATTTTATTGTGTGGAGCAGGAAATGATTTACGGTGAGTGGTCAGAGGTGAATGGTGAGTTATGGTGAGTGGTGAGAGGTGAGTGGTGAGTAGCTTAAGGGGGCAGATGTTAAACGGTAATCGGCAATCGGGAGTCGTCAAACGGCAAACGGCAGACGAAAATCGTCAATCGATAAATGTCATAAAGCAAATGGGAATAATCCAGATGTATTCAAAAAAAATAATTTCAGAATAGAATAGCTAGGGAAATATTTGAGTTGATAGAATCTATTCTATCAACTTAAATGTCTTGAGTAAAAAAAGGAACTATAATCAAATGGAATGTCCGCCCTTAAATAAAACTGCAAAAAGGCTCTTCCCAGGCGGCAAACGATAGGACTATCACAATCTAAGCAACTCATCATTCACCACTCACCACTCACCACTCACTATAACTCACCATTCACACCATCAATATTCCCATTTCACCAGCGTAGCGCCCCAGGTAAAGCCGCCACCAAAGGCTGATAGCACGATGTTGTCGCCTTTATTCAGCTGATGTCTCCATTCCCAAAGACAAAGAGGAATCGTTGCTGCAGTAGTATTGCCGTAACGCTGGATGTTCAGCATCACTTTTTCTTTTGGAAGTCCCATGCGATCAGCAGTAGCGTCAATGATTCTTTTGTTGGCCTGGTGGGGAACCAGCCAGGCGATGTCCTCAGCTGAAAGAATATTTCTTTCCAGCAGTTCAGCACTCACATCAGCCATTCCTTTTACCGCGAACTTGAAAACTGCCTGTCCTTCCTGGTATACAAAATGTTCTTTATTGGCTACGGTTTCTGCTGTAGCAGGTCGTACCGAGCCGCCGGCTTTCATGTGCAGGTGCTGGCGGCCGCTGCCATCACTTCTCAATATGCTATCGAGTACACCATATCCTTCAAAATTAGGTTCAAGTAATACAGCACCAGCGCCATCACCAAAGATGATGCAGGTCTGCCTGTCGGTATAATCAATGATGGAACTCATTTTATCAACGCCCACGACTACCACTTTTTTATACCTTTTGCTTTCAATCAGGGCAGCGCCCGTAGTAAGTGCGTAGATGAAGCCTGAGCATGCAGCACCAAGGTCAAAGCCCCAGGCGTTTTTAGCACCGATCTTATCGGAGATGATGTTGGCTGTTGCCGGGAATACCATGTCGGGAGTTACAGTAGCACAAATGATGCAGTCGATCTCTTCAGGGCTAATGCCTCTTTTTTCACAGAGCTGCAAAACGGCAGGGGCAGCAAGATCAGACGAGCCCTTTCCAGGTTCTTTTAAAATTCTTCTTTCTTCAATCCCGGTCCTGGTCCTGATCCACTCGTCGTTGGTATCAACCATTTTTTCAAGGTCAAAATTGGTCAGCTTTGTTTCCGGTACGTATCCACCAACAGCTGTAATAGCTGCTGTGATCTTTGGCAAATGAGGCATAAGGAGTGTTTGTTGGGAAGCAAAGATAATAAACGTGAAGAAGGCAAACGGCAAACGGCAATAGAACTCTCTTTTATTTTCATAATACCTACTATATTTTAGAAGGAAAAAATGTTTTTGCAACTGAATCATGTTAATCTGGACATTTATAATGTAGCAAGATTGTTTGTAAAGCTTGTTTATCAGGCATCCGAAGATTTTCCTGTCAATGAAAAATTTGCTTTAACCCAACAGATAAGAAGAGCAGCATTATCTGTTCATTTAAATATTGCAGAAGGATTTTCCAGAAAATCAGAGGTTGAAAGAAAGCGATTTTTTGAAGTGTCAAGAGGATCACTTGTTGAACTGGATGCAGCCTTGGATATTGCATCAGATCTTAATTATTGTTCCAAAGAAAAATTACAGGAACTAGGATTAATCATGAACAGATGTTTTAGTATGCTTTCAAAGCTGATTAACCATTAACTGCTTATTGAAAAAAGAACTTGTGAGGATAAGAACATAAGGCCATTTATAATTGGTCCATGATTTTTCATAAAGTTTCCTTTAATGTTGGAGAGTAAAATTGCCGTTTCTCGTTTGCCGTTTATTATATTCGCCTCCATGATCGCTTTTCTCTCCGGAAAATTCGTACACAAAACACCTTCCTTTGTTCATGTTGATGTGAATGGTGTGGGATATGAAGTTCAGATCAGCCTGAACACCTACTCCCGCATACAAGATATGCAGGAAGGTTTGCTCCAAACTCACCTCATTGTTCGGGAAGATGCTCACCTCCTTTTTGGTTTTGCAGATATGGCTGAAAAGGAAATGTTCCTTCTGCTGATCGCCATCTCAGGGGTGGGCGCCAACACGGCCAGGGTGATGTTGTCGTATATGAAACCCGATGAATTGAGCAGGGCCATCATCCAGGGAAATGTAAAACAACTGGAAAGCATCAAGGGCATTGGCAAAAAAACAGCCGAAAGGATCGTGGTGGAACTCCGCGATAAACTGGCGAAACAGCCTGCAGAAACAAATTTGAATATTTCTGCATGGAAGGGCAATACTTTACAATCCGATGCGTTAAATGCACTGATTGCTTTAGGCATCAACCGCCAGGCGGCTGACCAGGCTATTCAAAAAGTCCTGGAACAGGATCCGGGCATCGGCTTAGAACTATTGATAAAGAAAGCATTACAGATCCGTTGATATCCTTTGATAAACAACAACCTTAGAGAGAATTAGACTTGGCTTCAAAACTTACCTTTCGACTCTATGCGCTGGTGGTAGCCTGCGTCCTGACTGCTTTTTCCTTTCAGGCAGGGGCACAGACTATTCCTGATCCTTCCGAAAACAGGAGGGACACTTCGCGCTACCCGCTTCACGACCGTTACGGAGATCCTTATACTTATCCCAACCGGAATTCCTTTGACCTGAAGGATACCGCCTTCGTCCGAAGGAATATCGAGTATGACCCTGTTACCAAACAGTATTATGTTATTGAAAAAATAGGCAGCCAGTATTACCGCGTTCCCACCATCCTCACCTACGAGGAATTTTTGCGTTTACAGGGCAGAAAGGACGAGGTAGACTATTTCCGCCAGAGAGCCAGCCTTCTTTCAAACCTGAATCGCCGCACTTATAAACCCAAATTCGGGTTCAATAAGGATTGGGTCAACCGTATTACCGGTAATGGAAAGGTGGAGATCAGGCCTACAGGTTATGTGGACATTTCTGCCGGCTACCAGGGACAGAATATCAAAAACCCTACACTTCCTGAGAGAGCAAGGAAGATGGGCGGACTGGATTTCAACATGAATGCCCAGTTCCAGGTAGATGCTAACATTGGCGACAAGATCAAACTTCCGATCAACTATAATACCCTGGCCAATTTCGAATTCGAGAACCAGCTGAAACTGGATTACAGGGGGAAGGACGATGAGATCCTGAAAGAATTCCAGATGGGTAACGTGAGCTTTGCTTCAAAAGGAACCCTCATCCCCGGTGCACAGTCTTTATTTGGTCTGAAGACGCAGCTTCAGTTCGGAAAATTATTTGTCTCCACGGTTCTGGCTAACCAACGTTCCGCCCGCCAGTCACTTGGATTGCAGGGTGGTTCCGCAACCCAATCTTTCGACATTCGTGCAGATGAATACGAAGAGAACAGGCATTTCCTCCTGGCGCAGTATTTCCGCGAGAACTACAACAATGCCATGAGCCAGCTGCCCATCGTGCGTTCAAACGTTCAGGTGCTTCGCGTAGAAGTTTGGGTGACCAACCGCACCGGCGTTACCACCGATACAAGGGATGTAGTGGCTTTCATGGACCTTGGAGAAAAAAATCCTTTCAATCCTTTCTGGGCCTTACCCGGTACCAATCTGCCGGATAATAATGCCAACAATCTATATCAAACCATCAAGAACAATCCCAACGCCCGCAATTCAACCCAGGCTCAAAATACCTTAACAGGTTTGGGTGGCATGCAGCCGGTACAGGATTTTGAAAAGACCTTTGCAAGAAAACTGAGAGTAGATGAATATTATTTCAATCCACAGGTAGGTTTTCTTTCATTGAACCAGCCCCTGCAACCCGATGAAGTGCTGGGTGTTGCCTTTCAATATACTTATAATGGAAGGGTTTACCAGGTTGGTGAATTCTCACAGGATATTCCACCGGACAGTACCGGCAATTCTACCAAGGTGCTCTTTCTGAAAATGCTCAAAGCTACTTCGCAAAGGCCCAACCTTCCTGTTTGGGATTTGATGATGAAGAACGTGTATAGTGTGGGCTTTGGCCAGCTGGAAAGAGATGACTTCAGGCTGGATATCGTTTACGAAGAACCCAGTCTGGGAAACAAAAGATATTTGCCTGTTGATAAAACAGCAGCGACCGTAGCGCAGGGTACGCCTATTCTAACCCTGGTAAACCTTGACCGGTTGAATAACCAGAATGATCCCCAGCCCGACGGACTTTTTGACTTTGTTGAAGGCTTTACCGTTATCTCACCACAAAGTCGGGTGATCTTCCCAGTACTTGAACCTTTCGGTAATGACCTGGCTTATGCTGTGAAAACAGGTAACCAGGATGAAATTTTATTCCAACCTCTGTATGATACCATCAAGGCTATCGCCCAGAACTATGCAAACCTGAATCGCTTCAGGCTTATCGGCCGTTCAAAAAGTACCAGCAATTCTGACTACCAGTTAGGTTTTAATATCCCACGTGGTTCTGTAACCGTAACAGCAGGAGGACGTGTGCTCCAGGAGAACGTGGATTATGAGATCAATTATGACCTGGGTACCATGCGTGTCATTAACCCGGCTATCATCCAGGCCGGTTTGCCAGTGCAGGTGCAGTATGAGAACAATGCTACTTTCGGATTACAGCAAAGAAATTACATGGGCATCCGCCTCGATTACCTGGCCAGCAGAAAGCTGACACTTGGTGCTACCATGGTGCAACTAGGAGAACGTCCTTTCTTTACAAAACAGGGTTATGGTGAGGATCCGATCCGCAACCGTATGTACGGACTGGATTTCGCCTACACAAATAATCTTCCCAGGTTATCCAAATGGCTGGATAAGCTTCCTTTTTATTCCACCAAGGCCATGTCTTCTATAACTGCTTATGGTGAGGTAGCGGTTCTGGACCCAGGTCATGCCAAACAGATCAACTCTAACAAAGGTGATAAGGGTGGTAATATATATATAGATGATTTCGAAGGAACGCGCAGTAACATAGACCTTCGTTTTCCTCTGATCAGCTGGGCTCTTGCCTCAGTTCCTCAAAAATCACCCAGCGGCTCCACCGGTCTTGGACCCGAACTTTTCCCCGAATCTGCATTAAATAATAATCTTGCCAGTGGTATCAACCGTGCAAGGATGGCCTGGTACAATATTGAACAGGTATTGCAGGAAAGAAGGAATACCAATAACCCTATCCGCACCAATATCGCGGAACTGATCAAACCTGAAACCAGGCAGGTGTACCAGATGGAACTGTTTCCTAAAAAGACAAATGATATCGGCCAGGCCGTGCTTACCACATTTGATATGGCCTATTATCCAAAGGAGAGAGGTCCCTATAATTTCAGGACCACTAACCTGAATCCTGATGGTTCACTGGCCGCGCCTAAGAAATCATGGGCTGGTATCATGCGTAATATCGACCAGACAGATTTTGAAACCAGCAATATTGAGTTCATTGAATTCTGGGTACAGGATCCCTTCATCAGCAATCGCAATCCTGATGGTGGACATTTGTACATTGATCTTGGAAATATTTCTGAAGATATTTTGCGTGATGGCAAGCGTTTGTATGAGAATGGACTTCCAACTCCCAGCAACCCCAATATACCTGTTGATACCAGTACTGTTTGGGGCAAGGTTCCCCGCAACCCACAGCAGGTAACCAATGCCTTCAGCAACAATCCTGAAGACAGGCCTTACCAGGATGTGGGCTTTGATGGATTGACAGATGAAGAAGAACAAATAAAATTCAAGCCTTACCTCGATGCACTCGGAACCTTGTATGGGTTTAATTCTCCAATTTACCTCCAGGCAAAATCAGATCCTGCCGGAGATAATTTCAAGGGTTACCGCGATGGTTCCTTTGATGCGAGCAATGGTATCCTGGAGCGTTATAAGAAATTCAACAATCCTCATGGTAATTCACCAGTAGCTTCACAGGGTGATGAATTGAACAATGCATTTACCCTGTATCCCGATCAGGAAGACCTGAACAGGGATAATACCATGAACGAAGTGGAAGAATACTTCCAGTATCGCATTCCTTTGAATCCGGGGATGACTCAAAATACCAATCCTTTTATTACTGATGTAAGAACAGTTCAGGCGCGATTGGCTGATGGATCTACAAGGCAGGAGGACTGGTATCTATTTCGTGTTCCTATCAAGAACTTCCAGGCCAAAGTGGGTAATATTCCTGATTTTAAATCCATCCGTTTCATCAGGATGTTCCTGACCGATTTCGAAGACACCGTGGTGCTTCGTATGGCCAAGCTGGAACTGGTAAGAAATCAATGGCGCAAATTCAGTTATGAAATAGATACCACAGGAAACTACACACCATTGCCCACCATCGACCCGGTAAAGACAGATGTACTGGCAGTGAATATTGAAGAAAATGATGAACGTGAACCGGTAAGATATGTTACACCCCCGGGCATCGAAAGACAGGAGCAGTTAAGTAATAATAATGTGCAGCTGCTGCAAAACGAACAGGCCTTAAGTGTAAGGGTATGCGGTCTTCCCAAAAAAGAAGCACGAGGTGTTTTCAAAACCATGAACCTTGACCTTCGTTCCTATGGCAAGTTATCCATGTTCATTCACGCGGAATCTTCTGATGCATCGAGCGGTGGTACCGATCTCCAGGATAAGGACCTGGACGCGATAGTGAGAATAGGTAATGATTTTGTAAGCAATTATTACGAGATCAGGATCCCATTGAAAATGACAGCCTGGAGTAGGACAAGAGATTCTTTGATCATCTGGCCTGCAGAAAATAATCTCGACTTCGACCTGAATTATCTGGTCAATATGAAGATCAGAAGGAATGCCAGTTCGGTATCACCTTCTCAATATTATTCAGAGCTGCAAGCGGATGGCAGAACCTATGCCATGATTGGTAACCCGAACCTGGGAGAGGTGAGGGGTATGTTCATGGGTGTTACCAGTCGCACGAAAGAAAATGTCTGTGCTGAGATATGGTTCAACGAACTGCGTCTTTCCAAGCTGGATGAAAGAGGTGGTGTGGCTGCATTGTCACGCGTGGATATCCGTCTTGCCGATCTTGGAAGTCTTACCCTCAGTGGAAGCTACCGGAGCGTGGGTTTTGGTACATTGGAACAAAGAGTGAATGAAAGAAGCAAGGAAGACTATCTTCAGTATGATCTGAGTTCCAACCTTGACCTGGGTAAATTGGTTCCGAAAGCTGCAGCCATTCAAATCCCTGTATCTGCCGGTATCAGCAAAACCATCAGCAAACCTGAATTTGATCCGCTGGATCTAGATGTAAGGTTGAAGGACAAGATCAATAATGCAGGAAGCAAACAAAAAGCGGATTCCATCAAAAGAGATGCAATTGATGAAACCACCATCAAGAGTATCACCTTCACCAGTGTAAAAAAGAATAAGACCAATGGCAAGCAACCGCAATTATGGGATATCTCCAATATTGACCTGAACTATTCTTATGTGCATCAGACAAGGACTAGCCCTATCATTGAACTGGAAGATGTGAAACGCACAAGAGCTGGTGTGGGTTATAATTTCCAGACACAACCCAAATTCATTGAGCCATTGAAGAAGATCTTCAAAAAGCAATCGCCATGGCTTGCACTGATCAGGGATTTCAATTTCAATTACAGGCCATCTGTGATCTCTTTGAAAGCAGATGTATTTCGCCAGTTTGGTTCATACAGACCCAGGAATTTTGGTACCAGCTTCAAGCTGCCCGAGACCTACAATAAATTCTTTTATTTCGACCGCTATTATAGCCTGCGCTGGGAACTCACCCGTTCCATCACTTTTGATTTTAACGCGGTGAATTATGCAAGAGTGGATGAACCAATGGGTCGCATCGATACCAAGGCAGAAAAAGATTCATTGAAAAAGAATTTCTGGAAGGGTGGAAGAAATACACATTATCACCATGAAGCTACTTTGAGCTATAATGTGCCAACAGCAAAACTTCCATTGCTTAACTGGACAACATTGAATCTTACCTACACAGGCAGATACGACTGGTATGCAGGTTCGCTGCTGGATCGTAATTTGGGTAACCGCCTGGAAAATGGACAGGTAAGAAATGCAACTGCCAATTTTGATTTCGACAGACTCTATACCAAATGGAGATTCCTGAAAGCCGTATATACCGATAATCAGAAAAAACCTGCAGCAGATCCGCGCAATCCAAAAGATACTACTGCAAAATCAAAACGTCCGAAGAACCCAAACCAGTTGCCTTATGTTTCCGGTATGCCCAGGTTCCTTACA
This sequence comes from Bacteroidota bacterium, assembly GCA_023386045.1. Classification (GTDB taxonomy): domain Bacteria; phylum Bacteroidota; class Bacteroidia; order Chitinophagales; family Chitinophagaceae; genus Flavisolibacter. The sequence continues at coordinate 214,550 of JAEWKK010000030.1, forward strand.
AAGCTGGCCACTTCATTGAAAAGAATCCAGGTTCAGTATAACGAAGATCTTGGAACACTGTTGCCAGGCTACATGGATAGCACAAGAGTATTGGGTATGAATTTGAGAAGTGGTTATCCGGGCTGGAAATATGTGATCGGCTATCAACCTGATACTGCGGATATCAATAACCTGGGTCGCAAAGGTTTATTGTCGACAGATTCATTGTTCAATGCTCTGATTCAACAACGTTATACACAAACCATCAGTGTAACAGCGCAAGTGCAACCGATAAGAGACCTGAACATTGATATCAATTTTGAAAGAAGCTACGATAAGAATTACTCAGAACTCTATAAGGATACAACAGGTCATTCTGGTCTTGCCAGATTGAATCCATATGCCACGGGTAGCTTCAGAATGAGTTATATTTCTTACCAGACCCTGTTCCATAAATTCGATCCACAAGAAGTTTCAGAAACATTCAAGCAGTTCGAAGCCAATCGTGCTTTGCTTTCGAAGAGACTGGGAGAGAACAATCCTTACCAGGGTGGTGTAATAGATCCTACTACTGGTTATTATGCTGGCTATGGAAGATATGCTCAGGATGTTTTAATCCCTGCCTTCCTTGCAGCATACACAAATAAGGATCCTATGAGCATTCAGCTGATAAGGAATAATAATCCCAAGTTGAGGTCCAATCCTTTTTCCAAGCTGATACCTAAGCCTAACTGGACTATTAACTATAGTGGGCTCACGAGATTAAAAGGACTGGAAAAAGTATTTACCAATTTTACAGTTCGTCATGGTTACAACAGCCAGTTAAGTATGAACAGCTTTACTACTGCATTGTTATTCCAGGATATTTTCCATGCGGGTTATCCTTCGTTTATTGATCCGGCAACAGGAAACTATATACCTTACTTCCTTGTTCCGAATGTTACCATCAGCGAGCAGTTCAGCCCATTGATTGGTGTTGATGCCACCTTTACCAACCAACTTTCAGCAAGGTTTGAATATAAGAAAAGCCGTACGCTAAGTCTGAGCCTGATTGATTACCAGCTGGCTGAAAACCAGTCAACAGAATACACCATTGGCGCTGACTGGAGAAGAAAAGGATTTCCTTTCCTGCAGAAAGTGAAGTTTGGCAAGAAAGGTACGCAGCTGAATAATGATGTGACCTTCCGTCTTGATTTCAGCTTGCGTGATGATGCTACCTCAAACAGTAAGCTCGATCAGAATACAGCTTTCGGTACAGCAGGTCAGAAAGTTGTAAGACTGGCACCATCTATAGATTATGTGGTTAACAACCGTGTAAACCTTAAATTCTATTTCGAGCAAAACAAGGTCATACCAAAGATTGCCACCACAGCTCCAATCACTACTACAAGAGCTGGTGTCCAGGTGAGGATCTCGCTGGCGCAGTAGGAGAGAAGTTCATAGTTCATTGTTCATGGTTCATAGTTGATGGCTTATGGCTTATAGCTTATGGTTGATGGCAGATGGCAATTTGGTTGTGGGTTATGCATATGGTTTATTATAGTTGCATATTAGGACCTATAACCGATCGAACCTGATAGTTAAAATTATGATTCATGGAATGAGGATGGATTAGATTTGCTTTTGTAATGTTGTCTTATCTCAGATTATTTAAAATCAAAAATCTAAACCCTCTAAACCATCTAAACCATCTAAACCCTCTAAACCATCTAAACTTCCTAAACTCTCTAACCCCCCCAAACTCCCTCACCTCCACCACATGACATCCGACCCACTACATAACTGGGAGAAAAAGAGCAAAGAGAAAGCAAAGCAGTTCAAAAACTTCCTGGCGAGAGCCGATAAGAATAAGGTGCTGAAAGCCTTGCCCGATCTTCACGAGGAAGCATTTGAGAAGATCGATTGTTTGCAATGTGCTGCCTGTTGTAAAAATTATTCGCCCCGTTTCAAAACACCGGATGTCAAACGGATCAGCAAACACCTGGGAATGAAAGAAAGTGTTTTTATTGAAACTTATTTAAGAGTGGATGATGAAGGTGATTTTGTAGTGAAGACATCTCCATGTCCATTTTTAGGAGAAGACAACCGATGCTCTGTTTATGAAGTGCGGCCTTCCGATTGCGCCCGCTTTCCCTATACGGATGAAGACGTGATCATCAAGCGGCAGGCGCTTACATTAAAGAACGCAGTCTTTTGCCCGATCACTTATTATGTGCTAAATGGACTGATGGAAAAATTAAAATGAGTCTTGATTCTTAGACGCTACTTCTTTTTTCTTTTTTCATATGCCTCATTGATCTCTTCATAAGCGGCTGTAAGAGGACGTTCGATTCCCTGTCCTGTCCATTCTGTTACACCTGGAATGGAGGTGTTCTTCAGGAATTCTTCTTTGGTCACACCTTTATTGTATTCGTCTTCAGTGAACTTCAAAAGTTTTTGTAAATAATCCTTGAATTTTTCAAGGTCTTTTGAGCTACCGGTTTCTTCACCCGGATTCAATGAATGTCCAAAGATGACGATGGTATCCTTATCACATTTGCCGATAATCCTGTCCAGCACTTTTGTCCAGCTTTCAATATTTGCACCAGCGCTACGATCAATGAAGGGGTGGCGTTTATTGAACATCAGGTCACCCACGTGCATGATATTGGCATTTTCAAAATGATAGACCGCATCGCCATTGGTATGCCCTGCACCATAGTATTCACCTTTAATGGTTTCATCCTCCATTTTCAATTTGTATTCTTCAGTAAAAGGAAGGTCAGGAAATAATTGTTTTTCCGTAGTGTTATTTTTTTCAGCTACTTTCTTCTGGTTATCCAAGGAATTCTGATGTGCCACCACATGTTCTACAATTCCTTTGAAACTTATATTGCCACTGGTATGATCACCATGATGATGCGTATTGAGAAGGTATCGTATGGGAGTTGTGCTTCTTTTTTTGAGGTCTTCAATCAGGTGGGTTGCACTGTCGGGAAATTGGGCGTCAATCACAACCGATCCTTCCTTACCTAAGAGGAAACCAATCGTGCCTCCTTTTTCAGTAAAAATGCCAACGTTGTTTCGTAGCATCTTTACGTTAAAATCATTAGGAGCAAATATTGATGCCCAGCTGTTTTTTTGAAATAATAGCGATGCTCCGGCTATGAGTCCTGTGTTGCGGATGAATTGTCTGCGTTGCATGGTTTTCGATTTTAAGAGTTCACGAGCCTGAGAAGTTCACAAGTTCACAAGTTCACAAGTTCACGAGTTCACGAGTTATACAAGTTCACGAGTTGTTTGGTTCGAAAAGTTTTTTCAAGTTTGAATTTTTTCTCTAAAACCTCTCATCACCCCATCCCTAAACTATCTAAACTATCTAAACCTTCTAAACTTTCTAAACCTCCCCCTCAATACTCGAATTTACGCAATCTCGGTGCTTTGATCCAGGTAATGATTACCACAATGAAGGTCATAATGCCGCCAAAAAGAACAGCAGGCCTTGCTCCGCCAAACAGCCTCGCCGTAAAGCCGCTTTCAAACTGACCGAGTTCATTGGAGGAGTTGATGAACATGGAATTGACCGAACTAACCCTGCCTCGCATTTCATCTGGCGTGGTCAGTTGCAGAACAGTTCCCCTGATCACCACGCTGATGCCATCGAGGATGCCGGCAACCAGCAATGCAATGAAAGAAAGTATGTAGAAATCGGAAAGTCCAAATACTATGATGCAGATGCCAAAACCGGCGATCGCAAAAAGTAGGGCAAGACCCTGCTTTCTTTTTAAAGGCATGATAGTATAAACGATGAGTGTGAGTGCAGCGCCTATATCTATAGCGGCATTCAGCCAGCCAAAACCAATGGGTCCTACCTTGAGTATCTTATCTGCAAACTCCGGGATCAGTGCTTTGGCACCTCCAAAAAAAACGGCAAAAAGATCAAGTGAAATGGCTGCCAGCAAAACCTTATGCTTAAGTACATAGGTAAGGCCTTCCTTCATGCTGTCCCAGGTTTTGATATCTGTTTTGGTATGCACCACAGGTTTTTTTTCTATCCTCGATAAGGCAAATGCTGCTATCAGCACATAGCACATGATGATAAAAAAACTTCCATTGATCCCTGCAAGTGCGATGAGGAAACCAGCAGAAGCATGTCCGGAAATGGAAGCCAGCAGCCATGTAGTGGAACTGATGTTGGCAGCAAAATGTAAAATATTCCTGGGCACCAACTGCGAAAGGATGGCATTAAAAGCTGGACCCACAAAGGATCTGATGGCTCCTGAAAAAAAGATCACTCCATAAAACAATGCTGATAAAGTGGTCACCTTCATTTTTTGCTGGAGAGAAGGCAATGTGAGCACGATCAATGCAATAACGCAAACCAGATAACTAAACACGCCTTTTAGCAACAGGGTTCTTTTATCTGACCTGTCAATCACATGACCAGCATAAAGTGCCAGGCTAAATACAGGAATGAATTCTGCAAGTCCGGCTAATCCAATGGAAAAGGAATCTTTCGTCAGGTGAAACAACTGGTAGGCGATTACTGTTGCCACCATCTGCAGGGCCATGATATAAAAAAACCTGACAAACACGTAAAGCCTGAATTCTTTATGGTTGAGGGGCGACAGGCTTTGCCTTTGAAATTCCATGTAAGCAAATATACTTCGGGGAAAGAAACAACATGGAATGACTGACGATTTACGATTCAACTAAAAGCATAGATCTTTCGATGATTCTATGCAAGAGGGATCGTATCCACCTACGTTATACTTCTGTGGACGGTGACGGAAATCCTCCGAGCGGAGCGAGGAGATTGCAGCGAAGAGCCCGACCCTGAGCCGTGAATTGTTAGGGTATTACTCTATAATGAAAACTAAGGCGAAGGGGCTTGCCCAAGGCAATTAACTCATTTTAAATTAATGATGTTTATGGAAGGCTGATATAATGCTGTCCTTCGGGATATTCTTTTTCCAAAGCATCAAGTATCACCTGTAAATGTTTTTCATTGCCCAGGAAATCGGCATTGGAGGCATCAACAAACAAGGTTTTGATATTGTGCTGCCTGATGTAATGCGTATAGGTTTCCTGGATATTGAATAAATAATCGTCAGGAATATTCTGTTCATAGCTGCGGTTGCGCTTTCGGATATTCTGCTGCAATTTGGTTACAGGGGCATGCAGGTAAATGAGTATCTCCGGCTGCAGCAACTGCTGGTACATGATATCAAAAAGGCGCTGGTACAACCTGAATTCTTCTTCCAGCAAATTGATCTTGGCAAAAAGCAGGCATTTTGTAAAAAGGTAATCAGTGATCGTCAGGTTTTGGAAAAGGTCTTTTTGCTGTATCAGTTCTTTTAATTGCTTGAATCGTTCTGCCATGAAAAAAAGCTCCAGGGGGAAAGCATATTGCTGGGGGTTTTCGTAAAACTTAGGCAGAAATGGATTGTCGGCAAACTGCTCCAAAACCAGTCGGGCATTATAATGTTTGGATAATAAATGTGCCAGGGTGGTCTTGCCGGCACCAATATTCCCTTCGATGGTAATGAACGTATACTTCATTTGCAGTCAGCTTTCAACAGGGCGGCAAAATAACTTAAGTTACCTGATGTCATCAACTAAACTTATTCACCGACAGTGGATCGGGACAAATCTTTAAAAGATCCTGAATGCTTTTATGATAGATCGGATGGATCTTGTCTGCTGCCAGTTCAGCCAGCGGCACCAAAACAAAACGCCTGTTCTGCATCTGCGGATGCGGTACCTTGAGTCCCGGCAGATCGATCACTTCTTCATTATAAAAAATGATGTCGATGTCTATGAATCGCGGACCATATCTGGCTTCGCGCTTTCTCCCCAGTTCTTCTTCCACTTTCAATACAGCAGCAAGTAGTTCCAAAGGTTCCAGGCGGGTTTCAATATGAATCACCTGGTTCAGAAATGCTTCCTGGTCTTCTTTTCCCCAGGCAGCTGTTTCATAAATGGAGGATGATTCGATGATTCTTCCACAGTTCTTTTCAATGCCTTTCCGTGCCCTGGTTAAAAAGGACAGGCGGTCACCCATATTTCCTCCGGTCAGTAAATAGGCATCGTTCATAGTTGTATCTTCAACGGCTCAAATATCTTTCATTTTAGAGAACATCAACGGTTGCATATGAGAAGCTTTTTCAAAATGTTTTTTGCCTCCTTACTTTCCATCTTTGTTTTCTCCCTTCTTGTATTTTTTATTTTCATGGCAGTTGTGGCAGGACTGGCAAGCAAGGAAAAACCCTCAATAGAAAATAAATCTGTTCTTGTTTTAAACCTGGGCGAACACTTTCCAGAAAAGCAGCAGACAGGTCTCAGTGCAAAAATCAATGGCACTTCTGAAGTGCCGGGCCTTTATGATGTGGTGCGATTGATACAATATGCAAAAACTGACAACAATATTTCAGGCATCTATATCCAGGCCGATAATAATGCCAATGGATTTGCTTCCAGTAATGAAATCAGAAACGCATTGATGGATTTTAAATCTTCAAAGAAATTTATTCTTGCCTATGGCGACATGATGTCCCAGGGTGCTTACTTCGTAGGAAGTGCTGCAGATAAGATCTATGTAAATCCGGCTGGTATGTTCGACTGGAAAGGATACGCGGTTAGCCTGGCATTTGTAAAAGGACTTTTGGATAAATTAAAGATCAATCCACAGATATTTTATGCAGGCAAATTCAAAAGTGCTACAGAACCTTTACGGGCTACTGAAATGACGCCCGAGAATGAATTGCAGACAAAAGAATGGCTGAATGATCTTTATAATTATTTTCTTTCCAAAGCTGCCGCATCCAGGGGAGTTGATACTGCTACCTTGCACCAGTTGGCCAATACGGCTGCTATCCAAACTCCACAGGATGCATTGAAGTACCGGCTGATTGACGCTGTTAAATATGATGATGAAGTTCGAGCTGAAATCAAGCAAAAACTGGGTCTGGGTAAAACCGATAAGCTCAACCTGGTGAACATGAATACTTATCATGAAGCTCATAGTCTTCGAAAGACAGGCAAGGATCGCGTGGCAGTGATTTATGCTGAAGGGAATATTGTTGATGGTGAAGGCGGCAGCGATAATATTGGTGGCGATAATTTCAGAAAAATGATCCGCAAGGCCCGGATGGATAATTCTGTAAAAGCGATCGTTTTGCGGGTGAATTCAGGTGGAGGCAGTGCGCTGGCAAGTGAGATCATCTGGAGAGAATTAAAAATGGCCAAAGAAGATGGGAAGCCCGTGGTGGTAAGTTTTGGTGATGTTGCCGCATCCGGTGGTTATTATATTGCCTGTGGCGCCGATAGCATCTTTGCAAGTGCCAATACCATCACCGGGTCAATCGGGGTATTTTCAGTTGTTCCCGATATGAGTGGATTCTTCAAGGACAAGCTGGGCATCACTTTCGATGGTGTAAAAACCGGCACTTATGCTGATGCACCCACCATCAGCCGGGCACTCAATGATGCGGAGAAACAGCAAATGCAAAACAGTGTTGACCGCATCTACATGCAGTTCAAGCAAAGAGTAGCTGAAGGAAGAAAAAAAGATATCAACTATATCGACAGCATTGCCCAGGGTAGGGTATGGAGTGGAATGGATGCCTTGCAAAACGGACTGGTTGACCGCATCGGCAGTCTTCAGGATGCAATTGCAAGTGCAGGCAGACTGGCTAAACTGAAGGATTATGGTCTGAAAGAATATCCTGAATCTGTGAACTGGCTGGATGATCTTCTTGGGAAAAACAAACCCGAGCCGGCAGCTATCATGAAAAGCCAGCTGGGAGATGATAACTACAGGATTTACAAGGAGCTGTTACAGGTAAAAGAAATGACAAGATCGGTGCAGGCCCGACTGCCTTTTGAGTTCTTTCTTCATTAACCCTACATTTGCTCCCTTGAATACTGGCGCTTCTTCTTTGGGGCAGCGCATTAAATTTTTACTACTGCATGGCAAAGGAGTACAGTCAGCTGAAAGCAATGATGGCCGTTGTAAAAGCCAGCCTTATTGCCACTTTCAGAAGTCCCCAATCCATTTTTTTTAGTCTTTTTTTTCCCATAGTTCTGATCTGGATCTTTGGATCTCTTGGAGGTGGGAATGGCATACCTACGGTTGATGTGGCCTTTGCAAAAAATACGGACAGTTTAAGCCCGGTATACAAATCATTAAAATCAAACCCTGTTCTTCATTTTATCAATGATGAGAAAAAAGATATTGAAGATGAATTACTCAAGGGGCGAATTACAGCCATTATAGAAATCAGGAAGAATGGTGATACTGCCGTTCATGCGCCATATACCATTCATTTAAGAACTTCCTCGGCCGGACAGAGAAACCTGCAGGCATTGCAGTCTACACTCAATGCCTCTATCAGTAATTTGGATAAGGAATTTTTTCCGGGTCAGCAAACCACTGCTTCTGTAACTCAAACCATGGTAGAAGGCAGGCGTTACAAGATGATCGATTTTTTTCTACCTGGAATGATTGGTTTCTCATTGATAGGCTCAGCCATTTTTGGAATTGCCTTCACGCTTTATTCACTAAAAGAAACGCTGGTGCTGAAAAGAATGTATTCCACTCCCATCAGGAAAGAATACATCATTCTTGGTGAAAGTCTTTCCAAGGTAATCTTTAACCTGCTGACCGTTGTGGTGCTCATTGCTTTTGGTCATTTCATGTATGGCTTTACACTCGCCAATGGATGGATCACCTTTACCAATATGATCATCATGAGTTTTATTGCTTTGCTGGTGTTCATGGGCTTTGGTTTTTTTGTGAGTGCAATTGCAAAGAACCAGAATGTGATCCCCATCTATGCCAACCTTTTTATGTTCCCGCAATATTTCCTTTCGGGTACCTTCTTTCCAAAAACATCGCTGCCGGCATTCATGCAGCCCATTGTTAAATACCTGCCTCTAACGGCCGTGAATGATGCCATGCGAAATATTGCTTTTGAAGGTGCTTCGCTCACCGCCTGCTGGGAGCAGATCCTCATCCTTCTTGTATGGGGTGTGGTGATCTATGCGCTCACTGCCAAATTTTTCCGCTGGGATTAAAATCTATTGCCGTGCGACTATTCAAACTAGCCATCATCAGTATTTTATTTTTGTTTCTGATTGCCACTGCGGTTTCTCTTTTGATTCCATCCACAGTAAGAATCTCAAAAGCCATCAACCTGCGCGAAAGCCAGCCTGCCATGAACCTCATCATGGATACATCAAGATGGAAAGAATGGCATCCGGCATTCATGAATGATTCGATCCAGAAGCATTATCCCATCGCCATCCATTTGAAAGAAAAAACAGATTCTTCCATCATCATGCAGCTGCAGCAGGGGAATAGAACACCGGTGATGAGTGGTTGGGTCATCCACAGTTATGAAGCTTCTGATTCAGTAACCCTTCAGTGGTACATGGATTTTAAACTCAAATGGTATCCCTGGCAAAAATTCAGCAGCCTGTTTTACGAAAACACTTATGGAAACATGATAGAGACAGGCCTGTCTCATATCAAAGACATCACTGAAGGCAGAAATTAAAATATACTTGCTTTTTGCTGCAACGCTTCTTTCATTTGCCTTGTCAATGGGCGAAAATGGATTATAACGTACTGGTAAAAGATTGTCTCAGGGGAAGGGCTGCCGCTCAAAAAGAGCTGTACACGCTTTTTGCCAGCTCCATGCTGAGCATTTGCTACCGGTATACTAAGTCCATGGCGGATGCAGAAGATGTGCTCCAGGAAGGATTTGTAAAGGTTTTCCTGAACCTGCACCAATACAAGTTTAAGGGTGAACTGGGGGGATGGATCAGGAGGATCATGGTGACCACGGCCATCAATTATTTAAAGCGCAATGCCCGCTACCAGAGCGAACTGATTTTTCCTGACGAGCATTTACACGTTGCCGCCAACGACGACCATCCTCAAATTAGGCTGGAAGCCAAAGAACTGGCAGACCTGATCAGGCAGTTACCACCTGGTTACCAGGCCATCTTTAACCTCTATGCGGTGGAAGGTTATAATCATGTGGAGATCGGGAAAATGCTTGGCATCCGGGAAAGCACTTCCAGGTCGCAGTACGCAAGGGCCAGGGCTTTGCTGATCCAATGGATCGAACAAAAAAATACTGATGTCAAAAAGATAGTCTATGCAAAATGATTTTGAAAAATCAGTGCGGGAAAAAATGGAGGAACTGAAGTTCGTTCCAACTGCGCCTGTCTGGACTGGAATTGAAGCACAGATCCGCAGGAAGAAAGATCGCCGCTGGCTGATCATCTGGCTTCCATTACTTTGCCTGCTGTTGGCTGGTGGCATTTTCTGGATCAATAACACCCGACAACAAAAAGATGCTGTTGTACCTGCAAATGAAACTTCAACTCAGGCATCTTACCAAGAAAAACAATTTTCTTCTGAGCCATCTTCTATCAATGCCGATGCAAACAAAAACTCTGGAATTTTAAATACAACTACTGAAAAAAATAAGGAACAGTCTGCAGGTAAAATTGGTTTTGATCAGCAAGCTGTTTTAATAAGTGAAAAGAAATTTACTTCCCCAAAGAATCTGGTTGATCTGGGTGATAGAAGTTCACACAAAGAAATATCTCATGTGCAAAAAACTAAAGTTCAAAGCAACAGCAATGTCAATAAGCTGACTATAAATGAAGAAGCTTCGGATCTATTAATCGACAAACAAAAAACGCTGGCGGATCCAAAAGAAATTTTTGCTGAGAAAAAGATCATGGATGCCAAATCAGAGGATGACACTGTTGCAAAAAAAGAAGAGATACTGATTGCAGACAGCTTAAATACGAAAGAGCCGGTTCAAAAGCAATTAAAGACTGGTCAGAAATGGAAATTTGTTGTGATAGCCCAGGTTGGGAAATCTGGTATAGGAGAAGGATTGAATTTTGGAGGTCAGAAGGAAGCCCTTGATCCCCTGGTATCTAATCCAAATATTCCATTTGCCAGTGCCGACCATGGTAATGCGCCACGGAAGGAAGGGTTGTCCTTTTCTGCAGGTATGGCAGTTTCCAAAGAGATCCGCAGGCGTTTGAGCTTTTCAACAGGAATTCAATACAGCTACTACAGTAATACTATGCGAATTGGTGAAGATTCACTGAGTAGTTCAACCGGCATCCGATATTACTTGAGTGCTACTCCTAATAATTCGAGTGATTATAAAAACAGTTTCCATTTTATTTCATTGCCTGTGGCGCTGGAGTGGCAAATCTTCAATCGATTACCTCTGAATATCCGGGGTGGTCTTTCGCTTCAGCAGATGATCAGTAGCCATGCATTGGTCTATAGCGCATCAAGCCAGGCATATGTATCTGACAGGAAAGCCTTTAACCAAATGCAACTCTTTTCCCAACTGGGTTTGAACTATGGCTTCAGGCTGAGGAATAAAAGCACTTTGCAGGTGGGCCCACAAATTCAATATGGGCTTTCTAAAATGGAAAAGAACAATGGTAACAAACACCTATACCAGGTGGGATTGAATGCAAGAATCGTTTTATAAAATATTGCCGGCTCCGCCGGTTTACAACCAAACAGCTTTTTATGAAAAAGATTTTAACCATCACACTCACAGTCCTGAGTCTTCCCCTGTTATTTTCTTTGCAGGGATGTTTGAAAGATACCTGTCGCAGTACCTACAAGATCTACACACCTGTTTATAAAAAGCTAAGTGATATCAGGGCCGGCATGCGTTCAGAAGCACCAAAACCTCTGGAGAATACTGGGAAGATCTACGTGTATGGTAATTATATTTTCATGAATGAAGTACAAAAAGGAATTCATGTCATCGATAATACCAATCCAGCCAGTCCAAAAAATATCAGCTTTATCAATATTCCCGGCAATGTGGATATAGCAGTAAGAGGTAACCATTTGTATGCGGATTGTTTTTCAGACATCGTAGTTTTTGACATCAGCAATCCAGTCCAGGTTACGGTTAAAAAATTTATGGATAACGTGATACCGGAATTTGGATATTTCTGGGGCAATCATACATCAGCAGATTCTGTTGAAGTGATCGTAGATTATAACGAAAGAGATACAACTGTTGATTGCGAAACCTACCAGAGCTGGATCAATTGCAGAAGCTGTATTCGCCTTACCAGCGGTGGTGATGTATTCACTGCAAATGCACCGCCTGCTCAGCAACAGGGAAAGGGTGGCTCCATGGCCAGGTTAAGTATTGTAGATGATTACATGTATGGTGTTTCAACTTATAAGCTGTATGCATTTAATCTTTCCAATGCTGCTGACCCACAGTTGGTGAACAGCAAGATCATTAGCGGGGGAATAGAAACTATCTATCCATTCCAGGACAAATTGTTTATTGGATCTACTTCAGGAATGTTCATCTATGATATCACCAATCCTTCTGATCCTGTTCAGGTGAGTCGTTTTGATCATGCCTCCAGTTGCGACCCCGTGATCAGCGATGGCCAAACGGCTTATGTTACACTTCGCTCAGGAACAGAATGCCAGGGCTTCACCAACCAGCTCGATGTATTGAACATTTCAAATCTTTCCAATCCTGTAATGATCAAATCTTACCAGATGGTAAATCCGCATGGCTTGTCCAAGGAAGGAAATCAATTATTCATTTGTGATGGCAAAGCAGGATTCAAGATTTACAATGCGGCAAATCCTTCCGAGATACAGCTCGTAAAACAGTTTGAAGGCCTGGAAACTTATGATGTGATCACGCTTGGTCATATTGCCATCGTTGTGGCAAAGGATGGACTTTACCAGTATGATTTTTCCAATGCTTCCAATATTCATTTAATCAGTAAGGTCAGTATCGACAGAAAATAATATGCAAAGAGTATTCACAGTTTTCCTGCTGCTGTTTTGCTTCACTGCATTTGCGCAGCAGGAAACTTCCGGCAAAAAATTTCAGTCCATCAACCTGCTGGGTATCATGGAAGGAGAGGCGGGTACAGGATTCCAGATCCAGACCATCAACGGGATCAAACTCAATAAAAATTTTATTGGGGTGGGAGTTGGACTTGATTATTATTTCATGCGCAGTATTCCACTCTTTATAGATCTGAGGCGTGAAATGCTGGCATCACGAAAAGCTTTTGTCTATGCGGATGGCGGTATCAATTTTCCCTGGCAGGACCAGTCTTTTGACTGGGAAATCAAAAGCAGCAGTGGTTTGTTCTACGAACTGGGAATTGGATATCGTATTCCATTAAAAGGTTGCTCATTTTTAATGAGCGGCGGTTATTCTTACAAAAGATTTGATCAGAAAGAAAGCTATCCCATTTACTGTCTCCTACCACCCTGTCCTGAGCAGGTTTACTATTACAAACACGAATTAAGAAGGATCTCCGTAAAGATGGGTATCAGTTTTTGACTGGCGAAGGAAATTGATATTGCGCCTGAGGCCTTTGTATTTGGCCCGACTTAAAGGTGAATGCTTAAATATTTTTTTAAAGGCTTCTTCATTCAATTCCTCCCAGTCCTTTGTATTAAAAGAAATTACTTCAGGAAAGGGAGAAAATGCTTCCTCCTGGTGAGGACTGCTGAAGCGGTTCCAGGGACAAACATCCTGGCAAACATCACAACCAAACATCCAGTTGTCAAATTTGCCTTTCATTTCTTCAGGAATGATCTCGTCCTTTAACTCAATGGTGAAATAGGAAATGCATTTACTTCCATTGATGGTTTTATCAGGCATGATGGCTTCCGTAGGACAGGCAGTAACACAGCGGTTACAGCTTCCGCAATAATCCCTGGCAAATGCATCATCGTAATTCAGCTCAAGGTCAACGATCATGGTGGCAATGAAAAAGAAGGAACCGGATTGTTTGTTGATCAGGTTACCATTTCTTCCAACCCAGCCAAGACCTGATCTTTGCGCCCAGCTTCTTTCCAGCACAGGAGCTGAATCAACAAAGCCACGGCCACTGAACTGGCCAATGCTTTCCGTCAGTTCATGCATCATACCTCTTAGTTTCTCCCTGATGGTCTCATGATAATCCTTGCCGTAAGCGTATTTGGAAATTTTATAACCCTCCTTGTTTTGTTCTCCAGGATAATAATTCTTCAAAACAGTGATCACGGATTTTGCTCCCGGAACAAGCCTGGTAGGATCTACGCGGAGGTCGAAATAATTTTCCATGTACTTCATGCTGCCATGAAGTCCCTGGCCAAGCCATCGCTCCAGTTTTCGTGCATCTTCATCCAAAGGCCCTGCCTGTGCAATGCCGCAATAATCAAAGCCCCATCGCTTTGCTGCTTCCTTAACTAGGATGGTATGTTGATTTGTTGAAGGCACTGAAAACGCAATTTGGTGCAATTTGTCATATCAGACTATGAATTCCGAGTGATTTAAGAAAAGAATAAAGCCAGCCACTAAGTAATTACACATATATCAGGCATAAATTATAAACATCATTTTACAATTGATAAAAAAATTAGATATTGGGGGCTCAACTACTGCCATGAGAAAGCTAATGATCCTGCTTGCGTGTGCTTTTGTTCACGTAAGCTTCGCACAGACTTCAAGTCCCTATGCAAAATTCGGTAAGGTCACTACAGAAGACCTCAACAGAAAAGTTTATGCCCTCGACAGCAATGCCAGTGCTGTTGTTCTTTGTGATATCGGAAAAGCTGCAATAGAAGGAAATTCAAAAGGCTGGTTTTCCATCTCTTTCAAAAGACATCGTGTAGTTCATGTACTCAATAAGAATGGTTATGGTGAAGCCGATGTGGAGATTCCTCTTTATTCAAGGGGTGATAATGAAGAATCGCTGGAAAAACTGAAAGCCATTACATACAATATAGAGAATGGTAAAGTTGTAGAAACAAAGCTCGAAAAGAGCAGTGTGTTCAAGGAAAAAAGATCAGAGAACTGGGTGGTAAAAAAATTCACCTTTCCCAATGTAAAGGAAGGAAGCATCATTGAATATGAATACGAGGTGCTTTCTGACTATATTGAAAATCTGGATCCCTGGGCCTTCCAGGGTGCTTCGCCGGTTTTGTGGAGTGAATACACGCTGAGTGTACCCCAGTTTTTCAGTTATGCCTTCCTGAGTCATGGTTATCATCGTTTTCATATTACAGATAAGAAAGACAGAACAGAGCAATTTGTAGTGCTTACCAATTCCAGGTCGGCTTCTGCCTCCGAAAGAGTTACCCTTTCTTCCGGTGTTACTGATTACCGCTGGGTGATGACAGATGTTCCTGAGATCAAAGAAGAGAATTTTGCTTCCTCTTTAAAAAATCATATTTCATCTCTTGAATTCCAATTGGCTTCTCAAAATCAACCACTGCAGCCTCAGAGCTTTCGTACCAGCTGGCCTGCTCTTTCAAAATCCCTCATGGAGTCGGATTATTTTGGTGCGAAGCTGGATAGGGATAATAACTGGCTGGGTGATGAACTGAAGCCCATGCTGGCAGGAGTTTCTTCCAACAGCGAAAAAGCCTACAGGATCTTTAATTATGTAAGAGACAATTTCAGTTGCACTGATCATTATTCAATTTATGGAAGCCAGCAATTGAAAAATGTAATGAAGACTAAAAAAGGAAATGTTTCAGATATCAATCTATTGCTCACAGCCATGCTGCGATATGCTGGGATAGAAGCTCATCCTGTTTTACTGAGTACGACCAATCATGGTTATGCATTGGAATATTACCCCATGATCACCAGTTTTAATTATGTGATTTCTGCAGTTAATCTGGATGATAAGATAACGATGCTGGATGCCAGTCAGCCCAGGCTTGGCTTTGGTAAACTGCTGCCACATTGTTATAATGGACATGCAAGGGTAGTGAATGAAATGGCTCCTCCTGTTTACCTGCTTGCTGATTCTATTAAAGAAAAAAAATTCACTTCTTTTTACCTGGCCAATAATGAACAGGGAAAGATCATGGGCAGTGTGAACCAGACGCCGGGATATTATGAATCCTATAGCCTCAGGGAACGTTTCAGGGAATCAGGTACAGAAGAATATTTCAAGACATTGAAAAAGGATTACAGCTTTGAAGTGACAATGAAAAGCACTGGTATTGATTCACTGAACAGGTTTGAAGACCCGATCAACATTCACTACGACTTTGAAGTTGAAACACCCACTGAAGAAATTCTTTACCTCAATCCCATGTTCGGCGAAGCTTATAAGAAAAATCCTTTCCAGTCGGCACAACGTTATTACCCTGTAGAAATGCCTTACCTGCTTGATAAGACCTTTGTTCTTACCATGGAGGTTCCAAAAGGTTATGAAGTTGACGAGCTCCCCAAGCAGGTGATCGCAAAAATGGATGAAGAAGGAAGTGGTTATTTTGAATACCGCATCACACATTCAGGTTCTACCATTTCCATGCGCAGCATTATCCGGTTCAACAAAACCCTGTTTCTTCCTGATGAATATGAGAACCTGCGCGAGTTCTTTAACCTTATTGTTAATAAGCAATCGGAACAGATTGTATTTAAAAAGAAAAAATAAGGGCTTATGAGAAGTATTGTTTTATGTAGCAGTTTATTACTCGCCTTCTTTACCTGTTTCGCTGGTGATATTAAATATCCGGCTGCTTCCATTCCTGCCAGTCTTCTGAAAAATGCCAATGCAGTGAAAAGACTGGAGCAGATAGAGTTCCGTATCAATGATATTGATGAAACAGTAATGATCACAAAATATGCCATCACAGTTTTAAATGAAAATGGCGAACGCTATGCAAGGATGGTGGAGTATTATGACAAGCTGCGCCAGATCAAATCTGTAGATGGACGTTTGTATGATGCTGCAGGTAGCCTCCTGAAGACTTTAAAGAATAAGGAAGTGATGGATATCAGTTCTGTGGATGATAACAACCTGATAGATGACAGTCGCAGGAAAGTGCACCAGTTTTATTACAAGACCTATCCCTATACGGTGGAGTATGAAGTTGAGATGAAATCGAACAATACCATGTTCTTTCCACCCTGGGTACCACAGGAAGGTGAATTTCTTGCTGTGGAGCAAAGTTCTTACACCGTAGTTTCTGATGCTTCTTATGATGTTCGCTTCAGGGCCTTTAATTATGAGAAGGCACCGGTGATCACTACGGAAAAAAATAAAAAGTGGATGAGATGGGAAGTAAAAAACCTGGCTGCAGTTAAACTTCCATTTGCAGCGCCTATGTGGCGAGAGCTCACACCCATGATCTATTTTGGTCCTTCAGCTTTCGAGATCCAGGGCTTCAAAGGCAATATGAGTACCTGGAAAGATTTTGGAAAATTTCAGTATGCACTCAACCAGCAAAGAGACCAGTTGCCCGAAGGACTGCAGCAAAATGTAAAACAACTGGTGGCAGGCATTAGCGATGAAGCAGAGAAAGTTCGAGTATTGTACAACTATCTCCAAAAGAATACAAGGTATATCAGCATTCAGTTAGGAATTGGTGGATGGCAGCCTTTTGAAGCTTCCTTTGTTGCTCAAAAAGGTTATGGTGATTGCAAGGCACTCACCAATTACATGTACAGTCTATTGAAAGCAGCCGGTATCCGTTCCAAATATGTTCTGGTTTATGCAGGACAGGGCGCACAGGACCATATTATTCCTGATTTCCCCTCGGTACAATTCAATCATGCCATACTCTGTGTTCCCATGACTAAAGACACGATGTGGCTGGAGTGTACCAGCCAGTCGGCACCTGCAGGCTATATGGGTGAATTTACCGGCAACAGGAAGGCATTGATGATTGATGAAAATGGTGGTACGCTGGTAGCGACACCCCGTTATACAAAAACAGAGAATATTCTTGAACGAAATATCACTGCTAAACTTGAATCAGATGGCACACTTGCCATGAAAGTGAATACCAGGTATGGCGGTATTCAGCAGGATGACCTTAGCATGATGATCAACCAGCTGTCGAAAGAAAAGATCCAGAAAATCCTCCAGGAGGCACTGGAACTTTCAACCTATCATGTGAATGATTTCAGGTATGATGAAACAAAGGCCATCCTTCCTGAATTAAACGAATCGCTTGACGTAACGGTTAACGGATATGCTACCATCAGCGGTAAAAGAATATTCATCACCCCGAATATCCTGAACCGCAACGGAAGAAAAATTGAGGAGGACACTGCACGCAAGGTGGACTATGTTTTCTACTATGAATATCGTGATGTAGATCAGTATGAAATCATCATTCCTGAAGGATATGAACTGGAATCCATGCCCCAGGAAATTACAATAGAATCAAAATTCGGAACATATCATTCAGTAATAAAACTGGAGGGGAACAAAATCATTTATAACCGCACTATGGAAAGATATGCAGGAAGATTTGCTGCAAAAACTGGTGTAGAGCTGATTAAATTCTATGCTGATATTTATAAGGCCGACAGGGGAAGAATGGTGCTGGTAAAGAAATCCAGTTAATGAAAAAGCAGATCAAACGATCTGCTTTTTTTTATTCGCATTTTGAAGCATGCTTTTCATCTATGGCTTCTTTGAAAGGAAGATAAAGCTCTTTCTTTTTTTCACCTGAAGCTGACTTGGTCATCAATACAAAGGCATAACCACGGCACCAGTCAACAAGGGTCCAGGTTCCACTAAATGCCACACCGCTCAAGGCTGTTGCCTGCTTATCATTTCCTTCTTCCAATACCCAGCTCCCCGGAGCATATCCATAACCTTCAGTTGTTTTGGGTGCGTTTGTGAGAGGAACTGAAGTAGCATAAATCATTCTAAGTTCCTTGATGGATTCCTCGCTTAAAAATGTTTGGCCGTTATATTTTCCATTATCAAGCAGCATGCGGATGAAGCGAAGCATTTCTTCTGCGCTGGATTTAGCCCCACCAGCAGGGTCTATGGCCGAGCCATCGAGATTGCTGAAAGTGGATTTGCGCATACCAAGCGGATTAAATAATTTCTGTTTCGCCAGCATGTCAAACTTCTTTTTGCTTACGATCTCCGCGATGCGGCCTGCAATGTTGAACCCGATCTCTGAATACCGGAACTCTGTACCAGGGTTGGTTTGAATTTCTTTTTTGGCATAGGAATTCACTTCATCTTCAAGGGAACTAAATTTCTTTTTGGAAAAAAGTTTATTATCAGATTGTATCCCTGTAAAATGGGTTAGGCAATGACGGATTGTGATGTAGCTCTTTCCGTAGGTTTCATAAATCGGGATATACTGACCAACCTTATCATCAAGAGAAAGCTTTCCTTCCTCAACCAGTTTCATGATCAGTGCGGCGGTCAGCCAGCTGCTGGCAGCGTCTATTTCTGTTACCGACTTTGTATCAAATTCTCCTAATTCTCTTTTGTATACTAAAGTGTCTTTCCATAAAAGAGCAACAGCATCATTTCCCAAAGCTTTTGCATTCTTTTGAAATACCGCATCAAGGTTTGAGTATTCATTGATACCGATTTCTTTGGGCTGTTTTTTATTGCCCTGGCTGTAAGCAAACTGAAAGATTAGCAGGAAAAGTAGAGCTGAACTGAATTTCAGGCAGTTAGTTTTAATTTTGAATGACATTGTTTCTGGGGCTTTATGATTGGATTCAAGTTTGTGAACTTAGTCTAAAATTCACTAAAGAAAACAAAATATTGATCATATGAATCTATCCAATTTCACTATCAAAGCCGCTGAAGTGGTTCAGCAATCGCAACAGCTGGCTTTCAACCATTCCAATGCGAATATAGAAACTGAACACATCCTCAAAGCCCTTCTGGAACAAAACGACTCTCCGGTTGAATACCTTCTGAAAAAAAATGCAGTGAATGTACAGCAGCTGGAAAACAGGCTGGATATTCAATTGGAAAAACTGCCACGTGTAAGTGGCGGTGATCCCGCCCAGTCCATTTCACAGGAAGCCAATAAAGTGATCCTGAGAGCAGGTGCTGCACTAAAGCAGTTCAGTGATGAATTCATTACTCCTGAACACCTTCTTCTTGCACTGGTACAGGGCAACGATAATACGGCCAAGCTTTTGAAGGATTTTGGTCTGACAGAGAAAGGCCTTGTGGCTGCCATCAATGATCTTCGTAAGGGCTCAACCGTTACATCTCAAACTCAGGAAACGCAATTCAATGCGCTAAACAAATATGCCAAGAACCTGAATGAACTGGCCAGGCAGGGTAAGCTCGATCCTGTGATTGGCCGTGATGAAGAGATCAGGCGTACACTTCATATTCTTTCCCGCAGGTCAAAAAATAATCCCATTCTTGTAGGTGAACCAGGTGTTGGTAAGACAGCCATTGCTGAAGGACTGGCCATGCGCATCATGAATGGTGATGTGCCTGAAAACCTCAAATCAAAGATCATCTATGCACTCGATATGGGTCAACTCATTGCTGGTGCGAAATACAAAGGCGAGTTTGAAGAAAGATTGAAAGGAGTGATCAAGGAAGTGTCTACCAGTGATGGTGAGATCGTTCTCTTTATCGACGAGATCCATACACTTGTAGGTGCCGGTGGTGGAGAAGGCGCCATGGATGCGGCCAATATTCTCAAGCCTGCACTAGCCCGTGGAGAATTGAGAGCCATTGGTGCCACCACACTGAATGAATACCAGAAATTTTTTGAAAAAGATAAAGCACTGGAACGCCGTTTCCAGAAAGTAATGATCGATGAGCCCAGCATTGAAGATGCAATCTCCATCCTACGTGGTCTGAAAGATCGTTATGAAACACACCACCATGTACGTATCAAGGATGAAGCGATCATTGCTGCCGTAGAATTATCTGTAAGATATATTACTGACAGGTTTCTTCCGGATAAGGCTATTGACCTGATTGATGAAAGTGCTGCCAAGCTGCGACTGGAAATGAATTCCATGCCCGAAGAACTGGATAAACTCGAAAGGCAGATACGCCAGCTTGAAATAGAAAGGGAAGCGATCAAAAGAGAGAACGATGAAGAAAAACTGAAAGACCTGAATACCTTACTGGCCAATCTTGCTGTTGAAAGAGATACATTGAAAGCCAAGTGGTCGGAAGAAAAAGAACTGGTTGAAAAGATCCAGAATGCAAAAGCAAGCATTGAATCATTGAAGCAGGAAGCTGAAAAAGCCGAGCGCGAAGGCGAATATGGAAAGGTTGCCGAGATCAGGTATGGCAGGATCAAGGAGCAGCAGGAAAAAATTGTGGAGCTGCAGAAAGGACTCGATGAATTAAGCACACATTCACGCAGGCTCATGAAAGAAGAAGTGGATGCTGAGGATATTGCTGAAAGCGTTGCCAAGTCAACAGGTATTCCTGTGAGCAAAATGATGCAGAGTGAAAAAGAAAAATTGTTGCAACTGGAAGATGAATTGCACAAACGTGTGATTGGTCAGGATGAGGCCATCACAGCTGTTGCCGATGCTGTAAGAAGAAGCAGGGCAGGACTCAGTGATCCAAAGAAACCCATTGGTTCTTTCATCTTCCTGGGAACAACAGGAGTAGGTAAAACCGAACTGGCCAAAGCGCTTGCTGATTATCTTTTTGATGATGAGCACATGATGACGAGAATAGACATGAGTGAATACCAGGAAAAACATACGGTCAGCAGGCTGGTAGGTGCACCTCCGGGATATGTGGGATATGATGAAGGTGGACAATTGACAGAAGCTGTTCGCCGTAAGCCTTACCAGGTAGTGTTGCTGGATGAAATTGAAAAAGCGCATCCTGACGTTTGGAATGTATTGCTTCAGGTACTGGATGATGGAAGGCTTACCGATAACAAAGGAAGGGTAGTTAATTTCAAGAATACCATCATCATCATGACTTCCAACATGGGAAGTGATATCATTCAGGAAAATTTTGGACATGTAACCGAAAAGAATAAGGATGAAGTAGTAGAAAAAACAAAAGAAGAAGTGATGATGCGCCTGCGTGAAACCATCAGGCCTGAATTTCTCAACAGGGTAGATGAGATCATACTCTTCCAGCCATTGATGAAATCAGAGATCAAAGGTATTATCAGGATACAACTGGATGCCTTGAAAAACCTGGTACTTCAAAGTGGTATCCACCTGCGTTATTCAGACTACCTTCTGGATTACCTGGCTGAAAATGGATTCGATCCTCAGTTTGGTGCAAGGCCTTTGAAACGACTGATACAAAAAGAGATCGTTAATCAGTTGAGTAAGCGGATACTGGCGGGACATATCGATAAGTCGCAGCCTGTGCTGGTAGATGTATTTGATGGTGTGGTAGTGTTCCGTAATGATGTGGAGCAGCCACATGCTGTTTAATTTGAAATGAAAACCTAAACCCCGGCCTGGTCCGGGGTTTTTTGTGCAATTACAGCATCAGATCATGGGCGATTGTTCTTGATTGTTTGTAAAAATTACAACCTCCACACCTCCAGGGGCTTTAACCATTACATCATCTTAATTACAACGATTATGCATCCAGGGGCGTTAGCCCTTGAATCTTCGTAAAAAACTACAACCACCATTTAACCGGGGGCGTAGCCCTGGAATCGAGATTATAGGGCTACGCCCCTTAACCCTTCTCTCTGCTAATGTTTGCTACGAAGATGATGGGGCTAATGCCCCATTAAATCTATTGCGAGGGACTATTTGCTACTAAGAGATAATGGATTCGTGTATGCCTGTAAATTCAAAGGCTTTGTTTATTTTGCGCGCATGAAATTCTTGAAGTTGATCTGTATTGTCATCCTGATTCTTCATACATCCATGTCGTGCCGTAAAAATGAAAATGATGTAAACTCCTTACCATTTGATTCTATTCCACAGGTGAATCATGTTTTGCCTTTGATCAACGAGATCTCTGGTCTTGCTTCCAGCAAGATCAATCCCGGGCATTTATGGGCCAATGAAGATAGCGGCACACCTACGCAGATCAATCTTCTGAAAAATGATGGAACTGTAGTAAAACAGGTTTTCATCAAAGGAACTTCCAATCGCGACTGGGAAGAGATGGCGATTGTGAATCAGGATATCTATATCGCGGAAACAGGTGATAACAACCAGGTTTATCCTTCTTATGCTTTTTACAGGTTTGCCGAACCACAGGCATCTGCAGATACGATCTTTACTGTTGAGAAAATTAATTTCACTTATCCCGATGGCTCTCACGATGCTGAAGCATTTTTAGTAGATGCTGATACCAAAACTATTTTTATCATCACCAAAAGAGATGCTCTTTCCAGGATCTATAAGCTGGACTATCCCTATGCTTCAGTCATGGTAGCGGACTTTGTAGGCACCGTTCCCTATAATGGAGTAACGGCAGCTACCCAGTCTGCAGATGGAAAGGAGATACTGTTAAGAACTTATGCAGGCATTTATTATTACCAGCGCAATCCGGGCCAGACCATTGCACAGGCTTTGACTAATACTTACAGGTCGTTGTCCCATTCGCATGAACTTCAGGGTGAGGCGGTTTGTTTTGCCAATGATGGTAAGGGATATTATACAGTTAGCGAAAAAAGCATCGGATCATCGGTGGACCTGTTTTACTACCCCAGGAAATAAGAAATTGAAATGGCATAGTTTTTTGAATTGATTGCATCAAAACAATCATATGCAAAACTGGCTCAGGGCTTTGATCGCCGGATACGGCGCCAAGAAACTAGGTGGTGGATGTCTTAGTACGATTCTTATTTTTATTTTGATCTACTGGATGCTGGGGCATTGCTGATAATAAAGCACCCCTGTAGAAACAGGGGTACTAACCAAAACGTAACATTTGCTTGTTAATAAATATGGTACAATATTGCCTTTTTTAGTGATCACAAACAATAGTAGGTCTACTGAATAAAATTTCGGTTTTTTACTCGTATTATTTCTTTCTATACCTTGCCTCTTTCTTAGTATATGTCATCTCCATTCATTCAGGGTAGGATCAATTTCAAAATAAGAACCGGTAAAAGCAGGATACATGGAAGAGGAGCTTTTGCTGCTGAGTCTATTCCTGCACGAAAGAAAATAGGAACACTGGCGGGTCATCTTATCTCCAAAAAACTGGCAAGAAAAAAAGCAATTCAATTGAAGGCTGTTTCCATAGTTGAATTATGGAATGGCATGGCGCTGGATGCAAGCAATAACAGCAATGAATTGAAATTTATCAATCATTCCTGCAGACCCAATACTTTCATGCGCAATATTGGAAATTATGTTGAGTTTTATGCATTGAAAAGAATTGGTGAGGAAGAAGAACTTACCTGTAACTATGGCGAAACGCATCATGAAGGAACAAGACCCTGCCGTTGCGGCGCGGTGGGATGCAAAGGATTTATATAAAAAAGATCCCGCTTTGCAGCGGGATCTTTTTTAATTTTTATCAGAGCGGCTGTATCTTAACCAGCCAGGCATCATAAGTTTTTGCGGGATTATAAGTTTGTCCGGCTATGATGTATCCTCCATCGCTGGTGCGGATCACATCATCTACCAGTTCATCATAATTATCACCATAAGTGCTGCTGGCGGTTTTATTACCACTGCCATCCATTTTGATCAACCATCCACCAAAGCCACCGGTATTGCGGGTAACATCATAATCCGTACTGTTGGTATAGCCGATGCTCAGGTAGCCACCATCCGGTGTGGTTACAACCCCTGTAACATATTCATCATTGGCACCACCATAGGTTTTCACCCATTGTTTATTACCGCTGACATCTATTTTTAAAACCCATTCATCAAAATTGCCGCGGTTCTGGGTAATATCTCCATTGGAACTGTTGCTATTGCCTACAGATACATAACCTCCGTCGGTACTGCGAACGATGCTTTTCAAATAATCTGCACCACTGCCGCCATAATTCTTTGACCATTGCATGGTTCCGTTATCATCAATCTTAAGTATCCATCCATCAAAACTGCCTTTGTTAGCCGAAAGGTTCATGTCTGAACTTTGTGTAAATCCGCTGGCAACATAACCTCCATTAGATGCAATTGAAATGCTGGTGAGCTGGTCTTCTTTAGTTCCGCCAAAGGTTTTATTCCATACTTCATTTCCGGAACCATCAAGCTTGGCAATCCAGCCATCTCTTCCGTTGGCAGTTGTAGTGTAGCCTGCAATTACCAGGCTGCCATCAATGTTCGAGATCACATCCAGAATTTTTGAATCATTGCTGGTAGTAAAATCTTTTCTCCATACTTCAGAACCGCTGCCATTGGTCTTGATGATCCATCCCTGGTTGGATGTTGTATCGAAGTTGAAGCCGATGTGACCTACCAGAACAAATCCTCCATCTGATGTGGCAACCAGGTTGTCGGTATGTTCATCCGCATTAGTGCCAAAGGCCTTGCTCCAGAGAAGGGTGCCGGCTGTATCAATTTCTGCGATCCAGGGGTCATAGCCCACGCGGCTTCCGGCAACATCTCCATCGATGCTTCTTGTGGTTCCCGCCATAACATAATGGCCATTGGGAAGTTGAACCACTGCTTTTGCAAAATCATAATTGCTGCCTCCAAAAGTCTTGATCCAGGCAACTGCTTTGTTATTGGGAATGGGCTGATTTTCTTCCTTATCCTTTTTGCAGGAAGAAAGAATTGCCAGGAGGCAAAATGGAAGTAAAAGGTGACGCATGGTGTTTAAGGTTAAATAATACAATAGGGATACGTTTTAGTTGCTAAATAATTATGCCAGCACTACAGTAGTATTACTGACAATACAAGATAAAACGGAAACCGCATAGTTTTCCTGACTGGTTCAAAAAAATTTGAATACATGGAAGGTAACGGGTAGCCGCAGTTTTTTTTACCTGTCATCAGCAATATAAACTCTGTCAGCTGGAAGGAATTTTGAACCCTTATTTTAAAAAATTATGGAAAAGGATAAGAAGTTCCCTCAGCAGGATGCTCCCCTTAAAAATACCGACAATGCTTTTGTAAAAGTGACTCACGATGGTTCTCCCCAGGTACCCAATATAAAAGAAACAAGAGAAGAGAAGAATCCTGAAGACCGGAAGGGCAATGATAAAAAGCCTTAGGATTTTTGTAGCAACCTTTCATCAATTACCTGCTTCAGCACATTTTTGGGCAAGGCGCCTTTTTGTACCATGAGGTTGCCCTCCACCGGAATAAACAAAAGAGTTGGGATGCTCTGAATTCCAAACAGTGAGGATAATTCAGCCTCTTTATCTGTGTCTATCTTGAAGATATTGAGCTGACCATCATACTCTATTGCAAGTTCCTCCAGGATGGGAGCTACGGCCTTGCAGGGACCACACCAGTCCGCATAAAAATCAATTATGGCTGGCAGGCTGCCCTTATACTTCCATTCTTTTTCCGTTTCATAGTCGAAGATCTTCTCCCTGAAATCCGTGGCGCTCATTTGAATTGTAGTCATGGGAATGGGGCGACAAAAGAAGTGCCAGGGGTAAAATTGTACAGAAATGAGCTTTTTTCCCGGTCTGGAGCTGTTTTTATCGGGTTTATACTTATAAAAAAACAGGCAATTTACCGATTGCAATATTTAAAAAGCCTTTCTACTTTAGTGGAGCAAACAAGATCCGAAACCCTAAATTGAAAAGCCATGCCACGTCAAAATTTTCTTAGCCGGGAGTCTTTTGTAAGCGCTTCCGAGCAACTCACCAGGGAATCCCTGCTATCCATACCGGTCTTTGCACCTCATATCAAGCTCCAGTCAGAAAATAAAATGCTCCAGAAATTCAGGTTTGTGTTTGAACAAACCGAAAAAGCTGAAGAATACTTTATTGACGTGTCCCTGCTTCCTCTGAACGACCAGTATACCAGGCTTAGTTTGCATGCCACTTTACCCAATGGGGAGTCTTTTCAGAACCATCCCGAAATGGCCATGGCCATGCACGATTTTGAATCTGCAGTAATCGCGGCATTAAATGGCGATACGTCTTTATATACACCTAGTTCAAGCCTCAACGGCAAGTCAAAAAATTTTCTTCGTACCATCATGGCTGTTATGGCTTCGGTGAGCCTGCTGATACTGAAAAAGAAGCTTTCATAATCTCTAAGGATCTATGTAAAACAACCACGCCCGGTAAATCTCTACCGGGCTTTTCTTTTATTATGGTTCAGGAAATCAACAACGGTAACTATAACTTCGTTCTATGTACGACAGGACTGCCATCGTCATTGGAGCTACAGGACTGGTAGGAATAGAGCTGGTGCAACTCCTCCTGGAAGATCAGAGATTTTCCCATATTAAAGTACTGACCAGGAGAAACCTGGAACTGCAAAATGAAAAGCTGGAAGAATACCTGGTTGATTTTAACCTGCCCGACTCCTGGAGTGATCTCGTGAGCGGCGATGTGTTGTTTTCTGTAATGGGTACAACCTTAAAAACTGCTGGTAGCAAGTCGGCCCAATACCTGGTAGATCATACCTACCAATATCAGGTGGCAGCGGCTGCAGCCAAAAATGATGTGCCTGTATATGTTCTGGTTTCATCTGCAATGGCTGACCCAAAATCCAGAATATTTTATACCAGAATGAAAGGAGAATTGGAGCGGGATATCAGCCAGCTTCCTTTCAAATACATTCACATCCTTCAACCCGGCATGCTGAAAGGCAAACGAAAGGAAAACAGGCCAGGTGAAAAAGCAGCTCTGAACATCATGCACTTTCTCAATAAACTGGGGATACTGAAAAAACAAAGGCCCATTCCTGTAAAACAAGTAGCTCAGGCCATGATCAATGTATCATTTCAACAAAAAGCACCTATAAATACTTATGCCCTGCAGGAAGTGTTTCAGGCGGCTGATGATCATGAAGGATAGGCAGGAATATTTTTACCAAGAATAATATCCCTTCTTGCCTGCATGATATTGTTTTCTTTTTTTAAATGCAGGATGCCACTGCCGCCACGTTGTTGCTCTCTTTGTCTCTGTTCATTGGTAAAATAAGGATCATCATCAAAAAGGTATTCATCAATCCAATAGGCTGTTTTACCGTGTTCCTTAATGGTTACATGTATGTGCTGCGGATTCTGACTGTTGGGATAGGAGGCAGGTCTTAACGTGTAAAATTCATAGAAGCCTTTCTCATTGCTTTTAATCCATCCCCTGATATAGCCATGTCTTTTACCCCAGCCCTTTTCATTTCCCTTAAGAGAATAATTTCCTTGCTGGTCAGTATGATAGGTATAGATCACTACATCTGGCGCAGGAGTTTTTCCATCTTTTTGAAATACATAACCAAAGACCCTGATCTTTTCACCCTGTTCTTGGTAATCGGGAAGCGTATCAACTTCAGAAAGATCTTCAAAACTTACAGCTGATTCATGAACCGCTTCGCAGCCCTCACAGTTTCCACCAACTACCAGATCTGTTTTGTCTTTGTTTTGTGAATTGGTTTGAGCACAACCAGAGGTTATTAAAATAAACAACAAGCCCAGTAGTTTCATGACTGGTATTTTAGTAATAGAAGTTCGGTACAGTTATCATGGCTATTTGCATGATTTTGATGAACTGTAAAATGAAGGGATAAATGAATCGGTTTCTAAAACCGGTCAAATTGTAAATTGCGGCATGAGCAGTGAAGAAATAAAGTTCCTGGAAAGAGCGATCGAGTTATCGGCAAAAGGCATGCAATCCCTGAAAGGCGGACCCTTTGGCTGCGTGATCGTAAAAGATGGGGTGATAGTGGGTGAAGGCTGTAACCAGGTAACCGCTACCAATGATCCTACAGCGCATGCCGAAGTAGTGGCCATCAGGGAGGCCTGTAAAAACCTTCAAACCTTCCAGTTGACTGAT
This sequence comes from Bacteroidota bacterium, assembly GCA_023386045.1. Classification (GTDB taxonomy): domain Bacteria; phylum Bacteroidota; class Bacteroidia; order Chitinophagales; family Chitinophagaceae; genus Flavisolibacter. Next base: position 243,171 of record JAEWKK010000030.1, read on the forward strand.
TGTGATGTTTATGCCAGTTGTGAACCCTGTCCCATGTGCCTTGGTGCTATTTATTGGGCAAGACCCAAACGAGTGATCTATGCCAATACCAAGAAAGAGGCTGCAGCCATCAATTTTGATGACCAGTTTATCTATGAAGAAATAGAAAAGAGGGATATCGACAGGCAAATCCCATTCATTCATCATCCGCACGATCAGGCGAAAAAAGTTTTTGAAGACTGGAAACAAATGGAAAATAAAATCGCTTACTGATGGTGGAGTTTACGGCAACCATCAAAAAATTTGGAAGCCAGGGTGAAAAAACCGGCTGGACCTATATTGATGTGCCGTCGACCATAACAGAGAAGCTATTACCCGGACAGCGCAAAAGCTTCAGGGTAAAAGGAAAGCTGGATTCATTTGTTTTTTCAAAACTGGCACTGTTACCCATGGGTAACGGCGATTTCATCATGACCCTGAATGCAGCAATTCGCAAGGGAATTAAAAAACCAATTGGTGCGCAACTGCGTGTTAAAATGGAACTGGATAAAACTCCTCTTCTTCCTCCTGCAGCTTTAATGAAATGCCTGGAAGATGAACCGGAGGCGATGAAGTATTTTAAAAATCTTCCACAGGGACATCAAAATTATTTTTCCAACTGGATCCGCAGTGCCAAAACAGAGCCTACCAGAATAAAAAGGATCGCTGCTGCTGTCAATGCATTTATCAATCACCAGGACTTTGGACAAATGCTGAGGGCAATGAAAAATAAGGAACTAAGGTAAAGTTGGTACCAACCGGAAAGTAAAGTAGGAGCAATGCTCAATAAAGTACCAGACGTACAAGTGAGTGACACAAGTAAAGCTTAATAGTAGTGCTAATGCCGGTAAACAAATCACCGCTTCCTTAATTGACTTTGTATTCTTTGAAAGAGCGTCTTTGTTTTTTGGATATCATCAGCATTGCTACTATCATCTTCTGTTGCGTCGCACTCATGTACAGTTAAAAGGCTATTCAGCATTGGGTCATATTCCTGAAAATATTTTGCAGAGTTGCATATTATTGCCGTTTATCGTTTGCCGTTTGCCGATGTCTTCCCATGCCTTGATTTTTATGTCTCACATTGCCGTTTCTCGTTTCCCGTTTCCCGATGTCTCTTCCTTGTTTTGCTTTTCATTATTTTCGAAGATGCCAACCTTTCATTTGATCATCAGGGGAAAAGTGCAGGGAGTTTTTTACCGGGCAACCGCCAAGGACATGGCCAGGAGTTTTGGTTGTACAGGATGGGTGAAAAATACCGAAGCAGGTGAAGTGGAGGCCATGGTTTCAGGAACCCAGGAACAATTAGACCAGTTCATACATTGGTGCAGGAGAGGACCCAGGGGAGCCAGGGTCACTGATGTTGTGATCAATCCAGCCGCAGATCAATCTTTTGACAACTTTCAAATCCTCAAGGAGTAGAAATCACTCACCCTCCAGATACTTACTATTCACCATTCACCACTCACCACTCACCATATTACTGTCCCGCCCGCTTACCCAACCTTACACAAACTGTTGATTTCTATACCAAAATTTACCCATAAGATTCATTTTTCCCCTTTAAAAGACTTAGGCATCATTTTGTTGGAAAAGCAGTAAACCAGCAAATTCGTTAACCATTAAATCTGTGTTATGCCTGAACAAAGAGATCAGTTTGAAAATCGAAATAGCGGAACGGATCAAAATAATGAAATGGAGCAAAATGTTTCGCGTAATGAGGAATCAAACGGAAGAAAGTCGAGCCGTGGTTTTGCGGCCATGAGTCCTGAAAGGCAAAAGCAAATTGCCAGTGAAGGTGGAAGAGCGGCTCACCGTCTGGGTGTGGCGCATGAGTGGAGCAGTGAAGAGGCAAGAATGGCCGGAAGGAAAGGTGGTCAGATCGTGAGCCAGAACCGTGAGCACATGAGCGAGATCGGAAGAAGAGGTGGACAGAGCTCCGGTGGCAGAAGGTCTAAAGAGCAAAACAACGGTGGCGAAAGAGAAGCATGATTTGTGTTGATTGGTGGCTTTTAAATGACGCGTCCCGCCATTGGCGGGACGCTTTCTTTGAACTTAAACATTATCAAAATCAGGATCTGCTTTTTGATCTTCATAAGTTTCCATCCTTTCATGATCGACGGTAGTTCTCGTGAGGTGTTGATTGGCTTCATCAGTATCGCTACTGCTCGCCGTACTTACACCTGGCTGGGCGGCTGATTCATCTCTTAAACCTGGATCATGATTTCTTCCTTCGTCTGCCGTCCTGTTTCTGCTGAATTGGTCTTTATTTTTTTCCATAATCTTTTTTAAATCAGTCGGCGATCAACTATGCCATAGAAATATTTATTAAAATGCCAAAACATAGTTTTAAGATGGTCTTTTTTCTTTTTCTTTGGGACTTGATCAATTTCAATACATGTTCATGAAAAACTTGCTCCTCCCTGCATTTGCATTCCTCTTATTTAGTTGTGGAAATTCATCCAAACCCGCTGAAGCTGCTGCTTCCAATGGAAGCGACACAACAGCTCCGGAAAAAAATATGGTAAAATCGGCCGCCACGCTTGATACCGCAAAGTATGATGAGCTGATGAAGCACCTTGCCAATGGAGATACAACAGGTAAATGGCCTGTAAAGCATGATTATCCATTGCCCGGAGCTTTGCTTCCATTCAACAGGATCGTTGCTTATTATGGCAATCTCTATTCAAATAAAATGGGAGCACTTGGCAAATGGCCCAAAAAAGAAATGATTCCCAAACTGATGGCAGAAGTAGAGAAATGGAACCAGCTGGATACAGTGATCAAATCCATTCCTGCACTGCATTATATTGCTGTAACAGCGCAGGGTGCCGCAGGTAAGGATGGCAAATGGCGCTACCGCATGCCGCTGCACCAGATAGATACCATCATCAACTGGGCGAAGGAGATCAACGCGCAGGTATTTATTGATGTGCAGGTAGGCCTCAGTGATGTTCAGTCAGAAGTTCCACAATTTGAAAAATATCTTTCCTTACCCAATGTGCATTTTGGTATCGACCCCGAATTTGCCATGAAAGCAAAAGGCAATGCGCGTCCTGGTAGCGTTATCGGATCACTGGATGCAGTGGACCTGAACTGGATCATTGATTACCTGGCAGGAATTGTCAAAAAGAATAACCTGCCTCCCAAGATCTTTATGGTGCACCGCTTTACAAAGGGCATGGTGACCAATGCAAAAAATATTAAGCTGGTACCTGAAGTGCAGGTGATTATGGACATGGATGGATGGGGACCACCGGAACTGAAAAAAGGAACCTACAGGCACTGGATACAGAATGAACCAGTACAGTTCACCGGATTTAAATTATTCTATGTAAATGATACAGAGAAGTCGGGCCTCAAGGAACTGATGCCTTATAAAGATGTATTGAACCTGACACCTGTGCCTATTTATATCCAGTACCAATAAGGTAATTAATAATTTTTGAAGCTGCAGATGATGCCAGATGAATGCATGATCTGCAGCTTTTTTTATGGGAGTATTCCTAAAGTAAATGAAGGATCACTAAGTGCACGAAGGAATGCACAGAGGACACGAAGATGGAGGAAACCTAGTGCCCCTGGTGTTTACTTTGTTTCATTCGTGGTGCTAAAAAATGTTAATGGCCCTGCATTCTCTGGTTGATGATAAAATAGGCCAGCGCGGCCAGGGCCAGTATCAGCACAATGGCAATGATCACCCATGGATCAATGGAAAGTTCTTTTCTTTTCCTGGCCTTTTTTTTCTTTTCTGTTTTCTTTTTTAAATCGAGGTTCAGCTGTTCAACCAGGGCATTGATCTTTTTTTTATCGTTGAAGTCCTGTAGTCCTTCCAGTGCGTCGGCATCGAAATCATTATCCATCATTTGCTTTTCTACCTCATGTTGCTGTTGGGGTGTAAGCTTTCCCTGCAGATAGAGGAGAAGTGTTTCCTGGTCAATATCAGGATTCAGATTGGATAATATGTCTTTTAAATTCTCGTTCATTTCCTGCTTTCGCCTTTCATTTTTCTGTCAAGGATGATCCTTAGATTTCGCTTGCCATTTTGAATATAACTTTTTACCTGCATCATGCTGTAGCCTGTTATATTGCTGATCTCAGTATAGCTTTTCTTTTTCAGGTAAAACAAAATTACGCATTGCTTCTGCTCTTCTCCCAGTTCCTGAATGGCTTCTTCAAGTAATTCATAGGTTTTCTCATTCTCTGCTATTTCCTGTTTGTCGGTTTCCGGTGCTGCTACTGCATGTTTTTCCTGTAATTCCTTTACACCTTTTGCTCCCTTATTTCGCAGTCGCATCAGGCAATGATTCTTAGCCACCATGTATAGCCAGGACTTGAAATATTCGATCCTGTATTTGGAAACTTCTGTCAATACCTTAAGAAAGACCTGTTGCACACAATCCTTTGCTTCAGTTTCATCTTTCAGATACTTCATGCAAACACCCAGCAGCAGTAGCGTGTAGCGTTCGAGCAATATGCCGATCCATTCCTGGTTCTTATCACCATAATAATATCCCAGAAGTTCTGTGTCGGAGATATGGTCGTAGCGGTTGGACTTCATTTACATTTGGTCTGGTCGATAGTTTTGTTTTCAGGGGCTGATATGATGCAAACAGTGCAAATTTGCATAATCAAATCAACTTCTTCAGGTTTTTATGAAGTATGCTATATGTACGGTGCCGGCGGCCCCGGTTAGAAAAGAGGACAGCCACAGGTCAGAGATGACCAACCAGTTATTGTTTGGAGAAACCATGACCATTCTTGAAGAAAAAGGAGAATGGTTTTTAGTAAGAGCGCTGTATGATAATTATGAAGGATGGCTCACGCATCACCTCGTTAGTTTTATAGATGAAGCACATGCGCTGGAAGAACACCAGTTTGTTGCCACCTCATTAATCAATCCTGTTACACTGCCCGACCAGTTGATCAACCTTCCTATGGGTTCTTTTCTAACAGGCTTTGATCCGGAAACCAGGCTGCTTTGGGATCATGATTATAAATACCATGGTACGTACAGAAATATTCACCAGCCACCAGGCCCCGACCTTTTACTTAAAACTGTTCATGCCTGGATCAATGCTCCCTATCTATGGGGAGGGAAAACACTGATGGGGGTGGACTGCAGTGGGTTTGTACAAACTGTTTACAAGGTTCTGGGTGTACACCTTTGGCGCGATGCCTATCAGCAGGCAACGATGGGTACAGCTGTTGAAGGTTTGCAGGAGGCGAAAGAAGGTGACCTTGCTTTTTTTCACAATGAAAATGGAAAGATCACTCACGTGGGCATCATATTAAATGATCGAAAGCTGATTCATGCTTCGGGTAAGGTTCGCATTGATAGCCTCGACAGCGAAGGAATCATTAACAGGGAAAATGGTAAAAGAACACACCAGCTCAACTCAATAAGAAGAGTACTCTGATTTTTGGTACAATAGAATGGAGATTTAGTTAAACAGGTTTTTGATCCATTTGATGATCGCTGTATCCCATTCCAGCATTTTAATTGCGGTATAAAAAAGCAGGACCGCAAAGATGCGTTTCACCGTAAGTTCCGGAAGTGAAACTGCCAGTTTACTGCCCAGCCATCCACCTACAACAAATGCAGCGGCCATAATACCGATCACCCGGATATCGATGAATCCTTTGTTGTAATAGCTTACAACAGCAAGTATACCCACAGGTAACAAAAGTAAACCTAAAGAGGTGCCCTGTGCCTGGAGCTGGCTAAAGCCAAGAAAGAAAACAAGTGCAGGAACAACAATGATCCCGCCGCCAACTCCTACCAGTCCACTGAGCATGCCAGCAACCAGTCCGATGACAATAAGAATAAGAACGATCTGTATGGTCATTTGCTGAGGTTTATTTTGTATTCGCATGGTCAGGCGAATTTTTCTTTATAATGCTGTATCGCTTCGTGAATGATAGAATAGGCGATTTCTGCTGACTGGAATTCTTCTATCTGCACCTGTTTGTTTTCAAGAACTTTATACTGCTCAAAATAATTCCGCAGTTCATTCAGAAAATGAGGAGGCATTTCTTCGATGGAAGAATAATGATTGACAGAAGGATCCTTACTCGCTACTGCAATGATCTTATCATCTTTTTCTCCTGAATCTATCATTTGCATATTGCCGATCACTGTTGCCTGTACAAGACAGAGCGGCTGTATGGATTGAGAACATAGAACCAGGATGTCAAGGGGATCTCCATCTTCACCAAGAGTCTGTGGTATGAAACCATAATTCACAGGGTAATGAAAAGATGAATAGATCACACGGTCAAGCTTAAGCAATCCGGTTTCTTTATCTATTTCGTATTTGGTCCTGGATCCTTGCGGGATCTCTATCATGGCGTTCACCTTTCCCGGAATCTGGTCTCCATAAGAGGCTCCATGCCAGGGATGAAGTACATTGATTGTTTTCATTTTTAATTCATCATTTTAAAACCAATAATGGTTGCCAGCAATCCGGCAATAATGCTGCCACCGGTATAAATGGCGAAGCTGAGCCAGCGGCTTTCGGATATCATTTGTATGCTTTCCTGTGAAAAGGCTGAAAAAGTAGTGAAGCCTCCGCAAAATCCTGTTGCCAGCAGCAGTCTTTTCTGCTCGTCAAAACCTTTTAGTGTTAAACCCCAGAGCATGCCAATCAGAAGACATCCTGCAACATTCACCAGGAATGTTCCATAAGGATAGATGCCATTGACATTACGTTGAACCAGGTAGCGAAGGATACTTCCCAATCCTCCTCCCAATCCTACAAGCAAAAGGTTATTGAACATTTGTGGAATCGGTTTGACCAAAAGTATATTTAAGATCTACAAGCCACTTGCCATCCACTTTTACCACCTTCACTGAATCGTGTACCTTCTTGAAAGAATTGGAATAAATGACAACTGCGCTGTTATCGTTTAGCTGTCTTACATCATGAATATTAATGGAAGCTTCGTGATAGTTGATCTGGTCTTCCTTCTTCATGCGTTCCCAGGTGCGTTGGGTATCATCCAGCTTACTGTTGTTAACAGAGTCCTGGATCATCAGGCTTCTGGCCACAGTGAAGTTGCCATCCAGCGCGCTTCTGATGAAGCTTCGGGCAGCATCAAGATCGCTTTCTGCTTCAGTAGTTTTATCAGGATTATTACAGGCGCAAAAAAATTGCAGGAACAAAAAATTTAAAAGGATCAATTTTTTCATTCCTGCAAAACTAATACTATGAGTTGATTCCAGTGGAATTGATGTTCTGTTGTTTGATCAAAGGAATTAATCCCTGTCTCTTTCCCTGTCGTAATACCTTCTTTCCTTTCTTTCTTTTTTTTCTGCTTCTTCCAGTTCCTGCTCTCTGAGGTTTTCCTTGTCGTAGGCTTTCAGAATCGCTTTCACCAGTTTATGACGAACCACATCTTCTTCATCCAGTTCTATATAGCCAATGCCATCAACATTTTTAAGAATGCGGCTTGCCTTTGCCAGTCCGCTTTTCTGGTTCTTTGGCAGATCCACCTGTGTAAGATCACCCGTAATGATGGCTTTGGCGCTGGCACCAATACGTGTCAGGAACATTTTGAGCTGAAGGTCCGTTGCATTCTGCGCTTCATCCAGGATGATGAAGCAGTTGTCAAGTGTTCTTCCGCGCATATAGGCCAGGGGAGCGATTTCGATGGTCCTTGTGCTCATGTAATAACCCAGTTTGTCGGCAGGGATCATATCATCCAAAGCATCATATAAGGGACGCAGGTAAGGGTCAATCTTTTCTTTCAAATCACCAGGAAGAAAACCAAGACTTTCGCCGGCTTCAACCGCAGGGCGGGTAAGAATGATTTTTTTCACTGCTTTATTTTTCAGTGCCCTAACGGCCATAGCAACCGCTGTATAGGTTTTACCGGTACCGGCAAGACCGATGGCAAAGACCACATCATTTTTTTCTGCGGCTGTTACCAGTCTTTTCTGGTTAGCAGTACGTGCTCGAACAGTTTTACCATTGGGTCCAAAAACGAGGACGTCGTTGGGATTTCTCTCTACGAAATTGTCCACCGTTTCGGCGTCGTCGCCTCCAAGGATCTGTTCAAAATAATTTTCGCTCATGTGACCATTTCTTTCAAGGTATTGCACAATGAGATCGATCTTTTCCTTGGCGCCATCCACCTGCTCAGGAGCACCACTCAGTTTCAACTGGGTTCCGCGTGAAAGGATCTTTAATAAGGGAAATTTCTTTTTTAAAATATCAAGTTTGCCGTTGTTTACTCCAAAGAACTCTATAGGGTTAACGGTCTCGAGGTTAATAATTGTGTCTCTCAATCTGTTCAGGTTTTCGATTAATAATCCCAGGCTCTTGCAAGTCTGGCTTGAATCAGGTACAAATAACCCAGCTTCTACAAGATAAAAAAAAGAACTTGTAATCTGTTGCGGTTAGTTATACACATCATGTGTATTGTAAAAACTGTGCCTGAATCTTTTAAATGTACCAATAAAATGAAACTGGTAAAGCAGGGACATGTTAATGTTGGATTGCTTTATTGTATGAACACCAGTAAGTAACATTGACAAGGGCAGTATGATTGCTTCAGGAACTAATGTTTTTCCTGGACTATCGAAGCCCGATGAAGTCTTGTAACTTTCATTTCTTACCTAAGGCAAAAGACCTTCATTTGCTCAATCATCGGGATTAAACTATTTTTCGAAAATTTTTGACGATGAGGTTTTGGGTTTTGTTTCTGATCGTATTTATTTTCATTTCGCTGTTGATTGGCTATAATCTCTACAGCAGTTTCAAAAATTTTGGTGAGCTGGTCTATCCGCTGGATGATGCCTATATCCATATGGCCATTTCCAAAAACCTGCAGCAGCATGGTGTATGGGGAGTGACCCGCTTTAATTTTTCCTCCACGTCTTCTTCACTTTTGTATACTCTTTCGCTTGCACTTGGCTTTGCCATATTTGGAATCAAAACCTGGCTTCCCCTGGCCATCAATTGGATCGCTGCTGCTGCAATTGTGTGGCTGACGTTAAGAATCAGCCTGCGTTTTATGAATGCAGGTGCTGCGCTATTCTTCAATTTATTGTTTGTACTCTTAGTGCCAGTTTCAGGAATGGCAGTATTGGGCATGGAGCATAGTTTTCAAATCTTTTTCTGTATGCTGTTTGCCTGGCAGAGTTATCGAAAATGGAACAATGAAAAAGTGAATGATCTGCTTTATGCAATCACTGCATTGCTGGCCGTTGCCACCCGTTATGAATCCGTTTTCCTCATTGGGCTGGTAGGAGCCGTGTGGTTGTTTGTATTCCGTAACTGGAAGCAGGTAATCTTTCTTGCAATTGCTGCGGCTTTGCCGGTTGTGATTTTTGGTATCTATTCTATTTTCCAGGGTGGTTATTTTGTTCCTAATTCCTTACTGGCAAAAAGTAATTATGTGAATGGCGGATTGTTTGGATTCATAACAGAGGTATCTAAAAAAATTCTCAATAACAGTCTGCTTGCGGCTCTTATGTTCATTCCCCTGGTGTATTATTTATTATTCCCGGTGAGATCAATAAAAGAACTCAGATCAAAGCCTGCTCATATCCTGATACTTGTTATTGCAATGACAACAATATTACACCAGGTCTTTGCTTCTTTCGGCTGGATGTTCCGCTACGAGGCCTACCTGCTGGCACTCATGCTGACTGGTTTTGCAATCACATATGAAGAGTGGAAGAACTGGTTCATGCGAAGCAGCAGTTTTTATAAACTGATCACGATGGTATTGGCTGTTGTAGTTTTATTGCCGGTGCTGATCCGTGTACAGATTCCTTCCTTTGCAAACCGTGCCATGAAAAATATTCATGACCAGCATTTGCAGATGGCGGCCTTTGTTCATGAAAATTTCCCTTCCTCCGGCATTGCCATGAATGATATTGGCACCACCACATTTTTTAATGATGATATGAGGCTCTTTGATATGGAAGGATTGGGAACACTGGAAATATTGAAGGTCAAAAAACAATTCGATAGCAGTTTTTTAAAAGAATATGTGAGCAGGCATAATATAGAAATCGGCATTTTCTATCCTCATTTGTACCAGGGAAAGATTCCTGCAGACTGGGAGATGGTGGGTAGCTGGGAGATCAGTGAAAAATTTGTTGCGGCTGGCAGTCTCGTTGGATTTTACGCCATTGCTCCCGGGACCAAAGAAAAACTCATAAAGGCACTAAGAGACTATGCAGATAAATTACCAAAGGATGTTCACCAAAAAGGCCAGTACCTTTTATCCGATAGTCTGATTCACTAAGAAGCATCATGTTTACAGAATGCTTTTGTTGCTTAATTTGTAGCAACAAGATGCGCACATGAAAAAAACTATCCTGCTTTTATTACTGTTTTCCCTTCGACTGGCACATGCACAGGACCTGGGTTATTATCTTCCCGATAGTATCAATTATGATCCTGCTGTGCCCAAACCCAAAGAAATTATTTACCATGAGGTAGGAGCCTGGCACGTAACCCACGACCGGCTGGTCAATTACATGCAGGTACTGGCAAAAGCAGTTCCCCAAAGAATCATGATGGAAACCATGGGCTTTACTTATGAAGGAAGACCACAGGTTTTACTGATCATCAGTTCTTCAAAAAACCTGCGCGATCTTGAAAAGATCAGGCAGCAACATGTGCAGCTCACAGATCCTTCTGTATCAGCCTCGCTACCTACGGATCAAATGCCGGTTGTGGTTTACATTGGTCATTCCATTCATGGCAACGAAGCAAGTGGCGCCAATGCTGCACTGCTTAGCGCTTATTACCTGGCAGCGGCGCAGGGAAAAAAATTGAGGACCTGCTTGATCATGTGGTCATCCTATTTGATCCATCATTTAATCCTGATGGATTACAGCGTTTTTCGACCTGGGTAAATCAGCATAAAAGTAAAAACCTGGTTACCGATGCTAATTCAAGAGAATTTAACGAGGTCTGGCCTGGTGGCAGATTTAATCATTACTGGTTTGACCTGAACCGCGACTGGCTGCCTGCGCAACATGTAGAGAGCCAGAACAGGCTTAAATATTTTCATTTATGGAAACCCAATATCCTTACCGATCATCACGAACAGGGGAGTAATGCCACCTTCTTTTTTCAACCAGGAGTTCCTTCAAGGGTCAATCCCATCACACCATCAAAAAACCAGGAGTTGACAGCAAAGCTGGGAAAATATCATGCTGCATTTCTCGACAGGATTGGATCACTTTATTTTACAAAAGAGAACTACGACGATTTTTATTATGGCAAGGGTTCAACCTATCCTGATGTGAATGGGTCCATTGGAATCTTGTTCGAACAGGCTTCCTCCCGCGGACACTCACAACAAACTGCCAATGGCATTCTTGATTTTTCATTTACCATCAGAAATCAGTTCATAACCACGCTTTCAACACTGGAGGGTGCGAAAAATTTAAGAAAGGAATTTCTTGACTGGCAACGTGAATTTTATAAATCTGCCATGACTGAAGCAGCTGCATCACCCATCAAAGCCTATGTGTTTGGTGATGAAAAAGACGAAGCCAAAACTGCCATTTTCGTCAACATGCTTTTGAGACACCAGATTGAAATCTTCAAGTTGAAAAATGACCTGAAAGCAGGAGGACATCAGTTTGAAAACTCATCTTCTTATCTTATTCCATCATCTCAACCACAGTGGCGTCTGATCAAAGCCATATTTGAAAAGAACCTGGATTTTAAAGACAGCCTGTTTTATGATATCACTTCATGGACCATGCCACTTGCTTTTGGTCTGCCTTATGCAGAATTGGGACAATCGGAATACAATTCCTCGTTCAATGGGGAAAGAATCAAAGAAGAGATCATCAGCAAAGGAAGCATCAGTGGCGGGCATTCTGATTATGGATACCTGCTCGACTGGACTGACTTCTATGCACCTGCGGCTCTTTATGAATTGCAGAAATCCGGCATCACTGTAAAGGTGGCCACCAATGCATTTGAAATGACTGAAGGAAATGAAAAAAGGAAATATGGTTATGGTACTTTATTTATTCCCGTGAATATGCAAACCCTTTCATCCGCCCAGATAGAATCCGTCATCAAAAAACTGGCTGATAAATACCCTGTACATTTTCATGCTGTAAAAACAGGGAATGTTAGTTCCGGTAGTGACCTGGGAAGCAACCGCTTCCAGGTTCTTACCAAACCTTCTGTAGCCATGCTGGTAGGTACTGGTGTGAATGCCTTGGATGCAGGTGAGGTCTGGCATCTTTTTGACCAACGCATGAACATTCCATTAACGCATCTTGAAATCCCTGTTTTCAATCGCATTGATCTTTCGGCATACAATACACTGATCATGGTTAGTGGTAGTTATGGTGATCTGAACAAGGAAAAATTAAAGACATGGGTCCAGAACGGCGGTAACCTGATCTGCCTTGAGGATGCAGTAACCTGGGCTGCCCAGAATGGGATCAGCACCACTGCATTTAAAAAAATCAAATCATCCATCGACAGTACAAAAATGTATTCTTACGTAGACCGTGTACAGCAGGAAGGTGCCCAGCAAATGAATGGCGTTATTTTCAGGGCTGAAGCGGACCTCAGTCATCCACTGGCTTATGGATATACAGAACCTTATTTGAGTGTGTTCAAGAGCAATAAGGTTTTTATGGAGCGAAGTAAGAATCCTTATGCTAATCCTTTTTACTACCGGAACAACCCCTTACAAAGCGGCTGGTTGAGTAAGGAAAACAAGGATGCTTCCAAAAATGCTTCGGCCGTTACAGTGCAGACCATAGGTAGCGGAAGGGTGATCAGCATGGATAATAATCCCAATTTCAGGGCATTCTGGCTGGGAGGAATGAAGCTGATGATGAATGCTGTATTTTTTGGCAGGATCATCGATGCTGCTTCAGCCAGAACAGAATAGTTCAGAAAGAATATGGAATCTTTCGGGCCTAATCGTCTCAGGCAAAATTTTTCGTGATGCCGAAACCCTGGCTGCTTTTATTACTAATGATAGGTTGCAACAATGCCACCTCCACCAATCCTTCATTCGATAAAACCAATAAAATCCCGCTGGACCTTGTCTCTAAAAAATTTGAGGAGGGGAGCTGGCCTTCCTTTCTTCAGAATCTCAGGGTAGTAGACAGTCCAGTGATTGATTACAGGGGAAAGAAAATACACCAGCAGTGGAAGAGCGCGGGCATCATTCCTTATGATGTTGGCAAGGCTGACCTGCAGCAATGTGCTGATGCCCTGATGCGCCTGCGTGCTGAATACCTTTTTGAAAAGAAGCGTTTTGATGAAATAGGTTTTCATTTTGTAAGTGGGGATTATTTTTCTTTTGAACAATTCTGCAAGGGATTGAAACCGGTAGTCGCTGGTAATGGAGTCAGGTTTATTACAGGAAGTCCTTCTGAAAAAACACACGCGGCCCTCCGAAAATACCTTGACCTGGTTTATACTTATGCCAGCACTATTTCGCTGGCTAAAGAACTTAAAAAGGCCGACAGGATTGAGGTGGGTACGGTTGTGGTCTATGCGGGTAGTCCGGGACACTGCTTTATTGTGATTGATGAAGCGGTAGATGAGGAAGGGCAGAAGGTATTCAGGCTGGCGGAAGGCTATACTCCGGCCCAGTCCATTTATGTGCTCAGAAACACGGATAAGGAAGGCAAATCCCCCTGGCACCGCCTGGGAACCGGAACCATCAGGACCCCAGTTATACATTTACCAATTATGAGCTGAAGAAGTTTGAGTAGGAACTACAACAGCTGCTTAACAAAAAAATTCCTGGCCTTCTTCTTTTTTAGCCTGAAACACCTACCTTTGCGGCCCCAATTAGTTCTTTCTTTTTTTCACCCAGGGAAACAAGGGTGAGAGGTTCGCGAAAGCGGATGCCTGCCGGGTCTCAGGACTTTGGCTGGCAAAAGATGAATTTGGAAGATCGAGTAGTCGTTGAGATGAAAGGTCGCTTGAACCAATAAATCGAAAAAAAATGGCAAAAGAAATCACTGGCTATGTAAAGCTACAGTGCAAAGGTGGCCAGGCAAATCCTGCACCTCCAATTGGTCCGGCGCTGGGTTCCAAGGGTATCAACATCATGGAATTCTGTAAGCAGTTCAACGCCAGGACACAAGACAGAATGGGAAAAGTTCTCCCGGTATTAATTACAGTTTACACGGATAAGTCATTCGACTTTATCATCAAAACTCCTCCAGCAGCCGTTCAGCTTAAGGATGCCGCAAAGGTTCAGAGTGGTTCCAAGGAACCTAACCGCCAGAAAGTGGGCAAGGTAACATGGGCACAGGTAGAAGAGATTGCAAAAGACAAAATGCCTGACCTGAACGCCTTTACCCTGGAAAGCGCCATGAGCATGGTAGCCGGTACAGCCCGCAGCATGGGATTGACTGTAGAAGGTACAGCACCCTGGCAGAAATAATTTCCTTTCCGCCCATGGCGGATGAACCTAACTATTAAAAAGAACTAGAAATGGCATTCATTCCTAAAAAAAGAAAAGTAGCAAACGCAAAGGTTGATGCGAACAAAGCATACAGCCTGAAAGATGCTTCCACGTTGGTGAAAGATATCACAACCTGCAAGTTTGATGCGTCTGTTGACCTGCATATCCGTTTAGGCGTAGATCCTAAAAAAGCTGACCAGGCTATCCGTGGTACAGTAACCCTGCCTCATGGTACTGGTAAAACAAAAAGAGTATTGGTGCTTTGCGGTCCTGAACAGGAAGCCGCTGCAAAAGGCGCTGGTGCTGACTTTGTTGGTTTAGATGAATTTGTTCAAAAGATCGAAGGTGGCTGGACAGATGTGGACGTTATTGTTGCCACTCCTGCCGTGATGCCAAAGATCGGCCGCCTGGGTAAGATCCTCGGTCCACGTAACCTGATGCCAAACCCAAAGACTGGTACGGTTACTAACGACGTGGCAGCTGCTGTGAACGAAGTAAAAGGTGGTAAGATTGCCTTCAAGGTTGACAAGGCTGGTATCATCCATGCTTCTATTGGTCGCGTTTCCTTCACTCCTGAAAAAATCGCTGCCAACAGCCAGGAGTTGATAAACGCCATCATCAAGGCAAAACCTTCAACAGCAAAAGGTACTTACCTGAAAGGTCTTACCATGGCTGCAACCATGAGCCCTGGTATCGCCATCGACACTAAATCTTTTGTTCACTAATTAAATAAAATGTCCTGAACTTATGCTTTAGCATAGGTGAAGGATGAAAATCAAAGGTCATGACTAAAGAACAAAAAAATGCGATCATAGAAGAGCTGAAGGGTAAGTTCTCTCAGTACAACAACTTCTATGTTACCAATACAGAATCCCTGAGCGTTGACCAGGTGACTAAACTTCGCCGTGCCTGCTTCAGCAAGAATGTTGAAATGCGTGTGGCTAAGAACACCCTGATCAAAAAAGCCCTGGAATCACTGAACAACGAAAGCTATAACGGCGTTTTCGATTCACTGAACAATGTAACAGCCCTGATGTTCTCGGAGAATCCGAAAGAGCCGGCGCTGATCATCTCTTCTTTCCGTACAGAAAGCAAGGGTGAAAGACCAGAATTGAAAGCTGCTTTCATCAATGGTGATATCTACAGCGGTGATAACAACCTGAAAACACTGACCCAGATCAAGACGAAGAATGAATTGATCGGTGAAGTGATCGGCTTGTTGCAATCTCCTGCCAAGCGTGTACTGGCTGCCTTGTTGCACCACCACGAAAAGCAGGCAGAAGGCGCTGCAGAAACTCCGTCAGCAGAGTAAGCGTTAAATGTTTGAAGTTTAAGGTTCTCATCAACTTTAAACTTTTAAACCTTAAACCTGAAACATAAAACAACCCAGGCCTGAGGGTTAACTAAGGCAAATTTTTTTAAACCATCCTCCGGAGTCTAAAGCAATGAAGGGGGAAAAAATTAATCAAAATGGCAGACGTTAAAAATCTTGCAGAACAATTAGTAGGCCTTACTGTAAAAGAAGTACAGGAACTGGCTGATTTCTTAAAATCTGAGTATGGTATCGAGCCAGCTGCTGCTGCAGTTATTGCCGGTCCTGCTGCCGCTGCTCCAGCCGCTGAAGAAAAAACAACCTTCGACGTGATCCTGAAAGCTGCCGGTGCATCAAAGCTGAACGTGGTTAAGATCGTTAAAGATCTGACTGGTCTTGGTCTGAAAGAAGCAAAAGACCTCGTTGATGGTGCTCCAAAGCCAATCAAAGAAGGTGTTGACAAAGCAACAGCTGATGAACTGGTAGCCAAGCTGAAAGAAGCAGGCGCTGATGTTGAAATCGCTTAATTGTTTCTGATAAAACTGAAAAGCTCCAACCTGGTTGGAGCTTTTTTTATGTCCATGCCTCTCGCTTTACTTTATACCAGCTGGTTATATTTGTTGCATGCAAAAACTGCTGCTGCTTGCCTTTATCAATATTTATTCGGTCTCTATTTCCGCTCAAAACGTTTCGCAGGTTAAAGATCCCGTTGAATGGGTGAACCCCCTGATGGGAACAGATTCCAAATACGAACTTTCCAATGGAAATACCTATCCCGCCATCTGCGTTCCCTGGGGAATGAACTTCTGGACCCCGCAAACCAATAATATGGGCAATGGCTGGCAATACCAGTACAGTGCCAATAAGATCAGGGGATTCAAGCAAACACACCAGCCTTCTCCCTGGATGAATGATTACGGCCAATTTTCCATCATGCCGGTAACCAAACTAAAATTCCGGGAAAATGAAAGAGCCAGCTGGTTCTCTCACAAGGCTGAAATCGTCAAACCCTATTACTACAGCGTTTACCTGGCAGATGCTGATGTGACTACCGAACTTACCACCACAGAAAGAGCAGCTCAATTCCGCCTGACTTATCCGGAAACCGATAGTGCTTTTTTAGTGATTGATGCTTTTGACAGGGGCTCTTATATCAGGATCATCCCCGAACAAAAAAAGATCATTGGTTACTCTACACGTAACAGCCGTGGTGTGACAGAAAATTTCAAAAACTATTTTGTAATCAGCTTCGACAGGCCATTCAGCTTTACTGCCACCTGGCATGATTCAACCCTGGTAAAAGATTCACTGGAAATGAAAGCGGGACATGCCGGTGCTATCGTTGGATTTTCAACCAGGAAAGGAGAAAAAGTAAACCTGAAAGTGGCTTCTTCATTTATTTCTTTTGAGCAGGCTGAAAGAAACCTGCAGCAGGAAATTGCCGCTGATGATTTTGAAACCACAAAATCCAAATCCAAAGCAACCTGGAATAAAATACTGGGAAGACTGAAAGTGGAAGGTGGCACGGTGGACCAGGTGAAAACTTTTTATTCCTGTCTGTACAGGGCAGTACAGTTTCCTCAAAAATTGTATGAGTTGGATGAAAACAAAAAAGCAGTTCATTACAGTCCTTACAACGGAAAAGTTTTACCCGGTTATCTCTTTGGTGGTACAGGTTTCTGGGATACGTTCCGTGCTTTGTATCCCTTACTCAATTTAGTTTATCCTTCCATCAACAGGGAAATGCAGGAAGGATTAGTGAATGCTTATAAAGAAGGCGGCTTTCTTCCCGAATGGTCTGCACCGGGATACAGAAACGTCATGATCGGGAATAATTCTGCTTCAGTTGTTGCTGAAGCCTATCTAAAAGGTTTGCGAGGTTACGACATCAATACTCTTTACGAAGCATTATTGAAGGATGCAAACACTGAAGGTCCTCTTGATGCAGTGGCACGCAAAGGATCGGCCTACTACAACAAACTCGGTTATGTGCCCTACGATGTTAAGATCAATGAAAGTGCAGCAAGAACGCTTGAATATGCCTATGATGATTTTGCCATTTACCAGCTGGCAAAAATTTTAAAAAGACCAGCAGCCGAGATTGAACTTTATAAAAAAAGAAGCCTGAACTACCAGCATCTTTTCGATACTGAATTCAAATTGATGCGTGGCAAAAACCAGGATGGAAGTTTTCAAAAACCATTCAATCCTTTCAAATGGGGTGATGCCTTTACGGAAGGGAACAGCTGGCATTATACCTGGAGCGTTTTTCATGATATTGAAGGACTCAAGAAACTAATGGGCGGCAACAAAATCTTTGTCAGCATGCTCGATTCGGTTTTTCATCTTCCACCCATATTTGATGACAGCTATTATGGTGGCACCATCCACGAGATCCGCGAAATGCAGGTGATGAACATGGGTCAGTACGCGCATGGCAACCAGCCCATTCAGCACATGATCTACCTCTATAACTATGCTGGGCAGCCCTGGAAAACTCAATACCGAATTCGTGAAGCCATGAGCAAGTTGTACCAGCCCACACCTGATGGTTATTGTGGTGATGAAGATAATGGCCAAACCTCTGCCTGGTATATTTTTTCGGCAATGGGATTCTATCCTGTTTGTCCTGCTACAGATCAATATGTCCTGGGTACTCCCTTGTTTAAAAAACTCACGTTGCAACTGGAAAATGGAAAGAAAACCATCATTGAAGCGCCAGCTAACAGTGATCGGAATTTGTATGTGCAGGAATTGAAATTGAATGATAGGATCCATCCCCTTAATTGGATCAGCCATACAGATCTCATGAAAGGTGCACATTTGTATTTCCAGATGAGCAACAAGCCTAATCAAAAAAGAGGAACTGAAAAAACTGCTTATCCGTTTTCGCTTTCTCTTCAATAGGCGAATGATTATTTGTGGCCCGGCTTGAATTCTTTGTGCAACATTTGTTGCGTCGCACTCGTGTACACCTGGAATTCTGATCGGCTTGTATGATCTATTCAACAGTCAGGTAATTTTTGATCTTTTCAAAAAGCACCTCATCCACCAGCATGATATTCTTCAACGACTCAATATTTTTGAAATCGCCATGCTGTTTCCTGTATTCAACAATGGCACTGGCTAATTTCCATTTGATATAAGGATGCGTTTTCAATTCTTCAATAGTGGCTGTATTCAGGTTGATCTTTCTGATCTCACCATCAACTTTCAGGAAAGGTTTGATCTTTTGAAAAGTGGAATCAGGGAGGCCATACACTTCACTTAGTTGGTCAATCTTATAAAATCCTCCCAGCCTTTCCCTGAACATCATGATTCTCGAGGATAGTTTACTGCCAATGCCAGGCAGGTCCAGCCATTGAAGACTATCGGCGCTGTTAATATCAATTTCAGAAATTGTTCTTTCAGTCTTTTTCCTTTCCGGCGGATTGTAGTTTTTGGGCTCTGCGTTTTCAATCCGGATAAATGGTTTTGCTCTTTCATAAAATCCATTGGGCAGTCCCCAGATCTTTTGCAGGTCTTCGGCTTTATAAAACCTGCCGCCCTTGTTCCTATATTTCTCAATGGTCTGACTGGTTTTCAGGCTCAATCCCAATCTTTGCCAGCCTTCAACAGAAAGTGTATTCGGATTAAAAGGAAATAGCTCGCCGGGACTGTTCCCCGGCGCAAAAGGAGTAGAAGTAATTTCTTCATCAAAGGACCTCGGTCTTTTTTTGTCGAGGCTGTCGGCCAACCCTGCCAATACCCGGGATTCTTCTGGTGGAAGCACATCTTTTTTCCTGTAAAAACGGGGGAGGAAATAAACGGTCAGGATCAGTACAAAAAGTACCAGGATTCCGATACGGTCGCGGCGGCTGAAACTGAAATATTCTTTGAGAACTTCTTTCCATTGCATCTGGAAAAGTTCGCATGTATTAAAGCAATGCCAAAAGTATTTCGGCTTAATCTTTGTGAGCAAAAAAACCTTGTTGGTGTGGGTTAAATCCTTACTTTTGCAATCCTTTAGTTTTGGCCAAAAATAGTTTGACGTCGCAAATTCATGCTTAAATAGTTGATCTTCAATGCTTTTATTTCTGATAGGAATAGAGGCCTGAGGGGTTTTTGCCGTCAATAAACATTAAACCGGTTTTTAATCATATGCCTACAACACTGAATCACAGGGTGAATTTCGGTAAAATTGGAAATATTGCCGATACACCTGACCTTCTGGCTGTACAGATCCAATCTTTTAGAGAGTTCTTTCAGTTAGAGACTACTCCAGACAAAAGAAATGTTGAAGGTTTGTTCCGCGTGTTCAAAGAGAACTTCCCGATCACCGACACCCGCAACATTTTTGTTCTCGAATTCCTTGACTACTTTATCGATCCGCCACGCTACACCATTGAAGAATGTATGGAGCGCGGTCTGACTTACGCTGTGCCTCTGAAGGCCAAGCTGCGTCTGAGCTGTAACGATGAAGAGCACATCGACTTCCAGACCATTGTCCAGGATGTGTTCCTTGGTAACATTCCTTACATGACACCCCGCGGTACCTTCGTGATCAACGGAGCTGAGCGTGTGGTGGTTTCCCAGTTACACCGTTCACCTGGTGTGTTCTTCGGGCAATCCATCCACCCCAACGGTACCAAGATCTACTCTGCCAGGGTGATTCCTTTCAAAGGAGCATGGATGGAGTTTGCTACGGACATCAATAACGTGATGTACGCTTACATCGATCGTAAGAAAAAATTCCCTGTAACAACCCTGCTGCGTTCTATCGGTTTTGAGACTGATAAGGACATTCTTGAGTTGTTCGGAATGGCCGATGAAGTAAAAGGCGATAAGAAATCACTTTCCAAATTCGTAGGCCGCCGTCTTGCTGCACGTGTATTGCGCAGCTGGGTGGAAGACTTCGTGGATGAGGATACCGGCGAGGTGGTTTCCATTGAAAGAAATGAAGTGGTGCTCGAGCGTGATTCCATTCTTGATGAAGAAGCGATCGATACCATTTCTGATATGGATATCAAATCCGTATTTGTTCAGAAAGAAGACGTTGGTGGCGATTATGCTATCATCTATAATACATTAAACAAGGATACCTCTAACTCGGAGCTGGAAGCCGTTCAGGTGATCTACCGCCAGTTGCGCGGAGCAGATGCACCGGATAACGAAACAGCAAGAGGTATCATCGATAAATTATTCTTCTCCGACAAGCGTTATGACCTCGGAGAAGTGGGACGTTACAAGATCAACCGCAAGTTGAACCTGAACTCACCACTCGAGCAAAAAACGCTAACGAAAGAAGATATCATCGAGATCATTAAATATCTGGTGCGCCTAACCAATGGTAAGGCCGAGATTGATGATATCGATCACCTCTCAAATCGCCGTGTTCGTACCGTGGGTGAGCAGCTCTATGCTCAGTTTGGTGTGGGGCTTGCCCGTATGGCAAGAACCATCCGTGAAAGAATGAACGTACGCGATAACGAGGTGTTTACTCCTGTGGATCTGATCAATGCAAGAACACTTTCTTCAGTGATCAACTCCTTCTTCGGAACCTCACAATTATCTCAGTTCCTCGACCAGACCAATCCTTTGTCAGAGATCACGCACAAGCGACGTATCTCCGCTCTCGGACCCGGTGGCTTAAGCCGTGAAAGAGCAGGTTTCGAGGTTCGTGACGTACACTATTCGCACTATGGCCGATTGTGTACCATTGAAACACCTGAAGGTCCCAACATCGGTCTGATCTCTACTCTTTGCGTTCACGCCAAGATCAACGAGATGGGCTTCATTGAAACTCCTTACCGCAAGGTTGAAAATGGTAAAGTGAATATGAAGCAGCTCACTTTCCTGAGCGCCGAAGAAGAGGACAGCGCAAAGATCGCCCAGGCCAATACGCCGCTTGATGATAAACATGCTTTTGCAGAAGATAAGGTAGTAAGCCGTGAAACCGGTGACTTCCCGATCCTTGATAAAGGTGAAGTAGAATACATGGACGTGGCACCCAACCAGATCGTTGGTCTGAGTGCTTCGCTAATCCCTTTCCTTGAGCATGATGACGCCAACCGTGCGCTGATGGGATCAAACATGCAACGCCAGGCTGTTCCGCTTTTACGTCCTGATGTTCCTGTAGTAGGAACCGGACTGGAAGCCAAGGCTGCCCGTGATGCAAGGATACAGATCCATGCGGAAGGTAATGGTGTGGTTGAATTTGTAGATGCCAATGAAATTCATGTTCGCTATAATCGTAACGATGACCAGCGCCTGGTTTCATTTGAAGATGACCTGATCGTTTACAGGCTCACAAAATTCATCAAGACCAACCAGGAAACATCCATCAACCTGAAACCAGCTGTGAAGAAAGGACAGCAGGTGAAAGAAGGTGATTTCCTTACGGAAGGTTATGCTACCAAAAATGGTGAGCTGGCATTGGGTAAGAACCTGAAAGTGGCCTTCATGCCATGGAAAGGTTACAACTTCGAGGATGCCATCGTGATCTCTGAAAGAGTAGTAAAAGAAGATCTCTTCACTTCCGTTCACATCTCTGAATATGAACTGGAAGTACGTGATACAAAACTGGGTGAAGAAGAACTGACGCCGGATATTCCAAACGTTTCTGAAGAAGCTACCAAAGACCTCGATGAAAATGGTATCATCCGCATTGGTGCCCAGGTTAAAGAAGGTGATATCCTGATTGGTAAGATCACTCCAAAAGGTGAATCTGATCCAACACCTGAAGAAAAACTGCTTCGCGCCATCTTTGGCGACAAGGCTGGAGATGCTAAAGACGCTTCACTGAAAGCTCCGAATGGTGTTGAAGGTGTGGTGATCAACAAGAAGCTGTTCCAGAGAGCCAAGAAAGATAAAAATGCAAAGGTTCGTGAGAAAGCAGCTTTGGAGAAACTGGAGAAGATTCACGAGAAGAATGTGACAGACCTGATGGATGTACTGCTGGATAAATTGCAAACGCTGCTGAAGGAAAAAACTTCTGCTGGTGTAAGCAACAACTTTGGTGAAGTGCTGATTGGTAAAGGTGCCAAATTCACTCAAAAGAATCTAACCGGTATCGACTACCAGAATGTGAATCCTCTTGGCTGGACAGGCGACGCTCGTGTTGATGAGCAGATCAACATCCTGTTGCACAACTACAGCATCAAGTACAACGAAGAATTAGGAAGATATAAGAGAGAGAAGTTCAACATCTCCATTGGTGATGAATTACCAGCTGGTGTGTTGAAGCTTGCTAAGGTTTACCTGGCTGTAAAGCGTAAGCTGAAAGTGGGTGATAAGATGGCCGGCCGTCACGGTAACAAAGGTATCGTTGCCAAGATCGTTCGTGCAGAAGACATGCCGTTCCTCGAAGATGGAACTCCTGTTGACATTGTTCTGAACCCGCTGGGTGTACCATCGCGTATGAACCTCGGACAGATCTATGAAACAGTTCTGGGCTGGGCTGGTATTGAACTCGGTACCAAGTTCGAAACGCCGATTTTTGACGGTGCTTCTACTGAAGATATCGCCAAGTATTGCGAGCAGGCAGGCATCCCGATGTTCGGTCATACTTACCTGTATGATGGTGAAACCGGTGATCGCTTTGACCAGAAAGCTACCGTGGGTGTTATCTATATCATCAAACTGCACCACATGGTGGATGACAAGATGCACGCCCGTTCGATCGGACCATACAGTCTCATTACACAGCAGCCTC
The DNA here is from genome assembly GCA_023386045.1 of Bacteroidota bacterium. GTDB lineage: Bacteria > Bacteroidota > Bacteroidia > Chitinophagales > Chitinophagaceae > Flavisolibacter. The sequence continues at coordinate 266,621 of JAEWKK010000030.1, forward strand.
TGGGTGGTAAAGCCCAGTTCGGAGGTCAGCGTTTTGGTGAGATGGAGGTTTGGGCCCTCGAAGCTTATGGTGCAGCCAACATCCTCCAGGAGTTGCTGACCATCAAGTCGGATGACATTATCGGCCGTGCAAAAACATACGAAGCGATCGTGAAGGGAGAAAACATTCCTCGCGCCGGAATACCGGAATCCTTCAACGTGTTGGTGCATGAACTGAGAGGCCTTGGATTAGACCTTAAGTTTGAAGAGTAATATTAGTGATTGGTGAGTGGTGAGTGGTCAGTACTCACCGCTACTCACTACTCACCACTGACAATTCACAATTAAAAAATCAGAAATTAATAAACATGGCTTTTAATAAAAGAGATAATCGTCCGAGACCATCGTTCTCAAAAATTACGATCGGACTGGCTTCTCCAGACAGCATTTTGGAAAAAAGCTTTGGTGAAGTGTTGAAGCCTGAAACCATTAACTATCGTACTTACAAACCTGAAAGAGATGGTTTGTTCTGCGAAAGGATCTTTGGTCCTGTAAAAGATTACGAGTGCGCCTGTGGTAAGTACAAGCGTATCCGTTATAAAGGCATCGTTTGCGACCGTTGTGGTGTTGAAGTAACAGAAAAGAAAGTACGTCGCGAAAGAATGGGACATATCAAGCTGGTTGTACCTGTAGTGCATATCTGGTATTTCAAATCCCTGCCGAATAAAATTGGTTACCTGCTGGGCATGAGCTCCAAAAAACTGGAGAGCATTGTTTACTACGAAAGATTTGTAGTGATCCAGTCTGGTATCCGTGCGGATAAAGGCCAGAACTATGGTGATCTTCTGACTGAGGAAGAATACCTCGACATCCTGGATACTTTGCCAAAAGACAACCAGTACCTGCCTGATGAAGATCCTAACAAATTCATCGCCAAGATGGGTGCTGAGGCAGTTCATGACCTGTTGGCAAGAATTGATCTTGACCAGCTGTCTTTTGATCTGCGTAATGCTGCCGCCACAGAAACTTCACAGCAACGTAAGGCCGACGCCCTGAAGCGTTTGTCTGTTGTAGAATCTTTCCGTGATGCACAAACGAGAATTACCAACCGTCCCGAGTGGATGGTCATGCAATACATTCCGGTTATCCCACCAGAACTGCGTCCTCTTGTGCCGCTGGATGGTGGCCGTTTTGCTTCTTCTGACCTCAACGACCTTTACCGTCGTGTGATCATCCGTAACAATCGTTTGAAGCGATTGCTGGAGATCAAGGCACCTGAAGTGATCCTGCGTAACGAAAAGCGTATGCTGCAGGAAGCGGTGGATAGCCTGTTTGATAACTCAAGGAAATCAAATGCCGTTAAAGCCGAAGGCGGACGTGCACTGAAATCACTCTCTGACGTACTGAAAGGTAAGCAGGGACGTTTCCGTCAGAACCTTCTTGGTAAACGTGTTGACTACTCCGGTCGTTCGGTGATCGTGGTAGGTCCTGAGCTGAAACTTTACGAATGTGGTCTTCCCAAAGACATGGCTGCTGAACTTTTCAAACCATTTATCATCAGGAAACTGATTGAAAGAGGTATTGTAAAAACAGTGAAGTCTGCAAGAAAACTGGTAGATAAAAAAGAAGCCGTTGTTTGGGATATCCTCGAAAATATTCTGAAAGGTCACCCTGTAATGCTGAACCGTGCCCCAACGCTGCACCGTTTGTCAATCCAGGCTTTCCAGCCTAAACTGGTGGAAGGAAAGGCCATTCAATTGCACCCGCTGGTAACCACGGCCTTCAACGCCGACTTTGACGGTGACCAGATGGCGGTGCACGTGCCACTCAGCAACGCTGCCATCCTGGAAGCGCAATTGCTGATGCTGGCTTCACACAACATCCTCAACCCACAGAATGGTACACCAATTACCCTTCCTTCACAGGACATGGTACTGGGACTGTACTACATTTCAAAAGGAAGAAAATCTACACCGGAGCTGAAAGTAGTAGGTGAAGGAAAAGCTTTCTACAGTGAAGAAGAAGTGATCATTGCTTACAATGAAAAACGCCTTGACCTTCATGCCTGGATCAGGGTGAAGAGTAATGTGCGTGGTGAAGATGGAAACATCACAAAGAAACTGATCGATACAACTGTTGGCCGTGTGATCTTCAACCAGTTTGTTCCAAAGGAGGTAGGTTTTGTAAATGCCCTGCTTACCAAGAAGAACCTGCGTGAGATCATCGGCGATATCATTACCATTACTAACGTTCCTAAAACAGCGAAGTTCCTGGATGATATCAAACAGCTTGGTTTCCGCATGGCCTTCAAAGGCGGTCTTTCATTCTCTATCAATGACCTGATCATCCCGGATATCAAGAATGAGCTTTTGGAAAATGCAAAAGGAGAAGTGGAAGAGGTGTGGGAGAACTATAACATGGGTTTAATCACCAACAACGAGCGTTACAACCAGATCGTTGACATCTGGTCGCGTGTTGACACAAGGATCACTGAAACTTTGATCCGTGAGTTGAGCAGCGACAAGCAGGGCTTTAACTCTGTGTTCATGATGCTCGATTCAGGTGCCCGTGGTTCCAAGCAGCAGATCAAGCAGCTGGCTGGTATGAGAGGTCTGATGGCCAAGCCAAGAAAGTCTGGTTCAACTGGATCAGAGATCATCGAGAACCCGATCCTTTCCAACTTTAAAGGTGGACTGAACGTATTGGATTACTTCATCTCTACCCACGGTGCCCGTAAGGGTCTGGCCGATACCGCCCTTAAAACAGCGGATGCCGGTTACCTTACACGTCGTCTGGTTGACGTTGCGCAGGATGTGGTGATCACAGAAGAAGATTGCGGAACGCTGCGTGGTATTGCCACTTCAGCATTGAAAGATAATGAGGACATCATCGAGCCATTGTCCGACAGGATCGCAGGCCGTACATCATTGCATGATGTATATGACCCGATCAGCGAACAAATGCTGGTTGCTGCAGGTGATCCCATTACCAATGATATCGCTCAGCGCATTGAAGATGCAGGAATCGAGACTGTTGAAATTCGCTCTGTACTTACCTGCGAAAGCAAGCGTGGTACCTGCGTGAAGTGTTATGGTAAGAACCTGGCAACAGGCTACCTGGCACAACGTGGTGATGCTGTAGGTATCATTGCCGCACAGTCAATCGGTGAACCAGGTACGCAGCTGACACTTCGTACCTTCCACGTGGGTGGTGTTGCCGGTTCTGCAGCTGTAGAATCAACTCTCACAGCCAAATTCGATGGTACGATTCAGTTTGATGGTCTGCGTACTGTTACCACTGAAAATAATGAAGGTGACAAAGTACAGGTAGTCATTGGCCGTACCGGTGAGGTGCGTATCATGGATACCAAGAACGACAGGTTGCTGATCACGAATAACATTCCTTACGGTGCTACACTGCAGGTGAAGGATGGTCAGAAAGTGGCCAAGGGTGATGTGATCTGTACATGGGATCCATTCAACAATGTAATCATCGCCGAGATCAATGGTACCGTGAAGTTTGAAAATGTTCTCGAAGGCATTACTTTCCGCGAGGAAGCTGATGAGCAGACAGGACACCGTGAGAAAGTGGTGATCGAAACAAAAGACAAGACCAAGATTCCTTCCATTGTTGTAGCAGGAAAAGAACATAAATCATACAACCTTCCAACTGGTTCACACATTATTCCTGAAGACGGAGAAGAAGTGAAAGCAGGTAGGGTACTGGTGAAGATTCCACGTGTGTTGGGTAAGTTGAGAGATATCACGGGTGGTCTTCCAAGGGTAACAGAATTGTTTGAAGCACGTAATCCATCTAACCCTGCTATCGTTTCCGAGATCGATGGTGTGGTAACAATGGGTGCAGTGAAGAGAGGTAACCGCGAGATCATCATTGAAGCAAAAGATGGTGTGACCAAGAAATACCTTGTACCACTTACCAGACAGATCCTTGCTCAGGATGGTGACTTTGTAAAAGCAGGTTCACCGCTTTCAGACGGGCAGATCTCTCCGCAGGATATCCTGGCCATCCAGGGACCATTCGCGGTACAGCAGTACGTTGTGAATGAGATCCAGGAAGTTTACCGACTCCAGGGTGTGAAGATCAATGACAAGCATATTGAGGTGATCGTTCGCCAGATGATGAGAAAGGTTTCTATCGTTGATCCGGGAGATACCAAGTTCCTGGAAGAAGATTCTACAGACAAGTTTGAATTCCTCGAAGAGAACGATTACATATTCGATAAGAAAGTGGTGAATGATCCGGGTGAATCTACCAAGCTGAGAGCTGGACAGATCGTAACGCTTCGTGAGTTGCGTGAAGAGAACTCCATCCTTCGTCGTAACGACAAGAAGCTGGTTGATTACCGTGATGCAAAGCCTGCCACATCAGCACCAACGCTTCTGGGTATCACCAAGGCTTCACTGGGTGTACAAAGCTGGATCTCAGCGGCTTCATTCCAGGAAACTACCAAGGTGCTTTCTTCAGCAGCCATCCAGGGTAAGACCGATGACATGCTTGGACTGAAAGAAAACGTGATCACTGGTCATTTGATCCCGGCCGGTACAGGTCTTCGCGAATTCGAAAATATGATCGTAGGAAGCAAGGAAGAATACGAGTTATTGCAGACTGCAAGGGAAGCAATGACCTTTGATGAAGAAGAATAATTCTGATCGAAATATTTTAGTGAAGATCCCTCATTGCGAGGGATCTTTTTTTATCGCAGATTATAAAGATTAGATCCAGATTGCGCGAATAAAAGAGAATCACAGATTGCGCGAATAAAAGACAATATCACAGATTACACAGATTGACACAGATTTTTTAATGATGTAGATATCGACAATGCATTAATATCGAATAAAACTTTTTACGGAGTTATTTATTTTCCTTGTCCCTTCGCTTCGCTCAGGAGGACAAATAAGAATCTAATCTTTCGCTTCGCTCAGGAGGACAATAAGAATTTTAATCTGTGTAATCTGTGATTGTAGTTGATCTGCGTAATCTGAGATAGTTAACCGTTTCATAAAGTGAACCCATTCTTTCTCTATTCCAAGGCTACAATGTTATTTTGCAAAAAATAAAAGACATGAAAAACGCAGCACTCATTCTCAATGCTGTTTTACTGGTGGCCGTTGGTGTGCTCTTTTACCTGCACTTTTCTTCTTCAAAGAAACCTGCAGTAAAACAAAGCCAGGTGAATGGTGTGCAGACGCGCGTGGAGAATGGTTTTAAGATCGGTTATTTTGAATGGGATTCTGTGACGAATAATTTTGCTCTGTTCAAGCAGATGCAGGAAGAACTGAACCAGCGAGATGAGGGTAATGCCAAAGAAAAAATGCGACTGCGCCAAATGTACCAGAACAAGATCAACAGCTATTCTCAAAGAGAACTTTCCCAAACTGAATCAGAAGCTGCCACGCAAGAGATCAAAAGTCTTGAGGTAGATATCTCCAATAAAATGCAGAAGATGGACCAGGAATTACAGGAGATTCAGATGAGAAAAACAAATGAGATAAAAAGCAAGATCGAAGACTTTCTCAGGGAATACAATAAAGACAAAGGCTATTCCTATATTCTTGCCTACGAACCTACCATCATCTTTTACAGGGATACAACCCTGAATGTAACAGCTGACCTTATAAAAGGATTGAATGAAAAATATCCAAGGAAAAAATAAATAGATCAGAAATGTATTTGACCCGCCTTGGCGGGTTTTTTTATGACTGTGATTCTCCTTTTTTCTTTTATCTACTAAAAATGACATCGTAAGATTGAAAATGGATATTTTCGTTCCTTAATAAAGATTGAATAAACTGCCCTGATGAAGAAGTATGCGATCATAGTAGCCGGAGGTACCGGAACGAGAATGGGAAGAACTACCCCCAAGCAGTTTTTATTATTGAACGATAAGCCCGTTTTATACTATACATTAAAAGCTTTCCTGGAAGCCTACCAGGACCTGCAGATCATTCTTGTATTCCCGGAAGATTACCAGGATATGGGAAAAGAAATTATTGATGCCTATTTCGATTATGAGCGCATCAAGATCACATTTGGTGGTGAAACCAGGTTTCATTCCGTGCAGAATGGATTGAAGCTAGTGAAAGAAGAATCCATTGTATTTGTTCATGACGCTGTGCGTTGTCTGGTCAGCACTGACCTGATCCACCGCTGCTATGAACATGCCATGCATATGGGAAGTGCTGTCCCGGTTGTAAAATCAAAAGACAGCATCCGCCTGCTGAACGAAGAAGAAAATGACAATGAAGTACTGGACAGGGAAAAGGTTGTATTGGTACAAACACCGCAGACATTCCACAGTAAGATCCTGCTGCCTGCATTTGAGATCGATTATAAAGAACGATTTACAGACGAAGCAACCGTGGTGGAATCATTCGGGTTGAAGATTTCTTTGATCGAAGGTGAAGAAAATAATATCAAGATCACCAGGCCGGTAGATTTGCTGATAGCAGAGGCGCTACTCACTGAACTGGAAAACTCTTCTTCCTAATCATTTTTTAAACAGCCGTATATACCAGGGAAGTCTGTTTAATTGTATGGCTGCATATTTTTCTTCTATTGCTCCAAAGCTGCTGTAAAAAAATGCAAGATTCCTGATATCGCTACCTTCAAAATCAAGAAGCAGATCTTTCCCCGCATGTTCCCGGACCAATGAATCGATCAGTAAATGCGAAGCACCTAAGGTTCTTCCATTGGGATGATTTCCTACCAGGATATAATAAACTCTTTTATGAGTATATAAAACAGCGCACGAAGCCAGTAACTGGTGCTGGTTTGAAAAAACGCCAAAACAATTTGCCTGCCCGAGTGAGAAAAAATGCGAATAGAGCTTAGTAAAATCTTCAAATCCTTTGGAATTGCTGTTTTGCTCAATGGCTAATTGTATTACTTCGCCAACCTCTATTCCTTTTTTGGTATAACATCCATATTGCAATGCTTTTTTGATATTCCTCCTGGCATTTTCACGATAGGAACGATTGATTGTTTCAAAAGATGGCTTCAGGTCAAGTACAAAATTTTTTCTTTCATAAATGGAAAAACCCGTGAAAGGAAAAATGTTTTGATGATTCAGCGGGAATTCCCAAAGCTTGAATTTTTTGGGAATGCTTTCGAGAAATTTTTTTAGTAGTTCTCCGGATAACTCGTTGCCAAACAATCCCAGTTGTGCCGTTAGAAAGGGCTGGTACAAATAATAAATACCGAATTTTTTTCTGAAAGGTAAAGGCATGATAGCCTGGTAATCATCCAAAACAAGTGCATCCCAATGATCTGACATGTGGTTGAGATAAGCTGCATATCCGTAGACCAGGCCATTGTCGGCATTGTCAATACAACGATCCCAAGCCTGCTGATCTATTTTATCGTACTCCAGGTATTGTATGGTGCCAGTTGCATTCATCAGAACTCCAGTTCCCTGTTGATCTTTTTCAATTCCTTGTTGTACAGTTGAATGCTAAAGGACATGGTTTTGAAGAACCTGTTTTTAGGGATGGTGGATTTGAAATAATCACCGTATTCCTTATTATAAAGAACAGGAAAATAAAGATTAAAAGATTCATTTAGCAGGGGAATATGAAAACCGATATCGTAAAGAATCCTGTCTACATCGGCATCTTTTTCCCAGGCTTCAGCATAAGTGCCGATATCCATGAATATCCTTAATGGTATTTTGATCGGCAATACTGATAGGGGATTGAGACGTTTGGGAATGGTGGTATTAAAATTCAATGCCATCAGCCAGTTGTCTGTTTTCCCGATCTTGCTGGAAAGCAGGTCTGTTCTCACTTTGAATCCACCGTCCCTGATCATGATCTGCTGACTGCTGAAGCCTTCAAATTCATTCCTGCCAATAAAATAATCGCTATAGGTGTAATCTTCGTATCCTTTGGCTCCTGTCATATTCAGGAGGTAACGATCATTATTGAATTCCTTGCGCAGGCTGTATCCTCCCAGGTAAAAAAACTTCCCGGCGAAGAAGCGTACCTGTAATCCGCCCTCAGCGTAATTGAAAAAATAATTGGCGGTAAGCGCAGGTCGAATAAAATCTGTTGATTGTTCCAGTTGTAATTCTATTCCGAAAGGATACAATTCCCTGTGGTTTTCATAAACAAACTTTAGCTGGTTCAGATAGCGGTATTTTTTAGGGAATAGGTAACGTAAAAATGGAAAAGTATCGGTTCCAATAAAATTGGTATCTCTTTCAACACGAAGAGATTCTTCATTGATAAAAAATGTTTTCCATTGAACAAAGGATGAAACCTTACTTCGAGGATCTTTATTCCTGAATTGCAACTTTAACCCCGGTGCCAGTTTCCTGAAGCCCATGAAGTATTTTTTTGCCGCTGTATCTTCAAACCTGTCCATTGAAAAGCTGGAAGCATTTACAAAAATATCTGTCTTCCTGATGGCACCAGTTCCGGTGAAACTGTAATTGAGCTTACCCAGCCCTGTGAATCTTTTTGAACCTGTAGCATAAAACGGGGCCAGCAAAAATTGAAATGAATTGGGCACCAGTTTATAATTTGTCAGCAAGGCACCCAGCATGATCTTGTCGTAATTATTTCCACCAATAAGAGGAGATATAAGGAGTGCATCTTTTGTTGGCGATTTCACATAAGAACGAATGGAACCTTTGATAAAGGGAGAAACCACACTGAATCCTTTGAATTCACTCCCAGGAAGAATACCAGTTTTATGTAAAAGCAAAAAGCTTTCATTGGCCTTATCTCCCAGTGAACTTTTTAGAGAAGCCTGGAAGTCATCGGGATAAGGATGCCTGAATTTCCATTCATCATAATAAGCGCGCATTGCATTCCTGAATGCGATCTCCCCAAATTGTTTTTCAAGCAATAGCATCCATTCAGCCGTCTTGTGATAGACTGATAACCCATAATTGATCTCACTGAATGCACCTGAAGCAAAGGCAATGGGCTGGTCTGTTTTTCTTTTGGCTATTGTCTGAAAGAATAATTCTTCTTCCTGCGTGGGCTTTCCGTATTTACGCTCTGTGTATTTTCTTTCATAAAAACTGTTGAGTCCTTCATCCATCCAGGGATATTCTCTTTCATTGGAAGCCAAAATTCCCTGGAACCAGTTATGCCCGATCTCATGGGCAATCACGATGTCAAGTTCTTTTTTAGAACCAACAGGAGAGATCACGGTAACGGTTGGATATTCCATCCCACCACCAAAACTTTGAGGTCCCTGAACAACAGTTACCGTAGAATAGGGATATTCTCCCAATTCCTTTGAATAAAAACGAACGGCATCTTTTGCATAGGATGCAGCATTGTTCCAGGTGGATGATACAGAATTGCTATAATAAGCTGCTACATTCACCACTCTTCCGGACTGTAGCATCACAGTGTCTTTATCGATCCTGAAAGAAGTATCAGCAAACCAGGCAAAATCATGCACACTGTCCTGCTGGTAAAAATATTTTTTCGTATTTCCTTCACTCACCACATTGGTGTTGAGACCTGTTGCCGCTACAGTATAAGCTTCCGGCACGGTGATGCGTACATCATAATTTCCAAACTCACTAAAGAATTCTCCCTGGTCTAAATAAGGCATGGGATGCCATCCCTTTCTATCATAAACAGCTGGCTTGGGAAACCATTGTGTGATTTGAAATGACTGGCCGGCATATCCACCCCTTGAAAAATTAAATGGCAGCTTTACATGAAAGGGCGTTGTGATCACAATTCTTTGTTGTGGAGCAAGTGATTTTGGCAAAAGCAATTTAATGATATCGATATGCTGGGGATGGTCTTCTGTTCTGGCTGTGATGCCATCCACTTTAAAATCAAGCCTGTTGATATAACCTCTTTGTTCCTTATCCGAAAAATAAAAAGAGGTATTGCCATTTTCAAGCAGCTGATCGCTGAAAGCAGTCCTGTCATTCTTATAGGCATTGGGCCAGAGATGGAACCAGATATAATTCAGTGTGTCAGGAGAGTTGTTATAATAAGTTAGTTTCTCGAATCCATCGATAGTTTTTTCCTTAGCATCAAGTGTAACATCTATGGTAAAATCAACTTTTTGCTGCCAGTACTGGGCAAAGCTTCCTGAAGCCAGCAAAAGAATCAAAAGCAGTAGGATCGGTTTTTTCACGGAGCTAATATATAAAAAGACTACCCGCTTTCTGTGCAGGGATGGTTATTCTTTGAAAAGTTGGTGGGGGAAGGGTAGGAAGTTTAGAAAGTGTAGAAGTTAGGAGATGTGGAGGTTGAGGAGGTTTAGGAAGTTGAGAAAGTTTAGAAAGTTTAGAAGGTTTAGAAAGTTTAGAGAGTTTAGATGGGAGTACTATTTCCCTTTTCCCATGAATATGATGCGCAGGGTGTGGATCATGATCTTGAAGTCGAGGAGGAGTGAAATGTTTTCAATATAAACAAGGTCAAACTTGCTTCTTTCTATCATTCCTTCTACATTTTCGGCATAACCATATTGCACCATGCCCCACGAAGTAAGTCCTGGCTTTACTTTCAACAGGTATTTATAATAAGGAAACCTGGCAGTGATCTGCGAAATATAAAATCTTCTTTCTGGCCTTGGACCAACCAGGCTCATTTCTCCAATAAGGATGTTCCAGAGTTGTGGTAATTCATCCAGCCTCCATTTTCTCATGACCTTTCCATAGGAAGTGATCCTTGGATCATGGTCTGATGATAAAGCCGGGCCATTCTTTTCAGCATCTACAAACATGGAGCGGAACTTGAACATGCGGAAGGGTTTTCCTTTATAGCCAATTCTTTCCTGGGAATAAAAGATCGGTCCTTTGGAACTGAAGGCTACACGCAGGGCAATGTAAATAAAGAGTGGTGAAAGCAATACAAGACCAATAAATGCGGTAACGATGTCAATCACACGCTTGATGTTCTGTTGCCAGTCGGGCATAAGACCTGTATGAAGATCTATAAGCACAGCGCCAAGTACATTGCTGGTTTTGACAGAGCCCGAAAGGATATCAAGCGTGTTGGCCTGTATCTTGATGGCTACATCTTTTTCTGAAAGTCGATTGATCAGGTCTTCGATCAAAGTCTGTTCAGATTTATCAATAGCCAGGACGATCAACTGGATCTCATGACTGTCAATGATCTTTTCAAGTTCATTGATATGTCCCAGCTTTGCCAGTGATTTTTGGGTAACCGATTTTTCCTGATCACTGATGGAGATATAACCATCCACATAGTAGCCGCCGTCTTCCAGTCTTTTTTCGGCTTCCCTATAAACTCGAAGGCTATTTTCATAAGGTCCAACTATAGCCGTACGGAAGCTTACTGTTTTTTTGATCAGCTGTTTTTTAGCAAGGTTCAAAACCAGCGTTCTGCCAATGGAGGTTAATACAAAATGAAGTCCGAATAATATGCTGAAGGCCTGGTAATAATAAATATTATTGTTACGTACATCATCCAACAGGAAAACAAAAAACAGGACTACGCATCCAAGAAGACTGCAGATAAAGGTTTTAGTAAATTCAGTAAGCCTGGATTTTTTATACACGGAATTATAGCTCCCAACCAATGCATACAAGATGAGCCAGGAGAGTGGAATGAAGATGATGCCCAGCCAGAATTTTTCATCCACTTCCATCTGCTGGTTCAATATCATCTTCCTGGCAAAATAAAATACCACCCACGCTATTGCAGCAGTGAAATAATCGGTAAGTGCATACCAGAAGGGATGGATATATCTTTTAGCAGGCATTATGGTTTTTCCGAAACAAGGTTTTGGTTGATCTTATGGAGTATCTGGTGCGCTACCTCCATAGCCCTGAAACCATCGATCTCATTAACTATAGGCTGAACATTTTGATTGATGGCCGCAACAAATTCCTCCAGTTCTTTTTTGATGGCATTTACTTCCGGAACAACAGGGCTGGCAACAGCAATGGTTTTGATTCCCTTGGGCGTTTCAATATCAAAAGCGAAAACATTTTCATCATTTTCTTTTTTCAACTTGATGACTTCTGCTTTTTTTTCCAGGAAATCTATTCCTATATAAGCATCTTTTTGAAATAGGCGAACCTTTCTCATCTTCTTCATGGAAATGCGGCTTGAGGTAAGGTTGGCCACACAACCATTGTCAAATTCAATTCGAACGTTGGCTATGTCTGGCGTGTCAGTCATCACAGCTACACCGCTTGCATAAATATTCTTCACCTCACTGTTTACCACACTCAGAATTACATCTATGTCATGGATCATCAGGTCAAGGATTACGCTCACTTCGGTGCCTCTTGGATTAAATTGAGCAAGGCGATGCACTTCTATGAACATAGGCCGCAGGTCCAGGTCTTTTACAGCCAGGAAAGCAGGGTTAAAACGCTCAACATGTCCTACCTGGAATTTGATCTTCGACTCCTGAACCAGCTTTACAAGAGTTTTTGCTTCTTCCATGGTATTGGCCATGGGCTTCTCCACAAAAACATGCTTTGTTTTTTTAATAGCTTTTTCGCAGATGGAAAAATGATATTGAGTAGGTGTAACTACATCAATCGCATCGCAGGCATCTAGCAGTTCATCTTCTGAAAAAAATCTTTTTATCTGGTATTTGGCGGCCACTTCTTCAGCAATAGCATCATTAGGATCATAAAAGCCGGCGATTTCAACACCCGGGATCTCTTTCCAGTTATTCAGGTGAAATTTTCCAAGATGTCCTGTTCCGAACACACCAATTTTTAGCATTTGTCAAAGATAAGCTTGGGAAGGTGAACGAGACCAATTGTCCAAAGCCTTTGCTAAGGGGAATTGCCGGATTATTATGATTCTGGTGTGGAATTCCAATACAAGTTTCCTGAAATTAATACATTCGCAATCTTATCAATCACAGGAGTAACTTTCCTCAGGTTTTTTTAATGCCTGGATAAATATAATTGCAGATTTATGAAACGCAGCCTGATCACCGGAAGTGGTAATTATATACCGGCTATAATTAAATCAAATACTGATTTTGTGGATCACGATTTTTATGGTGAGGATCATCAGGCCATTGGAACCCGGGGTGATGTCATTGTGGAGAAGTTTCGCAAGATCACAGGCATTGAAGAAAGGCGTTATGCCGAATCCCAATTCAATACTTCAGACATTGCAGCAGCTGTAGGAAATCTGGCATTGAAGGATAGCCAGATTGATCCTGAATCACTGGATCTCATTATTGTTGCTCACAATTTTGGAAATATTCCTGCTGGCGGTCACCAGGCAGATACAGTGCCCTCTATGGCCAGCAGGGTAAAGCATATGCTGGGAATAAAAAATCCAAATTGCATTGCCTTTGATGTATTGTTTGGATGTCCCGGCTGGCTTTTGGGTGTGATGCAGGCCGATGCATTTTTCAAGGCTGGTCTGGCTTCCAAAGCCCTTGTGATCGGTGCTGAAACTCTCTCACGTGTTTATGACCGTTATGACAGGGATAGCATGATTTTTAGTGATGGTGCAGGAGCAGTGGTAATGGAATATAAAGAAGCCGGGGATGGGGGTTTGCTTTATTGCAATGCTTTAAGCCATTGTTCGGAGGAGATCGATTACCTGAGGATGGAAACATCCAATAAAAAGGATTTTGAGCCTGGGGTGAAATTCATGAAGATGAAGGGCAGGAAAGTATATGAATACGCATTGAAGCATGTGCCTGCTGCCATGAAAGCCTGCCTCGATGCCAGCGGTCAGTCCATTACTGAACTCAAAAAAATCTTCATCCACCAGGCAAATGAAAAAATGGACGAAGCCATTGTGCAGGCTTTTTATAAATTATATGGCATGGAGGTGCCTGAGAATATCATGCCCATGTGCATTCATTATCTGGGCAATAGTTCGGTTGCCACCATACCCACACTTTATGACCTTGTGATCAAGGGTTGTGATGGAAAGCATAACCTGGTGAAGGGCGACCTGATCATGTTTGCATCTGTAGGTGCTGGGATGAACATCAACGCAGCCTGCTACCGTTGTGTATGATAATTACTGTAGAAGCAGGGCGATGAATAATGCTTTAGGAAACTATTGGCTTATGATTCGAAATTATAGTCTATCTTTACCCCGTTAATTTGAGCTTCGCATTAGTATTGTTAATTAGTCTGCTTAGTAATCTGCATCTTAGTTAGTCATCTACTTCCTGCTTTTCTCAGATATTTTTAATCATTTATTTTTTATCAGTTATGAACATTTATGTTTCAAACTTAAGCTTCAACGTTCAGGATGAAGACTTAAGAGAATTTTTTGCTCCTTATGGAGAAGTTACCTCAGCTAAAATCATCACTGACAGGGAAACAGGCAGGTCTCGCGGATTTGGTTTTGTTGAAATGTCAGATGATCAGGCTTCCAAAAAAGCAATTGCCGAGCTTAATGAAGCTACAGTTGAAGGAAGGACGATCAAGGTTATGGAAGCCAAGCCTAAAGAAGACAGGCCGGCCCGTGGCAATGGTGGTGGTTACAACAACGGTAACAGCTACAATAAAAACAGGTATTAATTTCTTGTCTTTATATGCGAAAGCCTCCTTTTTCAGGGAGGCTTTTTTTATTCCATGAGCCCATTTATTTAATTCGCACTGGCATCAACTTATGAAAGACACCAATTCTTGTAACACTTTTAGGTGCCAAATACATTGAACCTTTTTGGACCAGGATCAAACCTTCTCCTGATGGCCGTTATTCTTTTTGAAGTTGGGAAAATATAATTTGGTGGAACAATTCCGGTAATTGGAAAATTTCAACCTGTTTTGGACCATTCCGAAAGACAAACTTCTTGCAAATCTTTCATCATCAAAGAATGGATTGACATGGGCTGAAAGCCGGAAAAGAGTCAATGAAAACCTTAGTGGTAAGCAGAAATATCGCCCCTGGCATTCCGATTTTATTTTACTAATCTCACAATTTAAGAGCCCACTAGTACTGCTCCTGCTATTTGCTATTATTCTTTCCGTTATACTGGGTGAATATTCTGACGGAGGAATTATTCTTTGCGTTTTACTGGTAACGGGCAATTTGGGTTTTTTCCAGGAAAGAAATGCAGGAAATGCGGTGCGGAAGCTGCAACAATTCATGAATAGCAGGGCAACGGTAAAAAGAGATGGCAGGGAAGTTGAGGTTTCGATTGATGAAGTAGTTCCTGGTGACATTCTCGTTTTGAATGCAGGCGATATTGTGGCTGCGGACGGTGTTGTACTGGAAGAAAATGATCTTCATGTAAACGAATCGGCATTGACGGGCGAGTCCTTCCCTGTTGAAAAAAACGCTGGAGACTGTAACAGTAATGAAGTTGCCAGGGCAACCAATGCCGTTTTTAAAGGCACAAGCGTCGTCAATGGAACAGCACTTGTGCTGGCAGTGAATACTGGTGAAAAAACAGAACTCGGAAAGATCACAACTTCATTGGCTGGTGCTGCAACAATTTCAAGTTTTGAAAAAGGCATTTCTAAATTTGGTTACCACCTCATAAGATTAACCATCATCTTCACCGGGCTGATATTCATTCTCAATATTTTATTTCAACGTGCATTTTTAGAATCCGTCCTGTTTTCACTTGCACTCACAGTTGGGTTAACGCCGGAACTTTTACCTGCCATTCTCACCATAACGCTGGCTTCAGGTGCAAAAAGAATGGCTGCTAAAAAAGTGATCGTAAAAAAATTAAATGCTATCCAAAATCTTGGTGAGATCGATGTATTATGTTCTGATAAGACAGGTACAATCACAACAGGCATTGCAGAACTGACCGGTACCATTGATGTAAATGGTGCAAAGAGTTCAAAAGTCATGTTATATGCTTTCCTGAATGCTTCCTTTGAATCCGGTTTCAGCAATCCTATAGATGAATCCATTAGAAAGCAAAAAGGAATACTTGTAGATAGTTATCAAAAAGCAGATGAAGTGCCTTACGATTTTATACGAAAACGGTTGAGTATCGTAGTTTCTGAAGCGGGGCGTCATATCATGATTACCAAAGGCGCCGTCAAGAATATTTTTGAAGTATGCAGCCAGGTTGAAACTGGCGCTTCGCAAATTGAAGACTTGCAAGGTTACAGGCTGGTACTGGAAAACAGGTTTGAAGAGCTAAGTAATAAAGGATTCCGTGTCATAGGCATTTGTTATAAGGATGTAACCGAAGATCCTGTGATCAACAAAGAAGATGAACAAGAGATGATCTTTCTTGGCTTTTTGATTTTTTCAGATCCCTTAAAAGAGAATATTGCTGATTCGATATCACACCTGAAAGAAAAAGGAATCAGGTTGAAGATTATTACTGGTGACAATCGACTGGTTGCCCGCCATGTAGGACAAGAAATTGGACTGGGTGCAACCAACTTTCTTACAGGTTTGGAATTATTGAACCTCACGCCGGATGCATTAATGAGAAAAGTTGAGGAGGTGGATGTATTTGCGGAAATATTACCTGTACAAAAAGAGCAGATCATAAAAGCGTTGCAGGCTTCGGGGCATGCCGTGGGATATCTAGGTGATGGAATAAATGACGCCAATGCGCTAAAAGCCGCTGATGTGGGCATTTCAATTAATAATGCAGTTGATGTTGCAAGAGAAGCCGCGGATATAGTGTTGTTGGATCAAAACCTGCCGGTGATACTGGCGGGAGTGGAAGAAGGAAGGAAAACTTTTATGAATACCATGAAGTATATCATGGTAACTACAAGTGCCAATTTTGGAAATATGTTCAGTATGGCACTTGCTTCCCTTTTCCTGCCTTTTTTGCCCTTGCTGCCGGTTCAGATCCTGCTGAATAATTTTTTATCAGACCTTCCCGCCATTGCCATTGCTTCTGATAATGTTGATAGTGAAATGACCGGTAGTCCCAAACGATGGAAGATAAAATCCATTTGGCGCTTTATGATCTTATTTGGGTTGCAAAGTTCCTTATTTGATTTTGCAGTTTTTGGTTGGTTATATTTTCAGTTCAAAACATCAATACAGGAATTCAGGACTGCCTGGTTTATGGAAAGCCTGCTTACTGAGGTGCTGGTTTTGCTGGTGATCCGTACCCAAAAGCCGTTTTTCCGGAGCAGGCCATCCAGCTACCTGTTATGGGCTACGGTTTTGACCTTTTTAATCTGTATTATCATTCCCTATTTACCTTTTGCTTCTATTTTTCAATTCACTCCTTTGCCTTTCAATATATTTTCCGGTATCATCATCATAGTAGTATTATATATTCTAGTTGCTGAACTTTCTAAAAGATACCTGGCCAGAAATCTATGGCAAAAAGTATAAATAGGGATTCAGGAAGATCTAATTCCAAACCGGAACCGCCTTCAGGAAATAAAATTAAAGTGCGCGGTGGCCTGATCTTTTTTTATGTTTTCTCAGCTATACTTTTTGGCTTTGGAGTTTATTATTTCTCGGAAATACGCAAGGAGATCTTGTTGCTTGGTGATGTCAAATTGTATTGGCTCGGACCAGCTATCCTTTGCCAATTGCTTACTTACCTGGCGACTGCCCTGATCTATAAAAAACTTTTTGAAGCCTTCAGGCTGGAACATGTTTTTGAATTAAAGGAACTGGTAAAGGTTTCCGTGATTTCATTTTTTTTTAACCAAACAGTACCCAGCGCTGGTGTTAGCGGCAATACATTTTTATTTAATTATTTATTGCGGCAGGGGGCCAATTCCTTTAATACAATATCCATTATCCTTTCCGAGCTGCTGATATTTTATTTAGCCATGATCACTTACATCGGTGCATTTTTAATCATCGCATTGTTTCATCCTGTTCCTTCGGTGTTTAAAGGAGTACTGCTGATTGGACTGATTGTTTATTTAATATTTGCAACGATAGTTTATTTGGCCGGTAAAAAAAGATCGCTTCATTTTCTCCAGAATAAAGTCCGGCACATTCGTTTTTTGAAAAAATACTTTGATAAATGGGGCCAGCAAATTTCAATGGCAAAAAACAGCCAACATGAACTAAGCATGACTGCTTTTTTAAAAAGACGGCCTGCTGAAGTGATCATCATTATTTTATGGCAAATGGTGATAGTAATGCTGGATAGCTCCACCATATGGATGCTTTTTAAAGGTTTTGGAATTTCGGTTTCAATTTTTGAAGTTTTGTTAGTGCTGATTTGCACCAGGATTATCTCGATCCTTCCTTTTTCACCTGGTGCGCTCATACTGTACGAGAGTAGTTTTGTTTTTTTATTTTCCAGCCTGGATTATAACGTGGGCGTCACTATTGTAGTTACACTGATTTATCGCTTGCTTTCTTTTTGGTTGCCCATACCTGCCGGGTGGTACATGTACAGAAATTGGTTAAAGCAAAATCATAAAGCTTAAAGCAAATGGAACTGTATGAGTAATTGCAATCCCTGGTGGACTATATATTAAAAAATAGAGCCGGGAACAGAGCGAAAGCGTAGTATATACTTAATGGGTGATCTTTTTCAATTAGGAGGGTTTATGATTTTAGAAATCATCATCTGATTTGAAATAATGACTTGTCAGGCTAAACTTATTTCTCATTCATCCTTTTCCTTGCTTCCACCAGCCAGAAAAATTCATCTAAAAAAGTTTTGGCCCTTCTGTTACTTGCTTCCCTGTCCATGGCCACTCCATTTTCATCATAGGCTTTTTGTACGGTTGGCACCCTGAAAACGGCAGGAGTGACCAGGCTGCCGATCTTCAAAAAACTGAAAGACAGGGAAGTGCCTACCTGTGAACCTCCGAAAGGACCGGAAGATACCGTAGCAATTCCTATAGGTTTTCTTTTCCATTCTGGATATAGCAGGTCAATTGCATTTTTTACTGAAGCAGGATAACCACCATTATATTCCGGTGTTACAATGATCACACCTTCTGCTTTTTTGATTCTTTCAGAATATTCCAGTAATTCTTTGGAAGGTTCTTTTAAATACTGCAATCGCTCTTCAAATAGAGGAAATCCATATGCCGCAAGATCGATAAGGTCAACTGTTGCTAAATTATTTTCCTGGATGTATTGCTTTAAAAATAAGGTTACGCGATGACTGTTCCTTCCGGTTCTTACGCTGGCTGAAAGCACGGCAATATTATACATGATGCTGATTTTTTTACGATTGCTTGATGAATTACCTGAATAGAGCATCTATTTTCCAAATGCTCTAAAGATATTTTGCAGAAAAAAAATTCTGAAATGAATCTACACTGAATTAAAGTTAAGACTTAAGCGTATAATAGTGTTTGGAAGAAGTGAGGTTCTTCCAAAATGCTGAAAAGAAAACCAGACGTACAAGAGTGCGACGCAACAGGGATGATAGTAGTATTGAAGCCGGGAACAAAACTTATTTTATTTTTTTCAAAGCGCTTCCTTTATGCGCAGCAATGTGATCGGTTTTGTCGCTTTTGATCTCATACTGTGGATCCTCCTTACTGGCGTGGTGCGTATAACCCTTGTAATTGAAATCTGCCTGGTGGATTTTTATGATGGTGCCTGTTACATGTCCTGCTTCTGAATTCCATGATACGTGATCTCCAACTTTGAATTTATTAGCCATTTCAATTGTTTAAATGCAAATTTCAAAAAAATATAGCAAGGTCATTGTGAGTATTATTGTTATGGCTTTGTAATTAAACTGGTGCAGAGGCCGGAATTCTTTCTTCATTCTTTAAATTTGCAGCGTGAAGAATTATTTCGTCCTGATTTTTATTTTTCTTTTTTCAATTGGCTTTAGTGCCCAGGCGAAACTTTCTGCACAGATTCCAACCAGCAAGACAGCACAAAAATCTTTTAATCAAAGTTTTTCTTCCTGCTCTGACAGAGATCGATTGGCTGATGAGTTTGTTGGTTGTGGAGATCAAGCTTCTGCAGGAAAGATCAGGAATTATCGGAGCCTTAATTTCATTTCCCTTTTTACTCTTTCTAATCTTTTTGAAATAGGCAGGGCAGTGGTAAAGAATGAATTTGGGAGCGATGATTTTCCTGCCTTTTCATTAAAAAAATTCCTGCTTTTTCCTAATCATTATTTCTGGTAAGTCACCAGGCGGCATCATGAACCTATGAATGCTGTTCTTTTTTGTAAGTGGTTAAGCAAATGATATTGAACTGATAGTTACTCCGGATAATTATCAGTGATTTATTTCCTAACTTATCCCCATTAAGCAATGGGTATTAATCCGGTTCAATACAATTAGATTATGGGTCATTTACCTCATCTTATTACTGATCTTGCTCTGATACTGGGTGTTGCGGCCATCAGTACGCTTATTTTTAAATGGCTGAAACAGCCGCTAGTGCTGGGTTATATCATTGCCGGTTTTTTCGTGGGCCCGTATTTTCATCTTACCCCAACCATCATTGACAAGGAAAATGTTGAAACGCTCGCAGAAATAGGAGTGATCTTTTTGCTTTTCAGCCTGGGTCTTGAATTCAGTTTTAAAAAACTGATCCGCGTAGGTGGTTCTGCTTCCATTACTGCTCTTGTTGAAATTATTTTTATTACAGTAGCGGGTTATTTTTTGGGTAAGCTAATGGGTTGGGGAATGATGGATAGTCTTTTTTTGGGTGGTATGCTTGCCAGTTCGTCCACTACCATCATTCTTCGCGCTTTTGATGAACTGGGTGTAAAAACAAAGAGGTTTGCAAGTGTTGTATTTGGAGTTCTGATTGTGGAAGATATCGTAGTGATTTTGCTGATGGTATTACTTTCTACTGTAGCAGTGACCAGGGCATTTGAAGGAACAGAAATGTTGCTGACGGTATTCAAACTGATTTTTTTCCTGATTCTTTGGTTTGTAGGTGGAATCTTTATCCTGCCCACACTTCTGAAGAAAGCCAAGAAACTTTTGAATGATGAAACCCTGCTGATACTTTCCCTGGGACTTTGCCTGGGAATGGTGGTGCTGGCCACAGTAGCAGGTTTTTCTGCTGAACTGGGTGCATTTATTATGGGATCCATTATGGCTGAAACAACATCGGCTGAAAAAGTAGAACACCTGATCAAGCCTGTAAAGGATCTTTTTGGAGCCATATTCTTTACATCTGTGGGGATGATGATTGATCCGAATGCCATGGTGGAATATGCACAACCTATTCTTTGGGTGACTTTGTTAACGCTTTTCGGAAAACTCCTGAGCACGACAGTTGGCGCCCTGTTATCAGGACAGCCACTCAAACAATCGGTGCAGGTGGGTATGAGCATGGCTCAAATAGGTGAATTTGCATTCATTGTTGCCACACTTGGTTTGTCATTGGGTGTGACGTCGGCATTTCTATTTCCTGTTGCCGTTGGTGCATCAGCCATTACCACTTTTACCACACCTTACCTGATCAAATCATCAGGAGCATTGTATAAATGGATTGAAAACCTGCTTCCATTAAGAGTAGTCAATGCATTGAACAGGTATAGTACCGAAACCAAAAAAGTATCTCAGAAAAGTGAATGGAGGCTCTTTATCCGTTCTACCCTGATCAATGCAGTATTGGTGAGTATTATTATTGTCGCCATCATTATTTTTTCATCAGCTTATGTGGAACCATGGATCAGGGAGAACGGGAATTCACTTGCGTTGCGACTGGGCGCCTGTTTGTTAACGCTATTGTTTCTTAGTCCATTTTTGTGGGCGTTGGCCATAAGAACACCTTCGGATGTTTACCGCAAAATGATTGATGACAGACAGTATAAAGGAAGTTTTTATTTGATACGACTGATAAGGCTTGCATTGGTGGCGTTTTTTATTGGATTTCTTGTTCAGCGTTTCTTTACCATCCAGGCGGGGATTGCGTTTACAGCGCTGGTGATTATGGCGCTGGCAATTTTCTCTAAAAAGATCCAGGCCTTTTATAGCAAGATCGAACACCGTTTCTTTTCCAATCTCAATGAAAGAGAAATTGCGACTTCAAAAACCAATCGTACGGAGCTGGCACCATGGGATGCGCATATGGTGCCGATTGTGGTTCCGGTAAATGCGGCTTGTGTGGGTAAAACCCTGCTTGAATTGCAATGGCGTGAAGCGATTGGAATTAATGTGGTGATGATCAAAAGGGGAGAACATCATATTGCGGCGCCAGGAAAGGAGCAGATGATTTTTCCGAATGATGAACTGCTGGTACTGGGAACGGATCTTCAGATCCAGAAATTAAAAGTGCTGATCCGTCCTGAAGAAGAAACGCGGGATGAGACGATTGGTGAAGTGGAGCTGTATAATTATTTCGTTGGAGAGGAGAGCATCCTGGCAGGTAAGACCATCCGCCAGACCGGTCTTCGTGAGAATGCAAATGCGCTGGTTGTGGGTGTGGAAAGGAATAATGAAAGGTTGCTCAATCCGGGCTCTGAACTCATTTTGCAACCCCATGATAATTTGTTCATTGTAGCGAACAAGAAAAGGGTCAAGAATTTTCTGATGCAGTTTGAAAAGAGGAGCGAAGTGGTGGGAGGAAGTTAAGGGTAGTTTTCTTATGATTTTTTAGAGAGTCATTGGAACAGTTGGCAGGAGTTTTACGAATGAAGTAAGCATAAAAAGGCTACGATATTATTGTGTTTTGATTTACAGCTTGTAATTCCTTCCCGAAGATTATTTA
This sequence comes from Bacteroidota bacterium, assembly GCA_023386045.1. Classification (GTDB taxonomy): domain Bacteria; phylum Bacteroidota; class Bacteroidia; order Chitinophagales; family Chitinophagaceae; genus Flavisolibacter. The sequence goes on from JAEWKK010000030.1 coordinate 289,116, forward strand.
ACCACAATCAGAATTATTAAGGAATTTGGACTGATTGCGGACGGCGTCCGCCGAAGGTCGTCGGCGAATTGAACGCTATTGCTATAAAAAGAAAAAGTCGCCTTTGCTAAAGCTAAGGCGACCGAAGGCGGACCGGACGGGACTCGAACCCGCGACCTCCGCCGTGACAGGGCGGCATTCTAACCAACTGAACTACCGATCCTTATTCTGTTGGGGTTGCAAAAATAGGAGAGAAATTTATTCAAGCCAAAACAAAGTTTTTCCTTTTTCCTGCATCTCGAGTTCCCTATGTTTAACTGATCTTCTTAAACGGTATCACCCTGGCTGTTTGTTCAAACAAATGCTTGATGGAAGTGGGCTCGGGACTGATCCTTTCCGTGGGACCCATTAATTTCACTTCCTCATTGCGTTCTTCACGGATCCTGGTATAATGACCATAACGCTCCTCACGGTAAATTTCCAGAGACTTTAAAATTCCTGACTGCGTGAGGATGGCTTTTTCCTGGGCCCATTTTCCTTTTTTGGACAATTCGAAAAAAACCATCAGGTCTTCCATGCTGAAATGATCTTCTTCGGCTACAAGAATCAATTCCCAGGCAAGAGCAGTTATCTGCGTTTCGTTCAGTGAACGATGGCTTTGCTGATAAGCTGCGTAACAAAACTCCTGCAGCATGGTCCTGACCAGTAGATGCATTCTTTTCAAACCATATTCTCTCAGGAGCGCCGGGATCCTTTCAGATGTAGGTATAGAAAGCAAAGCTTCGAAATAAGGATTTTCATCTCTTGTATATTGCTGGCAGGCCAGTCCTGCGATCTGTTCATACTCCGCTGAATGAATAAATCCTTTTTTCCTACTGGCTTTTTTGATGGATATGATATTTGTGTTTGTTGTCATGTTGGTTAATTCTTGAAATAGAATTGTTATGATAATTCTTAACTGGCCTTGGCGTATTGATTGCGCATAAACATCAATCGCTGGTAAAGACTTCCAATGACCAGCATGGCATTGATATCTGTTGTTTTCAATTCATGCCATTGCCCATCACTGTCCATTACATAGATGGCTCCTCCTGGGCTGGCACAAACTCCCCAGGCTAGAAAAGGAAAACTATGTGGTGAGTGCCTGATTTCAACTGCCTGGTCAAAATACAAGGTATCATGATCCGCCAGGCTGATAATAAGATCGAGACATTCCTGATATAGGTTTTTCATTTTAGTTTTTTTATTGACGGGCAAGAGTGATCCTGTAAGTTGAGCGTGAAGTCTTGCCTGCACCTTCCGTCACTTCCCCGGTTTCATGATCAACGATCATTTTTCCGGGACTAATGGATCGTAATTTTTCTTCCAATAATTTTTTTCTCTGCATCAGCAACCGGATCTCTTCATCCAACGCTCTCCATTCAGCATTGCCTGAATAATCATAATGAACACCGGCTTCGCAGCTTTCAATTTTTGCTCCTGATGCAGAAACCATTCTGCCATTATTTTTTACCAGTTCATCTCTCAGCAACTGCACAAAACGGTCATCATGCCTCACCTGTTTAGTAAAATCTTCCATGGCAGCCAGGGCTTCAGCAACCAGGAAAACATTTCCTTCCTCCATAACTTTTTCCACTGACCTTTCAGCCAGGTGAGCAATCTGTTTTTTGCTCATTCCTCCTACAATAGAAGGAAGCATTTGCTTAGGCTGCGCTGAGTGTTTTGCCATGGATCTGGTTTCTGCGGTTAGCGATCAATTGTTGTAATAATGGATTTACATCCACTTCCTGTTTATGTCTTTGGTAGAGTTCTACCAGTTCCTTGTGCGAATGGCAGGCATCTACTTTTTCATACCATTCCGAACCAGGCCTGATATCAAAAGCTTCTTCACCCTGCTCGCACCAGCTGGCAATGAGTTCACCTGTTTTTTCAGATGGAATAAAGGCCGGCTTATCCATAAAGAGATTTGTCCTGTCTTTAGAAGCTGTTGCAAAATGCCTGGTGTCCATTTCCAGGTTGATGGTCAGTTCGTATTCAAATCCTTCCCTTGTGATCTCTCGCAAACCACCTTTTTCAATTTTTACTTTTCCATTGTTGTCCTTCACCATTTCATAATCCTGCTTTCTTCTTACTGTGGTGATGATATGCGATGGACTGTAAAGAATCGCTTCCAGGAATGCCTGGTGTCTTGGAGTGACCTTCGCCCAGTCCTGGTATTTGCCGCCCATGTTTTCAACGATCTCCAGGCAGCCGCCCCTGCCATCCCATTCATGGGAGATGGAATCGATGATGATGACTTCCATTCCTTCCTTTTCACAGGTCCTGATGGCTTCGATGTAGCGTTCAGGCGTGAAAGGTGCGGTGAGTGGAAGCACATTGAAGGAGCCCAGGTGTGCGTAAAGGTCTGCGCTGCCGTTTTCCGTATCAATGATGGCGACTTTAGATAGATCTCCACAAAGGCCTTTTGCTATCTGTATGGCGCTATAGGTTTTGCCTGCTCCGGATACTGCGGATAATCCGAGGCGGATCTTTGCTTTTTTTCTTGTTGCTTTTCTTAACTGCATCTTATTGCTAAGGATTTGAATTTTGTAATGATATCTTTTACGTGAGGATTAGGCGGCCTTGTTGAAGCTCTGTTCAAAGCTGCTCGCAAAATATCTGACTGCTGCCTCGGTGACTTCATCCATAAACCCGGTTACTTCCAGCACAGGCCTGATATCGATGCCCTGCCATTTGACAAAATCTATGTCTACAGTAAACCGCTCAAAAATGTCCAGGACACTGGCTGAGGGATTGAAATATCCCACACCTTCAACTACCAGGTCGCCCACATGTTCTGAAACGATCCTCAAATCCCGCACAACCTTTTGTCTGAGGGGATAATGAAAGCTAAATGACTGACTGCTGTTTCTCATGGTTTGGAAATGTGATTTTTTCAACTAAATTTGTGAAGAATAAAGTTACGATTTCTTGGATTATCCACATTTATTTCACAATTTAATTCACATATACTTAACGCTATGGTAGACGTTCAACAACTGGTAGAAATCAGGAAGAGAGCAGGACTAAGCCAGGCAGAATTTGCAGCTAAAATCGGCTACAGTCGTGAGGTAGTAAGCAAAATCGAAAATAGAAAAATGCCACCCTCCAAATGGTTTCTGAAGGCGGTTGAAAAGTTCCGGAACCAGCATTTTTCATCTGTTTCAGGAAGTGATGTGATAATTTTAAACAAAATTTCACATGGCTCTGGAAACGTCCCTTCATACCAGGAGCAAAGAAGGAAGCAAAAGTCCATTTCTGAAAACATCCTGGTTCCCCTGGTAGGAATCAAGGCACAGGCAGGATACCTGAAAGGTTATGAGCAGACGGATTTCCTGGAAACACTGGATCAGTATTCACTTCCTCCGGGCGTGAATCCAAAGGGTCTTGAGTGGAGTTATTTTGAAGTGGATGGTGACAGTATGGAACCCAATATTTCTTCAGGTGATATCATATTAACCTCTTTACTTCCGCAAGAAGACTGGAATGATGTGAAAGCAGGAATTGTCTATGTGATCTTAACCGATGAACAATTGCTTGTCAAGAGGGTGAATAGGCGAGGACCTAAAGAATGGATGCTGCTCAGCGACAATCCTTCATATTCACCAATTTCACTTGATTTATCCAAACTAAAGCAGGTCTGGACTTTGAGAAGGCATATCAGGACGAAGGTGCCTGCGAGTTCATAGCAGATGGCGTATGGCATATGGCATATGGCATATGGTTCATAGTTCATGGTTCATAGCAGGGGATATAGCTGATGGCAGATGGCATATGGTTCATAGGTCATAGTTCATGGTTCATAGTTCATAAATTGCCATAAGCTATTCCCAATTGGTATTACTTACCATAAGCCATATGCCATACGCCATATGCCGAGTACTATGAACTATGAACCATCAACCATGAACTCCCCCTACACCTCCATCAGGTTTAATGAAGAACCTTTTGCGTCCTGCAATAAATCCTGGTCATACTTATGGCCTTTCAGGAAAGTATAATCAGGGCGATTAGCAATGTAATCTGTGAAGAGTCGCGCATGCTTATTGTTAGCACTGCAAATTGTAAATATGGAAAACTTCCTGTGTTCAGGTGGAACTGGTTTTATTTTAGGATGCGTGGCCTTGTGTGTTAATCTCAAATTAAAGATCACAAGGTCACCGGCCTTGCTGGGAATAGTATACTGGTTGGGCAAATCATTTGTACCACCCACTGGTTTGGTGTTGAATAATTTATTTTTTATGCGGGAAGCAATGGTTGGCCTGGCTGCAAAGGGGTCGCTGGTATCCCTGTGCGAATTGGGAATAACATCCAGTCCGCCACCATATTCCGGAGAATTATCCTGGAGATACAAAGCGGTAGTCACTACCAGGAAATCATCTTCATACTGGAACTTATGTCCGTTTCTTTCCTGGGAAGTGGTGTCCTTATGCCAGCCACCGTATTGCGAATCATGCATAGCCGCATCAGGAAGCACAACAAAGTCCTTACCTAAAGCAGAGGAAACGCCTTCTATAAATTTTGGATTCAATAGGATCCATCTTAATTCTTTATACCGGGCGAAGATGTCAACATAAACACTTCCGCCTTCCTCGGAGGTCCGGTTCAGGTCACCGTCAAATTTGGATTTTTCAGAAAATATTTTTGATATGATATCACGGGCTTTCTGTACTTCTTCTGCATTCAATACCTGCGGAATTACTACATATCCCTGTTGTTTTAATAATTCACTGTTTGTCATACCTGCTTAGATTTTGGTCTTCGTTTTAGAATAAATGTAAATAAATGAATTTTTAGCATTCAAAATAAAAATAATTTAAAGTTCATGGATCATGGTTCATAGTTCATAGCAGGGCAGATGGCTTATGGCAGATGGCATATGGTTCATTATGGAAGGCAGATGGCAGATGGCATATGGTTCATAGTTCATGGTTCATAGCATGGCATATAGCTTTTGGCAGATGGTATATAGTTCATAGAAAGTTTATGGCTGATAGCTTATGGTGCATAGTCCATAAATTGCCATAACCTTTTACAGTTGGTATTCCTTACCAGCCATACGCCATAAGCTATATGCTATTAGCCTTATACCATGAACCATGAACTATGAACCATGAACTATCACCCATCTGCTAACTAAAAACCCCATCCATCAGGACAGGGTTTTCTATTTTGATTTTCCATTTGGTCTTATGGGAAGATGCCCAGTTCTGCGTAGCTGGTTCCAACCTTGTTGATGGCAACCACGTAAGCCGCAGTACGCATGTCAGGAATCTGTGGATTCTTCTTCCATTCTTCCATGATCTCCCTGGTTGCAGTGATCATGGTTTCTTCCAGTCCGCTATGCACCAGGTCTACTTCTTCTGGTCCGTGCATAATAAATTGTCTTTCCCTGTCGCTGACTTTTTTGCTGGTCAGCTCTTCGATCTGTCCCAGGATATGTCCGTTCAGGTTTTCTGTAAATCTTTTTTCCAGGCGTCCGTAGCGAACATGGCTCAGGTTCTTCAGCCATTCGAAATAGGAAACCGTAACACCACCTGCATTGAGGTACATGTCAGGAACCACCAGTGTTCCTTTCTGGATAAACACTTCATCAGCTTCAGGTGTTAAAGGTCCGTTGGCACCTTCACCAATGATCTTGGCTTTTACTCTTGGAGCATTGTCGCCATTGATCACATTCTCTAGTGCTGCGGGAATCAGGATGTCGCAATCATATTCCAGAGCATCTGTATTCTTCGCGAAGTTTTGAGCTCCTGAGAAATTCAGGATAGAACCCGAAGTTTTGCGGTGCTGGAATACAGCATCGATATCAAGACCATTATCATTCCAGATAGCTCCTTCATATTCCGCAAGTGCAATGATCTTTGCACCTGCCTGCTGAAAGTATTTGGCAGCATGATAGCCCACATTACCCAGTCCCTGTACAATCACTCTTTTCCCTTCCACTCCGGTAGGCAGTCCTAATTTTTCCATCACATCAGGCATACTGCACACTTCGCGGATACCAAAAAAGATTCCCATGCCAGTAGCTTCCCTGCGGCCACGCACACCACCCTGTGTCACTGGCTTTCCGGTAACACAACCTGCTGCATCAATTTCGCCGGGACGAAGGCTGGCATATGTATCAACGATCCATGCCATCTCTCTTTCACCGGTTCCGTAATCTGGTGCAGGAACATCAGTGCCAGGACCGATAAAATTCTTTTTCACCAGTTCGGCAGTATAACGACGGGTGATCTTTTCCAGTTCGTAAACAGAATATTTTTTTGGATTGATCTTGATACCACCTTTACCACCACCGAATGGAACATTTACAATAGCGCATTTATAAGTCATGAGGGCTGCGAGGGCCATCACCTCATCCTGGTTTACTTCTGCTGCGAAACGGATACCACCTTTACATGGTGTTTTATGATGAGAGTGCTGCACACGGTAAGCTTCGATCACTTCAATACGACCATCATCCATACGTACGGGAAATTTCATACGGTAAACAGCATTGCATGCTTTGATCTGCTCCAGCACGCCTGGATCCCATCCTGTGTACTTGGCCGCCTTGTCGAAACTGCTTTCAACCGCGCCGAAAAAACTATAATCTGCAATCGTTGACATGAGATATTATTTAGTTGTGAATTGATGACTTCTTGTTTCTTTTTCAAGCTTTGAAACTTTTCTGTCCAGCCTGATGAGGTATAAAATAATGCCTGCAAATATGGTGAGAATAACCGCAACCACTACATATATTTTTCCATTGGAACGCATGGTATCAGCCATCTCAACTTTACCATTGCCCTGGGCTTTCAGCAATAAGGAAAAGAAGAGGAAACCAAGCAGGAAGAAGCTTTTTCTCATCATTATAAAAGCGTTTTTTCTTTTAGATTCTGCAATCTGATTTTCAGACTTGTGATCCATACACCCAGCAAGGCCCAACCGATGATAGCCGGATAAAACACAAGCCGCATCTGTGGTGCCAGGTCTTTGAAGTTTAATGCAGGATTACCGCCTGCACCACCTTCACCTCCCGGATGAAGACTGGGTAATAACCTGGGTATGATCCACATGGAAGGAAATAAAAATGCAAAAGCAAATATGTTGTAAACAGCACTAATGCGTGCTTTCTTATCCATATCCTGGATTGAATCTCTTAATACCATGTAAGCAAAATAGATCAGCAGTCCTATTGCAGCGCCAATGAGCTTGGGTTCTTTTGCTATCTGGCTGAAAGAAGCAGTGGCTGGATCATTGGGATCGGCCCAGGTGTAGGACATCCAGATGGCACCTGTTGCATAACCCATCAGTCCGAAAACAATTCCAACAGCAGCATATTGTCTTGAAATGATATCAAACCTTAAATTGTTGGTGCGCAGGTATTTTACAGCATTCACCACAGATACGGTAAAAAGTATCATCATGGCAAACCACATGCATACATGGAAATAAAGATTGCGGATGGTTTCCTGTAATTGGGGCAGTCGGGGAACATCATTCTTCCATAATATTCCAAATCCTGCTGTCATGGTATACACCAGTAAAACGATGCTCAGTATTTTCCACCACCATTTTTTCATAACAGGGGCTGGAGTTCAGCCATTGATTTTGGTACGGCGCAAAATTAAGGGGTAAAAGTTGATATGTTCATTCAATTGTACCTCAGAATCCTTTTTACTATATGATTCTGGTCAGTAATCAATCTTTCCAGAGAAAAGGAAATAGAATGATGGCCAGTAAAATCACCAGCACATCCGAACCTATCAGTAAAAGAATATTACTTACAGGCACAGTAACTGAAGACTGGAACACGGTCCCGGAGATCTTCATCAATACAAGCAATTGAGGAATAATGATCGGAAAGCCAAGAATGGCCATGATGGCTGCATTTTGCTGGGCTTTCGCTGCAATGGCGGCAAGAAAAGTAAATACAAGGCTCAGGCTCCATCCTCCCAGAAACACCATTCCTATGAACAATCCCGATTTCTGTACCGGGTAACTCATAAATAAAGAAAAAAGCACAAAGCTTAGTGTGCTCATCACCAGCATCAGCACTGTATTGAATAACAATTTGGCCAGTACAAAATTCTGCGGACCCGAAATGGTCTGGTAATAAAGCATCCTGTTCCTGCTTTCCTGTAAAAAACTTTTAGCTACTGCATTGATGCTGATAAATAGCTGGATGATCCAGAATAAACCATTCCAGGTTCCAGTGTCAGGGTTTTCAATGGCCATGTATAAAACAAAGATGGTAGCACCTACATAGAGCAACACACCATAGAAAGCATATTGCTGCCTGATCTCCAGCAGGAGGTCCTTCCTGAATAGCGTCCATATCTGTTTAAAAGAGTAGATAAAAAGTTTTTTGCGAAAATAGGCCATTCATTTCCAAGGCCGGCAGCAAGTCTTTATTTTGCAGCATAAACCAGTATATGAGAATTTCAAAAATCTTTTCAATTCCTGCAATCCTGTTCCTGATTTTAATGCTGCCATCCTGCTCCACTACAAAAAATGATGGTACTGTTCTGAGGTTCAATCTTCAGAAGGGTAAAGCCTATGCTTACCAGATGAGCATAGACATGGAGAATGATATGAATGGTCAGAAACTGAATTCAGCCATGAATTTTGATTATGATGTTGAGGTAGTAGATGAAAAAGATTCTGTAAAAACACTCCGCGCTACTTATAAAAGAGTGGTGATGAAAATGAATTTGCCCAACGCAAGCATTGATCTGGATACAGACAGACCCATGAAAGATTCAGTTCTTGATCTGAAGACAAATCCTTTAGCCGTGATGGAGCATATGTTTTATGCTGTCGTGAATAAAAGCTTTACCATGACCGTAGATCCTGAAGGAAAAGTAACCTCTGTTACCGGAATGAAAGAAATGGGTGATGCCATTCTCGGCTCCATGAAAGTAAATGAAAATGAAAAAGCGATCGTTGAGCAATCCTTCAATTCCCAGTTCAACGAAGAGACCATGAAGGAATCCTTCTCACAGGCCTTTCATCTTTTTCCCAACAAAGCTGTCAAGGTAGGAGATACCTGGGATAAGGCCATGAATTTTGGCGGGATGATGGCAGCTTCCATGAAGACCACTTATACAGTAAAAGAGATCAAAGACAACAAGGTTACGCTGGATGTGAATTCCACCATGGAAATGAACAATAACAAAGGTGTTCAAACAGGTACCATGATCATCGATCAGCCAACAGGGCTTGTGCTGGAAGGCAACCTGCAACAACAAACAGAAGGAGTGTTGAAAGGCACTACCAAAGTGCAGATCAAAGGCAGGGAAAAATAATTTTCTGAATTAGCTGATCTTATTCCAGGGCGCCATCGAGTCCGAAACAGGTACGGCACCTGGGTTCATACGCATTCTTGGCACCCAGCATGATCTGTTCTTCATTAGGAATGATGCGATAGGAATAATTGGCAATATTGCCGCACTTCACACAGATCGCATGAAGCTTGGTGACAAAATCAGCTTTGGCCATCAGGAAGGGCATTTGTCCGAAAGGATTTCCCATGTAATCCATATCAAGTCCTGCTACAATAACCCTTACACCGCGTTTGGCCAGTTCATCACAAACATTGGCGATCTGGTCATCAAAGAATTGGGCTTCGTCAAGGCCAATCACATCCACATCCTGGGCCATCAGCAAAATGGTCTGTGAATTATCTATTGGTGTAGAATGAATATAATTTTCATCATGAGAAACGATCTTCACTTCATCATAGCGTACATCAATAGCAGGCTTGAAGATTTCCACTTTCAGGTTGGCAATTTTTACCCTTTTAAGTCTGCGGATCAGTTCTTCCGTTTTGCCGGAGAACATGGAACCACAGATCACTTCAATCCATCCACGGCGTTCTCCTGTTATGTTTGGTTCGATAAACATTTGAGAAAATAGCTTGTTTTAAATATCTATTTAGAAACTGTTAGTAATTTTAGGCACATCTTTTCGTTAAAGAAAAAGAATACATCAATTTCCTATTCGTAAAACAGCGAAAGTACCATAAACAAATGGAAAGAATTCAGGCTCTTATTGACAGGTTGTACCAGCAAAAAACTGATAACAGCAATGCGGCGCAACTGCTTCTGACCGTAGAACTCCTTCGTTCTGAACTGATGCAATTAAGGCAAAAAAACGGAACACTGGGTACCGCAAAAGTGGCAGTTACTTTACCCGTGAACATGAATTTTTCTGAAGAAGAAATCAGGACTGCTACTGCTGAAGTCAGGGAAGCCGTAAAACAGGAGCCCCCGGTAGAAATCAAAAAGCCGGTTGCAGAACCAGTTCAAGCTCCCAGTCCTTATGAATTGCGCAAACCACTGGTAGAAGAGAAAAAAGAAAGCATTCCTCAATTCAGCCAGGAACAAATCAATCCTGCTTTCAGTCATTCAGAAGAAATACCTACCCTGCAATTGGGACGTAAAGAACTGCATGAAGTGATCGCTGAAAAAAAAGAATCACTCAACGACAGGTTGAAACAGGAAAAAAAAGAGCTGGCTCACAAACTCAAGGATTCACCCATTAAAGATCTTCGCAAGGCCATTGGTATCAACGACCGTTTTACCTTTATCAATGAACTTTTCCGTGGTGATGAAGCTTCTTATGAAAGGAGCATCAAAACCATCAACAGCTTCAATATTTATTCAGAAGCTGAATTCTGGATGAACCGCGAACTGAAACTTAAAATGAACTGGAATGAAGACCAGGAAAACGTACAGCATTTTTATGATCTGGTAAGAAGACGTTTTTCCTGAATGTAGCGGAGCAATTTTTCACTGGCTCCGGTATTCTCATTTACATAGGCTGCAGCTGCAGCTCCTGAACTGTTCAACAACATTGGGTCATCAAGCAGATGATCCAATTTTTTTATGAGCTCCTTAGAATCTGAAACAGTAAAACCAGCTCCAACTGCTAACAGGTCCCTGGCCTCTCTGAACTTCTGATAATTCGGACCAAAAATCACCGGCTTGCCATAGACGGCTGCTTCGAGCGTATTGTGAATGCCACTGCTATTGAAACCTCCTCCTATATAACTGATGGTAGCGTAATGATAAAGACGCGAAAGCATACCAATATTATCAATGATCAAAACCCTGGCTGAGGCGAGTTTCTTTTTTATATCAGCTACCTGTTGCTCATTGATCTTGTCCCAAACGCCAGTATTATTTGCAATACTTCCTGAAAGAAATCCTTTGACGGATGAATAGGTAAAGCTGCCCGGGAATAATTCCTGTATCGATTTGATATGAGACGTAGTGATCTCGTGCGGCGCAATGATCATCTTGGCCTTGTTTAGCTTCATAAAAGAAGCCAGTATCTTTTCATCATCTGGCCAGGTGCTTCCTGCAATGATCACCTGTGATCCGTTGATGAAATCAGGTATCACTTCCAGTTCTGTAAATTGCGAAGCGATCTTTTTAACGCGGTCAAATCTTGTATCACCACTCACCGAGCAATGTTCAATTCCATTTTGCTTCAGCAGGTTTTGTGAAGCTTCATCCTGCACAAACAAATGCCTGAATAAAAAAAGTATCTGCCTGAAAAATTTGCCATAACTCTTAAAGAAAACAGCATCCTTCCTGAAGATGGCAGAAACCAGTAGAACGGGTATATGATGAAAAGCAGCAGCATTCAAATGATGAAACCAGTATTCATATTTTACAAATACAACCAGCCTGGGATGAACTATTTCGATGAATTTTTTGGCATTCGCAGGAGTATCTGCAGGGAGATAAGTAATATGATCATCCTGTGAATATTTCTTTCCAACCTTATATCCTGAAGGAGAAAAAAAACTCACCAGTATTTTGAAACCAGGGTAGGATTGCTTTAATGCCTCAATTACTGGTTTGCCCTGTTCAAATTCCCCGGCAGAGGCACAATGTACCCAAATCACCTGGTCTTGCGGCCCTATCGCTGTTTGCAGCTCGGCGAAAAGGTTTTTTCTTCCCTTTATCCATTCTGCTGCCTTGGGATTCCAAAGCGAAGCGATCCGGATACCCAGCTTGTATAAACTGATGAAAAGATTATAAATAAAAACCACGGTATATCATTAACAATGGGCACAAATGTAAAGGCGAAACCTTCTACCTAAGCCTATTTCCCTATTTTTGCGCCGTTTAAATTTTGTTTTGATGCGCCCCATTCAAATGGTTGACCTGAAGCAGCAGTATCGTAAGATCAAATCTGAAATTGATACCGCTGTATTGAACGTAATAGAAAGTGCTGCCTTCATCAATGGACCACAGGTCCAGAGTTTTTCTGATGCCCTGGCAAACTATAACGGTTCAAAGCATGTGATACCCTGCGCCAATGGGACCGATGCTTTGCAGATTGCCATGATGGCACTGGGTTTGCAACCGGGAGACGAAGTGATCACACCATCTTTTACTTACATCGCCACCACCGAAGTTGTAGCCCTGCTAAAGCTGACACCTGTTTTTGTGGATGTGGATCCAAAGACTTTCTGCATGGATACTCAGGCCCTGCAAAAAGCCATCACACCAAAAACAAAGGCTATTATTCCGGTGCACTTGTACGGCCAACCTGCGAATATGGAAGAGATCATGCGCATTGCTGAGGCTCATGGGATCTATGTGATAGAAGACAATGCCCAGGCGATTGGTGCTGATTATTACTATTCTGATGGCAGTTCAAAAAAAACAGGAGCAATAGGAACCATCGGAACCACTTCTTTTTTTCCTTCCAAGAACCTGGGTGGTTATGGAGATGGCGGAGCCATGATGACTGATGATGATGAACTGGCTGGCAAGCTTCGCATGGTAGCCAACCACGGTCAAAGCAAAAGATATTACCACGATGTAGTGGGTTGTAACAGCCGTTTGGATACCATCCAGGCTGCCGTACTTGAGATCAAATTAAAACACCTTAACCAGTATATTGATGCGAGAAGGGCAGTGGCAGATCATTATGACCAGGCTTTTTCAGGTCATCCTAAGATCACCACACCTTTCAGGGCAAGCTATGGCAGGCATGTGTTTCACCAGTATACCCTTATTCTTGAAGGTATTGATAGAAACAAATTGCATGATTATCTTGCAGAGCGGAACATTCCGTCCATGATCTATTACCCTGTGCCGGCACATCGCCAGAAGATGTTCGCCCAGTTTAATGTATCCGGATCGGAGCTGCCCGTAACGGATTGGCTGACCAGCCGTGTGATTTCCCTTCCTATGCACACAGAGTTGGACCAGGACCAGTTAACCCTGATCACATCAACCATATTAGAATACGCAAACCAATAAAAAGTACATTATGAAAATCGCAGTTGTAGGAACGGGTTACGTGGGATTGGTTACAGGCACCTGCCTGGCCGAAACCGGTAACCACGTGTTTTGTGTTGACATCGACGAAAGGAAAGTGAATAAGCTACGCAATGGGCAGATCACGATCTACGAACCCGGACTTGAAAAATTATTTGAAAGAAACCTTAAGGAAGAACGCCTTCAGTTCACCACCAATTTGAAAGAAGGAATTGAAGAAGCTGAGATCATCTTCCTTGCACTTCCCACACCTCCGGGAGAAGATGGTTCAGCCGACCTTCAGTATGTGCTGAGTGTTGCTGAGCAAATTGGAAAATTACTGACAGACTATAAGATCATTATTGATAAGAGTACGGTCCCTGTTGGCACTGCTGAAAAAGTTCATGCGGCAATAGCAAAAAATTATAACGGAGAATTTGATGTGGTATCTAACCCCGAATTTCTTCGCGAAGGAGTGGCTGTAGAAGATTTCATGAAGCCGGACCGCATCGTTATCGGTACCACTTCTGAAAGGGCCAAAACCCTGCTTACAGAATTATACGGTCCTTATGTGCGCCAGGGAAATCCTATCATCTTCATGGATGAGCGTTCCGCCGAACTGACCAAGTATGCGGCGAATGCTTTTCTTGCTACCAAGATCTCTTTCATGAATGAGATCGCGCAGATCTGTGAAAAGCTGGGAGCAGATGTGGACATGGTGCGCAGGGGCATCGGAAGCGATGAAAGAATTGGTAAGCGTTTTCTATTCCCTGGTATAGGTTACGGCGGAAGTTGTTTTCCCAAGGATGTAAAAGCCCTGGTTCATTCTGCAAAAGAAGTCAGCTATGAATTCCGCATACTCAACGCCGTTACTGATGTGAACGAGATACAGAAATCACACCTGGTTACCAAGATCAGTCGTTATTTCGGTAACCTGAAAGGAAGGCATTTTGCCTTGTGGGGACTGGCATTCAAACCCAATACAGATGATATCCGCGAGGCTCCAGCCCTGGAGATCATTGATGCGCTTTTGGAAGCCGGTGCCACGGTTGCTGCTTTTGATCCTGAGGCCATGAATAATGTAAAGAACATCATTGGTGACAAGATCAGCTTCTGCGACACACCTTATGATTGCCTGAATGAGGCTGATGCATTGATCATTGCAACAGAATGGAACGAATTTAGAACACCTGATTTTGATAAGATACTTGCAACACTGAAAGAGCCCGTGATCTTTGATGGTCGGAATGTTTTTGAAGTATCCAGCATGGAAAAGAAAGGCTTCCATTATGAAAGCATCGGTCGTCCATTAGTGAACCAACCAAAACTTGTGTAATGGCAAAACGCGTGTTGATCACCGGCGGTGCCGGATTTCTTGGATCGCATCTCTGCGACAGATTTATCCGCGAAGGTTATGAAGTGATTGCAATGGATAACCTCATCACCGGTGATCTGAAAAATATTGAACATCTTTTCAAGCTGAAAGAATTTGAATTCTATCACCACGATGTGACCAAATTCATTCATGTTCCTGGTAAGCTGGATTACATCCTTCATTTTGCTTCACCTGCGAGTCCGATCGATTACCTGAAAATCCCCATTCAAACCCTGAAAGTGGGAGCCATGGGTACACATAACTGCCTGGGTCTTGCTAAAGCTAAAGGTGCACGAATACTGGTTGCTTCAACAAGCGAGGTTTATGGCGATCCGCTGGTGCATCCTCAAACAGAAGAATACTGGGGGAATGTGAATCCGGTTGGTCCGCGCGGTGTGTATGATGAAGCCAAGCGATATCTGGAATCCATCACCATGGCCTATCATAATTTTCATGGACTGGAAACAAGGATCATCCGCATCTTTAATACCTATGGTCCCAGAATGAGGTTGAATGATGGAAGGGCCTTACCTGCATTTATCGGACAGGCTTTAAGAGGTGAAGACCTTACTGTTTTTGGTGATGGTTCTCAAACCAGGTCGTTCTGCTACGTTGATGACCTGATCGAAGGTATTTACCGCCTGCTCTTAAGCGAGTATGCCATGCCGGTGAACATTGGCAATCCCGATGAGATCTCGTTAAAGGATTTTGCTGAAGAAGTTTTGAAGCTCACAGGCAATAAGGTGAAGATCATTTATAAGCCCTTGCCGGCTGATGATCCAAAGCAAAGAAAGCCTGACATCACCAAGGCAAAAGTGCTTCTCGACTGGGAACCCAAAGTGCACCGCTCGGAAGGATTGGCTAAAACCTATGCCTATTTCCAGTCTTTGCCTTCGGAAGAATGGTCAAAGCTTCCCAAGGAGTTTGTGAGTAATAAGTAGGAGCGGAGAGTGTAGAGGTGCATCAGGCATATGGCTTATGGCATATAGCGTATAGCAAATAGCATATGGCAAATAGCAAATGGTAAGAAAAACTACCACCAATAGTCCACTGCCATAAGCCATAAGCCATAAGCCCCAATACTATGAACCATGAACTATGAACTATTGAACTAATTCCCTCCAGCCTAATATATTTGCACCAATTATCATCAAACAAGTTTCATGTATCAAAACTTAGTGGATAGAAAAGACAAGCTGGCTGTAATTGGATTGGGTTATGTAGGATTGCCGATAGCGCTGGAATTCGCAAAAAAAATACCGGTGATCGGCTTTGACATCAACGCAGATCGCATAGCACTAATGAAGCAGGGTATTGATCCAAGCAATGAATTGACTAAAGAAGCTTTTGAAGGTTGCGATATCTCTTTCACTAATTCCCTGGACGCGCTTCGCGAAGCCAGGTTTTTTATCGTGGCTGTTCCTACTCCCGTTGATGAACACAATGTTCCTGATCTTACTCCTGTGAAGAAGGCTTCAGAAACTATAGGTAAGGTGATCAAAAAGGGCGATTACGTTGTTTTTGAATCAACTGTTTACCCGGGTTGCACTGAAGAAGACTGCCTGCCAATCATTGAAAAGATTTCCGGACTGAAAAACATCACCGATTTCAAGCTGGGTTATTCTCCTGAGAGAATCAATCCGGGTGATAAAAAACATACGCTTTCTTCCATCATCAAGGTAGTTAGCGGTTGTGATGCAGAAGCACTGGACACCATTGCCAAAGTATATGAGCTGGTGGTGAAGGCAGGAGTTCACAGGGCATCTTCCATCAAGGTGGCGGAAGCTGCAAAGATCATTGAAAATACGCAGCGTGACCTCAACATCGCCCTGATGAATGAGCTCTCCATCATCTTCGATAAAATGGATATCAATACCTATGAGGTACTTGAAGCGGCAGGTACCAAGTGGAATTTCCTGAAATTTTCTCCGGGTCTCGTTGGCGGACATTGCATTGGTGTGGATCCTTATTATCTCACATATAAAGCCAGTGAGCTGGGTTATAATTCAAGGGTCATTCTTGCTGGTCGATATATCAATGATAACATGTCGCTTTATGTGGCAAGAAAAGTGGTTCGTCATATCATCAGTAATGTAAGCGATGTAAAATCTGCCAAAGTGCTGATCATGGGTGCTACATTCAAGGAGAACGTGAGTGATATAAGAAATTCAAAAGTGGCAGATGTGGTGAAAGAATTGAAAGAATTCTTTCTGAACGTGGATGTGATGGACCCACATGCTGATTCAAAGGAACTGGAGCATGAGTATGGCTTTGGTCTTGCAGAAAAAATGTCTGATGATTATGATGCAGTTATCGTTACGGTTTGTCATGAACCTTATGCAGTTCTGGATGATCAGTATTTTGCTTCCATCACAAAGCCTCATGCAATGGTGGCAGATCTGAAAGGAACCTATCGTGGTAAAATCAACAGCAGGCAATACTGGAGTTTTTAATATGCCGTTCATTCCAACCAACATACCTGATCTCCTCATCTTTGAACCCAAAGTGTTTGAAGACAGCAGGGGTTATTTCTTTGAAGCCTATAACACACAAAGTTTTGCTGATGAAGGTGTGGACATTCGCTTTGTCCAGGACAACCAGTCAAAGTCATCCTATGGTGTGATCAGAGGATTGCACTACCAGCTCAATCCTTATGCGCAAACAAAACTGGTAAGGGTGCTTGAAGGAATCATTCTTGACGTGGCTGTCGACATTCGTAAGGGTTCTCCCACATTCGGTCAGCATTTCGCCATTGAATTGTCTGCCGAAAATAAAAAACAACTGCTGGTTCCCCAGGGTTTTGCCCATGGTTTTTCTGTGCTCAGTGAAACAGCCATTGTACTTTACAAATGCGACCAGTTGTACAATAAACAAAGTGAGGCTGGTATTGTTTTCAATGATCCTACATTGAATATTGACTGGAAGCTACTTGCTAACAAAGCACTGGTATCTGAAAAAGATGCCCTGCTTCCCCGTTTTGAAAACTGCATCAACAATTTTGAATTTGCAAAATGATTACCGGTAATACAATACTCGTAACCGGCAGCAATGGCCAGCTTGGAAGCGAACTTAAAGAACTGGCTACATCCTATCCTGGTTATACAATGGTGTTTTTGGGAAGAGAAGATCTTCCCATCAATGATAAAGAACTGGTCAGGAAGATCTGGCAGCAATATCAACCATCCTATCTCATTAATTGCGCAGCCTATACCGCAGTAGATAAAGCGGAAACTGAAAAAGAAGCAGCAATGGAGATCAATGGAACGGCAGTCGGCGATCTCGCTTCCCTCTGCAAGGAAACAGGAACAGGGATGATCCATATTTCCACTGACTATGTTTTTAATGGTGAAGCAACTAGTCCCCTGAAAGAAACCGATAAAGTAGATCCTGTAAATTTTTATGGTGCATCCAAATTAAAAGGAGAGGAACTGGCCTTGCAAAACAATCCTGAAGCCATCATCATCCGCACTTCCTGGGTCTATTCTTATTATGGTAAGAACTTCGTGAAGACCATGATGCGACTGATGAATGAAAAGGAAAGTATTGGAGTGGTGAACGACCAGTCAGGCGCTCCAACTTATGCTGCTGACCTGGCGGAAGCCATCATGCAGATCATTGCTTCTGGCAAATGGGAAACCGGTATCTATCATTACAGCAATCAGGCCGTGATCACCTGGTTTGAATTTGCAGTGGAGATCAAAGAACAATTACATTCCAATTGCATTGTGAATCCTATCAGCACCAGTCAGTTTCCAACTCCCGCCAAACGTCCGGCTTATTCTGTGATGGATCTTTCTAAGATTCAAAATACCTATTCCATTAAAATAAAGGACTGGAAAGAAAGCCTTGCCACTTGCATCAATAAGCTGAAGGCTGGTTGAAATTCTCCATCACCTGGCTGAAAAGTTCCCTGATGGCATCATTGCAAAGATTGCCTATGCTTCCTTCATGTGTATGCTGCAATCCTTTGCTGATGTCAAACTGGAAAGCTCCTGCTTCAATCTGGTTGCCCACCTGCTGATAAGCTTCACGAAAAGGAATTCCTTTGTTCACCAGCTCATTCACAGCTTCCACGCTGAACAGGTATTTATACTTCTCATTCTGCAATATATTATCCCTGATTTCAATCTGCGAAAGCATAACAAACGCAAGTTGCAGGCAGGCTTTTAGATCTTCAATGGCAGGAAAAAGAATTTCTTTTGTCAGCTGCAAATCCCTGTGATAACCTGAAGGCAGGTTATTCAGCAATAAGGTCAGCTCATTAGGAACAGCCTGTATGCGATTGCATTTTGCGCGTATCAGTTCAAATACATCCGGGTTTTTTTTGTGCGGCATGATGCTGCTACCCGTTGTTAATTCTGAAGGAAAACTGATGAAACCAAAATTCTGGTTCAGGTAAAGACAGCAATCCATGGCAAGCTTGCTGAGTGTTGCAGCAATGCAGCTAAGTCCCATGGCCACGATCTTTTCAGTTTTACCGCGACTCATCTGCGCATAGACAGAATTATAATTCAGAGTATCAAAATGAAGCAACTCTGTTGTCATGGTCCTGTTCAATGGAAATGATGAACCGTAACCTGCACCACTACCCAGTGGATTTTTATTGACAACCTTATATGCAGCAGACAACATTTCCAGGTCATCCACCAGGCTTTCGGCATAAGCTCCAAACCAAAGTCCAAAAGATGAAGGCATGGCAATTTGTAAATGCGTATATCCCGGCAAAAGTTTGTCACTGTATTTTTCACTTTGATCAACTAATAACTGGAACAGAGAATCCACTTCCTTACTCACTTCCTTTACCGAGGCTCTCAGGAATAATTTAATGTCTACTGCTACCTGGTCGTTACGACTTCTTCCGCTGTGAATCTTTTTTCCAATCTCACCAATGCGTTCTGTGAGCATGAATTCAACCTGCGAGTGCACATCCTCCACATCATCCTCAATATGAAAATGCCCTTTTTCAATCTCTGTTTCAATTTCACGTAATACCTGGACTGCTTTTTCTGCTTCTTCCTTGCTCATCAGGCCTACTTCACCCAGCATGGTCACATGGGCAATAGAGCCCTGTACATCATACCTGGCCAGCACCTGGTCAAATTCCTTATCACGTCCAACAGTAAATTTTTCTATCAGTTCAGTCACTGATGTATTTTCTTTTTGCCAAAGTTTCATGTAAGGAGTTTGTTTAAAAGTTGGATATAAATGTCAATGCCCTGACTGATCTCATTAGTAAAAATAAATTCATCTGCAGTATGACTTCTTGCAGAATCTCCGGGACCCATCTTGAGGGCTGGAAAGGGCAACAATGCCTTATCTGAAGAAGTAGGTGAACCATAATAGGTACGTCCTATTGCGCTGCCAGCCTTTACAAGCGGATGGTCCAGAGCAATCATGCTGGATTTCAAGCGGTCGCTTCGCATTTTAACACTGGCCTGCAAATTCTCTTTTATTATTTGTAGCACTTCTTCATGTGTATATAGTTCATTTAACCGCACATCCACCAAATAGCTGCATTGATCGGGTACAACATTATGTGCTTTATTTTCGGTTTGCACTGAAGTGACTGTCATCTTCACCGGGCCAAGAAAATCAGAAAATTTTTCAAACTGGTAAGTATAGATCCATTCGATATCCATCATGGCCTTGTAAATAGCATTTTCTCCTTCGTTGCGTGCAGCATGGCCAGCCTTCCCCTTTACCATGCAATCCAAAACCATAAGTCCTCTCTCCGCAACAGCCATCTGCATCAGCGTAGGTTCTCCAACTATGGCGCAATCAATTTCAGGTAATAAAGGAAGCAAGGCTTCAATTCCGTTCTTTCCGGAAATTTCTTCTTCTGCTGTTGCTGCGATGACCAGGTTATAATTCAGATCTTCCTGTTCATGAAAATGCAGAAAACAACTGATCAGGCTTACAAGAGCTCCACCAGCATCATTACTGCCAAGTCCATACAGCTTACCTTCTTTTTCTATTGGTAAAAAAGGATCAAGGCTATAAGATTGATTTGGCTTTACTGTGTCATGATGGGAATTCAATAGGAGGGTAGGCTTGCTATGATCAAAGTGAAGATTCTTTGCCCATACATTATTCAAATGTTTTTGTACCTGCACACCTTTACTTGTCAGGAAATCACAGATAACGGCTGCAGTGCCATCTTCTTCACGACTGAAAGAAGGTATTGCTATTAATCGCTTCAATAGCTCTATGGCCTGCTGGTCTCTATCCATTGCTGATGTGCGTTCCATGTTGACCGGTTAACAATTCATCCATTTCTTCGGCTTTGCCAATGATCACCTTTTTTACACCGTGTTGAAGTGCAGCAAATGCATTGTCCAGTTTGGGAATCATCCCGGCAAATATTTTTCCTGTATTCTTCAATTCAAGATAAGAAGAAGCATCGAGTTGATGGATAACCGTGCTTTCATCATTCAGGTCCAGCATCACACCTTTCTTTTCAAAAGAATAAACCAGCTCCACTTCAAAATCATTACTCATAGCCCTGGCGATCTCCTGGGCAATGGTATCTGCATTGGTATTGAGCATCTGTCCCTTACCATCATGCGTTATAGGTGCCATTACTGGAACAAGACCCTGCTGCAGCATGGATTTTAAAAAGCCGGTATTGACCTGGTCAATATCACCCACAAATCCAAAATCGGTTTGAGGGTTAATTCTTTTGTGCGCCAGGATTACATTTCCATCCGCACCTGAGAGCCCAATGGCATTTGTACCTAATGACTGCAATTGGGCAACTATATTTTTATTGATCAGGCCTGCATAAACCATAGTTACAACTTTCAGTGTTTCCGCATCAGTGATCCTGCGGCCTTCGGTCATTTGCTGTGGAATATTGAGCTGCGCAGCCATTTGCGTGGCCAGCTTGCCTCCTCCATGTACAAGGATCTTTGCTGAGGGAACTGCCGCAAATTTTTTCAGGAAGGTGGAAAGTTTTTCAGGATCATCAATGATCTGACCTCCAATTTTTATGACGATCAGTTTATCCATGTTGCAGAATTTCACTCAATACCGCCTGTGCTGCCCAAACCCTGTTGGCTGCCTGTTCAGTTACAAGACTGCTTGGACCATCAAGTACTTCATCACTCAGTTCAACATTTCTTCTCACAGGAAGACAATGCATTACCCTTGCATGATTGGTCAAAGAAAGCTTTTGATTCGTAAGCATCCATGAAGGATCAGTACTCAGGATCTTTCCATATTGCTCATAGCTGCTCCAGTTCTTTACATATACAAAATCAGCATCCTTCAATGCTTTATCCTGGTCATGCAAAATAGTTGCGCCCTTTGTAAATTTCTCATCGAGCTCATAACCTTCCGGATGTGTAATAATAAATTCCGACTGTCCCCAGGCATTGATCCATTCCGAAAAACTATTGGCAACACATTGCGGCAAGGCCTTTACATGAGGAGCCCAACTGAGTACGATCCTTGGATTTCTTTTTTCCTTGAAGTTTTCAGTGATGGTGATTACATCGGTAAGACTTTGCAATGGATGCACAGTGGCACTTTCAAGGCTTACCACGGGAACACCTGCATATTTGATGAACTGGTTGATGTAAACTTCTTTATAATCTTCTTCCCTGTTGGTGAGAGAAGGAAAGGTTCTGATAGCAAGGATGTCAAAATATTTTCCCATCACAGGAGCAGCATCCTTTACATGTTCAACTGTTGTTCCATTCATGATGGCGCCATCTTCAAATTCAAGCGCCCATCCTTCGCTGCCTACGTTAAATATAATCGCTTCCATGCCCAGGTTCTGCACAGCAATCTGTGTGCTTAAACGCGTACGCATGCTTGGATTCAGGAACAAACAGCCAATACGTTTATTTGCTCCCATTAATTTATCTCTGAAGGGATCTCCCTTATACAACAATGCTTTTTTTACCAAAGCATCGATGTCAGTAACATCATGAACAGAAATAAAATTTTTCAACTCTTTATTTTTATTTGATGGGCTAAGTACTACTATCAACTCCTGTTGTGTCACTCACTTGTACACCTGGTAATTCTATTCAGCAACTGAAGAAACTGCAGCGGTCCTCGACATTTCCTGCATTTCGTTTTTCAGCTTCTTTAGGAACCAGTCGACTTGTTCTTTTGAAATGTTCAATGCAGGCAGAAGGCGCACTACATTAGGCTTGGCCTCTCCTGTAAAAACATGGTGCTTTTGAAGCAGGTTTTTTCTCAGGTCTTTTTTTGTTTCAGGAACATCAAATCCAATCATCAGTCCCATGCCTCTTATATTTTCAATGCCCTCGATCTTTTGCAGTTCCGCTATTAGATATTCACCTGTATCCATGGCATGGCTCAAAAGTTTTTCATTTTCCATCACTTCAATCACAGCAAGTGCAGCAGCGCAGGCCAGGTGATTGCCACCAAAAGTGGTACCCAGCATACCATGTTTGGCCTGAATGCCAGGAGCGATCAGGATACCTCCGATTGGAAATCCATTGCCCATACCTTTTGCCATGGTATAGATATCAGCATCGATGCCTGCGTGATCCATGGCAAAGAACTTACCTGTTCTTCCATAACCACACTGCACTTCGTCAGCAATTAATAAAGCTCCATTATCATTACACAGGTTCCTGAGAGTTTTCAGGAAATCATTACCCGCTACATTGATGCCGCCAACGCCCTGGATGGTTTCAATAATAACAGCAGCGAGCTGCTTACCATTTTGAGCGAAGTAAACTTCAAGGGCTTTCTTGTCATTAAAAGGAATGAAATCAATATGCTCTGTTTCATTTACCGGGGCAACAATATTTTTATTGTCAGTTGCTGCAACAGCCAGTGAAGTGCGTCCGTGAAAAGCCTTGCTAAAGGCAAGGATCTTTTTTCTTCCTGTATGAAAGGATGCCAGCTTCATGGCATTCTCATTGGCTTCAGCGCCACTGTTCACCAGGAATAACTGGTAATCTTCCCTGCCACTGATCTTTCCCAGCTTTTCTGCCAGTTCTTTTTGAAGTGGGATCTGTATGGAGTTGGAATAAAAAGCGATCTTATGCAACTGGTCTTCGATCCTTTTCACCCAGTGCGGGTGTGTATGACCAATGCTGATCACCGCATGACCACCATAAAGGTCAAGGTACTGTGTATCTTTTTCATCCCATACATAAGAACCCAATGCTCTTACAATGTTGATGTCATTAACCGGGTAAACGTCAAATAGTTTCATCTTAGAATGCTGTTGCTTTTAAATTGAGTCCTGCTTTTTCATCAATGCCGAACATCAGGTTCATGTTCTGTACTGCCTGGCCAGATGCTCCTTTTAATAAATTATCAATCGCTGAATGTACCACCAGCTTTGTTCCAATCTTCTCCAGCTGGATCACACATTTATTGGTATTGGTCACCTGTTTCAAAAAGATCTCTTTCTGGCTGATGATGGTAAAGGGATGATCCATGTAAAAATCCTGGTAAGCCTTTGCCAGCTCTTCTTCCTTCCTGTTGCAGGTGATCATGGATGATGCAAAGATGCCTCTGGTAAAATCTCCTCTCCATGGTACAAAATTGATCAGGGGTTTTCCTGCACCTAGCTGGTGCATGGACTGACTGATCTCTTTCAGGTGCTGGTGTGTCAAAGTTTTATATGCCTGCACATTTCCTGCCCTCCAGCTGAAATGCGAAGTAGGTGATAGGCCCTGTCCTGCACCGGTTGATCCTGTGATGCCGGTTGTATAAACTTCTTCATTCAGCAGACCTGCCTTTGCCAGAGGAAGCAATCCTAACTGGATGGCTGTGGCAAAGCAACCGGGATTGGCAATATTATTTGCCTGTTTGATGGATTCCCTGTTCAATTCGGGAAGTCCATATACAAATTTTCTTTCACCATGACTGGCTGTTGCTTCAAGCCTGAAATCCTGTGAAAGATCAATGATCCTGATGTGTGAAGCGATCTTGTTTTGATCAAGAAATTTTTTGGCCTCACCATGACCCACGCATAGAAACAGAACATCGATATCATCAGAGAGATCACCTGTAAATTCAAGATCAGTATCACCAATCAGGTCCTGGTGCACTGCAGATATGAGGTTGCCAGCATTGCTGCGGCTATGAATAAAAGAAACAGCTACATACGGATGGTGAATGAGTAAACGTATCAATTCACCACCAGTATAACCTGCTCCTCCAACTATCCCTGCTTTGATCTTCATGTTAACAACTGATCTTTTTATTTTTTATTCTCTTCATTGATGGCATTCCAGATGGAAGTCTGGTTGCCAAATATTTTGCTGAAACCTCTTACATCTTCACCACTCCATCCGGAATTCATTTCTCCATATTTTCCAAACTTGCTGCTCATGAGATCGAATTTGGAATCGATACCCTTTACCTGGAACCTGTAGGGCAGGAGCTGAATGAATACATCACCGGTCACATGCTGCTGGCTGCTTTCAAAAAACGCTTCAATATCCCTCATAACCGGATCAAGGATCTGTCCTTCATGCAGCCAGTTGCCATAGAAATGCGCCAGCTGGTCTTTCCAGTTCAACTGCCATTTGGTAAGAACATGTTTTTCCAGGGCATGATGGGCTTTGATGATCACCATGGGAGCGGCAGCTTCAAAACCCACACGTCCTTTGATACCAATAATGGTATCACCTACATGAATATCTCTTCCAATGCCATAGGGCGCGGCGATGGTATGTATATATTGAATGGCTGCTGTAGGATGATCAAAGGAGCGGTCATTGACTTTTTTCAATTCACCTTTTTCAAAAGAAAGTTTGATTTCTTCACTTCCATTCTTGGTCACCTGCGTAGGCCAGGCTTCTTCGGGCAACATGCCTTTGGATACAAGTGTTTCCTTTCCCCCAACGCTGGTTCCCCACAAACCCTTGTTGATGGAGTACATGGCTTTATCAAAATTCATGTGGACGCCCTTACTTTTGAGGAAATCAATTTCCTGTTCGCGACTCAACTTCAGATCACGAATGGGAGTGATGATCTCAACGCCCGGTATCATGATGTGAAAGATCATGTCGAAGCGTACCTGGTCATTTCCAGCGCCGGTGCTGCCATGAGCCACAGCGTCTGCTGATAACTTCTTTGCATGTTCGGCTATGTGTAAGGCCTGGCTTAGTCTTTCAGCGCTTACACTTAAGGGATAGGTATTGTTCTTAAGAACATTGCCATAGATCAGGTACCTGATGATGCGGTCGTAATAAGTTTTTACTGCATCAACAGTTGTATGCGTTTTTACACCTAGGGCATAGGCGTGTGCTTCTATCTTCTTTAATTCTTCTTCATCAAAGCCACCTGTGTTCACAATGATGCTGTGCACTTCGTAGCCTTTATCCTCTGTCAGGTACTTTACGCAAAAAGAAGTGTCCAGACCACCGCTGAAACCCAAAACAACTTTCTTGGCATTGTTGGCAGGCATTTGTTTTTGATCGGCCATTATAATGATTAAACTTAAAAGTGGAATAAATTGAAAAAAAACATTCTTGTCTTCCTGTTGGTATTTCTTCCTTCACTTGCAGGCTTGTCAAAGCCTTTCAGTCGCTTCAGGAATTTACTTTGCTTGAGCTTGAAAAGTCGTTCATACATCTTGCTTTTCTTTTCAAAATGTTCTCTTGTTTCTTCCGGCTCATAGTGATCCTTTGGATCATAGAGCATGGCGGTGCAAAGACAGTTTTTGCGATCCTTGCTCATGAGGATGTCATAATTCACGCAGCTTTTACATCCAGCCCAAAATTTTTCATCCTGTGTGAGCTCTGAATAAGTAACAGGTTCATAACCCAGGTCGCTGTTGATCTTCATTACAGCCAGTCCTGTTGTCAAACCAAAGATCTTGGCCTCAGGATATTTTTCCCGGCTTAGCTGGAAGATCTTTTGCTTGATGGATTTGGCCACACCGCTTTTACGAAAGAGGGGAGAAACGATCAATCCGGAATTGGCTACATATTCGCCTTCCCAGGTTTCGATATAACAAAAGCCTACCCAGGTGCCATCATCAGTGACCGCGATCACGGCCTTGCCTTCGTCAATTTTTTGCGCCACGTATTCAGGTGATCGCTTGGCGATTCCTGTACCGCGGGCTTTGGCCGAAGCTTCCATTTCATTTGTGATAAGCTCTGCATAAGCCTTATCCCCGGGTGTTGCCACCCTGATGATAATATTCTGATTCTCCACTATTGTAAAGAGTTGATAGAGTTTATGGATTACCAATCCTGTACCAAGAATTCGAGGAAGATTTCACTGATAGGGGCCGTGGTAAGGGGCTCGTCCTATCAGGAACCTCGTCTTGAGAGGTAACGGAACACGTCAAAGCATACGTCGTACATGCGGGTGCATGCCAGCTCGTGGAATACAAAATGCTTGTTATGCGTGTTCTTGCTCATTTTTAGAAGGCGCAAATTTATAGATTTCCTAAAATATGCGGATATAAAAATATTAATCTGCCAGGATTATACACGTTAAAGTTTCAGCATGAAAAAACCCCGCAAAAAGCGGGGCTGATTCATTCGTTGAGCTACAAGGATTCGAACCTTGACAGACAGAACCAAAATCTGTAGTGCTACCGTTACACCATAGCTCAATCCGAAAGGACTGCAAAAATAAAGGGTGAGGCAGGATGTACCAAAAAATTTTACGGACTTTATCAATTTATCAGAATCACCAGGTGGTAAAACCATCTCTCTTCCTGTTGAATCAACCCGGCCTATTGGTCAATTCCCTCTATTTTTACAGCTTTCATGTTTGCTGAAGTCATTATACCACTTGCTCTACCCAAAAATTACACCTGGCATATTCCCGATGCCATGATTGAAATGATCTCCGTGGGTTGTAGGGTGGAAGTAAACCTCGGCAAGAATAAAAAATATGCAGGCGTTGTCAAATCAATACACAATGACAAACCTGTGGCATTTGAAGCAAAAGAGATCATCAGCGTTCTTGATCCCGAACCAGTGATCCAGCGCTACCAGCTGCAATTCTGGGAATGGATGGCCAGCTATTATATGTGCACCGAAGGTGAAGTGATGGCCGCAGCGCTTCCTGCCCATTTTAAACTGTCAAGTGAAACCATCCTGGTTTATAACGAGGAATTTGGTGATGATTTTTCTTCTCTCGACAATGAAGAATACCTGGTAGCGGAGGCCCTGCTCATGAAGCATGAACTCAGGCTCACCGAAGTGCAGCAGATCCTCGATGTGCCTCATGTTTATCCCATCGTCAACCGGCTCATTGGTAAAAAACTTTGTTTTGTCTGGGAATCCCTGAAACAAACTTTCAATCCCAAAAAAGAAAGTTTTGTTTTATTGAACCACGAATACGACAATGAAGACAAGCTTGCAGAACTGCTGAACAACTGGGGACGTGCTCCAAAACAAATGGAACTGCTGCTGGCATACCTGCACCTGGTAAAAACCCAGGGCGAGGTTACCAAAGCAGACCTGCTGAAAAAATCAGGGGCAAGCGATGCACAGTTAAAAGGACTGGTTGAAAAAGAAATTCTTCGCATTGATAAAAGAGCGGTAGACCGTTTGGTATATGCACCTAAGGATGTAGTGGTTGATTTTGAACTGACTCCTGCGCAACAAATAGCTTATCAACAGGTGGAAACAGCTTTTGCCACGAAACAGGTCAGTCTTTTGCATGGTATCACTTCAAGTGGCAAGACGCATGTCTACATCAAGCTGATAGAGCAATACATAAAGAAGGGGCAACAGGTTTTGTACATGTTGCCTGAGATCGCACTTACCTCACAGATCATCCGCCGTCTTCAAAAACATTTTGGTGGATATATTGGTATCTATCATTCAAAATTCAGTCAGAACGAAAGAGTGGAGATCTGGAACAAGGTGAAAACAGGTGAATTGAAGATCGTACTTGGCGCCAGGTCTTCACTTTTCCTGCCTTATCTTGACCTGGGGCTGATCATCTGTGATGAGGAACATGATTCTTCTTACAAGCAGCAGGACCCGGCACCTCGTTATCATGGCAGGGATGCAGCCATCTATATGTCCTCTCTCACCAATGCAAAAGTTTTATTGGGAAGTGCTACACCTTCGCTGGAAACCTATTACAATGCGCTTCGTGATAAATATGGGCTGGTGGAATTAACTGAAAGATTTCGTGAGGTCAGCCTTCCCGAAATTGAAATGATTGATAACCGGACCATCGCCAGCAAACCGGGAGAGAAGGTCATGCTCTCACCACCCTTGCTTGACGAGATCAGGGCTACTGTTGCAAGAAACAAACAGGTCATACTTTTTCAAAACAGAAGGGGCTATGCACCTTACCAGATCTGCATGGTTTGTGGATGGATCGCCCAATGCCGCAACTGTGATGTTTCACTCACCTACCATAAATTTTCCAATAAATTAAAATGTCATTACTGCGGTAATATTTATCCTCCGGCACACAACTGTGAGGCTTGTGGCAGCGATAAACTGGTACAGAGGAATTTTGGAACTGAGAAGATAGAAGAGATGCTGGATGCTGAATTGCAGGGCATCCGTGTAGGTCGCATGGATTTTGATACCATCAGGAACAAGAATGCACATGATGTATTGATCCAGCAATTTGAGCAACGCAAACTGGATGTACTGGTAGGCACGCAAATGGTAGTGAAAGGTCTTGATTTTGATAATGTGGACCTTGTTGGCATACTGGATGCAGACAGTCTTTTGAATTTTGCAGATTTCAGGGTGAATGAAAGAGCCTTTCAATTGATGGAGCAGGTGAGTGGACGTGCAGGAAGAAAGGATGGTAAAGGAAAGGTTATGATACAGACCATCAATCCAAAGCACCCCACTTTGTTGCACGTGGCCCGTCATGATTATTTGGGCATGTACCAGGAAGAAATTGAAAAAAGAAAGCAGTTTTTTTATCCTCCTTTTTCAAGGGTGATACAGCTGCATTTCAAACACAGGGAAAGAGATGTGGCCTTTGATGCCGCTCATTCCTTTGCCAAGGAACTGGATCTTCGGTATGGAAAATATTTTGTGGGTCCTGCAGAACCGGTGGTGAACAGGGTGAGGAATATGTTTCTGATGGAAATGCTGGTCAAGCTTCCAAAGGATAGTCAGTTGATCGCCAGGTGCAAAGAAGATCTGATAAAGGAGATCGCTCACCTTCACCGGCAGAATCGGTTTAAAAAACTAATTGTGGTACCCGATGTGGATGCCATGTAAAGAATAGAAATGATCATGGAGGAAAACATATCACTCAGGCCATACAATACTTTTGGCATTGAAGCAAAGGCCCGGTATTTCAATAGATTTTCAACAAAGGAAGATCTAACTGAAATGCTGGATCATCCGGAAGCAAAGCGTCAGTTATTGATACTTGGAGGCGGTAGCAATATTTTACTGACCGGAGATGTTGATGGACTGGTATTGAAAAATGAGATCGATGGAATTGAGCTGGTACGGGAAGATGATGAACACTTCTATGTTAAAGCAGGAGCGGGAGTGAACTGGCATCGCTTTGTTTTGCATTGCGTACAAAACAATATGGCAGGAGTTGAGAACCTGTCTCTTATTCCCGGAAACGTTGGTGCATCGCCCATGCAGAATATTGGAGCCTATGGTGTTGAAATAAAAGATGTCTTTCATGAACTGGAAGCGATGCACATCAAAGAAAAAACGATAGAGAAATTTCATTTAGAGGATTGTGCATTTGGCTACAGAGAAAGTGTGTTTAAAAATAAATACAGGGGAGACTTCATTATCACAAGCGTTACTTACCGGCTAAATAAAAAACCTTCTTTCAATACCAGCTATGGTGCTATTAATAAGGAATTGGAACAAATGGGTGTGCAGGAATTAAGTATTGCAGCCATCTCACAGGCAGTGATTAATATCCGCAGTTCCAAACTTCCCGATCCAAAACAAATTGGAAATGCCGGTAGTTTTTTCAAGAACCCTGTCATTGCCAATGAACAGTACCATGCTCTGAAAAATGAATTTCCAGATATTGTTGCCTTCCCTGCTTCAGATGCAACCACCAAGCTGGCAGCAGGATGGCTGATAGAGCAATGCGGATGGAAGGGTTACAGGAAGGGTGATGCAGGTTGTTATCCCAAACAGGCCCTCGTGCTGGTGAATTATGGCCAGGCCAAAGGGCAGGAGATCTATGAACTTAGTGAAGCTATCATCCAGTCGGTTCAAAAGAAATTTGGTGTGAAGCTTGAAAGAGAAGTCAATATCATCTGACCATCTAATAAAAAAAGTCTTCAATTGGAAGACTCTTTTTTTATTAAGATGCGACCAATAATTTAAAAATCATCTTCATTCAATTCATCATCATCGTCAAAACCGCCAGTCTGTATATTCAGCATGCTTCCCATAAGGTCTTTAAATTCCACTGAAGTCTCCAGGATTTTTTTGCTGATCATGGAAAAAGAGGATAAGCCATGCAGCACAAACTCCATCAGCAGCGCGTTCTCAATTTCATTTGCCTTTGGGAAATATTTTTTTACCAGAGAATGAAGCCCGTCAACTTTATAAAGCATGTTGATCTTATCGCGGTCCTGGTTGTTGAAGAAGAGGTTCACATGATTGCCCTTATCAAACCAGCTGATCACGGAGCGGTAAGGATTGTCTACTACTTCAGGTGTTTCACCTTTTCTCGCTGCCCTTCTTTTTAATGTTTCCGGATTTGGAAAGTATTGAACAAACTGGGACCTGATGGATTTATCCAGCAGGTTCATGGCTACCTGGTAAGGACCTTCCTGCTCACCTTCATACACCAGTTCTATTTTTCCTGTGATGGAGGGAATGATACCTACCAAATCACTGATCCAGACCTGTGTTTGTTTTTCATTGTTTACGATAGCTCTTCGTTCTGCAGCGCTGACAGCATTTTCAAATGCAGAAATGGTCAGCCTTGCACTCACACCACTCTTTTTATCTACAAATTCACTTCCCCTTGCTTCAAAAGCCACCTGCTCAATCAGTCTTTTTACAAGATCACTGATGGCAACTTTTTCTGACTGCTCTTTTGCGATCTCCGCTTCCTGTTCAGTAATCGATAATGCATTTTCAAGAGATTTGGGATAGTGCGTCAGTATCTGGCTTTCGATCCTGTCTTTTAGAGGTGTAACGATGGACCCGCGATTGGTATAGTCTTCCGGGTTGGCAGTGAACACAAAAAGGATATCCAATGGAAGGCGCAATTTGAATCCACGGATCTGCACATCACCTTCTTCAAGAATATTAAAAAGGGCTACCTGAATTCTTGCCTGCAAATCGGGAAGCTCGTTGATCACAAAAATGCTTCGGTTGCTTTTTGGAATAATGCCGTAGTGGATCACTCTTTCATCTGCAAAACTTAACCGAAGGTTGGCAGCTTTGATAGGATCTATATCACCAATGAGGTCAGCCACACTTACATCTGGTGTGGCCAGCTTTTCACCATAACGCTGGCTGCGATGGATCCATTCAATAGGAGTGTCGTCACCTTTTTCATTGATCAGGTCTTTGGAATATTTTGAGAGCGGCTTTAAGGGATCATCATTAATCTCGCTGCCTGCAATCACAGGAATGTATTCATCCAGCAGTTCTGTCATCTGCCTGGCCATTCTTGTTTTTGCCTGTCCGCGTAATCCAAGAAAAAGAATATTGTGTTTGCTCAGCAAAGCTCTTTCTACATCCGGTATCACCGTGTCTTCATAACCAATGATGCCTTCAAATGTTTCTTCTTTCTGCTGTAGTTTTTTTATAAGGTTCTGACGCACTTCTTCCTTGATGCCTTTTGGTACATAGCCCGCCTCTTTTAATTCCCTGATGGTATTGATTCTTTTATAATCCATTTCTTTATGTTTTCCGGAGAAGAACCTGGTTCTTCATTTATTGATGATAGTAATCTTTTAATGATGATGTTTTCTGAAAGGTTCACTCAATATACCGTTTTCCTTTTTCCACTTTCAAAGTCGCGGAAGATGAAGGCACCTAACCTGTCCAGGCTTGCGAAATAGGCTTTGCCATTATTGGTTTCGGTGAATTCCTGAACAAATCTTTGCAGGTAGGGATCCGTTGCGATCATGAAGGTGGTGATGGGTATCTTCAGTTTTTTGCATTGTGCTGCCAGGTTCAGGCAACGGCTGGTGACTTTCCTGTCCAGACCAAAACTGTTCTTATAATACCGCCTTCCGATCTTCAGACAGGTTGGCTTGCCATCTGTGATCATGAAGATCTGTTTGTTGGGATTTTTTCTTCTTCTTAAAATATCCATCGCCAGTTCCAGTCCCGCTACTGTATTGGTATGATAAGGTCCTACCTGCAAATAGGGAAGGTCTTTGATCTCCACAGGCCAGGCGTCGTTTCCAAAAACAACTATGTCAAGAGTATCTTTTGGATATTTTGTTGTGATGAGTTCACTCAGGGCCATGGCAACTTTTTTCGCAGGTGTGATCCTGTCTTCGCCATAAAGGATCATGGAGTGAGAGATATCAATCATCAAAACCGTTGATGTCTGCGATTTGAAATCCGTTTCCCTGATCTGGAGGTCATCTTCCTGCATGGTAAAGGAATCCAGGCCGTGGTTGATCTGTGCATTGCGGATAGATTCAGTGAAATCAATCTGTTCGAGCATATCACCAAACTGGAAAGGTCTTGTATCCGGACTTACCTCATCACCCTGGCCAGGCTTTCTTGTCTGGTGGTCGCCTGCCTTTGTTTTTTTGAGTTTGCCGAAGATTTCTTCAAGGCTTTTCTTGCGGATCCCCTGTTCAGTTTTCGGCGTGATCTTTATTTCTGTCTTTTCCTCGTTTTCAGTGATGAATCCTTTGTCCTTAAGGTCCTGTATAAAATCACCCATGCCATATTCTTCGTTGGTCAGCTCATACTGGCGGTCCAGCTGGTTCATCCAGTCAAGTGCTTCGGCCACATCACCACTCGTATAGGTTAGCAATTGCATGAAGAGGTCCAGCAGCTGATCAAACTTTGACTTGCCTTCGGCATTGGGATCAAATTTGGAGAAATGAAAACCGTTCATAGCCTTTACAATCTACAATAATTATGCTTTGTTTGTTCAATGCAAACTGATAAAGAAAAAACCCTCCGCGAGGGAGGGTTTTTATATTTTATTTAGAAGTATCACCGGAATCTGCTCTCATTTTCCCCGGTGTCTCTGGCACTATGACAGGCGCCGGGCTAAAATTCTTTTCGAGTTCCTGTAAGGTCCTTCTTGCAAAATCCTCATCAGTGGCAATATCACTACTGTAATATTCTGGTCGGTTATCTCTTAAATATTCAGCATATTTCACCTGCTCCTGCAGGTCTTTCTGAAGAGCCGACTTTATTTTATTCGCCAACTCTGTATAACCTGCTTCATTGGCAGCACGCAGGTATGACATGGCCATGCGGTTATGGAAATTACCACGACTCACCATGGCATATGGCAGAGCCTCCGGATGAATTTCACTTTCAGATTTTTTGAGAATGGCAGTGGCTTCTTCTTTTCTTCCTTCAAAAGCCAGCCTCAATGCAGCCTGGGTAAAGGCAGAGCGGATAAAATTCAGATGCCTGCGGTTTTCTTCATCAAAATAAACACCGGGAACATTGGCGTTACCACCTCCAAATTTTTCCAGCAGCAATGGTTTGGTCTTATCAAGATCCATCGGTATATCACCTTCAAACTGGTGTTTCACCGGCACAAGCGTATAGATCATTCCCACCTGGCGGAGATAGGCACCAAATCCAAGCTCACCATAAGGTGAAGTAAAGCAGATCGGTCTTTTCCAGTTGGTGGTAGCCAGTACATTGAGCATGGTCAGCTGGTCAAGAGAATAATATCCTTTTTCAGGACTCAGGTCCAGCTGTATTTGGGAGAGAACAGAGTCTGAAGAATTCACAATGCCTGCCTGCCTTAAGTAAGCCGCATCAACCGGTACAGTCACATGGCTTGGGAAGGTCACACGCAGATCTGATTTTACATCTGCATTCAGCGCAGTGCCCAGCGTGGTTTTAAGGAAGTCAGTCAAAGGCATGGTGGTATTGCTGCGATCTCCTGCATTTCTTACATAACCAACACCACGGATCTGGTCTTCGGTCCAAAGCAAATTCACAGGTGCGCTTTCATTCACCTTATATCGAAGCTGGTTCACATACCAGTCGATTCCCAGGAGACTTGTATTTACGATGCGCACATCAGGTCTTACACCTTCCACTTCCTGGGCATACCATAAAGGATAGGTGTCATTATCACCAAAGGTGAAGAGGATCGCATCCTTAGGACAGCCTTCGAGATAATTACGGGCCAGTTCAGGTGCCAGCAGTTTTTTGCTGCGATCATGATCATCCCATTCCTGTGCTCCCATGATCACCGGCACCAACAAGCAAATCAATGAAGCAGTGATGGCTGCATTTCCCATGTTCATTGTTTTACCTGCAACAGCGCGGATCAATAAAGTAAGACCATAGGTTAATCCTGCACAGATGGCAGCACCAATGACAGCAGCTGTAAATGAACTGCCATTCATATTATTGCCATCACTCATCAACAAAATGATCAATGCAGTCAGTCCACCATAAAGAGTGGTGTTCTGTAATGTTTTCTTATCATCTTTTTCAAGAGCCATTCTTACCAGAGCCACAACTGACAAACCTATCCATATGGCATAGGCATAGAAGGAGCCTGCAAAGGCATAATCCCTTTCCCTCGGCTGGTTGCCTGCCTGGTTGAGATAAACAACAATGGCAATACCGGTAAAGAAGAAGAGGAGGAAGGAGGTGATCCAGTCCTGCCTGTTTTTAAAGAACTGGTACACGCATCCAATGATACCAAGTATGAAAGGCAGCATGAAAAGATTATTGTTCTCTTTATTATGCTTGATGCTGTTAGGTAATTGCGACTGATCGCCCAGGCGCATATTGTCCAGCATGGAAATTCCGGAT
Source organism: Bacteroidota bacterium (assembly GCA_023386045.1). Taxonomy (GTDB): domain Bacteria; phylum Bacteroidota; class Bacteroidia; order Chitinophagales; family Chitinophagaceae; genus Flavisolibacter. The sequence goes on from JAEWKK010000030.1 coordinate 324,647, forward strand.
TTCCAGTTTCCATCTCTTTTATTACCGGAAGCCTGGATATCGTTTTGCTTGCCTGAGAAATTCCACATGAAATAACGCCAGTACATAAAGCCCATCTGGTAACTCATGAACCAGTGGATATTATCACCATAGGTCGGGATCTTTACAGAAACAGGTGTACCCGGCTGAATCACCTGCCCCTGCCTGATATTGGGTCCAGGTGCATAGCCTTCATCAATGGTATAGTTATCTGTTTTTCCTTCCCTGTTCTGTGTTTGTACAAAACCACTTACAGGATCAACAGCTGTTACGATGCTCAATTCTCTTGCAGCTACATGATCCAGTCCCAGCCAGTCGATATACCAGTCGGCATGATCCTGTTCATTGGAAGCATCCCAGGTGCGAATGAAAAGCCTGTAGTCTTTTGCAGGATAGGTGTACTCTTTATCCGGAGGAAGTTCAATATAATTTTCCTTTCCTTTTGCGTAACGGGTTTTTGTTTCCTTGATATCATCGGGTTGCGCCAGGAAATGAGGACCCCAAAGAATAGGTTGGGATCCATATTGTTCGCGACCCAGGTAATACACCAGGTTCATGGGATTGTCAACATTGTTCATGTCAAGGGATGGATTGGCATTGGAGCGTACCATCGTTGTCATGTAAGTTGAATAACCAAACATCATGAAAGCAAAACTCCAGAGGCCAAGACGCAGGTAGGACCAGTTGTTCTTGTGAGCCCAGCGAAGTCCCATCCACACCAGCACAGCCAGCAGGATAAAGAAGAAGGCAAAGCCAGAAAAGAAAGGTAAGCCCAATGTATTTACAAAGAAGATATCAAACTTTCCTGCGAAACTCATGGACCATTTGATCACCACTACCTGTACAATGCCTGTTATGATACAACCGATGATAAATGCCCAGATGGCGCCTGCTCTTGTATAGGTATAACGGTTATAATAATATACCATCACGGCAGCGGGGATGACAAGTAATCCCAGAAGGTGAATGCCGATGGAAAGTCCCAGTGCGAAAAAGAAAAATACGATCCAGCGGTCGGCCTGGTTACGCAATTGCCTGTCGTTGCCGGCGGCAATATTGGCGCGTTCCCATTTCAGGATGATCCAGAAGGCTAAAGCTGTGAACATGGATGATAGCGCATATACTTCACCTTCCACAGCGCTGTACCAGAAAGAATCAGAAAATGTATAAGCAAGAGCACCAACAATTCCGGCGCCGAGAATGGTGATAGCCTGGGCTTTTGAAGGTTCTGCCAGGAATCCACCCATCAGTTTGCGGGCAAAATGGGTGATGGTCCAGAATAAAAATAAAATGGTGAAACCACTGGCAAGTGCATTCATAACATTTACAGCCTTGGCAGCAGTCATGGGGTCATTGCCAAAAAGAACTATAAAAAAGCGACCTAGTAATACGAACAGAGGTGCGCCGGGAGGGTGTGGCAGCTGCACTTTGAAGCAGGCAGACACAAATTCACCACAATCCCAAAGGCTTCCTCTCATCTCTGCGGTTAGGATGTAAACAAGTGATGCAATAGCACACACGACCCATCCGACAATGTTGTTGATTTTGTTGAAATTCATACGAGGTGGTTCAGTTTAAGGCCCTGCAGGTTCACGGTCCTGTTTTTCAGGGACAGGCAAAAATAGGGAAGAGCCTAAATTAAATCATGGATAAATCAATTGAGAAGAAGGAATGGAGAGATTTATCTGTTTTCACAGATATTTAATGGGTTCTTCCTCTAATGGCTTTGATTTCTGTCTTCAGGGCAGGTTTTCAATAGAATGCACCGTCCATGCTTCTGGTTTAGCCGCAAATTTTTGTTTGGTCAAAGACCAGGTATCATCAAAAAAATGGGACTTCCGGTAATTGTCCAAATGTTCCTCTGAATCCCACCAGCTATAGGTAAAAAATATCTGCGGTTGATTTTTATCCTGCCATAATTCAAGATGGGTGCATCCTTCAAAATTCCTGATCAGGGATTTTCTCTCGCGGAATAACTGGTGAAAGGCTTCCAGTTCTTCTTCCCTGAAAACCATTTTTACAATTCTTATGATCATTCGAAAAATACTCTGACGGTTTGATAAAATAGCCTGTTTTGCACAAGCGCTGAAACCTGGCTGCCATTGCTTTCGTTATAACCTTTCAGTCCAAACAAACCTGCTGCGTTTCCTTTGTTAATGGCAATCTCCATATAACCGGCGCTATTGAACATGACCAGCTTCTCACCCTGCGGAACATCGGCATATGAACCGCTGATTCTTTCGATCACTTCATCGCGTTTAAAAACGATCTTGAATTTTCTTCCGCGCCTTTGCTGTTCAAATTGTTCCTGTGTTATGTTGACGATGACATTTTCAAAATTGTCGATGAAGATGATCTGGCCTTCAATCCAGTCTTCACCCAGTGTGGCTCTAAGCGGATTTTTTTCCAGGTAAGTGGTGTCTGGTATGCCAATAGTATGAATAGGTTCACCATTGCTTAACTGCGTAATTGCTTTTGCCGCTACATCCATACAATAGAGTGTATTCTTGATAGCAGTTTTTTCAAGCGGTATGCCCATGACCATTTCAGGTTTTTCTTCGATGATCATACCCAGCAAACCGTTATCAGCACAAATGATGTACTGTTCTTTGTGAAATGCAAAGAGTAACTGTTCCGGCTTTGATTCAAAAAGATTCACCAGAATGATATGGTAGGTGAACTCTGGAAAATTTTTTATTGCATTACGGCAAACGTAAGCCGCCTGGGGATAATTGAAAGGAGAAAGCCTGTGCGTAATATCAATGATGTTGAATTCCGGATTGATCCTCAGCAACCGGCCTTTCACCGCTCCAACAAGATAATCCTGCTCGCCAATATCAGATGTCAGTGTCAATAATGGCATGAAGTCAGGATAAGGATTTTGGGATGAATAATAAGGCGATAATATTAAAGTAAATACAACCTACAGGTATAATGGGATCTGCAATTCTAAGCGGGCTATAGAAATTAATAGAAGTCGATTGTATGAATTTTGATAAGACACCCATAGGAATGATTTTACGCGAACAGATCTTACCAGCTATTTAATCAGTCTGCCTTCTTTGAAATAAAATTTTCTAACCAGCTTATCTGCCCAGCCTGGAAAAAACTTTTGCATGAAAACTGTTCTTTTCCCGGTGAAGGTTAAAACTAAGGTTCTTTTTTTATGTTTGATTGCCTTTAATATGTGTTGCGCACATTCTTCAGCCGTCATCATCGTTCCTTCATCCATAGGACTTTCTCCCTGCTGGCTTCCTTTACTGTCGAGAGCTGCATTGCGGATATTGGAAGATGTAAAGCCGGGACAAACCCACATCACATGCACGCCATCGCCTGATAATTCTGTACGGATGGATTCGAGCCAGCCCTGCAAGGCAAATTTAGAAGCAGAATAACCGCTCCTTCCTGGTAAGCCACGATATCCCGCGATGGAAGAAACTCCTACAATGGTTCCTTTTCTCTTGATGATGGAATCCAGGGCATACTTGGTGCAATAAACCGTTCCAAAAAAATTAATATCCATCACTTTCCTGATCACTTCGATGGAACTATCCTTAAGCAAAGCGCGCATGGATATACCTGCGTTGTTGATGAGGATATCAATCCCTCCAAATACCTTGATGGTTGATTCAATAAAATGCCTGCAGTCATTTTCCGAACTCACATCAGCAACAACAGTATGCAAGGGATAGGAAGGATAATTTGACTGCAACCGGTATAATTTATCATGCTGCCTTCCACAGGTTGCAACTTTTGCTCCCATCGTCAAAAGCGTATCTACCAGGGCCTTTCCAATGCCATCTGTTCCGCCGGTGATGGCTACCACCTTGTCTGTAAAGTAATTTGCCATAAGATTTACAGCGCAAACCTAAATGAAAATAGAGATTGTTGAAAGAGTTATTTGGCAGAAATCAAAGCTGTACAAGATTGTAGCTAAAGAAGTTGCCAGAAAAACTAGAAGTGCTTATCGTTATAAACTGCAGAAGGGCCTCAGGCTTGATGTGATCACTGTCACGCCAGATAAACAGAAATTTGTATTATTTACAGCTTTATATTTTACAGATTTCTTATGCAGGGCTTCAAAAAAAACAGGAAGCAATTCTGGTTACTGGTACTTGTCAATGCTTTTGTCGGAAGCATGGTGGGGCTGGAACGTTCTGTTTTGCCTGGACTTGCAGAGAATTTTAAAGTGAGTAACGAGACTGCATTCTTGTCTTTTATCGCTGCATTTGGTGCAAGCAAGGCCCTGTTTAATCTGGTTACAGGAAAATTGACAGGAAAGATCTCCCGGAAAAAAATACTGATAGCAGGATGGCTGGCGGCCATACCAGTTCCTTTTTTGCTCATGTATGCACAAAACTGGAACTGGATCATTTTTGCAAATATCCTGTTAGGCATCAACCAGGGACTTGCCTGGTCTTCAACCGTGATCATGAAAATTGACCTGGTAGGAGAGAAACAGCGAGGACTGGCCATGGGATTGAATGAATTTGCTGGTTACCTCTCAGTAGGATTAGCAGCTTATCTCTCTGCATCCATAGCTGCGGCCAAAGGTTATTTGTTTTTTCCTTTTCTTCCGGGACTGTTTTTTGCTGCAGCCGGGTTGCTGATCACCATTTTTTTAATTAAAGACACAGCGGCCCATGTGCAGTATGAAGCCGAAAAGACCAGTTTGCCCTTTTTGAAAAATATCTGGAAGCAGGCATCTTTCCGACATCATAATATTGGCACAGTAACGATCAATGGCTTTATCAATAATTTAAATGATGGAGTGATCTGGGGACTTCTGCCATTGATCTTAATGGCAAAGGATTTTTCAATTTCAGAGATTGGCATTGTAGCAGCTGTATATCCGGCAGTTTGGGGCATCGCACAATTATTTACTGGAAAGCTGGGAGACAGGTTATGTAAAAAACAGTTGATCACAGTTGGAATGATTCTCCAGGCTCTTGGAATCCTTTTTCTGCCTTTTGCCAACTCAATGCCAGCTGCCATCATTTCAATAGTGGCGCTAGGATTGGGGACCGCCCTTGTATATCCAAACTTTTTATCTGTAGTAGCTGAAAATACTCATCCACTCCAAAGGGCTGAAGCTTTAAGTATTTTCAGGTTTTGGAGAGACAGCGGTTATGTTATTGGAGCTTTTCTCTCTGGCATTTTAACCTGGATGTTTGGTATCACTATAACCTTGATCATCATTTCGCTGCTGACTGCCTCTGCCGGACTCATGGCACAGGTAAGAATGTGCTGTACTTCAAAACTTCTATGGAGAGGAAGAATTTGCAGTGAATTGTATTAACTGCAGTGACCAAAGTCACAGTAAAAGCTATCCCTTTAATGCAATTTTGAATTGGGTAATTATTTTCAGCAATGGTAATTACCTGTTGCATATTTAATACGTTGGTTTTGGTTCGCCCTGTTGTTTTCAACAGGGCTATTTTTTTGCGTAACCTGAGTCACGCTGCAGAACATAACTGCTGTTTAATTTTACTGTAAATTAAATTCAATGGCTACAGTACAATTAACATTACAGGATTTTAAAGAGAAGATATTTGATTTTGAAAAAGAAACCGAGTGGAAGCATAAAGGGGAACTGCCCGTGATCATTGATTTTTATGCCGACTGGTGTGGACCATGCAGGATGGTGGCGCCGGTTCTGGAAGAATTATCTGAAGAATATGAAGGCAGGCTTGTGATTTACAAAGTGAATACGGAAAAAGAAATGGACCTGTCGGCTCTGTTCGGAATTCAGAGTATTCCCACCTTTTTATTTATCCCGGTAGATGGCGATCCAATGATGCAACCAGGAGCCTTTCCTAAAAAAGTTTTCCAGCAGATCATAGAAGAAAAACTTCTGCCGGTGAATGTTGAGAAATAGATCTTACAAAAAAGCCCTCCGAAGAGGGCTTTTTTTATTTTAAGATGTTCCTGTATTCATCCGTATTATAATTTTCAGCTCCCTCTATTCTTTTTAAAAGCTTACCATTTTCATCAAAAAGAAAAGTGGTGGGGATGCTTTGTACATTGAAAATCGAAGGCAGGTTTTCCGCAGGATAGTACACTGGTAATTGCAGCTTTGCTGAAGTAATGTACTTTTTTGCTTTATCAAAATCATCATCCAGTGATAAAAGCACAAAAGAGGCTTTACTTGTATCTGCAGACTTATAGAGTTTTTCAATAGAAGGCATTTCTCTTTTGCAAGGTGGACACCAGGAAGCCCAAAGGTTGACAAATAATTTTTTACCCTTCAGGTTTTGCATGGTAACAACATTGCCCGATACGTCCTGCATGGTAAAAGCAGGAAGATCATTGCTGCTCATGGCCTGGCCGGTTGAAATATCTGTGGTCTGGTTCACTACTGGCTCTGGTTCTTTTTCAACAGCGTCTGCACAGGCAAGCAAAAGAAGGGGAGCACTGAGTATGATTAAGAGATGTTTACTGATCATGATGTTTTTTTAAATTTTCAATGAATCAGGCGTTAAGCCAAATTCAAAACTAAATGTATTAAAAAATAGGAATTGAGTTGATTTGGTAAAAGAATGCCAAATCAATGAGGAAGCTTTTCTCTCAGGAATCCATAGGTCCATGTACCTGCAATAGCACTAAGTAATACAACTGCCACCACCAGGAAACCTGATCCTATCTGCGCGAACAACGGCCCCGGACAGGCACCTGTTAGTGCCCAGCCTAATCCAAAGATCAAACCACCATAGATCTGTCCCTTGTTGAATTTTTTTGGAGTGAATTCAATGGATTCTCCTTCGATGCTTTTGATCTTGTATTTTTTGATCAGCCATACCGAGATCATTCCAACAACTACCGCCGTGCCAATGACTCCATACATATGAAAGCTTTGCAGCCTGAACATCTCCTGTATGCGAAACCAGGAAATGATTTCTGCTTTTGTAAATACGATCCCAAACAAAATGCCCACGATGCCATACTTAATGTTATCGTACCATTTTCTTTCGATCTTTGATTCATTCACGCACATCGTTTGCAGACTGCGTGCTTCATAATCCGTATCTGTAACGGTAACAAATCCCGTTTGAGGGTTTTTAATCATTTCTGCCATGTTGATAAACTTATAATTTCAGGATAAAGGGTAAAAGAAGGTTGGCCATAATAAATCCGCCCACCATAAAGCTGATGGTAGCAATAAGTGAAGGCCATTGCAGGTTGCTGAGTCCCATGATAGCATGACCACTGGTGCAACCGCCTGCATAGCGTGTACCAAAACCCACCAGGAATCCTCCCAGCACCAATACAATAAATCCTCTCAGCGTAAACAGGCTTTCAAAGCTGAAAAGTTCAACAGGTAAGAGCTTTGAATGATCCTTAATGTTATAGCTATTCAGTTCTGCTGCCAGGTTGGGCGCAATATCAATAGGAGCAGGTGCGGTAAGGAATTGTGTGGCAAGGAGCGCACCAATAAGAATACCTGCCGCAAAGAAAAGATTCCATGCCTCTTTCTTCCAATTGTATTTAAAGAATTTGATATTGCCCGGCATACAGGCGGCGCAGATATGCCTCAGGTTAGCTGAAATTCCAAAATGCTTATTTCCCAGCAGCAACAAGGCCGGTACAGTTAATCCTACAACAGCGCCTGCTACATACCATGGCCAGGGCTGTCTTAACAAATCCATCATCGCGTTTTTTTTAAGGGTGTAAAAATGCTTTTATGAAGATAAGCCTTGCGTGATAACGGTCACGTTACCCATTCAGGCCATCAATTTTAGTTTTATTTATGATTGTCTTTTGCAATTACGATAGGTTTGAAAGGGCCATACTTATGTTGTGATTCAGAAAAATTGTCTGCATATGGACCAAAAGGAAAATCAATTGGTTTTTTTGAAATATCAGGCCAGTCTTTCGATTGATCTTTATGTGGTCTTGGTTGGGAGTTTACAAATGCAGCAACATCCCAGGCCTGTTCATTTGTTAGAACTGTTGACTGGTGTGAAGCCTGGTTGAAAGGCATATTGTTTTTCACAAAGCCTGCAAAATTGGATATCCTGTATAATCCTGCAGCATCATTGTAGCTATGGTTACCCCACAAGGGAGGCGTGTCAAAAGATTTTCCTGATGCATTGATTTGTCCTTCACCATTTACACCATGACAGCTGGAACATTGGTTCGTATAAACGATTCTTCCTTTTTCAGGGTCTGCAGCACGATCAGGGTAAGCCAATTTTTCAATTCCTGTACCCAGAGGCTTTGATCCTTTTTTAACTTCTTTGCCCAGCCAATTCATATATGCAACGATGGCTTTCATTTCACGACTGTTGCTATCCAGTGTACTTCCATTCAGACTTCTTTCAAAACAATCATTGACCCTTTTGGGAAGCGTTTCCACCTGGCCGCTTCTTTCCCTGAATTTTGGATAGTTGGCAGCAACAGCTCCGTAGTTATTTCCCCAGCTCCTTGTTCCTGCATCTAAATGGCAATTCTGGCAATTCATTCCATTAGAGATGTGAAGCACAGAGCCCTCAGGACCGAGGTATTCTGAGGTATGGCTGATGAGTTCTTCGCCGTAAGAAACCTGCTCTCTTTCTTTCTGGTCCTTGATAATATCAATATACATGCTCGGTGCCTGCCAGCTGCTATCAGGAAGCAGGATTGAAGACAAAGGCCGGTGGTGTTGTTTCCATTGCGTAATTTCAATTGCGAAAACAATCCCTACCACCAAAAACAAAAGAACAAGGAACCAGTTAGAAAATTTCTTTTTCATACTACTTCGATTGATATGCTTATGCAATTACAGGAATGAATTTATAAGATGCCGTGACATCCATCACAGCCAGCGCAGTTCACTAAAATTTATAATTGAAAATGAGGTTGTACAAGGACATGTTTACCTTGTTGATAACATAAGACTGGTTCTGGAAGATGTCACCCTGCCTGCTCTTATGTACATAAAGAAAGGCAAGATCAGGACTGCCGAAAGATTTTGGAAAAGCGTAACGCAATTCAAGATTCAACTGGGTATAAGAAGGCATGCCATACTTATTGGAAGAACAATCCTTAACCGATGGTAGGTCAAAGTATCCAACAGCAGCCAGGAATTTGAATTGTTTGAACGGTGATATTGATGTTTTGAGAACATAGGCATTTACTTCAGCGAAACCTTCATTCCTTTCTCTCGGCAAAAAAGTAAAAAAAGGATCTCTTCCCCATTCACGAGGCATTAAATATCTTGATCCAAAAATATGCGTGTAATTCAATGAAGTTTCCCAGTGCAATGCCTGCAAGCCGGCAAAGGCGCTGATAACATTAGATGATGCATCATGAAAATAAGTTTTGCTGTAATCATCATTACCTCCATTATTGATCTTTTGCTGTCTCGTATATTGAACCGCACCGGATAGTTTATTATTCTTCCATTTTTTTCCGCCTTCAATTTGCAGCATTGAACTGTTAAAAATGTTTTCAACGAATTGATTCCAGATGGTGATTTTCCATTCAGGCCTCAATTGATGCGTGAAACCAACGAGAAGAATACCTTTTGAAGAAAGATTGTTTACAAGATCGGGCCTGGTACCATCAGGATTATATCCCTGAGGATATAAACCAATAGAATGACCTATAGTGTACCAGCTATTTGTACTCCTTGGACTGAGGCCAGTTAGAAAGCCTGCTTCCAGTTTTGTTTTTGGAAATCGAAGTTCTGTCCACAAGCCTTCAGTTGCGGTCATATTCATTCTTCCATCCTGCGTGTTGATGAATGGAGTATTGAGGTATTGCCTGCCTGCCCTTATAAAGCCATTGTTCAAATGATATTTCAGATATAGTTCATCTAGTCTTGTCATTGTTTTTTTGGAAGGATCCGTCATATCAAAAAGTCCGATTTCATAACGGCTTTTTTGTCCCGTTGCCGAATCCACATGATCAAGATTTGAAGAATGAATCCTTGCAGTAAATGAAGCTCCTGCGCCTACACTGAAGCCGTAAATTTTTTTACTTTCATAATGAAGACGAAGTCCGGCCGCATGTGCACTATAGTCGGTTAAACTGCCACTGTTTTGGGTTGACATAAAAAAATACCGCGCTAATCCTGATAATTTTCCCTTGTTTTCATTGAGGGTATCCTTAGCATGATAAAGAGATGCGCCAGGAAATTTTTCCTGGGCACCTGCTGAAAGACTCATGATAATGAAAACCGGTAAGGCCGTCATTTTCAAAACAGCTAACCTGAATAATGCCCGGTGTCTGAAATTCATTTTTCTGTTTCTGCTTTTTTTTTCCTGAAGGTTCCAAAAATGATAGCGCCGAAAAATGCAAAATACAAGGTGCTGTTCACGGGACTGGAAGTGATGCTGCAAGTGCCATCGAGGCAACCAATATATTTCCAGTAAAGGAAACCGCCGAGGCCACCGGTAAGAGCACCTATAAAATAAAGCCTGTTATTCACGATCCACTGTTTCATATTTTCTCGTTTACTTTTAGAAGCGCATATTGCATGATTTCGTCCAGTCCTCCACCATTATGTACATTGCTGATCCCATATTGTTTGAGCAGGTGTGCAGCCATGGCACTCCTGTTGCCGGATTTACAATAAACAACAATTGGTGTTTTCATTTCCATAAAGTCACCGATCCTCTGCCCAATTTGTTCAAGTGGAATATTCAGGGCACCAGGAAAGTGTCCATGATTATATTCAGCTGCCGATCTTACATCAATGACCGTGGCTTCATTTAATATTTCTTTCATAGTTATGTTATTTAATGGTTGATGGACATACATAATCAGTTACAGCAATCATGTTTGATTCCTTAATTGCTTTAAAGCCTCCGCTGACGTCTACAAGATTCTGGTATCCTCTTGCCCTCAGTATGGAAACAAAGATCATTGAACGGTAACCACCTGCACAATGCACATAGAGAGTTTCATCTTTATCCAGTTCGGCAAGATGCTCGTTGATCGAATCAAGAGGAATATTGACGGCATTGGCTACATGCTCGCTCAGGTATTCACCAGGCTTGCGCACATCAATGATCTTTACCTCTTTTTGATTTATTTTTTCTGCCAGTGTTTGTGCGGAAATAGTAGTGATCTTATCAGTTTCCTTTCCTGCAGTTTTCCAGGAAGCAAAGCCACCTTTCAGGAAACCGATCGTAAAATCATATCCCACTCTTGCCAGCCTTGTGATTACTTCTTCTTCCCTGCCTTCATCTGCTACAATTAGCAGATTTTGTTTGATGTCAGGAATGAGTGCACCCACCCATGGTGCAAAACTTCCATCGATTCCTATATTGATAGAATTAGGAATAAATCCTGCTGCAAACAACTGCGGATCCCTGGTATCAAGAATCAAAGCACCTGTTTCATTGGCTGCGGCTTCAAAAGCATCAGGAGACAAAGCCTGCTTTCCTCTTTTCATTACCTCTGAAATGCTTTCATAACCTTCCTTGTTCAGCATAACATTCAGTGGAAAATATGCGGGAGGTGTGGCAAGACCTTCTGTTACTTCTTTGATAAATTCTTCTTTGGTCATGCCGGCCCTCAAAGCATAATTGCTCTGCAACTGGTGTTCCAGTGTATCTGATGTTTCCTTGCTCATGTTTTTTCCGCAGGCGCTTCCAGCTCCATGCGCAGGATAAACAACCACATCACCTGGCAGCGTCATAATCTTATTGTGCAGCGAATCATACAAAGTGCCCGCCAGTTCTTCCTGTGTCATGCTTGCTGCTTTTTGTGCAAGATCCGGTCGACCTACATCACCAATAAATAAGGTATCACCTGAAAAGAGTGCTGTTTCTTTTCCATTTTCATCAAGCAATAAATAACAAGTGCTTTCCATGGTATGTCCGGGTGTGTGTAGAACCCTGAACCTGATTTTACCTACCTTGAATTCCTCTTCATCTTTTGCGATATAAGCATCAAATGTTGGATTGGCATTAGGACCATAAACGATAGGAGCACCTGCTTGTTTTGCAAGGTCCAGGTGACCCGAAACAAAATCCGCATGGAAGTGCGTTTCAAAAACGTACTTAATCTTTGCATTATTTCTTTCTGCTTTTTGAAGATATGGTTCTACTTCACGTAGCGGATCAATCACTACGGCTTCGCCCTCACTTTCTATATAATAAGCACCCTGGGCAAGACATCCTGTATAAATTTGTTCGATTTTCATGTTTGTGTGTTTATTTACAAATTTGATGAATGAATGATAGTGAAACCGTGACCGCAGTCACTACTTAATGTGTTGCATTCCCTGGGAAAGCCAGTTCTTTTACGATGATGTAAACTCCCATCACCAGGACAAACCAGCCAAAACCTTTTTTAAGTTTTTCAGCAGCTATTTTTTTGCTCATCCAGTTACCTAATAGTATTCCTGCAATCGCAATAACTGTTACCAGTATAAGCAACCTCCACTCCATAGCATAGGAAGTAGCATCGCCGATAAAGCCGATCAGCGATTTAGCAGCAATGATGAGTAAAGAAGTACCTACTGCCTGCTTCATGGGAAGTTTACTTAACAGTACAAGAGCAGGAATAATTAGAAAACCTCCGCCTGCACCTACCAGTCCTGTAAGCATACCTACCACAATACCTTCAACCAGGATCAAAGGATAGTTAAAATGCTGTTCTGTTTCCACTGCAGCTTCAGGTTTGATTTTCTTATTCCGAATCATTGAAACAGAAGCAAAGACCATGAGAAGCGCAAAGAGTACCATCATCAGCAAGCCTTTCGTGATCTCCAGGCCTCCTATATAAAATAAAGAATCCGGTATGAGTGGAACTATGAATTTTCTTGTGGCAAAAACTGCGGCAATTGATGGTATGCCAAAAATAATGGCAGTCCTCATGTTGATCAATCCTTCCTTGTATTTAGGAAATGCACCAACAAGACTTGTACTGCCAACAATAAATAAAGAATAAGCGGTGGCCATCACAGGCTGTACGCGGAACAGGTAAACAAGTACAGGAACGGTAAGGATGGAACCACCTCCGCCAATAAGGCCTAATGAAATTCCAATGAGTAATGCACCGAAGTAACCAAGGATCTCCATGTATTTAGATTTACATGCAAATCTTGGATTTGTTTTAGTGGTGAACCGTGATATAAATCACAACAGGGCTTTTTGAAGATCTATGAATTCAATATGGCTTCGGTGTTGTTTGACTACACCTTTTTCTGCCAGCTTTTTCATCAGTCTTGAAATCACTTCTCTTGAAGAGTTAAGGTCCTGGGCAATTTCTGTAAAGGGAGTGGAAATAGTATTGGTTCCGAATTGTTCCTGGTGACGCTTGAGATAGAAAACAAGCCTTTCATCCATGTTACGAAAAGCAATATGATCAATGGTTTGTAACAACTCTTCAAATCTTTCGCGGTAGGAACCAACGGCAAACTGCGCCCAGCTTTTATATTTCCCCATCCAGCTGTCAACATATTGCGCCGGTATGGTCATAATGGTGGATTCTCTTACAGTTTTGGCAAGCAGACTGCTGGTTTCCCTGCCCAGGGAGCAAACGAGAGAAATAGCACAGGCCTTACCAGCATCCAGGTAATAAATAAAAAACTCGTTGCCCATTTCATCTTCCCTGTAAATTTTTACAAGTCCTTCAAGCACAAACAGTGCAGACCTGATATTCTGTCCCGTACGCATCAATGTAGTGCCTTCGGCAACCTGCCGTATATCTGCCACTTTCGACATTTCTTCAAGCAGTTCTTTTTCCAGTGAAGGAAAATATTGAACCAGCGGAGTAGGAGTCTGAATCATTAAGCAAAGATAGAACAGCTCTTAATTGATAATTGTTATAAGTTTTTCAGGGCATGGCTCTTCTGGAGGTGATGGAGGTCAGCCCTTTTATTGATCCCTCTCATGATGTAATACGTGAGCTGTTTCTAGATTTGAAAAAGGGAGTATTCTGTTTTATTTATTAAAATCATTTTATGTACCTGCATATCGACGACCGGCTTACCATTGGTGAAGTAGAAGAACGCTTCAGCGATTGTTTCCCTTCACTCAGGATTGCTTTTTATTCCAGGCCTCATAAAAAATATGAAGCAACAGACAAGCATTACCGTTATCCTGCCAATAAGAGGTTGGAAGAGATCAGACATAATCATGTGAACATTCCCTATGAGATCAAATCCTGGTTCACTGTGGCAAGGGTGGAAAGGGAGCTGAAAGAAATATATGGCCTGAATGTGCAGGTGTTTCGCTGCGACAAGGCTGGCAATCTTATACAAACTACACTGAGCGACAATTTTACCCTGCAGCAGCAAAATGATTTTGCCTACGATACCGAGTTGAAGGGCTGATCGCTGATCACATTCATTGTTTAAACTGACAACCATCAGTGTTCCCGGCAGGTGCTGCAGCTAATTTCATCAAAAATTACCAATGCTACCTGCTTTCAATCTTTCCCAGCAAATAGGGAAAAGAGTTATCAATGGTCCATGTATAACTCTCATGATGCCTCCGATTGCATCTAAAACTCCATTGTGGATACACCGTAAAGCCCGATGCCTGATCAGGAAAGCAGAAAGGATGCTGATTAAAAATTATCCAGCTTTGGCAACAGGTATTTCACTACAGTTGCAAAAGATGATGGATACGGTCACCGATCAGGATCTCACTAAAAGTATCGTTATCATGCTGGGAGAGGATGTAAAGAAAATTTATTATCTCGATATAAAGGTGCAGGAAAGGATAATGGTGGCTGATCATTGGTGTACCTGGTGCTGGATACAGGCCGACAGCTCACCAGTGAAAATGATTCTTTTAAAAGGTTCGATCATCTATCAACTTCCTGCAGACAATTTTACTCAACCACTTTTTGCTTTTAACTGAGATTGACTGAAATACTTTGGTCAAGGTGATGAGCATCACCATGGGCTTTGACAAGTGTCATTTCTACTTTTTATTTATTTTTTGAGATTAGAACTACAAATTCATTTTATGATAGAATATATCAGGCCATTCAGTGCAATCTCCATTAGCGATGTTGGTATTGTAGGTGGCAAGAATTCTTCGCTTGGGGAAATGTTCAGCAGGTTATCAAAAAAAGGTATCCTGGTGCCCAATGGTTTTGCTACAACAGCAGACGCATTCTGGCAATTTCTGGAAATGAACCAGTTACAGGAACAGTTGCAGAAGCTGATGAATTCTCTGGACAGGAAAAAATTTTCCAATCTCAAGGTAGTTGGTCAAAAATCAAGAGAATTGATTTTGAATGCACAGCTTTCTGCAGAACTATCAGAGGCCATTACCAAGGCTTATGAAAATCTGAGTAATGACAGTAACCCGGATGTTGCTGTGCGCAGCAGCGCCACAGCAGAAGATCTCCCCCAGGCTTCCTTTGCTGGCCAGCATGAATCTTATCTCAATATCAGGGGCGCTTCAGAAGTGCTCAGGGCTGTACAAAAATGTTTTGCTTCACTCTATACCGACCGTGCTATCAAGTACAGGGAAGACAATGGATTTGCTCATGAAAAAGTAGCGCTATCTGTGGGTATTCAACTCATGGTTCGTTCCGATAAAGGCAGTTCGGGTGTTGCATTTACCCTGGAACCAGAATCTGGATTTAAAGATATTATTCATATCAGTGGTGTATGGGGTTTGGGAGAAAACCTGGTACAGGGTACAGTAACACCGGATGAGTACCTGGTATTCAAGCCTGCCTTATTGCAGCAGAAAAAAGCCATCATACAAAAAAAACTGGGCGACAAAGCCATGACCATGATCTATGCAAGTGAAAGCAGTAGCGAAGCTGTAGTAAATATTCCAACACCCATTGAAAAACAGGAGCAATATGTTTTAACCGATGAGGAAGTATTGCAGCTTTCTGAATGGTGCATGGATATCGAAAAGCACTATGCAAAACCCATGGATATTGAATGGGCTAAAGATGGCTTCAATAATAAGATCTATATCATCCAGGCCAGGCCTGAAACAGTGCAGTCGGCAAGGAATAACCAGATCATACAGGAATACAGCCTACTCAGGAAGGCAGTACCTCTTGCTGTAGGACAGGCCATTGGTAGCAAGGTAGCACAGGGGAGGGCAAGGATACTTCATTCACCAAAAGAAGCAGATAAGCTAATGTCTGGTGATATTGTGGTTACTGAACTGACCAGTCCTGACTGGGATCCTTTATTAAAAAATGCAGGTGCAATTGTGACAAATAAAGGTGGAAGAACCAGCCATGCTTCCATAGTGGCAAGGGAACTGGGGGTTCCTGCTGTTGTAGGCTGCAATAATGCCACAGAAGTGATAGCCGATGGGGCAATGATCACTGTTTCCTGTTGTGAAGGAAAGAACGGAAACATTTATGAGGGTGAAATTCCCTTCAAGGTTACTGAAACAGATTTTTCTTCCATCACCAAACCAGAAGGAACAAATGTGATGCTCATTGTTGGTGACCCTGATAAGGCCTTTCAACTTTCTTTTTATCCGAATGATGGAGTAGGATTGATGCGGTTGGAATTCATCATTACACATTCCATACAGGTGCATCCCATGGCCCTGGTGAAATATGATGAGATCAAGGATGAAAATGTAAGGAACAGGATTGAAGAACTGACGCATCATTATCCTGATAAAAAGCAATACTTCGTTGAAAAGCTGGCACAGGGCGTGGCTACCATTGCTGCTGCTTTTTATCCCAAGGATGTGATCGTGCGGATGAGTGATTTCAAAACAAATGAATATGCCAACCTTATTGGCGGTAAAGCATTTGAACCAGAAGAAGAAAACCCGATGATCGGTTTCCGCGGTGCTTCAAGGTATTATCATGAGCTGTACCGGGAAGGCTTTGCATTGGAATGTGCAGCAGTGAGGATGGTAAGAAATGAAATGGGGTTTGATAATGTCAAGATCATGATTCCCTTCTGCCGCACGGTTGATGAAGCTTTGAAGGTCATTCATGTTATGCGCGATAATGGGTTGGACAGGGATGAGGATCCCAGCCTGCAATTTTATATGATGGCAGAAATACCCAGTAATGTATTGCTGGCTGAAAAATTCGCTGGTTTGTTTGATGGTTTCTCTATCGGCTCCAACGATCTCACGCAATTGACCCTGGGTATTGATCGTGATTCAGCTATTGTAAGTCATTTGTTTAGTGAACAGGATGAAGCAGCAAAGGCCATGATCGGGTTGATGATTGAAAAGGCGATCAGGTCGGGGACTAAAATTGGGCTTTGCGGACAGGCGCCCAGTGATTATCCGGAGTTTGCACAGTTCCTGGTAGAAAAAGAGATCAGCAGCATTTCTTTTAATCCTGATGCACTGCTTAAGGGAATAGAAAATATCAAAGTGGCAGAGAAGAAAACGGTAGCAAGCTCATTGGATCAGCTGTTGAGTTTTTGACAGGTCACAATTGAATTGTTTAAGGTTTAAGGTTTAAAGTTTAAGGTTGTAAGGGATGTAAGTGCCTAAAATACGTTGACCGTTTTTTTAACTCCTGTTGATTTAGTTTTTGTACTCTTTGGCAATGGATAATTTTTCTGATTCTGTTCAATAGTGGGAGTAAAGTTGCAAAAATTATCTATTGCCGAAGAGGAGCCGCCGGCAGGCATATTCTTTTCAAAAACAACAGGAGGCATTTTCTTTAATGATTTATGTGGTCTTTTAAAGTTGTAGTTGTGGACTGCT
>JAEWKK010000036.1 GCA_023386045.1 Bacteroidota bacterium
TAGATAATTTTTGCAACTTTACTACCACTATTGAACAGAATCAGAAAAATTATCCATTGCCAAAGAGTACAAAAACTAAATCAACAGGAGTTAAAAAAACGGTCAACGTATTTTAGGCACTTACAAAGCCATGAACTATGAACTATGAACTATGATCTATGAACCTTGCCATCAGCCATCTGCCAATTGGCTTCCAGCATTGCCGTTTCCCGTTTGACGTTTGACGTTTCCTGACTAGTCCATTACCTAAACAGCCTATCTTTATTTACATTTCAAAGCGAAAAAAATGAAAGAACAGAATTATAAAAATCACCGCCAGCTGGTGCCGGGATATCATGGTCTGACATTATTGTTAGTGATTGCTTTTTTGATCGGCAGCATCAGGAATTTCTATTTGAATACCACCGATAAATACAACGCTTCACTGCTTGTTGCAGCGGCTATCATTCTTGCCAGTTTATATTATTATACCCGCGCCTTTGCGCTGCGGGCCCAGGATCGCGCCATCAGGGCAGAAGAGCAGCTTCGTTATTTTATTCTCACTGGTCAGCGTCTTGATCAGCGATTGACTACCAACCAGATCATAGCTCTGCGATTTGCCAGTGATGAAGAATTTCCCTCTCTTGTACGTAAAGCCCTTGATGAAAACCTCAAACCCGACGAAATAAAAAAATCGGTCAAAAGCTGGAGAGCTGACTGGCATAGGGTGTGATATGGTGAGTGGTGAGTGGTGAGTTATGGTTAGTGGTGAATAGTGAGTTGTGAGTTATGGTCAGTGGTGAATAGTGAGTGGTGAGTTATGGTCAGTGGTGAATAGTGAGTTGTGAGTATACTATCTGCCATCAGCCATGAACTATGAACCATGAACTATGAACTATGAACCATGAACCATGAACCACCACCTACTTATTAATCAACCTGTCAATACTCGCTTTGCCCGGGCCCATGACCAGGATTGAAAAGAAAACTACAAGGAATAACCCGGCAAGTTCGCCACGGCCAAAGAACTCACCCTTGTGAGCTGAGAAGAGTGCTACTGACATGGCAATCACCAGTGGGATCGCGGCCAGTCTTGTAAACAGGCCCAGGATAATGAATGCTGCGCAAAAGAATTCTGCAAATACAACCAGTGCCAGGGAAGTAGTAGAGCCAATGTGAAAAGGGTCTGCGAAGTTGGGAGCTTTTTGTGCGAAATGCATCAACTTGTCGAGTCCATGTCTTACCATCATCAATGAGCCGGCTCCAACTCTTAAAATAAATAATGCAAAAGAAAGGGCATTATCAGAAACCTTCGTACTGAATAATCTTTTCATCCGGATAATGAATTAGGCTGCAAGGATACGCAAACAATTTTATTTTTCATCTTTACACAGGTTTTGTTAAATAGATGGGACTGTTTTGAATTTTTGCAGTTCTTTGGAATGATGTTTGGCGCAGCTTAAAATAATTCGAATCTTTACAACGTTATGCACCCAACGGCTAAAGGAAGTCTTATGAAGAAACTCTGTTTACCGCTATTGCTCACTGTTATCTCGCAGTTTTCCTATTCTCAAAAAACTTATTTCTTCAACGATCCCCAGGAGAAATTCAACGAAGCAAAGGAATATTACCAGAAAGGACAATACAGTCTGGCCTACCCGCTTTTCCGGGAATTGCAACAATCTATCAGGGAAACTGATAAAGCCAATACCCCGGTTATCAGCCAGGAGATCAACTATTATGCAATCGCCACTGGCTTATTGCAGAATGAAAATCGCGCCGAGCAGGACGCACTGGAATACATTGAACTGACCAAGAACAATGCAAGAGTGCAGATGATGAGCTTCCAGCTGGCTGAATTTTATTTCAGGCAAAAGCGTTTTTCAGATGCAGTAGATCTTTACGAAAAGGCCAGCATCGCCAACCTCAATAATCGCGAAGCGGCAGATATGAAATTTCACCAGGGCTATTCCTATTTTACCATGCAACGTTTCGCGCAAGCAAAACCATTGCTTGATGCCATAAGGCAGGTAAAGGATGATCCCAATTATATTGATGCCAATTATTACTATGGCTTCATTGCCTTCCGCGACCGCAACTACCGTGAAGCTTTGGAAAGTTTCCGCATTGTTGAGAACCAGCCGGATTATGAAGCCATCGTACCTTATTATATCGCCCAGATATATTATGTGCAGGGTAATAAAGACCAGGCAGTGACTTATGCCGAAAACAAGATCAAGCAGGGCAAGACCCAATACTACGATCTTGAACTAAAGCAATTACTGGGTCATGCTTATTTTGAAAAGAAAGATTATGCGAAAGCTGCCACTTATCTTGGCGATTATGTAAACCGTTCCGCTAAAGTGAGGAGAGAAGACCTCTATGAAGTGTCCTACGCCTATTATCAAACCAATCAATACAGCAAAGCCATTGAAGGTTTCAAACAATTAAGTGGAAGGGAAGATTCATTGAGTCAGCATGCCATGTATTTGCTGGGAGATTCTTACCTCAAAACAAACCAGAAGGCCAATGCAAGGAATGCATTTCTTTTTAGCGCTTCCAATAACAGCAATGCCTTGCAGAGGGAGATTTCAAGATTTAATTATGCCAAGCTTTCCTATGAGTTGGGCTACCAGGACGAGGCATTAAAAAATCTTCGCAGCTTCCTGAATGATTATCCTTCTTCTGCTTATTATGATGAAGCAGTTGAGTTGCTGGTAGGTGCTCTGGCCAATACCAATAACTATCGTGATGCCCTGGCCTTGCTGGAAGGCATTCGTAATCCTTCACAAAATGTAAAGCAATTATTGCCTCGTATTCTTTATGGACGTGCCACTGAATTGATCAATGACGGCAGACTGGCTGAAGCAGAAACCCTTCTCGACCGCGCACTCAAAGATCCCTATAATGGAGCTGTGCTTCCTTATCTGAATTTCTGGAAGGGCGAAATTGCCTATCGCACGAACCGAATTGATGATGCCATTCGTTATTATCATGCTTACCTGAATGCTGGTGCTCCGTCTTCAGGAGAAGCCAATGCAAAAAATGTACGTTATAACCTGGGCTATACTTATTTCAGAAAAGAAAACTACCCGGTTGCTAAAACTTACTTCGAACCTATTGCCACTAATGTATCCTTAAGTTCTGACCCCATAACACAGGATGCCTACATCCGTACAGCAGATGTTTATTTCATGAGCAAAAGTTATGCGCAGGCAAAGTCCATGTATGATAATGTAATCAGGTTTTCATGGCCTTCTGAAGATTATGCCACTTTCCAAAAAGCCATGATCGCCGGTATCAACAATCCTACGGAGAAGATCAACCTGCTGAATACATTAACGAGAAAGTTTCCCCAATCGAGCCTTGTAGGCGATGCCAATATGGAGATCGCCAATACTTACCTGGCAGATGAAAAGTTCAACAGCGCGGTTCCTTATCTTAATAATATTATCAAGGCCACGGGAAACAGCAGTCTTAAACCGCAGGCTCACCTGAAACTGGGTATTGCCTATTACAATCTGAATAGTAATGATAATGCCATTGCGCAATACAAAACGCTTCTAAATACTTATCCTAATTCATCCGAAGCTGATGATGCGCTGGATAACCTGAAAACTATTTATGTAGAGCAGGGCCGTCCTAACGATTATGTTGAAGCGGCAAGGCAGGCAGGCAAGCCCTTGTCGGTGAACACCGAGGATTCACTCACTTTTGCTGCGGCGGAAATACAATACGAGAAGGGCAATTACAATGCGGCTCTGGATGCATTGAATAATTACCTGCAAAGTTTTTCCAATGGTGCTTATTCTACGGAAGCACAGTTTTACCGCGCTGAGATTTACAATGCAAGGAAGGACTGGAACAACGCACTGGCCAGTTATGCTGTAGTGGCTGAAAGGGTTCCAAATACTTATGCAGAAAGAGCCATTGTGCAGGCAGCAAGAATCAATTTCTTTGAATTGAAGAACAACGTGGAAGCTGAGAAATATTATGCTTTACTGAAACAGTTCACTGCTTCCCAGGAAAACAGGCTTGAAGCCATGCGTGGTTTGTTACGCAGTCAGTATGCCCAGCAAAAATGGAATGATGCTGTAACCAATGCCAGGGACCTGATTGCGCAAAAAGGCAGCAGTGCAGATGATAAGGCGCTTGCCAACATGGCCATTGGTAAATCGGCACAGATCAATGGACAATATGATGTTGCCATCAGCTCATTCAAACAGGTAGTTGCAGTTAACAAGGCTGCGCTGGCAGCTGAGGCCCGCTATGAGATCGCCAATACCTGGTTGCTTACAGACAAACTTGCCGATGCTGAGAAAGCAGGTTTTGAAGTGATCAATAAATCGGGTTCTTATGATTTCTGGGTAACGAAGGCCTATATTCTTTTGGGTGATGTGTATTTCAGGCAGAAAGATTATTTCAATGCCAAGGCAACTTTCCAGAGTGTGGTGGATAACAGTCTGAATGCGGAATTAAAAGCCGAAGCACAGAATAAGTTGAAACTAACAATAGAAGAAGAAGCTAAAAACAGTAAGGTAGGTTCCTGATCACCATGAAAAACATCCCTAACATTCAACTCATTAATCCAACTAGTCACATGAAATCATCAATTATAATTGCCTCTTTACTATGGGTTGGTCTTGCTGCGAATGCACAGGATACAACAAAGAAAAAAGAAGTGAACATTACTTCTGCTTTCAAGCCCACATTGAAAGAAGCTGCCAAGATCAATTTCAATCCAACACCACCCACGGCAGATACAACAAGGCCAAGATTGCAATACCAGATCCCCAATCAAAACCTTGCATTCGCCTTTCAGCCAGGATCATTGAAGCCACTGGCACTGCAGGTGGATACAGGCGGCAAGTGGGACAATGAAAGTTATCTGAAGCTGGGTTATGGTAATTTTAAAACTCCATTACTGCAGGCAGGACTTTCCGCAGGCGATGGAAGGAATGTGGGATTCAACGCCTATGCAAAACACAGTGCCTCGCAGGGAAACATTGACCTGCAGGATTATAAAAGCACAGCGATTGACCTGAGCGGATTTGTGAAAACCGGGAACAACCTGGAATGGATGGGAAGGATCGGTGCTCTTCAGGAAGATTATAATAAATATGGTGGTCAATTCAGGATTCCGGGTGAACCAAAAGATTCTCTTGAATTAAGATACCAGACCTGGAGGGGAAGAATTTCTTTCAGGAATATCAATCGTACCGAATTGGGAATTTCCTATGCACCCGAGGTGAAGATCGATGTATTCAGGGGGGTGGACAATGCTTCTGAAAGCAACACTTATATTCATCTTCCGCTGCAAAAATATTTCGGTACCAGTTTCGGGGTGGACCTTGCACTAACCGGAAATATCTCCAGGTATAAGCCGGAAACAAAATCGGCCATCAGCAATAATTATTTTTCTTTTGCTCCTTCCTTACTGTTCAAAAAATCAAATGTGAGCATCCAGGCGGGTATCCGGCCATCATGGGACAGGAAGGAATTTGAACTGTTTCCAAATGTGATGGTGGAATTCAATACAACAGACCAGCGCTTTTCCGTGCAGGGTGGATGGACAGGCTATCTGCGCAATTCAGGTTACCAGTATACAGCTACCATGAATCCATGGATCTGGGCGCCATTGAATGTGATGAATACCAGGATAGAAGAGCGTTATGTAGGCTTTAAAGGTTCGGCTGGTGATCATTTTTCCTATGGCGTAAAAGCGGGTAGCAACATCCTGCACAACCAGCCTCTGTTCATTAATGATACAGTTACGGGGCGATCTTTTGGTGTGGTGTATGAACCCAGGACAAAAGTGATCAATCTTGGTGGAGAGATCGGCTATACTGTAGGAGAAAAATTTTCCCTGATCTCCAACCTTTCCATCAACCAGTATAAAACTGATTCTAGTGTGAAGGCCTGGGGTTTGCTTCCTCTGGAATGGAAAACCAGCATGCGTTTGCAGGTGTTGAAAGACCTGTATGTGAACAGTACCCTCTATGCCTTTGATGGTCCCTGGGCATTGAATAAGGATGGAAGGAAGAATATGGCGGCTGCCATGGACCTGAGTGCCGGACTTGAATTCAGGGTGTGGAAATACATTAAGGTATGGGGACAGTTCAATAATATTATCAACAAAGAATACGAGCGTTGGAATAGTTACCCGGTTTATGGCTTTAACTTCCTTGCAGGAGTTGTAATTTCGTTTGCTCAAAAGAATTAATTCTTGTTTTCATTACTTACAAAATACCTGGTTCAGTATGGCCATGTGTGCATACCGCACATAGGCAGATTTGAAATTGTACAGCAGTCACCATTGCTGGAAGTGGCAGACCATCGCATGCAGCCGCCTTCCTTCACCACCCGGTATCTGAAACAGGATACGGTAGCTGACCATCAATTCAGTTATCTTAATGTGGCCGCCGGGAATTTTAATGCACGCAGGGAACTATTGAATTTTGGAGAGGAATTGAGAGAAGCTGCGAGGCGACACCCCGTAAAATGGAATGGCTTTGGCACCTTACGCTTTGCTTCCAATGAACTGGTTTTTGAACCAGAATCCCTTTCCATCTCTTCTCTTGATTTTGTTCCTGCCAGGAAAGTAATGCGCGAGAACGCACAGCATCAAATGCTGGTGGGCGACAGGGAAATGAGTTCACAGCAGGTGACAGATGAACTGAATAAATTCAATTCAAAAAGGTCATGGGTAAAGATCATCGCCTGGACCGTCCTTGGATTGGCCATTCTGGCAATCATCTATGTATTATTCCAGGGAAGGTTCCAGACTTCCTCCAGTGGCCTCAGGTCATTGGTCGCTCATTAATCCTATTCAGTTTTCCATTCTCGGTTAATCTGTATTTTGCAGCCCTTTATGGATACAGTTCATTATGCTCATTGCCCGGTATGTAACAGTACATCGATTAATCCATTGCTTACTGTAAAGGACCATTCTGTAAGTGGTGAATCTTTTGTGATCTGGCAGTGCAGTCATTGCAGCCTGAGATTCACACAAGACGTACCTTCTGAAGATGCCATCGGGCCATATTATCAGTCATCCGACTATATTTCCCATAGCAATACCAGCAAAGGCCTGATCAACAAAGTTTATCAGAAGGTGAGGAATTATACCCTTCAGCAAAAAGCTGCACTGGTCATACATCATACAAAATCCAGGGGCAGGCAGCTGGATATAGGAGCCGGTATTGGAGCTTTTGTAAACACTATGAAAAAGAAAGGGTGGGAGGTAAAAGGAATCGAACCGGATGCAGGTGCAAGAGATCAGGCAAAAGAACTCTATGACCTGCAACTTGAAGATACTTCCGTTTTAAAAACGCTACCAGAAGAAAGCTTTGATGCCATCACACTCTGGCATGTGCTTGAGCATGTACATGAACTACATCCTTATGTAGAGAAGCTGAAAGAACTTTTAAAACCTGATGGAAAGATCTTCATTGCGGTACCTAATTATACCTCACTTGACAGCAGCATTTATACCTTACACTGGGCGGCCTATGATGTTCCGCGTCATCTCTATCATTTTTCTCCCCGGTCAATGGAAATACTGATGCAAAAACATGGTTTGAAGATCGAAGCAAAAAAGCCCATGTGGTTTGATAGTTTTTATATCAGCTTATTAAGCAGTCAATACAAAAAAGGAAAAACCAGCTGGCTGGGTGCTGCATTCGCTGGATTGAGGTCCAACATCAATGCCCTCATGGATAAAAACAAATGCAGCTCACTTGTTTACATCATCAGCAAATGATCATTGTCCGAAGCTCACTTCATACATTACCGGCCAGTTCTTGCCCGTAACAAAGAATTTTTGCGTAGCAGGATTGTAGGCGATGCCATTGAGCACTTCCGCATTTAAATATTGTTGTCTTGCCCTTGAAACAAGATCGGAAAGATCCATCTTGCCTACCACTTCTCCAGAGTTGGGATCAATCTTGTAGATGTAGTTCTGCTGCCAGATGTTGGCATAAACAAAACCGTTGACATATTCCAGCTCGTTGATATTGGGAACTACTGATCCTCTTTCGGTAACAGTTACGGTTTTCAGCAATTTGAAGGTCTGGGGTTCATAAAATAGAAGGTCGGAGCTTCCATTGCTGGCGATCAGCTGCCTGCCATCGTTGGTAAGTCCCCATCCCTGTCCGTTCAATGGCAGTTCTTTTACTTTTTTGAAATCCTTTGCGGTATATACAAAAACCACGTGCTCCTGCCAGGTGAGTTGATAAACGGTATCATTCAGGATGGTAATGCCTTCTCCAAAATATTTACTGTCAAGATCTATTTCCCTGATCACCTTTCCTGTTTTGGGGTCTGTTTGCACCAGCTTTGATTTGCCGTTCAGGCCTGTACTTTCCATCAGGGTGTTCTGGTAAAACTCTAATCCTTCAGTGAAATACGATGTGTCGTGTGGGACCGTAGAAAGAATACTGTAACTGATGGTTGGCACAGGTTTTATATCATTACCAGCGTCATTGTCTGGCGAATTGCCACTGTCGGTGCAGGAGATAAAGAAACAGCTTAGGAAAAAAGTCAATAAGAAAGTCAACAAAAAAGAAGGCGATTTTCTCATTGGCCAAAAATAAGGCAAGGGTTTTTACTCAATTGTTAAACAAAGTTTTTGAATGCTTTGTTTTTTAAAAACCGGAAGCTATATTTGATTTTCCTTCCCTATCCTAAAAAAGATCTCCCACTTACATAAGCCGTTCCCTAATTCAATTGACCTGAGAGTTCAGACTCTTTTTATTCCCTCAACTCCAATCCTGTTGATACCCGCTTCCTGTACACCTATGCATGCCTTCAAACCCGGGAACTATGAGGACGTTTTTATTAGGTATCTGCATTTTCATTACTTCAACTCTTGCTGCACAACGTCATTGTGCAACCAGCGACTATACAGAACTTCAAAAATCAATTGATCCAACTTTTGCCAACAGGATAAATGGTGTAGAGCAATTCATCAGGCAACAGGTTTCATTGAAAGAAAAGACCGAAGAGGAAAATATCAGGATCATCCGCATTCCTGTAGTTGTTCATATCGTTTACAATACTACTTACCAGAATATTTCAGATGCGCAGGTACAAAGCCAGATAGATGCACTCAATCGCGATTTCAGAAGAAATAACTGGGATACTGTTTACACACCCGCAAGATTTAAAGGTCTGGCTGCCGATGTTCAACTTGAATTTGCACTGGCCACAGCAGATCCCCAGGGGAGGCCAACAAAAGGTATCGTTCGTAAGCAGAGCAATGTAGGATACTGGGGTACCGATGACAAGATCAAACAGAGTTCAATGGGCGGTGATGATGCCTGGGACAGCGATTCTTATTTAAACATTTGGGTGGGTAACCTCCGAAGCCTGCTGGGTTATTCCAGTGTGCCAGGATGTGCTAAGCAAACAGATGGTGTGGTGATCAATTTTTCAGCTTTTGGCACCATCAATACAGGCGCACCCTATCACCTGGGAAGAACCACTGTTCATGAAGTAGGTCACTGGCTGGGATTGAAACATATCTGGGGTGATACTTATTGCGGTGATGATTCAGTGGATGACACCCCAAGGCAGGGAAATTTTACTGCCGGATGTCCCAGTAACTTCCGCTCTTCCTGCAGCAACGGAACCATGGGTGATATGTATATGAATTACATGGACTACACCGATGATGCCTGTGTGAACATGTTTACGCTGGGACAGAAGGAAAGGATGCAGATCCTGTTCAATGAAGGAGGACCCAGAAACGGATTACTGAATAGCCGTGGACTGAATGAACCCTGGAATGCTGCCGCCGAACTTCCAGTGCAGGCAAATAATATCAGCATCTATCCCAATCCTGCTATCAATACCATTACACTTAATATTGATGAAATTGAAAAATGGATCGGTAAAACCTTTTCCATAATCAATATCAATGGTTCAATAATTTCACAGGCAACCATCAATTCAAAAAATACAAAGCTTGATCTTGCAGACCTTGCGCCAGGAGTTTATTTTATCCGCATGCAGTCTGGTAGTGAAAAATTCAGTGCAAGATTTTTCAAACTCTGATTACATCATGGATGCGATCTTTTGTGCCGCCACTGGTGCAAGAGCTACGCCCATTCCACTCATTCTGACTGTGCAAAAAACACCAGGTTCCAGTTCTTTAATTATAGGCATCTTGTCAGCTCCCATGGCCATGATTCCCGACCAGCGACTTTCAATGGAATACTTTCCTTTATAAGCAGGAAGGATCACTTCATCCAGGTATTTTTCAAGAGAATTTTGTATCTGATCCGAGGTTTCCATTGTCATTGTCTGTTCTGCATCAAAAGCCTTGTTACGTGCGCCTCCCAGTAAAACTCGGTTATCAAGATTGCGGAAATAATAATAGCCCTCATCAGAATGAAAAGTTCCTTTCAGAGGCAAACCTTCAATGGGAGAGGTGAGCAAAACCTGTCCCCGTGCCGGTACGATATCGAGCGATGGATAGAGGGATCGGGTAAAAGCATTGGTGCACAGCAGTAATTGAGAAGTACTAAGCTGAATGCCCTGGTTGGTTTTCAATTCAATTTTTCCATTCTTTTTTTCATAGCCTTCAACAGATGTCAGGTTTAAGTTATACACACCCATCCCCTGGACTTTTTGCAGTAGTGCCTTAACCAGCCTGCCAGAATGAAGACTTCCTTCAAAATTATTTTTTACCAGGTGACTGGTTGCACCAAAACCAAAATTGCTGATCTCATCGTCCACCAGCTTATAAGTTTTTTTACTTCCGTTAATGGGTTTCACCAGCGAATTGATATAGTCGATATTTTCCTGTAAGGGCAAACCATCTGCCTCATGGTAAAGTTCATAGCCACCGCATTCATTGTAATCCACCAGCTTTTCAAAATGCTTGCGGATCTTTTCAAGTCCCTTGAAACGCATTTCCACCAGTTCCAGCATCTTTTCCGTGCCCATGGTACGTGCATCAGATACCAGTTCACTTAGCGATCCAAAGCAGGCAAAACCTGCATTGCGGGTACTGGCTCCTGTTGGTATCAGTCCGCGGTCAATAATGGTGATCCTGTGATCAGGAAATCTTTTCTTCAGGTAAAATGCCGACCATAAACCAACAAAACCGCTACCCACGATGACCACATCCTGTGGAGCATAGAAAGTTTCTTTTTCCCAGATGCTTTGCATAGAATCCTTCAAATGTTATAGTACGAATGTAAGTGATGAAGCATAGAAAACAATTGGGGATATAACTAGTTGCTTTCTCCAATCATGCTCCAGCGTAATTTTTCTCCGTAAGAATACCAGCCTTGTTTTAACCTACCATTAAGTTAGATCACTTTATTTTACATCCACTAAACAGATACTATGAAAAGATCACTACTGCTTCTTATGGCTGCCGGTTTACTGAGTACGGGTGCTGGAGCACAAAAGTTGAAAGACCTCATTAAAAAAGATTCATCCGGCAAAACTGGCGTTCAGAAAGTGCTGGGCGGCAACACAAAAAATAGCCTGAGCAATGATGAGATAGTGAGCGGATTAAAAGAAGCCCTCAGCGTAGGTACCAATAATGCAACGAAGCAATTATCTGCAGCTGATGGATTTTTTAAGGACGCAGCGATCAAGATCCTGATGCCCGAAGAAGCCAAAAAAGCTGAAAAGAAATTAAGAACGCTGGGTATGGGAAAACTGGTTGATGATGCGATACTTGCCATGAACAGGGCTGCTGAAGATGCTTCTCAAAGCGCCGCACCTATTTTTATCGATGCCGTAAAGCAAATGAGCATTGGAGATGCAGTAGGTATTTTAAAAGGAGGTGATTTTGCAGCTACCAATTATCTCAAGGATAAAACCACGGCTTCACTTACAGAAAGCTTCCGTCCTGTGATTGAAACTTCATTAAAGAAAGTAGACGCTACTAAATACTGGAATGCTGTGTTTACAGCTTATAATAAAGTAAGCGCTGATAAGGTCAATCCGGACCTCTCTGCTTATGTTACTGAAAAAGCTTTGTCTGGTATTTTCCACCAGGTAGGCCTGGAAGAACAGAAGATCAGGAAAGATCCATTTGCCAGGACCACTGATATTCTGAAGAAAGTTTTTGCCAACTAAGAAATAATTCATTCTCTCAATAAGAAAAGACCGCATCTCTGCGGTCTTTTTAATTTATTTTGCCATGCTCACCATTCACTACTCACCACTCACCCCTCTCACAAATGAATCGCTTCTCCATAAGCCACCTCAATCGCATCCTTGATGCTTTCGCTGATGGTTGGGTGTGGGTGAATGCTGTTCAGCACTTCCTGGTAGGTGGTTTCCAGCTTGCGGGCTACCACGGTTTCTGCAATCATCTCTGTAACATTATAGCCGATCATGTGAGTGCCCAGCCATTCTCCGTACTTGGCATCAAAGATCACTTTTACAAATCCTTCTGTATGTCCTGCTGCAGAAGCCTTGCCTGAAGCACTGAGCGGGAATTTGCCAACTTTAATTTCATAACCTGCTTCAATCGCTTTCTTTTCAGTGAATCCCACAGATGCGATCTCCGGAGTACAATAGGTACAACCCGGCACGTTGCCATAATCCAGGGGTTCTGGCTGGTGGTGGTATTTCTTTTCACCATAAGCGATGTTCTCCACGCAGATGATGGCTTCCTTTGAAGCTACGTGCGCCAGGGCCTGGCCGGGAACACAATCACCAATAGCATAAATGCCAGGAACAGCCGTCTGGTAGAATTTATCTACAGTGATCAATCCTTTTTCAGTTTTTACACCTACCTGCTCAAGACCAATGCCTTCAATATTGGCAGAAACACCCACAGCGCTAAGCAGGACATCAGCTTCGAGTGTTACTTCGCCATTGGCAGTTTTTACGGTTGCCTTCACACCATTGCCAGATGTATCCACCTTGGTTACTTCAGAAGAGGTCATTATCTCAATACCCTGCTTCTTGAAATTCTTTTCCAGTTCTTTTGAAATGTCTTCATCCTCTACGGGAACCACTCTTGGCATGAATTCTACGATGGTCACCTTGGTGCCCATGCTGTTATAGAAATATCCGAATTCAACACCAATCGCACCGCTTCCAACAACGATCATGGATTTGGGCTGCTGGGGGAGGACCATTGCTTCGCGATAGCCAATGATTTTTTTACCATCAATCGGCATGGAAGGCAACTGGCGGCTGCGTCCACCTGTAGCAATGATGATATGTTTGGCTTCAACGGTTTGTTTGTTATTGTCAGCGCCTGTTACTTCGATCTTACCCTTTGCCACTACTTTTCCGAAGCCATTGATCACATCAATCTTGTTCTTGCGCATGAGGAAGGCAACGCCCTTGCTCATTTTATCGGCTACACCACGGCTTCTTTTCACCACTGCGCCGAAATCGTGCTGGCCATTGGCTTCGATACCAAAATCCTTTGCATGCTTGATATATTCATATACCTGGGCACTTTTTAAAAGGGCCTTCGTGGGGATACAGCCCCAGTTCAGGCAGATACCACCAAGGCTTTCTTTTTCAATGACCGCGGTCTTAAATCCTAACTGTGCGGCGCGGATGGCGGCCACATAACCACCGGGACCCGAACCAATAACAACTACATCGTATGCCATAAAAAAATTTAGATTTAATGAATTGTTTCCAAGAAGTAAGTTTCTGCCTGACGGCCTGGGCTGAAAGGCAGCTTTTTTAAGCGGCACGAAGCTAAGGAATGTAGAACAGAGGAACAAGGAATGTTCAATTCGACACCTTCATTCAACTAATCTTCCATAAATAATATTTACGGACCTTTGAACCTATAACCCTTAACGCATGACATTCAAAGAATATATTGAAGAACAAAAAGACCTGAAGCATGTCTGTACCATCCGGTTCGTGGATGTGCAGGGAATGGAGACCGAGATCAGGGGGCATATTGTCAGGACGGAAGAAGTTTCAGGCCGCGAGATTATTGAAACCGACGCCGGTTTTGTGATCGGCTTGGACCAGATTGTGGCCATAAATGACCGTCGGCAGGACAATTATTGCTAATATTTCATTAAACGGGTAAAATTTCTTTTGAACTGCCCGCTGCTGTTGGCAGAATTTCCCTACATTTGCATCCCGAAATTCCGAAGGTTCGGAACGGGCAAAAAATCATTAAGTCATGGCACGAGTATGTCAGGTTACAGGTAAAACACCGATCGGCGGCAACAAGGTATCGCATTCGAATATCAAGACCAAGCGTCGCTTTTTACCCAACTTACAAACAAAGAAGTTTTTCTTAGCTGAAGAGAATAAGTGGATCACCTTAAAGCTGACCACAGATGCGATCCGTACGATCAACAAGAATGGTCTGTACAGTGTAGTAAAAGAATTAAGAGCTAAGGGACAGCATATTTAAGTAGCAGTAATCACTATCATCAGCAAAGCTGAAGAAAACCAGTAAATCAATCAAAAATGGCAAAGAAAGGAAACCGTGTACAGGTCATTCTGGAATGCACTGAGCAAAAAAACACAGATGTGCCGGGTACCAGCCGTTACATCACTGAGAAAAACAAAAAGAACAATCCTGAGCGTCTGGAATTGAAGAAATTCAATCCAAACCTTAAGAAAGTGACGGTTCACAAAGAAATTAAATAATTAAAACTCCGGTTGCCGCATTCTGCTTCATGCAGATTAAGGCATTGGGAAATTTTCAAATAAACATACTATGGCAAAAGCAGCAAAAACGGCGATCAAATCAAAAGATGCGAGAGCAGCCGCCGAAGCAAAAAACTGGTCAAAAGTGATCAAGGCTGTACGCAGCCCTAAAACCGGCGCCTATACTTTCAAAGAGGCGATCGTGCACAAGGATAAAGTGAAGGATTTCTTAGCACAGAAATAATAAGGGTTAGTAAATTTTCCAAAAGCTGTCCGTCTCTGGTGGACGGCTTTTGTTATTTATGCCCTTCATCAGTTCCCATATTCTTTTCGCGCTGTATCTTGCAGCCCTTTGGTTCAGCTTAGTTTTGTAACCAGCATTAGTGCTTGTTTCAGCACCGGTTGCGTCGCACACTTCAGCTGCACCGCTCTTTTCATCAAATAAAATTTCCGCGCTCACATCATGGGATTCTTCAATAAACTATTTGGCAAAAAAGAAAAAGAAAGCCTGGACGAAGGACTGCAAAAGACCAAGGAAAATTTTTTCTCTAAAGTCACCAAGGCCATTGCCGGCAAAAGCACCGTAGATGAAGAAGTGCTGGATGAACTGGAAGAAGCCCTCGTTACAGCAGATGTCGGAATCGATACCACAGTAGCCATCATTGACCGCATTGAAAAAAGGGTGGCCCGTGATAAATACATTAATACAAGTGAACTGAATTCCATCTTACAGCAGGAAATAGAATCCATGCTCGTAGATGCGCCGGCAGCCAACTCTTACGCTTTTGACCGCGACCTGCCCACCAAACCTTATGTCATCCTTGTTGTTGGTGTGAATGGAGTAGGAAAGACAACTACCATTGGAAAGCTGGCTTATAATTTTAAATCTGCTGGTAAATCAGTTTTACTGGGTGCTGCCGATACCTTCAGGGCAGCTGCGGTGGACCAGCTCACTATCTGGTCGGAAAGAACCGGCGTTCCGATAGTAAAACAGGCCATGGGTTCCGATCCCGCCGCAGTGGCTTACGATACTGTACAAAGCGCCGTAGCACGCGGCTCAGACGTGGTGCTCATTGATACTGCCGGAAGATTGCACAACAAAGCCCACCTGATGGATGAACTCAGCAAGATCAAAAGAAGCGTGCAGAAATTTATCCCTGATGCTCCTCACGAAGTGCTCCTGGTGCTGGATGGGTCCACAGGTCAAAACGCATTGGAGCAGGCAAAGCATTTTACTGCTGCTACAGATGTAACAGCACTGGCAATCACCAAGCTGGATGGTACGGCAAAAGGTGGCGTGGTACTGGCCATCGCCAATCAATTTAAGATACCTGTGAAATTCATTGGCGTGGGAGAAAAAATGGAAGACTTACTGGTATTTGATAAGCATGAATTTGTAGATAGCTTATTCTCCCTGAATAAGGATTGATGGAGATTTTCGGGATCACAGATAATTTTTGGATTACAGATTACACAGATCACAGATTACACGGATTTCGCAGATGATTTTCTTGATAAACCGTGTCCTTCATATTAATCACATTCTGAGTAATCATTAGAATCAGTGATTGGATCACAGATTACACGGATAATTTTGTGATCACAGATTACACTGATTACACAGATTGGCTTTCTATTTAAGCAGTGTTCTTCATATCAATCATATTTCTGCGCAATCAGCGAAATCAGTGATTGATCACAGATTACACAGATTTCACAGATTAGCTTATGATTACAAGCGCTTTCTGAAATGCCAGATAATTTCTTATAGCTGAAGATCTGTGATCAATTGCTTAACTATTGGCATCAGAAAAATTTTAAAAAGAACACCATCAATCAAGGAAAATAATCTGTGAAATCAGTGTAATCTGTGATAGTATTCCTGTGTAATCTGTGATAGTATTCTCTCTCGTAATCTGTGATTTTATTTCCGCGTAGTCTCCATCTTAATCTGTTAATCTGTGGTCGCGTTTCACGGATAATAAAATCATCAATCCCAATACGGTGGCCATCAGTGATGCTATGAGAACGGCGATCTTAGAATAGCTGATCACTTCCGGATCGGAAAAAGCCAGGTTGGAAATAAATATTGACATCGTAAAACCAATTCCAGCCAGAACTGCTGCTCCTGCCAGCTGCTTCCATTGAAGTCCTTCGGGCAGACTGGTATATTTTGTCCTGATCAATAACCAGCTGAATAAAAGAATACCTGCGGGTTTGCCCAGTATTAGTCCTGCTATAATTCCAAGACTATTCCCCGTCAGCATGGCATCCTTCCATCCATCGGCCAGTACAATACCTGTATTGGCCAAAGCAAATATGGGCAGTATGATAAAGGCTACAGGTTTGTGCAGAAAGTGCTGCAAAATATAAGATGGATTATGCGCATCGTCCTTGCTGAAGGGGATCGCGAATGCCAGCAAAACACCTGATATCGTGGCATGAACACCTGAATGCATCATGCAATACCACATCACCACTCCAGGAATTAGATAGAATAAAAGATTCTTGATGCCTGTCTTGTTAAAAACCATCAGCAAGGCAAAAATTCCAAGAGCTATTCCCAGATAGATCCAGGAAATTCCCTGGTTATAAAAAATGGCGATTACCATGATGGCTCCCAGGTCATCAATGATGGCAAGAGCAGTAAGAAAGATTTTCAATGAAAAGGGGACCCTGTTCCCGGCAAGTGCAAGCATACCCAGGGCAAAAGCAATGTCCGTGGCCATTGGAATACCAAATCCTGAAGCATTGGGCTGATTCATATTCACCAGCAAATAAATAAGTGCAGGAACGAGCATCCCGCCAATTGCTGCTCCAACCGGGAGTATGGCATTTCTCGCCTGGGATAATTCTCCCTTGTACAGCTCTCTTTCAATTTCAAGTCCTACCAGCAAAAAGAAAATCGTCATCAATCCATCGTTCACCCAATGTTCAATGGAATAATCCAGTCTTACAGAACCAAATGAAAGATTAAGCTGGGAATGCCAGAAGTGCAGGTAATCTTCGCCTGAACTGCTATTGGCAATGACAAGGGAAATTATGGTACAGCCCAATAGTATGATGCCGCTGATTTTCTCACTGTTAAAAAACTCTTTGAATAGCTTTGTTAATTCCATATCTGTTTACCTTAAAAATCAATCTTCGAAATTAGGGCTTTTACCAAATTCTAAACAGCCATATCGAGTAACTTTGCCGCTCGTCATGAAAGCAAAAACACTCAGGAAAGACAAGGTCAACATCATCACCCTCGGCTGCAGCAAGAATATGGTGGACAGCGAGGTGCTGAGCGGACAGCTCATTGCCAATGAAATTGATGTGGTGCATGAAAGCGGAAAGAAAGACCACAACATCGTGATTGTAAACACCTGTGGCTTTATTGACAAGGCAAAAGAAGAATCTATCAATACCATACTTGAGCAGGTCAACCTGAAGCAAAAAGGCAGGCTGGATAAAGTATATGTAACAGGTTGCCTTAGTCAGCGCTACAGGGATGATCTCGAGCAGTCCATTCCTGAAGTGGACGCCTGGTTTGGAACTATGGAGTTGCCTCTCATCCTCAAAAAATTTGAAGCCGATTACAAATCGGAACTGATTGGTGAAAGACTCCTGGCAACACCACAGCATTATGCCTATATGAAGATCGCGGAGGGTTGCAACCGCACCTGCGCTTTCTGTGCCATACCACTGATGCGTGGTCAGCATCAAAGCCGTTCCATCGAAGACCTGGTGATGGAAGCCCAGGCACTGGCAAAGCGCGGTGTTAAGGAGATCATGCTCATCGCACAGGAGCTTACCTACTATGGTCTTGATCTTTATAAAAAAAGAATGTTGCCTGATCTTTTAAAGAGACTGAGCGACGTTCCCGGAATAGAATGGATCAGGCTACACTATGCCTATCCTCATAAATTTCCAATGGAGATCCTGGATGTGATGCGTGAGCGTGAGAATATCTGCAACTATCTGGATATGCCTTTGCAGCATGCTGCCGATAATATGCTGCGAGCCATGAAAAGACAGATCACCAGAGCAGAAATGGAAGACCTGGTGCAACAGATCAGGGCTACAGTCCCTGGCATCTGTTTGAGAACAACACTGATCGCGGGATTTCCCGGAGAAACCCCTGATGATGTGGAAGAACTCAAAGGTTTCCTGGAAAGACAAAGATTTGACCGCGTGGGCATCTTCACTTATTCGCATGAAGAAAATACTTCTGCTTATGATTTAAAGGATGATGTTCCTGCTGATGAAAAGCAAAGAAGGGCAGAAGAGATCATGGCTGTACAACAGGAGATCTCATATGAAAAGAACCAGGAAAAGATAGGCCAGGTATTTAAAGTTCTGGTTGATAAAAAAGAAGCAGGCCGTTACCTTGGCAGAACTGAATTTGACAGTGTTGAAGTGGATAATGAAGTGATCATTGCAGGCACGCAGAAATTGAATGTGGGATCATTTTACCAGGTAAAGATTACTAAGGCATACGATTACGATCTCGAAGGTGAAGTGATTTCTTAATCGTTGATTGAATATTTGAAACTCCGGCAGCCCCGGAGTTTTTTTATGAAGGGCCTACAATAAAAAAACCCCAAACTGGAAAGTCCGGGGGTAACTAACAATCCTAAATGAATCTTACTCTTTAATGATTTTAAATTGCTTCTTTTTATTTCCTTCAGCTAATTCCAATACATAAACTCCGGCTGCTAATTTTTTGAACCTGATCTGGATTTTGTCCTTTTCAATGGAGAGTTCGTAATCCCGGATGATTCTTCCTGCAAAATCCGTGATCCTGATAGCAGGAGCAATGGATGATGAAACAGAAATCGGTACAACCAGTTCATCTTTGAAAGGATTTGGATAAGGCATACCATTCAACACCATCTTTTTTACTTCAACAACCTCGCTTGTAATTTTTTGTCCGGCTTTGAATAACACTATGCGGTAATATGTACTTGCTGAAAAATTAAGATCCCTTGTGTTGTAGGAGGTCTGCTCGTCAGCTTTGACAGAATCAATTGTATTGAAAAGAATGCCATTGTCCGAACGTTGCACATAAAACAAACCTTTTGTTCCGCTGGTCACCTGCCACCTGATCTCATTATAGTTTCCAATAGAACTTGCAGAAATATTCCTGAATGTTGTTGTCAAAAAGGTCAGTACGCTGGAACAACTGGAACAGCCGGTTGTAACCTGTGCAGCACCCCAGGCATTGGGCTTGCATCCCCAGGGAGTGCAGCTTGCATCACTTGAATGGCTGCTACCCAAACAAACATTTACAGTTGGATAAGCTGTGAGCGTATCATAAAACTGCGAGAACTGTTCCACCATCACACAGGCAGGACCGTTAGGAGCTATATATGGATGCTTTGCCTTATTGTATAACACTCGCATGATTGTCTGGCTGTTAAATCCAAGACAGATGCTACCGGTTGCGCTGAGTGGATCAGTGATGATACCATGAAAATCACCAATGCCGTTATTGACCACCCATGAATAAGGATTGTTAATAACAAAATACTGGTTGGGCATTTTGAAATAAGAACTGGGAGAGATATTAATGAAGATATTCGGTTTACTTGCCGAAGCCCAGGTGCCTTCCATTACAAAATTGCCAAGGCATTGAAAAGTTCCTGCATTATAAATTTTTGTATGGCCTCTTACAATCAGTCCTGCCGGGTTATTAATTACCAGCTTTACATTAGGACGTATGTAAACTGTGCCGGAATCGAATACCAGGTCATTTAAGGTGAGGTCACCACAAACCACCAGCGTTCCACCACTCAGCTTAACATTGGAAATAGAAGTAGCTGCACCATAATAATATCTTGTATCACTAACAGTGATGTTTTCAGCTGCTGTAACAATTGGTTCTGTTCCAAGAAAGGATGGGAAAGCCGGCGCATTAAGGCATTGTGAAAAAACAGAGGCATGAAGAAATAATGCAGCAAGCAGGGTCGTTGATTTTCTCATAGCATTGGATTTGGTTGCTTACCCCTGGGTCCTTCTTTTTGGTTAAAGGATATTGGATCTTAACACACTATATGAGCGAAGGACCCCGGGTAATCAAAAAGATAGCGTTGCCGATATCTTAATAGCCTAAAACTAAGCGGAGAGAGCAGGTCTGCACAAGCGCATTTGAGTGTACATGCATTTTTGCCGCCTGAAGATTATAAAATGATGAATGAACGATTTAATCACCCAGCCATTTGCGAAATCCCGGTGCACGGTTGCGACTTACCAGCACCTCTTCTTCCACTGCAGGAAGTAATTTTAATTTGAAGCGGCTGCCAAAATAGGGGTTGATCTGTTCTATTGATTTGATGGAAAGGATATAAGAACGATTGATGCGGTAGAAATCTTCCGGATTAAGAAACTGCTCCAGTTCTTCCATGCGGTAATGAATGATGTATTTATTTTTTGCATGGGTCATGAAATAAACAAACCTGCCATCGGAGAAAAAATAAGCAATGTCATTTACATGTATTGAAAGAAAACGCTGTCCCGACTCAACAAAAAACCTGTTCTTGAAAAGTTGCGCCATGGAAGGCTGGGTGGCAGTTGATGCTTCCACTACTTCTTCTTCAATATAAGTAAAGCCTTTTGCAAAAGGTTGCGGCATCACCTTCATGGAACCCAGTTGACCAATGGAATTTGACCTGAAGGCCAGGTAAGTAAGGCTGTGTTGTTTGGTATGCAATACGAGCCTTGCCAGCACAGAAGTATTTTTTACCGTAAGTGATGGCAGCTTTGCCTGGTTAACCAGTACAATATCCGGTGCTGGGTTTTGTTGCACCCATTTGAGAAGATCAGATACACTGTTGATGGTTTCAACAACAGTGATGGAAGGATCAACCAGTTTTAAAATTCGAACAAGTTTGAGCGCTTCTTTTTTTTCTTTTTCTACTACCAGCACATTCATATACTTCCCGGTTAAACTTAGAATCATCAAATTTCTTTCAAACAATTTTTCTGGAAAAGCTGTCCGGGTATGAAGTGCTATTATGATTTCATGAATTGGCATTATGCCATAGTATGCGGATATTTAAAGAATGGAAAATATCCTTTACAGTAAAGTTGCAGTGAGAGCCATTCATGAGGAAAGAAAGGATTTTAAAACCTTTGAGCTCGAATCAAAAAGCGCAATAAATTATAAAGCAGGACAATATCTCACTCTCGTTCATAACCCGGGAGCTGAAGAAATCAGGCGTTCCTATTCCATTACTTCTTCTCCCTTACTTCATGAACCTCTTACCATTGGTGTTAAAAGAATGGATAATGGATTTTTTTCAAGACTACTGGTTGATAATACAAGAATTGGTGATGAATTTTTTACTTCAGGTACAGGTGGTCTGTTTATTCTGCCTGAGAATCCTTCGGCCTATCGCCAGATGATTTTTCTGGCAGCAGGTAGTGGCATTACTCCTGTATTTTCTTTGATCAAAACCCTGCTTCATTTTCACCCTTCTGTTCAGGTCTTTCTTTTATACAGCAATTCTTCTCCCGAACAGTCCATATTTCTAAATAACTTAGAGCAACTCTCCAATCAATTCAGCCAGTTTCACTGCCAGTTTATTTTCAGTAATCATCCAGACCTGCACAAGGCAAGACTGAACAGGGATTATCTCTTTCGGTTCCTGGATGAAAATGTGGAAAGCCAAACTGCGATGTTTTATATCTGCGGCCCTGAATCATACAACAGAATGTGCACTTACCTGCTACAGGAAAGAGGCATTCATCCTGAACGTATCAGGAAAGAAAATTTCCTGATTCCTGCATACCGACCGGTAAGCCTGCCGCCTGATAAAAATTTTCATCAGGCTTTTATTCGGTCAGACCAGGGAGAGTTTGTAGTGAATGTAAATTATCCGGACACTATTTTAAAAGCAGCAAGAAAACAAAATATTGTTCTGCCTTATAGTTGCGAAACAGGGCGATGCGGTAACTGCGTGGCACGTTGTACCAGTGGTAAGGTATGGCATTCTTATAATGAAGTCCTTACTGACAAGGACCTGGAAGCCGGTCTCATACTCACTTGTACCGGTCATCCCGTGGGCGGAGACGTGCACCTGGATCTTTGATCATTCAATGATCTTTTCTATATGAATGAGTTTGCCATCTGCTGAAAAACCTTCTATCACCATTTTCAGTTTCTTGCTGTAGTCGTTATTAAAAAAACGGATCTCTGTTTTAAGATTATCAGCATCCAGGAAAACTTTCGGGTTCCAGTACAATGTAGAACGGCGATCTTCCAGGTCATGCCTTGGCTCATGTTTGGAATAGTCAGGATTGTAAAACTCTTTGGTTATGGAATAGCCATTGTAAGTCACGTAATCCATCATCAGGCTTTTGGGCTGATCCTGCCTGGCATGTTTGGTATAAATGGCCAGTGCTCCGCCAGGTCCATTGGATCCGGCACCTACAAATCCAGGTTCATAAAATTTGATCAGTGCAATTTCATCCATGCGATAGCTGCGCAATGCACTAAGCTCAGTAGGTGTTTCGTCAAGGAACACAGCAACATTCCATTTTGCACCTGATTGAAGACTGAGCGTTCTGTTGTTCACCAGCCTGCCATTCTGCATTTCCAACAACCTGATATTATTCATGGCAAAATCCAAAGGATTGATCATCTTGTTGGGTGTAGGCTGATTGATATTGTCAAGACTTACTTTCGCTGGTGTGCGAAAGGCACCGGTTGTATATTTTTCATTGATGATATCAATTGGTTTTTTGTCTGATTTAGCTTCAAGTACTATGGGCTCCAGCTGCTTTGATCTGTCCAACACTTCTTTATGAAAAAGATATCGTTTCGAAACCTCGGACTGGCTCATTTGGATCATTGAAAAGGGTAGAGAGTTAATTGGCAAGGATGACAATACCGGATCAGTATTGATGCTGTCCAAAACTACAGATGCTTTTTTCTGCCTGCCATTTTGAAAATATGTGTAATAAAATTTTGACTTTCCATAAAACAATAAAGTATCCAACACAAACCTTCCTGCTGCATCTACATCCACATCGTAGCTCTGAGTAGTGGAATCTTCTGATTCAATATAAAGATTTAATTCACCGGCCCTGGCATCTTTCCCTGATTCATCTTTGATTTGACCACGGACGGTAAGAAGGTAAGGGTCAGCAAATTTTTTTTCTGGCAATTGACCATCCAGGATTTTTTCCCATTTGAACCTGGTCCAGCCATGGGTCAGCATGAGGTTGTCCAATACCATTTTTACCGAATCAACAGGCTTCTCAAAATACCAGGCTGCATTGTATACATGTCCTTTCAGGTCACTTGTTAAAAGGAATCGTGAAATAATGGATTCACGGTCCGCAGGATCTTTTACCGAAACATCTGTAATGGAAACAGAAAGTGATTTTTGCAGGCTGTCATGGTCAACAATCTCGATGATATTCTCTGCTCTTTTCTGCAGGTTGGTGTTGATGCTGGTAGCGCTGGTTGGGGCCAGGTATTCCCTGTTGTCAACAAAGGATAATCTTTCAGCCAGAGGTGCTCCATCCTTATTAAATACGGTAAATTGAAGTATGCCTGAGGGTAATTTACTGGTTACCAGATGTCCTTTCAAAGAAGGATAATCTTCAAAGTCGATGTCCTGTTCATACACTACCTGTTCATTGATCTGGGCTACCACAAAAACTTTCTGGAAATTATTTCTGTCTGCATTGCTTCTTGTAATTGTAAAAGCCTTTCCTTCTTTTTCATCTTCTACATGCAGTAAGATGCCTGATTTTTCAACAGGAGGTAATTTATATTCCCGTGCAATTCCTGTAACTGATGCTGTATAAGATTTTGAGGCATCGGGACGAAAATTGACCTTTCCCATTCCATCATGAATAGATTTGAATGGAATGGTGAATCCATCCGGCGTTTTGATCATGCCATTCACATCAACGGGTCGTCCACGCTGATCAGTAGCTTTGAATGCCAAAACAGTTGTAATGCCATGAACGAGGTGGCCGCTTTCAGGAAAGAAAACCAGGTCCACTGTTTCCGGAGAAGCTGAAACCGGCTTTGAGGTATTGCGGTTATAGATATAGAAGGCTTTTCTATATAACAGGTCAGCATCAGTAAAATTAAGGCTGGAAGGAGTGTAGGCACTGATCAGGTAGGAAGCCTGCAGCAGGGAATCTGGCAGATCAATATGGCCATTTACAGCAGCTCCATAGACAGGATATTTCTTTGTTTCAATGATCTTGCCATCCGCATCGCTAAGCTGCACATAAAAGTTAGAACTTAAAACACTGGGCATGCCATTATTAAAAAGATAGGCTTTGAACCAGATGGTTTCACCCGCTACATAATTGTCTTTGTCAAAATGCACATAGATCTTTTCCTGCGGATAGCTTTGATGAAAATTGGAAAGGGCAGAAGCGAAATCCTGGGCATGTGTTTGATTGAGCAGGATGAAAAATAAAATAACAAGGCAGGAAGTTTTTTTGCTCATGTGCTTAATTATTAAGGATGCGATTTAAGGTCGCAATAGCTTTGATATTATTTAAAAATACAAAGTTCTTCCAGATGCTGTATTTATCAAATACGACCAGGTCTGCTTAAAGAAAGTAGAATGAGTTCTGAACTATTATTGAAAACAGGGGAAAGAAGGAATCTGTTTATGGTAAGCTGTGTGGAATGAAAAGAAAGTTTTGAAGATCATGAAAGGGAACTGCAGATGCGTTTTTATCAATTGCAGTTTTTGATACAATTCAGAGTTTCGTAAATGTATTGACCTTGATGTGTTTCAGGTGCAAGGAGTTAAATAGGAAAATGAGATGAAATTAGATTTCTCTTTCCCACTCTTTATTCAGTGTCCTTCTTTTTTGAATCACCATCATGACTATTATAAAAGCGATCAGTATAAAAAATTCAATCCTCATGGCCGGGCATTTGTTTTATGACAATTGTATTGCTCCAAAATGGACAAACACAATGTTAAATGATAGCCCGTGCAGGGAATTACCAAAAAGGAATGAACAGTAAATAAGGCAGCATGAACTGGGAAATCGATCAGTTGATGATGCCTGCAAGGATCAGGAGGCAAAAGCAAAGGGCGATTCCTGAAAAAATGGCGACACCTGTCAGGATTTGTTGTTCTTCGATTGTAACAGGGATTTTACGGGTTGTTTTTTTATTCATAGGATGGATTTTGAAGAAAATTACCAGGGAAAAATCCCTTTCTGAAAAATGTTTTGAAAAATATTAGGCTTGTAAGTAAAATTCCTGATAGATGATAATGAGAGCTACTGAATTTAAACAGTAATTCAATCAACTTTGTAATAAAATGGAATATGATGGAAAAATTTCAGGATGCTACAATTGAAGAAGTGCATGAGGCCATGGAGCAGTCGTGGAATGCTTTCAGGATCTACCGTAAAAAAAGCAGGAAGCAAAGAGCGGATCTTATGAGATCAATTGCTGCTGCGCTTCAAATTAATGAAACGGATTTGATCAATACGGCTGAATCGGAAACTCATCTGGAAAAATCCAGATTGAAACTGGAATTAAAGAGAACCATCTTTCAGCTGACCAGTTATGCTGAAGCTTGTGAGGAAGGACATTGTTTTGATTATAGGATAGATACTCCTGACAATAACGGTCAGACCCCAGGTAAGGATCTTAGAAAAATGCTGGTACCTCTTGGACCTGTTGTTGTTTTTGGAGCATCCAATTTTCCCTTTGCTTATTCTACTGCTGGTGGAGATACCGCATCAGCGCTGGCGGCCGGATGCTCTGTGGTGGTGAAAGCCCATCCTGCGCACGCCCAAACATCTGAATTGGTAGCCAGGCTAATTAAAAACGCATTGACAACATCTGGTTTGCCCCAGGAAGTTTTTATTCACCTTCATGGAGCATCTTTTTCAATAGGAGAAAGTCTGGTGAAGAATAAATGGACAAAGGCTGTGGCCTTCACCGGAACTTTTGCAGGCGGGAAGGCCTTGTTTGACCTGGCCAACCAAAGAACAATT
Organism: Bacteroidota bacterium; assembly: GCA_023386045.1. Taxonomy (GTDB): domain Bacteria; phylum Bacteroidota; class Bacteroidia; order Chitinophagales; family Chitinophagaceae; genus Flavisolibacter. The sequence goes on from JAEWKK010000036.1 coordinate 26,569, forward strand.
CCCATTCCGGTTTTCGCAGAAATGGGCAGTGTGAACCCTGTTTTTATTTTACCTCAAAAGCTTAAAAAGGAAGTTGAATCCATTGCTGCTTTATTAGCGGATTCTATCACCCAAAGCGTGGGACAGTTTTGTACCAATCCGGGTATAATTGTAACACTGGATACTGAAGACTCCAGGCTTTTTATTTCAAAACTGGGAGATGCCATAAAGCAGGTCAGACCTCAGCAAATGTTGCATGAAGGAATTTCGACTTCCTTTAAGGCACGAAAGAATGCGGCGCTGGGGCAGGAGGGCGTCACCCTTATTGCGGAGAACCCGGGTAATGATCCATTGTCAGGTACTCCCACAATTTCGCAGGTCCATGCACGGGAATTCATAACTAATCCTTTATTGCACCAGGAGGTTTTTGGTCCTTATTCGCTGGTAGTTCTTTGCCAAAACAAAGAAGAAATGCTTGGAGTAGCGCAATCTCTGGAAGGTCAGTTGACGGCTACTATTATGGGTAATGAAGATGAAATTGCAAGCCATGAAGAACTGGTAGAGACACTACTTGATCGCTGCGGGAGGTTCATAATAAACGGAGTACCCACCGGAGTTCAGGTGGCCTGGGCCATGCACCATGGAGGGCCCTTTCCTGCCACCACAGACAGCAGGTTTACTGCAGTGGGAGGAGATGCGATCAGAAGATTTGGCCGACCGGTATGTTTCCAGGGATGGGAAGATGCGCTTTTGCCCGCTGAACTCCAGAACGGCAATCCTTTATCGGTATGGAGACTGGTAAATAATGAATGGACGCGTGCGGGAATATAAGAGAATAATCCAAATTCAAATCTGGTAGTTTTCCCCTTTAGTTTGGGGATATTTCCCTTGATGGGGTAGATTTTTTGATCGCCAATTCTTAAAAATCCCTTAATTTTCCAGCACCTTTTCTAAAATCATCTATTCTAATTCTTAAAACAGCTTATGAGAAAGCTTTACCTTTCCCTGATTGCTTTTCTTTCCGTATTTGCCGCAGGCGCACAGACGACGTTGATCAGCCCCACCGGAGATGGTGGATTTGAAACCGGCGCCACCTTCGCTGCAAACGGATGGACAGTTGTAAATGGCGCAACCAACCAATGGTTTGTTGGTACAGTAGCTACTCCCTCTGCAGGAACCAATTCGGCGTATATCTCAAATGATCCTGCGGGAGCTACCCACAATTACAATAATGGTAGCGCTTCCGTGGTTTATTTTTACAGGGATGTTACCTTCCCTGTGGGAGAAACCAATATTGTACTAAGTTTCAAATGGAAAGCACAGGGGGAAAGTAGTTATGACTATGTAGCTGTCTGGTCTGCACCAACAACAGTCACACCTACTTTGAATTCCCCGGCTGCTGGTTTCCAGAACTGGCTAAGCATTCCTACAATTTATTCAGGCGCAGAACTTCACAGCAATCCTAATAATCTAAATCTTCAGGGAACTTATCAAACACAGACTATCTGTCTTCCTGCCTCTTATGCAGGTACTACCAGGAGACTGGTTTTCATGTGGTCAAATGATGGCTCTTTAGGTTCACAGCCTCCAGGATCTATAGACGAGATTTCGCTCGTAACATCCCTGCCACCGGCGGCTCCTGCTACACAGGCAACTGCCCTAACATTGACGGCTGCTTCCAACAGCCAGATCAACGGTAGCTTTACGGCTTCTGCACCTGCTTCTCAGGGTTATGTGGTGGTAAGATATCCTGCTGGCGCTACGCCTGTGGCACCGTCTAACAACACAGTGTATACGGTAGGTAATACTTTAGGTACAGGAACAGTGGTTTCTGTAGGAGCATCAACAACTTTTTCTACCAGCTTCCTTGGAGCCGGTACCACCTATGATTTCTATGTGTATGCTTATAATTCGGGTCAATGTAGTGGTCCTATATATAATATTACAACACCATTGACCGGATCCCAGGCTACTCAATCCTGTACGCCTCTTGCTGCAGGAACTTATAGTGTGGGTCCAACAGGAACTTATCCTACGCTGACTGCAGCAGCTGCTGCTGCACTTGCCGGCACAACGGGTACGGTCATCTTTGAATTGCAAAGCACTTACACCAGCGCAGGGGAAACATTCCCGATTACATTTGGTGCCACACCATGCCCCATCGTTGGAAATGTGATCGTGCGTCCACAGGCTGGTGCAACGGGTTTGTCTATCAGCAGCGCCAACACTACAGCCACCATCGATTTTGATGGCGGAGATAAGGTGATCATCGATGGACGTCCTGGTGGTTTAGGAACAACAAGCCAACTGTCGATCATTAATACTTCCACTTCAGGTGTTGCCATCCGCTTCATCAATGACGCGCAGATGAACACCATCAGGTATTGCGATATCCAGGGTCAGAACACCAATGTTCCTGCTACCAATACCACCACACTTACGGGTGTGATCCATTTTGCTACAGCCTTCTCCAGCCCTGGATATGTTGGTCCAATTGATGGTAATGATAACAATACCATCACCAACTGTTCTATCCATGGAACTGCAGGCGGTACTCCGGCAGTAGGCATTTTTGCCAGTGGTACGGTAACAGCTGTTGAGAATTATAATGACAGCATTACTATTAGCAACAATAATATCTACGACTTCTTTATTGCTGGTGGTGCCTCCAGCGGCATTAAGCTGGACAGGGGTAATAATGCCTGGACAATCACAGGCAATAGTTTCTATCAGACAGCCACCCGCACCACTACTGCCTCCAATACGCACCGTGCTATCTGGGTTACACCAAACACTGGTTCGATCAATAACACGGCAAGTGGATTTGTGATTACAAACAACTTTATCGGTGGTACAGCTCCTAATGCAGGAGGTGGCGCCTACACCATGAACGGTGCTTTTGCCAATGTTTTCAATGCAATGGATGTTTCTGTTGGATTTGCATCAGCTACTTCTGTGCAGGGAAATACCATTCGTAACATTGCCATTTCAACCACAAGCGGTGCCGGTTTTATTGGTATCAGCCAGGCAAATGGACATGTGAACATCGGAACAGTTACCGGAAACCTGATTGGTTCCACAACCGCTACAGGTGATATTATTGTAACTACCACCGCTTCTGGTGGTGGAACTGTAATTGGTTATCGTGCTTCAGGTGGAACTGGTGCTATAGTGAATATCGCGCAGAATACTTTTGCCGGTGTTACCACCGCAGGTACTGCCACACTGGGTGTAAGCATCCAGGGTATTTCGGTTACTGGTGCAACAACTATCAACATCACGAATAATACTATTGGTAGTACCACTGTTGCCAACAGCATCAATGCTTCGGCAGCTACAACAGGTAACAGCCAGGCAGTAACTGGCATCTCAGTTACAAGTGGAACCAATACCAATATCAGTGGCAATACCATTGCCAACCTGAATAATAATTATACTGGTACTTCAACAACTGGGCAGGTGAGGGGTATTGTAATAACTACCACTGCTACTGCCATCACCAACAATATCATTAGAAACCTGAGTTGCGCGGCAACACAAACAGGTACTGGATCTTCTTCAGCAGTGTTGGGTATTTCGATGTCATCAACCAATGCCGCAGGAGCCAATGTGCGTGGTAATACCATCCATTCATTAACCATGTCAGGAAGTTCAACATCAGCTGCAGTACAGGTTACAGGATTGTTCTATTCAGGATCCACAGCTGCATTGAGCAATATTGACGGTAACTTCATTCACAGCCTTGACGTTACAGCAGCCAATACCAATGCTACTGTAACAGGTATTGACTATGCTTCTGCAACTGCTAATGTTTTCAATAACATGATCCGCCTGGGCATCAGGCCTGATGGATCCAGCTTAAGTACAGAAGTAGTTGTAAGAGGTATCTCTTCTAATTCGACCAGTGCGCTTAATAATTTCTATCACAACAGTATTTATATCGGCGGATCTCCAGTAGGTACTGTGGTGAAGAACAGCTATGCCTTTATCAGGACTTCCACTTCAGGCACTTATGATATCCGTAATAATATTTTTGTGAATAGCCGCTCTAATGCTTCCACTGGTGGCACGCACTATGCGATATATTTCACAACCAATATGACTGGTGTTTCCATTGATTACAATATTTATTATTACAATGGCACCGGTGGTACCTTTGCATTCAATGGTACTGCTGATGTGGCAACATATTCAGCAGGATGGACAGCAACAGATGTTCATAGCCTAGTTGGCGATCCGCTTTTTGTAAATGCAACGGGTAATGCTGCTGCCGCAGACCTGCACCTGCAGACCGGAAGCATTGCAGAAGGTATAGGTGTAAACATTTCTTCTGTAACGGAGGATTTTGATGGACAGATCAGGGCCAACTTCACACCAACAGATATTGGTGCTGATGCTGGTAATTTCGGTGCAACTGGTATTGATGTGGGTGTTGTAGGACTGGTATCTCCGCTTGCAGGTGGTTGCGGTTCCGCTACCCAGTCTGTAATTGTGAGCATCAGGAACTATTCTTCCAATACCATCAACTTCGCCACAAACAACGTGACGGTTACAGTAGGTGCTACAGGTCCTGTTACCTACTCCAGCAATTTCGTGATCAATACAGGCACGCTGGCGCCAGGTGCAACAATGAACGTAACCCTGCCAGCAACCATTAACACTTCTGGTGCAGGTACATATGTATTTACTGCCAGCACTTCCGTTACAGGTGATGTGAATGCCGTGAATGACGCGATGGCGACAACCAATATTACAATTGCAGCAGGAGCGGGCCTTGGCGGTACTTACACAGTAGGTGCAACAGGTAACTATACAACCCTCAGTGCAGCGGTAGCAGCATATAATGCAGCAACCTGTATCTCTGGTAATATAGTGTTTGAGCTGATTGATCCTTTATACAACTCAACAAGCGGTGAAACCTTCCCGATCAGGATCAACCATATCAATAATCCATCAGCTTATACACTCACTATCAGGCCGGCAACGGGTGTGAATGCGATCATCGAAGCAGCTTCAGACTCAGCGGTATTAAAACTGGTAGGTGCTGATAATATCATCATTGATGGTTCAAACAACGGAACATCCTCAAGGAACCTGACCATAAATAATAATAAATCTGCTGCCCAGGCAGCAGGTATCTGGGTGGCCAGTCTTGGGGGCGCAGGAAATGGTGCGGTAAATAATACAATCAAGAATGTGAATATCAAGGGTGGTAATGCTACCGCCAGTAGCCTGACAGGTATTTACGGTATCGTTTCAGCAGCTAACAACTCGATGTTAGTTGGTAATGCAGATAACGATAACCTTACCATCACCAATAACGCTATCAGCAAGAATACTGTTGGTATCAGTGCCATAGGTTCTTTGATCACACAGGAAGGACTGCTGATCAACAACAACGTGATTGGATCTTCAAATGCATCTGATTATGTAAACGGAAGAGGTATCGAGATTGCTTATACCAATAACGCAATAGTTTCAGGAAATACCATTTTCAACATCAAAACACTTTCTTCCAACAGCAACCAGCCTTCTGGTATTGATGTGGGTGCAGGTGTTGTAAACGGAGCTATCACTAGCAATAATATATCCGGCGTTTACCAGCCAAGCACTGGAGGCTGGAGAGCCAATGGTATCAGCTTCTCTTCTGCATCAGGAACTACAGGAGTACTGGTGGCCAACAATTTCATCTCTGATATCAAGACGGTGATTTATGTCAACCCAAGCGTATTCAACGCCTTTGGTATGTATTTTACTGGAGGTACCAACCTGAAGATCTACAATAACAGCATCAATATGGATGGAACGGTACCAACCGGTACCGGAGCTGGTTTCTCAGCTAACGTTTACATTGCTTCCAACAGCGTAACTGGTATGGACTTCAGGAACAACATCCTTAGCAATACCCAGGATTTTGCCGTTTCCGGATCATCTGTCTATAATATTTATATCAACGCTACCGGATTTAATTTCGGTACTATAGATCATAATGATTATTATGGTTCTTCAAGCGCTACCACTACTTACAGGGTAGGATATGATGGCAGCACCCAAAGACCAACACTGAACGACTGGAAACAGTTTACTTTACAGGATCAGAATTCTGTATCTATTCTGCCTCCATTTGTTTCACCTACCGATCTGCATATAGATATCGCTATGGGCTTTACCATCGACAGTCTGGGTACTCCTGTTCCAGGTGTAACAACAGATATTGATGGTGATGTGAGAAATGCCACCCATCCTGATATTGGTGCCGATGAATTTGCAGTGATCACCGGAATTGACTTTGGTGCTAAATCACTGGTGGCACCGATCGTGAAAGATTGTTATGGTGCTACTGAAACAGTAACTGTTCGTATCAGGAACTACAGTGCTAACACGCACAATTTTGTAACAGTTCCTGTAACTGTGAACGCATCGGTAACAGGTCCTAATCCGACCACCTTTGCTCCAGTTGTGGTAAATACGGGTACACTGGCTCCTGGCGATTCACTGGACGTAGTGATCTCCACGACCTATAACATGACAGCAATTGGTACGTATACCTTCAGTGCCTCCACTTCAGTAGGTGGTGATGTAACGCCAGCCAACAATGCCATGCCGGCAACAGTAAGGACCCTGAACCCAATCACTGCTGGTGTAGTTTCTACAGGTCAGAATAATTACTGCCTCACAGGTACCCCAACATTAACAGTAACAGGTGCAAATGGTACCATTCAATGGCAGGAAGCTACCAGTGCTTCAGGCCCATGGACAAACGTAGGTACCGGTACCACTACTTATACACCTGGTGCAGCCATTACAACTACCAGCTTCTACAGGGTGATTGCTACATGTAATGCCAACTCAGATACATCTAATGCTCAACAGATCACGATTAATAATCCTCAGTTGCTGACTACAGTGCCTGCAACACGTTGCGGTCCTGGTACAGTTACACTGAGTGCTACCGGTTCTGCTGGTGCAACCTTTAACTGGTATACTGCAGCTTCTGGTGGAGCGCCAATTTTCACTGGTGCCAATTTTACAACACCAATCATTAACAATACCACTACTTATTACGTAGCTGCCAGCAGCGGCGGTGGTGGTGGTTTGCAGTCTGTTGGTGCGCCCAATCTTTCAATTGGTTCTGCAGCAGTGGTAGGAACCTACTATATGAACTTTACTGTTCTGGTTCCAACTACCATTCAGTCGGTTAATGCTTATTTCAACACTGTTGGATCACCATTTACCCTGAATATCCGTAATGCCTCTACACTGGCCTCTGTATTTACTTATTCAGGTACAACTACAGTGAATGGTACTACCACACCTCAGGTACTGCCTATCAATGCTTCACTGCCTCCGGGTAACTACCAGATGGGTTGGACAACGGATCCAGGCACTTACCGTGTTTCTACGGGTGCTTCCTATCCTTATACCATTCCAGGTGTGATCAGCATTACTGGTAATACTTTCAATGATCCTAACTATTATTATTATTTCTTCAACTGGCAGGTAGTTACAGGTTGCGAGTCTGCGCGCCAGGCAGTAACAGCTACGGTTACACCGTCACCATCATTTGATGTGACCAATAACCTTACAGTATGTAATAATTCTATTACACAGCTGCAGGTGAACTCCACGCTGACAGACTTCAACAGCTATACCTGGTCACCAGCAAGCGGACTGTTTACCAATGCTGCGGCTACTACTCCTTATACCACAGGCAGCAGTGCTTCCTCTGTATATGTGCAGCAGTCAGTACCTGGTACTTATACTTATATCGCTACTGCCAACAATACCACTTCCGGCTGTCAGAACTATGACTCCGTAAAAGTGACGGTGCTTCCGGCCTCACTGACCGTGACACCAACACCGGAAGAGCTTTGCGTGAGCGGTACAGTTTCTCTGAGCATCTCACCCAATCCAACCACTTTTGGCAATGCGACCTTCCAGTGGTTGAGCTCAACAGATAATATCA
>JAEWKK010000027.1 GCA_023386045.1 Bacteroidota bacterium
AGATAATTTTTGCAACTTTACTACCACTATTGAACAGAATCAGAAAAATTATCCATTGCCAAAGAGTACAAAAACTAAATCAACAGGAGTTAAAAAAACGGTCAACGTATTTTAGGCACTTACAAACTATGAACCATGAACTATGAACCATGAACTACAACTCCAGCCTCTTCCCCAACTCCTCATCTATCTTCTTGAACAAATGATAGGGCTTATAGGTTCTCCAGTTGGAAATATTCATCAGCTCCACATAGTAATTGAGGCGCGCTTTTTTAAAATCGTGCTGCGTGGGTTCGGGCATATTGACGCTGACGATCCAGCCTTCCTCATCACTCACTTCTTCATACCATTCCTGGTAATAGTCTTTATCACCACTATGGAAATTCAGTACGTTCTCACTGATAAGGATGAATTTTGTAATGCCCTCCTGCATGAAATGATCCACCACTTCTCTCTTGAGTTCCATGATATCATTTTCAATGGCATCATTCCACTCTCCTATCAGTTCCATGATCACATAATGCTCTTCGTAATTGGCCTGTAATACTTTGAGATAAAGTGTACGACTCCCAAAATCATCCCACTGCGGGTGGATATAATAGTTGTAAACGGTAGCGGTGAATTCGAATTCGGAATATTCTCTTTTGAAAAATGGAGACCGCTCATCTTCCTCGCTCACATAAATATGCCTCCAGTTATAATATGGTTCAATATCGTGCAAATCTTACTCCTTCAGTTTATAATTGTCAACAGCTTTTTTCACGCTGCCATATTTTATAAGCAATTCCTTGGCTTCGTCGTATTCCAACATCGCCAGTTTATCCATTATCATTTTCGTGCCACGGTCAATTAATTTTTCGTTGGTGAGCTGCATGTTCACCATTTTATTATCCTCAACCCTTCCCAGCTGTATCATCACTGTTGTTGATATCATATTGAGAATAAGTTTTTGAGAAGTGCCGCTTTTCATGCGTGTGCTGCCCGTAACAAACTCGGGACCTACTTCAGCTTCTATTGGAAAATCGGCCACATCGGTTAGTGGTGATCCGGGGTTGTTGGTAATGCATCCTGTGGTGATGCCACGTCGCTGGCATTCCTGGAGCGCACCGATCACATATGGTGTGGTGCCACTGGCAGCAATTCCTACCACTACATCCTTGGCATTGATCTGGTGACTCTGAAGATCCAGCCATCCCTGTTCAGGACTGTCCTCCGCATTTTCAATGGCCTTGGTAATAGCTTCATCTCCACCTGCAATCACTGCAATCACCAAACCATAAGGCACGCCATAGGTTGGAGGACATTCACTGGCGTCAACAACTGCCAGGCGTCCGCTGGTTCCCGCTCCTATGTAAAACAATCTTCCTCCTGCCAGCATTTTATCTGTAATAGCGCCAACCAGACGCTTGACCTGGGGAATTACTTTTTCAACTGCTGCTGGTACTGTCTTGTCTTCATTATTGATATTGGTCAGTATCTCACCGATCGACATCTGCTCCAGGTGCCTGTACCTGCTTGCCTGTTCTGTGATTTTTGTAAACTCTGTCATTTATTTTATTATCGAATGATTGATTCTATTTGAAAAACTTCAACGAATTACACAATTTTTTTCTCAATGTCAATGATCAATGAAAGCTACCTGGTACAAACCACTAGTTTTCGGGAGGATTTTTTTAAACCCAAATAAAAATCTTCTTCATTGCATACTTTAGTAGTAATCATAGATATGCTACTAACTTTTTCGATTATCCGATGCAAGAGGGATCGCATCCACCTAGGTTTGACTTCGGTGGACGGTGACGGAAATCCTCCGAGCGCAGCGAGGAGATTGCAGCATAACCAAGTGAAAAGCAACCAAAGTTGCTTTGAACGAAGGTTACGAGCGAAGCTCACCCGACCCTGAGCCGACAAATACCAATGAATTGCCTTTATAATGATTGGAAGGCGAAGGGACTTGCCCAAATGATTTAATTCCTTTGCAATTATCATAACATCATTATCCTCGTCACCATTTTTATTTTACCTGTACATAATGATTACATTTTATAAAAGAGTTTCCTTCTTCATTCATTCTCATGATAAGCCACCAGACCTTCCATTGGATTTTTATAAATCTTACCCAGATCAAATTCATAGGAGCGGCATAATTCTTCCACCACATCCCTGAATCCAAATGCCACACCACCTACAAAACTTACCGGGTATTTCCATACCTCGGCATATTTATAAAGGTGCTGGAAGAAAAAATCATTCAGTCCATCTTCAATGATATTTTCGATCATATAATGTCCGCGGTTCTCGGCAAGGAACATGGCAAAGCCGGCAAGATACCTGTTGGGAAAGGGTTGCTTGTATACATGATCAAGGATCTCCACTGTGTTAGTCACAAAGCGGGCATCGAACCTTGACCTGAGGTCTTCATCAAAAGTATTATAGAGATAGTACTGGATCACTTTTTTACCGAGATAAGCCCCACTCCCTTCATCTCCCAACACATAGCCCAGGCCCGGGCTGTTACGCACAATGTTCTTTCCATTATAATAACAGGAATTGGAGCCAGTACCCAGTATGCAGGCAATTCCTTTTTCATGATTACATACCGAACGTGCTGCTGCCATCAGGTCTGTTTGAACATTCACTTTGCTGCCTGGGAAAACCCTGAGCAATGCTTTCTTTACATTCTTTGCATTTTGAGGATTGGCACAACCTGTTCCATAATAATGTATGGTTTCAATCGTTTCTTTTTTCAGTTGTGGAGCAAGTTCCTGCTGAACCAGGCTGGCTATTTCATCGGTATTTAAAAAATAAGGGCTAATGCCCTGCGTGAAAAAAGTTTTCTTTTTACCGTTCCTGATCAAACACCATTCTGCTTTAGTGGCACCACTGTCTGCTAATAAGGTTACTGGCATGATTCTGTGCTTAATATATTGTTGAAATCATGATCGAATCGCCGTTCATAGTTTCAAAACTGCTATTTTGCAATAATTTACAAAGTAAAGGCAGAGATGAGGAATAAAAAACTACAGGTTTGGTTGCCCCTGATTTTTTCACTGGTTATGATCGCCGGAATGTTCTTTGGATTCGAACTCCACAAGCGTTCTGGCAGCAATAGTTTCTTTGCAAGAGAAAGGCGCACTTCGCTCCAGGAAGCTCTTGACCTGATCAACGACAGGTACGTTGATAAAATAGGTATCGACTCTTTACAGGAAAATGCGATCACTGAGGTTATGAACCACCTTGACCCGCATTCTGTTTACATCCCCGCCACTGATGTTACTGTAGCCAACGAAGGCCTTAAAGGAAATTTTGAAGGCATCGGGGTAGAGTTTAATATTTTTTCAGACACTGTACATGTATTGTATGTAGTTCCTGATGGACCCAGTGATAAGGCGGGCTTGAAAATTGGCGACAAGATCATCAAGGTAGATGATTCTTCTATCGTCAGCAAAACCCTGCCTAGTGCATCCATCAGGGATATGATCAAGGGCAAAGGCGGCACAAAGGTGAAACTGACAGTGATCAGGGACCATACCACTCAATACTACTATGTTACCCGTGGCACCATTCCTCTTCCTTCGCTGGATGCAGCTTATCTCATAGATGGTACAACTGGTTATATCAAGCTCAATAAATTTGCAGAACCAACTTACCGCGAGTTCATGCAGGCGCTGGAAGGATTGCAAAAACAGGGCATGCAGAAATTGATCCTCGACCTCAGGGGCAATGGCGGAGGCTATGTTAAACCCGCTGTAAATATTGCTGATGAATTTCTTGATAGCGATAAAATGATCGTGTATACCCAGGGTGCTAATGTACCCAAGGAAGAATACCGGGCACAGAAAGACGGACTGTTTGAAAAAGGAAAACTGGCTGTGATCATTGATGAAATGACAGCAAGTGCCAGCGAGATCCTGGCCGGTGCCGTGCAGGATTGGGACAGGGCCATGATCATTGGTCGAAGGTCATTTGGTAAAGGACTGGTGCAGGGACAATACGAATTGAGTGATGGATCAGCCATTCGTCTTACCATCGCCAGATATTATACGCCTGCTGGAAGAAGTATCCAGCGTCCTTACGACAAGGGAAGAAAGGTTTACATGGAGGAGATCTATGAACGCTACCAGAATGGTGAATTCTTTTCTGCTGATTCCATACACTATCAGAAAGACCAGAAAACTTACAAGACATTGAAGGAAGGTCGTCTTGTTTATGGAGGTGGAGGTATTGTGCCTGATTATTTTGTAGGATTGGATACCAGCATCTTCACCAGGAGTGTTACGCAGCTTTACCTGGATGGTCGATTTAATAATTTTGTTTACCAGTATTATATCCGCAACCGCGGACAGTTTGAACAGTATAAAAATCCTGCTGATTTTGCCAACAGGTACCAGGATTCAGAAGAGGCCTGGAAAGAGCTGGTAGATTATGCAATGAAGGATAGCATCCGGCTGGCTGCCATTCCACAGAAAGACAAAAAAAATATCCAGGACCAGATCAAGGCCTACCTGGCCAGGCTCAAATGGAGAACACAGGGTTATTACCAGGTGTTCAATCATTATGATCCCGCGGTACAGAAAGCTGTTGAACTATTAAAATAAAAAAAAGCCTCCGGTGGAGGCTTTTGAGTTAGTGTTGGTTTCAGTCTTCTCTCCGGTCGAGCAAATGCTTTTTTTCGATGGAATAAGAGGCAATCAGTCCTATGCCTCCTCCAATGGCGATCAGGGCAAAATACAGCGGCGGATGATCCTGGTGGGTAGTTGAGCGCATGTTGAGGTCAAGGATATATGCGAGCAACAGTCCCAGACCAGCTCCCAGGAGCAGCAGACCCAGTTTCAGGCTGCGGTAAGGTGCGGGGCGATGCATTTTATCTTTAGGATTCATTCCTTTTTCAACCATGGCGAGGTTTTCCTTTGTTTTCAGGTAAACGATGCCGAAGATCATGGCGAAACCGCCGGCAAACATGGTGATGGGTACTAAAACTTCTGGCCCTTGCATAAAATAAATTTTTATTGTTTAACGATTTTGTTTTGGTTGCTGGCTTATCTGACGACCGTTTTTAAACTCCGGTTACAGCCTTGTCCAACATTTTTTTAAAGAACGGTTACAGGGATTATGACGAGGCCCGGAAAAGGCAGGTTACAGGAAATTTGATCAACTTATAAAAATCATGAGTTAAAGGAGGAATTATTTCAGGAGAACCTCCAATCATAACTATAGGGTAAAATATAAGAGAAGATTCTTCGATAATTCGATGCAAGAGGGATCGCAGCGGAAATCCTCCGAGCGCAGCGAGGAGATTGTAGCGAAGAGCCCGACCCTGAGCCGACGAGTTAAAAAGGCTTGCGCCTATGTAAACTAAGGCGAAGGGACTTGCCCAAATAATCTTCATTTAACACTAGTGAGTTGCCTTCATTATCCAATGAATTTTTTTTCAGTATTGAATTGATGTTTTTTATAATTTATATTTGATTTATGAGCCAGATCGCAAGAGAAAACAATAATAACCTGACAAGAATTAAAAGATTGAGAATGGTAACCCTCCTGTGTCCATTCCTTGCCCTGGCCCTCAGGACCTCAGGTCTTTTTTCAGGAAATGGTTTGCTCATAGCCCTCCTGGTATTACTTGCTCTTTCGTTTGGAAGTTTCTTTTGGGCCAGGACTCTTTTACCTAATGATAATAAGATGATATCACAAAACCTGATGCTCATCTTCAGCCTGGTCATCACCTGCGTACTGTCTGTCTATGTATTCATGAACTAATAAGTCATTTAAAAGCCAGCATTGGTTAGTTCTCAGATCTCTTTCATGTCTTCAATATTCATTCTACCTTGCAGCTGTAACCTCTTTTCTTCCCGGATAGTCATATAGGCTGAATGCACACTGAAACTGATGATAAGGACATAATTGCCAGGGTCCTCAATGGCGACCAGGGTGCTTATGCTGTGCTGGTGAACCGATATCAGAACCTTGTATTTACCATCTGCTTACGCTATGTAAAAACGCGTGAGGATGCAGAAGAAGTGGCACAGGATGTATTTGTAAAAGCCTACAGGTCCCTGGCCGATTTTAAAGGTCAGTCAAAATTCAGCACCTGGCTTTATACCATTACCACCACCAGTTCCATCACCTTCCTCCGCAAAAAAAAGCTGGATGTGCATTCGCTGGACAATGAAAACGTGTTTGCCAAAGCCAGTCTGCAGGATAGCGGCATGAGTGCCAACCAGGTGGAGCAAAAAAGCAGGGTGAATATGGTAAACCAGGCCATTCAGTTACTAAGTCCTGATGATGCGCAGGTGATCACACTTTTTTATAAAGGTGAGCAAACGCTGGAGGAAATCGCCAAAACCCTGGGTAAGGAAGCCAATGCCGTGAAGGTACAACTGCACCGTGCCAGGAGCAGGCTGAAAGAAAAAATGGAACGCTATTTCAGCGAAGAGGTAAAAGACATTTATTAATCACTATTCTGCGGAATAAAACGAATCATATGACACAACATCATCCAACTGACCAGCCGAACAGCAACGAGGAAATGGAAGCCAGGCTCTGGGAGTTTATTGATGGTTCCTGCAATGAAAAGGAGCATACTCTCATTGAGCAGCTGGTGCGTGATCATGCGGAATGGAAAGCTAAATACCAGGAGTTGCTTGAAGTGCATCAGGCAATCAGCATGACGGAACCTGAGCATCCTTCCATGCGATTCACCAGGAATGTGATGGAAGAAATTGCCAAATACCAGATCGCTCCTGCAGCCAAGCAATACATCAACTCAAAGATCATCTGGGGGATCGGACTATTCTTTATTACCATGATTATTGGTTTTCTGATTTATGGTATTGGCCAGATCAATTGGGCAGCAGCCAGTGATTCAGGCAGCAGTCTTGGAGTAGACCTTGGAAAAGTGGATTACAGCCGGATGTTCAACAGCACTTACATGAATATGCTCATGATGATGAATGTGATTTTGGGATTGTTTCTGCTGGATAGATACCTCTCGAATAAAAGATCGAAGATGATCGGGCATCACTAATCACAGATTTGAATCACGATTTTAATCACAGATTACACGGATTTCACAGATTGGTTTATGATAAAATGTAGCATTTCCTGCATCATGAATTTAATCTGTGCTAATTAGTGATCTGGATTTTTATTTATGCTCCCACTTCTATTTCAATCAAGATTTGAATCACAGATTACACAGATTTCACAGATTGGTTACGATAAAATGTAGCTTTCCCTGAATCAGGAATTTAATCTGTGTTAATCAGCGTAATCTGTGATAGTTATTTATTCAGTGCAATCTTTAATTCACCTAAAATCAATAAATCTGTGATACAAATAAGGAAATAATCTGTGCGAATCAGTGCAATCTGTGATACTTCATTTATCCTTTTAATCCCCATTAAATCTTTTTTTCAGTTCCATCAATTGTGATTGGAATGGATTCAGTTTACCAGGTTGTGATGTTTGCTTTTTATCCGGTCTTGATACCTGGCTTCTTTTTTCGTTGGTTGAAGATGCCCTGGGTTGATTGTCTTTCATTGTAAGTGCGATTCTTTTCCTCGCCACATCCACTTCCGTCACTGTTACCATCACTTTCTGATTCAGCTTCACAACTTCATTGGGATCACTCACAAATTTGTTGGCCAGCTGTGATACGTGTACCAGACCATCCTGCTTCACACCAATATCAACAAAGGCTCCGAAATTGGTAATGTTGGTCACAATACCAGGCACCTGCATGCCCACCTTCACATCTTCAATGCTCCTGATGGTGGAATCAAACATAAATTCTTCGATCTGTGCGCGGGGATCACGTCCGGGCTTCTCGAGTTCTTTCAGAATGTCTTCAATAGTAAAGGCTCCCACCGTTTCACTGATGTATTTTTTTCTGTCAATCTGCTTTCTCAACTCCGGCTTTTTTATCAACTCTTCAAGCGATGCCTGCACATCCTTTGCCATCTCCTCCACCAGCGCATAACGCTCCGGATGTACAGATGAATTGTCAAGAATATTTTCAGCCTGCGCAATTCTTAAAAATCCTGCACACTGTTCAAAACTTTTGGGACCCATCAATGGAACTTTCTTTAATTCTTCCCTGCTCTTGAAAGCACCATTTTGCGCGCGGTATTGCACGATGTTGGCAGCAAGTGTTGCCGAAATACCAGACACATATTGCAGCAAATGCTTGGAAGCCGTGTTCACATCCACACCAACAAAATTCACAGCACTTTCTACCACCCTGTCCAATGCCTGCTTAAGCTTGACCTGGTTCACATCATGCTGGTACTGTCCCACACCTATGGATTTGGGATCGATCTTCACCAGTTCACTCAATGGATCGAGCAACCTTCTTCCTATACTTACTGCACCACGAACTGTAACATCCTGGTCAGGAAATTCTTCCCTTGCCACTTCTGAAGCAGAATAAATGGAAGCACCACTTTCATTCACCTGGAAAATGCTGACCTGCTTTCCAAAATCAATACTGCGCACCAGTTGTTCTGTTTCTCTTCCGGCTGTGCCATTTCCTATTCCTATAGCTTCAATCTCATACCGGTCAACCAGGCTTTTAATGGTGGCAACGCTTTCCTGCCACTGGTTTTGAGGCGGATGGGGATAGATGGTAGTGTTATAAATAAAATTTCCCTGCGCATCCAGACAAACCAGCTTGCAACCGGTTCTGTATCCTGGATCGAGCGCCATTATTTTTTTGGATCCCAATGGTGATGACAGCAATAACTGACGAAGGTTTTCCGTGAATACATGAATAGCTTCTTCATCAGCCTTGTTCTTGCTCTGCAACCTGAATTCGTTTTCTATGGATGATTTCAGCAATCTTCCATAACAATCTTCAATGGCTTTTTTTACTTCAGCTGCGGCTGCATTGGATGACCTGATGAAGATCCTTTCCAGTTCTTCCACTGCAGTTGATTTTTCTATACTGATATCCATCATCAGGTAACCTTCTTTTTCACCACGACGAATGGCAAGCAATCGATGCGATGGACTTTGAGCCAAAGGTTCACTGAACTCAAAATAATCGCGGTACTTCTGCGCTTCCTCTTCGTCTTTTTTAGTGCTGAGAAGTTTGGAAGAAAGAATGGCAGATTCTGTAAACAGCTGTCTTACTTTGGCTCTTGCCTGTTCGTTTTCAGCGATCCATTCAGCAATAATATCCCGGGCTCCCTGCAAGGCTTCTTTGGTATCCTTCACCTGCTCATTAATAAAAGCAGCAGCTTCTGTTTCAGGATTGTTTTCTCCCTGTTCAAAAATGATCTTCGCCAGTGGCTCCAGTCCTTTTTCAATGGCCTGCGATGCTCTCGTCTTACGTTTGGGTTTATAAGGAAGGTAAATATCTTCCAGCTCAGTAGCGCTGAAGCAGTCTTCAATTCTTTTCTTCAATTCAGGAGTTAGTTTTCCCTGCTCTTCGATGGTCTTGATAACTGTTTCTTTTCTCTTATCCAGCTCATTGAAATAGCTGATCTCTTCCACGATGTTTCCAATCACCACTTCGTCAAGGTTATTGGTCATTTCTTTTCTGTATCGGGCCATAAATGGAATGGTGGCGCCTTCACGCTGCATCTGCTCAACATTGGATACCTGCTTTGTAGTGATGTTCAGTTTTCCTGCGATCTGCTGGATATATTTCTGATCCATGGGATTTGGTGTTTTTTAAGGGAGGCAAATGTAAGGAGATCATAGTTCATGGTTCATAGTTCATAGCAGTTGGCATATAGCTTATGGCATATGGCGTATGGTAAGGAAGCATTGCCGTTTCCCATATGATGACTAGACTATAGTCCATAGCCAATCGCCTGCGATGATGAATGTCGATCTCAAAGAACCTTAAACTTTAAACCTTAAACTTTAAACGATCAACTCGTGAACTCGTGAACTTGTGAACTCGTGAACTCCTAAACTCGTAGACTCACACCGTCCAGTCCACCGGATCCAACCCCTGCTTCATCAAATAATTATTGGTCTTGGAAAAATGACGGCAACCAAAAAAGCCATTACTGGCAGATAAGGGTGAAGGATGTGCCGCCTTTAGAATATGGTGCTTCTTTACATTAATCAGCTCAATCTTTTGCTGCGCGAATTTTCCCCAGAGCAGAAACACCACGTTCTCTTTCATTTTTGAAATGGTGCTGATCACACAATCCGTAAAAATATGCCAGCCGATTTTTGAATGACTCATAGGTTCCCCTGCACGTACTGTCAATGAAGCATTGAGCAGCATCACACCCTGTTGTGCCCAGTGGGTGAGGTCGCCATGGGAAGGAATAGGGATACCCACATCTTCCTGCAGTTCCTTAAAAATATTTACTAGCGATGGTGGCGGCGGTACGTTGCGCGGAACCGAAAAAGAAAGTCCCATGGCTTGTCCGGCACCATGATAGGGATCCTGTCCTAATATCACCACCTTTAGTTTTTTAATGTGCGTTTGCTCAAAAGCATTAAATATCAGCGGACCAGGAGGATAAATGATCTTGCCCTGCGCTTTCTCTGTCTTAATATGCTCCGTGATCTGCCTGAAATAATTTTTTTTGAATTCATCTTCCAGTACTTCCTTCCACGATTCTTCCATTTTTACTGCCATAGCCTCCCTGGTTTTGGCGATGAAGTTATTGGATAATCACTTCCTGAAATGATGAGGAATCAGCACTCTGCGGTTTTTTGCGGATTTTAATCGAAATTTGCGGGTTTATACTCCCTTAGTATCTTTATTCAAACCTTCGCTCATGCAAAACTCTACCGCCGATATTGACCTTATTGATGCTTTTGAAAGGATCCCTGTCAAAATATTTTCCGGCATCAGCGATGGCTCTCGGTATGCAGCTACTGAAGTAGCCCGCCTGATTCGTGAAAAACAGGCGAAAAATGAAAAATGTGTGCTCGGACTTGCCACTGGTTCTACTCCCAAAAGCCTCTATGCGGAACTGGTACGCATGCACAAGGAAGAAGGTCTGAGCTTCAGCAATGTGATCACCTTTAACCTGGATGAATACTATCCCATTGAACGCGAAGCCTGGCAAAGCTATTATAACTACATGCACCGGCTTCTCTTTAATCACATCGATATCGACCCAAAAAATATTCATATCCCCAATGGCGAACTGCCAAAAGAGGAGATCAAAAAGCATTGCGCTGAATATGAAAAACAGATTGAAGAAGCAGGTGGCATTGACCTCCAGATCCTGGGCATCGGTAACAACGGCCATATTGGTTTCAACGAGCCGGGATCGAGCATTTATTCAAGAACGCGACTGATCAACCTGGAAAATTCAACAAGACTGGCTAATGCTTATGAATTCGCCAATATCTCCCAGGTTCCCCGCCTCGCCGTCACCATGGGGATCAGCACCATCCTTAAAGCAAAAAAGATCATCCTCCTGGCCTGGGGACCGGGTAAGGCTCCCGTCATTCAAAAAGCGGTGGAAGGCCATGTCACGGAAACAGTGCCTGCAAGTCTCCTGCAACAGCATACTGATTGCAGCTTCGTTGTAGATGAAGCAGCTGCTGCTGAACTTACCAGGTTTAAATCGCCCTGGCTTACAGGCGAGATCGAATGGACTTCAAAAATGATCAAAAAAGCCGTGGTCAACATGGCTCTTAAGCTTCAGAAACCTGTGCTTTCTCTCACCAATAATGATTATAATGAATTTGGCCTGGGCGATCTGATCGTGGAAGAAGGCGATGCCTACGAAGTGAATCTCCAGGTTTTTTATATGCTTCGCGATTCCATCACCGGCTGGCCTGGTGGAAAGCCTGATGTGGAACTGCCCACTCACCCCGAACGTTCAGAACCCTATCCCAAAAAAGTCCTGATCTTTTCTCCACACCCCGATGATGACATCATCAGTATGGGTGGCACATTTCAGCGTCTGCACGACCAGGGACATGATGTTCATATTGCTTACCAGACTTCTGGCAACATCGCAGTTACCGATGAATTTGTAACCAGGTTCCTCGATTTCGCTGTGGGCTTTGAGGAGATTGCAGGCATCAACAATGATAAATCTGAAAAGATCTTTGAAGAGGTAAGAAATTATCTCTCCCGCAAAAAAACCAATGAAACAGATACAGCACAGATCCGTGCCATCAAGGGCCTGATCCGTCGTTGCGAAGCTAAGGCTACCTGTCGCTATGTAGGTATTCCAGAAAGCAATATTCACTTCCAGAACCTTCCATTTTATGAAACGGGCACCATTGAAAAAAAACCAATGGGAGAAGAAGACGTGCTGCTTACCATTGAGTTGCTGAAACAAATTCAACCCCAGCAGGTCTATTGCGCTGGTGACCTGGCAGATCCTCATGGCACCCATAAAGTTTGCCTTGAAGTGGTGATGGAAGCTTTAAAAAGACTGAAAGCCGCGAAAGAACCCTGGATCCAGGATTGCTGGCTTTGGCTCTACAAGGGCGCCTGGCAGGAATGGAATATCGAAGAAATTGAAATGGCTGTTCCCATGAGCCCTGACCAGGTTTTAAAAAAACGCTATGGCATCTTCATCCACCAGTCTCAAAAAGATATGGTGCCCTTCCAGGGTAGCGATGCCCGGGAATTCTGGCAGCGTGCCGAGGAAAGAAATGCCTACACCGCCAACCTCTACGCCCAGCTGGGCCTCACGCATTACGCAGCCATGGAAGCTTTTGTGCGGTGGAAGTATTGAGTTTTATTTGTTTTGCTATGGGTAGGTAATGTACCTTCAATAACAATTTATTTCTGCTTTCTAGTGCAGGAATAAATATCATATTCTCTTTACTTCCAGCTACCCCCTGACTACATCTTACCTGAAGAACCTTTTTCATTAACCTGCCCTTGGGTCAAGTAGTCATTCTTCATCAAAACCAAGTAATATGAAACGAAACGCTTTATTACCACTCGTCTCAGTGGTATTCCTGGCAGCCTGCCAGAAAGATCTAAAAAATGATTGCCCTGTTGAACAGGCAGTACTCTCTTCGAAATCTGCTTCTGAACAAACTAATGTTTTCAAAGGTCCCAACAGGATGCTGGGGAATGGTCATGCAAGAACATGGTTCAGGATGAATCATCTTCAGCAGCCTCTCGAACTGGGAATAGAAATCACGGCAGCTGCATTAGAAAACCTTCCATCAAGCTATCCTATGCCTACACCTGATCATACAACCATCGTATTACCACTTCATAACAAGGCCACAGAATACACGCCCTTTGACCATGTTGGCTTGAATTGGAATCCTGGTGGGCATCCTCCACCAAACCTGTTCATGGTGCCGCATTTTGATATTCATTTTTATCTAATGAGTTTGGAAGACAGGCTGGATATTCCTGCCTATGCACCCAATTCTGCTTTTGACATTTATCCTCCTGCTGGTTACATGCCGGCTACATACGCTCCAGGTCCAGGTGGAGAAATCCAAATGGGAAAACACTGGTCATTGCCGCCTGCCCAGATTGCACCGTTTACACGGACTATGATCCTGGGGACTTATAATGGAGCCTTCACTTTTGTGGAACCCATGATCACTTTGAGTTATCTTTTGAGCGGAGCTTCCTCCAGCCTTTCTTATGCGCAGCCCTCCAAATTTGCTGAAGCAGGTTATTATCCAACCCAATACAATATTTACAAGGATGATAAAGGAGACTATCAAATC
The DNA here is from genome assembly GCA_023386045.1 of Bacteroidota bacterium. GTDB lineage: Bacteria > Bacteroidota > Bacteroidia > Chitinophagales > Chitinophagaceae > Flavisolibacter. The sequence goes on from JAEWKK010000027.1 coordinate 13,639, forward strand.
ACGCTAAGCAATTTTGTCTGGCGCAATGCCAACTAAAGAAACTGAAAGCAGGTAAGTAATTACCTGCTTTAAAATTTTAGAGGAATGTAATTATTCTTTTAAGGGAAGAGAAGCAAACGAACGTTCAAGCTGCAGAGCAGCGAAGGTGGAAACTTTTAAGAAAAACCTTTTGGCCTGTCTCCCTTTATCCCCTATTTTTGCTGCCCGAAATCAAAGCAGGCATCTGCTTGCCGCTTTGAACTTCGAACGGCCCCGTAGCTCAACTGAATAGAGCATTTGACTACGGATCAAAAGGTTTCAGGTTTGAATCCTGACGGGGTCACCAGCTTGAACTGGCTTGCATTACAGCAAGCCAGTTCTGTTTTTATGCCTTTCAAACCCTAATCCAGTCTGCCAATTAATTAAAAGTTTATCAATAAAAGGCTATGTGCTAAGCACTCTTTACCAAGTCTGACTGGTAAGTCTATTATATCAATCTTCCTTATTGTAGTTTGTTGATTCTAATAATCGAATCGATCAGGCGCACCACTATCAAAGCTTTATATGATGTTTATCAGCATTCATCTTTTTCATATTTAATAGCTTGAGGTTAAATAAAAAATCATGAAATGGTTGCCTTTAATACTGTTTCACCTAATTGCCTTTGTATCAAATGCACAAACCGCCAAAGAGATTATTCAGAAAGCAGACGAAAAAATGAGAGGCAACACCTCGCAGGCAGAAATCATTATAAAAACAGTCAGACCTTCCTGGTCAAGAGAAATGACCATAAAAACATGGATGAAGGGAACCAATCTTGCCATGATACTCGTTCGCGCCCCGGCAAAAGATAAAGGTATCGTTTATCTAAAGCGAAAGAAAGAAGTGTGGAATTGGCTTCCATCTCTCGAAAAGATCATCAAACTTCCTCCATCCATGATGAGCCAATCGTGGATGGGAACCGATTTTACTAACGACGATCTTGTGAAAGAATCTTCTGTTGTAAATGATTATGATCACAGTATCATTGGAGATACCACAATCGACACGAGGAATTGCTACATCATTCAAATGCTGCCAAAGCCTGAAACTGCTGTTGTTTGGGGAAAGCTCATCGTGTGCATCGATAAAAAAGATTTCATTGAGCTGCACACGAGATTTTACGATGAAGAAGGAAACCTTATCAATACAATGAACGCTTATGATGTTAAAATCATGGATAGCCGACTGATACCTACCAGATTTGAAATGATACCTGCAGAGAAATCGAATCAAAAAACAGTAATGATTTATAAAAGCGTTCAATACAACAAACCGATTGACGATAATTTTTTCACAACAGAAAAAATGAAAACCTTAAGCGACTAATTTATGTGGATCGTCAAACTGGCATGGAAAAATTTATGGCGTAATCGCAGCCGCACATTTATTACAATGGCAGCTATATTTTTTGCCGTCCTTTTATCTACCGTTGCTGAAAGTTTAAAAAGAGGTGTATTTGAGAACCTGGTAAAAAATGTTGTAAGCTTTTATACTGGGTACATACAGGTTCACAAAAATGGATACCAGGATGAACAAGTACTCGACAACAGCTTTGTAAGATCACTCTCCACTCAAAGGAAAATACAAACCGAAAAAAATATATTAGCAATAACTCCAAGACTGGAATCATTCGCCCTGGCATCATCTCAGGAGTTGACAAAAGGATGTATGGTTTGCGGCATTATACCACAAAATGAAGATGAAATTACCTCTCTAAAAAGTAAAATTATTAAAGGCAGCTATCTCGACTCAAATGATAGAAGTTTATTACTTGCCGAAGGTTTGGCTGACAAGTTAAATATTGAAGTAAATGATACGATCATCCTGCTTGGGCAGGGATATCATGGTGCGACGGCAGCAGGAAAATACGAAGTGAAAGGTATTCTTAAATTCGGGTCTCCGCAGTTGAACGATAAAATCCTCTACACAACTTTATCAACTGCGCAGGATTTTTTTAGTGCAGATAATATGATCACTTCCTACATTCTTTCTGTACGAAATGATGCGAAGATCAATGAGACTACGGCCTCAATTGAAAAAATGCTTGGCAATGATTACGAAGTTATGAGTTGGGAAGAATTGCTTCCGGACATCAGGCAACACATAGCCACTGATTCGAACAACATGAAAGTTGTACAGGGTGTTTTGTACTTGTTAATCTGCTTTGGAATTTTCAGTACACTGGTCATGATGATGCTGGAACGCAAATTTGAAATGGGAATGCTGGTTGCTATCGGAATGAAAAAATCTAAATTAACCCTGTTGTTTATAGTTGAATCTGTGCTCACGGTCTTAATTGGGTGTATTGCTGGAATTATAGTAAGTATTCCTCTTATTTTTTACCTGAATCGTCATCCCATACGTATTGGAGGTGATACAGCGAAAGCATATGAACGTTTTGGGTTTGAAGCTATTTTTCCAACATCTACCGAAAGTTCCATTTTTATTTACCAGGCAATTATTGTATTGATCATTGGACTGGCCTTATCTCTTTATCCTGTATTGAAAGTTTGGAGAGTAGAACCCATCACAGCAATAAAAAAATAAAAGTAAACTATGATTTTTCAAATGGCATGGCGCAATATCTGGCGCAACAGAACAAGAAGCATTGTAATTATGCTTTCAGTTGCCATTGGACTTTTTGCGGGCCTCGGGGTTCTTGCCCTATACAAAGGAATGATGAAAAGCAGGGTAAGAACAGTCATTGAAGCCGAAGTAGGACATCTTCAAATTCACCATCCAGAATTCAAAAAAGATTTTCACCCATCATACGTATTGCCAGGCGAAAATGAATTACTAAAAGATATTTCGTCCTACTCACAAGTAAAGATGGCTTCCCCAAGAACCGTTGTTCAGGGAATGCTGGTCACTGCAAAAGGCAGCACAGGAGTGCAAATCAACGGCGTAGTTCCTGGTGTTGAATATAAAGTTTCTCAATTAAAACAAAAGGTCATAATTGGAGAAGGATTTCATGCTGACAAAAAGAACGAGATCATCATTGGTAAAAAGCTGGCGGATAAAATGAAGATTAAACAAGGCTCAAAATTGGTGCTGACCTTCACGGACTCGGCTGATAACCTTGTTTCTGCTGCTTTCCGCATTAGCAGTATATACCAGTCAGGCAACACAGCTTTGGATGAAGTGAATGTCTATGTTACAATGAATACACTAAACGAATTGCTTTTGACAGGCAAATCCTTTCATGAAATTGCGATTCTTTTAAACAGTGATGATGATGTTGAAACCTTCCAAAAGAAATTGAAGACTGAGTTTCCTTCCCTTCTTATTGAAAACTGGAAAGAAATCTCACCAGAAACCGATTTAATGGTCAGAACTGTAGATGAATATTCCTACATCATCATGATCATTATTCTCATTGCCCTCGCCTTTGGTATTCTGAATACGATGTTAATGTCTGTCATGGAAAGAACAAGGGAAATTGGAATGGTAATGGCATTGGGGATGTCAAGAATAAGAGTATTCCTGCTGATATTTTGGGAAACTGTTTTACTAACAATTGCCGGAACGCCAGTTGGACTATTTACTGCATACCTTACTACCAATTATTTTCAAAAGCATGGCTTGGATCTTTCAGGAATGGGAAAAGATATGATGGCAAGTTTTGGTTTCAGCACCACGATCTACCCCTACTTTCCATGGGAAAAACTAACAACAATAATGATTATGGTAATTAGCACAGCTTTTCTCTCCTGTCTATTACCGGCTTTGAAAGCATTACGATTGCAACCTGTGGAAGCATTAAGAAGATAAATTCAAAACAATGAGCAGAACAGTAATTGATGCACACAATATCAGCAAGACCTATAATCCAAAAACAATACCTGTCTATGCCATTAACAATGTGCATTTGCATTTAAAGGAAGGTGAATTCACTGCATTAGTGGGACCTTCTGGTTCGGGGAAAACAACTTTACTGAATTTAATTGGAGGACTGGACAGTCCTGATAGCGGAAATATTTTTATTAATGGCACCGATATTACAAAACTATCCAAAGGAGAAATGATTAATTTTCGGCTGCACAATATTGGCTTTGTTTTTCAGTCGTTCAATCTCGTCCCCGTTCTAACGGCAAAAGAAAACGCGGAATTCATAATGCTATTGCAGGGCACGAAAAAAAAGGAACGAGAAAAAAGATTGCAAAAACTGTTTAAAGAAATTGCCTTAGAAGATAAAATGAACACCAGGCCCGCACAACTTTCAGGCGGTCAACAACAACGAATAGCCATTGCGAGAGCACTTGCATCTAAACCAAATTTTATTTTAGCCGACGAACCCACAGCCAATCTGGATTCAGTTACTGCAACTAATTTGCTCGATCTTATGGCAAGGCTAAATAAAGAAGAAAACATAACCTTTCTTTTCTCCACGCATGATCAAAGAGTAATTGAAAGGGCAAGGCGTGTGATCACTTTGGTAGATGGAAGGATTTCATCAGATACAGCTGTAGTTTCAACGGATTTTCATGAACCATCAGTAAAATGAAATCTTTCCTGGCGATATGGGTTTTATTGTCGGCCATTAATGGTAACTGCCAGGATAGCGCACTTAAAAAAGATCAATTTAATTATTCAGGCTATATAAAAGATCTTGCATGGATACGCTTCGACAAGGGCTTTAAAAATGCCTATGCCACAAACCTTGTTCACAACCGAATCAATGTAAAATGGAATCCATCTAAAAAAATTTCAGGACGCATTGAATTGCGAAACAGGTTTTATTGGGGAGATGACGTAAGAATCCTTCCAAACTTTAAAGAGCAGTTGTCAGGTCAAAGCAACTCCACCAATTTATCAGCAACATGGTGGCAAACTCATTCAACTATTTTTCATTCCAATGTTGAAAGACTTTGGCTTGAATACCGAAAATCCAATTGGAATCTTCGCGCAGGAAGGCAAAGAATCAATTGGGGAATAACAAACATTTGGAACCCTAATGATTTGTTCAACACATACAATTTCCTGGATTTTGATTATGAAGAACGACCTGGTAGTGATGCTGTGAAAGCCCTATATTCGGTTGGTGATCTGTCCAATATTGAACTTGCTTATGCAAAAACCAAAGAACATAGTATTACAGCTGTAAAATATTTCACCAATTATAAAAAATATGATTTACAGCTAATAACAGGCATTTACGAAAATATTTTTACAACAGGTATTGGATGGGCAGGCAGTATTTCTGATGTTGGATTCAAAGGTGAAATGCAATATTATGCAGAGCAAAAAGATTCTGTTTCCAATTTTACTTCAACAATTGAAGCAGATTATATTTTTAAAAACGGATGGTACCTGTCTGCTGCCATTTTATACAACCAAAAAGGTCTGCATGAACCTTTAAGCGAAGAAACCAATATTGTATTTGAAGCAACGCCACGCAATTTGATGCCGGCAAAATGGAACATACTGATAAATTCGTCAAGGGAATTCACATTGCGTTTCAATGGAAGCATGAACATTGTTTATTCGCCACAGGTAAATATGATCATTCTTTTCCCATCTTTCAGTTACAATCTAAAACCAAACCTGGATTTAAATTTCGTATACCAATCTTATTTTGCTGAGGAAAAAATATTTCAGGCACTCTCTCATACAGCATTTGTCAGACTAAAATGGAGCTTTGCCAAATGAATTGAGTATTCTTATTCATCCTACCCTAATCCAAAGACTAAATTGCACCAATTGCAATTCTCCAGATTAAATGCAAAAACAAGTCCTCGGAAAAAATCAACCAATAACCATTTATACAACTCTTTAGAAAAAATTATAAACATTGATTCGCATTCTTCTTTTTTTCTTATACACGATAATTAACTATACTACCGCTAAAGCATATGTCATAAAATGTTTATTAATGTAGTAATAGCAAGCCTAAGGCCTGACCTCCATACAAATACACCTAATCGTAAACAACTATTGTAGGAAAAGGAATCGGTAGTTACCTTTGCTGATTACGCTTTTGCGTTTAAATCCGTACCTACAAATGAGAAAGACCTTACTATCCTTAAGTTTTGCATGCTTTTCTCTTTTGCTGTGTGCACAAAACTCCGATCTTCCAGGGCCGACCCCTGATTTACAAAAACTTCCTTCCGGCAGCTATGTGATCGCAATGGATAATTCTTTGCAAATAAATAGTTCAGGTGATTTTAATTTAAAAGCCTATGGTTTGATCGTTTATTTGCTCAACAACAATGTGCATATTAAATGGTCTATTAAAGCAGGAAAACCCAAGAACGGAATTGACTTTACTGCCATGGCAGAACAGATAAAGCCCACACTGGGTTTCGGAGAAGTATCCAGAGATTTTAAAGGAGGTCCTTTTGTAATTTTTGCATCAGACACAACTGGCGTTGCTTCATTGATTGATGCTTTTTATACCAGCAATTCCTTAACAGGAGCCAATCGTCCGCAAGTGTACCGCTTAACCGCAGATGCGGAAAATGTTGATATCCGCTATGACCTTACAGGCTTTCGGCCCAAAGCAGCTGTCCTTACAGATGGAGGCAATCAAAATATTCATCTTGCTTATATGACTGCAGCTTCCATCCCAGCCGAGAATTATGCTACTTCTCAGGGAACGGATCTGCTAACCAACTGCTTCACTTTTGCATCAGAGCCACATAACACCAACACAGGAACAGCCGTGAATAATGCCATCAGTGCCATTAAAGATTTTGTTACAAAAGGCGGTAATTTCTTAGCCCAATGTGAAGCCATCAATAACTATGAAAACAATAGCCTGGGGCATTTTCAGGCCAGCGGTGGTCTCACCATAGCCAATACGAACATCGCCACAACTCTTACCTATTCTAATCCCGATCTAAGCTTTTCACAATATGAAGGAAGCTATAATGCAAGCCTGGGAGGAAGCCTGAAGAACTGGAGGTTTGTTGGATCTGCTATTAACAATCAACATGATCAGGCCTCAGGAACAGGAACGAATACTACTGTGATTGGAGCAAGTGTATCTAAACATTATTACGACAAAGGAGGACTAGTTTTTTATGTAGGTAATCACTCCTTTGCAACCACTTCGATTGCAGGTATCAATGGCATTCGCATGTATATGAATGCACTCCTTACTCCATCCAATACAAATTGTCCCTTACTGGTCTTTTCTCCGCTTGCTTTAAAGCTGACTTCCTTTTCTATTAAAAATCAAAATGGCCAGGTCAATATAAATTGGTCGGTTGCCAATAACGAGCAGGTACAACAGTTCATTATTGAAACAGGCTCCAACGGGAGACAATTTACCAGTTTGAATCCTGTGGCGCCATTGCACAAATCAGGAGCTGCTTCGTACCAGTTTTTCGCTCGTTCGCATACAGGTAAAAATTATTTCCGGATTAAAATAACTGACAAACAGGGAAGCAATCAATACTCCTCTGTTCTTTCGCTGTCTGACAAGCCAAATAATGAACCATACCTTACTGTATTGAACCAGGGTAGCACAGATGATTTACAATTAGGCTATTTCAGTGCAAAAAATGATGTTGTGAACTTCAGCATGTATAACTTATCAGGCTCAAAAATATATACTGCAAAAGCAAAACTGATTGAGGGAATGAACATAGTCACGATACCCTCGAATGTATTCATGAACAAAGGCATTTACTATTTGATTGCTGTGAACCTGGATAATACTATTCTCAGAACCAGGGTTTCAAAATAGAAATACGGTCCTACACTTGTCACCCTGTAAGGGACTACCTAATGCAAGTCATACCTCATGCACTTCACTGATAAATTTGAGAATAGCCTATGTCTTAGGCCCATGGTCTGTCATCCAATTTGAGATTAAAACCGTAAATTGATCTCTTCTTAGTTTTTCCACCTTTTGCAAAACCGATTCTTGTCCTCCTGATGATTCACCACCAACAAAACATTTTGTATGACAAGACCTGCATTGGCATTGCTTTTCGTTATTCTCTTTTTTTCCTGCAACAATATTCAACAACCTAAAATCAGCTCTTCCAGTAAAATGGGCTGCTATAGTCCTAAAACAACTGACCAGGACTGGTATGCTTCTGGGAAAAAAGCACCGCTCTTCAACGGATTGAATGGTATCGATTTTAAAATTTCTACTTCAAGCCAGGAGGCTCAAACTTATTTTAACCAGGGACTGATGCTTTCTTACGGATTCAATCATGCTGAAGCAGCAAGATCCTTTTACCAGGCTACCAGGGAAGATTCTTTATGCGCCCTTGCTTATTGGGGTTATGCATTGGTCTTAGGTCCCAATTATAATGGTGGCATGGAGGAAGATCATTTTCAACGTGCCTTTGAAGCTGCTGTACGGGCACAGGAACTTTCCACTAACTGCACTCCAAAGGAAAAAGCACTGATCGGGGCACTGACAGCCAGGTATGTGAAAGATCCACCAGCAGACCGCTCGCCCCTGGACCAGGCTTATGCAGCAGCCATGAAAAAAGTATATGAGCAGTATCCTGATGATCCGGACATAGGGGCACTCTATGCAGAGGCGCAGATGGATCTGCATCCCTGGGATCTTTATGATAAAGAAAGCAGGCAGCCCAGGCCATGGACTCCGGAGCTGGTAGCTGTATTGGAACAACTGATGAAAAAAAATCCCCTGCATCCCGGTGCACATCATTTTTATATTCATGCACTGGAAGCTTCTGGAAGTCCTGAAAAAGCTCTGCCCAGTGCCCGCTTACTGGATTCACTTGTTCCCGGTGCGGGTCACCTGGTGCACATGCCTTCTCATATTTATATCAATACGGGGGATTATCATTTGGGTACGCTTTCCAATCTGCGTGCAGTAGCAGTCGACAGCATTTATACTACAGCATGCCATGCCCAGGGTGTTTATCCGCTTGCCTATTACCCACACAACTATCATTTCCTTGCAGCAACAGCCACCCTGGAAGGCAATTCGAAAGAAGCATGGATGGCGGCTAAAAAATTACAGGAACATACTGCAACAGAGATCATGGACCAACCTGGCTGGGGAACCTTACAGCATTACTATATCATACCTTATTACATTGCTGTAAAATTTGCAATGTGGGATACGATTTTGAATCTTCCATCGCCAAAAGAGCATTTGGTTTATCCAAAAGCCATCTGGCATTATGCGAGAGGCATGGCTTACCTGGGAAAGAAGAAAATGCCTGAGGCAGAAAGGGAATGGGCTGCCTTGAAGTCACTTGCTAAGGATACTACGCTGCAGCACTTAACGGTTTGGGAGATCAATACCACAGCAGACCTGGTTCAAATTGCTGTAAAGATTTTGTCTGCCGAACTAGCTGCCAAACAAAATCAACTGGATGTTGCTATTGCCCTGCTCAAAGAAGCAGTTGCTATTGAAGACGGACTGAATTATAATGAACCACCCGACTGGTTTTTTTCAGTGAGGCACCACCTCGGCGCTGTACTATTGCAGGCGGGTAAATATGCTGAAGCAGAAAATGTTTACCGGAAAGACTTATTAACCTGGAAGAAAAATGGATGGGCCCTGATGGGCTTATACAATTCCTTAATGCTTCAAAAAAAGGAAGACGAAGCCCGAATCATCAGGTCTTCATTTGATGATGCCTGGCAGTATGCTGATGTCAAGATCAATGGATCGATTATGGTGAATGGTGAGTAGTGAATGGTGAGTAGTGAGTGGTGAGTATCCTACCTACTATATGCCATATGCTATTTGCCATTTGCTAAATAACATTCTTCCATTTGCTTTGTGTTCTCCGTGATTTCTTCGTGCACTTTGTGCTCCGGCTTTTTTTTTGCAAGTTTTTTAGCACCACAAAGAACACTAGGAACCACAAAGTACACGATGATATTCACCTTCTTTTCTAACCTACCTGTCATCCTGGAAGGACAGAACTGTAGTTGCCTGAAATATGTTGACCGTTTTTGAGCTAATTAAATCAACTCAAAAAACGAAGCATATGGCTAAACCAGAACAGTTAAACGCAAAAAGTACAAGAGTCCATCGTTATTTTAGTGA
>JAEWKK010000005.1 GCA_023386045.1 Bacteroidota bacterium
AAGGTATAAAAAATTAGAGCGGTCATAAATAGACCGCCCTAAAGAGGCTGACATAAAGTCGCCTAAAAAACAAAATTAAAAATATGATCCAATAACTATTGTTATTTAACACAGAATCTTCGTGGTTCTTGGTGTCCTTGGTGCTCCTAAAAAAACATCAAAATAGCCGCATCACGAAGTACACGAAGGTGGCACAAAGAACACGGCGATCTACAATTCTTTAATTCACTAGTTCATAAGTTTACGAGTTCACAAGTTCACGAGTTGGGTCGTTTCTGAAGGATTCACTTGTAACCCTGTAAGGGGTCATCCTGGTAAGGATCATTCTTCTCCCGAAAACCCCTGCGCCAGTTGCTGCTGCATACGCTTAACCCTGTCGGCCAGTTTTTCTGAAGTCAGGTTTTCCCTCATGCTATCCACCTTGATTGGAAAACAGAAAGGTGTCAGTCGCTTTGGATATGTAAGCACTATCCTGGAATGCTGGATTCTTTGCAGCATATCCCTCAACCTAAGTTCTTCCATCTGCTGGTCAAACACTTCCTGGAAAGCCTGACGTAATAAAACATTGTTCGGTTCATATTCATTGAACACATTAAACAACAATCCCGCGGACGATTGAAGGTGTCTTGCTTTTTTATGTTCGCCTGGATAACCCTGGAAGATCAGTCCACCAATCACTGCGATGTCGCGGAATTTTCTCCTGGCCATTTCAGTGGCATTCACGCTGCGATGGATATCTTCCATCAGGTTGTCAGGAGAAAAAAGTTCATAGGCATTGCTGTCATCCAACGGAATGGGCTGATCGCTGAGTAATTCAAAACCATAATCATTCATTGCAATAGAGAAAGTAATCGGTGTAATCCTGCTGATCCTGTAGGCAAGAATAGCTGCCATGGCTTCATGAACCAGTCTTCCTTCAAATGGATAAACAAAAAGATGAAAGCCGTCACGTGTTTCGATCTGTTCAATCAGAATTTCATTGGCCTTTGGAACTTTGGAAAGCTGGGCCTGCAATTCAAATAAGGGTTGCAGGACGCGGAGTTCCACCGGCAACGGCTCACCAGTTTTATTTTCAATAACGTTCTCAGTTTCTTCGATCATGGTAGAAGCCTTGTCAAAAGCTTCTCTCAATACTTTACCCAGGCTAGCAGATAATGGAAGTCTTCCGCCCATCCAACTGGGTACTACCGCTTTTTTTGCATTTGATTTTTTTACGATCACTGTCATGTCCTTGATCATCACAAGATCCAGTTGCCGTCCCGCAAGAGTAAAGCTATCACCAGGTTCCAATCTTGAGATAAACCATTCTTCAATGATGCCGATATAGCCACCAGAAAGAAATTTAACTTTCAGCATGGCATCGCTCACAATAGTGCCAATGTGCAACCTGTGACGCATGGCGATCCTGCGGCTGTTGATCCTGTATAGACCATTCTCAATTTCTACTTTTTTGTATTCATCATATTGTTGCAGTGCTTTACCTCCTGCCGTAATGAACAAAAGGATCTCATCCCATTCTTCATCTGTAAGCTCACTGAAACAATTGGTATGTTTTACTTCGTGAAGGATCTCCGAAGGAATAAATCCTTCACCGCAGGCAAGAGTGCAGAGGTATTGTGTGAGCACGTCATAACATAGCAACAGAGGTTCGCGACTTTCGATATACTCTTCGTCAATAGCTGATTTGAGTGCTGCTGCTTCTACCAGTTCAAGAGAATGTGTAGGCAGGAAATAGATTTTGCTAACAGCATCAGGACTATGACCACTACGACCGGCACGTTGAAGAAAACGTGCAACTCCTTTTGGTGAGCCCACCTGTATCACTGTTTCCACTGGACGGAAATCAACACCCAGGTCAAGACTAGCTGTACAAACAACAGCTTTTAATCTTCCTTCATGCAGGGTTTCTTCTACCCAGGTTCTCAGTTCCATTTCAATACTTCCATGGTGTAAGGCAATGGCACCGGCAAGTTCAGGTGCGAGGTTTAGTAAGGTCTGGTACCACATTTCGCTCATGCCACGTGTGTTGATGAAGATGAGCGTAGTCTTGCTTTCTTCCAGTATCGGCAAAACTTTATGAGCAAGCTTGATCCCGAGATGACCGGCCCAGGGATATTTTTCAATTTCATCAGGAACGATGGATTCAACCTGTATATTTTTATGAAGCCTTGCACGAACCACCACTGCTTCATTTTGCGGAGTGACCATCTGCAATGGTTTCAGCAATACTTCCATGGCCTGTTGAAGGTTGCCAATGGTGGCTGAGATACCCCATACAGATAACGGAGAAATAGTTTTTGTTTTATCAGAAGTTTTAAATTGATCGTTTATGTTTTTTGTTTGAAGTCCAACAAGACGGCTGATCGCAAGTTCAACCTGCACACCTCTTTTGCTGCCCACCAGTTCATGCCATTCATCAACTGCGATCAGTTGTAAGTTTTTAAAAGCATCAGGATAATTTTTTTGTCCCAGCAATAAATGAAGACTTTCAGGAGTAATGATCAATACTTCAGGAGTTTGTCTTTTTTGTTTCTGCCTTTCGCTCATGGTAGTATCACCATTTCGGATACCTACCTTCCACTGCATTCCAAGTTGTTCAATCACTTCTTCCATAGCGCGACCAATATCTTTTGCCAGGGCACGCAGTGGAGTGATCCAGATCAATTGCAGTCCATTTTTAGATTTTGACTGATAGTTATTTGGATGGTGGTTGATAAAATGAATGAGTGTGCCAAGGAAAACCGAAAAAGTTTTACCTGTGCCTGTAGGAGCATTAACTAGTCCGCTTTTTCCATTGATGATGTGCTGCCAGGCTTCTTCCTGGTAAGCAAAGGGCTGGAAATTCTTTGATGCAAGCCAGTCTTTAATGATTCGGTATCCCTTAATGCTTTCCAGTTTCAGCATAAAAAAAGTAAAGCTACGTTCAGTTGAGAATGAAAAAACATATAGGCAAAACCATGGCCCTGATGTTAAAAATCTTCAATTCATCAACAAAAAAACAGTTATTAAACGGTGGATGAAAAATCGCCTTTTTAGGAGTTTTATGGTATGGCATAGTATCTGCTTCCCCGAAATGGGTATTGTTAATCACGATTTTATCATCAATATTCACACTTTTTAACATGTAATCAAAACGTATACTATTGAAAAATAAACCTGTACTTACTTCAAGAGAAACTGAGGTCATGAAACTTGTAGGAATAGGATTACCTAACAAAGCTATTGCCATGCAATTGGGTATTAGCGCAGAGACTGTCAAAAAGCATTTGAAGAATGTGTATGAAAAATTGGAGGCAAGAAATAAAATTGAAGCGCTGAATAAATTGAATGGCCAAATGGGGAGCTGATGGATATAATTGAGAAAAACCTACCTCTTTATTGGTATTTTTCTCAAAAACATTGCATGGAAATAGGCTTTAATTTATTTCTAATCTATATTCGATCACTCTTCGCCCTTAACCAACCCTATCCACTTTCCTGAAAAATTTCTTCACACGCCGGTTGAGTAAAAAACCATAAGCAGAAAAGATTTTGCCTGTACATTTTTTTATATGGGCAATCAGCTTTGCATTGATATTTATTACAGGCATAGAACTGTAAATCCGTCTCACCTTATGAATAATACACAGCAATTCGCATGAATTGCAATCCACCTTCCCTTGGCAACCAAAACTAACTGTTCATTTTTTAAACTGCTGGTATGCAACCAAAACTTCGCTTGCTTTTGATGACGGCTGTCATCATGATGACTTCATTCGTCAATCTTTATTCCCAGAATTTATTTGAAAGTTTTAGTGATGGTAATTTCACTTCAAATCCCGTTTGGGGCGGTAATGTTTCCGACTGGAATATAGTAAGCAACAGTGATGTATCAACTGGTGCTACTGGTTCAAATACATTAAGACTAAGTGTGTCTTCTGGTTCAGGAACAAAATACCTGAGTTCACAAATAAGCAGTTGGGGAGATGGTCAAGAATGGGGCTTCTGGATTGGCCGGAGAGGGCAAGCCTATACTCTCGAAAATCAACTACATATCTGGCTGTATGCGAATGAGGCAGATCTTACTTCTTCCACAGTGGATGGATACAGGATCAGCATCGGCGATAACACTGGTGGTGATGAATTGCGGTTGGAATATATTGTGAATGGTGCAGTTTCTGCTACCGTAATCACTTCAAGTGGTTCCATTCCCAACACTTTGGAAGATATTGGTTTTCTGTTACGAATCACTCGGTCTAATACTGGTGTGTGGAATTTATACACTTCCACTCTTCCAACTGCAAGTAGTACAGGTGCTATAGCAACAGATATTCCCAACGCTGCTTCAACAACAGTTAACCAGGGAACTGCTACGAATAATTCATTGGTTCCTTCTTCTAATGGTTACCTGGGCTTTGATGCCTTACATACTACTGGTGGTCCTGCAAGGGCTACCGTTGAAATTGACCAGATCTATTTTACCACATGCACAGCTTCCACTTTTTATTTAGATAATGATGGGGATGGTTTTGGTAACCCTGCCATTACAGTTTCTGACTGCACGGCGCCAGAAGGGTATGTCAATAACAATACTGATTGTGATGATGACAATGTGAATATTCATCCAGGGGCTACTGAAACCTGTAATGGGATAGATGACGATTGCGACGGAATTATTGACGAAGGTGTAACCACCACTTATTACGAAGACAATGACCATGATGGTTATGGGAATCCTGCAGCAAGTATCCAGGCTTGTTCGGCTCCTGAAGGATATGTGACTAATAATACCGATTGTGATGATGCCAGTGCTGCTGTGCACCCAGGCGCAACAGAAGTATGTAATGGTATCGATGATGATTGTGATGGCTTTATCGATGAAGGTGTGAAAACCACTTTTTATGAAGATGCAGACGGTGATGGTTTTGGTAATCCATTATCTACAACACAGGCCTGCACTGCACCTGCCGGTTATGTGACTAATTCAGATGACTGTGATGATGTGCATGGGGACATCAACCCTAATACGGTCTGGTACCTGGATGCAGATGGTGATGGGTATTATACTTCTTCCCAGGTTTCCTGTACTTCTCCTGGCGTTGGCTATACAAGAACTGTAATCGCTTCTGGCGACTGTGCACCAGCAGATAATACTAAATGGCAATCAGCGCTTCTTTACATAGATGCTGACGGTGATAATTATGATGCAGGACAGGAAACAGTTTGCTATGGTGCAACCTATCCTTCCACCTACAAACAAAATACGCTAGGTACTGATTGCG
>JAEWKK010000023.1 GCA_023386045.1 Bacteroidota bacterium
GTAATGGCATCGATGATGATTGCGATGGTTCCATTGATGAAGGTGTAAAAACTACTTTCTACCAGGACTTAGATGGTGATGGTTATGGTAATCCATCAGTAACGACGCAGGCTTGTACTGTACCTGCAGGTTATGTGGCTAATTCAAATGATTGTGATGATACAGATGAAGACCTCAATCCTAATACAGTCTGGTATCTCGATGCCGACGGTGATGGATTTGCAGTTTCTACAACAGTGGGCTGTAATAACCCTGGAGCAGGTTATACGCTTACAGTGCTTCCTCTCACTGATTGTAACGATAACCTTGTGACCTACGAAGACAATGATGGTGATGGTTTTGGAACTACGGTGAAAGTTGCCTGTAACGGCGTTACCAATTCCAACGATTGTGATGATACGGATGAAGACATCAATCCCAATACAATCTGGTACCTGGATGCTGATGGTGATGGTTATTATACCTCTTCCCAGGTTTCCTGTACTTCTCCAGGTCTTGGCTATACAAGAACTGTAACTGCTTCCGGCGACTGTGCGCCAGCAGATGAAACCAAATGGCAATCAGCACTTCTTTATATAGATGCTGACGGTGATAATTATGATGCAGGCCAGACAACAGTATGTTATGGTGTATCCTATCCTGCCATGTACAAGCAAAATACATTGGGCACAGATTGCAATGATAATAACATAGCTGTCAATCCCGCAGCTATCGAAGTATGCAATGGTATAGATGACGATTGTGATGGCACTATTGATGACGGATTTATCAATACACAGGTGAATTGTGCTCAAACGGGTACGGTTACCAAAAACCTGGCCTCGGGTTGTACTTATACAGCTACAGGTACTGAGTTTGATGCAACTGTATTTCAGAATTGCGGACCGCTGGGTTATACCTTAACGGGCGCTACTACAGGCACCGGAACCTTGCTGGCTGGGGTGCAATTCAATACCGGTACAACTACGGTAACATGGAGTGCTACCAATGCTAGTGGACAGGTGATCAGCTGCAGCTTTGATGTTTATGTTGTGCCCGCAGCTCCTGTCATTACATGTCCTTCAAATGTATCTGTGAATGCAGATCCTGGACAGTGTGGTGCAGTGGTGAATTATACGGCTCCAGCATTGCCTCAATTATGTACCAATGTCAATACATTACCTGTCATTCAGCCTTCTGTTACACAAACGGCAGGTTTGTCTTCAGGTTCTGAATTCCCGGTTGGAACAACCACTAATACCTTCCTCATCACGGATGCATTTGGACAAACATCCACCTGCAGCTTTAATGTTACGGTAACAGATAACCAGTCTCCAACAATTGTACAGCCAGAGAATATTACAGTTGGCAATACGGCTGGTCAGTGTACTGCAACAGTGAGCTATGGAGGTGCTTCGGCATCTGATAATTGCGGTATTACCAGCCTTAGGTATTTCCTGAATTACACCCAGCAAACTCCCGTGGAGATCACCTTCCCTAGAACTTTTGCTGTGGGTTCTTATCTGGTTACGGTGGAAGCGAAAGATGCAGCAAATCATGTTACTACCAAAACATTTACGGTTACCGTGAATGATACAGAACAGCCCCAGATATCGGCCATTTCAGGCATTTCTTCCTGCTTCTATGATGTGAACTCGGCAAAAGCGGCAGCAATTGCAGCTGTTGAATACAGTGATAACTGTACGCCTAATAACCAGATAATCGTATCAGCTGAAGTTCAGGGAAGTTGCAGTGCCCTGGTAACAGTTTATGTAACAGATGGCTCCGGAAATACCAATTCTGTATCATTCAATACAAAAGTTGATAATACAGCACCTGTATTCACAGGATTGCCTTCATCTGCCACGCTAACTGTAAACTGTCATGAAGTGCCCAACGCACCAACAGTAACAGCCAATGATAATTGCGATGGTGCAAGAACTGTTACCTATACACCTTCCAGCACAAAAGGTTCTGATCCTTCGCAGTCTGATTATTACAATTACACCATTACACGTAAATGGGAAGTTTGGGATGGCTGCAATAACTATAATTCGTTTACACAAACCATCACTGTGCAGGATGTGACTGCTCCTGTAATTACCTGTCCGGCTAACTTTCTGAGCGTTCCTTTTGACTTTGGACAATTGTATGCTACCATTGACAAGGGTACCGCTACTGCTACGGATAATTGTGCGCCGGTTGCCAATATCAGTATCACCAACAATGATGCTATCACAAACCAGCAATATCCTGCCGGAACAACAAATATTCAGTGGAAAGCAAAAGATCCAAGTAATAGAGAATCCAGCTGCACGCAAACCATTACAGTAAGAAAGCGTAATACAGTTCTTACCTACACTGGCAGTCAGACAGAGAATAAGATCTGTGTACAGTATTCGGATACTATTGAATTAAGCGCCCTGCTCACCGATGATGAAGGTTTGCAGACAGCCAATGTGATCAGCGGACGCACGGTGATATTCCAGCTTTTAAATGGAAGCACTGTTCTTCGTTTTAAAACTGCAACTACAGATGCAGATGGTATTGCACGTGATACATTTAAACTGGATGAAGCACCTGGTATCAACTACAGCATCAAAACCATTTTTGCGGGTGATGATTATTTTAATGGTGATACCGACCAGGATGCCATGCATGTGAAGCAGGAAAATGCTTTGCTGGCCTATATAGGGTCACAATATTTTACCACACCATCTGCAACCAGCTATAATGCAGATGTTATATTCACTACCTCTGTGACCGATACCACTGATGGTAACTTACAGAAGGGAGATATTCGCAACGCCCTGATTAATTTCAGACAGGGATCCGGCTTCTCCACTTCAACCATTATTCCTGGTGCTTCTAACGTTCCCGTAGGCCTGGTATATCCCGGTACCACTAATTTGCAGGAAGGACTTGCAAGCTTCACTTACAACTATACGCTGCAGGGAAATGAACAAAACAGTTCAGGTAAGACCTGGGAAATATGGACGGAAGTGAATAATTATTACAAGGGTCAGTCGGACCAGGTAACGCTGGTGACACTGGCACTGCCGGGTACTGAAAATATCTCGGGTGGTGGAAACCTGGTAATCACCAATTCAGCTGGAATGTATGCTGCAACAGCACAATCAAAGATGAATTTCGGCTTTACCATGCGTTGGAATAAGAGTGGTAAGAACCTTCAGGGACAGATCAACATTGTGTTCCGCAGGTGGGAATTATTCCAGGGAGTGATGCAATGGAGAACATACCAGATCAAGAGCAATGCCGTCAACTCCATGAATGTGCAGCAGGATGCCGGTTATTCCAAAGGAACCATCAATACAAAAGCCACACTTAACGACATCACAGATCCTCTGAACGTGATCAGTTATGGTGGTAACCATGCATTGATGATGAGGGCCTGGGATCATAACACCACAACGGGTGGAAGTATGGACCAGATAGCCGTAAGCCTGATCAACAGCAGCAATAATCTTTTGTTTGCTTCTTCATGGTCATCAAATGCTTTACAGATCCAGACAATTACCGGTGGTAATATCAATGTGAAAAATAATAATAGCGCCAATACAACCGCGCCACCAACTTCACCTAAAGCTGCGACTGTTCCTGTAACAGAAAATACAGCTTCTGAATTGAAACTGGAATTGCAGGCACATCCTAATCCTGCTGGTTCTTATTTCAATGTACGTGTTCAAACCAGTAATAAGGAAACAGGTATGGTTCTGCGTGTTACAGATATCAGCGGTCGTGTAATTGAAACCATGAGCGGTTTGCATGGCGATCAGGTTCTGCGGATCGGCCAGGCTTACCTGAGTGGTGTCTATATTGTGGAAGTGGTTCAGGGTGACAAAAGAAAACAGTTGAAGATCGTCAAGCTTTAAGTTTTATTTAGGTTAGTAAAGGAAAGGTGGCAGTAATGCCACCTTTTTCATTTTAATTAAGTAAATCAATTATAATTCGTATCAGAACTGGAAATAGATAAATGAATCACTGCTCTTCTGGCTTAAGACCAGCATGATCAGCAGTGCTGCCCAGGCTAAACCAACCAGCCACCATTTTGATTGCTTCATTAACTGGGAAACACTGGTATTTCTCATAAACCAATGTGTGGCAATCATCAAAACAATGACAACCGTTACCCTGATCAGATCCAGCGTTGGAAGAATGGCCACACCATTTTTATCAAATCCAAATAAAGAGGAAAGCAATCTCCATGCGGTAGAAAAATTGTCCGCCCTAAAAAACACCCAGGTCAGATTTACCAAAAAGAAAGTAAAAAGGGCTGCAAGAAACAATCTTACCTGTCTGTTATAAAGGAAAGATGGAACAAAAGAAGCAGCTACATAAGGCTCCTTATGTACCAAAGGCACATTTACTTCTACCGGATAGTCGGTTTCTTTTTGCCCACGATTCCGGATCCATCTTTCTATACATAAAAAAATTCCATGCAATGCACCCCATACTACAAAGGTCCAGGAAGCACCATGCCACAGTCCTCCCAGAAGCATAGTAAGCATCAGGTTGATATAAGTTCTGACACTTCCTTTCCTGTTACCGCCCAGTGGAATGTATAAATAATCACGAAGCCAGGCAGAGAGGGTGATATGCCATCGCTTCCAGAAATCTGAAAAACCAATGGCTGCATAAGGAAATCTGAAGTTTTCGGGCAAACTGAATCCAAGGCACATGGCTACGCCAATAGCACAGGTGGAATAGCCAGCAAAATCAAAAAATATTTGTCCGGAAAAAGCCAGAACACCCATCCATGCATCCAGTTGCAATAAGGGTTTATTGAAATTGAAAACCATATCTGATGTTCCTGAAAGCATGGTATCTGCCAACACTAGTTTCATGAACAATCCCAAAGACAAAAGAAATAATCCATTCAGTAATTGTTCCCGGCTGGCGCTGACAGGTTTATCAAATTGCGGCACGAGTTGGTGAGGACGTACAATGGGTCCTGCTACCAGGTGAGGAAAGAAGGTTACAAAAAGCGAGAAATCGAGAAGTGATGTTACAGGCTTGCTTTGTTTTTTATACATGTCTATGGTGTAACAAAGCGTGGTGAATGTATAAAATGAAATGCCTGCTGGTAAAATAATATCAGGTGCAGCTGGATGATAATCCCAACCAAGATAATTGACCAGGAAAGTAAAATTCTCCAGTAAAAAGGTTCCGTATTTGAAGAAACATAACATGCCCAGGTTGCCGATCAGGCTAACAATTAGCAGCAGGTTCTTTTTTCTTTGATTCTCCTGTTGATATAATGCCCGTCCTACAAAAAAATCAACCACGGTGGAGAGCCATAACAAAAGAATGAAAACCGGATTCCATGCTGCATAAAAAATATAGGAAGCCAGAAGTAGATTGATCTTTTTGGTCTTCCAGGAAAAAGGAAGACGATGAAGGATGAGCATCACTGCAAAAAATAGCAGGAAGGAAAATGAATTGAATAACATGATGATTGGTTTTGGTTGGTTGATTTATTTGCTGTTGAAAGAATGATCAGTATTGGTAAACCAGTTTTGGTTACGCAACTGTTCAACAAGTGCATGGGTATATAGAACTGCATCATGAGGTGAAAGATGTGACCATTCAGGGCAAACGAATTGCCCTGTTCTTGAATCATCTTCATAATATATTCCCACCGTGTTTGTAAAAGCCAGCATTTGATCCCAGTAGGATTGCCTTGGGTATTTCTTTTTTTCTGCTTCTTCCATAGGACCGCTGCAGGGAGTGCGTACAAACAGTACTTTACCACCACGGTTCCTGATCTTATCTACTGCATTTTTTATTTCAATAAAAATTTCCTGCAGTGCTTTTCCCTCGATGGCAGGAGAAGGATCTCCCAGGATTAATTTCTGCCAGATTTCAGTTTGTTTTTTAATGTCATCAGGATTCTGAAGAAAGAGATCCGACATATATGTTTGCCGGTTATAACTAGTCCACTCAAAACCTTTGGGAAAGGAAGGAAATGAAAATACACCTGGCCTGTCAGGTATTTCAAGATCACTGAGCAGGGTATTCAAAGCAAATCTTCTTTCTTCCAAAAAAACAAGTCCTGATTCAAGTTGAAGATTGATTTGTGAACTTAAGTTTTCCGAAGGGGTACGGTTGTGATAAAATGCAATGGCTTCTTTTGCTGATTTATGAAACGCAGGATTTGGCGAGAAGAACAATACTTCCGTAATATCCACGATCAGCTTTCCCCGGAATTTTTCGTCATCAGCAAGATCTTTTAATAAAAGGAGCGGGGAGGTGCCTACAATGGAAAGCTGTATGGCTTCTTCCCCTGTTTGTTTTTTCCATGTTGGAAGGTCCAGGTCGAATTTGATTCTTGAAGAACCAATAAAAACAGTTGCATTGTTCTCATAGGCCCTGCTTCGGGCATTAGCCCATAAAAATTTATCATCGTTGAAGGTGACTTTGTATCCTTTGGCTCTCCAGGACAATTCCCAGCAAAGGATAAAACAGACAGTAACCGCAAGGGCTAAATAACCCGCTTTGGTTAAATTTTTTGGTTGCATGGCTTTAAGTTTAGAAATCAAAGTTTAAACATTGATTTACTAAAAAAAAGCCGATATGGGTTGAATGAGAGAATCAGTGAATGGATTGTAAACCTGGAAGGATAAATAGTAAATGATGAGCTATATGGTTGAGATCATTTTCCATAGATATCAAGCAATTTTTTCAGATCTTCCAGCGTGTTGATCTCATCAGGTTTTTTATCATGTCGCCAGCGGCTGATGCGTGGAAAACGAAGTGCCACACCTGATTTATGCCGTTTGGAAGCTGCGATGCCTTCAAATGCAATTTCAAATACAAGTTCCGGTTTTACCGTTCTTACCGGACCAAATTTTTCGATGGAATTTCTTTTTACAAAATTGTCTACCTGTGCAAACTCCTTATCCGTTAAACCGGAATAAGCCTTGGTGAATGAAATGAGTTTGTCACCGTCTTTAACTGCAAAGGTGTAGTCGGTATAGAGGTTGCTTCTTCTTCCTGCACCTTTCTGCGCATAGATCATTACCGCATCAATCACTAGCGGATCGATCTTCCATTTCCACCAGTCGCCACGTTTACGGCCCACCTGGTAAGTAGAGTCTTTTCTTTTGATCATGAAACCTTCAGCTGCCATTTCCCTTGAAGCTTTTCTTTTTTCTGCGAGTTCCTCCCAACTGTTGAAAGAAACAACTGGTGACAAAATGATCCCGGGATGATCAACAGACGAAATAATTTTTTGTAATTGATCTCTTCTTTCTTCAAGTGTTTTCTCTCTCCAGTCTTCACAATTGTATTCAAGAAGATCGTAAGCAATGAATCCAACAGGAGCTTCCTGCAATTGTTTTTTAGTGATGTTTTTTCTGCCGATCCTGGTTTGTAAAGCTGCAAAGGGCAGGGGCTTTCTTCCTTCTTCAGCTGATTGCGGTGCAGGCAAACCAATGATCTCACCGTCAATGGCAATTCCATCTGGTAACAATTCTTTCCACGCCTGGTATTCAGGAAATTTTTCTGTCATCAGGTCTTCACCTCTACTCCACACAAATAATTCCTGGTTGCGCTTGATGATTTGTCCCCTGATGCCATCCCACTTCCACTCGGCCTGCCAGTTTCCTGGATCTCCTAATAAGGTTTCGAGCTGTTCTTCTTCAATGGCATAAGCCAGGTAAAAAGGATAAGGTTTTGACCAGTCTGTTGTAACCGTGTGCTCACTCAGGAGTTCGTCAAAAGAAAGAGTAGAGGGATCCCAATTGCCGCTGATGCGGTGTGCGATCACTGAAGGCTCTAATTGGACTGTTTTTGCCAGCGCATTTACCATCAGCTTTTGCGAAACACCAATTCTGAATCCTCCGGTAATGAGCTTATTAAAAACAAATCTTTCGGCATCTGTCATTTCTCTCCATGAATCCAGGATGAATTTTTTCCTGGTTTCTTCGGATTCTTTTTCAATCTGCTTTAATGATTCAATATAAAAATGAAGCGGCTTTGTGTTTGTTTCGCTGGTGGATTTTGGTGGTAATAATAAAGTAATGGTTTCTGCAAGATCGCCTACGGTATGATATGATTCTTCAAATAACCAGAAAGGCAGGTTGATCTGTTCAACAGCATAGTTAGCCAACTGGGTGGTATTAACTGCCCGCTTAGGCCTGCGTCCACTGAAGATGGCGATCACCCAAACCTTGTCCTTATCATCCGCCACAGAAAAATAATGCACAAGTGCATCCAGCTTGTCATTTGTTTTGGTGCTGGATCCCAACTGCATTACCAGTTCTGCAAATTGCCTCATGCTTTAGTGTTTTGCGATCTTACTCTATTAATCATTGGTCAATGCATCTTTTGTTGTGTCTTCAGTTTCATCATCTCCATATTCGGTCTTTACTTCTTTTGACTGGATGCCCAGTTCATTTAAATACCTCGTGAATACCGATTGAAATCCATGAGTGGTGTATACACATTCCGCTTCGGTGGCTTTGCAAACATCCAGCAATCCCTTCCAGTCGGCATGATCACTTAAGGTGAATCCTGCATCTGCATTTTTCCTGCGTACATTGCCTCTGACCTGCATCCATCCACTACAAATCCCAATCTCGTAGGGCGCAAATCTTTTGAGCCATGGAGAGCCTTCTGCACTGGAAGGCGCGATTACCACTGTTCCTTTCAGGTCTTCTTTTTTTGTATCGTGGTTCACCTTTTCCACGTCTGGTAATTTCCATCCTGCATTTACCAGGGCCATATGCATATTGTAAACAGCGCCATGTACAAATATCCTGTCTGATACTTCTGAAAGGGGTTGCAATAATCTTTGTGCCTTTCCCAGGCTATAGGCTATCAGAACAGAAGTTTTTCCTGCAACCTGATTCTTTCGAATCCAGTTTTTGATATCATTGTAAATTTCAACCTGCGGCTTCCAGTTGTAAATGGGTAAGCCAAATGTAGATTCCGTTATAAAGCTGTGGCATTTGATGGGTTCAAACTGCCCGCTAAGACCGTCATTCTCCGTTTTATAATCACCACTCACCACCCAGATCTCTCCATTTAGTTCCACACGGATTTGCGCGGAGCCAATGATATGACCGGCGGGATGTAAACTCACGCGAACGCCATTAAAATAAATGGATTCATTCCATCCAATGCTTTGATACTGGTTCATTCCCAACCTTTGCTGGAGCAGGGGTTTTGTATCATGGTGACAGAGATAGTATTTATTGCCCCAACGTGCATGGTCACTATGGGCATGGGTAATCACCGCACGCTCAACTGGCTTCCAGGGATCGATATAGAAATCTCCTGCCCGGCAGTAAAGTCCCTTTTCTGTGAATTCGATGAGTGCGGCCATGGCTGGCTGTATTGAGTTATTGAATGATGGAATTCAAAAAACCAGGCCAGGGTTTGATAGAGGTAATAATCGACTACAACATCACTCTCTTCCTTCAATCTTTTAATCTTGACACCTTATTTGTTATCAGTTAAAAGTTTGTTTAGGCGAGAAGATGAAGGATCGCTTAATTGATGATGTTTTTCACACCACCAAAAGCCTTGATAAAATACAAATGCTTGTTCTCAAAATAATCAAGCGTCATGGAAGTCTTGTCTTTGAAGACAGGCTGGATATCAAATTGTGTCAGCACCGTATTCCCTTTGCGAGTGAGATTGGAAGCCAGGTCTCCTTTGGCATCCAGCAGCAGCAAACCAAATCTTAATGTGGTTTCATACCCGCGGTAGAACATATCGGAAGCCTTCGCCGTCATATTACTGGCATAGGTTTTACCCAACTGCGTTTCAAGTGTGGTGTTGCGGTTGTAATAGAAAGGACTGGTATAGATCACTTCAAGATCAGGCACACGGCTAAAATTGATACTTTCCCAGGTGGGCATGCCAATCAGCCTGACGGGATAGGTTTTGTTGAGTCCTGATAGTTGCTGGATCAGTTTATTTCCCCAATTTTCATCCAGGCTTCCGGCAATGCAAACGGTTCTTTTCGTACTGTCAAGATGAGTAGAAAGATTGTGTGCTGTAAGATTATTATTGATGTCGATGAATTTGATATTCAGCTTCGCGGCAGATGTGGTTTTGGCGAAATCATCAAAATAATTCCGGAGTCTTTCTTCCTGTACACCACCTTTTGTAAATACAACTACCTTATCCTGTGTATGATATTTTTGAAGGAAACTGTAAATGCCTTCCACATGTGCTTCCAGCGTGGAGTTGAGGATCACATAATAGGGATTGTCGAAGATGCCTGCGTCATTGGGAAGTGTAGCAGAAATAAAAGGAACCTTTTTTTGTTGTGTTGCCAGTGCCAGGGTTCTTGTTTCATCGGCGTTGGATTGCGCGATCACCAGTCCTACATCTTCCATTTCTTTTTTTGACAACTGCTCTTCAATGCTTTCTTTTCCTTTTATATCATAAACATAAACTTCAAGTGGAGCATTTCTTTTTTTGAGTGAATCAATGGCCAGTTGCGCGCCATAATAAAAATCAAGACCTGCATTGCTGAATCTTGCACCGGTTTTTTCATAGCGGAATTTTCCACTGGCATCAAATGCAGAATCAAGATAAAGAGGAGTGAAGATGGCGATCTTTTGTCTTTGTACAGTTTGTGAAAAAGAATTGCCAGCAAACAGGCAGCAAAAAAATGCCGTCAAAAAATAAACCCTCATTAAACTGTTGCCGGATCGAATATTCTTTTTCATATCAATCATTTTAGTGTGCTGCCAACGGATCATTCCCATTCAATTGTGGCCGGAGGCTTGCTGCTGATATCATATACCACCCTGTTGATGCCTTTTACCGAATTGATGATCTCATTGGAAACAAAAGCCAGGAAATCATAAGGCAGATGCGCCCAGTCGGCCGTCATTCCATCCACACTTGTTACCGCTCTCAGGGCTACAGTAAATTCATAAGTGCGTTCATCCCCCATCACGCCCACACTTTTCACGGGTAATAAGATTGCCCCGGCCTGCCAAACCGTTGCATATAAATGATGGCTCTTCAGTGCTTTAACATAGATGTCATCTGCGGCCTGCAGTAATTTAACCTTTTCAGCATTTACCTCACCAAGGATCCTGATAGCAAGACCAGGCCCGGGGAAGGGGTGGCGACTGATCATATCTTCAGGAATGCCCAGTTCAAGACCCACCTTTCTTACTTCATCCTTGAATAAATAACGTAGCGGCTCTACCAGCCCAAGGTGCATTTTTTTGGGAAGTCCGCCAACATTGTGGTGTGATTTAATGGTAACAGAAGGACCATGAACAGAAACGCTTTCTATGACGTCAGGATAAATAGTTCCCTGTCCCAGCAATGAAACATCCTTAATCTTTTTGGCTTCTTCATTAAAGATCTCGATGAATAATTTCCCGATGGCCTTTCTTTTCTTTTCAGGATCTGTCTTTCCTTTAAGCTTCTCATAAAAACGGTCTTTGGCATCGATGCCTTTGACATTCAGTCCCAGTTTTTTATAAGTCTTCAATACGTTCTCAAATTCATCTTTGCGCAGCACACCATTGTCTACGAAGATGCAATACAGCCTGTCGCCAATGGCGCGGTCGATGAGCGTTGCAGCAACAGTTGAATCCACGCCACCACTGATGGCCATGACCACTTTGCGATCGCCGATCTGTTTTTTTAATGCTGCTACGGTATCTGTAATGAAATGAGCCGGTGTCCAGTCCTGTTTGCATCCGCAGATATTGACCAGGAAATTGTGGAGGATCTTTTTTCCTTCAATGGAATGATAGACCTCGGGATGGAATTGCAAACCATATAAAGGTTGTTGTCCCGTTCCATCATTCTTATGCCTGAAAGCCGCGATGGGAATGCTGTCCGTAGTTGCCAGCAATTCAAAGTCCTTTGGCAGTTTCAGAATGGTATCGGCATGGCTCATCCAGACCTGCGAAGCAGGGATAAGGTTTTGGAGCAATACGTCTTCTTTTTCAAGGTGAAGTACGGCACGGCCATATTCACGCTTGCTGCTTTTTTCCACCTTGCCGCCAAATTGTTTGGCGGTGAGCTGAGCACCATAACAAACTCCCAGGACCGGCATTTTTTTGATGATGGCAGCCACATCCACTTCAGGAGCTTCCTTGTCGTTCACCGAAAAAGGGGAGCCGGAGAGGATCACTCCTTTGAGGCCTGGCGTGTATTCTATAGGTTTATTGAAGGGGATGATCTCGCAGTAAACGTTGGCCTCTCTAACGGCCCGGGCGATCAACTGGGTGTATTGGGAACCAAAATCAAGAATCAGGATCTTTTCTGTCATGGGGTGCAAAAATAAGAAAGAGCGGGGACGGGAATGTCGAATATTGAATAAAGAACAGGGAATGATGAAGGGGAAGAGGCAAAAAGCAGCGGACCCTTACAGGGTGACAACCCATTTCAGGGTGACAAGGGAGTCATTCAACATTGACCCAACTGAACTGGTCAAACTGCTATCTGCCATTTGCCATATGCCATCTGCCATATGCCCAAACTATGAACTATGAACTATGATCCATGAACTACCTGATCAACGTCACCGTACCCTTTGCAAAAACTGTCTTGCCGGTGTAGTCCGTTCCTTTCACCAGCCAGACAAAAGTGCCGGTAGCCTGTTCCTTGCCGCTAATGCGGCCATCCCAGCCCACACCAACACGTTGCGTCTGGTAAACCAGCTGTCCCCATCGGTTGAAGACCCGGAAATAATCAAATTTGGCAATGCCCACAGCAATGGGTCGGAAGATATCATTTTTGCCATCTCCATTAGGAGTAAAGGCAGTAGGAACAAAGATCTGTGGATTGGTCTTAAAGACTCTGACCGTTACATAAGCCGAATCCACACAACCAGCTTCGTTATTGATCAGAACTTTATAAGTGATGCTGTCAATGCTTCCATCATAAGTAGCAATAGGATTATGAATCAAAGGATTGTTCAGTGCTATGGGTGGCGACCATTCATAACCCGTGCCTCCTGTTGCATTGAGTTGCAAAGGTTGTCCCACTACAACAGCTGTATCATTACCAGCAAAAGGAAAGATCTTGGGTAATACGGTTACAATTACCGTATCCTTTTTGGGTTTCGGACAGCCCTGCACATCGGTCACAGATAAAATATAGGAAGTGGTTGAAAAAGGACTGGCAACTGGATTCAGTATCGCAGCATTGCTTAAACTACTTGTAGGTGTCCAGGTAAAGGCAGAACCAACCATACTACCCTGCAGTTGGGCAGATGAATTGAAACAGATGGTGGTATCCGGTCCTGCATTGGCCATTGGATAGGGAACCAATGTTACTATAACGTTATCGGTAGTACTGCAACTGCCTACCGATGCGGTGATCTGGTAATTAGTTGTGGTAACAGGGTGTGCCATCGGGTTGGGTATGTTGGCATTGCTTAATGTAGCAGAAGGTGTCCACACAAAACGCAATCCATCACTATTGATATGTAATTGTAAAGAATCTGTTGCGCAGATGGTCGTATCGGCCATGGCCTGCAGTGTAACGAAGTTGATCACCCGCACCTGCACAGTATCTGTATTGATACAGCCATTATCATTCAGCGTGACAAAATAGTTGCTGGTAACAATGGGCGCCACTACAGGGTTAGCTGTGGTGCCACCACTCTGGATGTTGGGACCATTCCAGCTGAAATTTCCTGTACCCACTGCATTCAGTTGCACCTGGTCGCCACGACAGATCAAAGTATCTGTAGGAATGGCCTGTAGTGGTGGTTTATCCAGGATGGTTACTGATTTATGGATGGTATCAATACAGCCTTTATTGCTTGTAACAATAAAACGAACATCCTTCACGCCAGTGGTGTTGTAAGTATAACTTGGGTTTTGAAGATGCGAAGTATCGTTTTGAACTGCTGTATTTCCGAAATCCCAGCTCCAGGAATTTACAAAACCATAAACTGTTTTTGTAGAATCAAAGAATTGCGTGGGGTTATTCACGCAGATGCCCTGGAAATTAAAGTTGGGGAAGAAGCCGGGATACACATAAGCGATGCTGGTAGCAGAATCAGAACAGGATTGTCCCTGGTTCACGACCAGTTTTATAGTATACACACCTGTATCTGAAAACTGGTGTGTGGGCGAAGCAAGGGTGGATGTATTGTTAGCACCAGATGCAGGATCACCAAAGCTCCAGTTCCAGGAATTCACCAGTGCACTGGCAGGCGCCTGGTTTTGAAATGTTTTAGTAAAGTCATCACAAATAGGAAAAGAAGCGGGCAGCGCTGCATCTACCAGGTCGCAATCACCGATCTTGATCTGCAGGTCCTTGCGTTGTGTGGCAATTAGTATTCCATCCCGGTATTCATTTACGCATACTGTTAAAACATATATTCCTGCAGATGGAGCAATCCCGCATAACACTCCAGTTTTGGAATTTAATGTAACGGAATTACCTAATGGGAAGCTTGCATTAAAAGGTGATTGATAAGGAACTGGTATATATGGTGGATTAGCAGGTGGATTTGGGTTAGGCGGATTTTGTTGGCTGGTATAAGCAGTACAAAAATAATAGGATAAAGAATCATTATCCGGATCAATGGCCCCAAAGTCATAACAAAACTGATTTCCAGCGCAAACAACAACAGTATCTTTTCCAAGAAATCTAGCACTATTATTAGAAGGTGCTAAAACGGATGTAGCCAAATTTGTTCCTGGTATTTGTGCTGTATACGTAGCGCCTACATTAGTACTAGGAGGCATAAGATTATTGATATCAATAATTCTACAGCATCTCTGGTAAGAAATAGTATAACCATTCGGCGCTCCCTGTAAAGTAATTGTAAAATTATACCTACCTAATATATACCAAATTGCAGGGGGGTTATTTATACAAGGATCAGGTGCCTTCAATCTAAGGTGTACAGTATCCAATAAAGGCACCAATAGATTTGAAACTGAAGTATTATTTTGATTTTCAAAAATTGAAATAGCTGCAGAAGCATCTAAATCTGCACCTGTACCATTATTCTTATAAAGCAATAAGGTTACATTGTATGTGTAACTATTGCCATTTACATTCGTTAATGTGTAATAAATTGTACCACCAGTTATATGATTTGAAAATGCTTTACTTTGCAGAAAAAACATTAAAACTATAATTACAATTTTTCTCATTCAATCAACTTAGTGGCAATTAAAAATATAATCAGGCTTTCCTTACTCTGCATTAATTCAGCATTAGTTGCTATTCTATAATAATTTTTTTACAAAGTTTATTTGTAGAATAAATTACTTCAATTATGTATAGACCCATTGGAAAATCAGCTATCGAAATAGATATGGTTGATACACCATTAGGATTAACTTTCTTTATTAACTGACCGGTAGAATTATATAAATTAATACTTTTCATTTGATTAGTTGAAAGTATATCCAATCCCTTTATAGATAAGTTTGAAGTAATAGTAAAATCTGGGGTATTGGTATTATTTTTTTTATTTTCCTTAGGTAAGCTATTTTCATAATTATTAATTGAGGATAACTTTTTTACTGTATCTATTTTTTTACAATTTTGACGATAAAGCCAGTAGAACATATAATTTTCCGCACCGTTCAAAGAGGATTTGAAATATAAACCGTCTGAGTTTTTATTACATGCTGAATTGTAAAATAGAGTATTTGTATTGGAATATGAACTAATATTCTGAAAGTTATAACAAGAAGGGTTCGTATAATTGTATGTCCAATATTCATACAATGTACCATTCCCAAAGCCAGGAACACCTATTAAATTCAAAGGAAAATCTGAAGCGCATGGACTTAAATCAACAGCTGAAATACTTGGGTAATCTAATTCACTAAAACATGGAATATATTCAACATTTACAGGGTTTGATAATTCACAACCATTTGTGACACAAGTATAAGTATCATTAAACCCATTTGTTCCGGCACACATCACGAATAATGTTTGATTTGTGGCTCCTTGAATGGATAAATTATTTTTGTACCACTGATACGTAGATGCTGCTGAAGAAGTTAGAGTCACACCATTATTTGTTTCATACTGATTCCAATATTTAATTGGTCCCGATGGAGATATTGTAGAAGAAGAAAAGCAAGGACTACATGAATTATAATATGTAATATGATTTGATACAACTGGTGAATTATTACTACATGAATTATTGGTAATCGTTGAAGTTGGTACGGTCATTTCAAGAGTATAATTTCCAGATGGGGAAGAATTGGTCACAGATATTTGTTGTCCATTCCCAAGAGTTCCACCGCTAGGAGACTTCCATGTAAAAATTGAATTTCTAACAGAACAATTTTCAGGATTTGGACCCAAGATTTTCTTGGTCCCAGGGCATAGCGAAATATTAGGAGCAAGGCCTGCAGAAAAGTTAGTAATATCAATTAATTCAGGATAGGAAAATAAGAGGTAACTATCTCTCAACCAACCGCTTGTCGGCAAATTTTCCTTTGGGCAAATATGTATCATGTCATAATTGTCATTCGCAATAAACGTTACAAAAATTTGTTCCCAAGTCTGGCTGGAAATGTTCGTCTCACAGTAAATGATTTGTGATTGTGAAGGTAATGTTGGCGGAATACTGCCCATGGGAAGGAACGTTTCATCATAATCATCACATTTCATTAAAGAAATATTTAAAAAATCTAGTGGGAAAAAAGAGTTATTAGTTATTTTTCTGAAGAATGAAAAACCATATTTATGACCAGCAATCAAAGGCACTAATTTCCCTATTATTCCCTCACTATTTGCGCCACTTGATGTTGCATTCGCTCCCATATAAGTTACACCTGCACCAGTAAAAGGTGGGCTATCTGTACTAAATTGGATTGAATTTTGGGGAGTTCCATGGGTAGCATACCAATCGTCAATTAATCCTAATTCAAATGGACGATCTACATGTTGCAAGTTATTTGGATCAAAGCTATTATTAGTATTGAATGTATTATTGGTAATTAAATTACAATTAGTAAATGAAAGAGGAGTACAATTAACAGGTACAGGATTGTATTGAGCGGATAAATTTTGATTAGATAGACAAACTATCAATAATAATTTGATAAGGGGTTTCATTAAAGCAGTATTTATATTAAGTAATACATAAATATAATACATTAATTGATCTAAGTTTTTAAAGAAAAGTATTCTCAAGAAAGTGTTTAAGATATTGCTTGCTTTCTCTGGGTTCTTCCAACATGCCCATGTGGCCTGTATGCTCAAGGATATGAATATATGACAAATGAGGCAGATAACATTGCTTCAAACCGTCCTCCAAAGGCACGGCATTGTCATATTTTCCAAGAATAAACAGCACTGGTACTTTAGTGGTTTTTAAAACGGATGTGCGGTCGGGCCGCTCCATCATTGACCGGTAATAAGAAACGAGTGCTGCATCGGAAAAGTTGTTCCCTAAAGCAATTTGTTTTTCAATTAATTCGGGCCTTTTTTCTTTTGAACTGGCACTAAACAGGTTAGGCGTTACCGTTTTCAGAAACTCATATGCTCCGTTTTCTTCAATAAACCTGATGCCCTTCCTCCTGGTTTCTTTTTTCTCCTCGTTGTCGGCAAAAGCGCTGGAATGAAACAATCCAAATCCTTCCAGCATTTGCGGATACATTTCAGCAAAGGCCATCGTAATATAACCTCCCATGCTATGCCCAATCATGACCACCGAACCCGGTTCTCCTTCCTTAAAAAATATGGTGGCCGTTTCATGTACGATCAAATCGCGCAGGGCGTTGGCCATTCCTTCCATACTCATGTCCGCGATCATTTCTGAATGTCCGCTTCCCGGCAGGTCAGGTATGATGAGGTGATAGTTCTGCAAAACACCTGAAAGATGATCCCAGATAGATCCGTCCTCACCAAATCCATGCAACAGTACTACCACGGCAGGACCTTCACCCTGCGTTCTGTAAAATATTTTTTTCCCGTTAAGGATGAAGTTTTTTTCCTGCATATGGTTTGTTTGAAATTTGCCAGCTCCGTAAGCTGATTAATAGGACAACCGGTAAAAGCGCATTGTTCATTTGCTGCGGTAAAAAGAACCAGGTAAGGACCAGCAGTAGAGAGATCCAGCAAACGATCCTGAAATAGGTTTGTACCCAATTTAATTTCCTGTGAACAAAGAATGCCGTTACAACATGCGTGGGAAGGGCCCAGAATAGATTGTAATTATTTTGTGTAACCCTGTGGTCAGTGCCAAACCACATGAAGAGTAACAACAGTCCCGCTAGACCCAGTACAAAAAAGAAAATGAAATCGAATACCAACAGAATATTTGCAGCCCTGCGCCAGTTGCTGAAAGACAGAATGACGATAATAATCAGTAAGAGACTAAAAACCAGGAAGGGCGTCAACAGGCTTTTGTCCTTTAAGGGTGAAGGCATGGCCAGGATGGTTTGGGGGGCACTTACCAAAGGACGGCCTTGTAACAGGGCGCTATCAAATCCTTTTAACAGGTAATCAGGCAGGAACATGGCTTCTTCATTGCTTACTTTTCTGTCAAGCTTTGCCCCTAATAAAATATCGATACCCAGTTTACTCCAGGGTTGCTTTCCTTTATCCAGGTAACTGTGAATAAGGTTGCGGAATGATGGATAAACCTCGGGTAAGATGTTTTTGAAATTCATACTGTCACCGGAATTCTTTCTGACAATATCCCTGGCCCTGGTGGTGCAGTTGTCAAATAAGAAATCGTAAGGGTAATAACGGTTCTCTTCCCTCGCGTTGGTATTGAGTGCGGAGATCAGTTTTCCTTTCGCGGAGCAATCCACTTGCAGCTCCTGTTCCTGTATGCTTCGACTTTCCATTTCGTACTGGAACACGAAATCGGGATAATCTTCCACCGATAAAAAATAAAGCAGTTTTCCGCGGATGAATTTTGTATAGAAGTCAGGGCCGAATTCAAAAGTGCCGTAATTGTAAACGTAATCTGTTCCGGCTTTGAGATTTTGCACCCTCAGGGCCGTATGACCAAAAGTGGAATACAGTTCTTCACCCGGCGCACAGGTCAGCAAAGAAATGCGCAAGCCACATGAATCCTGTGAATTACTCTTAAGAAATAATAAAAACAGGGGAATAAATAGGAGCAGTTTCTTCAATGGCTTATTTTGTCAGGGCAAGATAATCAAAACGGCTTTTCATAGTAGTGAGGCTTTGTTAAGGCTTGTCCAAACATTCTTTGCATCATTCAAATGGCGTTGTGCAATCTTTACCTGCATCATTAAATTAAAATAGTCGATTCAGATTATAGTAACACTTATGACTAACAATGAAGAGATCATCCAGTTGCAACAACAACTGGATCTTTTAAAAAAACAATTCAACCAGCAACACCAGCAGATCCTGATGCTGCAACAAAGACTGAATGAATTGAAGGGAGTAAAACCCAACACGGTTTCACAGGCACCTCAATGGACCGTTGAAAACTTTATTGGCCTCAGGCTGATTCATTTTATCGGGATCATTGTGCTGGTGATCGGTCTTTCTATTGGGGTGAAGTATGCCATCGACCGCCAGTTGATAGCAGAAGGCACCAGGATCACTCTTGCTTACCTTGCAGGAATTGCCTTGTATATCATATCTGTTCGTTTGAAAGCCAAATATGCAGGCTTCAGTGCCATCTTGTTCAGTGGCGCCATGGCTTCCCTTTATTTTACAACCTATGGCGGTCATGTTTATTACCAGATGTTTCCCTTTGCTATTGCTTTTATCATCATGGTGATGCTTACCATTTATACCAGTTACGAAGCTTTGCGTTATAACCGTCAGGAGATCGCATTATTGGGACTGGTAGGCGCTTATGGTATTCCTTTTCTTATCAGTAAAAATGCGGAAAGGGCCGACCTGCTTTTTGTTTATATCACTATCATCAATATGGGAGTGGTTTACCTCTATATGAAAAAAACATGGAGGTGGTTGGGCATTGCCGCACAGGCCATAACCTGGCTGATCTTCATTGGGTGGGCATCCACCCGCCTACAGGAAGTTCATAAAACAACCGGGATCATTTTCATGCTGGTATTTTTCTTCACCTTCAGTTTCATGCTCGCCTCGATCAAAACCGGGAAGAAGTTATTTCTGTCGAATGATATGTACCAGGTGGTCCTGAATAATATTGCAGTATATATAGCGGCCCTCTTTGTTTTTGGTATTACATCAACTCAATCTTATGACCGCCTGGCCTGGATCACTTTACTTACGAGTGCCCTGGTTGGATTACAATCCTGGCTGGTCTTCAATACATGGAAGGAAGAGTTTTACCTGGCAAGACTACTTGCTGTTTTATCGCTTATTCTTTTTGTCATGTTCATTGGATTTTACTGGAATGGATTTACAGTGACTTTCTTATGGCTGTTCACTGCTGTTATTGTTTTTGCCTGGGGATTTCTCAGGCGTTCCCGGAATGCAAGAATGGCTTCCATCATTTTGATAGGCGCAACACTGGCCAAGCTTTTACTGGTGGACAGTATCGTATTCACTACCATTCAAAAAGTAATTGCTTACCTGGTGCTGGGTGTTTTATTGCTGGTAGTCTCTTTCTTCTACCAGAAATTCAAAAAGCAGTTGTTCAGCAATGAAACTGATGCTAATCCAGGAAACAGTTAATGCAAACAGTTTTGATTACATCATGACAACTCTTGTCATCCTATAAGGGTGCTCCCTACCTTCGCCCTACCTAAAGCATCCATCCTTCGACCATCCTTCGACCATCTTTCGATAGTTGTAGGGAATTATATACCTTTTTGGAGATAGCACGCGGGGAGAAATACGACGTAAAATAACGATATGCCTGAAATGAAGACAACACAAAATACTGCATTATCTATATAGATACAAGTAAGTCATTTTTAAAACTTCCTCTTTATTAACTGCTGAATCATTTTCTGGAAGTGAAAATGCACTGAATATTCAGTTGGAATTTCCTCAAAGATCATTAATCTTTCCTCCTTTCAACAATTATATGTTTTAAAACAACAAGTCTTACTGATAGTTTTTCAGTGCTGTGTACAAATCATTTTGAAGGAACCGGATTTTAGACCTTTTCGAAATGCAGTTCAATGCCAATTTTTTTGCAGGATCAGAAAAGAACTGGTCAGCAAGCTTCCTTACACAATCATCCGCATTGATGGCCGCATGAGAGGCGGATGGAATGGTTAGAAATGTAGATCGCGACAAAGTTTTTGCAGCCAGCTCTCCGAAAAAAGGCGGACAAACGGGATCGTATTCACCTGCCAGGATTAATACCGGTAGATTACTTTTAACGGGTTCAAATATTTTGGCAGAAGGCAGATCCGGCCTCCACACCTCACAGACTGGTATATTAAATCCGCTATTAAAAGAAGAAAACTCGGGGTAGGCCTTCAGCAGCGCCTCACGGCCATCTTCCGGATTTTGTGGCTTGCCTTCAAAACATAAGATCGCATTGCTTTGCGTGGGAGAGAATTTGCCATGTGCATCGGGAGAACTGAATGCAGTTGACCATAATTGCAAAACAGAATCATTTCCATTGGCAACTTCCTGTATGGCCAATGGCACAAAAGGAATGGCTTTCGGTTTCAGCATGGCCGACCAGATGCTCCAGGCAAAATCATCACCTGTATAGTTTAATTGAATAGCGCTGTCATTTTTCGCTTTCATAATAAGCTTTGCAGGTTTTTCATTTAATCTTTTAACTGCACTGGCAAACTGGCTACGCAGGTTGGAGAACTGTTTGGCAGTAGCCTCATCCTGTTCGAGATTATTTTCCAGCACTTTGAAACAGGTATCGAAAGGTCTTACAAAATCTACCCATGGTGCATTGGGAGGAAAGGGTGAGTCAAGGATCACCGCTTTCAAATCTTTGGGAAAACTCCGGATAATATTCAAAGCAACAGTTGTTCCATAAGAAACGCTGTAAATGCCCCATTTCTTTATTTTCAATGACTTCCTCACCGCTTCTACATCGGCAGCAAATTGCAAAGAAGAAAATGTTTCAAGTTGTATACCCTCGCTCAAAAGCTTTTCCCTGCAACGCTGGTACAATAAAACTTCTTTTTCTTTAAAAGCATCAGGAGTAGGATTGGTTCTTGCAAAGGCGGATAAAGAATCAGAAAGGTCATTACACAGGTTGGGTTGTGAGAAACCGGTTCCACGGTAATCAAAAAATACCAGGTCATGTTTTTGCCGCAAAAGTTTCCACGTAGGTGATTTTAGATAGGAAGCCAGGTTGCCAAGCGTTGCAATTCCAGGTCCTCCATGCAGGTAGAATAAAGGGAATTCCTTTGTTTTATTTGTAGAGGCAGCTATTGCAACTGCCAGGTAGAATTTTCCTTCTGATGTTTGCTTGTAAGCTTTATCTACAGGAATGAGAAAACAGTTAACCTGATTCGAGTCGGCCCAGTTTTCATTAATTCCAATTGAAGCGCAGGGACATTGAAATTCCTTTGCCTGCGCTGCACAATATTCTGTAGCTAATCCAACAAAGAAAAAGAAGAAGAACGATTTCATTTTTATGGAAATAGAAAAATTCATTGGCTGCCTCATTTTTTTTATCATTTTTTCTTTCGCCTGTAATGTAACTGCACGAGACCTGTATCAAACGATTTGGTGTTTATAAGTTCAAGTTCCTGCTCAGGTCTGCCGTCCTTGAATAGTCTTATTCCATCACCCACCAGGATGGGGATCATGGAAATGATCATTTCATCAACCAGGTCATTCTTTAATAATTCATGTATCACTTCCGCACCGCCATCGCAGTAAATATTTTTTCCTGGCTCGCATTTGAGTCTTTCTACTAATGCTGTCAGATCACCTGTATAAAAATTTGTCCGGCCCGATGTGGGTTTCGCTGTTCGTGTAATGACATATACTTCTCTTTTCCCATTATCATAATGAGAGGGACCAATTTCCCTGAGAACATAATCATAAGTTTTTCTTCCCAGGATGATCGTGTCGATGTTTGCAGTGAAGTTGGCATATCCATAATCTTCACCTTCTTTTTCAACGATCTTCAAAAAACTAAGATCATCATTTGGTTTGGCGATATAGCCGTCTAAGCTTGTGGCTATGAAAAGGAATAATTCCGCATGGTTCTTTTGTTGATTTTTTATTTTTTTTCTTTCGATTTTCAGATGCGAATTTATTACCTCATCCAGATCAATCGGATGAATTTTCATTGTTAAAGAGCAAATCAATTAAGGGTATAAAAGGTATTTCTTCCGTATCGCTTTGAACTTTTGCAAGCCTGGTTCCCAGCTCTTCCTGATATCAGATTCGGATACGCCTGCGATGACTTGTTTTCTTAATTCATCGGTTCCAATGCGCAGGTCAAATGCTGAAACATCTCCTCTTCCTGGACTAAAGAAAGCAGCTTTATCCGGATGGGCCTTATACAATTCTAACAACCACGACAAATTAATTTGCCTGCTCTTCCGCAGTTCGTTAATATCATAATTACGAAGGTCAAGACCATAACACACCGCGTCTTTATGACGTGGGCTTTCACTCATGCCTGGAATACTCACAGGTTTGTATGAAAATGAATACTTTTCTTTCAATGCGGGTGCTCCTAAAATGGTAAAGGGCATATAAGTTCCCCGGCCTTCATTAATAACTGTTCCTTCAAACATAACATAAGCTTGGAAAAAGCATCACAGCCTGCTGCGTATTTAAATTGGGTGAAGGATTAACTGGAAGTTCATAGGGCATATCATGATGGTAATTGGCAACCCTGATAATTTTTATCTGACATGGTTTTTTGAGATAACCTTCTCCGTTCAGGTATTGTGCAAATTCTCCAATGGTCATGCCATGAGCCATGGGCGTATAATGAATGCCTATACCCGATTTGAATTTGTCATCAGTCATAACAGGACCGTCTACTAAATATCCATTCGGATTGGGCCTATCGAGGATCAGCAATTCCTTATTGTTTTCGGCACATGCTTCCATCACATATTCCAGTGTATTGATATTGGTATAAAAGCGGCAGCCCACATCCTGAAGGTCAAAAATCATCAGATCAACATCCGCCAGTTGTTCTTTTGTGGGCTTCTCATTTTTACCATACAATGAAATGATGGGTATGCCAGTTTTGGCATCTTTCTCATCGTTTACCACAGCGCCATTGCTGGCATTTCCCCTGAAACCGTGTTCAGGTCCAAACACTTTTACAATATTAATTCCCAGACTAAGTAAGCTGTCAACGCTGCTATTTTTTCCAATCAGGGAACTCTGGTTGGCCACCAGGGCTATTCTTTTTCCTTTCAAATAAGGTAAATAAGCATCGGTTTGATCGGCTCCTGTAATGGTCCCGGAATTAATGCTGCCAGAAGCAGCTGATGGTGTTTTGCATTTATATTGAGTGATACTAAAAAGCGATAAAATGATTAAGGAAATAATTTTCATGTTGGTAAAAGGGGAAATTCTTTCGTGATTGATTCAACCATTCATGCTTACTAAAAAGAAAGCTACATAAATTATATTTCATTTCAGTAAAGCGCTAAGTTCTCCCACTTACTCAATAAACCTTCCCGGATTCTCACTGCTGCTTGAAATGCCTTTTGGTCTTCTCTACTTTAGACTTTGAATTTAAAACAACACTCACTTTTAAAACCAACAAAATGAAAAAGTTTATATCGCTGTCAGTAGTTATTGCCTCCTGTTTTTTATTTTCCTGTCAGAAAGAGGCCATTGAAAACGAAAGCAATAACCTGAGCAGTTCCGCCTCTTTAAAATCTACAGGTCCCCAAGAGCATCCTTTTAAAGGAAGCTATTCAACTTCATCACAGATTTTGCAGCCACCGCCAGTATTACAAACCCGCATTACGGGAACAGGACATGCAACCCAATTGGGAAACGGAACCTTTGTGGCAGTATCTACCCTGATGTTCAGTGCGCAGCCGCCATTTAATTTAAGCGGAACAGCAATCTTTACTGCGGCTAATGGTGATGAATTTTATACCAGCTTTACCGGTACTGCCTCGCCCAACACCAATGGCAGCTTGAACATTTTCAATAACCATACGGTTACAGGAGGGACTGGCAGGTTCCAAAATGCAAGCGGGCATTTTACAGGATATACTGTGGCGATTCCTGGTCATGCCGAAGCATCAATTGACTATGAAGGAGTTCTCAGTTTTTAAATAAAGCTGATAGTAGAACAACACCATCCGGTCCCTTTCAAAGCTGCCGGATGGTGATTTGTTTACAAAGAGATCTCCTGATTAATATTTATATTTAATACAGTAACCGATTCAAATGATTGCCCGGTTTCTCATCTCGTTTTTTTTACTTTATCACGCTGCCTGCTATGCACAAACCCATACCATTGACAGCCTGAGGAACCGACTGCCCTTTCTTAATAGTACAACACGTGTTGACTGCCTGAACCAATTGAGTGAAGAATTTTGTTACCATTGGATTCACGCCGACTCAGGACTCCAATATTCAGATAAATCATTACAGCTGGCATCTGCTATCAACTATAAAAACGGTTTGGCAAAAGCATTCCTGCTGCAGGGAGAAATCAAGGCTAAGCTGTTAGGACAACCACAGGAAATGGTGTTCAATAGTACAAAGGCTATTGAAGTGCTGCGTGGCACTACCGATCTGCGACTACTGGGCCTGGCGTATAATACACACGCGTTGGCCCTGGCACTTACAGGTAATTACCAGCATGCTGCAGATACCGCCATTTTGGCCAGACAGATTGCTATAAAGGCGAAGGATAAAAAACTTTTAGGTTGGTGTGCAGAAACCATTGGCTTTACGTTTGCGAAAAGCGGCGAATACTGGAAAGCTTTTGAACATCTTTTAGAAGCGCAGCAAATAGGCAAGGAAATCAATGATTCCTTATTGACCTCCATGTCGCTCGCTTTTATTGCCCGCTCATTTAACAGAGTGGGAGATCCACAGAAGGCACTGGCATATTATCATGAA
Source organism: Bacteroidota bacterium (assembly GCA_023386045.1). GTDB lineage: Bacteria > Bacteroidota > Bacteroidia > Chitinophagales > Chitinophagaceae > Flavisolibacter. The sequence goes on from JAEWKK010000023.1 coordinate 25,888, forward strand.
TTTCTTCGTTATGCTACACCATTTGTCCTGCTATGGCCGCATTTGGAAGACATAGCCTATGCTCATCTGCAATTAAAACAATACGATTCTGTTTTGTACTACCAGCAAAAGCACCGGGACAACATCAATCTATTTACAACTGATTTCACGGTCAGAAAAAAATTTACTGCTTCTTTATGGGGCTTTTCTACCGACATCCAGCTGGTACGAAAACAATACGACTCCGTGTTGTTGCAGGTTTTACCAGGACTGGCAGAACAAAGAAAAAACCAGGATGTGGTTCCACTCATGTATTCCCTGCTTGTTGCTGGTAAAGCATATCTGGGCAAGGGTGATCATCGTGTGGCCCTGCAATATTTCAGGGAATTATACCAATTGGCTTCAGGCATCAATAACAGGCAGTTTTTGAAAGATGCATCAGAACAGTTGTCGGCAACATTCAGGGAAACCAATCAAAACGACAGCGCATATGCTTATTTCTATCATTACGACAGGCTGAAAGATTCAATGGAAACAGCGCAATATTCTGCAAGGACGGCACTCTACCTCGCCGCATCAGAGGCAGACAGTAAAATCAGTCTCCTGCAAAAAAATCAGGCGATCCAGGAACAGCAATTAGCCCTGAACAAAAAAGAAATTCAAAGACAGGTTCAATTGAAGAACATCCTGATTGCTGGTTTTGTTATCGCGATATTATTTGCAATCATGATTGCCAGTAATCTTCTTCTGAAGCGCAAAAATGAAAAGCTTCGCAACGAACGTGAACAATCTGCTTTGAGGCAAAAAACCCTTGAATTGGAAATGCAGGCTTTGCGCGCCCAGATGAATCCTCATTTTATTTTCAATTGCCTGAGTGCTATCGACAACCTCATTCAGACCAATCAGCCAGACAGGGCCACTACCTGCTTGTCAAGATTCGCAAAGTTGGTGCGGGGAGTGCTGGATAGTTCAAAAAACAACCTCGTGCCTTTTGAAAAGGATTTTGAAACCATGAAGCTGTACCTGGAAATGGAAAAATTCCGCTGCAACAATAAATTCAATTATGATCTTGATGCGGATGAAGCCCTGTTGCATGGCGATTACAGGGTGCCTCCATTGATCATTCAACCTTTTATTGAAAATGCAATACATCACGGGCTGCTCAACAAGCAGGATAATAACCGGCAACTGAAGGTAAGTGCGCAATTGGAAGATGAACATATTGTCTATTCCATCACGGATAATGGCATAGGACGAAAAAAGGCTTATGCTATCAGGCAGATGAATAAACCGGATCAGCAGTCTTATGGTTTGGAAATTACCAGGGAACGGATTCAATTACATAATAAAGATGGCATGGAGAAAAACCTGGTAATTTCAGACCTGGAAGAAGAGGGAATGCCTGTTGGTACAAAAGCAGTGGTACGCATCAATTGTTTTCTATAAAAACATGTCAATGCTTCGAGCCATTTTGATAGATGATGACCAGAGCAACCTGAGTGCCCTGAGCGAGAAGCTGGCCAAGCATTGTCCGCAGGTGGAGATCATTGACCGTTGTGAGAATGCTAAAGATGGAATCACTGCCATTGAGAAAGAGAAGCCTGACCTGGTATTCCTCGATATTGAAATGCCGGTAATGAATGGATTTGTACTCCTGCAGCAACTCAGGTACAGGAATTTTGGATTGATCTTTGTCACTGCTTACGATCATTATGCCATAAAGGCAATTAAGTACAGCGCACTGGATTACCTGGTAAAACCTGTTGAAATAGAGGATCTCAAAGCTGCTGTTGCAAAAGCCGAAGCTAACAGGGAAAACAAGAATTCACAATTGCAACTGGAACTTCTCCTGGAGCATTTGAATAAAAAACAACCCAAGCGCATTTCCATTCCTACAAGCGAAGGCCTGCATTTTATCAATATCGATCAGATCATTTATCTGGAGGCAAGTAATAATTACACACAGATCTATCTCTCTACCAATCAGAAATTTCTTGTGAGCCGCACACTTAAAGAATTTGAGGACATGCTGCCTGCCGACCAGTTTGTACGCATCCATCATTCGACCGTCATCAATAAGTATTTTGTTGAGAAGTACATCAGGGGAGAAGGTGGGCAGGTGGTGATGCAGCAGGGCAGGGTATTGGATGTTTCCAAACGGCGGAAGGCTGAATTTCTGCAGGCCATTGGGTATTGAGTTAGGCGGGAAAGCGGGAAAACGGGAATGATTTTTTTCTTTGAGCGAGGAGTCTCAGAACTAATAGCTTGCCATCTTATGCGGGACTCCTCGAGATATTTTCTTTCTACTTCTTAGTTCAATTTTATCTAAAAATAATTTCCGTTTTTACCGTTTTACCGGCTATTGCTTCAGGCATAAGAATTTAATCTTTTGAATAGTAAGCCAGCCGTCCGCCTTCAACAATAGCCGGCTTTGTATAAGGATGTTCTTCAGCTTTTCCCACTGCCATGATATGCATCACAGTCCATCCCTTGAATTTTAAATAATCCGATACAAGCGAGCGATGACAACGCCACCATACGGCTTCTGAACACATGTAAGCGGTTCTTTTTTGTTTTCCTAAATCCTCAAGATCTTTGATTGCTTCATGAAAATTTTCCGTTTCCATATAATCGGCATATCCTCTGAAGGCATCAACCCGCCAGCCTGTGTTATGGGAATCTTTGCGTGGTGCCCTGCGGCCTCCAAGATTGATCAAATGTTTGTATTGTATGTGGTTCTCGGGTAAAGCGCTTGTTAGAAATTCTTTATTGAAATGAGGAAACTTTCGGGAAGCCGGGAATCTTCTGATATCGATGAGCAATTCAATTTGAAAGGATTTGAGCATAGCTATCAATTCTTCCAGAGTATGTGTCGAGTGCCCAATTGTCCAAATGGTTTTTTGATCCATAATGCTTAAAGCATTTCGATCAATATTCGCGCCACGAGCTGAGCTGAAATTATTAAATTTCAGCTTGATATAGCTTAAAAGAACACAAGCCATGAGATTGTTAACTTTTGTTGCATTTTTGATTTACGATTTTAACAAGGGTCCTTCAAATGAAGTTGCCTATATCGGATCACTGCTGCAATTAGCCGGCATTATAAGTCTTAATATTTTTGGAATTATGGCAATGTTTGATTTGGCTGATTATTTTCCCCATAGGAGTGGTAGCAATCTTTGGAATTACTATGGAAGAGGAGCTTTATTTGTTGTACCTCTATTTTTCTTGTTACGATATTTTATACCTGAAGAAAAACTCAGAAAGGCTGAATACGATCGTGATTTGATAAGTAGAGGGAAAAATTGGTTATTAGTATATCTAATTTTATCAGTCGCTTTTATAACTATTGCTGCTCTGCTAAATAGCTAATCAGTCTTATATCAAGTCGCAGTACTCACTGTATTGTGCAAAAAATTTATCTGACACTTTAAGACATTCTACCTTCAATTTTATTTAATTATAAAATTCCCGTTTTCCCGGTTATCCCTTTACTTTTTTTCCCGCCTTCGCTCGCTTCGGCGGACAGGCTTAACAAAAAAAGTAACAAAAAAGTCAAGGCGATTGCCTCATGGGTTTTTATTTTATTGTTTGTTTCGGCGAATTGCTTCGCAATTTTCGATCCGGTACATTTCCTCTGATCAAACATTTCCTCTCCCGAAATCGCCATCGGAGAAAAGTCTTTTTTATCGAAAATTTTAGGATCTAGACCATGCTTCGTGTTATGCGACGCAACTGGAGGCGCTGTTCCCCGTTGGCAAACTTTATAGTAGAAGGATTCACTAAACCAACCCACGGGAAAAGGCGCTGGAACATTTCCGATTCCTTTCTTGGTTGAGACTATACAATGCATAGTTGCGATTGAAGACTTTCAACCTATAAGAATCAAATACTTCGTGTCCGTTGTGGTCTCTGGTGAACTTTGTGCTTCGAAAAAAAGCCAGAGCGGGAAACAGAGCGAGAGCGTTGGGAAGGTTCGAGGTAAACTGACATTAAGTTATGAACTATGAACACTGGTCCATGGATCATGGACGATGAACAACGATCTATGCTTCATCCTCTTTAGTGGCTATGTCTTTTCTGAATATTGTTCTGGACCCTGAAGTGAGTGACACAACAGGCGATGATAGTAGTACTACAGCCCGGTAACAAAAAAATGCTTTTATTAAATAGTCAAAAATTCATGTGACGTCACCTTAACTATGAACACTGGTCCATGGACCAGTGTCTATGGACCATGGACTACACACTATGGACCATGAACTATGAACTATGATCTACTTTCTACTATAATTCGGCGCTTCCCTTGTGATCTCAACATCGTGCGCATGGCTTTCACGCATGCCGGCATTGGTGATCTTTACAAAGGTTGCTCCCTGCAGTTCCTGTATGTTCTGTGAACCGCAATATCCCATGCCTGCTCTTAAACCACCCACATACTGGTAAACGATTTCCTTCAGCATGCCCTTATATGCAACACGACCTTCAATGCCTTCAGGAACATATTTTTTTACATCCGCTTCCGGATCCTGGAAATAGCGGTCGCTACTTCCACCAGACATGGCACCAAGAGAACCCATGCCTCGGTATTCCTTGAATTTCCTGCCTTCATAAATGATAGTATCACCCGGACTTTCTTCAGTGCCTGCGAATATGCTTCCCATCATTACACAATCAGCACCCGCTGCAAGTGCCTTAACCATGTCACCCGTATAACGGATTCCACCATCCGCGATCAATGGAATATTTTTTTTGCTCAAAGCTGCATGTGCCTGCATGATGGCTGTAAGCTGTGGTACACCTGCACCTGCTACAATCCTGGTGGTGCAGATAGAACCGGGACCAATACCTACTTTCACGGCATCAGCACCTGCTTCTGCCAATGCTTCTGCTCCTTCTGTGGTGGCAATATTGCCGGCAATGACATTAATATTTTTGAAATTCTTTTTTACTTTTTTGAGCGACTCAATAATACCTTTTGAATGGCCATGTGCACTGTCCAGCACTACCACATCCACGCCCACCTGGTGAAGCGCAGAAACCCTGTCAAGAATATCAGCCGTTACACCAATGGCCGCTCCGGCGAGGAGTCTGCCCATTGAATCTTTAACAGCATTGGGGAAAGAAGTTAATTGTAAGATATCGCGGTAGGTGATGAGGCCTATGAGTTTTCCATCTTTATCAACTACAGGCAGTTTTTCAACTTTTGTTTTGCGAAGAATGGCTTCGGCTTTTTTAAGGTCAGTGCCTTCTGGAGCTGTGATCAGATTTTCTCTGGTCATTATCTCACTTACTTTGCGGTTTGGATCTTCTTCAAACCTGAGATCACGGTTCGTAAGGATACCGGCCAAACGGCCGTTGCTTTCAACAATGGGAATACCACCGATGCGGTTCTCTTTCATCAGCCTTTGTGCATCTCCAATATTTGCGTCAACCGGCAGGGTAATGGGATCAACGATCAAACCACTTTCGCTTCTTTTTACCTTTCTTACCTGGTCGGCCTGCCTTTCAATACTCATGTTCTTGTGAAGAATACCAATGCCGCCCTCACGTGCCAGCGCAATAGCAAGAGAAGCTTCTGTAACTGTATCCATTGCAGCGGATACCATGGGAATATTGAGGGTTATGTCCCTGGTGAGCCTGGTTTTGATCTCTACCTCCCTGGGAAGGATCTGGGAGTAAGCGGGAACAAGTAAAACATCATCAAATGTTAAGCCTTCTATGAAGTTTCTGGAAGTGGAGTTTGTTGCCATGGGCAAAGATAAGGAGGAAAGGAATATGATAAATGGAGCGCAAAATCACACGTAAGTGCAGATTTATATTATAACTATGATGAAGCGATTTAATAAAATTAATTTGTAATCAACTGTTCATGGATCTTATAAAAGCAAATGCCTTTCGGTTAAGAAAGGCATTTGACTAGTTATAAGGTATCTACCTTTATTCCACTTCTATTTTTATCCCTTCGCTATGAGCGCTGAACTCTGGTGCATACATACACTGAATGGTTGTTATGCCATTACTGAAGCTTCCTGCATGTGTAGCAAATAATGGATATTCAAAAACATAGCTGCCCTTTCTCAGGTAACTGAAAAAGAAATTGGTGCTGGCATCCCTGGTGCTTTCATAATAACCCAGTCCATCCTGCCATTTATATCCACTCAATACATTGACAGGTTCCAAAGCGGAAGCCCTCATGTCTTTCATATGAACATATTCCATATCCCTGTCCACCCTTAATTCTATTCTCACCTTGATCTTGTCGCCAACTTTTATCTGGCTGCTCTCAGTAATGGGAACCAGTACCGGCCCGCGATCAGTATTCTTTTCTATAAAGAGTTTTTTATTCAGTTGCAATGGAGTAGCGGCTGAACTTACCTTATCCATGTCTTCAAAATACTGCCAGTACACCGAACCCCATGAAGGCCTGCTGTTGTAGGAGGGTTGCTGAACATGTACTGTGATCTTACCCATCTCCGGCTTTACTTTTTGTCCTTCTATGGTTTCCTTGAAATAACCTGTACCTGCTTCCTGTTTTTGATTTTGAGAAGATACGATGGTTGATCCAAGCCTGATCTCTACCAGCGGTTCACTGCTGATCCATTCAGTACCCTGAAGCAACATGGCATAACAGGCTTCGGCTGTGGCCTTCGTGGTTCTCCAGTTATTGGTCTGCTTGTTTTTGATCAACCAGGTTCTCAGGTCATCTACGGTTGCCGTGTCTTTTGTGATTTCATGAAAGGCTTCGATCATCAGTGCCTGTGTTTCTATGGGTGCATGATACCAGAACCAGCTGTAACCGAAGCGCTGGTCTTTCCAGTACATACCCAATTCTTCATTGCTGATGGAAGATTCTTTCAATGAAGCAAGAATAGCCCTGGGTGTAACCAATTGACCAATGTTCTTTTGTTTTTCAAAACGGTACAGGGCTAATGCGATCATCCCCTGCATGTAATGATTTTGCTTCATCCAGAATTGCGAAGCCTGTTGCCTGTAAAAATCAAATGCTTTTTTTGAAGCCTGCGGTATGTTCATTTCATTGAAAAAGCTGCGCATGTACAGGTATTGCACCTGCGAATAACTTAACTGTTGTTTTTTCAGGTCGGCTTTATTTTTTATCAGCTGGTCGTGATCTTCTTTTATTTTTTTATCGAGGTAAGGAATGGCTGCCTGCACAATTGGTTGAAGTTCTTTGATGTCAACACCCAAATTTTTAAGGTGACCAATTCCCGTAAGTATGTATTGCGTTATATAGCGGTCATCAGGACCACCCTTGAACCATACAAATCCACCATTCGAACTTTGCATGTCTTTTAATTTGGCAAGGTTGGCTTCCATCTCGGCGCTCATGCGAACCAGGTCAAATAGCAATGCAATATTTTTCTTTTGTTCTGTTTCGGATTTGGCCTGCATCACCCATGGTGTTTCTTCCAGCAATGCTGATTTCAACTCCTGGTTTTTTTGCAGGTTAAAAAGGAGAGCAGTTGTATCCAGCGTTTTCCAGCGCTCGAAAATGGATTTGATGCGTGGTGCTGCGTTAGCGATCTTCATGGCCAGCGCGTTGGCATAATAACGGTTCCAGATTTGTTCGGCGCAATCATAAGGATACTCCATCAGGTAGGGAAGCGCCTGCACTGCATACCATGCGGGGTTGGAGGTATATTCAACTGTAAGGGCATGGTGTTGTAAGGTAGGACTGCTCTCTGATTGCAATAGCTTTTCGAAATTGAATGTTTTTGTATCACTACCTCTGACAGGTAAAGGCATGGTTTCAGTGACGAGGATCTTATTGGAAAGAATGGGCAGTATATTTTCTTCACCATCACTAAAGTTTCCTGAACGGGCCACTACTCTCCATGTCAATGCATTGCTGAATTGAAAGGGCACCTGCACCGGGAACTTCACCACCTCACTCTGTCCGGCAGCAACTGTAAAATACTGGTTGGGAAAACTATTCATGAACCATCCATCAACCGATTGGTTGGTAGTGGCATCAAACAGCTGGAGTTCTGCCTGCCCTGTTAATTCAGTTGCGGAAAGGTTGACAATTTTTACTGACAGTTCCATCTTATCTCCCTGTCTCAGAAATCTTGGCATATTAGGCTGAACCATCAGTTCTTTCTGTGTGACCAGCTCTTTTTGCGCCAGTCCGAAGGCGAGGTCTTTGGTATGTGCAAAGGTTTGAAGCTTCCATTTGGTAAGCGCTTCCGGAGTGGTAAATGAGAATTCAATATTTCCATCCTTGTCAGTTCTTAATTCAGGAAAGAAGAAAGCCGTTTCATTAAAATTCCTGCGCACCTGGAGTGGCTGGGGACTGTCTTTACCGGGAGTAGGTATTTGACTCATCATCATCGTGCTGTCGGTTACTCCGTCTGCATGAAATTCCATTTGGTTAGGCGCAGCTGCGTCACTGACTTTCATCATTTGAACTTCCACGTTTTCAAGTTTGCCAAACATTCCTTTCCGGCTAACCTGTCCGAACTTATATCTCCAGTTACGTTCATTGATGCTGTTGATGTCAAGCATCAGCTCATCGTATTGTTTCTCGTAATTCCTGTAAACAAATTCTGTGATAGGTTTGAGTTCGGAGCTGACTGCCTGGAAGTTGATTTCTCCATTCCAAATCAGCTGGGAATAGTATTGCGGCCAGATGAGGGGTTTTGTCCAATTGTGCATCCTGAACTGGTCAAGCGAAGCATCATACATGCTGGCCAGCATTTCCGCTGCTACCTTTTCATTCTTATATCCTTTGATCTTCACCTTCCATTTTTCTTCACTCCCGGGAAGCGTTTTGTCACGGAATGTGGCATATTCAATTTCAAGCTCCTTATTGGTCCAGGGCACAATGATCCTGTCGCTGAACTGATAGAACCTGTTATCCTTTACAAAGAAGAAAGCCACTCCGTAACTGCCCCTGTCTTCTTCAGTGGCGGAAAATGCGAAAGAACGTTTTTCATGATCCAGTTGCGCAAACCTGAAATCAGGTTGATTATTCACTTCTTCTATCGGCTTCCTGATCTTATCAATATTGGGTTGGTCGTCGACCCAGTTTTTGGGCCTGTCGGTTTCATTAATCAAAAACACCTGGTCAGCTGAAGTACCCACCTGCACCGTAGTTGATTCACCCGGTTCTATGGCTTGCTGGCTTCCTTTTGTCCAGATATATTCTGGTTTATTAAAGCCATTTGTTTTTGGATCAAATAACTCTGTATTAAGCAGTTCTTTGATCTCCTTGCCATCCTTGTCTTTTGTAGTGATGGTGATCTCATAAAATCCAGGTTTCAGGTTTTTAGGATTTACAGGAAATTCTCCGTTTGTCCTTACGCTGTCTGATACAGAAAAACGGTATTCTTTTTTCCAGGTGCTTTTATCAGTTTCATTATCATATTCGTCATGTGGGAAAAGCCTGATGTATTCTTCTTTGCTGTAAATAAATTGGTCGGGGCGATTCCAGAACCTTTCACGGATCAGTCTTTGTTCGGGTTGAAGTTGATTGAATTCAACTTTAACACTGACAGGCTGAAATTCTCCATTCATATTTTCTGTACGGATGGACAGTGTCTTTAAAGAGTCAATGGCCATTCTTTCCAGTACTGATGCTTTTAACAGCAAAGATTTATAACCGGCAGTTACAATGTTTTCATTGCTCCTGGTTTCACCATTGATATCGGTTACATCTGCATAGATTCGGTAATCAAATACAGGATCAAATTTCGGATCGATGGTTTTATCCGGGATCGCTGTAAAGCTGATAGAAAATTTACCATCTTTGTCAGTTGTGGTTTCGCCATGAGCGATTTCCATTTCTTCTGTTGGTGGCATCCACCATTTTGAAAAATACCAGGTGTAAATAAACCTTGGTTCTCTTACCACCCTGTAAGAAACTTTTGCGCCATCAATATTATTTCCGGCATAAGCTTTTGCAGATCCTGTTACTGTTACCTGCTCTCCGGCCTTGTAAGCCTTACTGATCTTTTCAAACTCAACAAAAAATTTGGGTCTCTTATAATCTTCCACCGAGAAATAGGAATCCTGAACAGAATGTTTTTTATCTACCAGCTGAAAGTTTCCATTCATGGTATTTTGTGGCAGTACAAATTTTGCATTGAAAGAACCGAATTCATTGGTGGTCACTTTTACTGAATCAATGTACTGGTAATTGGCATCGGTGAGATAAATAGTAGTAGTGAAGTTGGGTAGAATGGCATTACCCGATCTTGCTGTTGAAATAGCGATGCCCTTAAAATAAACCGTTTGTCCGGGACGGTAGATCCCTCTGTCGGTAAAAAAGAAAATGCTTTTCAGGCTGTCCTGTTGGCGGTTGATATAATCATGATAATAATAACCATAGGTTGATTCATCCAGGTCCAGGTGATCATTGCCATGGGTCAGCTCAATAAAATAATTATTGTAAGCGTTTTCCCTGTCAACTGCTATTTTAAAATATCCATTTTTATCTGTAGTAAATGTGCCGATGTTCTTTTTTTCATATTTAGAGGTCTTGTAATTGTAATCCTGCTTGTAAACCGTTGCTGATGCATTGACAAGAGGCTGGCCACTCTGCCTGTTGAGAACAAAGAAATTTTCCTTCCTGTTGATGTAACTGATGTTGGATACATGAAATTTCCTGGCACCCAATGGGTTCTTCTTTGTCTCAAATTTTGCATCTGGTGAGGCCAGTAAATAATACTCTCCTGCAGGAAGACTATCGATTTTAATTTCAACTGCATGGTCCTGCAGGTCATTTGTGGCAGGAAGCTTTTGTTGCCAGCTCCTGGTGGAAGGCGTCTTTAACAGAAGTGCCCAGAATGCTTCATTTTCATTTCTGTCCTTTAGTAATTTTTTTAAATTTTCATCTACCCTGATGATGCGGAAATAAAGTGAATTGATATTCCTGTAGTGAACCAAACTGCGAAAAGGCTGCAGGGGAAGATTTACTTTTTCAAGCTCAAAGCTGAAGGTCCTGGCTTCTACAGACTGAAGCAGGTTGTAGCTGTTGGTCCATCCTTCATTTTTTATGGTGCTGTCCTTTACGATTTTTGTAAGGATATCTCTTGCTTTCACCCTGTAATACCTGAAGGTGGTATCGCTAAATGGCGTGTAATTCGAGGCCTTGTTCTCATACCATAAAGCTATGAGGTATTGAGCCTGTTTTACACCAGCATGGCCTTTATATAAATCAATCATTGACTGAAGTGAGGCCAGGTATAATGAATCTTTATCCTCTGCTACAGATTTATTGTAAACAAATTCGACCCTGTTTATATCAATGTCAATCAGGGCATCGGCTTTTTTATCTTTCAGGTGAAAGGCAATGAGCTTCTGGTAAATTTCCAGGGCCTTATGTTGGAGTGAAAATGAATCCCTGGTATTAAATGAAAATCTTGCAAAAACAGGAGCTGTTGCAAAAGCTTGTGGCTGGATGATCTCGAAAGCATAAGCCGGCTTTTTTATGTCAGCTTCATCGTTTTTAAAATATTCGAGTGCACGGTTGGCCAACAGGTCATATAGGGTAGGCCTGAGACTTCTTTTGTTTCCTTTGTTGATGATGGCTTCATAACGGTCTAGCCTGGTTGACTGTAATGTCTTTTCATTTTTGATGGAAGCTAGAAATAGCTCACTGATCTTTTTGTGAATATCATCAAGGGTCCAGGTAGCAATGTCATTTTTATTGAAGTTGACTGTGTTGGTGCGATCGTAGAATTTCCACCTGTTGTTTTGCAGGTATTGCCAATAAAGCCCGGCAAGCATGCTTTTAAGAATGGAAGCTGCTGGCTCTTTTGATGTTCTGATCTCATTTTCTATTTCTAAGATTGATTTGGAATAATTTTCTTCACGGGTTTCTTCCTGTAAGCCAGTCATGTAAACAAGTGCCTTAATCACCTGGGTTTCCTGGCCTTCTTTTTTTGCCTGGGTGTAGATCTTTTTTACTTCCGCAAGTGCAGATTTGGGAAGATTTTTTTTCTGGATAAGTTCATCGACATTTTTCCATTGACTGTTATAATTCTTCACCTGTGCATGTAGTTTTTGGCTGTTAAAAAAGAAAATCGCCAGAATAATTGAAAGGAGCCTGATTGAGTTCATAAGCTAATAGGAATTTTTTGAGCACCACTTGGATGCCCTGCTGCACATAATTACACAAATAATTTTTCAAATGTGAAGGTACTGTGAAGAGCGGTGTTCTTTAACGTTTGTTTATCGTGGACTTACTAAACATCACAGCCACGTCTGGTTCTATTTCAAAAATGAATAGATTATGAAAACAGTCTTTACCCTTTTACTCGCCACCACCTTCACTGCCGCTTTTGCCAGGAATGAAGGGAAACTCACCATCGCTATTATTTCAGACAAAAATTTTTCAGTTTACGTAGACGGCCGCATGTACCAGGATGAGGAAAATACCTTTACTCTCAACCAGGTGCAACCGGGTAATCATACCATACAGGTTTACCGGGTCACAAGAAATAACAACGGCTATGGTAATACAAGGAATAGAAAACGTAACAATGACCGCCGTGGAGAGTTGTTGTACACTTCTACAGTTTACGTCAAGCCTTCATACCATGTGGATGTAGTTATCAACCGTTTTGGAAAGGCACTAGTGGATGAAAAAAGTCTTGCCGACAGAAATGGTAGCTGGAATGACGATGACTGGAATAACAATAACAATGGCTATATGCAGGCAATGACTGATTACGATTTTACTCAGTTGATGCAGCGGATACGCAGTCAATGGTTTGGCAGACTGGGAACCACAAAGGACGCTATCAATGAAAATTATTTTTATACCAGCCAGGTCAGGCAGATACTTGAAGTGTTTACAACAGAATTTGAAAAGCTGGAACTTGTGAAATTATCCTATGCAAAGCTGGTTGACAGGCAAAATTTCAGACAGCTTTATGATCTTTTTTCCTATGCATCACAAACAGAACTTGACAGGTATATAAGAAACTACCGATAGCCTTAAATCCCTACCTAATGATTACTACGGAGCCCTCACTTTTGTCAGGGCTCCATTTTTATCTTTCATGGACAACTAAAACAAAAAACTCCGCGAGATTGCGGAGTTTTTTATACGATCAATTTTATCTTATTTCTTGTTGAGAACCTGTGCCATGGTCTTGCCAATATCCGCAGGACTTTGAACTACATGAATGCCACATTCAGCCATGATCTTCATTTTGGCAGCAGCAGTATCTTCAGCACCACCAACAATAGCACCTGCATGTCCCATTCTACGTCCCGGAGGCGCTGTCTGGCCTGCAATAAATCCAACTACAGGTTTTTTATTTCCTGTTTCCTTTACCCAGCGTGCCGCTTCAGCTTCCATGCCTCCACCGATCTCACCGATCATTACTATGGCATCAGTTTCAGGATCGTTCATCAACAGTTCTACCGCTTCTTTTGTTGGGGTACCAATGATGGGATCACCACCAATACCAACAGCGGTTGAAATACCAAGGCCTGCTTTGGCTACCTGGTCAGCTGCTTCATAAGTAAGTGTACCTGATTTTGATACGATGCCGATCCTTCCTTTCTTGAAAACAAAGCCTGGCATGATACCTACCTTGCATTCGTCAGCAGTGATCACACCGGGACAGTTCGGGCCAATCAGCCTGGTATTGGTTCCCTGCAAAAAGTTTTTCACTTTCACCATATCCTGAACAGGAATGCCTTCAGTGATACAAACGGCAAGTTCAATTCCAGCGTCAGCGGCTTCCATGATGGCATCAGCTGCAAATGCAGGTGGAACAAAGATGATGGATACATTTGCGCCGGTTTCTTTCACACAATCAGCAACCGTATTGAATACTTTTCTGTCGAGATGTGTAGTACCACCTTTTCCGGGAGTTACACCACCAACTACATTAGTGCCGTATTCGATCATCTGAGAAGCGTGGAAAGTTCCTTCCGTGCCTGTAAATCCCTGTACCAGGACCTTAGAGTTTTTATTGACAAGAATGCTCATAGCGTCTTTTAAAAGTTGGGCAAAAGTAAGGAAATTGAAGAATCTGGGGGAATATCGAACAGATGAACAAGGAATATCGATTTTAGAAGTGATTGATTAATCGATTTTCTCTTTACTTCTACCTTCCCTGTTCAATCCCTTACAGGATGACAAGAATTCATCTGTTCGAAATTTTCAGGGAATAACGAACAGACGAACAAGGAATATCGATTTTAGAAGTGATCGGTTGATCGATATCTCCTTCACTTCTACCTTCCTTGTTCAATCCCTTACAGGGTGACAAGAATTCATCTGTTCGATATTCTTTAGAAGTGATTATTCGTTGCCCGGTTCAAGCGGGGGAGTGTCTTTTGACATCAGTTGATCCATATCCCGGTCGGTGGAGATTTTGCCGGCTTCCTGTAGCATCCTCATGTCTTTTGCGTCTCGTAAAAACTCGGAAGCAAAGATGAAATTATTCAGTCTTTCATTTTTACTGAAGATAATCTCCTTACTATTGCCTTCCCATTCCTTATGGCCCTCGTACATATAGATGATCTGGTCGCCAATCTCCATTACACTGTTCATGTCATGCGTATTGATGACCGTGGTGATATTATACTCTAATGTAATTTCCTTGATCAACTGGTCAATGAGCCCGGAGGTTTGAGGATCCAGTCCCGAATTGGGTTCATCAACAAAAAGATATTTTGGGTTGAGAACGATAGCTCTTGCAATACCTACTCTTTTCATCATACCACCACTCAGCTCGGCAGGGAATTTTTTATTGGCCCCGGTAAGATTCACCCTTTCCAGTACTTCATTCACTCTTTCCAGTTTTTTTTTCCTGGTGTCACGGGTAAACATGTCCAATGGGAAGATGATGTTTTCTTCTACCGTCATGCTGCTGAACAATGCAGAGCCCTGGAACAGCATACCAATTTGCTTTCTGATCTCTTTTTTCTGTTCAATCGACATTTTTGTGAAATTCTCACCACTGTAAAGAATATCACCGCTATCGGGCTGGAAAAGACCCACAAGGCATTTCATAAAAACCGTCTTGCCGCTTCCACTGGCGCCAATAATAAGATTGCACATACCTGATTTCATGGTAGCGCTTACTCCCTCAATCACCGTCTTTCCACCAAATCCCTTCCTGATATTTTTTACTTCAATCATGATCTAAATTTCGTTCGGCTGCCCAGAAATACAAAAAATGAAGCGATCCACAAAACAATCAGCACCTGTTTTAAGTAGAATGGCAGGTTATTGCCGCCTTTTTCCCGGAAAATATCATACCATGAAACAGGCGTCAGGTAAGACCTGATCTTATTTTGCCAGCCATAAACTTTTTCCAGGTTTACCGTATGATAAAAATAAAGCGGCAGATCATCTTTATAATAAACCGGGATATTTCCCTGCGTCCATTCAACTTTCTTTGAATTAATGGAATCACCTGCTGAAATCATCGCTTCCATATTTACTCCATCCTTTGCTGCTTTTCTGGAATCAATAAAATTCGCCAGTTGTCCACGAATGCTGATGCTGAGTAAATTACTGGTAAGATCTACTACCATCCATTTTTTGGTCTCGGGAAGATAACATTCATTCAATACATGATGATCGCCGGGATTCAGTACTTCTATGGTCCTGCAAACGATATCCTGCGACCAGCAAAACATGGAGAACATCTGTGCAAAATTATTGCACCATAGTTCCAGGCTGTCATTTGCCGACAATAAACGGAATTGTTGTAATGGCGTTGCTCCCTGCAATGCAGCACCCGGACTTCCTAATTGGTTATGAAAACGGTTGTAAAGAAAATTGCCAATTCGCAATACTCTTGAATAAGTACCTGCATGCTCAATTAAAAAACTGTCCGAGATCTTTTTAGCGATCAGCAATTCATCGGTGGGAACATCCTTTGCCAGTCCGCTCCATGTATCATAACACTTCCGGTCACAGGGCGCATATAAGCTGGAATAGTCAGTATATGATTGATAGCGGAATCTATCTCTTGAAAAAAATACAAGGATGTTTAGAATGGTCAGTGCCAGAAATATCCAGAGAAACAGTTTTCGTTTCCGCATATCATAATAGTATGGCGGCAAGAATGTAATCTGCAAACAGGATCGTAACACAGCTTACTACAACTGACCTTGTGCTGGCTCTTCCAATTTCGAGTGCACCACCTTTTACATGGTATCCATAATAGGATGGTATGCTTGACAACAGAAAAGCAAAAGTGTAAGCTTTGGCAAGTGAGAAAAAAACATTGTAAGGTGTAAAGCCTGCAAGCAGTCCCTTATGATATTCTTCTGCGGATAAAATTCCTGATAAGGTTCCCGCAAATTGTCCTCCCATAATTCCCAGGACAGCAGCAATTACAATCAGCATGGGGATTACTACCAGTGCTGCAACTATCTTTGGAAGGACGAGGTAAGCCTTGGTATTGATGCCCATGATCTCCAGGGCATCTATTTGTTCAGAAACACGCATGTTTCCCAACTCTCCGGCGATCTTACTTCCCACCACACCGGCAAGTACAATAGAAACCAGGGTAGGAGCAAACTCCAGGATCACGGTATCACGAACAACCTGTGCGATAGTGTATTTGGGAATAAAAGGACTGGTGAGCTGATAGGCTGTCTGTACAGTGGATACAGCACCCATGAAAATAGAAATGATCACTACAATACCCAAAGAACCAATACCGATCTCGGAACACTGGTGCATGAATTCCTTCCAGTACATTTTCCAATTCTCAGGTTTGGAAAACATACCCTTGATCATGATAAGGTATTTACCGATCTCGCTGAATAGTGTCATAGCCTTTTATTATCAATGATAGCCTTACGTATTTAAAGATAATGGCCCAGGCCCATCTTTCAATGCCAATGGATGATTTCTGTAATTCCTTATTTTTTTCTAAACCGTTTCCACCATGGCGATCGTTTCATTTCCTCGGTGGCAGCTTCGCCTTTTAATTGCGCATCTATAACGGCAATGGTAGCCATGTTCACGATATTACGAACCGAACTTCCCAGTTGTAATATATGCACAGGCTTCTTGAGGCCTAATAAAATCGGGCCAATGGCATCAGCGGCACCTAACTCCTTCAATAAATTATAGGCTATGTTTCCTGAAGCAAGATTGGGGAAGATAAGTGTGTTCACATCCTTATCAACCAGCTCACTGAAAGGATAGTTCTCCTTTAAAAGATCATTATTAAAAGCCACGCTTGCCTGCATCTCGCCATCAACGATCAGGTGGGGCATTTGATCTTTGATCAGCTTCCGGGCATCGGCAACCAGCCTGGCTTCCTCTGAATTGCTGCTGCCAAAATTGGAATAACTCAACATGGCAATGCGGGGAACAATATTGAAATGCCTCACCTCTTTGGCAACGAGCAGCGTGATCTCTGCAAGCTCCTGTGCGGTAGGATGAAAGTTTACAGTGGTATCAGCAAGAAATAAAGGTCCTTTTTTTGTCAGCATGAGGTACATACCTGCAATGCGCCTGGTTCCTTCTTCCATACCTATGCAATGAATTGCAGGCCTGATGGTATCGGGATAATTTTTTGACAAGCCCGAGATCATGGCATCTGCATCTCCTGTTTCCACCATCATGCAACCAAAATAGTTGCGGTCCTTCATCACTTTTTTGGATTCGTATGCATTGAATCCCCTGCGCTGCCTTTTTTTGAAAAACAATTCACCGTACTGGTTGCGTTTTTCTTCCATGGCATCACTGCGTGGATCAAAAATGGGCAATCCTTCCAGGTCTATGCCATTCGCCTGCGCCAGTGTCCTGATCTTGGTCTCATCTCCCAATAAAATTGGATAACCGATCCCTTCATCAATCACGATCTGTGAAGCTTTCAGGATCTTTACATTATCGGCTTCAGCAAAAACAATTCTTCTCGGATCTCTTCTTGCTTTGTTTCCCAATACACGAATTACCTGGTTGTCCAGCCCCAGCCTGCGGTTCAGGTCATTGGCATAACCTTCCCAGTCGGCAATGGGCTTTTGCGCAACACCACTTTCGATTGCTGCTTTGGCTACTGCAGGAGCAACAGTGGAAAGAAGTCGAGGATCTAGAGGTTTGGGAATGATATAATCAGGTCCAAAAGTGATAGTCTTTGTGTTGTAAGCCAGGTTCACAATATCAGGAACGGGCGATTGTGCCAATTCAGCCAGGGCCTTTACAGCAGCCAGTTTCATGGCTTCATTGATCTGGGTGGCACGAACATCGAGCGCGCCTCTGAAAATATAAGGGAAGCCCAGAACATTATTTACCTGGTTAGGGAAATCACTTCTACCCGTAGCCATGATGAGATCATTTCGCACAGCAGTGGCTTCCTGCCATGGAATCTCGGGATCAGGATTCGCCATCGCAAAAACAATTGGATTCTTTGCCATGCTTTTTACCATATCTGGTGTTACCACATTACCCACGCTCAGGCCAACAAAAACATCAGCTCCTTTCAAAGCCTTATCAAGCGTCATGTCTTCTTTGGCGTTGGCAAACTTCAGTTTGAATTCTTCAAGATCAGTCCTTCCGCGGTGAAGCGGCCCGTTGATATCAAAGACATTAAAATTTTCAGGCTTCGCACCCAACGATACATATAATTGTATGCAGGCCATGGCAGCTGCGCCTGCACCATTGATCACAAATCTGACCTTGTCGATCTTTTTCTTTTGTATCTGCAAGGCATTTAATAGTGCTGCAGCGCTGATGATAGCTGTACCATGCTGATCATCATGCATTACGGGAATAGTAAGTTGTTCCCTTAGTGCTTTTTCAATAATAAAACATTCAGGTGCCTTAACATCTTCGAGGTTGATTCCTCCAAAAGTGGGTTCAAGCGCCTTTACGATCTGGATGAATTTTTCAGGATCTTTTTCATTGATCTCAATATCAAAAACATCAATGTCAGCAAAGACCTTGAAGAGTACGCCCTTACCTTCCATAACGGGTTTGCTGGCTTCAGGACCAATATCTCCCAGTCCCAAAACGGCAGTGCCATTGCTGATCACGCCTACAAGGTTGCCCTTGGCAGTATATTGATAAATGGTTTCTTTATTGGCTGCAATCTCCTTGCAGGGTTCAGCCACTCCTGGTGAATAAGCCAGAGAAAGATCACGCTGCGTCTTGGCTTCCTTTGTTGGAACTACTTCTATTTTTCCCGGCCTTCCTTTCGAATGGTATTCCAGCGCCTGTTGTTTCCTGAGATCTTTTTGCATATTTGTTTTTTATTGGGTCGGCTTCAGTAATCCTATCAACACCTGTTGTGTCACTCACTTGTACTGAATCAAAATGCCCGGCATCCCGACAAGGCAAATAACTATAACTAATCACCTTTTCAAAATGCGCTGCAAAATACGAATTAAATAAAGGAGCAATAATGACTCTCGACAGCATTCAAGCTGGAATTTTTACGAAGGCTTACTGTCTGCAGCCATTTCTCTATGGCATGTCTTTTGAAGCCTTTTCTAAAAATCAATTATTATGGCAGACGATCCAAACAAAAGAGGTGGCGCTGACCGCAGGCGCGTTAGTCAGCAACCCCACGAACAGGCATACCAAAGAAGAAAAAGAAAAGAAGAGTCAGAAGGTGGCCGCAGTGGTGAAGGTAGTGGAAGAGGTTCTTCTTCCGGCAGAAGCAGTGGCAGATCGGGCGGATCTTCAGGAAGGTCCGGAAAATAAAACACGAATCTTTATTGGTTGAAACCTGCAGATCATCTGCAGGTTTTTTTATGGGTTTTAGTTGATAGTTCATAGTTCATAGATCATGGTGCCTACACCATTGTCCATCGACCATCACTAGCGTTTCGATGTTGAAAATTTCAGTTATTTGAAACTGTTGTCGGTAAAGGATTTTGGCCATTTTTGAACTTCAAACGATTTGAACCCATTTTGGCGACATCTTGTTCATGGATCATAGTTCATAGTTGCACAAGACAGAAATGATCTGCTATATGCTTCTGCCATCCGCGATTGCCTACGCTCTAAGTCCGCGACCCGTACTATGAACCATGATCTATGAACTATGAACTATCCGCTAATTACTCACACTCAGTACCGCCTTCAATTCTCCTGTAGTACCCGGATAAGGAAAGATATTTTGAAGTTGAAAATGATATCCATCAATCAAAGCATCATTGTTGTAATGTGGCGCCAGGTCAAGCGTGGATAAAATCATGGTATGCTGTACACTGTTGATGGTCACAAAAAATCTTGCTTTTGCTACTCCCTGCCAGACACAATCAGCGTTGATTGGACAACGTGATTCTTCCAGCAAACTATCAAAGCACACCTGCACAGCTCCGCTATCATATTGTTGCGTTACACAGGATGAAACCGGGATGATCAGTTCATCCGCTTCGAGAGATTTTTTGCAGGACCAGATCGAGAACAGCAGAATAACAGCCAGGAAAAATTTCATATCAGTAGTTTGGCTGTTGACAACATGAAATGGTAAAGCGTTGCATCAACTCACTGCCCTGCCATTCATGCCCAGCCAGGCCATGATGCCTATTCCGGTTTCAATGGCATCTTCATCGATATTGAACAAGGGAGTATGAACACCTGCCGTAATGCCTTTTGCTTTATTAGCTGTACCCAGTCGGAAGAAACAACCGGGTATTTGTTGCGAATAAAATCCAAAGTCCTCGGCACCCATGCGGATCTCTGTTTCTTCAACATGATCATTGCCCATGTATTGGCCAGCCAGTTCTTTTGCCTGTTCGTGAAGCTTTTCATTATTGTACACTGCTGGATATCCTACATCAATATGAAGATCGATCTCTGCGCCCATTGAGTGTACCAGCTCTGTTGAAAGCTTCCTGATGATATCATGTGCCCTAAATCGCCATTCTTCATCCATGGCCCTGAAGGTGCCCATTAGTTTTACTTCTGAGGGAATGACATTCGTAGTACTGCCACCCTGGAATGAGGTAATGGAAAGTACCGAAGGCTGCAATGGATTATGATTCCGGCTGATGACCTGTTGCAGGGCAACAATCAGGTGTGAAGCCACAAGGATAGTATCAACGGTGAGATGAGGAGCTGCGGCATGGCCGCCTTTACTTTTTATAGTGATGTAGATTTCATCTGCACTGGCCATCACCTTTCCTTCACGAAAGCTTAGCTTTCCAATTTCAAGTTGAGGATTCACATGCAATGCAAAGATGGCTGCAGGGGAGGGCTTGGATAAAACTCCTTCATTGATCAGGAGGCTGGCGCCACCGGGGTTCTTTTCTTCACCAGGCTGGAAGATCAGTTTCACTGTTCCTTCCCAATCATTTCTTGTTTCTGAAAGTATTTTGGCAGCACCCAGCAGGCAGGTGGTATGTACATCATGACCACAGGCGTGCATCACACCCGGAATGGTTGACTTGTAATGAATATCATTGGCTTCCATGATTGGGAGTGCGTCCATATCGGCACGCAGGGCAATGATCCTGGAGGAAGGATTTCTTCCTTCGATCAATCCAACAACACCTGTAGTAGCTTTTACTTCAAAAGGAATATTATAAGATAAAAGTTTGTCCTGTACAAACTTGGAAGTCTCATATTCCTGGTAACTGAGTTCAGGATGTGCATGAAGATGATGTCTGATTTGGATGAATTCCGGCGCATATTTTTTTGCCAGTTCCCTGATCTTTTGTGGTTGCATCATAGATATGCAATCTATATAAAACCAGCGAATACCACTCAATTACGGGTTCTCATCTTCCTTATCTTTTTCAGGAGTGACCTCTATAATGTCATTCATGATGAAGACTCCTTTTGGAAAAAATGCCTGGAGGTAGGTTTGATATTCTTTGGCTTCTTCTCTTGTTCTGAAGTTGCCCACTTTCAATTTGAAATATGGCGACTGGTAGCTGAGGTAAGCTTTTAATTCCGGGAAGTTGGTATAGACCTTTGTTTTGGCAGCAATGGCTTCGTCTCTTTTATTGGTATTTACTACCAGGAGGCGATAACCTTTTGCAGTACGTGCATTTGCTTTCCTGATAGCTGCATTGGCTTCACCCTGTTTTTTCAGTAATACATCAACCCGGGGATCCTTGTGTACGATCACAGATGAAGTATCGCTCACAGAGATCTGTGCCTGTGCGAGACCTGTCAGCAAAACCAGAAAGCAAATGAAAAAATATCTCATAGATCTAAAATTATGGAAGGCTTTGACAAAAACCAGTCCAGATACCAGAGTAAAGAGCTGAATTAATTGGATTTTAATCTAAGCAATTTGTTAAACATCTGTAAATCGCCAGGAAATTAATATCCACTGCCTCCACCTCCAATATTTTCAATCGGGTGCCAGGTTGTCTTAACTTCTTGTGTATCCATGATGTAATATGGTGATTGTCCGCGTTCACTACTCCAGTTGATATTTTTATGGGTGATCACCCTCTTTACGTTGGCAGCACCTTTTTCCTGGAGATCGCGCTGGATATTTTCATCAGCACCACAATACACGACCGCATTCACATCCATATGAGCTGCAAATTGGGGTGCCAGTTCTGATACTTTTCCTGTGAGAATATTCACCACGCCTCCGGGGAGATCAGATGTATGAAGGACTTCACCAAACGAAATGGAACAAAGCGGAAGGTTTTCAGAAGCCAGTACAATACAGGTATTACCACCTGCAATAATTGGTGCGATCACAGACACCAATCCAAGTAAGGAGCTGTCCTGTGGAGCAATAGCTGCCACCACACCCGTAGGTTCGGGCACTGAAAAATTAAAATGAGAAGAAGCAACAGGATTTACTGTTCCAAACAGCTGCTGGTATTTGTCGCACCATCCTGCATACCAGATCAGACGGTCAATAGCAATGGTCACTTCTTTCTGTGCTGCAGCCTTTGTTGCATCCTGCAACATCAGTTCTTCAATGAACTGTGCTTTCCTTCCTTCAAGCATTTCTGCTATGCGGTATAAGATCTGCCCGCGATTGAATGCAGCTCTTCCTGACCAACCTTTAAATGCAGCTCTTGCCGCAACAACTGCATCGCGAAAATCTTTTCTTGAACTCAGGCAAACATTGGCCAGCGAATGTCCTTTTGAATTGGTGGGTACATAATAACGACCACTTTCCGTTCTGGGAAACTGTCCGCCAATATATAATTTATAGGTCTTCAGAACTTCCAGCCTTTTGTTACTGGCCGGTTGTTCCATTCCATTTTCACTGATAACAATGCTCGAGTTTTTTTCTGTTGATTTACTCATGTGAGTATAAGCTTTTAAGATCAGAGATGAATAAAGCTCTTCTCCTTGTTGTCGAATATTTCTTTTTTAAACCAGTTTCATATAAGCTGCTAATCCATGTAAGCCACCTTCTCTTCCATAACCACTTTCCTTGTATCCGCCGAAAGGTGATGTTGGATCAAACTTATTGTAGGTATTGGCCCATACCACGCCGGCACGCATTTTTGTTGTCAGGTTAAAGATCTTCGAACCCTTATCTGTCCAAACACCTGCGCTTAACCCATAAGCAGTGTTATTGGCTTTTTCAATGACTTCTTCATCTGTGCGGAAGGTTTGTATCGCCAGAACAGGTCCAAAAATTTCTTCCTGTGCTATCCTGTTTGATTGGGCAACATTTGTAAAGAGAGTTGGCCTGCAGTAGAAACCTTTTCCAGGCAATGAACATCCGCTCTGGAAAATTTCGGCTCCTTCTTTTTTGCCGATCTCGATATACCTGTTGATCACATCCAGCTGGTTCTTTGAATTGATGGCACCGATATCGGTATTCTTATCCATGGGATCACCAACGATCAGTGTTTCAATCCTGTCCTTGAGTTTTCTCAATACCACATCATACACGGATTCCTGTACATACAACCTGGAACCTGCACAGCATACATGTCCCTGGTTGAAATAAATTCCGTTGATGATGCCTTCAACCGCCTGGTCAATAGGTGCATCTTCAAATATGATATTGGCAGCTTTGCCACCCAATTCAAGTGTGAGTTTTTTATCTGTGCCTGCAATTGCGCGTTGAATGATCTTACCCACTTCCGTTGAACCCGTAAAGGCGATCTTGTCGACGCCCGGATGATTGACGATCATGGCTCCTGTTTCACCAAAGCCAGTAATGATATTGACTACTCCATCAGGCAGTCCGGCTTCCTGGAAGATCTCTGCCAGCTTCAGTGCAGTTAGTGGCGTGGTCTCAGCAGGTTTTAATACAACCGTATTGCCGGCAGCAAGAGCAGGAGCAATTTTCCAGGCAGCCATCAACAATGGAAAATTCCACGGTATAATCTGTCCTGCAACTCCTAAGGCTTGTGGCATCCTGTTTGGAAAAGCATATTCCAACTTGTCGGCCCATCCTGCATAATAAAAGAAATGATTGGCAGCAAGTGGAACATCTATATCTCTTGATTCACGAATGGTCTTGCCACCATCCAGCGATTCGATCACGGCAAATTCTCTTGCTCTTTCCTGGATCATACGCGAAATGCGATAGATATATTTGGCCCTTTCCTTTGGAGCCATTTTTTTCCAGTACTTATCTGAAGCGGTTCTTGCAGATCTTACGGCTTTGTCCACATCAGCAGCATTGGCCTCGGCTACTTCCGCTAATTTTTTTTCATTAGCAGGATTAATGGTATCAAAATATTTTCCTGAGGAAGGTTTTGTGAATTTTCCATTGATAAAAAGATCATAGCGATCTTTCAGCTTTATGTGACTGACGCTTTCAGGCGCTGGTGCATAGGGCCAGCCTTCATTGAACTTCAGCTTTGGCACACCATTGCTGTTTTCACTGCTTACTGTTTTTGCCTTTTTGGTTGTAGACATTATATTGATTAGTTCTTTTAAAATTTAAAACGAAAGATCAGTCGATTGAAAAATAATCAGCGCTTTGATAAAGTCCTGTTTTTTCTTTCACTAACTGCATCAATACATCATTGGCAAGACTGCTGGCGCCAAAGCGGAACCACTGGTTATTCATCCAGTCCATCCCCAATGTTTCATGAAGCATCACCAGGTAATGCAGTGCTGCCTTTGATTTTGAAATGCCTCCTGCTGGTTTCATGCCGATCATCCTGCCCGTTTGGTAATAAAAATCACGGATCGCTTCAAGCATGGTCAGTGTTACCGGCATAGTTGCTGCAGGTTGTATTTTACCAGTTGAGGTTTTGATAAAGTCAGCTCCGGCATACATGGCGATATCACTCGCTCTTCTTACTTTATCCAGGGTTCCCAGTTCTCCTGTTTCCAGGATCACCTTTAATCTTGCAGGGCCACAGGCTTCTTTGATGGCTGCTATCTCATCAAAAACAAAATTGTATTCACCCGATAAAAATTTACCTCTCGAGATCACCATATCAACTTCATCAGCGCCTTCGTCAACTGCAAACTTTGTATCGCGGATCTTGACATCAGTAGGAGCCTGTCCGCTGGGAAAGGCAGTAGCTACCGAGGCTATCTTTATGGCTGATCCTTCAACAGCTTTTCTTGCCACTTTTACCATAGAAGGATAAACGCATACAGCGGCCACCGTTGGCAGGCCTTCATAACTGTCGTGAAGATGTCTTGCTTTATAACAAAGCTGCCTCACCTTTCCATCTGTATCTTTTCCTTCCAACGTAGTCAGGTCGATCATGCTGAGCACCAGCTTCAGTCCTTCAACCTTTGTTTCTTTTTTTATACTCCGTTTGGTAAAGCGTGAAACTCTTTCTTCCTGTCCCACCTGGTCTATCCGCGGTGTTGATCTGAAATCAGGAATAACCAATCTTTCTTTAACTGCACTCATATTGAATAATTCACAGGTTTCAAAAATATAACTAATTCAGCCATGGAAGCCTTAAAGGATTGACTAAAACCCGCTTCCGTTCATGGATTTACCGGCACCGGATGAGATTTTTGTTTCAATTCTCTTTAAATTAGAACTCTTCAGATATCTACATCACTAAAAGTACACACATGAGAAAATTGAAGAGCTATTTTCTTGCCTTAATGGTTTTGCTATTTGCAAAGCAATCGGTGGCGCAGCCAACCTTCCCTGAAAATGGGGTTGCTGATCCGCGGCATGGCTATTACGCATTCACCAACGCTACCATTGTAAAGGATGCAGGTACTACCATTACTAATGGAACGCTGATCATCAGGGATGGAAAGATCCTCGCTGTTGGCAAAGACCTGAAAGTTCCTTCGGGAGCAGTGGAGGTCAACTGCAGCGGAAAATTTATCTATCCATCTTTCATTGACATTTACGCCGATTATGGAATCCCGGCACCCACACCAACTGGTGGAGGATTTACGCCAGGACAGCAGGCCCAGTTAAATTCGGCAACCAAGGGTGCTTATGGTTGGAACCAGGCCATCAAGGCAGATGCTGATGCCTATAGGGTATTTGCAATTGACCCGGTAAAAGCAAAATCATTGCGCGATGCAGGTTTTGGTTCCGTGCTCACACACGTGAGGGATGGCATTGCCCGCGGAACAGGAACCCTGGTGACACTGGCCACGGAAAAAGAAAATTATTCTATACTGAAGGACCGTGCTTCTGCTCATTATTCTTTTAGTAAGGGTAGTTCAAGACAAAGCTATCCGGGATCCATGATGGGTTCAATCGCGCTTCTGCGACAAACTTATCTCGATGCACAATGGTATAAAAACAAACCGGCTGCAGAAGGATTGAACCTCAGTCTGCAAGCCTGGAATAACAACCAGGATCTTCCACAGATCTTTGAAGC
Source organism: Bacteroidota bacterium (assembly GCA_023386045.1). Lineage (GTDB taxonomy): Bacteria > Bacteroidota > Bacteroidia > Chitinophagales > Chitinophagaceae > Flavisolibacter. The sequence continues at coordinate 52,528 of JAEWKK010000023.1, forward strand.
CAATGATAAATGGAATGACCTCAGGGCCGACAGGATAGGTGATGAATTTGGCGTGCAGTATATCATCAAAGCAGGTCAGGATGAATACCAGCGCATTAGGGAAATGAAAGCTACTGGCGCTACATTTATAGTACCTCTTAATTTTCCTCAGGCACAGGATGTAGAAGATCCTGCAGATGCAAGATTTGTTTCGGTTACCGATATGAAGCACTGGGAGCTGGCACCTACCAATCCTGCTGCTTTTGAAAAAGCAGGCATACCTTTTTGTCTGACTACTTCTGATCTTCGTGATACCCGTTCTTTTTTTACCAATCTCAGAACTGCTATTAATTACGGTCTGACGGAAACTGCTGCATTGAATGCATTAACAAAAACTCCTGCACAGGTATTGGGTGTATCTCACCTGGTGGGAAGTCTTGATGCAGGTAAGGTGGCTAATTTCTTGATTACCACAGGATCCATTTTCCAGGAAAAAACATCCATACTTCAAAACTGGGTGCAGGGTCAGAAATATACTGTGAAGGAAGACAGCTGGAATGATCCCAGGGGCAGGTATAAGATTGTGATGAATACTTCTTCAGGTCCTGTAAATTATACGCTGGATTTCAAGAGCAATAACTCAGCTAATCTTATTACAGGCAGGGATACCATCACTTCAAAATTTTATTTTGATGGACGTAATGTTCGCATCAATGTTGCGCCTGAAAGAAGATTGCCTTCAGAAAATTTCAGGTTGAGCGGACTTGTAAGTAATAATGAATGGACAGGCACTGGAGAAGACAGCGCCGGTAACCGTTTTACCTGGACGGCTTCCTACCTTGAAGCGGGTCAACAGAAAGCCGACAGTGCAAGGTCAAGAAAACCATCTCAACTGGGCAAGCTTGTTTTTCCGTTTGAGCCCTTTGGCTGGACAGAAGAACAGCAACCCAGACAGGAAACCATTCTTATCAAAAATGCAACGGTTTGGACCAATGAAAAAGAAGGTGTCTTGCAGAATGCAGATGTGCTGATCAAAAATGGTAAGATAGCTGCAGTAGGTAAGAATCTCTCTGATGCGACAGCAAAAATTATTGATGGTACAGGCAAACATGTAACGCCTGGTATCATTGATGAACATTCGCATATTGCAGCTGCTTCCATTAACGAAGGCGGTCAAAGCGTGACCTCCGAAGTTCGCATTGGTGATAACCTCAATCCAGATGATATCAATATATACCGGCAGTTAAGTGGTGGTGTAACTACCTCTCATATTCTCCATGGTTCGGCCAATGCTATTGGCGGACAAACTCAATTGATCAAACTTCGCTGGGGTGCCAATGATGAAGAACTGAAGTTCAGGAACTGGCCGGGTCAGATCAAGTTTGCATTAGGTGAGAATGTGAAGCGTTCAACATCTTCTGTCAGTAACAGTTCCAACAATAATCGTTATCCTGATACAAGGATGGGTGTTGAGCAGGTTTTGGTTGATGCCTTCACAAGAGCAAAGGATTATAAAAAAGCCTGGGCTGATTATAATGCAAAAGATAAAAAAGCAAAAGGCGATGCACCAAGAAGGGATCTTGAACTGGATGCCCTTGTAGAGATCCTGGATAACAAACGTTTCATCACCTGTCATTCCTATGTGCAAAGTGAGATCAACAGTGCTATGGAAGTTGCGAACAGGATGGGTTATAAATACAACACGTTCACACATATTCTGGAAGGATATAAGGTGGCGGATAAGATGAAAGCACATGGTGCAAATGCCTCAACATTTTCCGACTGGTGGGCATATAAAATGGAAGTGCAGGATGCCATACCATATAATGCAGCTATCATGCAGAAAGTTGGATTAAATGTGGCTATCAATTCAGACGATGCCGAGATGGCAAGAAGACTGAACCAGGAAGCAGGCAAGATCGTTAAGTATGGTGGCGTTACTGAAGAAGAAGCGTTGAAGATGGTAACACTTAACCCGGCTAAAATGCTTCATGTTGAAGACAAGGTTGGAAGTCTTAAGGTGGGTAAGGATGGCGATGTGGTTTTATGGAGTGATCATCCATTGAGCATTTATGCGAAGGCACTTTATACCATTGTTGACGGTACTATTTATTTCGACAGGACAAAAGATGAACAGCTTCAGAAAGAACTCGATGCGGAAAGAAACAGGCTGGTGAAAAAAATGGTGGGCGAAAAAAGAAGCGGCATGCCCGTATCTCCAGCCCAGCCAAGTTACCAGGTCATGCACAACTGCTCCGACCATCTGCATTCGCATGGATTGCTGGTGGTGGAGGAAGAATAGTTCAGGAGTTTACAAGTTCACGAGTTCACAAGTTGATCGAATAGTATCAAATCAAAATAGTAATGGCAACGTTTAAAAAATTCGAAGACATTAAAGCCTGGCAGAAAGCAAGGAATTTAAATAAGATTTTGGGTGTTTATGTTGACGAAGGTAGGTTTAAGAATAGCTATAAATTGATCAGCCAAATCGAAGGCTCTGCCGGATCCATTATGGACAATATTGCGGAAGGATTTGAAAGAAATGGCAATAAGGAGTTTATTCAATTCCTGTATATTTCAAAAGGTTCTTGCGGAGAGTTTCGCTCTCAACTTTATCGTGCACTTGATCGCAAATTTCTTAACCAGATTGAATTTGATGCACTTTACTCCCAGGCAATGGAAGTGATTGTTATGATACAAAAACTAATTGACTATTTAATTACCTCAGAACATAAAGGAACAAAATTCAAGAATCGAGATCGTGAGGTTCATGAAACATAACTTGTGAACTTGTGAACTCGTGAACTCGTGAACTAAATTTTTAAAAACTAATTTCCCAAAAATGAAACATACAATTCTCACAGTAATACTTTTCATTTCCTGCTTCCAGCTGGTTGCCCAGGAAAATGTGCTTCCGGCGCCAAAGCAAACGCAGGCCATTGCAATTACCAATGCTACTGTTCATGTTGGCAATGGACAGGTTTTGAACAATGCCACTGTTGTAATGGTGGATGGAAAGATCACAGCCGTTGGTAATAATGTTACAATCCCTTCCGGCGCTCAAAAAATTGATGCCATTGGCAAGCATGTTTATCCGGGTTTGATCCTGGCGTCAAGTAATCTTGGATTGGTGGAGATCGGAAATGTGCGTGCAACAAATGATGTGCGTGAAATAGGAGAGATGAATCCCAACATCCGGTCCATCGTGGCTTATAACACTGATTCTAAAATCATCAATACGCTACGCGGTAATGGCATTTTACTGGCCAATATTGTTCCTGAAGGAAGCCTGCTTACCGGTTCTTCTTCTGTGGTGCAGCTGGATGCCTGGAATTGGGAAGATGCGGCCTATAAAACCGACCAGGGTATTGTGCTTACAATGCCTTCTTTGATGGCCAGGCCTCGCGGCTTTGGTGGTTTTGGCGGCAATTCAGGTCCCAACGCAACCGATCCTGTAAAAGAAGGTCTTGAAAAAATTGAGCAGGTGAAATCATTTTTCCGTGAAGCAAAGGCCTATCATGCTTTAGCAACACATGAAGAAACCAATCTCAAATTCGAAGCAGTGAAGGGATTGTTTGATAAGTCCGCCAAATTATACGTACGCGCCAATACTGTAAAGCAAATGCTGGTGGCATTGGATTTTGTAAAAGAATTTGGCTTTGACCTGGTGATCATTGGGGGAAGTGATAGCTGGCAAATCGCTGATCTGTTGAAGCAAAACAATGTTTCCGTGATCCTGAACCAGCCACATAGTTTGCCAACACTTCCCGATGACGATGTAGACCAGCCTTATAAAACACCGGCACTCTTGCAAAAGGCTGGAGTGAATTTCGTGATCAATGACGACGATGGACAAACCCGTGGTCGCAACCTGATGTTTAATGCCGGCACAGCAGTTACTTACGGACTTACCAAAGAACAGGCCTTGCAGGCCATCACGCTCAATGCCGCAAAGGTTTTAGGTATCGAGAAGCAAACAGGCAGCATTGAAGTAGGAAAAGATGCCAATATCATCATTAGTGAAGGCGATATTCTTGACATGCGGACCAACCAGGTAACGCAGGCCTTCATACAGGGAAGGAATATCAACCTTGATGATAAGCAAAAGCAACTGAACGACAGGTATCTGAAAAAATATGGGCTGAAGCAATTTTAATATGGTGAGTGGTGAGTAGTGAGTGGTGAGTTTCTTTAGGAGAAAAGGTTTTAAGATAAACGGGAAACGATAAACGGGAAACGGCTATGGGAAAGAACCTTAAACCTTAAACCAAACCTGAACTCGTGAGATTACTTCACCGTTTTTGAAAATTCCTTCAGCAGCGATTTTTCTTTTTCATTGAGGCTTTTGATGCCCCTACGACTGATCTTTTCAAGAATGCGGTCAAGTTCCTTTTGTTTTTTAAGTTTTTCTGCATTGTAGCGGTCCTCCATTGTGGTGTAACCTGCATTTGATCTGGAACTGTTATGGATCAATAAAGAATGAGGACGCCTAAGTGTGAAAACAATAAAGACAATCATCGGAATAGCGATCAGCATGATGATGGCAAGATTCTGGTTCAATGCCTCAGGATGAAAGCCAACTGCAATTGTCATCCCTATCAACGCTCCGGCAAGATGTGCTTCATGTCCAATACCATCCCTGCCTCCCCGCATGCCATAAATGGAATAGACCACGTAAACCAATCCAAAGATCCATGCTGGAATAGAAAGCGGTAGAAAAAAGAAACCTATACTCATACCGGGCAGCAGTGCAATTGCAGCAAAGATGATCCCATTCACGCCACCAGATGCTCCAACTGAAGTATAATCGCCATGATGGCGGTGGACAAAAAGAGCAAAGAGATTACCACCTATAATGCTGGTGAAATAGATCAGCAGGAATTGAAGTGGCCCTGAGAAATAAGTAATGGAACTGCTGAAAGCATAGAGGGCGATCATATTCCAGATCAAATGACTCCAGCTTACATGCAGAAAGCCTGCTGTCAGTATACGATAAAATTGTTTATGTAACAGGACCTTCTCTACATCAAACCTGAAGCGTTCATAGAAACTGCGGTCACGGAAACCCTGCCAGGAAACAAGGAAATTGGTGATAATGAGTATAACGATGATGGCGGCCATAAATTCAACTATGAATTTAATGGCTGTTTTTTAGAAATAAAAGAAGTTCATGGTTCATAGTTCATAGCTCATAGTAAGGAGATACATTAGGTTCGGGAGTTCACAAGTTCACAAGTTGTCTTCAGATTGACGTTTGACGTTTGCCGTTTTGCCGTATGAAATTGCTTCCCCTTCAGGATACTCACCACTCACCATCACTCACCACTCACCATTCACTACTCGCCATCACGATTCCTTCCCGTGACAGTTCTTGTATTTTTTACCGCTGCCGCAGGGACAGGGATCATTACGGCCGATCTTGGGACCTACCTTAATGGGTTCCTGCTTCACAGCTACATTGCCTGATGGATCGTAGTAATCTTTTTCATTGGCGGCATAATCATCTCCTGCTGTATCAATTTCTTCCTTGTTGGCCTTCATCTTGCTCATGTCTGTCTTTTGCTGACGGCCTTCGCGAAGGGTTTGCTGCTCTTCCTGAACAGGAAGCTGTGCATGACAAAGGAATGAAACAATATCACGATTCACTTCACTGCTCATGCGCCTGAAAAGATTGTAGGCTTCCATTTTATAGATCACCAAAGGATCTTTCTGTTCCAGGTAAGCTGTTTGAACGCTTTGCTTCAGATCGTCCATAGCCCTGAGGTGTTCCTTCCATGAATCATCAATGATGGCCAGTGTGATATTCCTTTCCATGGCATTGCACAATTCTTCACCACCGGTATTTACCGTCTTGTCAAGATTGGTGAGTACGTTGATTCCTTTTCTTCCATCAGAAAAAGGCACCACAACATTTTCGATATGTGCACCCTGCGACTGACGGATGTTCTGGAAAACAGGCACTGCTTTTTTCCTGATATCTTCTTTATGTCGCTGGTAGTTTTCAATTGCCTGTGAATACAATTCATCGGTAAGAGATGAGAGATCCTTTTTCTTGAAAGTCTCTTCATCAATTTTTGGATCGAGGCCAAAGGTTACAATGCATGCCAGTCTGAAACCTTCAAAATCTTCCTGCTCACGGTGTGCGCTGATCAATTCTTCCGCCGTAACAGAAAACGCGTTATCGATATCCATGGCAAGGCGTTCTCCAAACAGTGCGTGATTCCTCCTGTCATAAACCGCATTACGCTGTTTATTCATCACATCATCATATTCCAGAAGCCTTTTCCTGATACCAAAGTTGTTTTCTTCAACTTTCTTCTGTGCTCTTTCAATTGATTTGGTGATCATGCTATGCTGGATCACTTCACCTTCCTTATAACCAAAGCGGTCCATCAGCCCGGCAATTCTTTCACTTCCAAACATGCGCATCAGGTCATCTTCCAGTGATACATAAAATTGTGAAGTTCCAGGATCACCCTGACGACCCGCACGACCACGCAACTGCCTGTCCACACGCCTGGATTCATGTCTTTCTGTACCAATAATGGCAAGACCACCGGCTTCTTTTACACCGGGGCCCAGCTTGATGTCCGTACCACGACCTGCCATGTTGGTGGCAATCGTAATGGCGCCAGCCAGTCCGGCTTCTGCTACCACCTGTGCTTCACGGGCGTGCTGCTTTGCGTTCAGTACATTATGCGGAACTTTTTTAACCGACAACATCCTGCTCAATAATTCACTCACCTCTACCGAAGTTGTTCCCACCAATACCGGCCGACCGGCATTGCGCAAAGCTTCGATCTCATCGATCACTGCTTTGAACTTTTCTCTTTTGGTTTTATAGACCAGGTCCTGCTGGTCCTTACGTATTACTGGTATGTTGGTAGGAATGGTCACTACATCCAGCTTGTAAATACTCCACAATTCAGCAGCTTCTGTTTCGGCAGTACCTGTCATACCTGCCAGCTTGTGGTACATACGAAAATAGTTCTGTAGTGTAACCGTTGCATAGGTTTGGGTAGCTGCTTCGATCTTTACATTTTCCTTGGCTTCAATGGCCTGGTGCAAACCATCGCTATAACGACGGCCTTCAAGAATACGTCCTGTCTGTTCGTCAACAATCTTCACAGAACCTTCCATCACCACATACTCAACATCTTTTTCAAAAAGCGCATAGGCCTTCAGTAATTGTTGTACCGAGTGTATGCGATCCGCTTTTTGAGCGTATTCATTCAGTATGGCTTCTTTCTGGTGCAGTTTTTCTTCCGAAGGTGCATTGCTTTGTTCTACATCATTCAGCCTGACACCGATATCAGGAAGAATAAAAAATTCAGGATCTTCTCCAGACCTGGTAATGGTCTGGATGCCTTTATCTGTCAGTTCAACTGATTTGTTTTTTTCATCGATATGAAAGAGCAGTTCTTCATCCACGATATGCATATTGCGCATCTGGTCCTGCAGGTAATAATTCTCTGCTTTCTGAAGTTTAACTTTCATACCGGGTTCGCTCAGGAATTTAATGAGCGGACCGTATTTGGGAAGTCCACGGTATGCACGGAACAAATAAAGTCCTCCACCTTTGGGATCATCGTCGCCTTCGGCAATTCTTTTCTTGGCTTCATTCAGGTAGGAACGCACCATTTTTTCCTGCTCTTCTACCAGACCGTGAACACGGGGCTTAAGAATATGGTATTGCTGGTCATCACCTTTGGGCACCGGGCCAGAAATGATCAGCGGCGTTCTGGCGTCATCGATCAATACTGAATCTACCTCATCCACCATGGCATAATGGTGTTTGCGTTGCACCATTTCTTCAGGTGAATGCACCATGTTGTCGCGGAGATAATCAAAGCCAAATTCATTATTGGTGCCGTAAGTGATATCTGCCATGTAGGCACGGCGTCTGTCTTCGCTATTGGGCTGGTGTTTGTCGATGCAATCCACGCGAAGCCCCAGCCATTCAAAGATGGGACCATTCCATTCAGAGTCACGACGAGCCAGGTAATCATTCACTGTTACAATATGCACCCCTTCACCGGCAAGTGCATTGAGGTAGGCTGGTAAAGTAGATACAAGGGTTTTACCCTCACCCGTTGCCATCTCGGAGATCTTTCCGGAATGAAGAACGGCTCCACCTATCAGCTGTACATCATAGTGAACCATGTTCCAGGTTACCTGACCACCACCCGCCGTCCAGGTATTTTTATAAATGGCATTGTCGCCTTCAATGCGGATATAATCTTTGCTTACACTGTAATCCCTGTCCAGTTGCGTGGCTGTTGAAACGATCTCCGTGTTTTCCTTAAAACGCCTGGCGGTTTCCTTGACCACCGCAAAGGCCTCTGGGAGGATCTCTTTCAGAATATCCTCGATCAGCTGGTCGCGGTCCTTTTTCAAAATATCCACCTGCTGGTAAATAGCATCCTTACCTACCAGGTCATCATAAGAAAGCTCTTCCGCTTTTTTATTGGTATCGGCAATCAGTGCGTCAATTTCTTTGAGGTGCTCCTGGATACGCTGGCGAAATTCAGATGTTTTATTACGCAGGTCGTCGTTACTCAGGGATTGATAGGCCTGGAAATTCTGGTTGATCCTGGTTACAAGTGGCAGGATTGCTTTTACATCCTTTTCAGATTTACTGCCACCGAACATTTTGGAAATGAAACCGATCATAGATTATGTGTAATTACTTTTTTATTCAAATACGGCTTAAGCCAGGTAGCTGTCCAAGATGAAGCAGTTTGATGGCCTGAGCGTTTTCCCTTTCAAAAAAAGTGCTAATAAAGATTAATAGCCATTTTGACAGGGCGTCAAAGATAAATGAAATTGCAGTGTCCTTATTGACCTGTCTGAAGCTTAACAAAGACCTTCATTTACATGAATTCAATTATCTTGAGCGGGTAAAGGAAAGTGTTGATGATGAAGTTTCACCCAGCCATTTTATTATTGATGATCTCCCTCGTCCTTGCTGCCTGCAGTAACGACCCATCCGCACCCCAGGGCAGGCTTTCTACCCAACAGCTTTATTGTAATTACACAATCAGTGCCGAGGAGGGAAAACCTAATGTAACCTGTAAGTTCGAATTCAGTACAGACAAACAATCCATTCGTACTCTATTACTCGATAGCGGATCAAGAGTAGAACTGGACGGAAAAGAAGTTCCTGCTGACAGCTCACGCTACAACGGCGCCTATTATGAACAAAGCCTGCCAATGCAGGACTTTACAGGAAAACACCAGGTCAGGCTGATTGGTAGCGATGGTGAAGTCTTTGAAGAGGATTTCGAATTTCTGCCCTTTCAACTTGCCCAAAACCTGGACAGCATTATCCAGCGAAAGCCATTTGACCTGGTTTTGGAAAATTCTCCAGCCGATGACCAGGAATTGCAGTTGATCCTGGTGGATACCTCTTTTAACAGCCCGGATGTGAATGAGCCGGTGTGGCCCCAGGACGGGCGGATTAGAGTCACAGAGGATATGTTAAGGCGACTGGCAAACGGTCCCATAATTCTTGAAATACATATGGAAAAAGCTTCTCCGCTGAAGCATCCAACAGAGGCGGGTGGTCGGCTGACCATCTATTACTCGCTAAAACGTGAATTTGAACTGGTAAATTAACTTCCCCTGTTGAAAAGATATGGTGATAAAAAGGGTGCAGGCTATGGAATTTCAGCCCTCATGTCCTACTTTTGCCGCCGATTTTAAGCCCTTGAGGCAACAATTGGAAATCTTCAAATCTGAAATAAAACATGGCTGGCCAGTTAAAAGAGGTACGTAACCGGATCAAATCTGTTCAAAGTACACAACAGATCACAAAGGCGATGAAGATGGTAAGTGCGGCAAAACTTCGCCGTGCCCAGGATGCCATCATCCAGATGCGTCCTTATGCCAAAAAACTCCAGGAAATGCTCAGTAATATTGTGAGCAACACCGAAGTGGAAGGTGGCATGGCACTGGCAACAGAGCGCCCCGTTGAAAAAGTACTGCTGATCGTGATCACCTCAGACAGGGGACTGGCAGGTGCATATAATTCCAATGTGATCAAGCTGGCCAAGCAAACCATCAGGGAAAAATACGAGAACCAGTTTGCCAAAGGCCAGGTTACTATCTGGAGCATCGGTAAAAAAGGTTATGAGCATTTTACCAAGAATAACTATACAGTAACTGATACCTACAAGGATATCTTTTTGAATTTGCGCTTTGACACTGTGCAGCAGGCTTCACAGGCCGCAGTAAAAGCATTTAAGAATAAGGAATTTGATGCTGTGGAGATCGTGTACAGTGAATTCAAGAACGCGGCTACCCAGCGTTTTATAGTGGAGCAATTCCTGCCCATTAAAAAAACACAAAACAGTGGTAGCGCAGTGAAAGCTGATTTTATTTTTGACCCCAACAAGGAAGAACTGATCGCTGAGCTGATGCCCAAGATCCTGAATACGCAATTATACAAGGCCGTGCTGGATGCGAATGCTTCCGAGCATGGTGCCCGCATGACCGCAATGGACAAGGCCAGTGAAAACGCCAATGAACTGCTGAAAAATCTCAAGATCTCTTACAACCGTGCAAGGCAGGCAGCCATTACCACCGAGCTGACAGAGATCGTAAGTGGTGCAGCAGCATTGCAGGGATAATATTCAAACTGCATTACAACACCGGGCAAGCACATAGCAAGAAACATGGAAATCTCAAACCTGATACCTCATATTGAATCTTTGATCTTTGCCAGCGACAAGCCGCTGACATCAGCAGAGATCACAGAATTGATCAACCAGGCCTTTGGCTTCATGGAAGATAAGGTGGTGCCTGAACAAACAGATGCTGCGATAGAAGGTATCGTTGAAAAATACAATTCCGAATTTTACCCATTCGAAGTCAAACAAAGCGGAGGCGGCTGGCAATTCCTGACTAAAAAGGATTACCACAAAACCGTTGCCCAGCTCAATGGAGAAAAATTCCTTAAACGTCTTTCCGCTGCTGCCCTCGAAACCCTGGCCATCATTGCTTATAAACAGCCGGTTACCAAGGGAGAAATTGAAGCCATCAGGGGTGTGAGCTCTGATTATGCTGTGCAGAAACTGCTGGAAAAAGAATTGATCCTTATCAGTGGCAGGAATGAAAAGCTTCCAGGACATCCTCTGGTATACGCTACTTCCAAAAACTTCATGGATTATTTTGGCATCAATTCACCTGATGACCTGCCTAAGATCAAGGAAGTACTGGCAGAGCAACTGATTCAGCCAACTGCCGTCAATCATACAGAATTTGAACCAGGAGAATCGCTGGTGGTTTCAGGAGAAGGTGAGTTGATTGATGCAATTCTCGAATCAAACCAGGAAGACCAGATCAATGGTCATAGCTTCGAACCTGGAAGCCTGGAAGCAGAATTGGAGCACCTCTCGGGTGATGATAATGTTGAAATGACTGAAGAACCAACAGAGGATCTGGCTACAGAAGAAGTAGCGGAAGAATTCATTGCCGATGAAGTATTCATTGAAGGTGATGAAGAAGAAGTAGAAGAGGAAGTACAGGAAGAACTCAACCCTGAAGATGATATAACCGCAAATGAAGATGACGAGGAAGGTGATGATGAAGAGGAAAATGAAGATGAGGAATCCCGGTCCTAAACTTTAACGGCTTCTTTCCGTGGTTGCTTTATTATCTTCGCAACCATGTCTCAAAGTTTATCCAACAAACAATTAATTGAACTGGCAGAACGCTTTGGTACTCCTTTGTATGTTTATCATGCAGAGAAGATCAAAGAGCAATACCAATCTTTGGAAAAAGCATTCTCCGGATGCGCTGCACGTTTTTTTTATGCCTGCAAGGCGCTTTCCAATATCAACATCTTAAAATACATCCAGGGCCTGGGTGCAGGACTTGATTGCGTGAGTATTTATGAGGTAAGGCTTGGACTTAAAGCCGGCTTCACGCCTGATAAAATTCTTTTCACTCCCAATTGTGTGGACTTTGCGGAAATTGAAGAAGGCAAGAACCTGGGAGTTACACTTAATATTGATAACATCTCCATCCTCGAACAGTTTGGAAATAAATATGGAGGTTCTTATCCTATCTGTATCCGCTTCAACCCACATATCATGGGTGGTGGAAACTATAAGATCTCTACGGGGCATGTTGACAGCAAGTTCGGTATCTCCATCCACCAGATGAGGCATATTGAACGCATCGTGAAGTCAACCGGACTTCATGTAAAAGGCATTCACATGCACACAGGAAGTGATATCAAAGACGTGAATGTTTTTATTGCCGGACTTGAAGTGATGTTTGAAGTAGCCACACATTTCAACGAGCTTGATTTTATTGACCTGGGTAGCGGATTCAAAGTCCCTTATCACGAAGATGATGTACGCACGGATGTATTTGCATTGGGACAAAAAGTAGCAGAAGCATTTAATGATTATAAAAAACAAAATGGCAAAGAGCTGGAAGTTTGGTTTGAGCCCGGTAAATTCATTGTAAGCGAAGCTGGTTATTTTGTGGTGAAGTGCAATGTGGTCAAGCAAACCACTGCAACTGTTTTTGTAGGTGTGAACAGTGGTTTTAATCACCTGATCCGTCCCATGTTTTATGAATCTTACCACAAGATTGAGAACATCAGCAATCCCAATGGTAATCCACGCATCTATACTGTTGTTGGTAATATTTGCGAAACAGATACATTCGCCTGGGATCGTAAGCTGAGTGAAGTGAGAGAAGGCGATTACCTTGTATTTTTTAATGCGGGTGCTTATGGGTTTGAAATGTCTTCCAATTTTAATTCAAGGCTCAAACCCGCAGAAGTACTGGTGAAGGATGGCGAAGCACTGCTGATACGGAAAAGAGATGAGTTTGAAGACCTGTTAAAAAACCAGGTTGAAGTTTTATAAAAAATCCCCCGGTTTGATCGGGGGATTTTTTTATTTGATGATCCATGTTTTGGAGATTGTACTGTTAACAGGCATGCTCTGACCCATCACACTCATTGTTCCTTCAGATTGCGTAGATGCCGTTTTTTCTCTGAGTAATCCTGTTGCCTTGTCTAACTTGATAAAACCTGTTGTATGATCAGCTGAAGATATGGTAACAGACATGCCACCAAATTCCTGGTTTTGTTCTGTGTTCAGTTTCTCGGTATAACTCAATAGTATTTCCTCTTCGTTAATGGCTTTAAGCGTATAGACAGTCTGACGGTTTTGTGTAGAATCCGTCCAGCTTTCACCCACGCTTAATTCTTTTGAAGGAAGCACACTGAATTCTGTTTTATCGCCCACTGCAGGTGGTTTTATGCTGCCAGCCACCTGTTCGATCATGCTCAATAAGATCTGTTCCTGAGGAGCAGACTGTTTTTCTTTCTCTGCTTTTTCTGATTCAACAGCTACAACTTTACCTGTTGGATCCAGGGTCATGGTGTATTTGGCTTTAAGCGTTTTTTCCAGGGCTTTCCCGATATCGCCTTTCCTGTCTTCTTCTTTTTCAGAATCAAAACTTTCATTGGCGAGCATGGATTCCATTTCAAAGCGGATGCTTTTGATCTTGTGTTCTATCACTGCGTTGCCATCGACGATATCTTCCACATCAAAGCTTCTGACAACAGTTACATCCAGTTTGGTATCACCCATAGCCTGGGAACTGCTTTTTACATGGTAGGTCATCTCCAGCTTTGCACCTTTTTGGAAGCTGAGTGTATTTCCTGTTTTCTGTGCAAAAGAAAGGGAAGTGGTAAATAAGGCGACTGCCAGTAATATCTTTCTCATGTTTGTTTGATTGGAACAAATTTGACGAAATAAATCCGGATAAGGATGCACGTTAATTTTGTTCGGTTTGAAAGGATAACTTTAAGGGATGGAAGAAAGAAGCCATCAACAGGTCTCCGCTTTTTTTAAGCTGATCAACAACCCGGTCAAATTCCGGCTTTTTCTATTGAAAAATCTTCCTTCTGCCTATTTTTCCGGAGTCCGTGTGAGATCTGTTTCTGAAGAAACCTGTACTGTCACCATACCATTCAAATGGTTCACTCGTAATCCATTCAGGTCCACCTATTTTGCCTGTCTGAGTATGGCAGCAGAAATGAGTACAGGTGTGCTTGCCATGGCGCATTGCTATAAAAGAACCCCCGCTATATCCCTATTGGTTACAGGCATTGAGGGTAATTTCATTAAAAAAGCCACAGGCCGGACAAAATTTGTATGCAAGGACGGGCTTCAGATATTATCTGCAATTGAAAAGGCAGCCGCATCAAAAGAAGGTCATTCTTATAAAGCTATGACATCAGGGTATAATGAAATGAATGAACTGGTTGCGGAATTTGCGATCACCTGGTCATTTAAAAGAAGAAAGTAGCAGGGGTGAGAAATAAAACAGCAAAAAGATTGAAACACCGTACCCAGCTATCGGTCCATTTTATTTATACTTAATTTTCAATAAAAGAATCAAAATGAAGATTGCATTTCACGGAGCTGCAAGAACGGTAACAGGATCCAAACATTTACTGACCTTAAAAAATGGCAGGAAGCTATTGCTTGATTGTGGGATGTTCCAGGGTATGGGCAGAGATACGGACAGCCTTAATCGTGAATTTGGTTTTGAGGCAGGAGAAGTGGATGCCATGATCCTTTCCCATGCACATATCGATCATTCGGGTTTGATACCACGATTGGTGAAGCAGGGCTTTAAAGGAAAAATATTTTGTACCGATACCACCAAGGAACTTTCTGCTTTGCTTCTTGAAGATTCAGCGGAGATACAGGAAAGTGATATGAAGTATCATAATCGCAACAGCAAAGCCCAGGGTAAGCCGCTCGAGCAGCCTTTATACACAGTTGAAGATGCAAAGAATTCCATGCGTAGTTTTCATACAAGGCCTTATGGCGAATGGTTTGATGTGATGGAAGATGTGCAGGCCATGTTCACTGATGCAGGCCATATCATTGGAAGCACCTGTGTGCATGTAAGAGTTAGTGAGAATGGATCTACCCGTCAGATAACTTTCAGCGGGGATGTGGGACGGTACCGGGATGTGATCCTGAAATCTCCCCAAACTTTTCCGCAGGCAGATTATATCATACTGGAATCAACTTATGGAAATAGTCTTCACGAAGATGTACATACTTCAGTAGATACACTATTGCATTGGGTGGAAAGGACCTGCATTGAAAAGAAAGGGAAGCTGATCATTCCTGCTTTTAGTCTTGGACGCACACAGGAGATTCTTTATGCATTCAATCAGCTGGAACTGGAAAACCGTTTGCCGAGGCTTGATTTTTTCCTTGATAGTCCTTTGAGTACTGCTGTAACAGATGTGATCAAGAAGTACAAAGACTACTTCAACAAGACCATACAAAAGGTGATGGAGATGGACAATGATCCTTTTATGTTCAGCGGTCTTCATTATATCAAATCGGTGGATGAATCAAAAATGCTGAACTACCGCAATGATCCCTGTGTGATCATTTCTGCAAGTGGTATGGCGGAAGCAGGCAGGGTTAAGCATCATATCAGTAACAATATTGAGAACAGTCACAACGCCATACTTATGACAGGTTATTGTGAGCCGAATTCCCTTGGAGGTAGATTGATGGCGGGAGCGAAAGAAGTGGGCATATTTGGCATCCAGCACGAAGTGCATGCGGAGATCGGCGCCATCAGGAGCATGAGTGCTCATGGCGATTATGAAGATCTTTCTCAATGGCTGGGCTGCCAGGATCCTCAGGCAGTGAAAAAATTATTTCTGGTGCATGGAGAGTATGATGTTCAGATTGCATTCAAGAGCCGGCTGGTGAAAAAAGGTTTTCAGGATGTTGAAATACCTGAAAGACATTTCGAAGTAGGCCTTGGTTGATATAGTTAAAAGCCGCGACCAGCAAGGGTTTGAAACCGAAACTTTCACATCTTATTTGAAATACCTGCATCCTTTTTGCCGTCTTTGGTAAAAATTAAGGAGCAAGTATATGAGAAACCTCAAATTATTAGGTACTGCTGTCATTGCGGGACTGATGCTGGCCAGTTGTGCCAGTGTAGTGCACGTAGAAAAAGATGACAGTGCCAATTTAAACAACTACAGGACCTATGCCTGGGTGGAAACCAGGGAGAACAAAAATGACTCTGTTCAACAATCTAATGTATCTGATCTTACAGAACGAAGGATCAGGCAGGCCGTTGAAGAGGAGCTGTTAAAAACAGGATGGAAGGCTTCTAAAAATCAACCAGATGTTTTGCTTTCCTATGATGTGTTGGTAGAAAGGGGTGTTAAGGAAAATACAAGACCAGTATATTCAGAACCCTATACCCGATATTTCTACAATCCCTACACTCGTCGCTGGAGCTCACTTTATTATCCTTCCCAGTTCCTGGGTTACGATAATCGCCAGATGTCGGTAAGAGAAGGCACCATCACAATCAGTCTGATTGATGCCAAAACAGAAAAGACGATCTGGCAGGGTTGGACTACGGATGAAGTGAACAGCAGGAATCTTACCAGTAAGGAGATCAGAAGTGCTGTTAAAAATATCTTTCGCAAATTGGATGTAGCCAGCAACTAAATAGTTCCTTTGGAAAATCAGTCCCGCCATTTAAGTGGCGGGATTTTTATTTGAAAATTTTTTGGGAGCGAATGTGTGCAGGCCTATCTTTGCGCTCCCGAATTACGAATCGTTTGCCGCGTTCGTCTAAGGGCTAGGACACCACCCTTTCACGGTGGTGATACGGGTTCGAATCCCGTACGCGGTACAAAAGCTTCACAACCCTGTGAGGCTTTTTTTATTTTGGTGATGGTTACTGTTTATGTCATAGAAAGTCTTTCAGATCAGACCTTGTATACGGGTATGGCCCTTGATGTAAATAAGAGATTAAAAGAACATAACTCAGGAAAGAACAGGTTTACAAAAGGTCACATGCCCTGGAAAATCATATATACGGAGCAGCATGAAAATTGGACTTCTGCAAGGGTAAGAGAAAAGTATTTGAAATCTGCGGCAGGAAAGAAATGGCTGCACAAACATCTTCACGGTGGTGATACGGGTTCCCTGCCTGCGTGACGCAGTCAGGCAGGGAATCCCGTACGCGGTACAAAAGCTTCACAACCCTGTGAGGCTTTTTTTATTTTGCTGATGGTTACTGTTTATGTCATAGAAAGTCTTTCTGATCAGACCTTGTATACGGGTATGGCCCTTGATGTAAAAGAAGAGCGGAGAAACAGAGCGAGAGCGATATTTACTCCGCTCTTTTAATTTTCTCTCCTAAATACTTACATTAAAGCCTAGGTTATTTCTTCAAGCCTAAATAACCTATTAGAAGGCTATCGTAACTTAGATGTGATTTGAAATTGGTGTTGAGCCGATACTGTTAAACCCTATTCTCGAACTATAAGCTTGAACCTCAGAATGCGTATGAATTAAAACCGAAGAACGGATAACTATAATGAATTAAATCAACAATTTATTCTATAACGTCCAGGATCTATCTATGATATTGTATCCGGTTATACATTATCAGGAATAGAGGATAATATAATTGAATCCTGCTCAGATTGGACTACCATGAAAGCTGCACTTAAAGCGAATAAGCCTACGGGAGTTCAAGATTATGAAATTGAAAATCTGGTAAATCAATATCAATAAATATCTTTTATGAATTGGATGATTTTTGGGTCAATCTTATTTATTTTAATTGGATGTGGGAAGACATCAGATAAATTTACTCGTATACAAGCATATTGGGTAAATAACTCTATTCATCAGCTTACAATATATCCTTATGTCGGACAAATTGTTCCCGATACGTTGATAGTTTCATTGAATCCGGGAGATTCAATATTAATTGCAGATGAAGCGGCATTTGGTGATTTGGATATTGGAGCTGGAATTGAATCTAAATATGTCAGGAATAATGATTCTATGGTTGTAGTTTTTGATTCTAATTTTCCTATTTCTCATTATTTTCAAACTCCAATTAATAAAAGCGCTAAATACTATTTATATGAATCAAATAGGAATTTAATGAAATTACAAAGTTATAATGCTGAAAGAAAAATTGATGGGTATAAAACCATTATTTATAAATATCATTTTACTGAACAACATTATTTAGATACGCAATAGCTTTATTAACATTTTTAGTCCGGTAGATTTTCTGCCGGGCTTTTTTATTTTTGGCTAATCCTTGGAGCAGCAAAAGCCCTTCTGAAAATTCCATGTTCGATAACTTAATTCGCAATTTCAGAAAACAACACTATCCTACAGCGTCTGAGTGGTAATCTTTTTTTTCCTGTTCACTTCTGTGATGGAAATATCAGTGGCCTGGATCACCTCCGTGCTGTCGCCATGAACCACTTCGAGAATACCATAAGGGAAACCGGTTAAACGATAGGAGGGATTGATATAGGATGGTAGCCTGCGCGTGGCCCAGATTGTCATTTGCAAACTGTCTGAAGTATTTTTCTTACACTGGAACTTCGTACACTCGTATCCCAAAATCATTTTCTTTTCTTCTGTTTCCTTAAATGAAACTGTATACATATTGGGGTTTACCAATAAATTGTCTTCAAACCATTGATCATTCCGGTAAGTGTAAGGTCCGGGGCTTGCAGGTATCTTTATCGAAGCATTTCCAACAAACCGGTATTTGGAAATGTAAGTGTCACCCAATGCTGAACTCAGGTCAAACTGGTGGACGATTCTTGTCTTTTTGATCATATTGGATACCACGCTATCCATCCAGGGATCATGCTGAACATTCTTTAGGGAATCAAAACTAAATTCAACTTTATTGGTGACTGTATAGGTGATTTTAATGAGCTGGTAAGATGGCCTGAAAGAAAATCCCAGGGCAGCAATGGTTAAAAAAAGAAATTTCATAAGCAGCCAGCTTTAAGCATTAAATATTTCTACCATTAATTTAATGCTTTTTGCAGCTCCCTATTACAAAGCACGATAAATTTTTTAACCCATGAAGCATCTGCAAACATTTCCCTGAGTTGTTCATCTTCTTTTTCCAAAGGATAAAACTCTATCACTAATTTATCATTTCCCATAATTCCCAGCCTCGTTGTATATTCTGAAATGAATCTAAACCTCTAATAAAAAAAGGTGCCCCGTATATGCGGGGCACGAGATTGAAACGAAAACCAACGAAACACTATTTTGCTGCTATTCTTTGCGTGCGCATTTTCAGCACTTTCACCCAGAACATCAGTGAAAGAAGAAGTAATACTACTGATCCTGCAAGCATGCTGTAAAGCAGGTAATCATTTGTGGTCAATGGACGTGAGGTTTCAGTTACAGGTGTTGGTTTAGGATCACCAGCAACTTTTGCTTCAGCTTTGATATATTCTACAATGCTTTTGATATGATCTGCAGACAGGTCCTTATGGTCAGGCATTGGAATCTTGTTGAACTTTTCAAACAATGCAACCGCATCCTTATCACCATTCTTGATCACGGTTTGCGATGACTGTACAAAATTCACGATCCAGTCCATGGAGCGGCGCTGGTCAACACCTGCCAGTGCTGGTCCTGTGAGAATCTTGTTTACATTATGACAGCCGGCGCAACGGGTGGTGAATATGGCTTTCCCATCTTCAGTTGGCGGCGCCGCAAAAACAAGGGTAGCAGAAAATATTGCTGCCAGGAAAAATCTAATTTTCATTTTCTAGTGTTTTGATATCGTTGATTAATTGTTTTACAGATAATGGATCAGTGCCCGGGTAATATCCACGAATCCTCTGCTGGCGGTCGAGCAAAACAAGTTTGTCCGTATGAATGAAATCTTCGTTGCCACCATTTCCTTCCGCCACTGTTACCTTAAAGTTTTTCCTGGCCAGGTCATAGATTTCTTTCTTGCTTCCTGTCACCAGCTGCCATTGGCTTTCATCGATTGAATTTTTTATGGCATATTGTTTCAATCTTGTTACATCATCTCTTTCCGGATCAACTGTAAATGATTGAAAGATGATTTCCTGATTGTTTTCAAAATTCCCTGCAACCAGCTTGAGATGGTTTGTCATTTTCGGACAAACAACTGGACAGTGGGTAAAGAAAAAATTGGCAACAACGATCCTGTTCTTCCATTCTTTTTCTGTTACAATTCTTTCCGACTGATCCTTCATCTCAAATGAAACATTCACCGCTGTGCCATCGCCATAAAAGGGTAAGGAAGATGCTGGTTTGTTTTTCCATCCAATAAAAGAACAGATCAGCAGCGGCAGGAAAAAACAAATAACAAGGGCAAACCATATCGTCAGGTGTTTTTTCACCCCTTATGATTGCTGTTGTGTGACTGGATGGTCTTCATTTCGGGCACAAATTTATTTTTGACCTAGGCCCAAAAGCATGATAACATTTCATTGGCTGTATGATTTTTGTCATGTTTTTTGATGATGGCACAAAGCTGGTTCATTGCCAGCCTTTTGCATCTTTGCATGATGAATCGTGATGCCGCGTTGAAATTGCTGCAGGGAAATTTATTGAGATGGTCTTTCCTGAACCTGGTGGTGGTAGCCTTGCTTGGGTTAGGCCTTCGTTCCTATGCCTTCATTAACCACATGCCCTTTTTTTATAAGAACCTTCTCCATGGTCACTCTCATTTTGCTTTCGGCGGATGGGTACTTCCTATTCTCACCTGGCTGATCATGAGGTACTTTCCCCTGGTTACAGAAAATATTGCCTACCACCATTGGAGAAATATCATCTATACCATCCTTCTTTCGAGTTATGGCATGTTGTTCAGTTTCCCTTTTACCGGTTACGCACTGGTGAGTATTATTTTTTCCACGCTTTCGCTGGGCGCTTCAGTTTACCTGGCCATTGTTTTATGGAAGGCATCAGGGTTGATGAAAAATGATCCGGGCATGCCCTTTCTCAAAGCCGGCCTGGTCTACCTGGTATTATCTGGAATAGGACCCCTGGCCACAGGACCCATCATTGCTACAGGAGGAGCAGGTACACCTCTTTATTTCAATTCTATTTATTTCTATTTACATTTTCAGTACAATGGCTGGTTCAGCTTTGCCTTACTGGCAGTATTGTATTCTATCTACGGCAATAAGGCGCGCATGGCTAACAGAAATAAAGCATTTCTGTTTTTGAACCTGGGATGCGTACCTGCATTTTTTCTTTCCACCCTCTGGAATCATCCCGGTCTTCTGTATCATTTTATTGGAGGCGCAGGAGCAGTACTTCAAATAATCGGATTCTTTTATTTAGTCAGCGATATGAAGAGTAAAGTTTTAGAAACTTACCAGGACAGAATTTTGAGAATGTCCATGATAGCCCTGGGTTTTAAAAGTTTTTTGCAGGTTTTAGGCAGTTTTCCATTTGCCTCGGAGCTTGCTTACCAGAACAGGAATTTTGTTATAGCATTTCTTCACCTGGTATTGCTTGGCTTTATCAGCCTTTTATCACTGGCTCTGATCATGAATAAAGAAGCTACGCTCATGAACCGCCGATTTAAAACCGGTATCCATATTTTCTTTTTTTCCTTTGTAATTACGGAACTGATGTTGATTGGAAATACAATTGCCGGACTCTATGGTTATCAACTTCCATACTTCGGAGGATTGCTGTTTGTTTTCAGTCTTCCATTTTTTGCCGGAGCTTTACTGATGTACATGCAAACTTCGAAGCTTTATCCTCTTACACTTCGATCAGCTTTTTCGGGCCTGCTTTTTCGTTAAATGAAGAAGAGATGCTGGTCCTGGCTGCTATAATCCTCAGCGCAGCAATGATCAACATCGTTATACCTAATAAAATAAACACGCCACTTGCGGTAAATAATTTGAAAAAGGGTTCGGTTTTTTTCATGATCTGGCTAAAGGATTCATTATCCAGTTTACCTGCAATCTTAACCAAACCGCTGCCCAGCAAAGAGGTCCAGAAAACTACCAGTGCAATATTGGTGATCAATGCACCAATAGAGAGATTTTTTTTGAAGCGGATGAAAATACCCGGCTTTTCTTTTTGCAGAATATAAAAAATGGATCCAAACAGGAGCATGGTATTGATACCGATAGTTGCTCCCATGGCATGCGCAACTGTAATATGCGTACCGTGTGTATAAAAATTCAATTGAGGAATAGAAATGATGATGGCCAGCGTAAGGTTCAGGAAGATCCAGCCATCTGCAAATGAAAGCATCCTGTAGGGAAGGATATGGAAGTTTCTTTGCGCATTGCTCAGAGTTTTTCTCCATTTATAAATGATCTGTCCAAGAATCAGGAGTTCAGTCATGCTGATCAGATAAGCGACAGTTTTAACCCAGGGCGCTGCTGGTACAATATAGGTATGATGTCCCCAGTTGAACATCAGGTTCGTTAAGCCAAGAAAGAAAAAGAAAAAAGGTATGGGCTTGCGTGCCAGTGAAGTGTCATTGCTCATTTTTTCCATGATGAAAAGCGCAGTACCATATACCAGCATGTTCCAGCTTCCCACCATCGATCCCAGGGCTTTCCATTGTATGGTAACATCCCTGACAATATTGGATTTAAAATAATCATACAGCCAGAGGTAGGATTCTCCCATGGTAATAAAAAAGAAAAGAATACCAGCCGACCAGCTCCAGATATAGACAGGTGCCTTGGTGTAATCAGGCTTCATGGTCCCGAAAAAATTAATGGCCATTGGAATCCAGGAAAGAATGATCAGCAAGCCAAACCAGGAAGGAAATTCAAGATACTCACGGCCACTGAAAGCGCCCATGAAAAATGCAATGATGATACCTGTGGAATTCAACAGTTGCATGGCAAAATGATAGCGAACTCCTTTCTCCCAGATCAGCTTTTTCTCTGCCATCCTTGGCATAAAATAATAAATGCATCCCTGCGCGGCAGTAAAGATCCAGCTGATGACCAGGTATACATGGAGTGGACGCATTTTTTGAAAAGAAAGCTGGTCTTTTAAAAAAGGCGGCAGCAGGTATTGAAATCCTCCTAATACACCAAACATAAGTCCTGCAAGCAGGTAAGACATGGACAGAACCAGGAAGGCAAGCGCTGTTTTATCTGTTGAATAGGAAATTTTCATCTTCAGTTATTTGTAGCTGGTGGCAGTAGCATCAACATATTTGAGATATTGGGCAAGAGCATTGATCTCTTCATCTGTAAAATGAAAATCCGGCATTCTATTGCCGCCTGTTTTCAGTAAGGCTTTTATAAATTGCTCACCTCTGTTTTTATCGCTCCAGGCTGTTGTCAGTTCTGGTCCCAGGTAACCTCCCAGGCCATACAACTGATGACAGGAACTGCAATTATTCCTCTCATAAATTTCTTTTCCTTTGTTGATTAAGGTTTGTTCACTAGCAGATGGAATAATGCTGCTCTCTGTGCCACGTGTATAAACCAGCACACTATAACCTGCATATAAAGTAAAGAGGATGATAAATACAACTACCTTAACCATAGGATTAACTGATTGCGGTATGATGAATTTTCCTGTAAGTTTCCATTGCCTTTGGGAAAAGGATATTATTCTCCAGGTGCACATGCTGGTGCAGGTCTTCTTCAAATCCCTTTAGAGCAGCAATAGTAAGATGATGTGTGGTGCAGGCCTGTGGAGGAGGCGTATAATTATTGGTGATGCTCCTGATCTGCTGCATGATGCTTCCGGCTGCGGTATGATCATCTTCCAGGATTTCAATTGCATCCTGCAAAACTTCCAGGCTTTGCTGAACTTTACCTTCCTTTTCAAATTTTTGAAGCGCAGGGAAAAGAACTTTTTCTTCATTGGTCATATGCTGCTCGAGTTCTTCCTGCAAATCTGCAAAGAGCACATAAACTTCTTTCATGTAAGGAAATCTGTCGCCATGTTTTGATGCTACACGCAGTACATAACTGAAGATCTGCGGCATGTTTCTTTTTACATAGCTATGGTGTACCTGTTCTATATGCTGCGTAAGTTCTGTAAGAGACATCGTGTTGAAATCAGTGCCTGCCTCATCCCTGGAGATCACACTGTTTAATTCATCGATCAGGCTTTCAAGACCGATTTCTTTTTCCATGCAGGCAACAGCCAGCGGTCTTTTTCCTTTGCAACAAAAGTCAAGTCCATATTTTTCAAAAACACGTGCGGCCTGGTAGTTTTCTGAAACGATCTGTGAAAGTGTTTTATCTGATAAATGGTTCATGGTGGAAGTTTGTGTGGTGGATATTGTTAAAGATCTTTTTTATTAAATGATCGAATAGCAAGTAATATGGGAACGGCGATCCAGACCATCATAATGCCAAGCGTATAAAAAAGTCCAAGGCTGCTGCCAAAAAAATCCTTGTAGGTAGCACCCGTATATCCCATCAGTGCACTTACGTCCAGTTGAAGCATCAGGTAAATGCGTCCGAGGTCAATTGGATTGAGTGAAGAAAGGAGCAGGGTTACTTTTTCCATTGGGTAATCACTGAAAGCAAAAAGCACTACTAAAATCAAACCGTCATAGATCAAAGCGAAATAAAACCAGAGCATGAGCGCAGCACCAATTCCTCTTGCCTTATCTTTTGATTTAACAGAAGCAAAGAAAGCAAGCGAGGTAAAGACAAGGGTCAGTAAACATCCAATGAGAAGTAAGGATAGTCCTGTTGCATCGAAATTATAGATCACTACAGGCAATCCAACACCTACAAGAAAGGCTGTTACCAGCGATGAACTCATGCCGCCAAATTCACTTAATAAAACTTTCTTCCGGCTGATTGGCTGTGTGAGCATCAGTTCAATGAATTCATAGGAATTGTACCAGTGAATGGTGGAAAAAACCATACTTACCAGGGGCACTACGATGAGTACAATATTCAATAAACTTAAAACGGCCTTGCTGCTGTTTTCTTCCATCTGGAACAAACTCATGGAAACAATAAAAAGAAAAAGGGTATAGGCCAGCACCACCCTGTTGCGCAGGATGTCGTACAATACATATTTGGATATCTTAAGCATTACTTGGCAATTTTGAGGTAAGTGAGTTCTTTTTTCTGAAGACCGTGCTTCATTAGCCAGGCGATGGCCTTACTAAGTTTTTCTTCTCCTGTTTCGAGCGTCAGTTCTTTCATCGACTTGTAAAAAACTTCCTTTCCATCCTGCAGGTATAAAACATGTGTTGTGAGTTCTTCAAGATCGCTGAGGATATGTGAAGTAATCAACACCAGCTTGCCTTTATTTTTTTCCGAGATGATCTTTTCCTTCAGTATCTCTGAAGAAAGAGGATCCAGGCCTGCAGTAGGTTCGTCGAGGATCAATACATCAGCATCAAACAAAAAAGCAAGAGCCGCGCTTACCTTCTGGCGTGTTCCACCTGATAAGGCTTTCATGGATTTATCGAGTATGGTATCCAGTTTGTAGCGGAAATACAATTCTTCGTCCCACTGCTTCTCCGGCCTGATATTTTTGATCATTTTGAACAACTGCCCGATCTTCATATTGTCCGGATAGCGGCCTATCTGCGGCATGTAACCAATTTCCTTCCTGTAATCCACGGTTTCAGAAATTGGAGTATCATTAAAATAAATTGTTCCACTATCTGGCTTTACCAGTCCAAGTATAGATTTGATCAGGGTAGTTTTTCCCGAACCATTGGGACCTATCAGCGAGATCACCTGGCCTTTATAGAATTCGGCATTGATATTATCAAGTGCCTGTAGTTTCCTGAATCGTTTATTAATGTTTTCAATCCTGATCATAATTTGATCCTCCTCATATAAGGTTGTTCGTCGGTTAAGTTTTCTGGTGTGAGACTTGGAATAGCTTTTTCTGCCTTGTCCAGCAGGGTTACCATGAAGCTTCTCATCAGCAACATGGCGTTAGGGTTTTGCTCAATTACCATGGAGTACATGCTAACAGGGTGATAGGCAACATCGCCAAAGCCATCCTTGTTCAGGTCATAGCCTTCATATTTATCCCAGTAATTATTGTAAAACCTGTTCAGCATGGTGCTTCCATTGGTGGCCACATCAAAACTGTTGGCGCTAAAATTATTGTGATGGATACCGGATTCACTGCAGCTTGCCTGTATGCGCAGTGCCCAGCCATTATTTTTAAATTCATTGAGACCGGCTTCAATGCGGTTGGTACTTTCCATCAGGATGCCTACCGTGTTTTCGTCGAAAGTATTTTTGATGACCTGCGCGTCAGAGATCTCTTTTAAAAGGATGCCATAAGCGTTGGGTCCCCAGTTGTGAATGAAGGTATTGCTGTACATCAGTACATGGTGAGAATACATGACAGCTACCCCGGCGCCATTGTCACGGAAGATATTGTTCATGTAACTGTCATTGTTAGAAAACATGAAGTGAAGTCCGTAACGAATATTGTTATGGCTGTTGTTTCCTGTGATGAAAGACTGTGTCACGAATTCAAAATAAATTCCATCGCGGTGGCCTTGCACTTCATTATTGGAAACCACCATCTCCTCGCATTTCCATAAATGAATGCCATTGCCCGAGGTCTGTTCAGTTTTGGGTGTTCCTTTAATAATATTATCACGTACAATACAAAGCCGGGAGTTGGCTACATGTATTCCGAAATAAGCTTTTTCAATCGTATTGTTTTCAATGATGCAGTAACGGGCGTCTACCAGGTTAATGGAAGCATAATCGTTCATGCTGGAGACACCGGAATTTTTAAAATGTATTCCTTTGATTACAATCTCTTCACCACTTACTGTAAGGATTTCATACTTGTCCTCACCATCCAGAACAGGTTCACCTACTCCAATTAGTTTGATGGATTTATTGATGATGATATTGCCTTCCCTGTAAGTGCCTTTCAATATGAGAATGCTATCTCCGGCATCAGCTATCTCAACTGCCTTTCGAACAGAAGTGATAACCTGGTCGCGGCCCACTACAATGGTTTTGGACCAGGCATGCTGGGTTATAATGAGCGTGAATAATAGAAGTAGTTGTTTCATTCGTTGGTCTGAGCTTTCGTTTAAAGAACTTTCTTAAGTTCTTCCCAGTTCATCTGGATTCCTTTTGTTTCCGCCACTTTCTTATCTGCTTCTGTTCTGTCTGCAAAAGCTGCGGTATTGCTGTTCATGGGGCTTTTCAATTGCGGACTGGTCACAAAAGAAGCTTTGTTTACATCCACAAAATTTTTGCCGTCAGTATAGTTGATAAAAACAGTCTGGTTGATTTCTGTTTCTTTTACTTTTCCTGCTTTTAAAAATTTCACGAGGCAGTGTGCATCGTCAAACTTGTACACTTTTCCTTTTTTGGTAATTACTTCGCTGCCAAATTTGGCATCCATGATGGTCATTCTGCACTCGTCGCAAACATCTTTACCCAGGGCAAATGGTTCCGGGCCGGCAGTGCAGGAACTAAAGCTTAATAGACCTGTGATCATAGCGGCAGCAGTCATTTTTTTGCTAACAGTGATGGAGCGCTTTTGCATTTTCCTGCTTTTCATGAATTCCAGGAACCATACAAGAACAAAGGCGATGCCTACACCAATTACGATCCATCCGCCAATATCGGGATAAGAATATGCGTCAAAGTTGAGGAGGGTCTTGTGGCCGAAGAGAGGAGGCTGGTAACTTAATCCGGGAACCTGGATGGCTGCTTTGGGATCAAGATTGTGGCCATAATCATAGCCCCAGCTGTAAAAATCATACATGGCGGCGATACCACCAATTATTGTAACAATGATATAGGCAAACAATAATTTTCTTTTGCCAGTTATGGCTACTGTAAGCCCAAATAAGATGAAGAAGCCAACGATATAAACAAGGTAATCGAACTCGGGGAACATCTCCACACTGATATGCTTCATGCCAATGTAGTGGTTCAGTCCATTGATAATATCTACCTGGCCTGTGATCTTGTTCAGCCAGATCTGCATGGTCAGTCCTTCAGGGTATTGAGGAGCGATCAGGAAAATAAACCATACAGGCAGGAAGTAGGTGGTGATTAAAACCAATGATGCTATAGCAACAATTATTCGGGAAGTAAGACTCATCTTGTTCATACGGCTCTTTTTTTATTTCCCGGAGGGTGGCCCCGCTTAAGCGGGGCTGACCGGGTATTTGTACAATGAAAAAACTATTTGGAAGGCGGCGTCAATACTCCATCGATCACGTGAATGATACCATTAGAAGCAGGTATACTGGCAACTATGGTTGCTGAATTATTGATTATGATCTTATCACCCTGTTTGCTGATCGTGATATTGCCTCCATTAACCTGGTTCAGAGTTTGTCCGTCCTGCATCAGGTTAGTACCCAGGTTTCCAACATATACATGGTATTGCAGGATGTCCTGGAGCTTTTCTTTATTCTCTGGTTTCATCAGGTCTTCAACAGTGCCTTTGGGCAGTTTGTCGAAGGCAGCGTTCGTTGGTGCGAAAACAGTGAAAGGACCCGCGTTTGATAAGGCATCTACTAGACCTGCCTGCTTAACAGCAGCTACCAGTGTTGTATGATCCTTTGATCCTGCTGCAACTTTAACCACGTCTTTAGCTGATTCATCATCCTGAACAGCAGATTGTCCCGCAGCTACTGACTCTTCACTGGTTGAGGTAGGAGTGCTTTCTTTTGTTTCAGTATTGCATGATAAGATCAGTGCTGTTGCAGCGATAACCGGGAATGCGAAAAGCTTTCTCATAAAAATGTTTTTATGAAGCAGCTCTCTTCTAACAGAGAGCTGCTTTTGTGATTAGTTATGGTTGACCAGTTTTTTTGGTAGTATCAGCAGCAGGTTTGTTAGTGCCGGTGCTGAAAGTTATAGGTACATTGCTTCCTGGAGCAGAAACCCTGAGGTATCCCTGCATTTCCTGGTGCAGGGCAGAACAGAAGTCTGTACAATAGAAAGGATATATGCCGACCTTAAGCGGAATGAACTTGATGGTTTGAGTTTCACCCGGCATGATCAGTGCTTCACCATTGAGCGCACCTTTCACTGCAAATCCATGTGGCACATCCCAGTCCTGTTCCAGGTTGGTAACGTGGAAATAAACCTCATCACCCAAACGAACACCTTCAATATTGTCAGGAGTCAGGTGAGAACGGATGGCAGTCATGTACACATGCACCTGGTTGCCTTTGCGTTCTACTTTGGTTTGTCCTTCACCCTTGGCTACATAAGGGTTCATGTTTTCCTCGATCTTGTAGATCTTCTTTTGCTTTTTGATCAGAAGTTCAGCAGGAATGGCTTCAGCATAGTGTGGTTCGCCTGTTGTTGGGAAATCAAGCAGTAGCTTCATCTTGTCACCATCAATAGAATAAAGTTGCGCACTTTGTGTAAGCTCAGGTCCTGTTGGCAGATAGCGGTCTTTAGTGATCTTATTATAAGCGATCACATATTTACCATGAGGTTTTGCTGTTGGTCCGCCAGGTACTGAAAGGTGACCAATGGAATAATAAGTAGGAACGCGATCAAGAACTTTAAGATCCTTCAGTCTCCATTTAACGATCTCGGAAGAAACGAAGAATGAAGTGTAGGCATTACCGTTACCATCAAATTCAGTGTGCAAAGGACCAAGGCCTGGCTTCTGCACTTCACCGTGAAGCACAGCTTCATACTTGATAACAGGGAGACCTTCGTATTCACCATCAAACTGCTTGTTGGC
Organism: Bacteroidota bacterium; assembly: GCA_023386045.1. GTDB lineage: Bacteria > Bacteroidota > Bacteroidia > Chitinophagales > Chitinophagaceae > Flavisolibacter. Next base: position 82,032 of record JAEWKK010000023.1, read on the forward strand.
GATAGCCTGTTGCAATTTGGTGAAAGAAAATACAGGGATCACTGCTGCCAGTTTACCAGAACCAACAATGTATTCACCTGTAGGATCAGTATCTGTTCCGTGTGGAGATTTAGGACATGGGATCATATAGATCATGTCAGGACAATCTTTTGGATCAAGCACAGTTACTTCGTTCATAATGGTTGAAGTAGCAGTATGTGTTTTCTCGTCCATTAAGTTGTGTGCATATTTCACAGATTCTTTTTTCCCTTTGCCTGCTTTCAGGTATTCTTCAGCTTTTTTCCAATTCACTGCCATGATAAAATCCTTGTCCTTGGCAGAAGCGTTTACTTCAAGCAACGTGTTTGCCTGCTCGGAGTTGTAGCAGCTGAAGAAGAACCATCCGTGTGATTTTCCTTTACCGGCGCGTGAAAGGTCGAAGTTCACACCGGGGGTGCGGATCTGGAAAGCAATGTTCATTTCACCAGAGGTTTGATTCACTGAAATGAAGCTTACAGATCCTTTAAAGTTTTGCTTATAGGTATTGATAGGTACGTCGCCATTTGCATTGTCCATTGGAACAGAGAAACGGGTAGCAGCTACCACGTATTCAGAGTTCATGGTAATGAAAGGAGAGGCGTGGTTACCTGCACTGTTTGGGATCTCCAGGATTTCCGCTGTACGGAAAGTGGAAAGATCGATACGTGCGATACGAGGCGTGTTGTTACCATTGGCAAAAGCCCAGCGACCATCATGTTCGCCATTGGTTTGAGACAAAGCAATGTGGTGCAGGTCATCCCAGGGCACGCTGCCATGAGAAGTGTTCAGCATGGGCTTTGTTTCTTCTGTATATCCATAACCTGTTTCAGGGCTAACAGAAAATACAGGAACAATGCGGAACAGTCTTCCTGAAGGAATTCCATAAATGCCCAGCTGGCCGTTGAAGCCTCCGGAGACAATGTTATAGAATTCATCGAGCTTGCCTGGAGCAACATATACTTTTGATGCTGCGTCACCAGTGACGGCTGATTGTGCGCCTTTCGGCTTGCAACTAAAGATGGCAGCAGAAGTAGCTGCGACAATAGTTATTGTAGTTAGAAATTTGCTTGAAGCGATATACATATACGTGGTTTAAAATTGTTTGATTAATTAACGCCGTCATTCTGGCGCATGAATTCGAGTATCCTGCGGGCCTCATCTTTTGTAAGATTCTGATTAGGCATCCTTACAAGACATTCTTCAAGTAACTTTTGAGCCTGTGGATCTTTTTCCAGCATCATGTCCACATTCGTGATCATGTTCATGATCCACTCTGGTTGCCTGCGGGTGGTAACTCCTTTCCATCCTGGTCCCACCAGTCTTTCATCAGTCAGTTTATGGCAGGCCTGGCATTTCAAATCATAAATACCTTTTCCTTCAGTGGCCATTGGCTGATCGAGTGGAGTAGTGAGGTGCACATCAGCAGCTGTGATCATAGTGCCATGTTCCTCCGGCTGGTTCTTGGTGAGTTCTTCTGTGTCCAGTCTTTCTTTGCTACTGGGGGTTTTGTCCACGCAGGCCACAATGCCGGCGCACACAGTAATAATTAGTGCGGTAGTCCAAATTGTTCGTCTTTTCATATCGCAGTTTTAATTTAAAAAAGATGCCTACGTCTTTTAATGGCACAAAAGTATTTCGGCGTATTGCTGGCTATATTGACCGGTGTCACGAATAAGCATGATAAATATCAGTTTTTGATCAGGCGGCTTAGTTTCCTCGGTTAAGGATCAGGTTTAGTTAGATCATGAAGATAGGATGTAGAATGGCATAGTTTTTTAGAGTCAGTTGGATATTCATTTCATAAGTCATGATAAAAAACATTTTATCCGGATTATTGTTGATCTCCCTGGTTTCCGCCTGTAATGACTCCGATGATGCAAACACTGAGTTGAAGGACCCTGCCTTAACGCAACCTCCTTCGGAAGCCATTACTGATTCCACTAAAATAATTAATGATTCAGTAATTGTACCTGATGTCAGCAATGATAGTTTAATGAATCCTGGAATTGGTGACTCTTCCTCTAAAATGAAACATTGAAAGAAAGAACCCTATTTTTGACCTTATTCTAAACCAACTATTATGAATCAAAAGAATTTATTTACGGCGCTTTTTATCTGTGGAGCCTTGTCGTTCGCAGCTTGTAACTCTGAATCAAAATCCGATGCCAACTCCGGTGATTCTACAGCTAACAACACTGCTTCCACTGATGGTACAGACCCTAAGGGAATTGGTAAATTCAAAAATGTTGAACTCACACATCCCCTTGATGAAAAAATGGTAGCATCTGGTAAAAGTATATACGATGTGAAGTGTCAGAGCTGTCATAAGCTGACAGATGAACGTGTGGTTGGTCCGGGCTGGAAAGGTGTAACCGACAGAAGACAACCAGAGTGGATCATGAACTTTGTGACCAATGTGGATGAAATGCTTGAAAAAGATACTGCATCACAAAAACTTCTTGAAACCTGTCTGGTGCGCATGCCCAACCAGAACCTGAATGATGATGAAGCGCGTCATGTTCTGGAATTCATGCGTAAGAATGACGGAAAGGAATAAACGAATTTTATATTGATTCTGAGCCATGGTTATCCATGGCTTTTTTTATACCTTATCTGCCCTGAACCTGGCCACCATGATCATGAAGGCGCCGATGAAAAGAATAATCGCACTGATCCAAAGCAGCCAGCTGTAGAGATAATTATTGGTTTTAAAAAGTATCTGAAGTCCCTGAACCATCAACAGCATTTCCGAAAAAATGATTCCGAAACCAAATACAAAAAACGGGATCCGCATCAGTTTTCCTTTCCTGAAGAAGTAGCCCCTGTCGATCAGCAATCCCAGGATAAAGAAAGTGACGAAGGCCAGGAATACCAGGTGAAGAAATCCAATGATCACAGGCCTGTCGCCATAAACTGCATGTCCCAGTTGCGGAATGATAGTTCCGATATTCATCATCACTTTGAGGCCAAAGGAAAACAGGGAGATCAGCCAGAAATTTCTAACCATTCTGATGTTGGACAAAGGATCTTTAATAATGCTGATAAAAAGCCTGATGAAGAAATAAAGTGCAATAAGGAGGAAAAAGCAGCCAACAGTAGCCAGCAGGTAATAGGTCCTCAGGTCGTGCCATAACAAAGAAAGAAAAACTGCCGGAAGGGTGGAGATGCAGATAAAAAGAACAAACCTCTTCATGTTGCTGTCAGGCGAAATTCCCTTTTTCATCATGTAATCAAAGAACAGGGCGAAGACGGATAGGGCAAAGAAGCCATTATACTGGAAATGCAGGAAGGTATAAATGGAATCCCTGTACAGGTGTGAATCCGCCAGTCCCGTCATCATCATATAAGCCAGTGTAAAAGGCCCCACAGAAGAAAGTACCAGGCTGGCAAGTGCTGTGATCGTAAGCATTCGGATGATCCTGGCCTGTGGAGTTTTCAGGATGTCCTTTATATACACGAAACCAAAAAGGTAGGTTACAAAAATATACAGGGTGGAAAATACGATGGAGAAAGGTCCATAGCCTTCCCATGGAAAAGAAAGGACCATACCCACAGAGCTGATCTCCATACCGGCAAGTATCCATAAATAGATCTTTTTCCCTGAACGCTCAGGCGGTAATAACCTGAATACAAGCAGGGTGGTGAGAACAAGTCCTACCCAGCCGCCAAAAGCAAAGTGCGAGTGCGCACTCAGGAAATTTCGGTAATTAATGAATGGAACAGGGAAAAGGAATTTAGTTCTCATGCTAAAGCCCAGGAAGGCCACTACACATAGATTGATCAGGCTAAGGTTGATCCAGAAGCTTTTCTTCTTTATATCCATTGGACAGTGCTGTATTTATTCAGGAACGTTTGTCATTCCCTCAGTTTTGAAATCAATGCAAAAATGAATGTTTTCCATTGTTTTAACCGTTTTGATGCTAATCAGTTTCAAAGCTGACAAAAATCAGCTTTAGCAGATAGGCTCAAAGATATATTTGTCCGTTGTAAGCTTTGTGTTATGATCTTTTCCAAATCATTTGGTTATGCAGTTAGAGGAGTATTATATGTTGCATTGATGCAGGATGAAAAACGCTATGTGCACGTTGAAGAGATTGCCACAAAACTGGTTGTACCGAGGCATTTTATGGGAAAAGTTTTAAAGCGGCTCGTAAAAGAAAATGTGATCGCCTCCAGCAAGGGTCCCTCAGGTGGCTTTACGATAAATGACCAGACCTTACAAATTCCTTTGGTGCGGCTTGTTGATATTACTGATGGTCTTGAAGCCTTCGGTAATTGTGTATTGAGGGTAAAGGAATGCAATGCTTCCAATCCCTGCCCCCTGCATTACCAGGTGGAGAGTGTGAAGCTCAGGCTGAATTCATTATTGTCGGAAACAACTATAGGCGACTTGCTCAAGGAAGACAAGGCTGACTTTATCAGAAGCATTTCAACAGCCATTGACCTGGATAAACAAGCTGTATAAAATTCAGAATTTTTTATAAATCGATTGCATGGAGTTCGAAAACCTGGACCGGATTGTTTCTGATATTGTGCGGGATGATTACCGCACAGCGGATGTATTTAAAAAATACGGCATTAACTATTGTTGTGGAGGCCAGCTTTCGTTGAAAGAAGCATGCGATCATAAATCTATTGAATACTCTGAAATGAAAGCAGCGCTGGAAAGTGCTACAAAAACGATGAGTCTTTCCAATCAGCTCAGATTTGAAGACTGGAAGATCGATTTCCTGGTAGATTTCATCATCAATGTGCACCACGGCTATATCAACCAGGTTTTGCCGCAACTGGAGTCCAGTCTGATATCTTTTGTAGAAGAGCATAGGAAAAAATATCCCGAGCTGGTACAGGTGCTTGCTGTTTTTAAAGAACTAATCACGCTACTGGTTTCACATAATCGCCACGAAGAAGAGATCATCTTCCCCTACATCAAGCAGATCGAAAATACCTATCGCCGTAAGGAAACCTACGGTAACTTATTTGTACGCACACTGCGGAAGCCTTTGAGCACTATCGAGGGAGAGCATAAAAAAATTGGATTACTCTTACAGGAACTCCGCTCACTCACCCACCATTATCAATTCCCGGCCAATGCCTGCACGAACCACAGAGTGATCTATAATAAGCTGAAGGAATTTGATAACGATATGGAGCAGCATGAACACCTGGAGAATAATATTCTCTTTCCAAAAGCAGTGGAGATCGAAAAAGAACTATTACGTCTTTAATCTTAAGTTTGTAAAAATTTGTCGGATTCGATGACCTTGCCCCAGCTTACACGTAACCAGGCGAGTGTTTTTGCGCTGTTAGCTTTTGTCACAACCCTGCTGTTCAGTTATTTTTTTCCTGATTACATCATTATCCTTTCCGGATTAATGGTGGTAATTGTATTGTCCATATTCGTTAAGGACCAGCGTTCCACAATTATCGCGGGATTGATTAGTACCGGCTGTGTGGGCTTTCACCTGGCCATGAATAAGAATGGCCTCCATACGGATTCACTTACTAAATATGCAGTCGTCATATTCCTTATCTGGTTTACAACTGCCATTATTTTATATATCAAGAACCTGATCCATCAAATGCAACTTGACAAATCACACGTTACTTCCCTTTTTGAAAACGCAACCGAAGGCTTTGTTGTTACCAATAACAAAGGTGATATCGTACTGGTCAACCCATCTGCATGCAAGATGTTTGGCTATGAAACACATGAACTGGTAGGACAGAAAGTTGAATTGCTGATCCCTTCCGCATATAAAAAGGGCCATGTGCATTTGCGCGATGAATTTTATGAGAAGCCGCAAAACCGTGTTATGGGTCATGGTCGTGACCTGTACGGTGAAAAAAAAGGCGGAAACACTTTCCCCGTTGAAGTTAGCCTGAGTACCTATATGCAAAACAATGACAGGTTTGTGATCGCCTTCATTGTAGACATTACCCATCGCAAGCAGATCGAGAAAAGCATAGTAGATCACCAGAAAAAGCTGGAACGTGTTACTGAAGAAATGCGCAGGCTGAATGCCGAGCTGGAAGCAAAAGTGGAAGAAAGAACGGCAATTCTTAAAGAAGCACTGCAAAGGCTAGAGCAGTCACAGGAAGAACTAAATGAAGCTCTTGATAAGGAAAGGCAGCTCAATGAGATCAAAAGCCGGTTTGTGGCCATGGCTTCTCATGAATTCCGTACACCATTAAGTACAGTGCTTTCTTCCGCTTCACTGCTGGGAAAGTATACTCAAACCGAAGACCAGGATAAAAGAAACAGGCATATTGAAAAAATCAAAGCCTCTGTCAAACACCTGAACGACCTGCTGGAAGATTTTCTATCACTTGGCAAACTGGATGAAGGAAAGGTTGGCGCTATTTTCAACCAGTTTAATGTACATGAACTGATCCAGGAAACCATTGATGAAATGAAGGGTCTGGCAAAGAAAGACCAGGTAATGGATTACCAGCATATTGGTGAGGATTTTATTAACAGTGATAAAAAGCTGATCAAAAACATCATCATCAACCTGGCAACCAATGCTATTAAATTCTCTGAAGAAGGTAAGGTGATACAGGTAAGATCCAATGTGATGGATCATAAGGCCATCATTTCAGTGAAGGATGAAGGTATGGGCATCTCAAAAGAAGACCAGGCCCACCTGTTCTCATCGTTTTTCAGGGGTAAAAATGCCCTGAACATCCAGGGAACCGGCCTGGGGTTGCATATTGTCAAACGTTATTTAGATTTGCTGGGCGGGGACGTGCAGCTAAAAAGTGACCTTGGCAAAGGAACAACCATTACATTTACAATACCTGTAAAGCAAACATCAGATGAATAAAACGATTTTGGTAATAGATGATAATAATGATATCAGGGAAAATACCGCAGAGATTCTTGAACTGGCCGGCTATACCACTTTCACCGCTGAAAATGGTAAGAAAGGGGTAGAAGTAGCTATGAAGGAAAAGCCTTCTGTAATTGTCTGTGATATCATGATGCCGGAACTGGATGGCTATGGAGTGTTGCACCTGCTTCGTAAAAATGCAGATACCCAGAACATTCCTTTTATCTTTTTAACAGCAAAAACAGAAAGGAGTGATTTCCGCAAGGGAATGGAAATGGGCGCCGACGATTATATCACAAAGCCTTTTGAAGATATAGAACTGCTGAATGCAGTGGAGATCAGGTTGAAAAAAACCGAGATCCTGGAACAGCAATATGCAGCCTCACCCCAGGGATTGACCCAGTTCCTCAGCGATGTGAAGAGCACAGGTCTGATTCAACACCTGGCAGAACAATATGCCGTTGAAAGCTATGATAAAAAGCAGATGCTTTACCAGGAAGGTAAGCGTCCGCGTTTCCTGTATTACCTGGTAAAAGGCAAGGTTAAAGGCTTTAAAAGTCATGAGGATGGTAAGGAATACATCACCAATCTTTATTCTGATGGTGATTTTATTGGTTATACCGCTTTGATTGAAGACAGCAACTATGATGACAGTGCTTCCATCCTGGAAGATTCAGAGATCATGCAGATCCCCAAGGATGATTTCCTGAAAATGGTGTATAGCGATATCAGCATTGCTTCCAAATTCATTCACATCATTACCCAGAACGTAAAAGAAAAAGAAGAAAGACTGCTCAACCTCGCCTACAGTTCTCTTCGTAAAAGAGTAGCCAGGGCCCTGGTAGATATTGTCGAAAAATTCAGGTTGAAGGAACAAACTTCACCTATCGAAATATCAAGGGAAGACATTGCCCAGTATGTTGGCACAGCTACAGAATCACTGATTCGCACCCTGAGCGATTTTAAGGCGGAAAAACATATTGATATCAAAAGCGGCAAGATCATCGTCAACAATCTTGAGAAGTTGAAGAACCTGCTCTACTGATTAGTTTACTTTATCTCTTTATTATAAAGTCGCCGGTTCATTAACCGGCGTCTTACATTAAAATGACAAATCATCTCACCATTAATAAAAGAATCAGAATATATGGTGCTGAGACTGAGATTCTCGGGTGACTAATGTCCTGTATAATTCTAACAAAGGTCATATTCCTGCCTGTTGGTGAATTCTATTTTTGAAATATGGAAAGTGAAGTAGTTAATTCATTGTTGGTCAGAAAATATAACCAGCCCGTTCCAAGGTATACCAGTTACCCAACGGTTCCCTTCTGGAATGAAGAATTGGACAATGAACAATGGCAGCAGAATTTCAAAAAAAGATTCTCGGAAGAAAATCATGTAAATGGTATTAGCCTTTACATGCATCTTCCATTTTGTGAATCCCTGTGTACTTATTGCGGTTGTAATAAAAAGATCACCACCAACCATAAAGTTGAAGACGAATATTTGCTAGTAATTGAAAAGGAATGGAACTTATACAGGAAGCTGATGAAGCAGACACCTGTTATCAGGGAATTGCACCTGGGCGGAGGAACACCAACCTTCTTCTCACCAAGGAACCTGCAGCGCCTGCTGAATATGATTCTTAAAAACAGCATTATTCATCCCAAGCATGAATTCAGTATTGAAGGTCATCCCAACAATACTACCACCGAGCACCTGAAAATGTTGTATGCGATGGGATTCAGGCGGATCAGCTATGGTGTGCAGGATAATGACCCGGAAGTACAGCGCATCATCAATCGTATCCAGCCTTTTGAAAACGTGAAGAAGGCAACAGAAACCGCAAGGGAAATTGGATTTACCTCAGTGAATTTCGACCTGATCTACGGCCTGCCTTTGCAAACCCAGGAAAGCATTGAGAGAACCATTAACCAGGTAATAACACTCAGGCCTGACCGCATTGCATTTTACAGCTATGCACACGTACCCTGGGTGAGCAAGGCGCAAAGATTGTTCAATGAATCACACCTGCCATCAGCGGAAGAAAAGATCCAGCTTTACCTGAAAGGAAAAGAAATGCTGATGAAAAATGGCTATGTGGATATTGGTATGGACCATTTTGCTCTTCCCGAAGATGATCTGTACATCGCATGGAAAGAAGGAAGACTTCACCGCAACTTCATGGGTTATACCACTCAGTCAACCAAGTTTTTGCTTGGCCTTGGGGTTTCCAGCATCAGTGACACTGGCAATGCTTTTGCCCAGAATGAAAAAGCCCTGCATGATTATTATGCTGCGATCAACGCAGGTAAACTGTCAGTCACAAAGGGATATTTCCTGACCGAAGAAGACCAGTCATTCCGGAAATATATCCTGGATCTTAGCTGCAGGGGCATGACCATTTTCCTGGAGAAAGACCTCCCCGTACTTGAACAATATACCTTTCCTATCCTTGCCGATCTGGAAAAGGACGGCCTGGTAGAATGGACGCCCTCATGGGTGAGCCTGACGCCTCAGGGTCATTACTTTATCCGCAATATCTGTTATGCTTTTGATATCGTGCTCCACCGGAGCAATAAGCTAAAAGAAAAAACCTTCAGCAAGGCCATATAAAATTCAAACCCCGTGAAAACGGGGTTTTTTATTTAGCTCTGTTTTTGGTTACGATATTTGTTGAGTGGCAACCGGCTTATTTCTAAAATGTTTACGATGGTTGAAAAATGGTATACAGAAGAAAAAGAAAGAGTGCTGGAAAAACTGAATAGCAACAGGCGAGGCTTATCTGAAGATGAAGCTGATAAAAGACTGCAGCAGTATGGTTTTAATGAACTGGAAGAAAAACAAAAGAAAACCAGGCTGGCAATTTTTTTATCCCAGTTCAAAGACCTGATGATCATTATCCTCCTCGCTGCTGCACTCATCAGCGGTATTGTTGGTGATCTGAAAGACACGATTGTCATTGCTGTTATCATTCTTATTAATGCCATTGTTGGATATGTTCAGGAATACCGCGCTGAAAAAGCCATGGAGGCCCTGAAAAAAATGTCTGCAGCTGAAGCAAAGGTCAGGCGAAATGAAACTACCCTTCATATTCCTGTACGCATGCTGGTTCCCGGAGATGTGGTCCTGCTCGAAGCAGGTGATATGGTGCCGGCAGATTTACGACTACTGGAAACACATGCGCTAAAGATTGAAGAAGCATCACTCACTGGTGAATCATTTCCTGTTGAAAAAGATCCTGCAGCATTAACTGATCCTGAACTCCCATTAGGTGACCGCAGCAACATGGCCTATAAAAACACCATGGTTACTTATGGAAGGGGTGAAGGATTGGTAGTATCAACAGGCATGCAAACTGAAATAGGCGCCATAGCTAAGATGCTGCAGGGTGCTGAAGCTTCAACACCACTTCAGAAAAGACTGGCCGAATTCAGTAAAAAATTATCCTATATCGTATTGGCTATTTGTGCTGTATTGCTGATCACGGGCGTGCTTCGTGGTGAAAAGCCTGTCAACATGCTGCTTGTTGCCATATCACTTGCAGTTGCTGCCATTCCAGAAGCCCTGCCTGCAGTGATCACCGTATCGCTTGCCATGGGAGCCAGGAAGCTGGTGCGACAGAATGTGCTTGTAAGAAAACTACCGGCTGTAGAAACACTGGGCTCCGTGACTTTTATCTGTACCGATAAAACAGGTACGCTCACCATGAATAAGATGACGGTGATGGAAACCTGGTCACCGCCTGATAGTTTAATTGATGGTGTGGATGGCGAAAGTCTTTTGCTGTTTTGTATGGTCCACAACCAGGACACTAAAACGCAGCGTGATGGACAAACAAGAGGAGATCCAACAGAAGTGGCTTTGTATGATTATGCGCGAAGCCATGAAAAATTCACTGAACAGTGGATTAATAAATATGAAAGGATAGATGAACTTCCTTTTGACAGTGACCGTAAAATGATGACCACTGTTCACAGTTTTGGAAATCGATACATGGTGATCACCAAGGGTGCGATGGAAATGATTGCAGGGCATTGCCAGGATTTTAATGAAGAAAAAGTAAAGCCTGAATCGAAGGCAATGGCTGCGAGTGGTATGCGTGTATTGGGATATGGATACAAGCTCATTGACAGAGCTCCCTCCGAATACACTATGGAGGAGTTGGAGCATGATCTTCATTTTGCAGGGTTTGCAGGAATGATAGATCCTCCAAGGGAAGAAGCCAGGGATGCAGTCAGGGAATGCATTACAGCTGGAATAGTACCGGTGATGATCACTGGTGATCACCCCGACACTGCAAGAGCCATAGCTGGTGAAATTGGGATCATCACCAATGAAGATGACCGCCTGGTCACAGGTAAGGAACTGGCTGCCATGGGAGAGGACCAGTTTGCAAGAATTGTGGATCATATCAAGGTATATGCAAGAGTGAACCCGGAGCAGAAACTGAAAATTGTAAAAACACTGCAGAATAAAAATCATTTTGTTTCCATGACGGGTGATGGAGTAAATGATGCACCTGCATTGAAGCAGGCAAACATTGGTGTAGCCATGGGTATTACAGGAACTGATGTAAGCAAGGAAGCATCGCATATGATCCTACTTGATGATAATTTCGCCACCATTATCAAAGCCGTCAGGGAAGGACGAAGAATATTTGACAATATCCGCAAGTTCATTCGTTATATCATGACGGGTAACAGCAGTGAGATATGGACCTTATTGCTGGCACCATTGATTGGCTTGCCGATTCCTTTATTACCTATTCATATTCTTTGGATCAATCTCGTGACTGATGGTCTTCCTGCCCTGGCGCTAGCCAATGAACCTGCTGAAGAAAATATTATGAAAAGACCACCCAGGGCCACGACTGAAAGCATTTTTGCGCAGGGACTTGGCCTGCATGTTTTATGGGTTGGTTTGCTGATGGGTGCTCTTTGTCTGGGTATTCAGGCCTGGGCAGTAGGTGCTGAAAATGCAAAATGGCAAACGATGGTATTTACAACCCTTTGCTTTTGCCAAATGGCGCATGTACTGGCCATCAAATCTGAAAATTCTTTTTTTTACAGGTCGGGTTTCCTGACAAATATTTTCCTTTCTGGTTCTGTGCTATTGACCTTCCTTCTTCAGCTGGCATTGATATACCTGCCGGTGATGAATGATATTTTTTCCACGCAGCCATTAAGCCTGAAAGAATTACTGATTTGCATTGGAACAGGCCTGATCGTTTTTCATGCAGTGGAACTGGAAAAATGGATCCGTAAATTGAAAACAAGAAAAAATCTTGCTTAATCATTCAAATTCAGTTCATGATTGCTACGCTTACGCTCAATCCAGCTCTTGATAAGAGTACAGAAATGGAAAAACTTATACCTGAAAAAAAGATGCGTTGCCAGCCCCTGTTACTGGAAGCTGGAGGAGGAGGAATCAATATCAGCAAAGCCATTAAGGAACTTGGTGGCGAAAGCATTGCCATTTTCCCATCCGGTGGAAGAAATGGAAAGCTGGTGGAATCACTGCTGTCAGAACAGGGCATCAACATGCAAGCAATACCTATTGAAGAGGAAACAAGGGAAAATTTTGTAGCCACCGAAACTTCTACCAATAAGCAGTACAGGTTTGTCATGCCCGGCCCGGCCCTGCACCCTGCAACTCTCGAAGCCTGTAGGAAATTCATCTCTGAACTCGATCCTAAGCCTTCATTCCTGGTAGCAAGTGGCAGCCTGCCTGCTGGTGTGCCAGATGATTTTTTAGCAGGACTTGCTGACTTATGCAGGCAAAAAGGGATCAGGATGATTGTTGATACTTCAGGACCTGCATTGCATAAGGCAATGGAGCACGGGCTCTATTTATTAAAACCCAATTTATCTGAACTCTGCTCACTTGTAGGTAAGGATTTTCTTGAACTGTCTGAAATTGATGATGCAGCAAGGGAAGTGATTGAAAAAAGTGGTTGTGAAGTAGTGGTTGCTTCCATGGGACCTTCAGGAGCCATGCTGGTGACTAAAGATTATACTAAGAGGATTATTGCCCCAAGCGTTAAAAAGATCAGTACTGTTGGTGCAGGTGATTCCATGGTGGCAGGCATGTTGTGGATGCTGGAAAAGAATGAACCACTGGAAAAGGCCGTCATGTATGGTGTGGCCTGCGGCACAGCAGCTACCATGAACAAGGGTACGCAGTTGTTTAATAAGAAAGATGTTGAACGATTATACAACTGGATGAAGCAAAATGCTTAAATAAAAAAATGGCCCCGCGGGGAGCCACTTTACACACACATGAAAAAAACTGGTTTATATATAAGTCTTGGTTATATCCATACCCATTGTGAAGCAAGAAATAATGATCACAATGTCAATGAGGATGCTGAGAACAAATACAGGTATCGTGATCCTTGTGGGCATGGCTGCCAGGTTGGTTACCAGGGAAGCACCCATGGCCACGATTGCCAGTATAAATAAGAACAAATTACTTCCTGCCAGCAGCACTGCCATCACGGTTAGCGGTGTGATGATGCATCCGTGACCTGCCAAAGCAATACCGATCCATAAGAGACGGTTCCTTTCCTGGTCTTTACTCCAGTTCATGAACCTTGTGAATAAGGAAAGCTTAGAGCTTTCATAGGTTGTGTCAATAGTTTGATTAATTATCGTTGCCATTTCGTTTCGTTTAGTGGAACAAAATTGGCCCCTGCAAATCTTGTTGAAGATGATCGTTGTAAGTTGAAAAACTGATTTTTATCAGGAAAAAGAAGACGATATCGAATAGAATATCGAACAGATGAATATCGAACAAGGAATGTAGAAGTGAAGGGAGAATTGATTAACCGATCACTTCAAAAATCGATATTCCTTGTTCGTCTGTTCGGTATTCCCTATGAATATCGAACAGATGAATATTGAACAAGGAATGTAGAAGTGAAGGAAGAATTGAGTAACCGATCACTTCAAAAATCGACATTCCTTGTTCGTCTGTTCGTTATTCCCTATGAATATCGAACAGAAGAATATTGAACAAGGAAGGTAGAAGGGAAGGTAACTGGATCAGCCAATCACTTCTAAAATCGACATTCCCTGATCTTCTGTTCGATATTCTTTACCACACGATATACCATTTATTTTCTTCATCCCTGGCATAAAGAAGTCCGTTACTCATGAGATGCACTTCTCTTTTTTCTTTGGGATGGAAATATTTTTTTTGTTCGTACACACGAATCCCATTATTCTCCCTCGTGAGATAATGAATGAGGGCATTGATTGTTGGCGGCAGGTCATGCAGCCACTGCGCATCTTCTTCTTTTACAAATGCCTGGCTCATAACTAACCCATTGAATGAACTGGATTGCGCTCCTGAATTCCATCTGAAGGAAGCAGGCGGTTATCATGATCAGTAAGGTTTTTTGATCTGCGCCTTTCAATTTTTTTGCTGCCGTAAAGTATCAATCCTGCAATGACACCTCCTGTAAAAAGTACAGCTATCAACATGGATTTCATAATTGTTTTTTTAAAATAGTGCAATAGGTATACCATAAAAAAAGCCCCCCGCATGGCGGAGGGCAATTACTGCTTGCGAGAAACGAATTAATCATCAGTTTTTGTCTTCACCTTGCCATCTTTGATCTTGGTCTTGGTTTCTGTACCGTCGCTGTTTTTCACCTTGATCTTAATTTTGGCATCTTTATCCAGGTTCATGTCTGTATTCAGATTTGTATTTGTGTTATCCTGCACGTTCATGTTTCCATTGAGGGCTGCATTTTCGGAGGATGTTTCCATTCTGTATACATCCAGTACTCTTGTACCATCTTCCTTGATCCATATAGTGGATAACTGACCGTTCTCCAGTAAACGAACTGTGTAAATTTCTTCCTCACCTGTTCCTTTCAAGCTGTTGATGTCATAAATAACCGGCCCGAATAATTCTACGGCTTTAGTTACTACAGTTTCCGGTACCCAGCTTTGCCTTACAGGAAGTGCAACAGTAAAGCTTTGTCCGGATGAATTGTAATAAACATGGTTAGGCATTCCGTTGGTTACATAATAGCCATGCCACCAATCGTTCTCCTGGCGCCACCGTACATCAGTTGCCATGGGATAATCTCTTACTACATAACTGCCCATATAATCCGGCGGTATGGCCGTGTAAGTACTATAGGCATTGTAGTCAGTTGTAGTGGTCATGGTTCCATTGTCCATAGTGGTTGTGTTGTCCATTGTCGTTTTAACGGAATCTACCTGTGCAAACGCAACGCAACTTCCTGTTGCGAGTAGCATGGAAAAAAGTATCTTTTTCATTTTTCTGCTTTTAATTTTTTAATGTTAGTATAGTACACCCTCCTCAATACAACTTTGATGCCCACACATAGTGAGAAACAAAAGAATTTTAATTGACTGTTTAAAAAAATATTGCAGTGTCCGGCTGTTGAAGCGGGAATAAAATTTGAAAGTGAGTGCGGTTAAAACTTCATCATGAAAAATATTCTACGCTCAAAATATTTATTGCTTTATCTCTTGGTACCAGGTCTCATAATGATCATGAACGCCTGCAGTAGTTCAAGGAAAACATTGGCAGTAGAGGAAGGCTGGGAACTGATTGGGGAAACTAAGGTCAATTTCATAAGAGATAAAGATGAGATCACAGTTACAAGTCCCAACCAGTTTACTGCTCTTCGCTTCAAAGTAGAAGACAGGGAAATCAAACTCAATGACCTCAAAGTTTATTTTCAGAATGGGGACAAACTGGAACCAAACATAGACGAACTGATCGCTGCTGACCAGTACAGCCGCGATATTGAACTCTCCCGCGATGGACGTTATATCAGTAAAATAGAATTCAAATACCGCACAACAGGAAATATTCTTAAGGGAAGGGCCAATGTCCTGGTGTTTGGACGGAAATACCAGGGCTGGTAATCCGAATCAGGTCTCTTGAATTTACATTTGCTGTCAATCTGTCAACCCGGACTATATTGGAACGGGCATTGATAAGCATTTGCAACAAAAATCATTTACATGGTACAGGAAAAAGGAACCATTTCCATTCATACGGAGAATATCTTCCCGATCATTAAAAAATTTTTATACTCGGATAACGAGATCTTTCTGCGGGAACTAGTGAGCAATGCGGTGGATGCCACCCAAAAAGTAAAAAGGTTATCCTCCCTGGGACAGTACAACCAGGAACTGGGTGATCTTACCATACAGGTGAGCGTTGACGAAGCAGCCAAAACCATCACAGTTTCTGACAAGGGTATTGGCATGACCGCAGAAGAGATCAAAAAATACATCAACCAGATTGCCTTTTCCGGAGCCACGGAGTTTATGGAAAAGTTCAAGGAAGCAAAGGATGCCAACGAGATCATTGGTCGCTTTGGACTTGGTTTTTATTCTGCTTTCATGGTTGCCGATAAAGTGGAGATTCAGACGCTTTCCTACCAGGATGGAGCAGAACCGGCCCGCTGGGTATGTGATGGCAGCACCGAGTTTGAGATCACTGAAGGCAATAAAACAGAAAGAGGTACAGATGTGATCCTTTACATCAATGCTGAATCAGAGGAATTTCTGAAAGAACAAAGGATCGAATCCATTTTGGAGAAATACGCCAAATTCCTGCCTGTTCCCGTGCAGTTTGGTACAAGAGAAGAATCGGTTGAAGATGGCGAAGATGAAAAAGGGGAAAAGAAATACACTACCGTTTCCGTCCCCAATATCATCAACAATACGGTTCCTATCTGGACCAAACAACCTTCTGAGCTGAAGGATGAGGATTATCTAAATTTTTACAGGGAACTCTATCCCATGTCCGAGGAACCGCTTTTCTGGATCCACCTGAACGTGGATTACCCTTTTCATCTTACCGGTGTACTTTATTTTCCTAAGCTGAAGAATGATTTCGAGATACAGCGGAACAAGATCAAACTGTTTTCAAGACAGGTATTCATTACAGACGAAGTAAAAGATATTGTGCCCGAATTTCTCATGCTGCTCCATGGTGTGATCGATTCACCAGATATTCCATTGAATGTGAGTCGCAGCTTCCTGCAGGCCGACAGCAACGTGAAAAAGATCAACAGTTACATTACAAGGAAAGTGGCAGACAAGCTCAATGAATTATTCCGTAAGGACAGGAAATCCTACGAAGAAAAATGGAATGATATCGGTCTCTTTGTAAAATACGGCGCCATCAGCGAAGAGAAGTTTTACGAAAAAGCAAAAGAATTCCTGTTACTCACCAATACCAAACAGGAACATTACACGCTTCCCGAATACAAGGCCAAAGTAAAAGATTTCCAGGAAGACAAGAATGGCACCACCGTTTACCTCTATACAGCTGATCCTGAAAGACAGGATGCCTACGTACAGGCAGCAGGAAAAAGAGATTATGATGTGTTGCTGATGAATGCTCCACTTGACAATCATTTTATGCAGCACCTGGAAATGAAAGAAGAGAAGATCGCTTTCAAGCGCGTAGATGCTGATGTGCTGGACAAGCTGATTCAAAAAGGCAAGGAAAGCAGCCATCAACTGACAGAAGAGGAATCTGCTAAAATCAAAGAGATTTTTGAGAAGGCTATTGGCAATCCCACCATGAAAGTGGAAGTGGAAAGTCTTTCCGCTGAAGAACTTCCGGTAACCATCACCATGGAAGAATGGATGCGCCGCATGAAAGAAATGGCCAGGATGGGTGGAGGAATGAATTTTTACGGATCACTGCCCGATAGTTACAAGGTAGCCATAAATGGTAATCACAAGTTGATTTCCAAATTGCTCACCGTTGATGAAGCGCACCAGTCCGCGCTTGCCAGGCAGGCTTTTGACCTTGCCTTATTATCGCAGGGAATGCTGAAAGGAAGCGACCTTACAGCTTTTGTTGAAAGAAGCGTGCAGGTGGTGAGCGAGTAGGGAGTTCCGCCTGGGCTTGAGCTATGGTGGGTGAGGGGTGAGTAGTGAATGGTGAGGGGTGAGGATTTAAGCTCAGTATAGAACATGAAGTTGAAGTGAGTGACACAAGTAAAGCTGAATAGCAGTACTAAAGCCGGTCAACAAAAATTATTTTTTGAGAATAAGGACAGCGGGGTAATAAAGTTTTTTGGTTGACCAGCATATTGCTACTATCACCGTCCCTTGTGTCACTCACTTGTACTTAGCAATGCTATTGAGCAAATGCAGGAAGAATATCGAATTTTGAACAGAGGAACAAGGAATGAAGAAGTGGATGGAATATGAAAGTTATCAATGAGTAATAGAAATAACCCATTAAGAATGACCCAACTGGCAAGATTTGTACTCTTGAACTATAATTCATCAACGTTATGCACTCGGTGCCTTCTCTGTGCACTTTGTGATCCGGCTGTTCATTACACTCTCGCCATATAGTTTTTTAGCAACACGAAGGTCACAATGAACCACGGAGAACAGGAAGAATATCGAATATTGAACAGAGGAACAAGGATTGATGAAGTGGATGGAAAATCAAAATGATCATCGACTAACAGAAGACCATTCAGAATATCCCAGCAGGTGAAGCTTTGAACTCCTGAACTATAATTCATCAAGTTTGTGTACTCGGTGCCTTCTCTGTGCACTTTGTGATCCGGCTGTTCATTACACTCTCGTCATATAGTTTTTTAGCAGCAGGAAGGTCACAATGAACCACGGAGAACAGGAAGAATGTCGAATATTGAACAGAGGAACAAGGAATGAAGAAGTGGATGTAAAATGAAAGAGCCCGGTGACAAAGAGAGAGCGGGAGCGGAGATAGAGAAAAAGTATTAGGTAGTTGCTATAGATATTTGAATACACTATCCCTGTAAGCCTGGAGATCTTCCAGTGTACTCAGTTCATCGAATTTTTCAGATTTACCATTTTTATATTTCCGGACGAGAGAAACGGTTTCACCATTCACGATCGTGGATTGTGCACGAACAAAAATATTTTCCAGCTCATGCAGATCTTTCAGGGTTTGTAATTCTTCAATTCTCGTTACTTCAATCACAAAAGTGTTCATTGCTCATCAATTTACCAGTTACCGCCGGCGCCACCGCCGCCAAATCCGCCACCACCAAACCCGCCAAAGCCGCCGCCACCACCGCCTCCAAAGCCTCCGCCAAATCCACCTCCACGACTTCCGC
Source organism: Bacteroidota bacterium (assembly GCA_023386045.1). GTDB lineage: Bacteria > Bacteroidota > Bacteroidia > Chitinophagales > Chitinophagaceae > Flavisolibacter. Next base: position 101,013 of record JAEWKK010000023.1, read on the forward strand.
CAAAGCTTCCAGGGAAAATAACCGGGCCGCCAAATCCACGATAACCCCTTCTTGACATATAGCCACCACCACGATTGCCACCTCCAAACATGCTAAGGATAACAAACAAAATGATAATGGCGATGACAAGTTTGGGTAGGCTGATGCCCTTTCCTTTTTTGCGGTCGGCGTAACCGGGAGGAGCTTTGTATTCACCTGCCGCTGCACGAATGAGTGCTGTTGTTGACTGATCGAAGGCCTGGTAGAAATCCCCCGCCTTTAAATTGGGAACCAGGTATTCATCAAAAATATATCCGGCCGTCATGTCGGGTATGGCACCTTCCAGTCCACGCCCGATAGCAATGAAGGCTTTCCTGTTTTCATTTTCATTACCAAGCGAAACCAGGATCACAATACCGTTATCAAATTTGGCGCTGCCACCCACGCCCCATTTTTCTCCGAGCTCGGTAGCAAACACGGCAGGCTCGTAACCACTCAGGTCTTTCATGATCACGATCACGATCTGGTTGGAAGTCGTGTCGTCATAATTCACCAGCTTTCGCTCTAATGCGTCTCTTTGTTCCGGCGTAAGCGTGTTGGTATAATCGTTAACCAGACGCGGAGGATTAGGTGGATCCGGAAAAGGATCTTTTTGCCCGAAAACAGCAAGAGAGAACAATAAGCTGAGTGTGAATAGTAGTGTCTTCATTTACCTGCCAAAAACAATTTCATCCGGTAATTCATTCTTGTCCGTTTCCCTGTTGTATGGAAAATAAAAATGCAGGGCTTCGCCGATGTCCTTAATGCAGGCTTCCAGTCCTTCCGCCAGGTCATGGTGTTTGAAGTAGGCCATCATTTTCATGACTTCATCTTCCCAGTATTTCTGACCCACTTTATCATGAATTCCCTGGTCGCCTAGGATGGCTGCCTGCCTGTCTTTTACAGCTATGTAAATCAGCGTTGCATTCCTGTCCATGGTATTGGACATACCCAACTGAAGGAACAACTCCCCGGCCCTGTCCATCGCATCCACATACCTGCACCTAGATTCGATGAATAACCTGATTTCACCACTGGTGCGTTGTTCTGCGAGGCGTATGGCTTCAAGAAGCCGTTCCTTTTCAGCTGAGGTAAAAAATTCCTTTTCTTTTTTCCAGGGTAGTTTCACTTAGCGTGATTTTGTGCTGTCAAAATTTACAGAAGGTTTATTGCGGTTGAAATCAACCTTTGGTGCATTCTGCGCGCCAGCATCCGCTTCAAATGGTGGACGAACCCTGAATCCAAACATGCCTGCAAAAATGTTGGCAGGGAAGGACCGGACCTTACGGTTATAGGTATTCACCACTTCATTAAAACGGTTTCTTTCGGTATTGATCCTGTTCTCAGTGCCGGCTAATTCGTACTGAAGATTTCGGAAGCCTTCATTGGCTCTGAGGTTGGGATAGTTTTCAGTAACTACCAGGAGTCGGCCAAGGGCGCGGCTTAATTCACCCTGTGCTGCCTGGAATTGTTCCAGTTGTTCTGGAGTTACCTTGGAAGGATCAACAGTAACAGCAGTAGCTTTTGCCCTTGCATTGATCACATCATTCAGGGTTCCTCTTTCAAAATCCGCTTCACCCTGTACCGTTGCCACCAGGTTGGGAATGAGGTCTGCTCTTCTCTGGTAGGAGCTTTGTACATTTCCCCAGGCATTTTTTACATTCTCATCTTCTCTTACCATTCCATTATATTGACTGCATCCCCAGAATACGAAAATGACCAGGATGGCTAAAACAACCAGAAGTGTTGAATTACGTCTCATGTTTTGATTTTTGTTTTTTTAAAATTACGGTTTGCTGTTTGAATAGAGTTGAGGAAGTTTAGGGAGATTAGGAAGTTTAGAGAGTTTAGGAAGTTGAGATGGTTTAGATAGTTTAGAAAGTTGAGTTTAGGGAGTTTAGGAAGTTGAGATAGTTTAGATAGTTTAGAAAGCTGAGAGGGTGAAATTTAGATGAATCTCGGTTCTTAACATCGAATGCATTATCCACTTCTATCACCATTATCATTTCATCTGCCATAAGCCATCAACCACTATCAGCCGTCATCATTCCATTAGCAAAAGGTCAATTGTCATGAGCAATCTACCATCTACCATATGCCCCATAAGCTATATGCTATTAGCCATCTGCTATGATCTATGAACCATGAACTATGAACTACTTCATCGCAGCAATTCCCGGAAGTTCTTTGCCTTCAAAGTATTCCAGCATAGCGCCGCCACCGGTTGATACGTAGGAAACCCTGTCGGCATAACCAAACTGGTTAACCGCAGATACGCTGTCGCCACCACCTACCAGTGAAAAAGCGCCGCTTTCTGTGGCTTCTGCCACTGCTTTTGCAATGGCTTTGGTTCCATGCTGGAAGTGTTCCATTTCAAAAACTCCCATTGGTCCATTCCACAAAATGGTTCTTGAATCATGAATCACCTTGGTAAAAGTGTCGCAGGCCATAGCGCCAATATCAAGTCCCATCCAGCCATCAGGAATATTATTACTTAGAGAAGAAGAAACCTCAGCATCTGCAGCAAAACGATCTGCGATAATGGAATCCGAAGGCAGGTGAATAGTAACCCCTTTGGCTTCTGCTTTTTTCATTAGTTCTTTGGCCGTGTCTATACGATCTTCTTCTACCAGCGAATTACCACATTGTCCGTCCATGGCTCTGAAAAATGTATAAGCCATACCTCCGCCAATAATGATATCTGTGGCTCTCTCCAGCAAATTTTCAATGATCAGGATCTTATCCGACACCTTGGCGCCACCAATGATTGCTGTAAATGGTTTTTCGGAATGATGCAAGACTTTTTCGGCGCTTTTTACTTCACCTTCCATCAGCAAACCAAACATTTTATTTTCCGGTTGGAAATATTTTGCAATTACAGCGGTAGAAGCGTGGGCCCTGTGTGCGGTACCAAATGCATCGTTTACGTAGATGTCTCCTAATGAGGCCAGCTTTTTGGCAAAGGCTTCATCACCTTTTTCTTCTTCCTTGTAAAAGCGCAGGTTCTCCAATAATAATACCTGTCCGGGTTGAAGCGCTGCTGCTTTCTGTTTGGCCTCTTCACCAATACAATCCGCGGCGAATTGCACTTCTGTTCCCAGCAGTTTACTTAAATGATTAACCAGGTGACGGAGAGAGAATTTATCAGAAGGTCCTTCTTTCGGCCGGCCCAGGTGCGACATAAGGATCACACTACCTCCGTCATTCAAAATCTTTTTTATGGTTGGGATGGCCGCCGTGATCCTTGTATCGTCAGTAATGCGAAACGCTGAATCCAAAGGCACATTGAAATCTACTCTTATCAATACTTTTTTACCGGAGAAATTTGTATCCTGGAATTGGCTCATGATTCTTGGTTTTGGAAATGTGTTTAAAGGTAAATGCTATTTAAAAGGCAGCCATAGGCTGAATAAAAAAGCCGAACTGTCTGGTTCGGCTTTTCAGGAATTCAATTTTTTATTTTTTGATCAGTTTTGCGAAGTAGTGCACGGTACGCACCAGCTGTGATACATAACTCATCTCGTTATCGTACCAGCTAACGGTTCTTACCAGCTGTGTATCTCCAACGGTTTGAACCTTGGTTTGTGTTCCGTCAAACAAACTTCCGTATGAAATACCAATGATATCACTGCTTACGATCTCGTCTTCGGTATAACCAAAGCTTTCATTGGCGGCTGCTTTCATAGCGGCATTTACTTCTTCAGTGCTTGTTTTTTTACCGAGAACAACTGTCAGTTCGGTTAGAGAACCTGTAAGTGTGGGAACACGCTGTGCGGTACCATCGAGTTTTCCTTTCAGGCTGGGTAGAACCAGTCCAATAGCCTTGGCAGCACCAGTGCTGTTGGGAACAATATTCTGTGCAGCAGCTCTCGCTCTTCTCAGGTCATTTTTGGGATGGGGAGCATCCTGGGTGTTTTGGTCATTCGTATAGGCATGAACGGTGGTCATCAAACCTGCCAGGATTTCAAATTTATCTTCCAGTACCTTGGCCATTGGAGCCAGGCAGTTGGTAGTGCAGGAAGCACAGCTGATCACAGTTTCAGAACCATCAAGAATTTCGTGGTTCACGTTAAATACAATTGTTTTGAGATCACCTGTAGCAGGAGCGGAGATCACCACTTTTTTAGCACCAGCTTTCAGGTGGGCTTCAGCTTTTTCTTTATCTGTAAAGAAACCTGTGCATTCCAGAACTACATCAACTTCGTGTTGGCCCCATGGAATTTGTGAAGGATCTTTCTGTGCATATATCTTGATCTCGTTTCCATTTACGATAACGGAAGTATCGGTAGACTTAACTTCTTCGTTGAAACGTCCCTGTGCGGAGTCGTATTTGAGCAGGTGAGCAAGCACCTTTGGGCTGGTAAGGTCATTGATGGCTACAACGTCTATTCCTTCCATGTTGTGGATCTGGCGGAATACCAGCCTGCCTATTCTTCCAAAACCATTAATGGCAACTTTAACTGTACTCATATCACTAAGTTTAATTTTTTATTAATGCGGGGCGAAGGTACAATATTGAACAGGAAAAATCTGTATCAGATGGGTATGATATGGCTGTATCAGAAACCCAGGAATGAGGTCGGCATTGTTAAAAACTGCCCATTCTCTATACGGGACAGGATTAGAATATACGGTCAATAGTGAATTCCATTAATTTTGAGAGGAATGAAAAACCTATCCATTTTATTACTTGCCATCATTCTTTCAGTTACTGCTTCTGCACAAAAAGTTTATTTTCTTTATTTCGAAACAGAGAATGCTTCACCATTTTATATAAAGACGGGAGATAAATTGCACAGCTCTTCTTCTGCAGGCTATTATATCCTTCCCAACCTGGTAGATAGTACCTACCAGATTTCAATAGGATTTGCTTCCACAAGTACTGAAGTGAAATTCCGAATTAGCATGGGTGCAAGAGACCATGGATTTCTGATCAAAAAATTTGATTTCGGATGGGGATTGTTTGACCAGCAATCACTCAATATTATCAAACCACTTGAAGATAACTGGAAGAGTGGTGTGTCTTACCAATACAGGAATAATGATTTCATTGCCCTGCTGGCAAAGGCTTCCAACGATACCAGTCTTTTTTATATTCCGGTTGAATTGAAAGAAGATGTGGCCGTAAAAAAATCTGAACCCTTAAATGAAGTTCAGCATATTCCGGAACCTCCTGCACAGGATACCAGCGCAGCAGTTTTTGCTGTGGTTACAATTCCTGAAGAAAAAGGTCCTATAAAAACCGAAGAGGCTTTGATAAGTGCTGATTCTTTACAACACTTGAAAGATAGTTCCATTGCAGCTCAGCCAAACCTGCCAATTAATGATTCCTTGTCATTGGGCCAGGCTACTGTTGATTCATCATCAATGGCTGGCAGTTCGGTAAGTCCTCAGGAGTTGATTGCAGGGAAAGATTCCATGGTAGTGAGCCTTGTGCAGGATAGCCTGGTGGTTCAGGCACCGGCAGCAGACAGTATTATAAAGGAAAGCATTGTGGTGCACGATTCAATATCGATGCAGCCAGTTGATTTGATAGATTCAGTTCATGTTTCTGAACCATTTGTCAGGTCAACCGTAAAGAAATACGCAGAGAGCTCGACTTCCGAAGGCTTTGGACTGGTTTTTCATGATGCGTATGAAGGTGGGATAGATACTGTGCGACTGATCATTCCCAATCCAAAAATAGAATTTCAACAAGCAGATACGATTCAATTTCAGGATAGTGTGCTGGAAGTGCGAGTTGATACGGCAGAAAAAAACAGGGTCGTAGTATCGCCGAAAAAAACATCTTCGCTTTTTCCAAAATGCCTTCGCACTGCTACTTCAAATGATTTTTTCAAGCTCAGGAAAAATATGGCTGCAAAAGAATCAGACGAGGATATGGTTTACGAAGCCAAAAAACAATTCAGGACAAAATGTTTTAGCACGGAGCAGCTGAAAAACCTGAGTGCCTTGTTCCTGACGCCTGCAGGCAAGTACCAGTTTTTTGATGCGGCTTTTGGACATGTAACTGATCCGGAAGCCTTTCCCTCGCTGGGCGAAGAGATCCGCGATGATTATTATTTAAAGCGCTTTAACGCGATGATTGGGAACTGAACATGCCAAGATATTTTATTGAATTATCTTATAGAGGATCAAAGTACAGTGGATTCCAGGTTCAGGAAAATGCAGTAACGGTTCAGTCGGAAGTTGAAAAGGCTTTTGCCATACTTCACAGAAGATCTGTAGCGCTTACGGGATCTTCAAGAACAGATGCCGGGGTTCATGCTTTTCAGAATTTTTTCCATTTTGATGATGAAGAGCCTGTAAATGTCCAGTTCATTTATAAAATGAATGCGATCCTGCCTGATGATATTGTCATCAGGAACATTTATCCTGTAAGTCAGGAAAGTCATTCCCGCTTCGATGCCACCTCAAGAGCCTATATTTATAAGATTCACCGTTTCAAGGATCCCTTCTTAAAAGGTTTATCCTGTTATTATCCTTACCAGCTCAACCTGGAGGCCATGGAGGAAGCAGCTTCCTGGGTAAAAGAGCAAAACAATTTTTTTGCTTTCTGCAAAACCAACACCCAGGTAAAGAATTTCAACTGCACTATTTTAAAAAGTGAGTGGGAGAAAGATGGCCGGGAGCTCTATTATAATATAGAAGGGAACCGTTTTCTCCGGGGTATGGTCAGGTTGCTGACGGCCACCTTACTCAAAGTAGGAAGGGGAAAGGTGGGGCTGGAAGAATTCAAAACTTACTTCACGGAAGAAAAGAAATGCGGGTTTTCTGTGCCTGCGCATGGTTTATATCTAAATAGGGTGAGCTACCCTGAAAATTATTTTCCCGCCATGGGTGGGCATTTCACGGTGTTTTAAGAATTATTTTCCCGAATGATTTGGAATGAATGGAGCATGCCCCGTATCTTTGCGTCCGCTTTTTGAAAATCGTTCAGCAGTTTACTCAGATGCAGATTTCCTTTGCAAATATTTAGCAAGAAAAATCTAAATTAATTTGTTGGGTATCAAATAGTTACCTATCTTTGCATCCGCTTTTTGAACGAAGGGTTTACACGAAAAATGAAAGAAGTCTCTTCACAGTTTTTTGTGAAATAAAAACCAGAAAAATTTGGTTGGAAATGTGAAGCTCTCGTATCTTTGCAGTCCGCTAAAAAAAATCACTAACTAGTTCTTTTCTTACTGTTCATTTTGTATCTCATTTATGGTCTGATTGGCTGTTAAAAAATTGAAAATCAGAAAAATAAATTTGGTAGAAATAAAAAAGCTTGTACTTTTGCACTCCCAATCGAAAAACGGGAATACAAAAACAGCTCTTTAGAAACAGAAAAGGTGAGGCGAAAGGCCTAAAGGTTCATAACCTGATCATCTGCAGATTTGGATATTCTTGGCAATAGGAATACCGGATTAAGATCTTTGAAAGTTTGGAAGCAACAGCATTCTGATTTTATATCAGAACATTAGGTAAGGTCAAGCGAATAAAATTCGATTTTGACTCGTTAATTTTTTCTTTTTTGAGAATTTTAATAGTCAGTATCAAAACTCATTTACAATGGAGAGTTTGATCCTGGCTCAGGATGAACGCTAGCGGCAGGCTTAATACATGCAAGTCGAGGGGCAGCAGGACTGTAGCAATACAGTTGCTGGCGACCGGCAAACGGGTGCGGAACACGTACGCAACCTACCCAAAACTGGGGAATAGCCCGGGGAAACCCGGATTAATACCTCGTAACATAATAGAGTGGCATCACTTTATTATTATAGCTCCGGCGGTTTTGGATGGGCGTGCGCCTGATTAGGTAGTTGGCGGGGTAACGGCCCACCAAGCCTACGATCAGTAACTGGTGTGAGAGCACGACCAGTCACACGGGCACTGAGACACGGGCCCGACTCCTACGGGAGGCAGCAGTAAGGAATATTGGTCAATGGACGCAAGTCTGAACCAGCCATGCCGCGTGAAGGATGAAGGTCCTCTGGATTGTAAACTTCTTTTATATGGGACGAAACCCGGGAATTCCTTCCCGATTGACGGTACCATAGGAATAAGCACCGGCTAACTCCGTGCCAGCAGCCGCGGTAATACGGAGGGTGCAAGCGTTATCCGGATTCACTGGGTTTAAAGGGTGCGTAGGAGGGCAGGTAAGTCAGTGGTGAAATCTCCGGGCTTAACTCGGAAACTGCCGTTGATACTATCTGTCTTGAATACCGTGGAGATGAGCGGAATATGTCATGTAGCGGTGAAATGCTTAGATATGACATAGAACACCAATTGCGAAGGCAGCTCGTTACACGAATATTGACTCTGAGGCACGAAAGCGTGGGGATCAAACAGGATTAGATACCCTGGTAGTCCACGCCCTAAACGATGGATACTCGACATACGCGATACACAGTGTGTGTCTGAGCGAAAGCATTAAGTATCCCACCTGGGAAGTACGACCGCAAGGTTGAAACTCAAAGGAATTGGCGGGGGTCCGCA
>JAEWKK010000028.1 GCA_023386045.1 Bacteroidota bacterium
AGATAATTTTTGCAACTTTACTACCACTATTGAACAGAATCAGAAAAATTATCCATTGCCAAAGAGTACAAAAACTAAATCAACAGGAGTTAAAAAAACGGTCAACGTATTTTAGGCACTTACAGGACTATGAACTATGAACCATGAACCATGAACCATGAACTACTCTCAAAACCTAAACACCATTGCTACACCTTTTTCCTGGCCGAAGTATGGTACAAGACTTAACCTGTTTTCTTTTTCTTTCCTGGTTTTGTGAAAATGGGGAACAAGGATACCACTTAAGGGTCCGAGTGCGGTACCGATGAGAATATCGGTCATGAAATGCATTCCTCCTTTGTAACGTAAATAAGCTGTAGTAAGAGTAGCTGCTGATGCAGTGGTAAAGAGCAGCCATTTTATTTTAGATTCAGGATGATAATCAGACAGAACCTTGGCCATAAAAAAAGTAGAAGTTCCAACAAGTGCCACGTGTCCTGCAAAAAATGAATTCTTTCCTCCGCCTCCTTTTCTTTTTTCTATAGGCACATCAGGATTGTAAGCATAGGGCCTGTACTTATCCTTGAAATAAACAGAGCCCGTATAAAGTAATCCGGTGACGGACATAGATTCCAGGAAGATCAAACCCACCTTTCCAGCGTCTTTACGGATTTCACGATCGGCTAATAACAAAAGTGGCAGGGGCATGGAACCATAAAACAAAAGATCACTGGTCCTGGCAGCATTTTGAGAATAATATTTTACACCGGAGCGATTAATGGGAGCAAGATCATTCTTATCCAGGGCAAGTATTTGTGCTGTAGTAGAGGTATCCTTGCTATAGATCTTTGTAAATGCATAAATTGACCATCCTGTTCCGACTGCTGTTAGCGGAATATCCACCGCCGGCTTCAGTGTATAAACTTCATCCGGATGAACCACCGGTTTAGGAACAATCTCAGGATGAAGTTCAAGGCTGTCAAGCCTCACACTATCTTGTTGCGAATAAGCAATTGCAAAAATGAACAATGCCGGAATTAATAAAGCCTTTTTCATACGAATGCCTTTCCGGTCCTGGTTGCAAAGTTCATACCCTCAAAAGAAAAACCCCTGCAAATGCAGGGGCTATTCATTCTCACAAAGGCAAATATGATTAATACCTGTTCTTATTGTAACCGCCGCCGTTTCCACCACGGAAACCACCGCCATTACTACGAGGTTTTTCTTCTTTGGGCTTTGCTTCCATTACACGGATGGTTCTTCCTTCTACTACGCCATTGTCGAGTTCTGAGATCGCTTTTTGCGCAGACTCTGTATCAGGCATTTCCACAAAACCAAAGCCACGGCTTTTACCTGTGAATTTGTCTGTGATCACTTTGGCAGAAGTTACTTCGCCATACTCTGTAAAAAATTCTCTTAAGTCTTCATCCTGTACGTTGAAGCTTAAATTGGAAACATAAATGTTCATACTTTCTCTTTATAAATTTTAAAAATCTGAGACGAGGCAAGAAAGTAAAGGGTCTAACTAACAGCAGAAAAAGTAGCAGATTAATTGTACACTTACCAAATGCGATGCTCAAAATAACGGTGCGAAGATAAGAGAATACATCAAAATAATAGTGCTGCAAGAACAAGTAATTGTTAAGGAAATAAAGATATTTTTCTCTTCCGTATCATTACTTTTTCCCTGCGAATTTTTACTTCTGTCCCATTTGCCTGAGGAAGCTCACATGCGATACAACAGCCTGCCTCATTTTTGGATATTCAATATAGGGAACACCGTACTCTTCACATGCCTGCTTGATGATCTTCCGGATCTTGTTATAATGTATATGAGAAATTTTGGGAAACAGATGATGCTCGATCTGGAAATTCAATCCTCCCACCAGCCAGCTTACAAACCTGTTTCTTGGGGCAAAATTGGCTGTGGTCTTTAACTGGTGAATGGCCCACTCATCATCCAGCTTGCCTGTTTCTTCATGCGGAACAGGGAAATGCGTATGTTCTACCGTATGTGCCAGTTGAAAAACGATGCTAAGCACAAATCCTGCTACAAGAGTAAAGGTCAGGAAACCAATCAGCCAGGCAGTAAATCCAAGCATGTAAATAGGTAACCCCACAAAAAAGAAAACATAGAGCAGTTTGAAGCTCCAGAAAATAAAATGATCACCGAAGCTCATTTTTTTGAGAGGCATATCACCAATCTTTCTTTTGAAATATTTCTGGAAATCAAGAACGAAGATCCAGAGAATGTATAAGAGCGCATAGAGTACCCAGAAATAAATATGCTGGTAACGATGCATTTTCAACCTTGGCTGGGTGCTGCTCATTCGAAGCCATGGCTGTATATCAATATCGTCATCAACACCATCAATATTGGTATAAGCGTGATGAATCACATTATGCTTCACATTCCACATAAAAGAGCTTCCGCCCAGTACGTTCAGCGTAAAGGCAGCTGCCGTGTTCAGCCACTTATGCCTGCTAAAACTTCCGTGTGCCCCATCATGCATGATATTAAAGCCGATGGCAGCCACAACGATTCCCAGCAACACACATTCTATAATGGCCCATAATATGGGTGGGGTGAAAAACACAAGGTGAACATATAGAAAAAGGAAGCCTGAAATCAGGATGACAGCCTTGGTATAAAGCTGTGCGTTGCCATTCACGGATTTACCCGTAGTTTCGAAATATTCATTGATGCGGTTTTTCAATACTTTATGGAATGATTCCCTGGGTGCCGCAAACTTTGGTTTAGCCATTACTCTTATATCTATTAACTTTTGAATCCGAGTTGCAAAACTAAAGGAACAATAGTTCTGAACCTATTTAATCGTTTGAATTTAACAGCAACACAAATCGTGAACCAAAGAAAATGATTCAAACCAAAAAATTATATTTCAATCTTAGGATTTCATTAAGCAAATAAAGCACGAGCCTTGCACGTTAACCACCCACAAACTGGACATATGAATTTCACCTTCGCAAGAAACATTCACTTCACCAAGCTTTTAAAAACAGCTGACCGCCTGAGAGAATTTAATTTCAGACTTCTTCCCGGCAATTCAAATAACTTATTTCATGTAGATGTTCCGGATGACCGGGGTAACCGGATCATGTTCAGGATGCAGAAGCAGGAGAATAATCACTGGAAGATCGTGGATCAGCCCCTCCCCAACTGGATCTCAGAGAATGAAAAAAAACTGAACGACCTGATTGAAGAAGAAGTTCAATAGCTCATCGCTTTAGTGGCACAATATTATTACCCCTGGTTCCAAACAAATGTTATGAATGAACATAAATGGAATCAGACATCGCAACCTGATCAAATGGGTGGCAAGGGTCACGGAAGACAGGGAAACGACAAGGCGCCGGGCGAAGAAAATGCCAGGGACCTCGACAATGTAGTTGCCGATACACAACGTGGTAAAAATAAAGTTGACGGCGATCCTTCAAAAGAAAGCGACCAGCCTGCTGAGCAACGCTCCTGAAGACCGTATGAACGGTCTTTTTAATTTTGCAACTGTTCTCCATTCAATAATCAGCATTATTTGAAAAAAAGTGCAGGCATATTGCTCTACCGCAAAAAAAATGAAGAAATAGAATTCTTCCTGGTACATCCGGGTGGTCCATTCTGGAAAAATAAAGATGCAGGTGCCTGGTCCATTCCCAAGGGAGAATTTGAAGATGAAGATCCGCTGCAGGCCGCCTGCCGTGAATTTGAAGAAGAAACCGGAAGCAGGATCAATGGTAATTTCCTGAAACTGGAGCCCATTATTCAAAAAGGCGGTAAAATGGTTTTTGCATTTGCCGTGGAAGGAGAAATAGATGCCGCTGCCATCAGGTCAAATAGCTTTAACCAGGAATGGCCATATAAATCGGGTAAATGGCAAAGCTTTCCTGAGGTGGATAAGGCAGGATGGTTTGGAATAAACGAAACCAGGAACCTGATCAATAACGCACAACTCGACCTTGTGGATCAGTTACTGGATTTGTTGAAACTCAAAACCTGAATAAAAATCCGGGAGCATTCTTCTTCTGCAAATATTCTTAACGAAGTTTATCGAAAAAAAAGTTTGTGGTTCTGTAATCCAACTGCATATTTGTAACAAGGGAAATTATTATGAGAAACCAGCTAATTACTATAGTGGCCGCGGTCATCCTGGCCAGCTGCAACAACTCCTCGGGTACAACTTCACAACAAAAAAATAACCAGGACAGCAACAAGGTAAATACAGTAAAAACTGATTCGCTTCAGGACAATCAAACGAACAACGGACCCATTGCAGATGCAGCTACAATTCTTGCCAGGAAACAGGTTCCGATTTTATGTTATCATCATATCCGCGATATACAAATGCCTTCAAGGGCACTGAATGGATATGAAGTAACAGTGGCAGAATTCAAGGCTCAAATGAAAGCCCTGGCTGATAGCGGCTACCAGACCATTCTTCCCGACCAGCTTTACGCCTATCTAACCAGGGGTGCAGCCCTGCCTCCCAAACCAGTCATGATCACATATGATGATACCGATGAAGAACAATTCAGCATCGCCAAACCCGAAATGGATAAATATGGTTTCAAGGGTGTATATTATATCATGACCATTTCCATTGGCCGCAAGAACTACATGACCAAGGAACAGATCAAGCAGCTTTCCGATGAAGGACATGTTATTGGTTCCCATACCTGGGATCATCACCGTGTAGATCGATTGAAAAATGAAAACGAGATCGAATACAGGGGAAAGAAAATAATTGTGAACGAGTGGGACTTCCAGTTAACCAATACAAAAAAGCAACTGGAAGAATTAACCGGAAAGCCTGTAGAGTACTTTGCCTATCCTTTTGGATTGTGGAGCAAGGAAGCCTTACCTGAAATTGAAAAAAGAGGCTATAAAATGGCGTTTATACTTTCCACTGCCAGGGATTCTACCCAACCACTCTATACAGTAAGGAGGATGATTGTTTCTCCAACCTGGTCTGCCCAGGGAATGCTCAGGGTCATGAAGTCGACTTTTAAATAAATCACCCTATTCTGTTGAAGCAATTCAACAGAATTCCACAAGTTCGCCCTGAAAAACCCTGTAAAATAGTTTTTTGAGAAAACCCCGATGATTTTTGGGTGAAATGTTTTTGTTGGAACGGTCTTTGGATTTTTAAGAGTAAAATCTGAAGTTATGTTTCCAATGTGGTTTTTTATAGTGTTGATTCTGGCGATTGTTTACCTCTTGTACATTACAAGAACAACTGAAGATGATTTCATGATGATGAGCAGAAATCATTGGAAAAAGTTCCAACTCTGGATGCGGGGCGAGTCGAAATAATGAACCAGCTTTTCCTTAACGGGAATAACTGGTTTCCCTATATAAAATAAAAAAGATGCATATTCTGCATCTTTTTTTTGTACCACAATTTATATTGAAAATCAATCGGCTCTTCTTCCGCCCCTTGTCAATGCTACCAGCAGCAGGATAAACACAGCGGCTCCAACGATCCATACCCAGGGAGAAGCATACCAGGCATCACCTTTAGTGTTTACATCTACATTAATATTCTTTGATTCGCCTTCCTGGGCTAAAACCATCATAGTGCTGAACAAGGCAGCAACAAATGTCAAAAGTGCTTTTTTCATGACTGTTATTTTACTGTGATGATTCAAAAAAACATGCCAGCGTCATCTATGGCCTTTGTCTTTCCCCAAAAAGCAGGCTCCCCACTCTTACCATTGTACTGCCTTCTTCCAGTGCAATTCGGTAATCTCCACTCATTCCCATCGAAAGCGTATCAAAATTTGAATTGGGAATTTCCCTTCCGGAATACTTTTTAAAAAGACTATGCAAGTGATGGAACTCATTTCTTACCTGCTCTGTATTTGAGGTAAATGAAGCCATACCCATCATACCACGGATACATACATGTTCCATCATAATGGCTTCGTGTTCAAACAGATCGTTCAGTTCCTTTTCATCCAGTCCAAATTTGGATTCTTCCTTAGCAATATATACCTGCAGCAAAACATCCACTCTTCGCCCTGCCTTCCCCGCCTGCTTGTTGATCTCTCTTAGTAATTTAATACTATCCACACCCTGAATCAGATGAATGAAAGGTATCAGCAACTTCACCTTATTGGTTTGTAAATGACCAATAAAATGCCAGCGGATATCATTGGGCAGCAAGGACTGTTTTTCCACCAGCTCCTGGACATAATTTTCACCAAAATCCCTTTGCCCCAATTCATACATTGCCATGATATCCTCAACAGGCTTTGTTTTGGAAACAGCCACAAGAACAGCTTTTGCAGATTTCAACTCCTCTGAAATGGAAAAATAATTTTCCTGATTTACTGGCATAGACCAAAATTAAAAAATCCTGCACAGCAGGATTTAATGATATCAATAATAGAAAGATTAGCTTATTTAAGTATCGACCTGCTGATCACGATGCGCTGAACCTCGCTGGTACCTTCATAGATCTGTGTGATCTTGGCATCCCGCATTAAACGCTCAACATGATATTCTTTTACATAACCATAACCACCATGTATCTGGACGGCTTCAACGGTTGTCCACATAGCAGTTTCAGACGAAAATACCTTGGCCATGGAAGAACTGAGGGTGTAATCTCTTTTCTGATCCTTATCAAATGCTGCCTTCATACAAAGCAATCGCGCTGCTTCAATACGTGTAGCCATGTCGGCCAGTTTGAAGGCAATAGCCTGGTGGTTGGAAATCTCCGTACCAAAAGCTTTTCTTTCTTTAGAATATTTCAATGAGAGTTCAAAGGCACCACTGGCAATACCAAGCGCCTGTGCGGCAATTCCAATACGGCCACCGGCCAGGGTTTTCATGGCGAATTTGAATCCAAATCCATCCTCACCGATCCTGTTTTCCTTTGGAACTTTTACATCATTGAACAAAATAGTATGTGTATCACTGGCACGGATACCCAGTTTATTTTCCTTGGCTGCAACTACAACACCAGGCCAGTTTTTTTCAACAATAAATACATTGATTCCTTTGGAACCTTTTGCAATATCTGTTTGTGCAATTACAAGGTAAACAGAAGCACTGCCTCCGTTAGTGATCCAGTTCTTTGTACCATTCAAAAGGTAATGATCACCCTTATCTTCAGCAGTTGTTCTTTGCGAGGTAGCATCACTTCCTGCCTCTGGCTCACTAAGTAAAAATGCACCAGTATACAGTTCACCATCTTTTTTCCCCTGTGCCAATGGCGTCAGGTATTTCTGCTTTTGTTCTTCTGTACCAAATGATTCAAGTCCGTAACAAACCAAACTGTTATTCACGCTCATGCAAACACTAACAGATGCGTCAACCTTGCTGATTTCTTCCATCGCCAGGACATAACTTACTGTGTCAAGGCCGGCACCACCGTAATCAGGACTAACCATCATACCTAAAAATCCAAGATCAGCGAGCTTCATGATCTGCTCACGAGGAAACTGCATTTTTTCATCTCTTTCAATCACACCAGGCAAACATTCATTCTGGGCAAAATCCCTTGCTGCCTGTCGAATCATTAAGTGCTCTTCACTTAGTTGAAAGTTCATGTGTCAAATTTGTGCCGCAAATATAGCTGTTGATTATCTTTAAATCTTTTAAACCCTGAAAAATAGCCGGTTTCCACTTCATTAAGGAATCGGACCTGATAAAAATCATGAAAGGCTGGCGATTATTTGCTTTATAAAACCCAAAAAATGAGTTTGAAGAAACTATTGCCGGTATTTCCATTTTTTCTATTGCTGCTTCCTCTTTTTTTTGTCTTTCATGGTTACGTAGAAAATTTCGACCTGGTTCCGGCAAAGGATGCCCTTATCTTATTCATTTTATACCTGGCTTATACAACAGCAGTTTTCTTTTTGTTCTTATTGCTTTATAGAAAATGGAAGAAGGCTGCAATTGCTACTTTCCTGGTAATGTTCTTTTACTTTTTCTTCGGATACATTTACGACTCTATCTGGTCACTTGCCCCACATTCCTTTTTTTCAAGATACAGCATTATTCTTGGTGGCATGTCTGTTCTGTTGATTGCATTGATCATCTGGCTCTTTATAACAAAGAATAACCTGGTCAAATTAACAATGGGTGTCAATCTTTTTTTCATTTTTCTTTTAATTACAGAAATCGTTTTGTTCGCAATAAAACTAAGTTTCCGAAAACATGAAGATGCAGTTGCTTTTAAAAAAAACATCACCGTTTGTGACAGCTGCAGCAAACCCGATATCTATTTAATCTTGACCGATGGCTATCCTGGTGACCGGGAATTAAAAGACCTCCTGGCTTTTGACAACTCTTATTTTAAAAATGAATTGAAAAAAAGAGGATTTCATTGTCCCACCACTACAAGCAATTACAACTATACGCCCTTCTCCATTGCCTCGATCATGAACATGGAGTATTTACCTGGCATCAAAGGAATTGATACTGACCCCGGAGATCTTTCCATTTGTTTTGGTGCCATGAAGGAAGCGCGGTTTTTCCAGGTACTGCAATCGCATGGTTATGAGCTGCACAATTTTTCTTTGTTTGACATACACAAACAACCCTCTCCTTACAGCGAATCCGTCCTGCCTTCCCGCACCAAATTCATCACCTCACAAACGCTGTTGAACCGTGTGGAGCGAAACATGCTGTATAACAATAATGCAGTTTTTAAAAGCCTGCAAAGAAAACGAACCTACATCTCCTACAACAACATCATCAAGGCTTATGGTTCCACAATGCAGGCTGTCAATCAATCTTCGGCCAGGCCAAGGTTTATTTATTCGCATCTTGAAATGCCGCACTATCCCTATTATTTTGACAGCAGAGGAAGACCAGTTGCAGAAGAAAACCTGAGAGAAGGAAAAGAAAGGGATACTGCAATGTTTAAGGAATACCTGATCTATACCAATCAAAAATTATTAAACCTCATTGACAGTATTCAACTAAAAAACAAAAGACCTGCAGCCATCCTGATGGTTTCTGACCACGGCTATCGTGAATTGCCTTTTCGTTTTCCCATTGAATACGAATTCAATAATTCAGTGGCCATTTATTTACCCGGTAAAGACTACAGCAAATTTTATGAAGGCATTTCCAATATCAATATCTGCAGAAGTTTTCTGAATGTTCAATTCAACCAGCAGCTTCCAATGGTCAGGGATTCTACAGTAAAGGTGGTCATCAAATAAATCATGCCGTTTGTGTAATACCTGGCATTCGATTGTCTGAATCATTTAAATTCAGTAATAAGTTATTGTATGCGACAAGTTTTGACCATCCTGGTTCTCCTCTCATTCATGGAAAGCCGGTCTCAAAATGCAACTCCCTGCTCCTCGCCTGAAGCTTCACAATTTGATTTCTGGAGTGGTGAATGGGATCTGTACTGGAAAGACAGTCTTAGAGGATCAAATAAAATTGAAAAGCTTTTTGGTAATTGTGTTGTACAGGAAAATTTTATGGATCCCAAACTTGGTTATCTTGGAAAAAGCTGGACAGTTTATAATGCTAACTATCAATACTGGCAACAGACCTGGGTTGATAATGGAGGTGCATACATTCATCTCACAGGAAAAATGGTGGGTGATTCAATTATCCTTTATACAGAAGAAAGAAAAGTTCCTGCCAAACTCAGTCCGACAGGCCTGATGAAAAACAGGATGGTCTATTATCATATTGAAAAGGATTCTTTTGACTGGAGCTGGGAAGCTTCCACAGACGGTGGTCAAACCTGGAAGCCCAACTGGCAAATTCACTATACAAGAAAGAAATCTTAGACAGGTATCGTTTGTCCGGGAATTGTGAACCAGTCATACAATTCATAACGGAGGCAGTTTCTTTTGATCCAGGGATCATCCTTCATCCATTGATGCACCTCACCTTTGTCAGTAGTATTGAAAATGATGATGTCTCTTAGCTTTTCATCATTGGCAACCGGACCAAATACGCTGCACTTACCTTCTTTTTCCATCTGGAATAAATGAGTCAGGTGCTCAAATTGTATGGAGTTGGATTCATCTTCATTTGCAGGTGGCGTTGTCTCTCCTGTTAACAGCAACAATAAAATAAATGGCTTTCCTGTTGCCAGCTTTTGCATGATCTCTTCCTTCGAAATTTTATCAGACGCCATTTGAAGGTTTGATCATTTAGGTTTCTATCAAAATCAATGCATCGAGGTCACGGATGCCCAATGCTTTTTTAGAAAGAAAGCCTTCGCCATATTTAACGCCTATCCTTTTGCCTAGTAATCTTGCTCTTGCTGTCAGCGCATCAATGAAATCGGGACTGGAAAGATAAGTTTCTGGTTCTTTGCTATTGGGATCATAGAACTGGGTTTTGAAAGCTCTTACCGCATCCATTCTTTGTTCCCAGACTTCAGTTACATCAACAATGATATCAGGTTCATGAAAACGGTCCTGGATATAATGCAGCAACATTTTAGGACGCCATTTTTCCTGTTCATTACCATCTTCATCTTTTGTAGAGATCTGTCGCAGACCAGATAAAAAACAGGCATCATAGATTAACCAGCCTGCTTTGCCATGATCGGGATGGCGGTCTTCAAGAATATTACCGATTACTACTTCGGGCTTGTATTTACGTAAGGCCTGGATCAATTTCATCTGGCTGGCTTCATCATTGATCAGAAACCCGTCACGTAACTTCAGATTTTCTCTTACGGAGATCCCCATGATCCTGGCAGATTCCTTTGCTTCTTCATAGCGGGTCTGCACGGTTCCCCTTGTTCCAAGTTCTCCTTCAGTAAGATCAATAATGCCTGCCTTCTTTCCTTTTTTTATTTCATTGATCAGTGTTCCCGAACATCCCAATTCAACATCATCGGGATGGGCACCGATGGCTAATACATCCAGTTTCATTGCGGAAAGATAAATGAAATGCAAGATTCTAATAGATACCAGGATCAAAACCGTTAACGACCTGCGGCGGCTGATCTCGGAGAACCATACCAGTAATTGGTTAACTCCTGTAATATATTTTCGATCTGGCGATCGGTTGGATCATGAGCGGCATCAAATTCCTGTTTCAGATTGCTTCCAAAAAAGAAGGCCACGGTCTGGTACATTCTTGCATTGAGTCCACCCCTGTATTCCTTGATAATTTCGTAACAGTCATTACCTGTTTCGCGGTAGATCAGTTTCATCAGCACTTTTCCCTGGTACACGGAAAGTTCAGAAAGTGGATCAGAAAATTGTTTTCTCAACTCGCTTTCCCTTGTCTTGATATACTTCTTCCTTTCTTTTTTAGATGTGATGCCATTCAGGTGAGACTGTACATCGTTGATAACGGCACCTGCGCTTTTAGCATAGGGGAAAGTGACATATACTGCATTCCGGAGACGGTTATATTCCTTAATGTAATTGGCAAGTTTATCAGGAGAAAGATTGGATACATAAACCACTTCCATTTGAGCATATGGCATCCATTCACCATTATAATAAATAGCGGGAACGATTAATGTGTCTTTGGGTCCTGTTTTTGGAATGGCTGCCTGCTCCTGCGCATGAGCGGCTAAGCCCGAAATAAATAAGAGAAAGAAAATGATACGGCGCATGAACATCTGGAATTGCATTAAACTCTCTTTTGAGAGACAACCAAGATAATAAAATCGCTGTTTAAGGCAGGTTAAATTTAAACCCTTAAAAGATTACACTATTCAGCTTTAATGCCGAAAAAGGCAGCAACTAATCTTCAAGGGCAGTAACCCTGGTTATGTCCTTAGACTTTTTTCTTGTGGTGATCCTTTTTTGTTCAGCTCTTTGGAACATGCTGATGATGAATCCAATTCCCATAATGATGGTACCGGCCCATAGCAGGTTGATGAAAGGAAACTTATATGCCTTGAGTGTTACATATTGCAGGAGTGCATTGCTTTCTTTCATTCCCAGTTCAACGTTGCCTCCATTGGCTTTTTGAAGCTGTACGATGAGGTTTTCGGCCATCACTGTATCCGGGAAAGGAAATGAACTTCCATCCTTATTCAGCAACAAAGTATTAATGGTATAAATAGAAGAAGTTTTTGAAGTCACTTTCAGTTTAGCCACCGTAGCGCTGTCATCTGGCCCAAATTCCATTCCTGGTATGGACCTGCTGGTTTTAATATCCTCAAGAATGGCAAAACCACTTGAATAGAATACTGTGTCTCCAACTTTGACCGGGAAGGGCCTGAAGCTGCTGGTATCTTTTTTCTTTGAAGGATCCGGCAGAGAAGTAATGTAAGTGAAAATGTCATGAGTCAGGTAATGGCGCGCATCCGGATTGGCCATCAGTCCCATATTGTCTTTATAATTGACAAAGGCATTTGGATAGAGTGTAAAGTTTTCCTTACCATCTTTTCTTTCAAATTTCAAATGGTAAAACCACAGGTAAGGTTTTTTGGGATGGGTAGAATCCCTTTCATAGGTCACCCAATATTTTCCCATATCCGTTTTTATGCCTTTAACAAGCGTCAGGTTTTCACCAGGGTTTTCCTGGCTGTCCTTGCCAAAAAATACAGGTATACCCGAAGTATTGTAAGACAGGATTTCTTTCTTGGATGCAGAGATCAGGATACCCAGCATCATCATTGTAAAACCTATGTGGGCAATGGTTCCACCAGCATTTCTGATCTTTCCTTTCAATCCTGAAAATATATAGCTGCCATTGGCAACAATGGAAAACACACTGGCTACAACTGCCAGCCAGATGGTTGCCTGGTAGCCAATGCCCTGCTTGTAATAATTGATATCACCAAAGCCAAGGATCAGAAGGGAGATAATCAGTGCAGCAACTGATGGCCAAATTAATTTTTTCAAATAGGCCTTACCGGTGCTTTTGTATTTAAGATACATTCCGAAGCCGGTGAAAACGCCAATGATCAGAGCCACAAAAATCTGGATACGGTTATAGGCATATTCTGCTTCCTCACCTACAGCCAGTGGATGAAACAATTCGTCTTTTGAGAAAAGCTTTGACAGCCGGGTGAACTCCGCGATCTTATTGATCACAGGAATGGAAGTCATCAGAATGATCAGCAAAGCCGAAAGAAATAAAACCAGTGAACCAACGAACATCCAGAATTCTCTTGAGGAAGTTTCTTCTTCTTTGGCAATGAAAGGAATTTTTTTATAGCGCGAAATCAGTAAGGCAATGGAAGGAATGGCCAGGCCAAAAAGAAAGACCAGCAAATGTGTGGGTGTGATGCCCTCACCGGTAAATGCATGCACCGAAGTATCCTGGAGAACACCACTACGTGTGAGGTAAGTGGAATAGATCACCAGCAGGAAGGTCAGAATGAAAAAAAGATGCGTTGTGCGCAGTGCATTTCCTGTATGACGGTAGATGACCATGGCATGAATCGCTGCAACGAGGATCAGCCAGGGAACCAGGGATGCATTTTCTACAGGATCCCAGGCCCAGTAACCTCCAAAATTCAAAGATTCATAAGCCCATTTGGATCCCATCATAATGCCGATCCCAAATGCTGCCGCAGAAAAAAGTGCCCAGGGAAGTGCGGCCTTTGTCCACTCTCCGTATTTTTTGGTCCACAAACCTGCGATGGCAAAGGCAAATGGAATGATGGTAGAAGCAAAGCCCAGGAAAAGCACTGGCGGATGGATCACCATCCAGTAATTCTGTAATAATGGATTGAGGTCATTGCCATCCCTGATCATACTTAAATAATCAGGACGCATGCTTCCATCCATCTGGTAAAAAGCAGGCGCGTTATCTAATAATTTCGTGTTGCGAAGCAGGATGAATGGATTGGAACCGATATTCACTCCAAAAATATCTCCCAGCAACATGGTGGCCAGAATTATCTGAACCAGGCTCACAACAAACATAACAGGAGCTTCCCATTTCTTTTCTCGCCAGATAAAAATGGCACCTAATACACAATGCCAGGCACTCCATAAAAGGAAGCTTCCCTCCTGGCCTTCCCAGAAGCAACTTAAAAGGTATTTGGTCTCCAGGGAAAGACTGCTGTGCTGCCATGCATATTTATATTCGAAGTAGTGATTGCTGATGATATGAAAAAGAGTGAAAAAAACAGCAAACACAGAGATCACCTGTAAAAAGAAGAAGATCCGCGCCAGCTTGTTCCATTGTTCCGAAACTGTTTTTGTACCAAAGCTGACTGACTCATTCTTTTGACCAGCTCTAACACTGAAGAAATAGGCAACCGTAGCACCAATTGAAGAAACAAAAGAAAGGAGTAAAAAGAAATGACCGAGTTTTCCCGGCAGCAGGTGTTCGCCAAAATAATCCATCTCCAGTATTATTTAGTAGTTGAGGCAGTAGGTAGATTTTTAGCTGCCTGGTTCATATCGTCCTTGTATTTGGAAGGACACTTCATCTGAATCTTATTGCACTCGAAATAGCCATCTCTCATATATCCATTCAGGTCTATACCTTCACTTCTTTCAATATCTGTAGGCTTCTCTTTGTTATAAACCACCTTGTTTCGCTGCCCGTCAGCATCATAAGCATAGAATACAGTAAGGTTGGGATTTTTGATGGCGTCATACTCAACAGGCGTGTTCTTATCAATCTTCACCTTAACCACTACAAACTTGTTATTCTTTTTGCTGGCAGTGGCAAAGGTTTCCTGAGTGGTAAGATCCTTGATGAAAAATGACATTCCAACTATACCTGAAATGACAA
This sequence comes from Bacteroidota bacterium, assembly GCA_023386045.1. Classification (GTDB taxonomy): domain Bacteria; phylum Bacteroidota; class Bacteroidia; order Chitinophagales; family Chitinophagaceae; genus Flavisolibacter. The sequence continues at coordinate 14,645 of JAEWKK010000028.1, forward strand.
GGATTAAAAGAATTATATGGATTTTTTTCATCTGAGAGAATTTAAGCAGACGAAACTTTCGTTTCGTGGTTCGTTTCGAGTTTTAATTCGCGAGCCAAAGGTAGAGCAAAAACAACTGCGGAAGGCTTTAAATGGATTGATTTTGATCAGTGCTTTGCATTTTCACAAAGTCTTTAAACAAAGAAGAAAAAAATACTTTATGACCTTTCTCATAAAAGCCAAAAATCGGAAACTGAAAAGAAAGCCTAAAGTAAGTTCCGGCACGTATTCCAGGCCTTTTCTTTTTTGCTGCATGGAATTACAGGACTAACTTGCATCCCGCTTTAAAATTGCAGCATGATCGACCTTTCAAATTTTGACCCGGACGGCGCAGGAAATCCTAACAATAACATTTTTGGTCTTCCTATTACAGAAGATGAGGCCAGGCTGGTGATCCTTCCCATTCCATGGGAGGTAACGGTGAGTTTTGGTTCTGGTACTGCCAGGTCTGCAGAGCAGATCATGAGAGCCAGTCTCCAGGTTGACCTCTATGATCCTGAAGTTCCCGATGGTTGGAAGCAAGGGTTTTTTATGAGGGAAACAGACCGTAAAATCCTTCTGAAAAGCGACTACCTGCGTAAGGAAGCAGAACTATATATAGATTATATCTCCAAAGGAGATATCGTGGAAAGCAACCAGTTCATGTGTAAAACACTGAAGGAAGTAAATGAAGGAAGCTATTTTTTAAATCACTGGGTTTACCAGCAGGCCAAATCCTTAATGGATAAAGGCAAGCTTGTTGGTCTCCTTGGTGGCGACCACAGTACACCTCTTGGATTCATGAAAGCCATTGCTGAAAAACATGGTGAGTTTGGAATCATCCAGATCGATGCTCACTGTGACCTCAGGCAGGGATATGAAGGATTTGTTTATTCGCACGCCAGTATCATGTACAATGCTTTAAAAGAAATTCCACAACTTCAGAAACTGGTTCAGGTGGGCATCAGGGATTATTCACAGGGTGAACACGAATATATCAGGGAGAATAGTGAACGCATCCGCACTTATTTTGATGGAGAGATCCGTGAAAGACAGTATGAAGGTGAAAGCTTCAGGGAGATCACAGAAGAAATCATATCACAATTACCTGATAAGGTTTATATCAGTTTTGATATCGATGGCCTTGACCCCAAGCTTTGTCCTAACACCGGAACTCCTGTACAGGGTGGATTTGAAACAGAACAGGTTTTTTATCTCTTTAAAAAAATACTAAAATCAGGTAAACAAATCATTGGCTTTGACCTGAGTGAAGTAAGTACCAGTGAAAATGGCTGGGACGCCAACGTGGGTGCCAGGGTTCTGTTCAAGCTTTGTAACCTCATGGTAGCAAGTAATCCCGTAGAGAATGTATAGCATAGCGGTAAAAGTGGATGACATTGAAAAAAGAAGAAGAAGCGCCGGCCTGCTTCATGTAGTGCTTGGATTTTTTCTTGTAGCCAAGGGTGCTGATTATTTTAAGTTCATTGAATACCGTAGTTTTTTACCAGTCGTTCCCGTATTGTTGATCGCCAGCCTTTCTCTTTTTTATGGTTTCTTCAGAAAAAAACTGGATGCAGGATCAAGATTAAATGGAAGGCTGCGTTTATTGCAATTGTTTACGTTTTTGGTATTGGGAATTGTTTTTTTGATGGCAGACAGGGCGCTCGATTATATTGTACTGTTTGTATTTGCAATTTTCTGCCTGATCCTTTTTTTTTCAGAAAGGAAAATTTTCGAGGAGACCAATATCATTTTAGATGATGAAGGGCTGATCATCCCTGGATCTTATAAAGAACATAGAGTTATGTGGGTGGAATTGTCTGAGGTGATCATCCGTGAAGACTTCATTACCATTTTTCATGTCAAGAAAAAATACCTGCAGTTCCAGGTATTACAGGATCTTTCTACACTGGAGGTGGCAAAAATGAATGCTTTTTGCAGGGAAAAACTGGAGGCTATTGATCATAGGGATCTGGCCTCATGAATTTTAAACCATAATTATTAAATCTATCATCGTGTCACCTTTCCTTTTATATTCAGACGGTAACGGAAATATTTTCGAAGACAATTCTCTCTATGTAGTAGGGAGAAGTGGCTGGGATGCTTTTCCTGTTCCTTCAGAAGACTGGATCCTGCTTCCTGAAGGAGGTCAGCTTTATGAATTGCCTGGACGTCGCGGAATTGGAATAGATGTAAAGACTGGTGAGATGAGATTATGTGAAAAGGGTTGGGCGGTTGCCGCTTTTGTACCGCCGGCTCATACAGGCTTATTCCTGGCTGCCTATGAAACTACACCCGGTGCTCCTACGCTTCCTCTTTTCTGTTATACCGCTGCAGGATGGTGGGACAACCAGTTCTATGTTCCTGCGGTACGCATTGAGCAGGATATCCGCCAGGAATGTGCTGGCTTTAATGACCAGCAGGTAAAAAATGGAGTAAAGGATCTTTTAAAAGCTTACCCTCACAACAGGCTGGTATCTCATCTTGCCAATACCTGCGCCCTCACTTATCATTGTCCTGCTGCCAGGAATTATTTTATGGGAAGATGGGAATGTCCCATTCCATCTTCTCCTGCATGTAATGCCAATTGTGTGGGTTGTATTTCTTTCCAGCCAGAAGATGAAGCTATCGTTTCAACACAGGACAGGCTCACATTCAAACCTACGGCAGCGGAGATCGTGGAATATACCGTACCACATCTTGAAACAGCGCCCTATCCTATCGTAAGTTTTGGACAGGGATGTGAAGGAGAGCCCTTGCTGATGTGGGAAACGATCAGGGAAGCCATCATCGAGATCAGGAAGCATACATCAAAAGGAAGCATCAACATCAATACCAACGGTTCAAAACCAAATGCAGTGAAAGCCTTGTGTGAAGCGGGATTGAACAGCATTCGCGTGAGCACTAATTCGGCAAGAAGAGAGATCTACATGCCATACTACCGACCCAATAATTATGATTTTGATGATATTGTTGAAAGTCTCAAAGTAGTGGATTCCTTTGGTGGATGGACCTCTATCAATTATTTTGTTTTCCCTGGAATGACCGATTCGGTTGCTGAATATGAAGCATTACGAAAACTGATTTCTTCTACCAACCTGCGCATGATCCAGTGGCGTAATTTTAATATCGATCCCGACTGGTATCTTGGAAAGATTGGTGTTGCGGATGGCGGCGAGATTTTGGGTATCAAACAACTGATGGATCTTCTTAAAGAGGAATTCCCCAATTTAAAATACGGCTATTTTAATCCGCCTATGGAACGCATTAAAGGCCAGTACGACATAGATTTTGCACATTGATTTCACTTCGCGATAAAAAATTTCACCGCAGAACTTTGAGTTGCCTAAATTTATTTGATGCCACCAAAGCCGCATTTTCTCCTGTTGCCGCTGATTGTGTTTTCACAGTTCGCGGGCACCTCACTCTGGTTCGCGGTAAATGCTGTTTTAATTCATATTCAACCTGAGAGCGGATCAGGAATAGCAAATAACACTTCCATTGTACAATTCGGCTTTATTGCAGGCACACTTATTTTTTCCATCCTGAATATTGCTGACAGGTTCCCTGCAGCTAGAGTTTTTTTTATTTCAGCATTACTGGCTTCACTTGCCAACCTGCTGGTGATATTTCTTGGAACTGATCTAACCTGGCTTTATGTTTTGCGATTTATTACCGGATTTTTTTTGGCTGGTATCTATCCTGTGGGAATGAAGATCGCAGCCGATCTATTTCCTGAAAAACTGGGTCATGCACTGGGATACCTGGTAGGTGCTTTAGTATTAGGTACGGCCTTTCCCTTCCTGGTCAAATCAGGATTGCAGGACGTGCACTGGAAAAAGGTTCTCATCTTTACTTCTGCTCTTGCTTTTAGTGGAGGATTGCTCATGCTATTATTTGCAAAGGCAAAACATTTGACAATAAAGAAAGAGATAAACTATAGAGCCGCTTTGCAGGTTTTTAGATCCAGAGCATTCAAAGGTGCTGCTTATGGATATTTTGGCCACATGTGGGAACTCTATGCTTTCTGGGCATTTGTTCCCATGGTCATAGAATTTTATAACAGGACGAACGCGGTAGAATTACCTGTTGCCATGTTTTCATTCCTGGTGATTGCTGCAGGAACGCTGGGATGCATTATTGGAGGATGGTTTTCAAAAAAACACAAAAGCCGTAAAGTGGCATTTATCGCATTGTTGATCTCGGGTGGTTGTTGTTTGATTGCACCCTTTTTATTTTATTTCCCTCCGGTGTTATTTCTGTTCTTTCTTTTTATTTGGGGAATTACTGTTGTAACAGATTCACCACAATTTTCAACCCTGGTAGCTCAGGCCGCAACTTCGGAAAATAAAGGAACTGCTTTAACCATAGTTACCAGTATTGGATTTACCATTACAATTATCAGTATTCAATTACTGAAGCTGGCCACAAGCCAGCTGCAACAGTATGGTTTTTTGATACTTCTACCAGGGCCTGTATTAGGTCTGATCGCAATGAAAAAATACCTGCCCCGGAAAGGGGCAGGCAGATAATTTATTTCGCCGCACTTACCTGTCCTCTGATCTCACCACCGGTGTAGTTTGCAGTATGCACGTTTACATACCACATACCATTTAAAAGATCCTGTTCTTCTGTATCTGTTAGGGTTTTCACACCAGTAGCGCCATTTCCTACGATCACGAAACTAACTACCGGAGATGCAGTAGTGGTAGTGCTGGCCGGACCATGGAAATGTGCAGCAGTTGCTGTTCCGGTCAGGCCATTCCATGTTGCAGAATAAGTGAGCACATTATCATCAGCATCATAAGTTCCGGTAAGAGTTCCAGTACCAGTGGAAGTATTGGATGGAACTTCTTTTGATCCGTTCATAGTAGCTGAAATCGTGTAAGTGTTGTTATTGTTCTCTTCATCCTTGTCACAGGAAGTTAAAGAGCCAAGGGTACAAATTGCCAGCGCAGTCGCAGGCAGGAAAGACAAAGTTTTCAATTTCATAATCTGGTGTTTTTATCGTGATGAAATATCTCAAAAAACAATGCCAGCAGTTAATGATGAAGATGCCATCCTCTTGCTAACAAATAACTTGCATTGATTTATGATGTAGATACGGAGGATGGATAAAATGGTTGATGCATGCAGCCAGGAATAAATGACAAGGTAGAGTTGGCTGACCGGAGCTCTTTCTTCACTGCATCATAAATAGAGGTGCAGGAATTATTGAACACATTGCGCTGAGAGACCAGTTGCATTGGTTCTTTGTGAACGAAGAAAACCTATTCCCTAATCGTTCATCAAAATTCAAATTTGCCTTTAGAAATTAAAAAATGACTTGTTATGCAGGCTGCAAATTGTTAAAAGATCATTTTGAATTGCAATTCGTATGCAATTTGGCTAACTTTTGCCTCGTTTACCCTTCAAAGCCAACAACTTTTATATTTGTATGAACAACGTGATCTCCATGTCCGCCGAATTTGAAAGACAAAAGAACGCCAGGGCGCTCCTGCTGACTACGCTTATATCCGCTGCCATCCTACTTATTGTCTGGATGGTAAAATGGTCCATACCAGTTAAAGAAGTTCCTGTTGAAGCTGAAATTGTTGAGATTTTACTTCCCGACGAACCACCGCTGGATGATGTGAACCTGGGTAATAATGATGTGGGCTCAGGAAATGTTCAGCCTATTGTAACCGGATCACCCAGCTCCGAGCCAGTGGCACAGGAGATAGCCAGTTCCCGCGGCGCTACCGTTCAGCAGGCAACCAAAGATGTGGAAACAGACGATAATGATAATGGTCCTCACATCAACAAGCCAGTAATAAAATCCACCTCAAAAGAAATCAATAATAATACTACTGATCAATCTGTAAAAGCTCCACAGCCCCAGTTAAAAAGAGGCGCACAAATGACCAGTGCCAGGGGAAGCGGTAATGGCGGCAATACTGATATGCCGGGTTATAATCGTCCTGGTTCACAAGGTCCTGGTGATGGTCCTGGCGATAAAGGTGTTCAGAATGGAAATCCAAATGGCACCAAATATATTGGTGTCAGGATCGTTTCCATTCCTAACCAAAGCTTCGAAGATGATTTTAAGGAAGGTGGCAAGATCAACCTGGATATAGTTGTTGATGGCAATGGAAAACTGGTATCTGCTAATTACAGGCAGGGCGGTTCTTCTCTCCCCAAGTCCAGTCAACAATACAGCATTGCATTACAACGCGCCAGGGAACTTATTTATCCAAAACAAGAAGGAGGATTCAAGCAAACCCTTACTTTTAATTTCACGGTCAAATAGTAGCAACGATATTTGCTGCTGTGAATTACCAGCAGACAATAGACTATTTATATAATACACTGCCCATGTTTAGCCGCATGGGCAGTGCTGCGTTTAAAAAAGACCTCACCAATATACAGTTGCTTTGTGCCAGGCTTGGAAACCCCCATCACCAGCTGAAAACCATCCATGTAGCTGGAACCAATGGAAAAGGATCTGTCAGCCATATGCTGGCAGCCATTTTACAAACAGCAGGTTATAAAACCGGTTTGTATACTTCTCCCCACCTCTACGACTTCCGGGAAAGGATTAAAGTAAATGGCGAGATGGCTGATCAGAACTTTGTCGTCACATTTGTAGAGAGAATCCGTCCTTTGATTGAAGAGATCCAGCCTTCATTTTTTGAGATCACGGTGGTAATGGCTTTTGAATATTTTCTTCAGCAAAAAACAGATATCGCCATCATAGAAGTTGGACTTGGCGGAAGACTGGATAGCACCAATATTATTCAACCCGAATTGTCCATCATCACCAATATAGGTTGGGATCATATGAACATGCTGGGAGACTCCCTGGAATCCATCGCAAAAGAAAAAGCTGGAATCATCAAGGAAGAAATTCCTGTGGTAATTGGTGAAAAGAATGATGAAACATCATCTGTTTTTACTAACGCTGCTCTTCAAAAAAATGCTCCACTTTATTTCGCTGAAGAACATTACGTACCGGTGAATTATTCATGGACCACAAAAGAGTTAGAACTTGAAATCATGCAACTGGAAGAAGAAAGGACCATGAAGTTTGAACTTGACCTTCCGGGAATCTACCAGCTGAAAAATATTTGTACGGTTCTGCAGGCTGTGGATGTATTGAATGAATCTGGACACTATAGTTTCATTGATCATCAAACAATAAAAAATGCTTTAAGATCTGTTAAGCAACTTACAGGACTGCATGGCAGATGGGAAGTGATTCAAACCAGTCCATTGGTGATCCTTGAAGTGGCACACAATAAAAACGGTGTAGCAGAAATGTTGCGCCACCTGGATCAGATGGAATACGATCAATTGCACCTGGTAATTGGTATGGTTAAAGACAAGGATGTTGGAAACGTTTTACAAATGTTACCCTCTACTGCGCGGTATTATTTTACACAGGCACATATTCCCAGAGCGATGGACGCCACAACACTTCAATCCCTGGGAAGTAATTACTCTTTGGAAGGATCAACATTTAAAGATGTGAACCTGGCACTGGAAAATGCAATTGCCAATGCCGGAAGGGATGACGTGATCATTGTTTGTGGCAGTATCTTCCTTGTAGCAGAAGTGCATCGCCCGGAAAACTAAATAGTAATGGATTGAATTAGTATTGCAACAGTCCTAATTTTTCTAGTGCATAGAATATGCAGGTGGTATGAAGGGATTGCACGATCCTGTTTTCCCTGAGCAATTTCTTGACTTCATCTATGGAACAGATCAGCACTTCTACATCCTCTGTATCATCCAGTTTTTGTTCAGCAACTTTCTTACCTCCTTTAGCAATAAACATGTGCATGTAATTATTGCTGGTGGCAGGATTGGGTGCTACCTTTCCTATCTCTTCTATGAGTTCAAATTCATAACCTGTTTCCTCTTTCAATTCCCTTGCAATGGCAGCAGTAGCAGTTTCTCCCTGATCAATCACTCCACCGGGTAATTCCATACTCATCTCACCCAGACCATGCCTGTATTGCTTCACCATGATCACCTGGTTGTCTTCGGTGAGTGCAAAGGCCGTAGCCCAGTCGGGATATTCAAGGATATAATAGGCCGAATGTTTATTACCATTAGGCAGTTCACAAATATCCTTTCTTACCGTAAACCATGGTTCTGAAAACAAACGCTGCGATTCAATCACTTTCCATTTCATGCAGTATATTTTTACCAGTTCATCCTTTCCCTCAGCATTGTAATATGTGCAGTATGATGCCTTCCATGCCAGGAATAGATTCCAAGTAACTCCCAAAGGCTCATCGTCTTATTATGTGCAGGATGAAACAGTGTCTTCTTCCAATCCTGATCAGAAAATGTTCTCAAAAATTCATACCATCTCTGGTGCAAAGAATAGAGCAGTGTCAGTGAAATATTCACCGGTAATACTTGAACATCGTTCAGTAATGCCCAGGCAGTTTCTTCATAAGTTTTTATAGAAGGATTATCTTCAGTATAACCCAGCTTGAATCTTATATAGGCATTCATATGACTGTCGGCCACATGATGCACCACCTGGTGAACGGTCCATCCGCCCTCTCTGTAAGGAGTATGCATTTGCTGCTCATTCAGGTTGGTAATTGCAGCTTCAAGAGCATTGGGCAGGAACTGAATATCACTCAGCCATTCATCTCTTAAGTCTTCTGAAAATTCCTGGGGAATATATCGCCCGATGGGATACCTGAGATCTTCTGACATGATGATGGAATAAAAATGAATCAACCAACTATTTCAAGTAATTCAATTTCGAATTGAAGAGTAGCTCCACCAGGAATATCACCACCTGCGCCTCTGTCGCCATAGGCCAGGTCGGAAGGAATCCACAATCTCCAGATGCTTCCAACAGTCATCATGGGAATAGCTACCTGCCATCCTCGAATCAAGGCATTGAGAGGTGCTGTGAAAGGTTGGTTGCGCCTGTAGGAACTGTCAAATTCTTTTCCATTTAAAAGGCTTCCTTTATAATGTGCCTTGATCTTGCTGTTGGCTGAAGGCTTCTCCCCTGTTCCTTCTTTTACTACCAGGTATTGCATGCCGCCTGGTAATTCCTGCACCCCGGGCTGATTTTTATTTGCCTGTAGGAAATCGATGCCTTTTTGTTTTTCTTCGTTCAGCTTATTATTCATGAACATTTTAAGTTTATCCTGTATTGACATAATTATGCTTCTCTTAATGAATGACCGGTAAGGTTGATGAATACATCTTCCAGGTTAGCATGCTTCATTTCTTTGGGCCGCTCAAAACCTGTGGCCACCAGGTCATCAATCAACTGATCCGGACTGGCCATTGCAATGATCCTCCCTGAATCCACGATAGCCACACGATCGCAGAGATATTCCGCTTCATCCATATAATGCGTGGTAATGATAACAGTTGTACCTCCCGACTGGATTTTCTTAACCAGGTCCCAAAGATTTCTTCTTGCCTGTGGATCAAGACCTGTGGTGGGTTCATCCAGGAATATGATCTTGGGGTCATTGATCAATGTAGTTGCAATGGAAAACCTTTGTTTCTGGCCACCACTCAACTCTTTCACTTTTGATTTTGCCTTATCACGCAAATTCACAAGATCAAGCAGTTCCATGGGATCCACTTTTCGATTGTACAAACCTGCAAAAAGATGAATCAACTGAATTAAATTCAATCCCGGGTAAAAACCACTGGTCTGCAACTGAACCCCAATAATTTTTTTGATCTCATTTGGTTGCTTATCCAAATCAAAACCATCAACTATTATTGTTCCACTGGTTTTTTCTCTTAGTGTTTCAATGATTTCCAGGGTGGTGGATTTGCCTGCACCATTAGGTCCAAGCAGTCCAAAGATCTCTCCTTCATAAACCTGGAAACTGATGCCTTTTACAGCTTCAAAATCACCATAGCGTTTTACTAGTCCCTCAACAGATATGATCGTATTGTTCAAAATTTCTAAAGAGTTTTATTTTACCGTTTCCAGTTTTTCATCCAGGCAGGCTTCAAGTTCTTCCATCATTTTTTTGCTCCCGATGAATAATGGAGTTCGCTGGTGCAATTCAGTAGGCAGGATGTCGAGGATCCTGTCTTTCCCATTGGTGGCCTTTCCTCCTGCCACTTCAGTGATGAATGCAAATGGATTGCACTCATACAGGAGACGTAACTTGCCTTTTGGCTTATCGGTGGTGCCAGGATACATAAAAATGCCACCCTTGATCAGGTTGCGATGCACATCGGCTACCATGCTTCCAATATATCGTTGTGAATAAGGTCCGCCATTTTCCTTGGTCTTGTGCTGGCAATCTGTAATGTATTTTTTCACACCATCAGTGTACTGGAAATAATTGCCATGATTCACCGAATAGATCTTTCCTTTTTCAGGGCATTTGATATCAGGATGGCTTAGGCAGAATTCACCAATAGATGGATCAAGTGTAAAGCCATTCACCCCTCTCCTGGTGGCATACACCAGCATAGTGGAAGAACCGTAAACTATATAACCAGCTGCTACCTGGTTTTTTCCTTTCTGCAAAAAATCTTCTCTTGTTACAGGCGTTCCTCTTTCCGATACACGACGGTAAATACTGAATATGGTTCCTATGGATACATTCACATCAATATTGCCACTTCCGTCAAGCGGATCGAATAAACATACATATTTGGAATTGCGGCTTACTTCATCATCAAAACCAACAAAATCATCCAGCTCTTCAGATGCGATTCCCGCACAGCTGATCCCATGACCCAGCACACCCATGAATTGATTGTTGGCAAATACATCCAGCTTTTTTACATCTTCTCCCTGAACATTAATGGTTCCTTCATCTCCCAAAATATCCACCAGCCCTGCCTTGTTCACTTCCACATTTACCCGCTTTGCAGCTAAACCAATATCGCGTAACAGGCTGCTCAACTCTCCTGTTGCCTGCGGGAACTGTCTTAATTGCTGAATTGTAAACTCATCCAGCGTCAGGATCTGTCTGTTAATAGCACTCATGCAATCGTCTTTTTTAGTTTCAACAAATGTAAGGCAAACAGGCTTAAGGCCGGTTCGACTCCAGCTTTCATGTCATCATAATTCTCAACTAAAAGAATAAAAAAAAGCCTCCTGCAATGAGGAGGCTATGGATAATCGAACAGCTTATTGCTTTATAAACCTGATGGTCTTTATTTCACCATTCCACTTAACCATTAAGGTATATGCACCTTTGGAAAGAATAGAAAGATCCAGTGTCAACTGATTGCTGCCCTGAAGCAATTGCCTTTCACCTTGCATAGTCACGGCTCCCTTATTATCAGCAACAGTAAATTCCATCCTGCCTGTCATCAACACATCCATTTGCAACTGGGCCATATCTCTTACCGGGTTAGGAAACAGGCTCATTCCATTGGTTCCACTGCAATTGTTTTTAATAATGGAACTGTAGGTTTTTCTTCCATCCGCATCGTTAGCGATCACTCTATAGAAACCACCAGCACTTACATCTTTATATACATAGCTTTGTTCAGAACCATTTTGTCCTGTTGCGGGAATGGTTGCTATCTTATCCCAGTTCCTTCCGTCCCTGCTTCTTTCAAGAGAAAAATTCAAAGTATTTTCTTCCATTGAAGTGATCCAGGTTAATTGTACCGTTCCATTGTTGCACTGGCTGTTGAATAAAGTAAAGTTTACAGGTAATGGACTTGCTGATGCTCCCAGGCTAAGTACCTGCAGCCAGTTCATATAAAAAGGATTGGGACCAATGGATTCAATGCGAATGACCTGAGTTCCTGAGATCAGAGGAATGGTAGTACTTAACGTGGCGTAGGTATCCCAGGTAGGTGTGCCCCAGGCGGTCAAAGTATCGAGAATTGTACCCCCTGAATTCTTGATTAGAAACTGGCTTGCTCCAGCATTGGCGGATATTCTGAACCTGATGGTATAGCTGCTGGTGAGTGGCACTGTAATATTATAGGTCATGAAATCACCATTGTCTATACTCTGTACTGTATTGCCGCCACCTTCGTCTGTTGTTGCAGCGATACTAACGCCGCTCATGCTTGCATAGTTTTCAGCTTCGATCCTTGCCGGGTAAACGGTTACAGCCACATCATCATAAGCAGTCGCTCCTGTATTGGGTGAGATGGTAACCCTGAAAATATAGGTTCCTTCTACAAGTCCGGAAACGGTAGGATTGGAAACATTAGTTGCACTGAATCCAGCTGTAGAGGGTCCGGAGATTTGTTGCCAGCTGTAAGAAGTTGCCGTGCTACCAGTTGCTGTCCATGAAGCATTCAATTGTGTTGAATTAACAGGCAGTGTGAGATTCACATCATTTCCTGCGAAAGCATTGGTTGGTGTAGTGCTGAACTGCAGCATCCATTCATAGATATTCTGGCTATTTTCTGTATACAATCTATTTAATGGAAAATACCAGGATTCATGAGGAGTAACTCCAGGAAAAATTGTTGCTTTAGCTTGTGGAATAGATGGTGTTGGGTTATTGATCAGGTCCACAAAATCTTTTGTAAAAGCACTTGGAACACCTAAATCCAGTTCATTATGAAAACCCCAGACTGCCACATTCGAATTCCTGATCACATCAGCTTTTTCTTTTGAAGGAAAAGAAACCCCGCTGAAAGGCAGGATGGCTGCCAGCCGGTTGGCATAGGCCGAATTTGCTGAAGCATAATCCCAGACTATTCCGCCTCCAAAACTGTTACCGGAAAGATAGATCCTGGTAGTATCTACATTATAATTGGCGACTGTATAATCCACAAGGTCGTTTACCTGTTGTGAACTGGGAAGTGTTGCGCTGAATGTAACGAACTGCGGCACCACCACTATAAATTTATAAACCGTACCATTGACAGTATAAGAAACCGGCCAGGCGTTATTCATGACCTGGTCCTGCGGATATCCATCCCCAATAGATAATGATGTTCCAGTGATCATGGATTGAAGCGAAGCAAGGTCACCAGAACCAGTTGAACCCAGTCCCTGAATGAAGATCAACAGAGGATATCTCACGGAAGGATCAGAGGGATTATAACCGCTGGGCAGAATTTCCAGATAACCATTGAGGTTGGAATTGATATTTACATTGGGCCTTGGCGTTAAGGTGGCCTGGCTAAATGAGCTTAAGGGTATGGTCTGAATAGTAAATAAGGTCAAAGCACCCAACAGCAGCCTTTTCACAGTTTTCATCATAAATTTTTTGGCATTAGTGTATGAATAGATTGGATAGGAAACTGGAAGGAGTTCAAAGGGAAGGAATTCAAATATATAAACAATATGAAAGCATCCAGAATTCAGATGCCTATATTTTTCAGTCAGAACTGCACAAAAACCTTGCCTTGCAACAATTTATGAATGATGTGATTTTCTAAGTCAAGCTTTTTGCTGGCTATGATCCAAACATCCATCTTTGCAGGCTATGAAAGTTTTCAAATTTGGTGGAGCTTCGGTAAGTACGGCAGAAAGAATCAGAAATGTGGCGGCAATTCTTAAAGACTATCAGAACCAAAAGATCCTGATCGTAGTATCTGCCATGGGAAAGACCACCAACGCCCTTGAAAAACTGGTGGAAGCTTTTTATGCCGGTGAAAAAGAAAAAGCATTCAGTTTATTTACGGCAATCAGGGCACAACATGATGATATTTCTCAACAACTGGGACTGGAGCTACCTCAACTCATAGATTTTTATACTGAAGTGGAATGGTTGCTGCACGATAAACCAGTTCGCCACTATGATTATTATTATGACCAGGTGGTTTGTGTGGGCGAACTGCTTTCCACTGCCATCGTAAGCGCTTACCTTGAAAAGGAAGGTTTGAAGAATGCCTGGCTGGATGTACGTGATGTGATCCGTACTGATGATAATTTCAGGGATGCGAAGATTGACTGGGAATTTACACGCTCAAGAATTGAAGCTGGCGTACTCCCTTTATTCCAGCAGTACGAACTGGTGCTGACCCAGGGTTTTATTGGGGCCACAGATGAAAATGAAAGCACCACGCTTGGCAGGGAAGGAAGTGATTATACAGCGGCCGTATTCGCAAATCTTCTTAATGCTGAAAACCTGACTATCTGGAAAGATGTACAGGGAGTGATGAATGCCGACCCAAGGTTGTATGAAAAAGCACAGTGGATCAAAGAACTGAATTATCTTGAAGTGATAGAGATGGCTTATTATGGAGCTCAGGTGATCCACCCAAAAACCATCAAGCCTCTTCAAAACAAAAGCATCCCGCTTTATGTCAGGTCTTTTCTCCACCCAAAGGAAGAAGGAACCTGCATTCATAATCAACCTGTTCATCATCTCCCACCAATAATAGTTTTCAAAGAACAGCAAGCCATGGTGCAGCTGAATTCGAAAGATTTTTCTTTTGTTGGTGAGGGACTCACTGCTTCTGTGTATGGTATTTTTGAAAAACTAAAATTCAAACCCAATCTCACTCAAAATGCAGCCATCAGCCTGATGTGCATTGTCGATGATCAGCCAGAAAAACTGGAAAATTTCGCACTGGAAACCACAAAGCTTTTTGATGTGCAGGTTACGAAAGGTCTTACACTGCTCACCATAAGACATTATAATGAAGATATCCTTTCAGAATTTTTAAAAGGAAAAGAAACCGTTTTAAAGCAGCAAACTACAGACACCATCCAGGTATTGATGAAGGCATAGGCTATGTCATAAAAGCCAAATCCTGCTTTGCACAAAGCATTGCAGGAATAAGGCTTGAGATGGCTATTTTATCAGAAGCTTGCGATCAGGTTGAAGGAAAGCGTTTTCTGTTTGAATGAATACTGTGGCTCAAATCCAATGGCTTTTTTACCTCCCAAAGGCATCATGAAACGAAGGCCGGTTTTCAGATCAAAGCCAGTTTGCACACTGATCTCAGGTGCTGCAGTCAGGAAAACACTTCCCCTGACTCCAGGCTGTGTTAAACGGTAAGCACCTCTTATGTATAAACTTCCCCTGGTTCCAAAATCAGTAGAATCCTTTTGCATATAGGTCGATGACATTTTTTTGAAATTAAATCCTGCATAGATGCCGAAACGGCTTTCCATTCCCTGCACGCCGGCTTCAAGGCCAAATGCATATTTGGTATTGGCTTCGCGAGTATAATACATCGCAAACACGGGAGCAGACGGAGCACATTTATCATATTGCGCACTGGCTGTAAAACCTATAATTGCACTGATGAACATGAGTAAAAAAATCTTTTTCATTTTGGTCTTGGTTTGGTTGTTTGATGATAAAACTCTGGTTTTGCCTTGCACCCCTACTGCCTCATGGTTAAGGAATCGTTAATCGGAATTGACAGTTATCCTTTGTGATGGCACAATGTTTCGGATAGGATCATTATGTTATCCCTGTTTCCGGAAGAGCCTTTGTATCCTGAAGGATTTAGTTACCTGCCCGATTTTATTGATCAAAAAGAAGAAGCTGAATTGCTGGCAGCCATTGAACAACTCTCTCTTCACCCCATGAAATTCCAGGGTTATGAAGCCAAAAGAAAAGTGACCAGCTTTGGTTACGACTGGAGTTTTGAAAAAAGAATTCTTTCAAAAGGGAAAGAGATCCCTCCCGTTTTTACTCCATTGATTAAAAAATTATCCACTCATTTAAATATCAATCCTGATCAAATTGCTGAATTGCTTGTTACAGAATATCCGCCAGGATCTCTGATCAACTGGCACAGGGATGCTCCTCCGTTTGATATCATAGCCGGCGTTTCATTGTTGTCGGATTGCGTGTTCAGACTAAGACCTCATGATAAATCAAAACAGGGAAGAAAGTCTATTGTCTCTATTCCTGTTCATCGCCGTTCCTTATATATAATGAAGAAAAGCGCAAGAAGCGAATGGCAACACAGCACAGCTGCTGTTAGTTCTACCCGGTATTCAATTACGGTGAGAACACTGAAGCGTTAAGCGGATTCAACAGTTACATGTGAATATAATTGTGGATTACTTGCCAATAGTTTCCGGTTAAGGATGAGTGTCAGGGAACAGCCTTTGGATGAATATAAAAGATTCAATCATTAAAAACAATCTCATGCGTTCAATCTGGAAAGGTTCTATAGGCTTTGGCCTCGTTAATATTCCTGTCAAACTATACAGTGCAACTGAAGAAAGTACTCTCGCTTTCATCACACTGGATAAAAACAACAATGCACGCATACGATACAAAAAGATCAATGAAGCAACGGGTAAGGATGTAAAAGAAGGTGATATTGTAAAGGGTTATAAAATGGGTGAAGGATATGTGATCCTGGAAGAAGAAGATTTTAAAAAAGCAACTCCGGAAAAATATGACCACCTCGAGATCGTGCAATTTGTGACAGAAAAAGAAATTGATCCTGTCTACTATGAAAAGCCTTATTACCTGGAACCCGAAAAAACTGGTGCCCGTGCTTATGCCCTATTGCGTGATGCATTGAAAAAAGAAGGGAAGGCAGCACTGGGACCATTAGTATATCATAAAAGAGAGTGGATCTGCCTGATCAAACCAATGGGTGAATTACTGGTATTACATCGTCTCAGGTTTGCACAGGAGATCAGGGAAGCAAATGGTTTAACTCTGCCAAAAGCAGAGAGCAAAGGAGAAGAAATTAAAATGGCAACGATGCTGATCAACCAGTTAACCAAGCCATTCAAACCGGAGCAATTCCGTGATGAATTCTCTGAAAAACTGATAAAGGTGATAGAAGCAAAAGCCAAAGGAAAGACCACAAACTTCAAGCCTTTGAAGCTGGTACACTCAACCACAGAAGATCTCATGCAAAAGCTGAAGGCAAGTTTGAAGACACCGGCAAAAAAAGCTTCCTGATCTTATGGTTGTGCAGTAAGTGTTTTGTCTTATTATGAAAAGATTTCATAAGAGACAACCCTTAAGCTTTAAAAAATATCTTTTTTTTGCGCTATCCTCCTCCATCTGCACTCAATCATGTACGCGAAAAAGAAAGAAACAACCCTCAGTGTAGTGCAAACTACAACAAGCCTGCTTGAAAAAGCGCTTACTGTATTGCAGGAAGGGATCTGTATTATAGATGAAAATGCAAGGATTCTTTATATCAACGATGCACTTCTAAATATATTAAAGGTCAGGATTGGGAAAATGCCAGCACACCGCGATAGCATTTTTGATTTCATCCCTGAAGATAGAAGGCCGGCACACAGGGAAGCCCTGGAAAAAGCATTGAATGGGCTTCGCTCTTTTTTTGAATTCTCTTATGTAAATAGAAAGGAAGAACATTGGGTGGAACTGGAGTACTGTCCTATGAACGATGAAAGCTCCGGACAAAAAATCATCTGCCTGAGAACAAAGGATATCACGGAAAGTGTGATCCTGAAAAAGAAGTTCCAGGCCGAACAAAAGAACCAGCAGAACCGCATCATCAAAGCAACCATTGATGCAGAAGACAAGCAGAGAGGTCAGATCGGGCGGGAACTGCACGATAATGTAAACCAGGTTCTCACCACCATAAAATTATATGCAGAATTATGCCTTAAAGAAGGTATTGATAAAAAAGAATTGCTCGAACAGATTGTAAAGCGTGCCAATTATTGCATTGAAGAGATCAGGAACCTTTCGAGGCGGCTCACTTCACCTTCCATTGAAGAACAAAGCCTGGAAGATCTTATACAAAACCTCGTTGAATCGGTCAGGGCCACACAAAAAATAATTGTGAGATTCCGCTCATCAGGGATCAGGGGAAAAGTATTGAAGCAGGATGTTCAAACAGCGATTTACAGGATTGCACAGGAACAACTGACTAATATCTTGAAATATGCCGAAGCTACAATCGTGGATATCATCCTGGTTCATATCAATCAGGTGGTAGCCATGCAGATCCAGGACAATGGAAAGGGATTCATCTTTGAAGCTGATAAAAAAACTTCAGGCCTTACCAATATGATCAGCCGGGCTGAGTCTGTTGGCGGTAAAATAGAATTCGATACAGCGCCCGAGAAAGGCTGTACGGTTACCGCTGAATTTCCATTATAACTGTAGAAAAAATTCCCACTACATCGGAGAAACATTGGCCTGGAAAGATTTCACAGCAATGTCGATGTCTTGTGCCTGGAACAATCCGGACATGGTATTCTTCTTAGGTACAATAACCACGTTCACGGCTTTTGTTTTTTCTTTAAAAGACCACATAGAGGAATAGGTAGGGAATAAAAATGTAACTTTTTTCATGTTGTTTTCTTTAGGTTGAATAATGATACAAATCCTGTTCCCTGCTTTTAAGGTAGAGGCTGCAGCATTGGCCTTTTTCTTGGATAAATGGTTTTATGACTGACCAAAACAAAAAACACATTCTTTATATTGATGACGATGATGATGACCGCCAGCTGGTTAAGGAAGCAATTTTGGAGATAGATCACTCTCTTCAGTTAATGGAAGCTCCAGGTGGAAATGAAGGTCTTGAATTTCTCAAAAAAGCGGCTCAGGATAAAAACCTCCCCTGCCTTGTCATCCTTGATATGAATATGCCCGGCATGGATGGAAGGGAAACGCTGATTGCCATAAAAAATGAAAAAAAATACGCAAAGATCCCTGTTGTGATCTTTACTACTTCTTCCAGTAAGCTGGACCAGACCTTCTGCGAAAAATATGGAGTTGAGATGATCACCAAACCATTGAATTTCTCAAACCTGAATACAACTATCAGGAAAATGCTGATCTACTGCCATCCCTGATTCTTAAAATACAGGGACGATTTATAACGATCAAGGCTAGTCCTTCAATTGAATTAGGCCCTCTTCTGTTTTTACTGATCATTCAAATTAACCGCTGATCATCGATTCTATTCTCATGTTAAAATGCTTAACATGTTTTATCTCCAAATTCCTCAATTCATTCATGTACCAGTTGAACATTGACCTGCGATGAAAAACCTTTGTGTCAGAAAGCAAATTGCTTACACAAAATCATCATAACTAAACAAACAATTTTATGAAAAAGATTATCATCGCATTAAGCGCATTTTTCAGTTTGACTTCCGCTCAGGCCTTCGCAGCTGATGTGGTTCCTGCCAACATCGTTCATTCTTTTATCAGCACATTTAAGAACGCAAGGGATATTGCCTGGGAAGAAACCAATGGTTACAACGTAGCCAGCTTTATCCAAAACGGCGTAAAAAGTTCTGCTTATTACGACCAGGATGGTAAGTTAGTAGTTGTTGGAACCCAGATCAACCCTTCCAGCCTTCCCACTCAACTGGCCAGCAAGCTTGACCAGGATTTTGCCTCCTTTGCTGTAACTGCTCTTTTTGAAATGAAAGATGAATTTGGTACCAGCTATTATGCTACCATTACAGATGGCAAAAAAGTAAAGGTGCTGAAAGGGGATTCTAAAAAATGGACTGTAGTCGTAACAAAAAGGAAATAATAACCTCAACCCACTATCTTATTAATAAACCGGCCCTTGCCTTTGGCAAGGGCTTTTTGCATTTTATGTGCAAATACAAATCCGTACTTTTTTGCCCTGTTCACCTGAATTTTTCCTGGCCTCCGATTCCTTAGACCATTCAGGTCCAGGCCAGGCTCTCTTCAATCTTCATTAAAATCCTCTTTGGATTGATTTGAGTCATAACCGGTGAAGTCCAATTTCTTCTCATATAACCGGATGCTCCCAACTTAATTACCACACATCAACACCTCAGCAAAAGGATATCCCTGACCACCAATTTCCAGCCATGAAAAGTGCCTTTTTGGATTCGTATTTTATTTAATAATTAAAAAAGCCAGTTAAGTCCAGTCCGGTTTATAATTTCCAAAAACCGGGAAAATCTCAAGGCCATTCACTTACGAATTAATTTATATATAATAACGGCTCGTCAATTCCCCGATTTCATAACCACTTTCAATAGCGCCATTTAGACAGAACACTTCCCGGCCTCCACATCCTTCCATTTTTCCGGGAATTAGGATGATATGCTATCCAAGTCCAAAATGCCGATTTACTACCAACCACCTCAAATTGATTTTAAACCCGATTAATAGGCCTCTTTAAAAAAGGCATCTGGGTGGTCAAAAACAAAAACTTCAGCCAAAAATCAAAAAAAGGAGAGATGAGTCATTACTTTTTTATGGCATTTAATTTTTTAATTGATAATTTAGTTTAAGTACAACTATTATTCAGATGAATATCAACTTGTTATTGTCAAATTTCCCCAACTGTTCCAAAAGATGTGCTTAACAAGCATTATTTAATTAATTAACTTTAAAAATAACTGCAATTTTATTTATGATGACTTTCATATAAAGCTAAATATCAATTGGAAAACTATTTTATTAAAACTAAAATTTTTGACAATTTAAATTCCTTTACAAATTGAATCAATTGCTATAAAATTTAGCTGTTGATTTTGAAGATGGGCGACCAGGTTTTTTTCGGGCAGCATTATTTTTGCTTTATTAATGTCATGAAACGAATCCTCGTTCCTCTCCTTTTGGCGATTGTTTTTACTGGCTGTGTCCAGGTGAAAGAACCTGAGTTCCGAAAAATTGAAAAGCTCAGGTTGAAGAATTTTGGAATTACAGAAGGTGTGATTGCCTTTAATGCTACTTATTACAATCCCAATAATTTTGGAGTTTCTGTCAAAGAGGCAGAGGCTGATGTGTATATAGATTCAGTTTACCTGGGAAAATTTGTGCAGGATTCAGTTGTACAGGTTAATAAAAATGCGGACTTCTCAATCCCACTGTCCGGGAAAATAACCCTGGCAACGGCTCTGAAAATTGACTTGGAGGACATTGAAAAAAGGGATATTCTGCTCAAGGCCATCGGGTCTGTGAAGGTGGGTAAGGCCGGAGTTTTTGTCAATAAACCCTTTGAATACCGGGGGCGGCATCGCCTGGAAGATCTGAAATTGAACAGTATTGGCTTCTAATAAAAAACCCCGCATCAGCGGGGTTCGTTCATTTATTAATTGAAAATTTATTGCTTCTTGCCTCCTCCATCTTCGGGCTTTTTACAGCATTTGGGTAAGGCGTTATATGCCTCCGGTGTAGCCGCTATTTCATTGGCATCATAGCCAGCATTGGCGATCGCTGTCTTGATAATTTCCTCGTTGGTGCGGTCAGTGAGGTATTTAACGGTGGTTTCTTTCTTCCTGTAATTCACGTTTACATATACAACGCCGTCATAGCGCTTCAGAACTTCTTCAATTCGTTTTTTACACAAATCACACTGAACGGTTGGAGTACTGATCTTGACCGTCATTTGGGCCTTTGTCTGGGCTGAAGCCGCAATAGAAATAAAGAAAGAAACAAAGGCAAGGAGCAGCAGTTTTTTCATTTATAAGGGTTTTATATTCCGAATTTAAGAAAGTCCCTTCCAGTTGGCCGGGTCTGACCTCCATTTTAACAAAACTTCCTCCTCTTCCGGGCGGA
This sequence comes from Bacteroidota bacterium, assembly GCA_023386045.1. Classification (GTDB taxonomy): domain Bacteria; phylum Bacteroidota; class Bacteroidia; order Chitinophagales; family Chitinophagaceae; genus Flavisolibacter. The sequence continues at coordinate 36,042 of JAEWKK010000028.1, forward strand.
TCATGTTCTTCTTAACGGCAAGACTCAATAAAGAAGGGTAATTGGTTAAAGAAAAATAGGGAACTTCTGCCTGGCTAAAGGCCTGGTTGGCCAGCTCAAACTGGTAATTAAATATGGAAACCATTCCCAGCACCTCCATTTCTGCTTTACGTATCACTTCTACCACCTGTAAACTACTCTTGCCGGTAGAAATCAGGTCTTCTATAACCACGGTTTTCTGACCTTTAATCCAGGCACCCTCAATCTGGTTGCCCAGCCCATGCTCTTTGGGCTTGGGCCGAACATAAATAAAGGGCAACTTTAACTGGTCGGCTACCATCGCCCCCCAGGCAATACCGGCCGTAGCAACGCCGGCAATCAGTTCTGTGTCGGGATATTTGTCAAAAACCACGTTACACAATTCACTTTTAATATAATCCCTGATAAAAGGAAGCGAAAGAACCTTCCTGTTATCACAATAAATAGGACTTTTCCAGCCGCTGGCCCAGGTAAAGGGTTCCTTTGGATTTAATCTTACAGCTTCTGCCTGTAATAGTTTTTCTGCAGTGATCAAAGCATCCGTCATGCTGCGAAAATAAGATTTGCCAGGACTATTATACGCTTTATGTAAGTAAGCAGATATTCTTCCATACATCTAACTTTACCACGAAGCCCTAATCATGATAAAAATCTATTTCAATAACAAGCCTCTTTTTATAACTGATCAGGTCACACCATCAATTGAAGAATACCTTCATCATGAAGAAACGGTGTTTATTGATGAATTCAATTCTCATACAGTAAAGGCCATGATCCATGAAATGCAAACCGAGAAGATACATGCAGGTGTTTTCTTAGATCCAGATGTAGCCAGCGTTTTAGCTGCCTTTCGCAAAAAATTTGTCTTTGTTCAGGCGGCAGGCGGATTTGTTTACACGAATGATCACCATGTATTGCTCATATTCCGCCGTGGAAAATGGGACCTGCCCAAAGGAAAGCTTGATGCAGGTGAAGACCTTGAAACCTGCGCTTTGAGAGAAATAAGAGAAGAAACAGGAGTGGAAAAACTGAAATCAAAGGGAAGTCTTTGCACCACCTATCATACTTACCTGCAGGATGGCAAACACTGGCTCAAAGAATCCCACTGGTTTATGGTGGAATCGGAAAAACAGGATCATTTTTTACCGCAGACCGAAGAAGATATTGAAAGATGTGAATGGGTGGCTGTGAAAGATCTTTCACCTTATACCGAAAATACTCATGCTTCCATCATGGATGTGATCAGTGCTGGAATCAGCAGGCTGAATGAAACCAGGAATGTTTAAACAAATCTCAACTGGTTGTCCTGCATTTTAATGCTGTTCAATACCACATCAGGAACAAATTGGGATACATCGCCACCATTCCTGATTACATCTCTTACCAGCGTGGAAGCTACCGAAGTATATTTTGGCAGGCAGGTCAAAAAAATGGTTTCGATCTGGTTGTCCAGGCTCCTGTTCATATCTGCGATCGCCTTTTCGTATTCAAAGTCGTTAACATAACGGATGCCCCTGACAATATAATTCGCCTGGATTTTTTTACAGCATTCTACAGTAAGACCTTCATAAATCACGGCACTGATCTTGGGTTCATTTTTAAATATTTCTTCCAGCCAGCTGATTCTCTGTTCGGCTGAAAACATCGGCACCTTATTGGAATTGAGGCCAATTCCAATATAAAGCTTATCGAATAATTGCAGTGAACGTTCAATGATATCAATATGCCCGAAGGTTACAGGATCAAAGGTTCCGGGAAATAAAGCAATGCGCATCTATTGGAATTAAGAAGGTAAATTAAGACGAATTTCTCTCTCCTGCCAGCAGGTACAACACGGCCATCCTTACTGCCACCCCGTTCTCCACCTGTTGAAGAATGATGGACTGATCGCTGTCAGCCACATCACTGTCAAGTTCCACACCCCTGTTGATCGGTCCTGGATGCATGATGGTGATCTTCCTGGAAAGATCATTCAATAGTTTTTTATTGATGCCATATACCAGGTTGTATTCTCTTAATGAAGAAAAAAGCACCTGGTTCTGCCGCTCAAGCTGAATACGCAGCACGTTGGCAACATCACACCATTCCAGCGTTGACCTGAGGTCATAATTTACTTTTACAGGAAAGGCTTCCTCCATGTATTTAGGAATGAGTGTTGGCGGACCACAAACTGTTACATCCGCTCCCATTTTGGTGAGCAGGTAGATATTACTTTGGGCCACGCGACTATGCATGATGTCACCAATAAGTGCCACCTTCACTCCCTCAAGGCTTCCGAGAGTTTCTTTAATGGAATAAGCATCAAGCAGGGCCTGGGTAGGATGCTCATTGATTCCGTCTCCCGCATTTACGATGGCCGCTGGTATATGCTGGGCAAGAAAATGGGGTGCACCACTGGCACTGTGCCTCATCACCACCATGTCAACCTTCATCGAAAGAATATTATTGACAGTATCCAGCAGGGTTTCACCCTTTGAAACAGAAGAACCTGAAGCGCTGAAATTAATGGTGTCTGCAGAAAGTCTTTTTTCTGCCAGCTCAAAAGAGATGCGTGTTCGTGTTGAATTTTCGTAAAACAGGTTTACGATCGTTACATCACGAAGGGAAGGCACTTTTTTGATCGGTCTTTGTAAAACTTCCTTGAATTCCTTGGCAGTATCGAGAATGAGAGAAATGTCGGACGGTTGAAGGTCTTTGATACCAAGCAGATGTCGGGTAGAAAGGCTCATTAAAAATCAAAGATAAGGGAAATAGATTTTGCACAGTTTACTGTCTGCTTCTTTATAAATGTGCAGGACTTTAATCAATGAGCACCACTTCATCTTTTTCATCTTTGTCGGACCAAAGCACTTTTACTTTTTGAGTGATGATGGAATCAATGGAGCGGCCGGTATAATCAGGCTGAATGGGTAATTGCCGGCTGTATCGCCTGTCAATGAGTACCATTAGTTCCACCTTTTCAGGCCTTCCGAAATCCATCAGCGCATCCAGCGCAGCGCGTATGGTTCTCCCTGTGTAGAGAACATCATCCACCAGTATGACCTTCTTCCCTTCAATAGAAAAACGGATATCGGTTTTATTGGGAACATGCAATTCCTTACGATGGTCATCACGATAGAAAGTGATATCCAGCTTACCATAAACAATTGCTGAACTGTCAATCTCAGTTGCCAGTTCCTTAACTATGCGATCCGATAAAAAAACTCCACGGGGCTGTATTCCAATGATCACGGTCTGGTCAAGGTTAACATGGTTCTCAAGTATCTGGTTAGCCAGTCTTTTGATCGTCAGTTCAATCTGCTGGTTATTCAAAACGGGTTTCAATGAAAAGAATTTGCATAAAAATAATCAATCGGCTTTAACCTGATCCAAAAACAAAGCCCCGCTATTGCGGGGCCTTAGCTGTTGGCTAACCTTAATTATTTGTTGGCACCGAAATGATAAAACAAACCGATATTGATAACTGAATGTTTAAAACTGGCATCGCTGGAGCTTTCGTTATCAAGCACGTTTGAAAAACCATGATTATAACGGGCACCAATACCCAAACCTACACGTGTCATATAACCAAGTCCTGCACCGGCTGAAACTTCCATGTTTTCAAAGTTCTTTTTGTTATCCACTTCAACATTACCAGGACCATCCTGCTTGGCATTAACCAGGAAACCTACCTGGGGTCCTGCTTCAACATAAAATCCACCAACGGTTTTGAATTGGAACATCAAAGGCACATTGATATAGTGCAGGTCCTGCTCATACTTTTCACTGGTGGTAATAGTACCTACGGTTGTTTTTTGATTCATTTTACTACCCTGACCACTATATAATACTTCAGGTTGAAAAGCAAGTCCTCCTGTTCCAAGTGGAATGTTTGCAAGAAGACCCACATGGAAAGAAGTTTTGAGATTAGTGCTGAGATCAAATCCTGAAGGCAAATCGTTGGGTCTTAATTTAGAGAGATTAGCGCCCGCTTTGATTCCGAATCTTGGTTTAACAGCCATTTCGGTTCTGTTTTCATTCTGCGCAAACATGGCCGTGCTTGTAATAAAGGCTAAAGCAAATAAACTGAACTTTTTCATAAGTAAAATTTTATGCTATGGGCCTTACAAAAAGAAGGCCGCAAATTGCGGCCTGTGGAAAAAATTTGAAGATTCTTGCTGGTTTATCTTGATTTAGCTTTGTGAGCATTGTCAAACATGTAGAACAAACCAACCTGGAAAACATTATTTTTTCTGTTAGCACTTCCTGCATCCAGAATATTATTTAAACCAAAATTATAACGTGCATCAATACCCAATCCGGAATAAGTAAGATAACCAAGCCCTGCGCTCCATGCAAAATCTACAGTCTTGAAATCATCTGAGGTAAAATTTCCCGTTTCGGTATCATTCAGTTTGTCATTTACATCTACAAGAAATCCAACCTGTGGACCGGTTTGTAACCTAAATCCATTGTTGAACATGTACTGCACCTGCAGAGGTATATTTACATAACTTAATCCCAGTTTATGCTCACCATCACTGATCGTGTATTTAGCTCCCTGTGAAGAGAAAACAACTTCCGGCTGCAATGCCCATTGTGGTGCCAGATGAATATGTGATAACACACCGGCATGAAAGCCTACCTTGGAACCCAGTTCATCATTTTCATCTGTAAGTGTAGAAACATTTAAACCTGCTTTTAATCCCCATTTTGCATTTTGGGCAAACAAACCTGCGCTCAAAACCATTGCAAATACCATTAAACTGATTTTTTTCATAAGTCTTTTTTTTGCCCATGCTGCAAAAAGAAGGCCGCATTTATAATGCAGTGATTTACAGAAATGAAAAAGCCCCCATCGCTGGGGGCCTTTCAACTCGATCTGTATTTCTTAATTGAATTTGTAAATAGCAGACAAACCAATATGGCTCATAGTAGAACCATTTTTTGATAAGCCATTGTAACCTAAAGCAACCTGGAACTTTTCAGCATTGTAACCAACTTGTGGCTCATAGTTGAAAGCACCTTCGCTATCTCCGCTTCCTGTAAGGATACCATAACCTACTTTACCACCGATGAAGATGTTGGTAGAAGGATAAACACGAACACCGGCCAGGAGTGGAATCAGACCAATTCCATCAGCCTTAACACCACCGAAATCTTTACCCAGGAAATGAGTGTAACCTGCAGAAACGAGACCAGAGAATTTTTCAGAGAACATATATTCTCCCTGTAATTCAGCACCGATACCAAAGTTGTGAGAATCTGCAAAGTCACCAATTGGTAAACCTAACCTGATACCACCACCGAAATGGAAGCCAGATGCATTGTCTTGTGCTTTAGCGGTAAATACAGACGCTGTAGCGATTGCAAGAACCAAGAATAATTTTTTCATAAACATTTAATTGGTTTAAAAAAATAGTTTTTCAGTCGCAAAGATATTCGTACATACGAGATTTCAAAATGATATACATCATAAAAAAGGATTTACCGTTTAAATATCATTTAATCAAAGTCCCTCTCGCCTCAGATACATGGCATACACTCCTATTAGCCGTCCATGTAAAAAAATCTTCAATTCAGACATAAAATGATTTTTTATTCATTCAATCAACCCTACATTTGCGGCCAATTTTATTAAAAACCAAAATTTAGAATGGACATGAAGAAAGTATTATTCGCAACCCTATTGGCGGTTTCTGCTAGCGCAGCTTTTGCACAGAGCAACATTAACAAAGGCGACTGGATGGTAGGTGGTAACGCATCTTTTGATTATCAAAAAGATGGCGACTACAAAACAACTACAGTTGGTATTTCTCCTAATGTTGGCTATTTCTTTATCAACAACTTCGCTGGTGGTTTGAGAGCTGGTGTTGCATCAAGCACAACAAAATTTGGCAGTAGCAAAGACAAAGAATCTGCTTATCACGTTAGCCCTTTCGTAAGGTATTACTTCCTGCCTTCCAGCCAGAAAGTAAACATCTTCGCTGACGGAAGCTTTGGTTTCGGTCAAGCCAAAACTGAATCAATGGGTACTGAGTACAAGTACAACTTTACACAGTTTGCTATCACTGCCGGACCAGCTATCTTCCTGACTCCTGCTACTGCTCTGGAGATCGGATTGGGCTTCAATTCTTCTAAAATTGAAGATGCTTCTGACAGGTCTAACAGCTTCGGTGTAAATGTTGGATTCCAGATCCACCTTTCAGGTGCTGCTAAAAAATAATCATTCAATTGATTTTTATAAAAAAGGTGTTCGTTGAGAACACCTTTTTTATTGCATATAGTTCATGGTTCATGGTTCATGGTTCATGGCAGATGGCTTATAGCTTATGGTTCATGGCATATAGTTCATAGTTCATAGTTCATGGCAGATAGCATATGGCTTATGGCATATAGCGGATGGCATCTTGTTCATAGTCCATGGTTCATAGACAATGGTCCACGGACGGTCCATTTTGAGTAGCAGTATCCAATTGCCGTTGACGTTTGCCATTCACGTTTTCTCTAACACCAACCACTCTCCATTGACCACTGACCACTCACAACTGACCACTCACTATAACTCACCATTCACCACTCACCACTCACCATATCACATTCCCTCGCTTTCTCCCAGCAAAAACGGATAACGGTAATCAACCGGAGGTACAAAGGTTTCCTTGATGGTCCTGGCGCTTAGCCAGCGATATAGATTGAGTTGTGATCCTGCCTTATCATTTGTACCACTTGCTCTGGCACCTCCAAAAGGCTGCTGACCAACCACGGCTCCCGTTGGCTTGTCGTTGATATAGAAGTTACCGGCAGCATGTCTTAGTTTATTGGTAGCCAGTTCCACTGCATACCTGTCCTGCGCAATCACGGAACCTGTAAGAGCATAAGGTGAGGTGTTGTCAACGAGTTCCAGCGCTCCTTCAAAATTATTCTCATCATAAGTATGGATGGTGAGCACAGGACCAAAGATCTCCTCACACATGGAAACATATTTGGGATCCAGGGCTTCAATGATGGTAGGATGAATAAAATAACCCTTGCTCTTATCGTAGTTTCCTCCCACTAAAATCCTTGCATTGCTGTTGTTCTTAGCGTTGTCAATATATTTTGCAATGCGGTCAAAACTTTTTTCATCAATCACCGCATTGATAAAATTGCTGGTATCTTCTACCGTGCCCATACTAAAAGAGTTCACACCATCTACCAGCAATTGCTTCACTTCATCTGCCATATTCGATGGAATATAAGCCCTTGAAGCAGCAGAACATTTTTGTCCCTGGTATTCAAAAGCGCCACGCAACAATGCTGTTGCCACCACCTTGGGATCTGCAGTTCTGTGAGCGATCACAAAATCCTTTCCTCCCGTTTCTCCCACGATCCTCGGATAAGATTTATAGTTGGCGATGTTTTCACCAATGCTCTTCCACATCTGGTTGAACACACCGGTAGAACCTGTAAAATGTACACCGGCAAAATCACGGTGCGATAAACACACTCTTCCGATGGTAGGACCATCAACATAGATCAGGTTGATGACACCATCAGGCAGGCCGGCTTCTCTTAAGATCCTCATGAACATCTGGGCGGAATAGATCTGCGTGTTGGCAGGTTTCCAAACCACCACATTGCCACACATGGCAGCAGATGTTGGAAGATTACCACCAATAGCGGTGAAATTGAATGGTGTTACTGCCAGCACAAAACCTTCGAGTGGACGATACTCCATCCTGTTATGCATTCCTGGAGCACTAATCGGTTGCTGCTTATAGATCTCACTTAAGAAATGAACATTGAAACGAATGAAGTCGATGAGTTCACAGGCACTGTCAATCTCTGCCTGGAAAGCATTCTTGCTTTGTCCCAGCATGGTTGTGCCATTCATGTGATAGCGATATTTTGTGGAGATCAGGTCGGCGGCACGGAGAAAAATATTGGCCCTGTTCTCCCAACTCATATTCGCCCAGTCCTCTTTTGCAGCCAGTGCCGCATCAATTGCCTGGCGAACATGGGCTTCAGTTCCTGCATGAAAATATCCCAGCGTATGTGTCAGCTCGTGAGGTGGATGAATAGCCTGTTTGGTACCAGTTCTCACTTCTTCCCCACCTATATACATGGGGATATCCATTTCCTGGGATTTTAATTCGGCCAAAGTGTTTTTCAAAGCCTTTCTTTCAGCTGATCCCGGGGCATAACTATGTACCGGCTCATTCACCGGCATGGGGTAAGAAAAATATCCTAAGTCCATAACTGATCTTTAAATTTTATTTTGATTATCGATCCTAAGCTTCCTGTTCTTTTTCCATCATCAGGTAAGCCTTGATAAATCCATCCAGGTCTCCATCCATCACGGGTCCCACGTTTCCTACTTCATATTCGGTACGGTGGTCCTTGATCATCTTATAAGGATGGAAAACATAACTGCGAATCTGGCTTCCCCACTCAATTTTCTTCTTATTGGCATTGGCTGCATTCTTTGCCGCTTCACGTTTGCGCAACTCTTCTTCATAGAGCCGGCTTTTCAGCATCTGCATGGCCTTCTCCCTGTTACCGATCTGCGATCTTTCGGTTTGACAAACCACTACAATGCCAGTAGGAATGTGTGTAAGGAATACCTTGGTCTCCACTTTGTTTACGTTCTGACCACCGGCACCACCACTTCGTGCAGTTTCCATTTTTACTTCGCTGTCTTTCACTTCAATATTGATGCTGTCATCAACAAGAGGATATACAAAAACTGAAGCAAATGAAGTATGCCTCCGGGCATTGGAATCAAAAGGTGAGATCCGCACCAGGCGGTGCACGCCGCTTTCTGCTTTGAGAAAGCCATAGGCAAAAGGTCCGTCAAACTGAAGTGTGCAGGTTTTGATACCGGCGCCATCACCGTCTACCCAGTCAAGAACCGTTACTGTCCATCCCTGCTTCTCACCATACATCCTGTACATGCGGGAAAGGATCTCAGCCCAGTCCTGGCTTTCAGTACCACCTGCTCCTGAATTGATCTGAAGCACCGCAGGGAGTTCATCCTCCGGTTCATTCAGGGTACTCTTGAATTCTGCTTCTTCAATGGCATTGATGGCCTTATCATAGGCTGCTTTCACATCCTCTTCATTGCCTTCTCCTTCTTTCCAGAATTCAAAAAGCACGGCAAAATCTTCCACCAGTGTATGGACCTCTTCATATAGGTTTACCCAATATTCACTGAGCTTGATCTCTTTTAATATGGCAGTTGCCCTTTTATTATCGTCCCAGAAGCCGGGCGCAAGCGAAAGTTGTTTATCCTGGTTTATTTTATCACGTCTGTTATCGACGTCAAAGAAACCTCCTCAGGACAGCCACACGGTCCCTCATATCTTTCAAATGTTCTTGTGTCATAGCGCGCAAAGATAAGGTGGTGAGATGAGAATTAAGTTGACTGGCAAGCCACTCGGGTATGGAATCCTCTCCCGGATTGTTATAAACCCGTCAAAAGATGGAGATCCAGGCCTCATCATTCGTCTGCTGATCATAGTTTTGGTAAATTTGCGGGATGGAAACGACAACTCAATCTCCTATAAAATTCACTTCTTCAGCAGTAAAAGAGATCAGGCGACTGATGTCCGAAGATGGCTTTGGAGCAGGTAAGCATCTCAGGATCGGCGTGAAGGGCGGAGGCTGCACTGGACTGACCTATGTACTTCAATTTGATGAAAAGAAAGAGAGCGATAAGGAAATGGAATTTGAGGGTCTTCCTTTTATCATGGACAGGTCTCACGAGATCTATCTCTATGGTATGGAAATTAACTGGGAAGGCGGTTTGAACAGCCGTGGATTTACCTTCAACAATCCCAATGCTTCTTCTACCTGTGGCTGTGGTTCTTCCTTTGCTGTTTAAGAACATGAATCATATTTAATCAAAGTCCCGTGAGGGACTTTTTTGTTATCATCAACTTAGTTGAAGATTGCTTATCTCCCTATCTCTGAAGCCAGCTTTCCATCAAACATCGAACTACCTTATTTTTGCGCCCTAACAACTTTCCATGGAAGATTCAACCATCAGTCTTGTTATTGCCATTGCTGCTTTCATCCTGGCCCTGTTCTCATTGCTGAATAAACACAAACCCCAGCAAACAGCCGATGAAAGCTTTGCCTCCAAGCCCCTGCGCCTGCAGGCTTATGAACGACTTGTTTTGCTTTGTGAGCGTATTTCATTTCCCAGCCTTATCAGCAGGGTAAGTCTGCCAGGCGTTTCTGCAAGGGAAATGCAGATGCTGCTCATAGAATCCATAAAGCAGGAGTATGAATACAACGTTACGCAACAGGTTTATGTGAGTACGCTTGCCTGGGATGCAGTGAGAAATTTGAGAGACCAGACCATGCTGATCATCAACCAGGTGGCCAACATGCTGCCGCCCAATGCAACTTCTGCTGACCTGAACAAACAATTGCTTGAAGTGATCCTTGGTCAGCAGGACAAGGCCCTGCATACAATTGTACTTGATACACTCACGCAGGAAGCGAAACGAGTGATGCAATAACTACCAACATGAGTGAAAACAAACTGACTGACAGCGGCATCGAGATTAAAAAATTATACTGCGAGCCAGTAGCCATGACAGAGCAGCCTGGTGAATTTCCTTTTACACGTGGCGTGCAACCCGATATGTACAGGGGAAAGCTCTGGACCATGAGACAATATGCCGGCTTCTCAACAGCTGAAGAAAGCAATAAACGGTATCACTATTTATTATCTCAGGGTGTAATGGGACTCAGTGTGGCATTTGATCTTCCTACACAAATCGGATACGACAGCGACCATGCACTTGCTGAAGGTGAAGTAGGTAAAGTTGGTGTTGCCATTGATTCAATGGATGATATCAACACGCTCTTCAAAGGAATCAAACTGGAAGATGTGTCCACTTCCATGACCATCAATGCAACAGCTTTCATCCTTCTATCATTTTATGTGGCACAGGCAAAACGCCAGGGCGCTGACCTCAAAAAGATCACAGGCACCATACAAAATGATATTCTTAAGGAATATGCCGCACGAGGCACTTATATCTATCCACCCAAGCCTTCCATGCGCATCATCACGGATATTTTTGAATGGTGCAGTAAGGAATTGCCGAAGTGGAATACGATCTCAATCTCCGGTTATCACATCCGCGAAGCAGGAAGTACAGCGGTGCAGGAAATTGCCTTTACACTAAGTAACGGAAAGGCATACGTGAAAGCGGCACTGGAAAAAGGACTTGACATCAATGTGTTTGGAAAAAGGCTTTCATTCTTTTTCAATGCACATAACCATTTGTTTGAAGAAGTAGCGAAGTTCCGTGCTGCTAGAAGAATGTGGGCACGCATGATGAAAGAAATGGGCGCTACCGATCCCAAGGCCATGATGCTGCGTTTTCATACACAAACCGGTGGCAGCACACTCACCGCGCAGCAGCCGCTGAATAATATTTCAAGGGTCACGATTCAAACACTTGCAGCCGTACTCGGAGGCACTCAGTCATTGCATACCAATGGTTACGATGAAGCATTGAGTCTGCCAACAGAAGAAGCAGCAAGGATCGCATTAAGAACACAGCAGATCGTTGCTTTTGAAAGTGGTGCGCCTGATACGGTGGATCCTCTTGCGGGCTCTTTCTTTGTTGAACAATTAACCAATGAAGTCGAAGAAAATGCCTGGAAGCTGATGGCAAAGATCGATGCCATGGGTGGCAGTGTAATGGCCATCGAACAAGGTTTTATACAGGACGAAATTGCAAGAAGCGCTTACGAATACCAGCGCAATATTGAATCTGGTCAAAAGATCATTGTTGGCCTGAATAAATTCCAGCTGAAGGAAGAGGACAAAATACCCGGATTCAAAATCGATGACAGTATACGCGAACAGCAATCGCAAAGACTTAAAGCATTAAAAGAAAGAAGAGATGCTTCCAAAGTGCAGCAGTGTCTAGAAGAGATCAGGCAAAAAGCCGTGAGCGGCGAAAACCTCATGCCTTCCGTGATCGATGCTGTTGAACATGACTGCACCCTGGGCGAAGTGGCAGATGTATTGAGAAGCGTGTTTGGCGAGTTTCAGTGAGTTCCTTGTCACCCTGTAAGGGGTCATCCTGGTAAGGATCATCCTGTAAGACGTTGTGCCCTTCGTGGTTCTTGGTGTCCTTCGTGATCCCAAAAAACTTCAGAGTGGAGAAAAACAGCCGTACCACGAAGGGCATTAAGAAAAACACAAGGAACACAAAGTTGGTTCAGAGGTTTAATAATTGATATTGAACATATTTACTAATGAGTAAAATATAAATGCCGGGGCTTGCTGCTCCGGCATTTATCAATCAGATCTGAATTTTACAATCCCTTCCTGATCGCCTGGACAGAATCATAATGTTTTTGCAACACTGGCAAGGTAGCGCCGGCCCAGCTCTTTAATTGCGCGTCCGTGGCAGACTGTGACTGCTTTTGAAATTTATCTATGTCTTTCTTATGGTCTTCAGTCATCATGCTCATATAAGACCTGTCAAAAGCCTTTCCATTCAATTTTCTTAACTGGTCCAGTTGTTTTTTCATCTTGGCAGGAAGACTGTCAGGTATCATGATTCTTCCACTGACCATAGTCTTCAATTCATTATTGGCCTTGCCATGATCGGCCACCATCATGGATCCAAAGTCTTTTACCCGTTGGTTCGCTGCATTCTGCTGGGCAAGAGTACCCGCCTCTACCTCCATCATTCCTCCCATGGCCGCTTCCATCACAAAAGCAGAATCCCCACTGCTAAATGGAGTGGTATTCACAGGAGTGGTATTCATGGTATTGGTGGTTTCAGGCATATTCATAGTGGTACTGTCATCAGATGTTGTTGTGGATGAGTTGTCGTTACATGACCAGGTGAAGAAACCCAATGCAACAATGGCCAGAGAAAAAAATCGCTTTTTCATAATAGAGGTTTTGAGCAGAGAATCGCATAAAATTTATGCCAGTTAAACGCTGGTCTTTTTATGCAGATATTCAACAATCCATAAATCAAACCCGCTCCTAACAACCTTAAACCGAGGAAGATTTCCATCATAAAAATGGTTTACTTTGTTTCAACATACTCAGCCATGAAAAAATTGAACTGCCTGATCCTGACGCTGCTTATCAGTCTGGGACTTTTTGCTCAAACCCCTTCTTTCATTAAAGACAGTCTTGACAATTACATCAATAAGGGCTTAAAGGACTGGGACCTCCCCGGGCTTTCCATCGTGATTGTAAAAGATGGAAAAGTGGTTTTAATGAAGGGTTATGGAGTAAAGAATATCAGTACCCGGCAGCCAGTGGATGAGAACACTTTGTTCATGATCGCGAGCAATACCAAACTATTTACAGGTACTGCACTGGCGCATTTAGAAACAAGAGGAAAGATTTCACTGAACGACAAGGTCACCAAATATTTCCCGGATTACCGGCTTTATGATTCCATCACTACTGCACAGGTTACCCTGCGTGACCTGCTCACACATCGCATCGGCACCAAAACCTTCCAGGGAGATTTTACTTTCTGGAATACAAAGTTGAATCGCAAAGAAATCATCAATAAAATGCGCCTGCTGAAACCTACGGGAATCTTCAGGCAGGACTATGGTTATTGCAACAGTTGTTTTTTAACCGCTGGTGAAGTGATCCCTGTTGTGACAGGAAAATCATGGGAAGACTTTATCCAGGACAGCATCATCACACCCTTGCAAATGAAACAAACAATGGTCTTGTCAACCGGCGTTGAAAAACAATCCAATGTTGCTACTCCTTATACTACTTCTTATACCAACACTTTGCAACCTGTTGTTTACGACAATTGGAACAACCTCGCTCCTGCTGCCAGTATCATCAGCAACGTATCAGACCTTTCACACTGGTTAATGATGCAACTCGACAGCGGCAGGTACAATAATGAAAGAATTCTTCCCTGGGCCACCTTACAAAAAACAAGAGATGTCAACATCATTACAGGAAGCAGGAAATCCTCAGCCTTCCCCATGCATTTCAGAGGTTATGGACTGGGTTTATTTGCAGCTGATTATAATGGAAGACAACTCTACTGGCATACCGGTGGTGCAGGCGGCATGGTGTCCAATGTTTGTTTTGTTCCTGAAGAAAAACTGGGCATCGCCATATTAACCAATAATGATAACCAAAGTTTTTTTGAAGCACTACGCTATCAGGTGCTCGATGCTTATCTCAATGTACCCTGGGTGGATAGAAGCCAGCAGCAACTGGGCGGATTCAAAAAAGAAATGCAAAACCAGGTGGATGAGATCAAAGGATGGAAAGCGCGCCTGAAAGATGCAAAGCCACCACTTCCTTTAACTGCTTATGCAGGCAATTATAGCAATGAATTGAATGGAAACATCACTATCAAACCCGAGGGAAAAGGATTAATGATCAGTTTTGAAACCAAGCCCGATCTCAATGCAAGACTTGATTATCTCGACAATGGTGAATGGCTGATGCAATACAACAATATCGAATACGGCATCTTCCTCATCAAATTTGAGATCAGGGATAACAAAGTGTATTCAGTAACCACAAGGCAAAATGAATTCGTGGAATACGATCCTTATACCTACATCAAAAAATAAAATTGCAGAAGGCTTCAGAAGCATTTCATCATAGCAGATGTTGCTACCAATTTAGTAGGTGATTGGCTTTAATTGAAGTGATAGTTATGTACCCAGCTGCATTACTACTATGAAGCTTTTGTTGCGTCGCACACTTCAGCACAGGTAATTGCTTCAGCAAAATAGGGTACATTATCTATTCACCAAAACCATCAAAGCCCTGGTTCAACTCCAGTCCTAATGAGCTGGCAAATTCATGTACACTATTAACAAAAGAAAAATCCGAGACCAGTTCTTTCATCTGGTTAATATCATCAGCAAAGATCCTGTCCTCTGATGCAAAGCTGACTCTCTTTCTTACCAGCTCGTGTGCTTTTTCCAACACGGCACTGCTTTTCAATGGGCGCCTGAACTCTATAGCCTGGCTTGCTGAAAGCAATTCAATGGCCAGTATGCATTCAAGATTATTTAATACCTGGTTCAACTTTCTTCCACTGATACTTCCCATGCTTACATGGTCTTCCTGTCCCAGTGAAGTGGGAATACTATCAGCGCTTGCAGGGAAGCAGAGCGTTTTGTTTTCAGTAACCAGTGCGGCTGTCGTGTATTGTGGAATCATAAAGCCGCTGTTGAGTCCTACATTATTCATCAGCAACATGGGCAGTCCCCATTTGCCTTCCAGCAAGAGGTAACAACGCCTGTCAGAAATATTACCAATCTCAGATGCAGCAAAACAGGCATAATCCAATGGAAGCGCCAAAGGCTGACCATGAAAATTACCACCGCTGATGGTATCATCTTCTCCAAAAACCACAGGATTATCAGTAACCGCGTTGGCTTCTATTTCGGTTAATTCTTTCAAATGCAGCCAGGCATTTCTCGAAGCACCATGCACCTGTGGCATGCATCGCAAGGAATAAGGATCCTGCACCCTTCCGCAGTCCACGTGGCTTTGCATGATCTCGGAACCTTCAAGCAATAAGCGTAGTCGCTGCGCCACCAGTTGATTTCCTTCAAATGGCCTGAGCTGATGAAGTCTTTGATCAAAAGGTGCTTTTGTTCCCGTCAATGCTTCGAGACTCATGGCGCCAATGATATCGGCAGCATCCAGGCAGTTCTGCATGCGCTGCACAGCCCTGATGGCAAATGCTAAAATGAATTGTGTTCCGTTGATCAGCGCCAGTCCTTCCTTGGGTCCCAGTTGTATGGGTTTCAGGCTGAACTTTTCTAAAATTTCTTTTGAAGCATATCTTTTTCCGTTGTAAAACACTTCGCCCAGGCCAATCAATGGAAGACAAAGATGTGCCAGTGGTGCCAGGTCGCCCGAAGCGCCCACACTTCCTTTCTCGGGAACTACAGGAATGATGTCCTGGTCAATATGCCAAAGCAGTCTTTCAATGGTGGAGAGTTGAACACCGGAGAAACCCTGAGACAAAGCATGAACCTTGGTGATCAGCATTAATTTGGCAACTGAAACAGGTATGGGCTCACCTACACCCACACTATGGCTTTGCAGGATCTTGTATTGAAGCACGGCGGCATCTTCCTCGCTGATGCGGGTATTGGCCAAAATTCCGAATCCTGTAGTAACACCATAAACAGTTTTCCCGGCTTTTACCATGGCCTGGATGTTCTCCTGGCTTTTTTGAATGCGTTCCCTGGCAACATCATCGAGCATGCCCTGAAGTGCGCCTTCAGCCAGCAATACAGCAGTTTTAACAGTCAGTTTATCCTTTCCGTAGAAAAATGGCTTTTTCATAATTCGGTGTCGAAAATAACTTTTTATCTTACAGTCGAGCCACCATTTATTCGAACTATGGAAAACCTGTTATTCTTCATTGCCTCCTCTTTTGTGCTGCGCATCGCATCACCCAGGAAATCAGTCAATCAATTGATCGGCAACACCGGCTGCTCTGTGCTTTTCCAAAGTGGGAAAGAATTTGAAAAAGCCATTACTGATTCGGGTGATGATCTTTATTTCAATGAGTTTACCAAAAAAGGCGCCTGTTATGGGATCATCTGCATCGATATGAAAAAGCAGTATTCCATGGAACATGCCAGGGAAATGCTGGCGGCCTACATGCATAAGCTGAAGGGACCTTTTTATGTTTTCCATAATACGGGACATGAGGTAGGTTCCGACTGGAATCATGAAGGTTCAGTAACACTGGTAGATTACTGGCAGGATGCCGTTGGTGTGGATTGCAAGGTAAAAGGCTATACCAATGGACGCATACTTTCCGTGCTGTATGTGAAGAACATCACCGAAGTGCCGGTATCGGAGCAGGATCAGTTCCTGGACAGCTTTCATTTTGGCAGCTGATTCATAATTCCATTCTCCATTTATTCCTGATTCTTTATATTTGCCGCCCTCAATGGATTGTTGGGGAAAACCGGTAAGAAAAGAAGAGCATTATTTCTTATCATACTTTAGGTTGAAAATAATTGGTCCGGTAGCTCAGCTGAATAGAGCATCCCGATCCTAATCGGGAAGGTCACAACTGAGGAAAGAAAGTAAATAGGTCCGGTAGCTCAGCTGAATAGAGCAACTGCCTTCTAAGCAGTAGGTCACAGGTTTGAGTCCTGTCCGGATCACAAAAGGTTCCTTTTTCGGAACCTTTTTTATTTAATAACTATTTGTCAAAATCACAAAAGCTTTCCACGTTTGGAACCTTTTATATTCAAAAAAAATCAAAGTTTAATACCAAAAGTTGCATATATCACTGATCTTTTTTGCTTAAATTTTAAAAGTTCTTCTTTTGTATTCATAGCGGCACTTTCATGTATTATATAAGTGCCATTGTCAATCTGGTAATCAATTCCAAGTCTGAATGCATATCGATTATTAGACAGATATTGAACTCCGCCTGATGCTATAGGTCCTGATTTGATTCGGTAATAAAAGTCACTAAAGTAAAAAAAATTGATTCCGGCTGCACCCTCTATTAAAATGCATCGGTTTCTGTTTTTAATTAAAGAGTTCATTACTTTCAATTGAACAGGAAAGCTGGCTTGATTATAATTCCTAACCGGATTAAATTCATTGAAGTGTATTATAATGCCTGTTTGTAATCCATAATATAAATCTTTGGCTGAAAGCTGAATGCTTCCAATAATTCTTAATCCAGAATTTTCAAACCTCTTTTTGGCATAATAAGATGCGATTACAGTTGGATTTACTGTTCCAAATCTTTCAACATATTTATCTTTTCCAATTGAGAAATCAATTCCAAGATTAAAAGTGTAGTGAACCTTTTTATCTGCTGTCTGACTAAAAGATTGGAAAGAAACCAGCAATAATATTGTAAGTATGGACTTTTCTAACATTATTTTGATTATTCAATTAAAAGTGGCGCCGGAGTTTGCAGAAGAAGTAACAAGATACCTAAAAGGCATTGATCCATCTTTATTATAGTACTCGAGAAATAAGATTGAAAAATCCATAAAACCCACATTTAATATTATAAATTTAATTACTACTTTAGCATTCCAAGAACTTACATGAAACTCTTTTTTATTATACTGTCTGTTTTTGCTTTAAGCTTCAATAAATCATATCAGGTTTACAATATCACATATACGGTGACTAATAAGGTGCAGCATACATTTGACTCGGTCAAAGATGCTGAGCATGATCCCTGGATTGATAGTATTGTATTGAGTATGGTAAATAAGACCAGGATTATACATGAATTTAATTTGAGGTCAGCACAAGGTGAAACCCATATCTCAAAGTATCGCTTCATAAGTAGCGGCTCCATACAGGTTACCGGGTCCTTAGGGCCATATACCTATAAAAATGATCAATGGTTTACAGAAAACCTTCTGGAAGATCCTAAAATGTATACTGTTACTAATAAAGAAACCGGTGAAAAGAAAAATATCTTAGGATATGAGTGTACGAAGTTCGTTTCTAAGCGAAATACCACTGATAGTATGAAAATTGAAATTTGGGCAACCCGTAGGATGCCCTCCTACATTAATCCTGTTTTTCAACTTACTGGATTCCCATACGGAATTCTGGAAGTGATTATAGGCGATAGTAATGAAGTGATCCAGGCCAAAAGTATTAGGATTGATGAACCCAATAAGAACAAGAAGATCAGAACAGAAACTATTTAATTATTTCCCAGTGACATTTAATGATAGTCAGGGAACTCCTTTTTTTCAAAACCTTCAATAGAAAAGAAAGTAATAACTGACATTGCATCCTACTCTCCCATCCAGGATCTGAACTTGTTCGCTTTATCCCGACTAATTATGACCTGTTCATCTGACTCTGGGCGAACCTCGACCTTAAGTTTCTGGTTAAACCATGAGTGAATGGAAACCACTGACTTTGCTGTTAGAATGAATTGCCTGTTTGCTCTGAAGAATTGTTGGGGTGATAATTCGTTTTCAAGAATATCCAGTGATATATCTACAATATATTTTTGATTTTGGCAGGTTCGAATAAACGTACATTTTTTTTCAGAGAAAATATAAGCCACATCGGAAACATCGATGCTCATCATTTTTTGCCCCTGCTTTATAAGAAACCTGTTACGATAACCAACGGGCTTGCTGATTTGCTCCAGTTTCTCCAGCAGGTCATTGATCGAAATTGAATTTTGTAATCTGCCTGATCTTTTGAATTTATCAATAGCATTTCTTAGGTCATTTTCCTTAATGGGTTTCAACAGGTAATCGATGCTGTTCACTTTAAAAGCCTTTATGGCAAATTCATCATAAGCAGTGGTGAAAATAACAGGAGTGTCTAGTTTCACTTTTTTAAATATATCGAAGCTTTGTCCATCGGCAAGTTCTATATCCATCATCACAAGATCTGGTGCATCATTTTGTTGAAGCCATTGTATCGTCTCCTCCACACTTTTTGTAATACCGCAGATCTGCGCCTCAGGTTCAATCATGAGCAGCATTTTTTGCAGGCCTTTTGCGAGCAGCAATTCATCTTCAACGATCAAAATCTGCATATTGATTTTTGTTTATTAAAGGCAAATCAACACAGAAGCTATCCTCAGTTTGCAGTATTGATACTTCCGGCTGGTTTAATAATTTATATTTAGAAATGATGTTATGCAAACCCATCTTATTACTATGAACAGCGGATGTTTTGGGTTGAAGATTATTGCAAACTTTTAAAATGTTCTTACCGGCTGAATTGATAGTAACAAAAAGTGGCTTTGAAGCAAGAACTGCATTGTGCTTTACTGCATTTTCTAACAGCAACTGGAGTGTCAGGGGTGGGATAAGCTTCTCCAAGTCTTCTTCGGATACATCGATGCTTACACGCAAACCTTCAGGAAAGCGGGTAGTCAACATCCCCGTATAGGCTTCTATAAAATTGATCTCATTTTTCAGTGTAACAAGCCCTTTTTCATTACTCTGCAAAAGATATCTGTAGACAGATGCCATTTCATTTACAAAAGTTTGCGCCTGTTTTGGATTTTCTTCGATAAGGGATGAAAGAGAACCCAGACTGTTGAACAAAAAATGTGGGTTTATCTGGACTTTAAGCGAATCGAATTGGGTTTGCAGGTTTTCTTTTTTCAAGGCCTCGGCTTCTACTGCAGCCTGGTTCCACCTCCTGAAATAATAATTTGCCTCATATACACCTCCAACAATTATTACAAAAAGAAGTGCAACTGCAATAGCATGAAGGTAGGCTTCCAAAGGAAAACGGTGTCCCCAAAAATCTGTTTGATCATACAAATAAATGTTCAGTGCCCTAATAACAATCGTCACAAACATACTTGCAACAAATGCATGCAGTATTCTTTGTTTTGTTTGATGAAGGCCGGGAAAACGATTGCGATAGTATAAAAACACAAGGCGGTTCCCCTCCCACAAAATCATCGTTTCAGCAAGCGACAAAAGATAAATTGTCCAAAACCCAAAGCGCTGGTCACCTAAGTCGTTACGGTTATAAAAAATAATATGACCCAAAAAAGCAATGAAGGGTATTCCCAAAAAACGGAACCATTTATCATTTAGTTTTTGCCTGCTCATGTAATGCTATGCAAATAAATAAAATAGAAGCTACCAGGCTACACATGCCCGATGAAACGTAAATATCAGGACATGAAACGTTTTTGTGTAAGCTGGAATAAATCATTTCAGCCACCAGTTTTTTTTACAACTATCAGGAAATTAAATATTCTTAACATTTGAAAACTCATGGAGAAATTGAAACGACATCTTTTGCAAAAATTCATCTTCTCTTAAAGCATCTCTCATTTTTACTTTACCATTTCGATTGCTTTTTCAAGTACCCTGTCAATTCCGGCATCTATATCGCTTTTCGAATTTGTTACTACGATCTTAGGAGCCACACCAATTCCTTCTTCACTTTTACCAGAAGCGTTGCGATAATCTCCTACTCCAACAAAATACAACCAACCATTGGGCAGTTCTCGCGAAATGACATCAGTAAATCCTCCTGCGGTAGTATCGCCTATTTGTATTACCTGCTTTTGAGTGTTCATAGCCCAGGTAAAGGTTTCGCCTGCACTTGCAGTCCATCTAGTCGTTAGCAATACCACTGAATCTGTATATTGATATTCACCCTGTTTATCCACATACCAATTTTCGGGACTTGTAAAATCATTGTGACCAGGCCCATTGCGTTTCCGTGTAGTCATAAATAATGCAACATCTTTTGCAAACCAACCTGCAATATACCGGCTTACTTCGTCATCACCCCCTGCATGATTACGAATATCAACTATCATCGCCTTTGTATTCTTTAATGCACTCATTATTTCCGGCATTTTTTGTTTGTAGAAATTCAAAGGCATTCCAAACTCCCCAAAATGCAGGTAGCCAATATTGCCATCAAGAATTCCATAGTGCAAATTATCATCCACCTTAGTAAGCAATGGCAGGTAACTACTTTGGATTACATTGATCGAAAAGTCCTGTTGTATTTTATTGTTACGGAAAAATACACTGCTCTCATAACGAGGCAGGCCATCGCTGGTTGGTTGCAGGAAAGCATGAATATCATTGAGAGGTGTTATCATCTTACTCAAGACATCGTACAATTGCTGGTTGTTCATATTGTTGTTTACCTGGGAACTTAATGCATTATGAACCGAATCCCAGTTAATGTTTCGTACCGCAAACCCGCCATACCATGCATCGTAACCTTTCCACATTTCTTCAAAATTGTTTACCGGTGTGTTGGATACAACTGGTCCTAACAGTGTTTTTTGGCAGGAAGTAAAAAAACTAATTACCAGGATAGATATCATTAAAAGTTTTTTCATTTCAATATTTTTATTAAATCAGGATATTATTTTTTAAAAGAGGCTGTGATTCCAATATTGTTTTGTATGATGTTAATGGGTTTTTCTTTTGAGTAATGAAGCCACTGACCAAAATACCGTATACCCATGCTGAAACGATCATTCAAACTATATTCATAACAGGCATCTATCTGTACATTTTGAAAATCAGCAAGCCATGCAAACCTGCTGCCCCGCTTTAAAAATGTTTTGATATTGCTTTCACCCAAAGAAGAACTAATAGAATTGTGATAAGGCAGTCTTGAATTTTGACCAAACAAGGGAATTGAAACTTTCAGACTAAAGAAATGTTTTGTATTCAACGTTGCAGTATGCAGGTATTCGGCGTTGAAGCTGGCTGCATTTAACCAACCTGTACGCACAATGTTGTCGGAGTAAAACGTTTGGTTGCTTAGCGAGGCTCCAAAGTAATTATTACTGTATAATTTGTTCTTGCCGATAACATTGTATCCGCTCGTGGCTTTTCGCAAATAACTTAATTTGATTTTGCCATTATATAAAGTACCCGGAATTTTAAAAGAATCCTTTTTAGGGGTGCCATCAATATTATACCCGGGATCATACCATTTCCTACCTTTAAATCCTGTAGGATAGAAATCACCCAAAGCACCATTAAGCTGCGCACTAAAGACTCCTTTATTCCCGGTACGATCATAAGCTAAAAAAACTGCTTTCTCACTGGTTTGATATTTGAGAGGCGAAGCCTGTTTATCGAGCATCCATGTACGCTGGTATCCAATACCAACAGTAAACTTCTTTTGTTGCGCCCTGGCTGTTAAATTTATTGTACATACCAGGAGAAGTATGATAATTCTCGATTGCATAATTTTCTTTTTGCAAAATTGACCTTACTAAATGCGGAAGACAATAGATGCGTTTCCGAAACGCAGGATTTAAAGGATGAAATGCAGTTCCATGAATGAATTAGAAAAACCGGAAATATTAATTCCACATACCGGGCCTTTGCAATCATTACCCCGATTGAATAGACGCAGAGGGTTAAAATAGAATCAGCAAAAAAAGCCTTGAAACCAGCAGCAAAACCATCAGTGAAGTGATGTATGAGTAGGTTATGCCAGGACCTGGATAAAAATTAATGTTGCTGCTGCCGGCGAAGCGCTTTATTCCGGGTGCCCATCAGATAACTCAGTGCCAGGCCAAGATAAGAATGACGCGAAGCATAACTTCCTTTAGAATCCAGCTGACCGGGAATATGTATCAGGTAACTTCCTTTGGTGATGCTGGTATTTGAAAAATTCGCGATCAGGTTCAGCCTGATCAAATTCCTGTTTTTTAATAAATAACTATACCCGCCTGCAAGGTTGTAATCGATCCATGGCTTGTGATTCCTGCCCACTTCCAGTTCAAGTCTGATGATATCATACCAGGAGCCCGCATTGTCATCCTTCATGTGCGAAATGGTTTCACTGAACTGGTCGGGATAAAAACGAACGTTGACACCTCCCTGGACATTCCAAAAACCCTTTTGTGCCATCCATCTTCTTTCCAGCAATACAGGAAGGCTCAGGTAAAAATCTACAGTGGGTGTTGATTTAGTGGATTCATAAAAATCTTCTGTTTCCTGTGGTGTAAAATCTTCCTTAGGTACAAACAATGAATAATTCCGCACCGAAACTCCTCCATGAATACCATAAATGATGGAATAGTTTACATCAAAATTCATGTGATAATTAAAACCCACTTCAACGCCTCGCACTGGTTTTGATCCAAGAGTATATGGTCCTGTTTCGGCTTTAATCCTTGCCTTTTCATTGATCAACGGGATCAGTGTAAAACTGATATGGTTACTGCTGAAAATTTCCCACGCTTCTTCCTTTGTATTAACCAGTGTATCCTGTGCAGCAGCCTGCTGACAGATGGAAAGAAGGAACAGGAAGAAAGAAATTCTCATAATCAGTTTTGCAAGAAAAATAGTTGGTGAATCAATAGCTCAACTAATTCAGTAACGAAATCATGATTGCTTTATTATTAATTGATGGGTGGCTGGTTCACTCCCCAGCTTGTATTGGGTTGCGCCCCCATGACAAACTCGATCTGACCGCCATTAGTAATGTCTGAATGCAGCAGATAGGTTTTTGAATATTCTCTTCCATTCAATTTTACAGATTGTATGTAGGCATTTTCTTTCGATGCATTTTTTACTGTCACAATAAATTTCTTACCAGAAGGAAGAGAAATGGTTGCTTTATCCAATACCGGCGAACCAATGGCATAAACACCATTAGCCGGGTTCACAGGATAAAAACCCATGGAGCTGAATACATACCAGGCCGACATCTGTCCGCAGTCTTCATTACCTGAATAACCTGCAGGCGCATCATCGTATAATTCATTCAGCACTTTGTGTACATAGTATTGCGTTTTCCAGGGCTGTCCTGCATAATCATACAAATAAGCCGCATGATGACTGGGTTCATTGCCATGTGCATACTGGCCAATAAATCCTGAAGCATTTCCATTCTTGGGTTTGGAGGTATCAACCAAAGCAAAAAATTCATCCAGCTTATTCACGAAAGTTTCCTTACCTCCCATCAACTGAATAAAATCAGGGACATTATGCGGAACATACCACAAATACTGCCAGGCATTGGCTTCGGTATATGGATGGCCACCATTGCCTCCATATTGTAAAGGATTGAAGGGTTCTATCCACCTGCCTTCACTATCCTTCGCCCTGAAGAAATCCGTTTCACTGTCAAATAAATTTTTGTAATTGGAAGACCTTTTGATGAAGAACTGGTAATCTTCCATCTTCCCCAGCTTCTTTGCCAGCTGCGCTACACACCAGTCGTTATAAGCTGTTTCCAGCGTAATGGAAACCGATTGGGACTGCAGATCCTCGGGCATGTATCCATACTTGTCATAGATGCCAAAAGGTGACTGGATATGATCTTTCATGGAAGAACCTTTAATAGCTTCATAAGCTTTGTTCACATCAAATCCTTTGATCCCTTTCAATGCTGCATCAACGATCACTGGAATGGCGTGATTGCCGATCATGCAATAGGTTTCTACGCCCCACAGTTGCCAGATGGGAAGTATACCATAACTATCATAATGGCGGATCATGCTATTGATAAATCCTGCGGTGCGTTCCTGCTGTAGTAAAGTATATAAAGGATGTGCAGCCCTGTAGGTATCCCAAAGTGAAAAGGTTGAATAGTGCGCCTTATCTGCTGCCTTACCCGTAGTATAATCTGCTTCGGGATATTCGCCATTTACATCAGCAATATTATTGGGTTGAATAAAGGCATGATAAAGTCCGGTATAAAAAATCCTTTTTTGTTCTTCAGTTCCTTCCACCTGTATCTGTTTCAATTCTTTTTCCCAGGCGTTGGCAGCATTACTGACCACCTGTTCAAAATTCCAGGCAGGAATTTCTGTGGTAAGATTCTGCCTGGCATTGTCGATGCTGATGGCGGAAATTCCCACCTTCACCAATACCTGCTCATTAGCTTTTGTAGCAAAATGCACAACAGCCCTGATGCCATCCGCACCCATCACCACTGGCTTGTTCTCGTAAATACGCTTGCCATCAAAAAGAAAATTGCTGGTGAATGGTTTTGAAAATTCAGCACGGAAATAGACCCTGCGCATCTTGGCCCAGCCTGTCAAAACACGATAACCTTCAATGGTCCTGTTGTTCACGATCCTGATCTCGGCAGAGATGATTTTTGCAGAGCGATTGCCGGTTCCTTTCAGCCTGCTGTGGTCCATATCAATGACAAATCCCGCTCCTTTGCTTTCAGGAAAAGTGTAACGATGGAAACCTGCACGCTGCGTGGCAGTCAATTCTGCATTTACATTATAGTCAGAAAGCTTTACCTGGTAATAACCAGGTTTTGCAGTTTCATTTTCATGACTGAAAGAAGAACTGAAAACTCTTGAAGCACTATCTGCATAAGCACCGGATTTTTTTTCTTCACCGGTGATGGGCATGATGAGCACATCCAGCAGATCGGCAATGCCGGTGCCGTTCAGATGTGTATGGCTGAAGCCTACAATGTTTTTATCTTTATAATCGTAACCAGAGCAGGGCCGGTTCACTTCATGTTTTGTATCCGGACTTAATTGTACAAATCCAAAAGGCATGGTAGCACCTGGGAAAGCACAACCAGGTAAACTCTTTTTATCAACCGCAGCAGTTCCGATAAATGGATCCACATACTGGCTGACTTTTTTTACCGGGGGTTGTGCATCAACAGGAAGTACAGAAAGAACAAAAATCAGGACGGGGAAAAAACGTTGTTGTAAGGATTTCATTTTTATGATTTCAGCAATGAAAATTGGGAGGCACAAAATAGTGAAATAGGCCCAGATTAAGAGAAGCATTCCATGAAGAAAACCCTTAGCAGCTGTGGAAAGCAGTTCAGTCCCTCTAAAGTAGAATATACTAAAGTCAGCCAAAATAAAATCCCGTGATAGCACGGTTTTTTATGAAATAAAAACTTTGTTACTTGCCTTTCTACTCCCCTGCAAAACCTCCATCGCTGCCCTTGTCAACCTTTACTTTAATAAACCTTTTATATGGCCAAACCTATTCTGCTGGACAATGACCTTCATAAGATCGTTTCCAATCTTTCTGATTCCACTGAAAATGCTTTTATCGAAAGCGTGAAGCCGGAAGAAGACACTGAAACCATTATCACCTTTCCTGAAAAAGCTTCCACTCCATCAAAGCTGGCTCAAAGAGAACGTTTTATCACTCCCATCCCACCGCGTCCTGCGGCCTACCTGCAGGATGCAGCCGCTGCTTCTTATGGCACCAGGAAATCACTTGAAGTTGTCATTGGTGATGATGACCGTGAACAGGTTTTGAACACATTGGAAAATCCATGGCGACAGGTAGCTGCACTAAGAATTCGTGCCCGCAATGGAAAGACTTACGCCGGTACAGCCTGGTTCATCAGTCCAACCCTGCTCGCTACTGCAGGCCACTGTGTTTATATGCATGAGGAAGGCGGCTGGCCTGTTGAAATTGAAGTAATACCTGCTCTCAATGGAACAGAAAGACCTTTTGATTCTGTGAAGTCGGCAAAATTTGAATCCAACAATGGATGGATCAATGACAGGAACTCGGATTATGATTATGGAGTGATCATTCTTGACGAACCTGTTTCAAATGCCATCGGTTATTTTTCCTTTGCAGCTCCTCCGGATAATTTTCTTAAATCAAACATTGCCAACATCAGTGGTTATCCTACTGACCTGGACAGGGCCACCAGGCAATACTATCATGCCAGAGAGATCACTCGTGCTTCTTCCCGCAGACTGTATTATGAGATCGATACTTATGGTGGACAAAGCGGTAGTCCCATCTGGATGAACCTGGGTGAAGGAGAACGTGTGGCCATTGGTATTCACACCACAGGAAGTTCCACTTCCAACTTTGGAACACGCATCACCGAAGAGATCTTCAACAATTTGAGAACCTGGAAAAATTTATACTCATGAGCATCAACATCAATCCCGGAAACATCACTGCCGTTTTCAACAACCTTTTTGAAAAAGGTTCCAAAGGTCTTGATCCCAACACCAAAGATCAACCAGGGCCAAAAGAATCCCCTGCTCTTACCGCTTCGGCTGGTGTGAAAAAATTCCAGGGCTATATAAAAAAATCAGGTGAAAAGATCTGTCTCGAAACCCTGGGAGGAGGTGAATTTATTCTCGTCAATTTTAAAGAAGACTTGCTCAAAAATTACCAGAACGAAATTGTTACCGTAAACGGAAGACAGGTGGCAGATACGATTGAGAATCCAAAAATTATTTTTGGACAACAGCCTCCCAAAAAAACCAGCAGCGCTACCCGGCTGCCCGCGCAACTGAACAGGGCTGCAGAATCTGCAGGAGTTTTTCTGAAAAAATATAAGGAACGAATTCCAGGCCTATTACATGCCCGTCCCGGTTATAAATATGTCAATGGCGAGATCACCAATACAGTGGCCATCACTGCCATCGTTGAAAAAAAGAAAGCACTGGCGGCATTACCGGATGACCAAAAGCTTCCGGAAAGCTTTGATGGCTTTGACGTGGAGGTAGTAACCGCTTCGCCTAAGGACCAGCTGCGTTTCAAATTATTGGAGTCCGCAGAGCAGAAACAATGGCTGCTCCAGTTGATGCCACCTTCCATGCTGGATCTTCGTACTGGGGAAGAAGCAGCAATGCTGGAAACAGGCATTCCCGCCAACAATTATATTCCGCCAGCTCATGTTCAACTGGAAGAAGTGACAGGCCCTATGACCCTGGTCTGTCATGTAAGCCCGGATGCAGGATGGAAAACATTAAGACCTTTTCTTGACGATACCAACGAACACCTTCAGATTGGCATTTATGATTTTTCTGCACCACAATTATTTGAAACACTAAAAACTGTGGCAAAGCGGAGCATTACCATCAAACTGGTATATGATGGCAATCCGGCTGCAGGCGTGGGCGAGGGTTCCAAAGAAGATGATGTGCAGGAACAAACCATCATCAATAGCCTGAAGAGGATCTCGGGCGGCAATTTTGAATTTGTAAAAGCATGGAAAGGAAAGAACGGCATCTGTTCCAATGCTTATCATATCAAGGTGGCGGTAAAGGATCAGAAAAGCTTCTGGCTGTCCAGTGGTAACTGGCAAACCTCCAACCAGCCTAATATCGATTTCGAAGCTGATATCGCCTCACTTCCCAATTTCAACCGCGAATGGAATATGATCGTGGATAATACAAAGCTGGCTTCGATCTACCATAAATTCATCGACTGGGATTTTGAAAGAAGTAATGAAAAGCCGGAAGCTGAATTGTTGGAAACAATGATGCTTCCAGAATTATTTATCATGGAAGAAGAGGTGGAAGAAAAAGCTGAGACCTTCAGCATCTTTCCCTCACGCAAATTTGTTTTCACAAGAAACAAACCTTTGCGAATACAACCTGTACTGAGTCCAGACAATTACATGGATTATGCCAGCCAGGTGATCAGGTCTGCTACTACAACACTTTATTTCCAGAACCAGTACATCAATATTTCAAAAGAGATTACTTCGGAATATGAAGAGTTATTACAGTTGCTGGCCGACAAATCAAATGACGATACCATTGATTGCAAAATCATTCTGCGCAAGCCATTTTCAACCGCAGACAAAATGGAAATGTTTGACAACCTCAAGGCCATGGGCTTTAACATGTCGGTGATCAGGCTGATGAAAAATACTCACACCAAGGGAATCATTGCAGACAGCAAAACCCTGATGTTGGGAAGTCATAACTGGTCCAATTCGGGTGTGCAGTTCAACAGGGATGCCAGCCTGGTCATCTATAATGAAGAAGTAGCCCGTTATTACGAAGAAGTTTTCCTGCACGACTGGAATAAGCGTACGATCAGGGAACGAATGGAAGAAGAAGTAGTAATGCTTGATGAAGCACAGGAAACTGCTTTGTTTGATTCTAATTTTAAAAAGATCAACTGGAAAGAATACCTGGAATGAGTTGATTACGGATGATAGGCGGATGGATCGCTTAAAATTTGAGAGGAGGTCCTACTATTTCCATACCATGTCTTTTCCACAGATCCTTGAAAGCTTTGTCCTGGCTCTTAGGAACATCCTTTCCCAGCCTGGCTACTTCGTGAAAAAAAGCTTCCATGGCACCTGCAGGCTGAAACAAAACCAGTAGTTGACCTTCTCCTTCACTTGTCAGGGCAAAGGCATGAGGGATCTTTCTCGGGGCAAAGGCAGAATCGCCTGCCTTTAACTGGTATGTATCCTCGCCTACTTTTACTATAAACTCACCTTTGATCACGTAAAACCATTCATCCTGTTTATGATGAATATGTAAAGCAGGGCCGCCTTTTTCCTCCCTGATGGTATCATAAATGCAAAGATCACCATCAGAGTCTTTGGAAGAAACCTTGCAATCGAATTTACCACCCATGATGTGGAGGTCTTCCAGGTACCTGTCTTTATTAGCTTCAACTTTGAATCCTTTTTTTGCCCTGTCAGAACGATTTTTTGCTTCAGCAAAAAAAGCGGAAGCCAAAAGCGGAATCTGGAGAAATATGCGACGATCCATAATGGATGATTGTTTTAAAAAATTAAGACAATTATCCGAAAAAAAGCAAGCTTAATTTAAAGAATAAGGAATGAAGAATTAAGATATTATTCGAACTGGTATGATTGAATTTATTTTCCTCTGAATTTTTACTTGAAATTAGCAGGTAAGGTCACCATGCTTTGTGCATACGCTCTGAGAGAATGAGGAATATAATTGCAGTAGTTGCTATAAGAAATGCAATTTGTATCAATTGAAAATAACCAAATACGATTGCCAGCACGAGGGTAAAAGAAAGCACGAGCCAGGCAGCAACATAATTCCAACGCCTGGCCTGGGCATTTCCAGCGAGCATCAACACAAAACCAGTAAGACTGACAAAGCCCGTAATAAAACCCAAAGGAAAAAGAATTACAAATAAATTGGAATTGCGGTACAGCTCCAAGGGGAAACCCAACAGACTCGAAGGAAGAAGATGGAGAAAGCCTGATGGGAAAATTGTCAGGGCTAAAAACCCAACCAGTATTTTAATAACCCAATGCATACCGAATATTAGGACTTGCAATTAAATCACAACCACTTTTTTGATGAATGACCATGGTCAATCTTATGGCTATTTTCCATCAGTAGCAGATATCGGATGAGTTTGTAAATTTGATTTCAATTCATTTTATGCTTGGCACACTTCCGAATAATGAGATCGAGCAGTTATTGCAATCGCAACTGGTAGGCCGCATTGGTTGCCATGCTGATGGACAGACCTATGTTGTACCCATCAGCTATGCATATGATGACAATTCCATTTACTGTCATACACACGAAGGCCTGAAGCTCGACAAGATGAGAAAAAATCCCTCCATTTGTTTTGAAGTGGAAGAAATGGTGAACATGGCTAACTGGAGGTCTGTGATCATTCAGGGTATTTATGAAGAGCTGAATGAAAAGGAAGAAAAAACCAAGGCGATGCAAACCCTGCTCAACCGCTACCTTCCTGTTATTTCCAGTGTGACTACACACCTTGGCTCCCACTGGCCTTTTCAACCCGATGACATCATGCAGATACAGGGCGTGGTTTTCAGGATAGTGATAAAAGAAAAAACCGGGAGGTACGAAAAACAGGATCAGTCGCCGCAGATACCTGGATGATTTGGCAAGTAAAAAATATAGAACATAAGTCTACTCAAAAAAAGCATTTACTTGTTTGGCCTGATTAAAGTTCAATTGCATGAGGGTGGCCATTGACAGTAGTTCATCCACCATTTGGTTTTATTTGGCAAATTCTAACCTAATCAGACTTCTTATTGATCACTCTTTTATAATGCAGTTCCAATTCATCGTCTATATTAAATGATAATAGAGTACTTGTTAATTGAACAACTTCTATCTCTGTTCCATCTTGTTCAATAAAGGGAATTTTTGTCCATCTTAGTATTCCCTTACGAACCGGAATTTCTTTTCCGTCTTTCAATTTCCGGGAACTGTATTGTCCGTTTTTATCGACGGTAAAAATATGTCCCTCAAATGCAATTTTGATTGCTGCGCTATCCATTGAGTTATCCAGGAAATCAATCCTCTCCAGCATCCACGTACCGAATAAATTACTTGTGTCAAAATTATTTTGACATTTTGCTTGCAAACAACTCACAACTATCCCAATTAACACTAATAACTTTTTAGACATAGAGGTTAGAATGCTGATTTAGAAATATTTATTTAATATCAGTTAATCATTTATAGATTACCGCTTCTACAGATAATAAGGTGTTCCATAATTCTTTATGTCCTTCCGAGTTTTTACCTGCCTCCCAATATGCAAAATCTAATGAAAGTGCGCGAATAACGGATTCAGTTTGAGCGTTTGAATCTTTCATTATGACTCCAAGTTCGGTAAGGCATGGGTTATTAACACTTGCATCTGAAAGCCAGCTAAATCCAAAATAAAAATAGGGGACATTTCCAATTGTAATTTCGTCATCAGAAATATCTATAAATGCTTTACCTCTTTTAACCATTTTTTTCTCCAGGTTGACCTTTTTTATTAAAATCTCCTCGCCGGGCAAACCATTTGATGAATCGGGAAGATATATATGGACGAGAAAAGGACCATAACAATTAAGTGATCGAACGGGGATTATAAGTTTTTTGATAAGTATTGAGTTTGCTGAATCTGGCATATTAATTAGTTGAGCAAATCCTGCATTTAATCCAGGTCCCCAATAGGCTGTTGGCTTTTTATTTAAATTCTCATTGCCTAATACAGCAACTGGATAAGATTTTTTATTTGCAACAGTAACAGGCTTTAGTAAAATAAATTTTGGTTTTAGCTCAATGATAGTTGCTATCTGTGAACCGATGATTTTTAACGGCACAAACCCAACACTGCTTATTAGTACAGAGTCAGTAGGATTAATGGCAAGTCTAAAGATTCCTGAATCTGTTGCAATAATCCCTTCTTTTTTGGTCAGATTTCTAATTGTTGCATAAGGAATGCCAATCCCAGATTCTTTATTTATAACCTTGTATTCCTGAACCTGACAAAAAGAATATGTCAAAAGAAATAAACTAACTATTGAAAGTAACGCAGATTTCATATGATAAAACAGTCGCTTCAAAATTATTTGATGTGAATTAGGAGAATAATTTAAGGATTCTCCGATAATAAGGACTCATTAATTTTATTTCAGAATAGTTCAGGATGTATCTTACACAAGCATTCAATTAGATATCCAATTAGCATTACCTGTTCTTCAAAAATGTACGCTCAGCTAATCAATAGAATCAAACTATATATCCATCTATCTGAAAAGGATGTTGCAACCATTGAATCAATATTCTATACAAAAACACTGGCAAAAGGAGATCTTTTTTTAAAAGAAGGAAAAATTTGCAGGGAACTGGGATTTATCAACAAGGGCCTGGTTTGTTATTTCATTAAGTCCGATGACAGCGAGGTAGTGCACAATTTTGCCATGGAAAATGAATTCATTTGCAATTTTGATAGCTTAATTAATAAAACGCCATCAGCGAAAAACATTGTGGCTCTTGAAACTACCGAGCTGGTTTGTATTTCCTTTAAGAACTTACAGGACTTATTTAAAAACATTGGCCAGGGCGAAAGATTTGGCAGATTATTGATGGAAGATGTTTATACTGATGCCATAAAACAGATCATATCATTTTATACAAGTTCACCGCAACAGCGTTACGCAGAAATTATGCAAACCAGGAATGAACTGCTTCAAAGGGTACCACAATATTATATCGCTTCGTATATCGGTATCAAACCACAATCATTAAGCCGAATCAGAAAAAGAATTTTGAAATCATGATTTATTAACCTGGGTGCATCAATCTAAAATTTCAGTAAGGGAGTTTTGCTGCTTTATTTAAATTTCACTAAAGCATATTTTATGAGCAACAAAATCCTTGACCAAAACAAGCAACTTATTGAAACTTATTTTTTCAATGTATGGAATCATGGTGAACTTGACCTGCTGGATGAGATTATTGATGAGAATTATGTGAACCATTCACCTGGTGGGACAGTTAAACCCCTTCCAGGTGCAGCAGGACTCAAACCCATTTTAGCTGCCATGCGCCAGGGCTTTCCAGATCTCCATTATTCCATACAAGACCTTGTGATCACAGAAGATCGTATAGTGGCCAGGGTGAAAATGAGCGGCACCCTGATGGGTGAATTGTGGGGTATGCAACCCAACGGAAAAAAGGTCGAAGTCAACCAGATCAATATCGAATACATTAAGAAGGGTAAGATCACCCAACACTGGCGATTGACCGATGAATTGAACATGATGAAACAGCTGGGTGCCATCTAATTTTCTATGGATACTTCTTCCGCTTATTTTTTTGATCACTTTACCAACTGCCGGATTACAAATTTCCTACCACGATTTTCCTGATATTGCAGCATGAAAATTTCCTTCTGGACCATAGGGAAGTCGCATGATGCCTACGTTAAGGAAGGCATCACGGAATTCACCAAGAGGGTGTCAAGGTATTATCCTGTAGAATGGAATATCATTCCTGTTCCTAAAAATGCCACTAACCTTTCGCAGGGTGAAATGAAAAAGAAAGAAGGCGAAGTGGTACTGCAATTTTTAAAACCTGATGATTTCCTGGTAGCATTGGATGAATATGGAAAACAATTTAGTTCAGAAGCCCTGGCGCAATTCCTGCAGCAAAGAGCGAGTGCCAGTACCCGGAACCTCGTATTCCTCATAGGTGGCGCTTACGGACTGGATGAAGCCGTACTTCAAAAAGCAAGGGTCAAATGGTCCCTGTCCCAGCTTACCTTTCCCCATCAACTGGTCCGCCTGATTTTAGCTGAGCAGATTTACCGTGCCTGCACTATTTTGCAGAACGAAAAATATCATCACCAGTAGATTGAAATAAAATTATCCAAGTGCAGTTATCGATCACCCTCGTATTCGTCATCATTACCTGTATCGTTTCCATTAGTGCTTTCAGCCAGCATAAGATCATGGATGATCTTATCTTTTACCCGCCGGCTATCAGCAAGAGAAGGCAGTTCTATCGCTTCATTTCACATGGCTTTATTCATGCCGATGCCATGCACCTGGCATTCAACATGATTGCTCTTTACTCCTTTGGTGAGGGCCTTGAAACGGTTTTTGGATTTCCCTGCGTATTTGGAGAAAAAGGAAGAATCTTTTACCTGCTGCTTTATTTCAGCGCCCTGGTAATTGCCAGTCTTCCCGACTATCTCAAATACAAGGACAGCTATCATTTCAGAAGCCTGGGTGCTTCCGGTGCTGTATCTGCAGTGGTCTTCTCCATGATCATATTCTTTCCGCAAAGTCCTATAGGTCTCATCTTCCTGCCCATCAGGATCCCCGGATATATTTTTGCCATCATTTACCTGGGTATTACTGTTTACCTTGATCGCAGGGGCGGTGGACGCATCAATCATTCGGCACACTTCTGGGGAGCGGCATATGGCATTGTATTTACACTGGTGTTCTGCCAGCTCTTTGCTTCAGATTTTGACGTGTATGAAAACTTCATGGCGCAACTACGTTCAACTTCAGAGGACCTTGTTTTGATATGTCAGTAATAAAACCTTGCTGGTGGAACCAGTGATTTTGAAGCGGTCATCTATGCGCATGCCCACCACCCAGATGATCCTTTTATTGGATTCAAGGACCCAGGTATTTTCTTTCTGGTTTTTTGGCAATTTCTGATCAATGAAAAAACGCGACAGCTTTTTCTTTTTGCGCATGCCTAAAGGATAGAAATAATCACCTGCCTTCCACCGGCGAAGCACAAGCGGAAATTCAATATCACGCGCATCCAGTTGGGCGATCCATTCACTGGTTTGTATACTTAATGAATGATCAACTGGCTTTTTTATTTCCAGGCTGCCTCCAGGAAAATTCACCTGGTCTTTACCTTCATCTATCACGATAAGATCAGCTATTTCGGTCACAGGCGCAATGATCAGCCAAAGTCCATGACGGATGATCTGGTAACGGCTGTTTTCTATGTATCTCCCGCTCTCACTATCCATTAACCTGATTACTTCCTCTACCTGCTTTTCTCCAAAACCAAAAGGCCTGATCAATTCGTAGATCAGCACCGGGTAATCAAGCTTTTTTAATTTTCTTACAGGGATCCGGATCTCGTTGCCTTTTTTCTCACAAATTGCATCAAGCGCTTTTGAAACTGATTGCTGGTAAAAGCCATTGATTTTTTTCATCCGGGAAATAGTATCCAACAGGTTCTCTTCTGCCTGGGGAAATACTTTTTTGATAGAAGGTATCAGTTCATTCCTGAAATAATTGCGGGTGTATTTGACAGACTTGTTGGAGATATCTTCCACCCATGACAACTGCTGCTGTTTTGCAAAATCCAAAATATCTTTTTTCCTGGTGTTGATTAAAGGACGTAAAAGTTCATCTGTCTTTGACGGAATGCCTGTGAGTCCCTGCAAACCAGAACCCCTGAAAAAATTCATAAGCAGGGTTTCAAGATTATCATCGGCATGATGTGCCAGGACGATAAAAGAGTACTCACCGCTTTTTCTTAGCTCCCTGAACCAGGCATAACGCAGTTCGCGGGCTGCTTCCTGTATGGATAATTTTTGCTCGTCGGCAAAAAGAGAAGTTTCGAATTTTTTTACATGAACAGTTGCACCATACCTAAGACCAAGTGATCTTACAAATGCTTCATCTCTTTCACTCTCCTCACCCCGTAAATTAAAATTGCAGTGCGCCAGGTCAAAAGAAAATCCAGCCTGATGGCAAAGCTCACAAAGCACCACGGAATCAACACCACCACTAACGGCAAGGAGCATCCGTTGCTCTTTGCTGATTTTTTCTTCAATCATGAAGCGATTGAATTGTCTGAGCACAATATGTTGTTCTTTTTGATCCATTATAACTTATTCAGAAAATCCTGGTTTCAAAAAAAGATGAATAGAATTACCGGATGTACAAGTGAGTGACACAACGGAAGCTGAGGAAAGAGATAAAGCTGGATTCATAATTTAAAAATCGTTCAGTAAATAAGGTCCTCGTAGGCAGATTGCAATTCATTATAGGCATGCTGGTCGCCGGCTTCTTTGGCTTTGAGCATGCCACGCTCATACCATTGAATGGCGGCTTCTTTTTCATCCACACGTTCCAGTAATTTGGCGAGGTGGTAATAGCTTCCCAGGTAATTTTCATCTTTCAGGAGGATGTTTTCAAAAAGCTTCCGGGCTTCATTTTCATCCCCCAGCTTCACATATTCAAGGGCCAGCGCATGCTGGATAAAACTATCCTCTGGGCTCTGCTTTAAAAACTCCTGAAGTCTGGCGATTCTGTCCATCTTTATCCTTGTTGCGTTTGGGTTATATTTGCGCCTTATATTTGTGAAAATTCATTAGTTGCATAAACAACTAAATCTGTTTTACCATAATTAAGCTACATGAAAATTTTAGTGTGTATCAGCAAAACGCCCGACACCACGGCAAAAATAGCTTTCACGGATAACAACACGAAATTCGCTGAAGCTGGTGTACAGTGGATCCTCAATCCTTACGATGAATGGTATTCTCTCGTTCGCGCCATTGAAATGAAAGAAGCAGATGCTTCCACGGTGATCCACCTGGTCACGGTGGGTGGTGCTGATGCTGAACCCATCATTCGCAAGGCGCTGGCTTTGGGTGGTGATGAGGCCATTCGTGTCAATACAGAACCCTTGGAAAGTTACCAGGTTGCTGTTCAGATAGCGGAGATAGCAAAATCAGGAGGATATGACCTCATATTTACCGGTAAGGAAACCATTGATTACAATGGTGGCGCAGTAGGCGGAATGGTAGCCGAGTTGCTTGACCTGCCTTACATTGCACAA
The DNA here is from genome assembly GCA_023386045.1 of Bacteroidota bacterium. GTDB lineage: Bacteria > Bacteroidota > Bacteroidia > Chitinophagales > Chitinophagaceae > Flavisolibacter. Next base: position 73,343 of record JAEWKK010000028.1, read on the forward strand.
GCCACCAGCTTCCAATTAAATGGAACCACTGCAACAGTAAAAAGGGAGATCGAAGGTGGTGAGGAAACCATTGAAGTTGCATTACCTCTTGTAGTGAGCACACAGAAAGGTGTTGCCGAAGCAAGAATTCCAAATATGCGCGGCATCATGGCTGCCCGTACAAAACCATTGAAAGTTGTAGAAGCCACACCGGTTGAGCCTCTTACAAAATTTGCTGATTTCGGTTTGCCACCAGCAAAAGCAGGTGTGAAACTGGTATCACCAGACAATGTTGATGAACTGGTAAGACTTCTGCATGAAGAAGCAAGAGCGATCTGAGAAAGATCAGACTGGATTTTTCCTGAGCAAACAATAAAGAGCAATTTTCAAATCTTCAAATTCAAGCAATGAGCGTTTTAATATATGTTGATCATACAGATGGACACATCAAGAAAGCTTCACTCGAAGCATTGAGTTATGGTGCTAAGATCGCCGAGCAAGCAGGTGATACAGCTGAAGCCATCGTTTTGGGTTCCGTTAATGAAGACCTGGCAGCATTGGGACAGCATGGTGTGAAAAAGATCCATCAGGTGGCACATGAGAACCTGAACCAGCTGGATGCACAGTTGTTTACAAAGATCATTGTGCAGGTGGCAGAACAAACCGGTGCAAAGACCATCATCTTCTCCAATAATTCAAGTGGCAAATCGCTGGCACCAAGGGTGGCGGTTCGCCTCAAGGCCGGACTGGTGGCAGGTGCTACAGCATTACCAGATTCCAATGGCGCTGTGCGTAAGAATGTTTTCTCCGGAAAGGCTTTCGCCAATGTAGCGATCAACAGCCCGGTGAAAGTGATTTCTTTGAACGTGAATGCGTTTACTATTAACCATGGAACAGGAACCGCTGAAGTCTCTGCATTCAATGCAACTGTGGATGCTCCCAAAACAAAAGTTACCGGCTCTACAAAAACTTCTGGTAAGGTTTCACTAACCGAAGCCGATGTAGTGGTAAGTGCGGGACGTGGTTTGAAAGGTCCCGAAAATTGGGGCATGGTGGAAGAACTGGCCGATAATCTTGGTGCGGCTCTTGCCTGCAGCAGGCCGGTTGCAGATGCGCACTGGAGGCCGCACAATGAACACGTAGGACAAACAGGTATTGCTATTGCACCCAATCTCTATATTGCTATTGGCATCAGTGGTGCCATTCAGCACCTCGCAGGTGTGAACCGCAGCAAGGTGATAGTTGTGATCAATAAAGATCCTGAAGCACCCTTCTTCAAGGCTGCAGATTATGGCATTGTAGGTGATGCTTTTGAGGTGGTGCCAAAAATGAATGAGGCAATCAAAAAACTAAAAGGCAAGGCCTGAAAATGTTGATGAAGATGCCATAACTTGCCAGGGTGCTGTTATGGCATTTTTATTGAGTGAAAATCGTAGGTTTGCACAACTTAGCTAAAGCCTTGCATATTTATAGGTTATGAAGAAAATAGAATTGGAAATTGTGGCTCTTTCTCACAGCATCACACAAACGCATTCATATGCAGTGGTATTAGGAGAAGTCAATGGATTGCGCAGGTTACCCATTGTGATCGGTGGATTTGAGGCACAGGCGATAGCGGTAGCGCTTGAAAAAATGCAACCCAGTCGTCCACTGACCCATGACCTGATGAAAAACTTCATGAGCGCATTTAATATCGACCTGCACGAGATCATCATCTCCGACCTGCAGGAAGGCATTTTTTATTCCAAGCTTGTTTGTTCTTCTGATAACGATACGATTGAAATTGACTCCCGCACCTCGGATGCACTGGCTCTTGCCGTAAGATTTGGATGTCCCGTGTTTACATACGAACACATTCTGGAAAGCGCAGGCATTTTAATGGAAGATCCGGGCACGACAGGTAAAAAGAAAAAAACACCCACGGTCACCAGTGATGAAGAAAGAGGCGGGAAAGATGACCTTCGCGCCATGACACTGGAAGATTTGAATACCCTGCTCAATGAAGTGCTGGAGCAGGAAGACTATATACGCGCCATCGCCATTCGCGATGAGATCAACGCCAGGAAGAAAGACAGCGGGTCATGATCCTATTTCCCAACTGCAAGATCAACCTCGGACTTCACATCACTCAAAAAAGAAAAGATGGATATCATGACCTGGAAACCATCTTCTATCCCATCCCACTCACTGATGCATTAGAGATCATTCAGAATACTGAAGATGCGATTGATCTTCAGGTTACAGGTCTTGCAATCGATGCTTCACCTGAACAGAACATTTGCTATAAGGCCTACCAGCTTTTAAAAAAAGATTTTAACCATCTGCCTCCTGTAAAAATTCACTTGCATAAAACCATTCCTTCAGGAGCAGGACTGGGTGGTGGCAGCGCTGATGGAGCTTTCACCCTGATTTTGCTAAACAAAAAATTCAAACTTGGTTTGAATGAAGATCGACTGTTAGGCTATGCTTTGCAGCTGGGCAGCGACTGTCCTTTTTTTATCCTTAATCAACCCTGTTATGCAACCGGAAGAGGTGAGAAAATGGAAAAAGTTGATCTTGATCTTTCTGCTTATAAGATCATACTGGTCAATCCCGGCATTCATATTTCAACGCCCTGGGCTTTTTCCAAAATCAAACCAGAACCAGGCAGGCCTTCATTGAAACAATTGATCAAAAAACCGGTAGCAGAATGGAAGAATTTTTTGAAAAATGATTTTGAAGCGCCCGTGTTTGAGGCCTATCCGGAACTGGAAGTCATCAGGGAGCAATTGTATGCAAAAGGTGCGCTTTATACGGCCATGACGGGAAGCGGCTCCACGATTTTTGGAATTTTTGAAAGATCAGCCATACTTTCTTTTGATTTTCCTTCGCATTATTTTATTTCAACCTGATAAAGCAAGGTTCACAAAGCTTTATAAAACTTTGCAACATCCTTTTTACCTTCTTCTTACATTTGCGCCGAAATGGAGATCTACAAAGAATTTTCCTTCGATTCAGCCCACTTCCTTCCCAATGTCCCAGAGGGACATAAGTGCAGGAATATGCATGGACATACTTATCGCCTGAAAGTTTTTATTGAAGGCGAACCTCAACCCCATTTCGGGTGGATCATGGATTTCAAGGAATTGAAAGATGCTCTATCCACCGTGATCGAAAAACTGGACCATCAACTGATCAATGATATCCCAGGACTTGAAAATCCTACTGCTGAAAACATTACCATCTGGATCTGGAACCAGATCAAACCTCTTTTACCATTGCTCAGTCGCATTGAACTTTATGAAACACCCACTACTGGCGTGATCTATAAGGGCAAATGATACAATTACATTCCCTTTTGTAACAATTCCTCCTGATGCTGTTAAACCGGGATAAAGGCTTATTTTTGACCCTCTAAGTTCGTCATGCTCAAAATGGTCACTTCAATATTATCCCGCAATCTGGATCTGCTCAATCACTAAGCTGCCTGCTCTTTTTTTTGTCCTTATCTATTCTTTATTTCAAAATTCATTGTATGCAGGCATCAATTTCGTCCGTTCATTCAACAACTCATTATCTCGAACTCGAAGAAAAATACGGAGCTCATAACTATCATCCCATCCCCGTGGTATTGAACCGGGGAAAAGGCGTTTTTCTATGGGATGTGGAAGGAAAAAAATATTACGATTTCCTCAGTGGCTATTCAGCCGTGAACCAGGGTCACTGTCATCCTAAGATCATTAATGCACTTATTGAACAGGCGCAACAACTTACGTTAACGAGCCGCGCTTTTCACAGCGACCAGCTGGGAGAGTTTGCACAGTTTATTACTTCTTATTTTGGTTATGACAAGGTACTTCCCATGAATACAGGTGCGGAGGCAGTGGAGACAGCTATTAAACTCGCAAGACACTGGGCTTATCGCGTTAAAGGAACAAAGAAGGAGGAGGCTAAGATCATTGTCTGCAATAATAATTTTCACGGACGTACCACTACAGTGATCTCTTTCAGTTCCGATCCATCTGCCAAAAATGATTTCGGTCCGTTTACTCCGGGATTTATTTCAATTCCTTACAATGACCTGGCAGCACTTGAAGAAGCCTTGAAGGATGAAACAGTGGCTGCTTTCCTGGTGGAACCCATCCAGGGCGAAGCAGGTGTGATGGTTCCTGATGAAGGCTACTTATCAAATGCCTATGCTCTTTGTAAAAAAGCAAACGCCTTATTCATTGCTGATGAAATACAAACCGGGCTGGCAAGAACGGGAAAGATGCTGGCCTGTGATCATGAAAATGTACATCCTGATATTTTGATCCTCGGCAAAGCCCTCAGTGGAGGTGTATTGCCGGTAAGTGCTGTATTATCCAATGATGAAGTGATGATGACCATCAGGCCGGGAGAACATGGATCTACCTATGGTGGCAATCCACTGGCCTGCAAAGTAGCCATTGCTGCATTAACTGAATTGAAGGAAGAAAGCCTGGCTGAAAAAGCAGAAGAAGCAGGAAATTATTTCCGTAAAAAACTGCATGAACTACAATCGCCTTTTATTCGATTGATCAGGGGAAAGGGTTTGCTGAATGCCATTGTCATTGATCATACAGATAAGGAAGCAGCCTGGAAACTTTGCCTGGAGTTAAAAGAAAATGGTTTACTTGCCAAGCCAACGCATGGAGATAAAATCAGGCTGGCACCTCCACTGGTGATCACTCACGAGCAACTGGATAAATGTGTGGAGATCATCAAAAAAAGTATGGAGATCCTGCGCTGATATTAATTTGAAAAAAACTTGTCAGATTCTTTCTTTACACCTGATTAAAAATACCACCTGTCTACAACCTTAACATACCATCGGATTTCCCAGAGAACTTATTACTTCAATGAAGCCTGGATTGGTCTGGGTGATGGCCTGGTGGTGGTGTTGGCACTTGCTTCCGGATTAACAGGTTATCATTCATCTATTACAACCATTCAAACGGCAGGACTCTGGGCGATTCTTTTGGGATCGTTTTTGATGGCACTGGCAGGTTATTTTTCGGGCAAACCTGAACGGAACGAACATTCATCTTCAGAAGATAAAGATCAGGACCGTTCTTTTTTTGCCAATCTTGGAATGAACGAAGAACAACAACAATTAGCTCTTGAAGAAACCTCAAAGGACAGGGAGGAATGGAATAAAATAACCTTGCAGGATTCTGTACAACCAAATCATTTCAAACAAAAACAGGCACTTGGTTCCGGTGTGCTTATTGGCTTTTCATATGCTGTAGGAGGTGCAATCTCACTACTTCCTTTTTTTATTTTTTCCCAAACCATTCAGGCTTTAAAGATTTCAGCAATCGTTTCCCTCCTTCTAATCTTTTTTTTCGGATGGATAAAAAACCGGCTCAATGGAATCAGTAATTCCTGGAATGCCTTCCTGGTAACTTTGATCGGTGCTCTGGCAGCTGCAGCTACATTTATTGTGGCGAGGATATTCTGGAATGGTTGAAGTAGATAATCTTTCAAAAGTTTTAATCAAAATAAAGCCCTCACTGCTGCTCTTCCCACATGTATGGTTTTGGTATCACCGGGTTTTCTTCCTTCATACTGCAGGTTCAGTTCCACATTATTGAAAAGTCTTTTTGTAAAATCAACCGTCCACAAGAAATTACTACCCGGCATCAGTCCATCCAGGATGATATAACTCACCGTAGTATTTGAAGCATAAGGATAACGGATCTGGTTATACGTAAACTTTGCAGCTATGGAACTGCTTTGAAGCACATTGTATTTGGTTTCAAGGTTGATGGCATTTGAAATAGCTTTTTCGCCACCATACACTGGTTTATTTTTTTTGTTTTCAAGTCGATAACTGGTTTGGATCCTGAACACCGTTCCCCTGATCCATGAAATGCGTGGCTCAGTAGAAAGAATGTCCAGCTCATAATTGCGGTTGGCAAAACTGGGTGTGTAGAGTGCTGTAAAGCCCTTCCTGTTTACTACATCAAAGCTGATGGCCTGGCTGATGTTGAAACGAAGCTTACCAATCCAGTCATTCATCTTCCGGCTTTCATATCCATAAGTCAGAAGCGCCTTCCCATTGTTTTGAACATTGCTGATGTCAATCCCCCAGCTGCTGGAAAAACGGTTAAAAGAAATGGAATTCAGGAAACTTGTATTTAAGGTCAGCAGCGCTGTATCTGTGATCCCATATTTAAATGGATTGAATTCAAAATCACCCGAGGCCACCGACTTCTTGGATTTTTGCATGGAGGTCTGCAAATTGAAACGGGCCAGGAATTTTGAAAAGCTTTTCATTTCTGATTTATTCAGGATCGCTTTTGGATTGATTAGGAAACTATAATTCAGTGTAGTATAGTTGGCCTTGGTGAATTCATTTGTAGGAACAAAGATCCTGATGAATTTTGCCTGGTCACGGAATTGTGCCAGCTCAAATTCATTTAGTTGCTGTATGCCGTCGTTGTTGTAATCATTCCATACATATTCACCCTGCCCTGCTGGAACTTCAAAATAGGCAAAGTCGCGACGCTGCTCCTGCCCTGTTCCCAATTCATACAAAACATTTCCTGTGAACAGTCCTTTCCATTCATTCACCAGGTATTCCGCCCTGCCTAAAATGGTCTTGTCATTTTTTTGTTTCGATACCAGTTCATCATACACTTTTAAAACACGGTAAGTGGTGCTGAATAACAGCTGGTGTTTCTGACTTTGCAGCAGCTGTCCTTCCAGGTTCAGGTTATAGCTCCTGTCGCCACGCACCAGTTCTTTGCCATTTGGATATTTATCAGACCTGGTAAAAAAGCTCAGCCCCCAGCGGTTCTTTTTTGATTCGGAGGATTTGACATAAGCGGTGTAAGTATCAAAAGAAAAACTCGATGGCACCAGTGTATCCTTAATGGCATCTTTTACTTCATTCTTTTCCAATGCATACCTGAAACCGATCCTGTAATCCTTGAATTGTTTCAGTTGTTTGCTGATATCGATCACTGGCCTGAAGAAATTTCCCTTTCCGGTGAATCCATCGAAACTGGTAATGGCAAGCTGGTTATTGAACTTCCATCCTCCAGCATCTGCTGAATGCTGGATGATGTTCTGGTTACCCCTGTAATGATCACTGCGCCTGTAATTCATATACTGGTAAGTGATGGCCTGCTTTGAACTTTTTAATTGTGTGGATACACGAAGAATATTTTCAGTGGCCGGGTTCAGGATCAGTGGCAATCCCCACTCCCTTGTAAATTCAACAAATCTTAATCGTTCCAATGGCCTGAACTTTTGCTGCACATATTCATAGTCAATATTGGAATTCAGTCTAAGTTTCCCTGTTGCATTTAATCTAATCGAATTACTGTATTGCATTCTTGCTGCCAGTCCAACATCATCTCCCCCATCTTTGGAAGAAAAGGTGTTGATATCATAATTGCTCAGGGCAAATTCTGTTTTGAGCAGGTTGCCGGAGTCGAGCTGGTATTCTGTTCCGATGCTGATCAGTTGTTGTTTCTTGGGTGTCACCAGAATCATCACCGGTTCATACTGCCCCTGCTTTACACCATTGACGGGTGCTACAAACCGGAAGACCTTTCCATTAGCACCATTAAAATCCGGAACATAGTTTCCCATTCCCTGGCCCACATCCGTAAAGGAAAGGGCAAAAAGGGTATCGGTAGGATTTACAGAATACTGGTAAAAAGAATCCAGTTGTGATCCATTGAGATAATAGATCTTTTTATAGAGAATCCTGTCTGCTGAAAAAGTATCCTGCACAACAGTGGGATACAGTGCCTGCTGGATGCTGTCGCCAATATTAAATAGAAACTGTTTTTGGTTCACATCAAGCGTTTGGTTGATCTGTGAATTTTTGGCATCACTGTTATTGAAAGCGCCGATCCTGAGCTTGAGTTTATTGTTGATGGACAGCTCCTGGTTAAGGTAAAGGTTGGCATTTAAAAAATTACGGTCGGCATATTCAAATTCGATCTGTATTCTCGAATCCTTGGTGATCATACGCTTTGGCATAAAGGTCACTTCGGCTGTATTGTAATTGATGATGTAATCCTGGTCTTCGCCACGCTGCAATACTTCGCCATCCAGAAACACTCTTTCGGTATTAGCCAGGACAATAAAAAAGAATTCATTATTGGCACCCGTCAGGCGGTAAGGCCCCTGGTTGCCTTCACTTCCCTGGAATACGTTCCGGTTGAATTTACCTTTTGCTATAGACCCACTCACCAGTGTGGTGGATTGAAGGTTCTCAGAGATGCGATTGGTGGTTTGAAAAGAAGCGCCCTGCAGTCTCTTGTAAAAATTCAGGAAATACATTCCACTTTGTCGTATGTCAAGATCTCCCAGGTTCAACTGCCAATTCTTTTTTTTGAACTGCAGGAATACCTGGTCAAATTCATTAAGCTGCTGCGTGGTGCCATCTGGCTGAATGGGCAGGTTGTTGTCGGTAAAGGCTGCAGAAATTTCGATACTGTCCTTCAGCATACCATTGATCTGTAATTGAAAATTGGAATTCACTACAGCGTCCTGGTTATTGCCAAAGGAAAGCTCTCTACCCAGACTACCATTGGCCTGGATGTTTCCAAAATCAAGAAGGCCAGTTTGATTCTTGTCCTGGCCATTGTCAAAAAAAAATGGCTTCTGGTATACAAAATTTACAATGCTGTCGTAGCGGATCCTTTGTACCACAGAATTCAACTGGTAAGGAAAGACGCGGTAAGTTAACAGGACGCTGTCAGTTGCTGGTTTTATTTTCCAGTAAAGAACGGATGTAACGAAGTTCAAATGGTAGCTCGCAGGATCTACATCATGGATCAGGAAACTATTGGGAACGATGCTGAGCGTATCCAGCTGCAGGCTGTCAGCTGCAATAAAAACTTTTTTGAGTCTAAGGTTGGAAGCCGGCAGGGGTTGTTGCGCTTCTGCTTCAGCAGCAATATGCAGCAACAAAAAAATAAGCAGTATCCGGCTCAAAAGCTTCAATAGCAAAGGTTTTTCAGATATGGTAAAAATGCAACAATTAAATGTCTAAAGATAATTTTAATTGTTAAAGGCATGAGAGTTGAAACGGCAATGGAAGGACCTGACTTCTGCGTGTTCACGAGTTCACAAGTTGTGTTGTGAGGTATGGGTCACCACCTTTTGCAAGAAAGGAACTATGGACTTTTCCCGTTTGCTAATTATCATCGTGTTCTTTGTGGTTCTTAATGCACTTAGTGCTCCAAAAAACTTCAGAGTGAGAAACAAAGTGAGAGCGAGGATGAATAGCTGTTCAGGAATTCATTCTTGTCACCCTGTAAGGGAGCCGGATCACGAAGAATACACGGAGAAGTCACGGAGGACACTACGGAGAGATGACGAGTTCTCCAGTTGTTTAAGGTTAAGGATTAAAGTTTAAGGTTCCTTTGATTGAAGTCTATCTTTGTAGGCGACTGCCTATGGACCATAGACCATGGACTATGGACCAAACTATGAACTATGATCTATGAACCATGATCTATGCTTCCTCCTCACTTCTCTGCAGACAAACCTGCCATCATGTACTCCTTATGCATCCTGGAGATATTGGTGATGGAGATCTCCTTTGGACAAACAGCTTCGCAGGCACCGGTGAAAGTGCAGCTTCCAAATCCTTCCTTGTCCATTTGATTCACCATGCTTAATGCACGGTTCTTTCTTTCGGGGTCGCCCTGTGGTAAAAGTGCGAGGTGGGCGATCTTGGCTGAAGTAAATAATGAGGCTGATGAATTCTTGCAGGCTGCAACACAGGCTCCGCAGGCAATACATGCCGCGGCAGCGAAAGAAGCATCTGCTTTATCTTTTTCTATGGGCAGGGCATTACCATCAACAGCGTTCCCGGTATTGACAGAAATAAATCCTCCGGCCTGTATAATGCGGTCGAAACTTGAACGGTCTGTAACAAGGTCTTTGATCACCGGGAATCCATTGGCACGCCATGGTTCCACTACAATGGTATCACCATCCTTATAGGCACGCATGTGCAGCTGGCAGGTGGTGGTTGCATGCCAGGGTCCATGAGGACGGCCGTCGATATGCATGGAACACATGCCACAGATCCCTTCGCGACAATCATGATCGAAGGCAATCGGATCTTTTCCTTCATTGATCAGTCGCTCATTGAGAATATCAAACATTTCAAGAAAAGACATTTCAGAAGAGATATCTTTTACTTCATAGGTTTCAAATCTGCCTGCGCTGTTCCTGTTTGCTTGTCTCCACACTTTCAGTGTGAGGTTCATTGTATAATGCTCCATAAGGAAACTAGTTATCTGATTCTTTATTGATTTTTGGATCCTTCAATTATTTATAGCTTCTCTGAGTTGGCTTCACCACTTCATACTTCAATTCTTCTTTATGAAGCTGCCAGCTATCGCCTTTGTATTCCCAGGCTGCCACGTACATGAAGCGGTCATCATTCCTTAATGCTTCTCCTTCTTCTGTCTGGTGTTCTTCACGGAAATGCCCGCCACAACTTTCTTCTCTCTGCAAGGCATCAATGCACATTAACTCGCCCAGCTCAATGAAGTCAGCAACCCTGCCTGCTTTATCCAGTTCAGGATTGAATTCATTGATGCTTCCCGGAATTTTAATATCGCTCCAGAATTCTTTTTTCAATTGCCTGATCTCCTCAATGGCTTCCTGCAAACCTTTGGCATTGCGCGCCATACCGCACTTGTCCCACATAATCTTTCCCAGACGCTTATGCATGCTTTCAACAGTTTGCTTACCCTTGATGTTCATCAGGGTCTCAATGCGTTCACGTACTGCTTTTTCTGCTGCTTCAAATGCTGGATGTGAAGTTGGTATTGAAGCGGTCCTTATCTCATCTGCCAGGTAATTACCTATCGTATAGGGAATCACAAAATAACCATCTGCAAGACCCTGCATCAGCGCCGAAGCACCCAGACGATTGGCACCATGATCAGAGAAGTTGGCTTCACCCAATGAATAGAGCCCGGGAATTGTCGTCATCAATTCATAATCCACCCAAAGTCCACCCATGGTGTAGTGCACAGCCGGATAGATGCGCATGGGAACTTCATATGGATTTTCTCCCGTGATCTTTTCATACATATCGAACAGGTTGCCATACTTTTCCTTCACCACTTCCTTACCAAGAACGGTGATGGTTTCAGCATCTGCATTGGCCAGGTTTCTTTTACTGGCTTCGATCCTTCCATATCTCTGAATGGCATCGGCATAATCAAGGTATACAGCCTGTCTGGACGTACCCACGCCATAGCCTGCATCACATCTTTCCTTTGCGGCACGAGAAGCCACATCTCTTGGAACCAGGTTTCCAAAGGCAGGATACCTGCGCTCGAGGTAATAATCTCTTTCTTCTTCAGGAATTTCGCCGGGCTTCCTTGTTTCACCCTGTTTTTTAGGAACCCAGATCCTACCATCATTGCGCAGCGACTCAGACATCAAAGTAAGTTTTGACTGGTGTTCACCACTTACCGGAATGCAGGTTGGATGGATCTGTGTGAAGCAGGGATTGCCAAACAAGGCTCCCTGTTTATGTGCTTTCCATATGGCAGTCACATTGCTGCCCATGGCATTGGTTGATAAATAAAATACATTGCCATAACCACCACTGCATAACAGTACGGCATGACCGAAATGTCTTTCCAGTTCACCAGACACCAGGTCTCTGGCAATGATGCCTCTTGCCTTACCATCGATCATCACGATCTCCAGCATTTCATGGCGTGTGTACATTTTTACATTGCCCAGGGCTACCTGTCTTTCGAGAGCCTGGTAGGCACCAATCAGCAATTGCTGACCTGTTTGTCCGGCAGCATAAAATGTACGCTGTACCTGCGTACCTCCAAAGGAACGGTTGCTAAGCAAGCCACCATATTCCCTTGCAAAAGGAACACCCTGTGCCACGCACTGGTCGATAATGTTGGCGCTTACTTCCGACAAACGGTGAACGTTTGCTTCACGTGCACGGTAGTCGCCACCCTTGATGGTATCATAAAAAAGACGGAACACAGAGTCTCCGTCATTCTGATAATTCTTAGCGGCATTGATACCTCCCTGCGCAGCAATGGAGTGAGCACGGCGTGGTGAATCCTGGAAACAAAAGGCTTTGACCTGGTAACCCAGTTCGCCAAGAGCTGCAGCAGCTGAAGCTCCTGCCAGGCCTGTACCAATTACAACGACTTCGATTTTTCTCTTATTGGCAGGATTGACCAGCTTCACATGTCCTTTGTAATCTTCCCATTTTTTCTCTAAGGGTCCTGCAGGAATTTTTGCATCAAGCATAATACAATTTCTTGTTTGAAATTTCTGGTTAACTATGAGATCAACCGGAGAGAAACTGGTGGTTTCTTTCCGTATGCTTATCCTATTTTAATTCACCGGTTTTGCTTTTCTATTGTTCACACTCACTGACCGGTAGTAATGATTGATTTTTCAATCAACCAGGTTGTTTAATTATTGGGGCCGATCCATTGGAAATACATGCTTAGTGGCATGAGTGCGAACAGGATGCAGATGATCACACTGAAGCCATAACCAAATGCCTTCAGCATGCCCAGGTATTTCCTGTTGTGCACGCCCATGGAGCGGAATGCTGCATGAAAGCCATGCAGCAAATGAAACAACAAAGCCGCTACACCTACCAGGTACAATATCACAACCCAACCCTGTTGAAAAGTATCATACATCAAAAGAAACATGTTGTGCATTTCGCGGTCACCACTCAGTCCTTCATAGCTAACAGGGCTTACATCCTGTGTGATCCTTGAAGGAATCCAGAATTGAGAAACGTGCATCACCAGGTAAAGGAAGATCAGTGTTCCGAGGATGGCCATGCTGCGGCTCATCCAGGTGCTGCCACGATTACCAAGATCCACTTTGTAGCCCTGCTTCCTGCGGCTCTTGTTTTTAATTTCAATAGCATAACCCTGGATCACATGAAGCAGGATGCCAGCGAACAGGCCAATCTCGATAATGCGGATCACCAGGGAGTTGCCCATGAAGTAGGCGGCCCTGTTGAACATCGATCCATTATCGTTTGAATTAAAGATGGGCAGGTCATTGAAAATACATGAATTCAGACCAGCGTGGACGACGAGAAAAGAGATGAGAAATAAACCCGTCAAAGCCATCACTATTTTTCTACCTACTGCGGAAGTGAAGAATTGGGACCATTTCATAAGCTATCAGGAGGGGTTGAAAAAATTTGACGCAAAGGTAAGCTGCGATTATGAAAAACTGAAGTTTATTCAAAATGAGAAAAATCATGTGGGGGAAATGGCAGATGGTTCATGGTTCATAGTTCATGGCTGATGGCGTATGGCAGATAGCTTATGGCTGATGGTTCATAGTTCATGGGATGATGGCTTATAGCGTATGGCTTATGGCAAATAGTTCATAGTTTATGGCAGATGGCAAATAAGTTGTGCCGTGTTATTATGACTTGGGCTTATTGGGTTGTTTAGTTTGAAAAGAGATTATGGTTGAAAGATTTTAAAAAATGGCGCTTAACCTTTAAACGATAATTAACAGCTGAAACTTTGGAGTAAATTATATGCTATTTGCCATATGCCATGTGCCACCCTATGAACTGTAGTTGCCTGAAATATGTTGACCGTTTTTGAGCTAATTAAATCAACTCAAAAAACGAAGCATATGGCTAAACCAGAACAGTTAAACGCAAAAAGTACAAGAGTCCATCGTTATTTTAGT
>JAEWKK010000044.1 GCA_023386045.1 Bacteroidota bacterium
GATGCGGCGTCGGCTTGAGCGACTTGTTAGCTGCAACGGCAGCGGGCGCGAACCGCGGCACGCGGCGAAACGCTTTTGAGCCCGCTGCGCCGGACGAAGCGACAAACGACCAGAGCAAACCCGCGCAAGCCGGGCTGCCGAAGCCGACGAAACCGCACTGCCCTGCTCCCGAGCGCCGGCAGTGACAACTGGGCGATATGGAATACCGCTGACCAAGATGTGGCCACGGCGCGGGCCGCGACTGCTTGGCTAGCGAAGAGTGGCCGAAGCCCAACGCGGAACTCGAGCGCCACCCGATACGACAGAACGAGCAACAGCAGCTAACACCTGAGTTAAGCCGCGCCGCGAGGCGGCGTCGGCTTGGACGAATTGTTAGGGCGCAACCCGGCTATCCAGGCTGACGCCACAGAAGGGGCAGTTTGCGACGCTCCGGCGACCGAGCCAAGGGCGTGCCGAAAGTGGGCCAACCCGGCTCAGGTTGCCGCGACACTTGGGGCAGCGGACAAGGAAATTGGCTCCGACGACGCCGAGGAGTATCACGCCAACCACCGGAACTGCCGCCACAAATAGCCATGTCGGAGCCTGCCCACCTGTGAAAGCCACGGTACCGAGCAGCAAAGCGCCCCAGACCACTATTCCGGCAAGGGTCAGGAGCAGGTAACGGCGTTGAGTTTTTACAAGCTTATCGCGGATCAGCATTTGCGCCCTAACACCTGAGTTAAGCCGCGCCGCGAAGCGGCGTCGGCTTGGACGAATTGTTAGGCGCCATGCTGCGTGACACGCGTGCTCTGGGCAAGGTGAGCCAGCAGGGACTCAACGGACGGAAAGTAGGCGTTCGGCCCCATGTGCACCCCGCGACTCAGCTCATCCTCCAGCGGCGGGGGCGCGGATGCAACGGCTGGCTCGAGTCGATAAGTGCCGTTACGGATAGAGAACCGCCCGCGCTCATCAGGCTGCGAGAACACAGGTTGCAACGCGCTGCCGGCACCGTCCTAGAAGCGCCAGACGCCGTCCTCCACGTCAATGCCCTCGCAGTAGGCCAGAGCCGACTCGACTGATGCGAAAACCTGCAGGGATCGGTCGTCGGTTGCGAGGGCAATGACCATGGCGCCTAACACCTGAGTTAAGCCGCGCCGCGAAGCGGCGTCGGCTTGGACGAATTGTTAGGGCTCACCCACGCTGCCCCACCGCGCCACACTACGGCCGCGGCGTAGATGCGGCTGCCCGCCCATCAGCGGCCTGCGCCTCGTCACGCCGCCGCTGGGCCTCCCGCTCTTGCTGCATACGGGCATGTTGCGCTTGTGCCAGCTGCCTGTTGGCTTCCAGACGCCGTGACTCGACCGTGCTGTCTTCAGTTGGGGGTGAGGAAGCACAACCACTGATACCCATAGCCAACAGCACACCAATTAAAGAAAAGACAATCTTTCGCATATGTCCTCCATTACTTGCTGTGGAACCGCCAGAGTGAACGCAACTTACCAGTGTGCCGCCATCTCCACTTGAGCCCTAACACCTGAGTTAAGCCGCGCCGCGAAGCGGCGTCGGCTTGGACGAATTGTTAGGCCCCGTTGCGGCTACCGGACCTTGGTGGCGCACTGCGACTTCTCGGTGACGGTACAGCACACGTGGCTCCATTGCTCAAGGTGTCTTGCAGCAGCAGCCGACGAAGCCAATGCCGCGCAACCGGCTAGGCCCTCTTGGCGCGAGTCATAGTCCGCGGCCACAAAGCCAGCCAAGAACTCCTGCTCTTGCCGCGAATCATAGACCCAGGCATTGAGCCCCTTCATCTTGTAAGGAAAGTAATCGTTGTCGTTCTCGGCGCATGAAGCCGCCAAGAGCAACGCAACGGCTAGCGGAAGAAGAACTTTCAGGTTGCGCATGATTTCGGTCAGGGGCCTAACACCTGAGTTAAGCCGCGCCGCGAAGCGGCGTCGGCTTGGACGAATTGTTAGGGCTCATGCTGCGTCATCCGGCGGCGCCAATACAAGGCAGGCACAACCAAGGAGCACCCGACTAGGCTGGCCAACAGGTCCCACGGATCCGCGCGGTGCTGGGGCATGGCCAACTGCACCGCTTCTACGAACGCGAGCACAGCAAGCGCGACGGCAGCGGATCCAGCGGGGCGGGAAGGAACGACGAACGCCTGCCAAAAGGTGAGCGTGAGCCCCGCGAAGAAGTTTGGTGCGCTACCCAAGAGCCACAGTGGGAGTGCGTGAGCTGCAACCCAGCGCAGCGGCCCAGTGCAGAAGAGCCACAGGGCGAACAGCACGCCGGCGCACCGCAAAAGCGCTGCGTCTCGCTTGATGGTCAAGAGCGCCGTGAGGTCCGTCATGGGCCCTAACACCTGAGTTAAGCCGCGCCGCGAAGCGGCGTCGGCTTGGACGAATTGTTAGGTGCCAAAGCCGTTCTCTAGCGGCTGCAGATCCAAGCACCCGCGGACCAGCCGGCCTTTCTCCTTGAACAGCGTACTGGCAAAGCTGCCGTCCTCGAAGTAGTCGACTACGACGAATCCTTCTTGCCGCGGGACGGACTGGCCTTTTCCAAGTTGCAGATGAAAGACCTTCACGAGGTTCCTGGCGAATGCATCGACCTCCTTGTGGCCGGAGGTCTCCGCAACGGATACCTCCGCCATCCGGCCCTTCTCGGTTTGAGTGGCCTTGATGCACGTGCGGGCGAACGCCGGTTCAGCGCCTTGCGCTGCGGCCGAGAGCAGGAAGCCAAGAAATGCGGCTGCGATCATCTTCATCTTGGCACCTAACACCTGAGTTAAGCCGCGCCGCGAAGCGGCGTCGGCTTGGACGAATTGTTAGGCCGCACCTTCGCATACGGCGCGCGGGACGACCACCTTGAGTTCAGGCATGGCCTGATGGGCCTTCAGCGCTGTATATGTGGAAGCAGAGAGCGGGCCTTTGAGCCAAGCAGACTCAGGCTTGGACCAATCAAAGCGGGATTTGTACACCACATAGAACTCTGACGCCTTGGAACCTGGCGGAATCCGTTCTGCGACCACAACTGCCGCATTCGAGCCTACTGCCGTGACGCAAGGCTCAGTGATACCGGATGAGACGGATTCATCGACACGGTGCGCGAGATGCGCCTGGTTAAAGAGATCGATCCAGATCACCACAAACGGACCATCCTCCCACTCGATACCAGAATCGAGGAGCCCACAGCCCGCGAGCGCAAGCGCGGCGCTGAGAGATGCGGTGAGACGCCGGGGTCTGTCCATGCGGCCTAACACCTGAGTTAAGCCGCGCCGCGAAGGGGCGTCGGCTTGGACGAATTGTTAGGCTCCGACCCGTTACCCCTTTACGTGGTACGAGAAGACACCCTGACCGAGGGCAGTGTACGACGGGTCCGTGCCCGGAGACGCAGCAAAGCCCGGTGCACTCGGGACGAACAGACCGTGCTCTTCGACACCGACGGACGAAAGAACGACATACAGGCCTTCGGGTGCCACACGGACAAGCTCCGGCTCGAGACCAGCAATGCCGGCAGGCCATTGCGATCTCGCAATTTCGCCGGTGGCGGCCTGGCTCAGCAGGCTTGGAGCAACTGCTGCGAGCGCGGACACCTGCGCCGGCTCAGGTGTGCGGCTGCACGCCACGGCGAGCAATGCGGCAAAGATTCCAACGCGTGG
>JAEWKK010000024.1 GCA_023386045.1 Bacteroidota bacterium
AGCAAATACCTGGCTGAAGAAAAAATGTTGGATCGCTTAACTTTAGAATCAGACAGTAATATCCTAACCCTATAAAACTAAATAAAGAAAATCCTTTAACTGTCAGATGAAGTAGTGACGATTACACCTTAAATTAGATTATCCAACTTGTGAACTCGTGCTTTGTCCGCCGAAGCAGTTATCCGAAGTCTGCGTAGGATCCAGCTGCAGATACTCACCACTCACTACTCACCATTCACCATAACTCTCCACTCACCTCTCACCATTCACCATAACTCACCACTCACTGCTCACCACTCACTATAACTCACCATTCACCACTCACCATTGACCACATCACACCTGAAACACCCCCGTCCTGAATTCCTGCATCACTGGCTGGTGGTTGGCTGCAGTGAGGGCTTCGGAGATCAGCTTTCTTGTATCAACCGGATCTATGATGGCATCAACCCACAATCTTGCCGCTGCATAGTAAGGTGAGGTCTGCTTTTCGTAACGTGCTTTTATTTCATTGAGCAGTTTGGATTCGTCTTCAGGTGTGATGAGCTCACCTTTTGATTTTAATGCTGCTACCTGGATTTGCAATAATGTTTTTGCCGCCTGTTCTCCACCCATAACGGCGATCCTTGCTGTTGGCCATGCGTAAATAAACCTTGGATCATAAGCTTTCCCGCACATGGCATAATTGCCTGCACCATAAGAATTGCCAATAATGATGGTGATCTTGGGAACAACTGAGTTGGCTACCGCATTTACCAGCTTGGCTCCATCTTTAATGATGCCTGCGTGCTCGCTCCGACTACCCACCATAAAACCTGTTACGTCCTGCAGAAAAACCAGTGGTATTTTCTTCTGATTGCAATTCAAAATAAACCTGGCTGCCTTATCAGCACTGTCGTTATAGATCACACCACCCATCTGCATTTCACCCTTTCTGTTCTTCACGATCTTTCGCTGGTTGGCAACGATGCCCACGGCCCATCCATCAATTCGTGCGTATCCGCAAAGTATGGTCTTGCCATAATCTTCCTTATACTGGTCAAAAGCTGAATGATCTACCAGCCTGCTGATCACTTCCAGCATGTCATAAGGCTTGGTGCTGTCAACAGGAACAAGTGAATAAAGATCTTCACTGTCTCTTGCTGGTTTTTTTGGTTTGATCCTGTCAAAGCCCGCCTTTTCTTTTTCACCAATCTTGTCCATGATCCTTTTCACCTGGTCAAGACATTCTTCTTCTGTTTTAAATTTATAATCGGCAATGCCCGATATCTCGGTATGTGTTGTTGCTCCACCAAGAGTTTCAATATCGATATCTTCTCCTATAGCAGCTTTTACGAGATAAGGTCCTGCAAGAAATATGGAACCGGCGCCTTCCACCATTAATGTTTCATCACTCATGATTGGCAGGTAAGCACCTCCTGCTACACAGGCACCCATCACTGCAGCGATCTGTACAATGCCACGTGCACTCATCTGTGCATTATTGTAAAAGATCTTTCCAAAATGTTCTTTATCCGGAAAGATCTCATCCTGCATGGGCAGGTAAACACCCGCACTGTCAACCAGGTAGATCACCGGAAGATTATTTTGTAAAGCGATCTCCTGCATGCGCAGGTTTTTCTTCCCGGTGATGGGAAACCATGCCCCGGCTTTTACGGTCTGGTCATTAGCTACTATTACGCACTGTCTTCCACTCACATAACCAACCCCGGCAACGGTTCCACCAGCAGGACAACCTCCCTGTTCTTCATACATTTCATAACCTGTGAAAGCACCGATCTCTACAAATTCACTTTCCTTATCAATGAGATAATTGATCCTTTCACGTGCTGTCAGCTTATTTTTTTCCTTTTGTTTGGCGATGGCTTTTTTACCTCCGCCTTCAAAAATTTTTTGCAGCTTTTCGTTCATCTGTTTTACAAGGGCCTGCATATGATTTGCTGTAAAATTCTTTTCTGCGCTCATGCCGGCAAAGATAGGTTTTGAATGCTGAGGCTGAACCTCGTTAAAAAAACTGCTTTTGACGGTTTTTTCCATAAGCTTCCCTTATTTTTACTCAACCCTTAACCGCCATTATTGGTTTGGCAGGTTATTTATAGAACTTATTGTGTATCGTTTGATTGATTCAAGCATAACCTTGCCATAAAGGATGAAAACTTCAAGTAAAAATTCTCTTGCTGAAAATGATCATTATATCGTTGCTATAGGCGCTTCTGCAGGCGGACTGGAAGCAATCCATGAATTTTTTGATAATATGCCATCCAATGGCAACCTGTCATTTGTAATCATTCAGCACCTTTCGCCGGATTATAAAAGTCTCCTGGTTGAGCTCGTTGGCAGGCACACCAATATGAAAGTGGTGGAGGCAGCACATGATGCTCCTGTCGAAAAAAATTCAGTATACGTGATCCCGAATAATAAAATACTGACCATATCAAAAGGAAGGCTGCAGCTGAATGAAAAGAATTTTGAAAAAGCTCCCAACACAGCCATTGATTTTTTCCTTCGCAGCCTGGCGGAAGACCAGGGCCCCAAAGCCATTGCAGTAATTCTTTCAGGTACAGGTACCGACGGTACTAAAAGCATTGCTGCAATACATGAAGCAGGAGGTATGGTTCTGGTACAGGATCCGATATCAGCCAAGTTTGATGGAATGCCCAATAGTGCCATTGCTTCCGGTTATGCTGATATGATCCTTTCTCCGGAATTAATGCCTGAAGAAATTTTTTCCTACATCAAGGAACGTCCTGTTCGTGCAACAGGCGATGGTAAGGCTGATGAATCACTTTTACCTGAAGTGCTCAAACTGGTGGAGAAACATTGCCAGTATGATTTCCATAATTATAAAACTCCCACCATTCTTCGGAGGATTACACGAAGAATGAACATGCTGGGTTTTAAAAAATTCGCGGACTATGTAAATCATTTGAAATCATCAACTGATGAATGCAAAACACTGGGAAAGGAATTTTTAATTGGTGTTACCAAGTTTTTCCGAGACAGGGCTGCTTTTGATATTTTAAAAAATGAGGTCCTGCCCGATATCATCAAATCGAAAGAAGAAGGTGAGGTGGTCAAGATATGGGTAGCTGCCTGCAGTACAGGCCAGGAAGCTTATAGTATGGCCATTCTTGTAAACGAAGCACTAAGAAAAGCAAACAAAAATCTTGATGTAAAGATCTTTGCCACTGATCTAGATCTGGATGCGATTGAATTTGCTTCTAAGGGAACTTACCCGGTAGAAAGCGTGGCTGAGATAGATAATCAGTTGGTGGAGAGATATTTTTCCAAAACAGGCAGCAAGGTTACCATTCATGCTGAACTGAGAAAACAGATTGTATTTGCGAGGCATAATATATTAAAGGACCCTCCATTTATCAAGAATGACCTGATCTCCTGCAGGAACATGCTGATATACATGAATGTCATCTTGCAGCGCCGGGTGCTTTCCACTTTGCAGTTCTCATTGAATACAGGCGGTTATTTATTCCTTGGACCAAGCGAGATCCCCGCTTCAGTAAAAGAAGGTTTTGAAGAAGTGGACAGCAAGTGGAAGTTCTATCGAAAAATATCGAACGATAATCGTTACAATCCAGACAGGTTTCCTACAACCCAGCATCTCAGAACTCATAGGGAAACCCGCTTTGTTCAAAAAGACAATACCACCTTGAAAGAGCTTGCGGAAGATTTCAAATCAATTCTCACAGAGGAATATGGTTTCGCAGCTGTTTACATTGATAGTAATTTTGAAATCAGGGAAGCTGTTGGAGATTTCAAGAAATATCTCACCTTACCAGACAGGATCAGCAATCTTCAGATCCTTAAAATGGTGAATACGGATCTTTCTCTTGCCCTGAACGCAGCTTTACGCAAAGCACTGAAGGAAAATTCAAAGGTTACACTGAACAATGTCCGGATCAATAAAGACCAGAAGGAAAAAAGCATCAACATATTTGTTCGTCCATCACAAAAAGAAGGATATATCCTGGTGGTCTTTGGCGAGAGTCATGTTATGCCTTTCTTAAAGAATGCATCAGATTACACACCACAAAACACTGCTCAGGCTAATTCCTATATTTCAGAGCTGGAAGAAGAACTAAAAGAAACCAAGGCCAGTTTGCAGATCACTGTGGAAAGCCTTGAAACTGCCAATGAAGAATTGCAGTCCAGCAATGAAGAACTTCTTTCAGCCAATGAAGAATTGCAATCCAGCAATGAAGAATTACAATCACTGAACGAGGAGTTGCACACATTGAATACAGAACACCAGTTGCGTATAAAAGAACTGGTGGAACTCAACGATGATCTGAATAATTATTTCAGAAGCTCTGAGCTGGCGCAGATTTTCGTTGACAGGGATATGAGGATCAGGAAATTCAATCCTACAGCCATCAAAATGGTCAACCTTATCGAATCAGATATTGGAAGGCCTATTGAACATATTTCTACCAATATCAAAGGTATTTCCCTGATGAAGGAGATCACATCAGTGCTAAAAACCGGCAACCCGGAAGAAAAAGAAGTGATCCTTACTTCAGGTTTGATTTCTTTGATGAGGATACTACCTTATGTGCGGCAGGATAAAGCTATTGATGGAGTAGTGATCACCTTCATAGATATTTCAAAGATCAAGGAGCTGGATAATATCATCAAAGCTGTATTTAACGCTTCTGTTAGTGCCATCATGGCTTTCAAGGTGATCAAAGGCACAGGCAATAATATTGTTGATCTCAAATGGATCGCCTCAAATCATGAAACAGACAGGTTGCTTGATCTTTCACAACAGGATTATATTGGCAAGTCTTTGAATAAGGTTTTTCCAGAGCTGGTGGAAAGAGGTATTTTTCAGCAGGCCTTTAGTGTGGTGGCTGATGGCTCACCATTCCGGACCGAAGTGCAATTGACGCAACAGGGTTCTTTACAATGGTTTGACCTTTCCATTAGCCAGATGACAGATGGACTGGTAGTGACCCTGACCAATATCAATGATAAGAAGAATGCGGAAGAAAAATTCAGGCAGAACTATGATGAACTGATGAAGGTGAAAGAGAATTACCGCAATCTGAATATCGCACTGGAAGAAAAAGTCCAGGAAAGAACCATTGAACTCTCCCAAAGCGAAGAAAGGTTCCGCCTGATTGCCAATGCGACCAGCGATGCTATTTGGGACTGGAACCTGGAAACTGGAACGATCTGGAGAAGTGAAAGTTTTTATTCCAGGTTCGGATACAACAAGGATGATATTGCTGACCCCCGCCTTTTCTGGTTAGACCATATACATAAAGATGACAGGGAAAGGGTGAAAGAAACGATCAGCGAGTCCATTGAAAAAGAAAAAGACTGGTCGGCCAAGTATAGATTTATAAAAGCGGATGGTTCCTATGCGAGCATACATGACCGTGGTACAGTGTTGAAGGATGGCAATGGTAAAGCCAGCCGCATGGTAGGTGCCATGATGGATATTACAATATCTGAAGAAGCAGCCAGGCTCCTGAATCTCAAAAATGATGAACTCCAGAGGCTTTTTGATGAATTTAAATTCGTAACCGATTTCATGCCGCAGATGGTATGGGCAACTTCTCCTGATGGTTATCATGATTTTTATAATAAACGCTGGTATGATTATACCGGTTTGAGCTTCGAGCAAACCAAGGGAGAAGGGTGGAATGAAGTGGTGCATCCTGATGACCAGCAAAGGGCATGGAAAGTATGGAAATATAGTCTTGATACAGGCAAGCCCTATGAAATAGAATACCGGTTTAAAAGATACGATGGAGAATACCGCTGGTTCTTAGGCCGTGCCTTACCATTAAGGGATGAAACCGGAAAGATCGTGAAGTGGTTTGGTACCTGCACTGATATTCATGACCAGAAGCTGATGAATGATATTCTTGAAGCGAAGGTGAAAGAACGTACGGAAGAATTGCAAAAAGCCAATGCAGAACTGGAAGCCAGCAATAATGAATTACTTCAGTTTGCATCTGTTGCATCGCACGATTTAAAGGAACCACTTAGGAAGATCCATATGTTCAGCAACCTGATTCGCGACCGGTTCATTTCACAAACCGATGGCGCTGCAGATTATGTGAACAGGATCATCGGGGCTTCAGCGAGAATGACAAAACTGATCAACGACCTGCTGACATTTACCCGTCTTTCCATTTCCAGTGTATTTGAATTCGTTGATCTGAATACTGTCATCGATGAAGTTATGAGTGACCTGGAACTGGCAATCCATGAAAAAGAAGCAGTGATTCAGGTAGATGACCTGCCTTCAATGGAAATCATACAGGGACAGATGCGACAGGTATTTCAAAACCTGATATCCAATGCACTCAAGTTCTCCAAAAAAGATGAGAAGCCTGTGATCCGCATCAGCGGTGAACTGGTAGATGAATGCAATATTGAAGCTGCCAGAGACGACCAGGGTGAATTTTGCCGCATAACCATCAGGGATAATGGTATTGGATTCGATAACCAGTATGCAGACAAGATCTTCACTATTTTTCAAAGACTTCATTCAAGAGAAAAATATGAAGGAACAGGTATCGGACTGGCGATAACCAGGAAGATCGTTGAAAAACATAATGGCTTGATTACTGGCTTCAGCAATGATAATGAAGGTGCAACTTTTGTAATTGTACTGCCTTTGAAGCAATCCATTCCTGCAGAAATGCAGCCTTCGGAAAATTGATAAGGATGTGATCAAATGAGTTTAATTTCTGAATACGGGCTTTCAATTTTAGTCCTCATTGTTTAACTTGTATTTAATCATATTGACCAAAGTAATTTCAATAGGTTCTTCATTTAAAAATCTTCTTTATGGCAGGTAATAAAAAAGATAATGATCAGTTGGCCCGGGAAGAAAAAAAGAATAAGGAGGAAAAAGAAAAAAAGCAGGCCGATGATACTCAGGAAAATCAGGGTCTCACGCAGGTGAAAAACGCCCATGCCTCTGGTCTTGGTTCCATGGGTGGTTATGATGAGGATCTGCAAAACCGGCCATCCAGTCATTCAGCAGAAGATTATTAATGCACGTTTTCTTAAATAAAATATCTTCTAACTGTTTCAGTTTTAATTATCAGTTTTTTAAAATCAGCCTGCTATTAAATGGTTTCTCCAGGGAAGGAAAGATTTCCTTAACTTGTATGTAAACCAACACAAGCTAATTTCATGCTGCTTTTAAGAAAGTCTCTTGCTTTCCTGCTATTGCTTTTCATTACGAATCCTGTTTTATCACAACTCCAGGTGCTTGGATCAACAAATGCGCAGGCGCTGGCACAAAAGCTGGTAGGCACTGGTATTACCATCAGTAATGTTACCATGACAGCTTCACCTTCAGCTACAGGATTTTTTATTCATTATGGAGGAACGCAGCTTAATCTTGACAGCGGCATAGTGTTATCATCCGGATATGCTCAAACCACCTTCATGTTTGGATTGAATGGCCCGCAGGTAGCTGATGCTTCCAATGATCTTTTTTTTCCCGGTGACGCATCTCTCGATGCACTCGTAGCTCCCAATTCTACACAGGATGCCGCCGTACTTGAATTTGATTTTGTTCCATTGGGCGATAGTGTCAAGTTTCGCTATGTTTTTTCTTCAGAAGAATATCCTGAATATGTATGCAGTCAGTGGAATGATGTTTTTGCTTTTTTTATTTCCGGACCAGGCATCACTGGAACAAGAAACCTGGCAGTCGTTCCGGGAACCAATATCCCCGTGACCATCAATTCCATCAATAGTGGTTCGCCCGGGTCTGCTGGTTCCTTACCTGTTTGCCAGGCCATGGGGCCAGGATCACCCTTTTCCCAATATTATATTAGTAATCTGAATAACAGTCATTTCACACATGATGGCTATACCAAGGTATTAACGGCTGCTTCAGCAGTTACACCTTGCCAGGTCTACCACCTGAAGATCGCGATAGCAGATGCGAGTGATGGTATACTTGATAGCGGGGTTTTCCTGGAAGCAGGCAGTCTTAAATCTGATCCTATTCAAATCTTTGATTCTTTACCAGTATTGAACGGCTATCCCTATATGGTGGAAGGATGCCAGCCGGGCGGTATCGAGATCGTTCGTTCAAGAAAATCTACTACTTCTATGAATGTTAACCTCGCCTTTGGAGGGAACGCTGGTAATGGAACAGATGTGCAAACCCTTCCTTCTGCTGTAAGCATTCCCGCTAATGATTCCATTGTATTTGTACCAATCGTGCCCATTGTAGATAATATTGCAGAAGGAACAGATACACTGAAAATCTATATCTCAAACGGATGTCAGCTTTTAAATGGTTATTTCCTGGACAGCATTATAATCCTGATCAAAGATTTTGATACGCTGGGTGTGCAACCTGCAGACACAGTTGTATGTAAAAACGCACAGGTTCAGCTAACTGCAAACGGAAACTTTACCGCTATACAATGGTTGCCGGCTACAGGGTTGAATAATAATGCCATAGCTAATCCCATGGCAACTGCTACTGTAAGCAGCACCTACATAGCTACTGCAACACTTGGAAGTTGTACTTCTGTGGATTCAGTAAAGTTCAGGGTGAAGTCTTTGCAATTGTTATCAAAAGCCGATATCAATTGCAAAAATGGAACAACAGGAGAAATCAGGGTGAGTGGGGGCGACGCATGGAAAGCACCGGTTAGTTACAACATCAATAATCAGCCATATGGAACCGACTCCAGTTTCCTGAATCTTCCACCAGGAAATTATACGGTAAGAGTTATGGATCCTACAGGTTGCATTGATAGCATACAGGTAACACTGGTGCAGGCATTCGCTGATTTGCAGCTTGCAGACAGTATCGTTACTGCCTCATGCACAGGAATAAACGGGCAGGCAATTTTATCGGCGAGCGGTGGGTTGATGCCTTATTCCTATTCCATCGATGGAAATTCTTATGCAAGTAATAATTCATTTTCTATCACGGGTGGAAACCATACTCTCTATGTGAAAGATTCCAATGGATGTATTACCCAAAAACCTGTTGTGGTGAATAATGATCCTGCGATCAGCTTTAGTACCACACCCTCCCAGGTTCTTTGCGATGGAAGTCCTTCAGGATATATTTATATTCACGCCACCGGTGGAAGCAATCAATATGAATACTCAATTGATGGTGTAAATTTCCAGCAGGCCGACAGCTTCCTTGTCAGTACAAGTAATATCACCATTACCGTAAGAGATGTCAAAGGTTGCAGTGCCACCAGTAACATTGCCATCCCCATCAACCAGCCTGTATTTGTAAATGCGGGCAACGATACTACTATTTGTGAAGGACAGTCATTGCAATTCAATACGGTGTATAATGCAAACAGTTTTAGCTGGAATGCCGATCCGTCGTTATCTGCCACCAATATTCCCAATCCGGTGGCCATGCCGGTTACATCAACCACTTATTACCTAACTGTTACCAAGGATGTTTGTGTTGCAAAAGATACTGTAACAGTGAATGTATGGCCAGCACCATTAGCCAATGCAGGTCCTGATTCTACCATTTGCTTTGGCAAAACTATCCAGTTAGTGGGAAGTGGAGGAACAGGATATTCATGGATGCCTGCAACAGCTTTTGTTGATCCGCAAAGCGCTACGCCTTCAATTAAACCCACTCAAACCACCAGCTATTACCTTCAGGTTTCAGATGCCAATGGCTGCACTTCATTAAAATATGATACGGTAACCATCAATGTTACTCCTCCTATTCAGGCTTATGCAGGAGTTGATACTATAGTAACAGTAGGTCAGCCGCTGCAACTTCAAGGGTCTGACCTGGGAAACAGCGGTGCCAATATCTATGTTTGGTCTCCTGCAGTTGGTCTCAATGATCCAAACATTCAGGATCCCGTGGCAACACTGAATACTGATTTTACCTATACGCTTACTCTCTCAACACCCGAAGGATGTGAAGGATCTGACAAGATTAATATCAAAGTTTATGAAGGGCCTGAAATTTATGTGCCCACGGGCTTTACTCCGAATGGTGATGGCAGGAATGATGTTTTGAGAGCTATACCTGTTGGCATGAGCAAATTCCTTTCTTTTAAAGTTTTTAATCGCTGGGGGCAAATGGTATTTTCTACACAGAACCAGCGCATGGGATGGGATGGAAAGATCAGCGGTAAACTGCAACCTACCGGAACCTATGTATGGCTGGCAGAAGGACTCGATTACAAAGGCAACAAGGTGTTTAGAAAAGGAGTAACCACCCTGATTCGCTGATCAAAGGCAGCCTCCATTTTAATTGGCAAACAGTGCAGCCATACCCAGTTTATTTTCTGCATCTTCCTTGCAGATGCCCAGCATGATATCGCCTATGCTGTCACTGCTAAAACTGACCTGTGCTTTTTTGATCTCCACTGCAGCTACTTCCAGGGCCTTGATATGATATTTCCTGACAGGACTTTTTCCCTGCAACAACCTGGCAAAGGATTGGAGAAAAGGACTTTCCGAAGCCATGATCTCTGCTTCTGAAATTTCTGATAATTCATTGATTGCTGCCAGCTGCACAGAAACATTATTGCTGGATAATTTTTCCTGTGCCATGGTATGAAACTGGTCTCCGATCCTCAAAGCGAAAATGGTTAGAATCAAAGAATCGAGCAGCTCATAATTTACAGCGCCCAACTGCACGTCCTTGAAAGTATATAGTCCCTCTATACCAGATAACAGCAATAAAGGATTCAGATTGAACTCTCTTGACTTCTCAGTTACCGCCTGGATAAATAATTGTTCGTTCATATGTTGGAGTAAAGATTAAAAAACTATATAACTGCAATATCTGTTCCCGAAAAATAACTTTTTAAACCTAACCTGATTAGTAATTTTACGAGTGGATAGTTCAGATCGGATTTTTTGGTAAAAGGGGAATTAATGAGCTACAAATCATGAAATTGTATAGAGATTATTATTTTTTTCATCATGACCAAAGTCTTTTTCCTCATCTTTTGTCTTCTGACTTATGTGGCCAGTAATGGGCAATTGAGGCATAAAGGTTTTGAAAAAATAGATGGCTATGTTGCTACAGTGGCTGCCCAATCCCCTCAGGAACTTGCAGTCAAACTCACTTCACCATTTGGAACTGAACTAGAAAAAGCAAGAGCCATCTTTAGTTGGATCACACAACATATTGCCTATAATACAGGGATTTTTGCTTCCATTAAAAAACAATATGCTTCACGTTTTGAATTTGATCCTCTTGATACTATAGCCAACTGGAGTTCAGGCGAGGAAATGTCTGCCATCAGAGTGTTACACAGGAGGGTTACCGTTTGTGAAGGTTATGCCAGGCTTTTTAAAGTGCTTTGTTCCTATGCAGGATTAAAAGCTGAAGTGGTAACAGGTTTTGCCAGGCCTAATGCAACCCGCCCTTCTAAATTTCGCAGTAATCATTCATGGAATGCAGTGAGGATTGATAGTGTCTGGCACCTGGTAGATGCAACCTGGGGTAGCGGCTATGTTGACCACAGGGAAGAATTTGTTCAGCAAATTAATGAGGCTTATTTCCTTCCATCACCTTCCTCATTTATAAGAGACCACTATCCCGAAAATCTAAGATGGACATTGATGGAAAACACTCCGCCCGTCAGTGAATTCAGGCAGTCGCCTTTCAGGTATAAATGTTTTGATAAATACAGCATTCTGCCTGCCTCTCTTGGTTCAGGTTTTATTCATGCTGAACCCGGGGATACCATTGCAATAGAATTGGAAGTAAAAAATATGGATAAGGACAGGCAAATAGGATCTGATCCTTTTTTTGATTCAACTGAATTAAATCAAATGCCTTACTCCGTATTCCTATATCCTCAAATAAATGGAACAAAGGTCCTTTATAGTTATATCGTTACTTCTTCAAAGGTGAAATGGCTGCACTTATTTTACAATGATGATCTGGTGCTTCGATACCATCTAATGGTAGATAATAAATAATTATTACTCGGCTGCTCTCTACAGCCCGCTTGGTTGTAGTTTATTAATTTATTAACGGTTTCGGCATAATTTTGTTTTTACTGCCGCGTTATTGATATCTCCACTTCAACCCTTTAACGATTGCCGTTATTTAACAGGTAAACAAAAATTAGTTATGTCGCAAACCAATAAGGAAAATGCTGAACAGCATGATGATGGCTTGTACAGCTACGATAGTTTCAGTGGAAGTAAAAGGGTAATAAAAAAAGAAAGCAGCTTTTTATGGTGGTGCGCCGGTGCACATCAAAAATTGCTCAAACAGTTTCCTTCGGAAGCTACCAAATATGCTGGACTGGGTGGCGTGATCCTGGCAACATTTGTCCTGGCCACTCTTTCATCAGGATATGCCATCTATAGTGTTTTTGGAAACTGGATATGGACGATCTTATTTGCCATAACCTGGGGATTGATCATTTTCAACTTCGACAGGTTTCTGGTATCTACCATGCGCAAATATGGGGTCAGCAAAAATAAACAAATATGGATGGCCGTTCCAAGACTTGGACTTGCTTTGCTGATAGGTCTTACCATTGCAAGGCCACTCGAACTCAAGATCTTTGAAAAAGAGATCGCTGTGAAAATGCAGGAAAACCTTCATCATAAGATCCAGCGTAACGACAGCCTTCTTCTAATTGAAAACAAAATTCAAATCCAGAACGCGGAATCGGAAAGGCAAAGACTTGATGCCAGGAAATCTGCAATAGAAGATACCCTGCGACGTTTGCAGGATGATTATGTTCGCGAAGCCGATGGAACAGGTGGCAGTGGCCAGCGTGGAATTGAAAGGCTCACACGTTTGAAAATGGATGCTTATCAGACTGCACAAACGCAATTTGCACCTGAATTAAAAAATATTGACAGCAATAATAAAGCTCAGGATAGTATTATCAGCACTGCCAGGTCCTCAATGGAACAAAAAAGAAAGGATTATGAAAAGACGGCCATGGCAAATATGGGCTTTCTTGAAAAGAACAAAGCACTGTCCGATCTTTCAGACGAAGAAAGCAGTGTATGGTGGACCAGTCTTTTTCTTTCATTGCTGATCATTTTGATAGAAGTAGGTCCCATACTTTCAAAACTGATCATGCCAGTAGGCCCTTATGATGTGGCGCTGGCAAGAGAAGAACTCCTGCTAATGGCGGCAGAGGAAAATGAAATGCGGAAGAATAAAGAAGTGCTGTTTGAAAAAAGAAAAACTTTTTTCCGGAAGCAGAAGGAAATGTCTGAAGACCTCGTGAATAAGCTTACCGAGCTGCAAAAAAAGCACATCGATATTGAATTGGATAAATGGGAGCGGGGCGAATGGAGTGCAAGGGATCACCGCGCCAGCATGGATGAAGTGATGCGCAAGATAAAAGAACAATACAAGGTTGAAGATGAAGACCTGATCTGAAATAGATCAGGAGTTTAAAGATTCTGTTTGTATGCTCTGATCTTTTAGGGCAGCTAAAATATTTCTGATCTGCTGCAGGTGTCTGTCGGTATGATGAATATTAAAGCAGGCCCATTCCAGCCTGGTCATGCTACCGATTACAGGATGCTTTTGATTCACAGTCTCGGTGATATCAGTTGTAAGAATGATCTGCCTGAGTATATCCCTCTGTTCCTGCAGCCCATTCATCAATTTATTTTTATCCTTGTCTTCTGCGCTTGGTAAGGTGAAGTCAGGAGCATTATACCTGTTTTCAAAACTTTGCAGTCCATGCATTACAGGTTCTACCTTAAGATCCGGTGCCCGTTCTGTAGGATGGGCTTCTTTTATAAACAGGTTGATTTGTGTTTCTAAAGAAAGAAGATGTTCCGCTACATCAGCCACCGACCATGCTTCATTTTTTCTTTGGTTGAATTCTTTCTCATCAATGGATGAAAGCATCTGGAGCAAATTAGAAGTAGATTGATCAATCATTCCTGCCAGTTCTTCTTTTGTATACATGACCATTAGTTTTAAAATATGCCTTGTGATTGTTCGTAAATTTACGAGTACTGATGAAAGTTTTCCACAAAGGCTAACATCCTAAGCTTTAGTGCTGTTAAAAAAATAAATATAGTAAATCTCCGATTGCATATTTTAATTGCGATCATTAGGTTTACGTCAGGTTAACAGTCGATCCACATCCTAAAGAGAAACCGCAGCAAGGATACATTAACCATACAAAAAGATTTCCTTCTGACCAGATCCATTTCCTGAACCAATCCTTTTCCTGAAAGATCATAGCAATCCAATCCTGTGAGCATTATCAAACGCTTAACGTACCCGCTATGAAACAGAAACAAGTTGAAAAAGATTATGGTCAAGACCTTTTACACACCATTGTATTCCTGATTGCCTTACTGGGCGTGCTTTGGTACCTGAAAGTTTAATTCTTTTTAGTTTTCATCACTATCTACTATCCGCCAAAAGCGGATAGTTTAGTTTTTAGACGGTTCTGATTCTTGTCTTATTTTTACCGCTTTACCAATACATGCATTTCGAAACAATATTTACAGAGAAAAGGGTAGGGTCTGATAAAATTCCTTCAGGACCCAGATCAGGCTTTCAGCGGGATTTTGATCGTTTGATCTTTTCTTCAGCTTTCCGCAGGTTGCAGAATAAAACACAGGTTTTTCCTTTGCCGGGAACTGCTTTCGTTCACAACCGTCTTACACATTCCCTCGAAGTAGCTTCTGTAGGTCGTTCACTGGGAAAGATCATTGGTGCGCAAATCAGTGAGTCATTGAAAAATAATGAAGAAGCCTATGAGTTTTATCGCTATGAGCTGGCCAATGTTGTAGCCGCGGGCTGTCTTGCTCATGATATTGGAAACCCGGCTTTTGGTCATTCTGGTGAAAAAGCCATTTCTGCATATTTTATTGAAAACGCACAAAACCTTATTGAAGGAAGACCATTACAGGATTTCTTCTCTGAAAAAGAATGGGCAGACCTGACTTCTTTTGAAGGCAATGCCAATGCTGTAAGAGTGCTGACCCATAGTTTCCGGGGAAGGTTTGGTGGAGGTTTCGGATTGACCTATACCACTATTGCCTCCATCTTAAAATATCCCTGTGAATCAGTTGCTGTAGATAAAAGATTCAGGCACCGGAAAAAATATGGCTTTTTTCAAACAGAGAAAGAAACAGTTTCAAGGATCGCCAATGACCTGCATATGATCCCCGAAAGCCAGGAGCCGCTGGTATTTAAAAGACATCCCTTCGTATATCTTGTAGAAGCGGCTGATGATATCTGCTATAACATCGTGGACATGGAGGATGCGCAAAGACTGGGTATCTTAAGAAAAGAAGAAGTGGAAGAAGTGTTTATGAATGTGATACGCAGCATTAGCAAGACCGATGCGGATAAAACTCACGGCTATTATAAAAGCATTGAAGATGCCAACGAAGGACTTGCTTTTTTGAGGGCAAGGATCATCAATTTGCTGGTAAACCAGTCTGCATCCGTTTTTCTCGATAATCGTGAGGCCATTATCAATGGCAATTTCAATGAAACACTCGCAGGTGTGATCAATCAGTCTTTTGGATCATTAAAGACAGTAGAAGACATTTCTATTAAAAGAATTTATGGCCATCCTACGGTTATGCAGATTGAAGTGGCCGGATATAATGTGATGTCCGAACTGCTCCAGTTGTTTGTACCCGCGCTTTTAAAAGCAAAACCTTCGCATAAGGAAGAAAAATTGCTGCATCTTTTTCCATACCAGTTCACAGAGTTTGAGCTTAGTGATTCACACTATGTCAAAGTAATGAGTGCCCTTGATCATATCAGCGGAATGACCGATGAATATGCTACAGAGATGTACCGGCGTTTGAAAGGCATTGTGATTCCGGGACATGGTTAAAGATATTTTAGCTCTGAAACAGTGGAAATCATCCTTGTATTAAATTATCTCCTGATCCTATTCCTATAAATCCTATATTTTAGTTCCTACAATTCTAATCCCATAAGGAATGGCAGGTTTGCACACTAAAGACTACATAGTTTTTATATTTTACTTTATCATAGTTGCCGGTTATGGTTATTTTATCTACCAGAGAAAGAAAAAGAAAAGCACAACCGCTTCGCATGATTATTTCCTGGCCGAGGGTTCTCTGACCTGGTGGGCCATTGGCGCCTCGCTCATTGCTTCCAATATTTCTGCAGAGCAGTTTATTGGCATGAGTGGCAGTGGTTTTAAAATGGGACTGGCCATAGCCACTTATGAATGGATGTCTGCAGCCACGCTGATGATCGTTGCCATATTTTTTATTCCTGTTTACCTCAGGAATAGGATCTACACCATGCCGCAATTCCTGAACGAGCGGTATAATGGTACGGTAGCGATGATCATGGCAGTATTCTGGTTGCTGTTGTATGTTGTTGTAAATCTTACTTCAATACTTTACCTGGGTGCCCTGGCCATCAATAGTATTTCGGGAATCAATATCACCCTTTGTATGTACCTCCTTGCCATTTTTGCCATCTTTATTACGCTTGGCGGAATGAAGGTGATTGGCTATACGGATGTGATACAGGTATTCTTTCTCATATTAGGCGGACTTGTCACTACCTATATGGCTCTGAATCTGGTTTCAGAAAAATTTGGTGATTCTGGTGTGATCAATGGATTTAAGATCATGACAAATCAGGCCGATGATCATTTCCACATGATCTTCGATCGCAGCAATGAAAACTACATGGACCTTCCCGGTCTCACGGTTTTGATAGGAGGCATGTGGATCGTGAACCTGAACTATTGGGGCTGTAACCAGTACATCACGCAAAGAGCATTAGGTGCAGACCTGCCAACAGCACGCAAGGGAATTCTGTTTGCTTCTTTTCTAAAATTACTGATGCCGGTAATAGTTGTATTGCCCGGCATTGCAGCTTATGTCCTCTACCGCCAGGGGGATTTCCAGGCTGAATTGGTGCAGGCAGGAGAGATCAACCCGGACAGGGCTTACCCGGTTCTATTAAATCTTTTGCCTGCGGGGTTAAAGGGACTTGCTTTTGCAGCATTAACTGCAGCCATCGTTGCTTCACTGGCAGGTAAGGCCAATAGTATTGCTACAATTTTCACGCTGGATATCTTCAAGAAAAAGCTCAAACCTGGAGCAACAGAGAACCAGATGGTAAAGATCGGAAAGCTCACAGTGGTGGTTGCCATGATTATTGCAGTGATGATCGCTCCTTTGTTGGGCATCGATAAGAAAGGCGGCTTTCAATACATCCAGGAGTATACGGGCTTCGTATCACCAGGAATCTTCGCCATGTTCCTTCTTGGTTTTTTCTGGAAGAAAACAACTTCAAATGCGGCCTTGTTCGCTACTGTGGGAGGCTTTGCTTTTTCTCTTTTCTTCAAGTTCCTTCCCAATATCATGGATCTTTCTTTCCTGGCACCATTTGGATTTTCCCGCATGAATTCAGAAGGCATTTACGAAATTCCTTTTCTTGATCGCATGGGATTTGTATTTATGATCGCTATTCTTGGTATGGTGCTTATCAGTCTTTACGATAACCGCAGGGGCATACAGCCAAAAGGATTGATCGTTGATAGAAAGATGTTCAGGATGGCTCCGGGATTTGCTGTGGGAGCACTTATCATTTGCGGAATTCTAGCAGCTTTGTATTCCATCTACTGGTAAAATAGCATTGCTTCATCATAAAAAACCGGATGGCTATTTTGAATGACCATCCGGTTTTGAAAATATATTGAAACTGGATTATTACCTGTTTGTTGAACCTTCCCTTGGCAGTTGGATCATGAAGCCACTATTGCCTGCTACAGTTGTAGGAACCTGTCCTGACCATTTTTGTATTTTAATGTACTCGATGTACAATGGGGTAAGAGATAATTGTTCTTTCTTGATGGCTTCTGCCCGGCCCGCAGCCTGTATCACGGCCTGTGCCGAATCACCCCTTGCTTCAGCGATCTTGCGTTCCGCTTCAGCAACGGCCACCTGCCTCTGGTTTTCTGCCACCTGCACTTCCTGAATGGCGCGTGTCTTTGCTACAATAGATTCAGAGATCTCTTTAGGTGGGACAATGTTGGTTCTCAACTGCGACACGTTAAACCATTGGGCTACTCTTTTGTTACATTCCTTTACAATGGCTGATTCAAATTCTTCACGATGGTTAAAAATGGAATCCACAGTGTACCTGTTGGCCACATCATTTACAGATCCGATGATGGCATTCTTCAGCCAACCCTGTTCCATTTCCTTTACACCTACCCTGAGATTCTGAAACATGTTTGCTACATTTCCTGCATTAATGGAATAATTGAATGAAGGTTTGATGGTTGCCCTGAAGCCACCCTTGGTAACAATATCGGCTTCTTCAAAATCTATATGCTGCTGATGAATGGGAAACTCATAAATGCGGGAGATCCAGGAATTATAAAACACCCAGCCTGTAACATATTCTGTTTTGCCAACACCGCGGTTGTCACCAATATTACTCACCTTGATGCCTACATGACCTGCATCGATTCTTTCTATATCAATAGGATTGATAACGGTGATAAATAAAGCCAGAAGGAAAGCAGTAACGGGTCTCCACAGGTTAATGATATTGAATCTTCCATCCAGGCCACGGTAGGATGATCTTGAAAATACCCTGAGTAATAAACTGAAGAGAGCAAAGACCATGATGAAAATGAGGAAGCCTATCATTTTGTTTTGGTTTTAATAAAATTGATAAATGAAATGAGGTGCCAGATAAAGAAGATGGAAAAGGCAAACACCAGAATAAAAAACAGGATCACCCTGATCCACCTGCCAGTGATATCAAAATTCAACAGGTAAGAAACAATAATAAAATTGAGAATGGCATGCACAAGGAGGGCACCTGTCCTTATGAAAACATTGTTCATGAATATTCCTTCGTTTGCAGTTAAATAATCAGAATTTGATGCGGCACAATATATAACAAGTTGTCATATAATGAAACTGCAATATAACTGCTGCCAGTGACCTGTTTTAAACGAAGCCGGATTACTATATAGTCCGGAAATAAATTGGGAGAGATGGCTTAATCCGCCACAAAAGTACCGGCGGCACCTATTTCCGCATTGGCAAAGGAATGGTCAACAAATGTATACCTGCCTTTTTCCGGTAAGATGAATTCCATTATGGAGCCCTGTGCCGGCCCAACAAGTACAGCCTGCATCCCCACCATCTGGTTGGCAGGATTGCCCTCCATCCATACTTTATCGAATATAGTTCCGATGACATGGAAGCTTGAAATATTATTAGGGCCAACATTTAAAAAATAGAGTCTGATCCTTTCACCAGCTTTTACGTGCATGGGTTTGATGATGTATTGTCCAACTTTGCCATTAAAGGCTACAAAGCTGGGCACTCTTTTCAGTGCAAGCGCCGTATCCGGGGCATAGGCGCCTCCGGCAGGTTTCAGATAATATTCATTTTGGACCAGCGCAAATTCGCGGTCTACTTTTCCGGGGAAACCTTCTTTAGGTTCAACGATTACCATTCCCACCATACCCGAGATCATATGCAGCAATACCATGGGAGTTCCGCAATGGTACATGAATACACCAGGATAGTTAGCTGTCCATGTAAAATGAATGGTCTCACCAGGAGAGATGCTCCTGTATTTATCTTCAGGATTAACCATGGCTGCATGAAAATCTATTGAATGCGGCATGGGCTTCAGCATCTCGTGACCTACACTCATCGACATCATGGAAGAATCATTGCTGCGGTCGGTCATGGAAAACTTAACGGTTTGCCCTACACGAACTTTTAAAATGGGACCTGGTAATGAATCTCCAAATAACCAGGCAGTAAACTGAACACCATTTTTCACTGTGAACAATTTATGCTGTACATCTATTTTTACTTCTACAGTATCTGCATCCACTAATTGGGGAACATTAGGACCATAGGACAGTGGACCTTTTTGTGCCTCTGTATTGTTATCTTTTGAAATGGTGGCCGTGGGTGCACCATAAACCATATTTGAATTCTTCTTTTCCTCAGGCTGGTTACAGGCAATCAGAAAAATTGCCATGATAAAAACGAAGGTTGTTTTCATAATCAAAAAGCATAAAAAATTATACCAGCAAAATTACCTGATATAATTACTCAGGTATGAATAAAAGCTTTTGTTATTTGTGTAGATAGAAACTCTTATTTCCTTTTTAAAGAATAAGAGTTTCTATATCATCACTGATCTGAAAAGAATTCATTTTTTCTCAGAACAATTAAACATCCATTGCACACCAAATTGATCTGTACAGGTTCCAAAATAATCTCCCCAGAACATCTCCTGCAGTTCCATTGTTACCTTTCCTCCTGAAGACAGTGCATCAAACAATTTTTTGGTTTCCTCCCTGGTATCTGGTTGCAGGTTGATATAAAGGTTGTTGCCAAACCTGACCTGGAAGCCCATGGTTTCAGGAGCATCTGTTCCCATGAGTACATGACTGCCAAGAATACGAAGCTCTACATGCATCACAAGGTTAAGATCTTCATCAGCCATTGGTGGTGCGCCAGGTTGCTGCGGAACATCTTTGAAGCGCATGACTGGTCCAATGAAATTACCGCCAAATACAGATCTGTAAAAATTGAATGCTTCTTCAGTTTGTCTTGAGAAGTTTAAATAAGTACTAACGCTTGACATAATTGTAGGTTTGATTTGATAGATTTAAATAACATTGCAAACCTAAAAACCGGGTAACTTTTAAACGGGGTGTGATCACGGCAATATACAGGTTGAATACCGGCATGTATCAATTCAAAGTTTTAACTTAGTTCGATGCCCGAACTTCCAGACATAGAGGTTTTTTCGCAGAATCTGAATAAAATGTATGCAGGTAAAAAACTTTCTAAACTGGTAATAGTTAATGGAAAGAAAATAAAAGACAAACCCTCCTCACTTAAATCTGCAATTGAAGGCCGAACCTTAAAAGAAATATACCGGTCTGGAAAAGAAATGCGTTTTTGTTTTTCAGGAAATGTTGTTCTTGGTCTTCACCTGATGCTTACCGGTGATCTATTTCCATTTGAAAAAAATAACGAAAGAAAATCCACCATTGTTGAATTTCATTTCAGTGGAGGGAAGGGGCTGGCACTGACAGATCGAATGAAGAATGCCAATATCGTTCTAAATCCTGTTGAGAAAATGGGAATTGATGCTTTGGACAGTCGGCTCAATTATAAATCTCTAAAAGAGATACTCAATCGCAAGGCTAATATCAAAAATGTATTGCTTGACCAGGATCGCATCCGCGGAATTGGAAACGGGTATTCAGATGAAATACTTTGGAAGTCTGGTATTTCACCTTTTTCAGTAGCCAATGCTGTTCCGGACGAAAAAATAAAAGAACTCGCCAAAAATATCAAACAGGTATTGCGATCGGCAATTAACAGGATCTCGAAAAAATATCCTGATCTGGTGCAGGGTGAGGTGCGTGATTTTATGAAGATACATACGAAGAAAAAAACACATAGTCCTACAGGTTCACCTATTAAAATGACTGACAGGGGTATGCTGAAAACATTTTATACCGAAGAGCAGAAGTTGTATCAATAAAATAAAGCTGTAATGAGCCAATACCTGGTAGAAGGGCAGAAGGCTTTCCTGATTAAGTAATGTCAATCATACCCGGTCCACCTTCATGAAGATCATTATTCCTGGACTGGTGTGGATAAAATATGAGTTTGATTTATAATTAGTTAGGGACAATCAGTCATTATTTGGTACTGGTTGTTTGGATATTTAACTGAATTGTTATTTACTTTGTACTTCAAAGTGCTTTTGAAAATGAGATTATTGTTATCGTCAGATAATGGATCAGTGTATGGCCGGTAAAATTATTTTTTTTAGGCCTCTACTTTGTAATTCAAAGTGCTTTCAATAATTAGCTCGAATACCAGGACATAAAACATAACCACAACTTATGATAGAGGAAATACGGGCACATTTCAACAACGCGGGACAACTCGAGAAGATGTACAGGAACAATAAGCTGAATTTCAAAAAGAATTTCAGCTTGCTATACCCGGAATTGAAAGGCAGCCCTATTGCAGATTTCTGGAATGCAAGGCTGCACTACGAAAATGAAGAGATCAACTGGGGTAGCCGTGGAGAATTATTAATGGTGATTATTGCGTCCCTGATTGCTGGTTTCATTGCCAAACTGCCTTCAATTATTTCTGTTAGTGAAGAATACTTCTATCCCCGGAATGTCGGGTTTATTATTTTTCCTTTGTTAACAGCCTACTTTGCCTGGAAGAATCAATTGAGCACAGGCAAAATTGTTATCATGGCTGCTCTCACATTGGCCGGATTAATTTTTATCAATTCTCTTCCGGGTATTGAAAATTCTAATACTACGGTTTTATCCTGTATTCACCTGATTCTTTTCCTTTGGTCAATAATGGGCTTTGCCTTTGTTGGTGCCTATAAAAATGCCTATGAAAAACGATTGGAATATTTGCGTTACAACGGCGACCTGGTAGTCATTACCACACTCATTCTCATTGCCGGTGTTATTCTGAGTGGCATCACCATTGGTTTATTTTCATTACTTGGCTACCAGATAGAGCAATTCTATTTTGAAAACATTGTTGTTTTCGCGCTTCCTGCAGCTCCCATCATAGGAACTTACCTCACACAAACCAATCCACAGCTGGTTGGTAAGGTTTCTCCAGTCATTGCCAGGATCTTCAGTCCACTGGTGTTGATTATGCTTGTGATCTATCTCATTGCAATGGTTTATTCAGCCAAGGATCCTTATAATGACCGTGATTTTTTGATCATCTTCAATGCCCTTCTGGTTGGAGTAATGGCCATTATATTTTTCTCTGTGGCCAAAACTTCTGAATCCACCGCTAAAGCTGAAATCTGGATCTTGTTTATGTTGTCAATCGCTACACTCATTGTCAATACGATTGCACTTTCCGCCATTCTGTTTCGTATATCAGAATGGGGTATCACGCCCAACCGGGCTGCGGTGCTGGGTGGTAATATCCTTATCTTATTGAACCTTGTACTGGTAACAACAAAGCTTTTCAAGGTGCTTGTTAAAAAGGGAACACTCAATGGAGTAGAAAGAGCAATTGCCGCCTACCTGCCTGTCTATTGCATTTGGACTGTGATCGTGACCTTTATTTTTCCAGTGGTATTTGGATTTAAATAAGAAAGGGTAAAAGGAGTGTGGAAGCAGAACGATGAAGCGGAAAGACAAAAGCAGAGAACATTGTCTTAATTTTTTTCAGAGCGAGAAACAGA
Organism: Bacteroidota bacterium; assembly: GCA_023386045.1. Taxonomy (GTDB): domain Bacteria; phylum Bacteroidota; class Bacteroidia; order Chitinophagales; family Chitinophagaceae; genus Flavisolibacter. Next base: position 23,210 of record JAEWKK010000024.1, read on the forward strand.
GAGAGCGAGGGGAGAATGGCAAGGCCTCCTCACCAGGTATAAGCAGGATCATGTTCTATTCCAAAAACCCAGGTATAAAGGCCTTTGCATTTTCAGAGAATGGTATTCTTCAGTAGCCTATTTCTTATGCCAACGGCCACTTCCACCCACTTCAAATACACCGATACCTCCGGCAGCAGAATTAAATTGTCCTACTGGCTGATGTTTTCCATTGAACCAGGTAATTTGTAGAATGCCTCCAGCTTCTGCAATGCCCTGTGCATGATAGCCCCTGGTTTCATTGAATAAGGCATCCCAGTTTTCATAGGCGGTATACATGAATCCGTAACATCGCATAGCGGCAAGTCCTATGCCCCAGTGATTTGCTTCGAAATAGTAGGGCAGGTGGGTTGGACTACACTTCACATACCCATATACTGCTATGGTATATAGTTCTGCGGTTGCTTCTGCAGGACTGGGTACGTGTATGCCTTTCAGCCTGCCGGCTTCAGTAGTTTCCTCTCCCATGGAACTTAACAGTTTGTGGATGTCGTCTTCACTTACTTTTCCTTTCAATGCTTTGTTAGTGGCATTTCTGATGGTTTTTACAAACTCAGGAGCCTGAGTCTGCGTTAAAATGTCGATCATAACTTTGTTTTTAATGATACTTACTCGTAAGGCTTTTCAGTTTCCGCCATTTTTCATGGACTTGCAATTCATGTGATTTGCATGATTGTTTTCAAAGGCGGTGGTTACCAATTGTCTATTTGCACAGGACAGAAGTGAGGTGATATAAATCAGTGTGGTGGTATGTGATCTGAAATAATAAAAGTATAAACTGGAAATGAAAAATAACCCTGACTGCAGCAGACATAAGGGCTGATTGCTGTCATTGGATGTTTGTTTGGATTTTTATAGACCTGTCCGCAAATAGAAATTCGCGTCAATGATCATAAGTAAAATAGGTTTATCCTGCAGAAAAGCACTTTGAAAAATTGGTAAATTCCTGGTGAAAGAAATTTTAAGCGAGAAACAGAGCGGGAGCGAGGTAAATAAAAAAGCGGAACAACATCGCTCTCGCTTCGCCTTCGCTAAGGCTATGGCGAAAGCAGTTCTGTTTATTCGGCTCTGAATTATTTGGATATGGAGGAATGAATCTGAGAGTGAGAAACAGAGCGAGAGCGAGGGAACAATCGCTTTCCACTCTTCGCTCTCGCTCTGTCTTTAATGCCCGAGACTGGATTCCCTGCCTGCGTGACGCAGTCAGGCAGGGAACCAGCGCGCTTTACAGCGATTAATTGTCTATCTAAAAATGTAAGAATCGATTGAATGACTTTTATATTGCACTTGAAGTGGGAGTAAGGGGAAATAAAAAAGCGGAACAACATCGCTCTCGCTTCGCCTTCGCTAAGGCTATGGCGAATACAATCTGTTTCTCCGCTCTGTCTTTAGTGCCCGAGACTGGATTCCCTGCCTGCGTGACGCAGTCAGGCAGGGAACCAGCGCGCTTTACAGCAATTAAATGGCTACCTAAAAATGTAAAATGTAAAAATTGATTGAATGGCCTTTATACTGCACTATAAGTGGGAGCAAGGGAAATAAAAAAGCGGAACAACATCGCTCTCGCTTCGCCTTCGCTAAGGCTATGGCGAATACAATCTGTTTCTCCGCTCTGTCTTTAGTGCCCGAGACTGGATTCGAACCAGCACGCCGTTTCCAGCGCCACCACCTCAAGGTGGTGCGTCTACCAATTTCGCCACCCGGGCATCCCTGAAAGGGCAGCAAAAATATCTTATTTTTTCAAAACAACACGAAAAGTTGTTCCTTTTCCTGGCTCGGAATGTTTTACCGTTAACGAACCTTTGTGGTATTGTTCAATGATCCTTTTGGAAAGACTTAATCCCAATCCCCAGCCACGCTTTTTGGTGGTAAAGCCAGGTTTGAAAACCCTGCTCATATTTTTACTGCTGATACCCTTACCTGTATCAGTAACATCAATCACTACATTTTTTTCGTGTTCAGTGATATCTACTTTAATGCTTCCTTTACCTTCCATGGCATCAAGTGCATTCTTTAAAAGATTTTCTATGACCCAGTCAAACAAAGGAGCTGAGATCCGGATAAAGATTTCCGTTGCATTGTGTGTATTTAACTGAAAAGAAACCTTTCCGCCAGCACGCTTTTTCACATAGTCCATCATGTGCTGCACCTGTTCAATGATATTTTTTTCTTCCAGTTGCGGTGTGCTGCCGATCTTTCCAAAACGGTCGGAGACAAGTCGCAAACGGGTCACATCTTTTTCTATTTCAGGAACAAAACTTTCTCCTGCATGTGTTTCTTTCAGGATCTCCACCCAGCCTTCAAGAGAGGAAACAGGAGTGCCCAGCTGGTGAGCCGTTTCCTTGGCCATACCTGCCCATAAATGATTCTGCGTGGAGCGGTAATTACTTCTTAAAGAAAGAACCGTAATGAGGATGAAGAGTCCAACAATAAATAGTTGGACCAATGGATAATAACGTACCTCATCCAGGAGTTGGCTGTGGCCGAAGTAATAGTGATTCACCTTGGTGGAATCCCCTGGTACATAAAAATTTATGGGTGAGTTTTCTGATTTGAAACTTTCCAGTTGTCTTCGCAGGTAAACTGAATCCTTTGCTTCAGCTTTAATGGAATCAAGGTTCTTGTAACCCAGGATATTTCCTTTTTCATCGGTGGCGATGATGGGTATATCAGTATTGTCTTCGAGGATCTTTGCAGGTAACCTGGTATCTGAATTCAATGGATTGAGAAGGGCATAGCTGGCTTCTACCCATTCTTCTACTTTTTGTCTTTCTTCCTTTTCAATTTTGTCGGCCAGGTAGGAAGAATACCAGATCGTACCGCTCACGATAAAGATCGCGATCAGCGCCAGAAGCGTACGCCAGTTAAGGAGTTGACGAAACATGTCTAAAAATACGGAGTTTGGTGCTTGAACTGTAGGCAAAGCGAAACAACTGCAACCATCAATAGTTTCAAACCTCAAACAACTTCTTATTTTTACCTGAATAATCTTTTCATTTGAGCCATCTTTCTGTTGCCATTGTGATCCTGAACTGGAACGGGAAAAATTACCTGGAAAAATTTCTTCCTTCCCTGATGGCAACCACTTACGGGTATTTTAAAATTGTGATTGCAGATAATGCTTCCACTGATGATTCGGTTTCTTTTGTACAACAGGCATATCCCAATGTGGATCTTATCTTACTGAAAAAAAACCTGGGTTATGCGGGAGGCTATAATGAAGCATTAAAAAATATTGAGTCAGATTATTTTGTTCTTTTGAATTCTGATGTAGAAGTCACACCGGGATGGCTTGATCCCATGGTCAGCCTGATGGAAGCTGATAAAAACTGCGCTGCCTGTCAGCCAAAAATACTTTCCTACCATCATAAAAAAGAGTTTGAATATGCAGGTGCTGCGGGCGGATGGATAGATGCATTTGGTTATCCTTTTAACCGGGGACGTGTTTTTGAATATTGTGAAGAAGACAAGGGACAATACAACAGCACAGAAAAAATCTTCTGGGCCAGTGGTGCGGCATTAATGATCAGATCACGCATCTTTCACGAGCTGGAAGGTTTTGATGATTTTTTGTTTGCGCACCAGGAGGAGATCGACCTATGCTGGCGTGCGCAGTTAAAAGGTTATGACATCTATTGCTGTGCAGATTCCATCGTTTATCATGTGGGAGGAGGAACGCTTCCCAGGGGAAACTCACGCAAAACTTTTTTGAATTACAGGAATAACCAAATACTACTTTATAAAAATCTTCCATTGTCGGAGAAGTGGTGGAAGATTCCCTTCCGCATGATGCTTGACCAGGTAGCTGCTTTGAAAATGTTGTTATCCGGGGATGGCGGCTATTTCATAGCTGTGATCAAGGCACACCTTGCTTTTATCAAATGGATCTTTTTTCAAAAGAAAAGACAGGTAGCGTATAAAAAGAAAAAACTCACCTTGCTTGATGGAGTTTTCAATGGCAATATTGTATGGCAGCATTTTGTAAAAAAGAAAAAGACCTTCACTGAAATTGTTGGAGAAAAACCTTCCTCCGATACTTAGATTTAGTTGAATGAAGTACTACAGTACAAGAGTGCGACGCAACAGGCGCTAAATAGTAATTGTTAAGCCAGGAGCCAAAAGATCAGAGTGAGAAACAGATTGTATTCGCCATAGCCATAGCGATGGCGAAGCGAGAGCGAGGGAGAAATCGCTCTCCGCACTCCACACTCGCTCTGTATATAGTGCCCCGGATCGGACTTGAACCGATACGGCCATTGCTGGCCACAGGATTTTAAGTCCTGCGTGTCTACCAATTTCACCACCAGGGCTCCTTTCTTCACATAGGAAGAAAAAAAAATCCTCCGCCTTAAGAGCAGAGGACCTCAGAGCGGAAGACCGGGCTCGAACCGGCCACCCCAACCTTGGCAAGGTTGTGCTCTACCAAATGAGCTACTTCCGCGTAGATAAGAACTTTAAGGGGTTGCAAAAATAGGTATTGATCTTATTGCAACAAAAACTTTTTCTCTTTATTTAGGAGTGTTGTACTTCGGTGTGTACTGTGTACTTTCCTGGACCACCACATTGGCAGGTTTGCTGTTCTCATATCTTTTATTGTACAGCTTATAGCAGCTGCCAAACATAAAAGCTACCAGGCAAAAAACAGAGAGATAGAATAAAAAGGCTGAAGAAGAAACCCAGTTGTGGGTGAAATCCCTGTCCTGTACTTTCTGCAGCTCTTCATGATATTCCTGCTGTTGATAATCCATAGTTCAATTTTGTGGTGCAAAAATAAGGGAGGAACTGAAATGTTAAAAAGAAACTTGGAAATTTTCGTTCATCATGTTCAAAGCAAGGCTTACTTATTTCAATTTTCTTAATAAACGGGCCACTACTACCAGCTTTTGGCCTTCTGAGGTTTCTACCATCATGGAGCCATTTTTCCCCCGGATGCATTTGCCATCTTCTCGTCTTACGGCCCTGCAGGCCATGCCCTTCAGGTAAATGGCTGTATTTCTGTCGCCCAGGTAAGTATATTCCATTTAGGACCCAGTGCTGTATTGGTATTCAATCCTACCCGTCAGCTTTTTTTGTTTGTCATAGATCGCTTCCTTCGTTCTGAGTCCATTGTCATTGTACTGGAAACGCCAGATCAGATAGTCGGATTTGTTAGAAGGCACTGTGATCTTTTGTATCACCTGACCTTTGTCGGAGTACTCAAACATGTAATTTGGAAGAACCTTCGCTACCCTGGCATTGTACTGTGCGATATCTGTGAGCTGGTTTTTGCTATTGTAATAATAAAAAACAGGAAAGGATTTTACTTTGCGGTGCGTCTCCTGCTCCTCAATCACATTTCCATTTTCATCCATCTTAAAATCAAGGTAGACAGTATCGATATTGTTCTTGATACGCAGCATTTTTACAGGAATATTTCCGTTCCAGTTCCAGATATGTTCTTCTTTCATGCTGGCCTTATTTGCAGAATCAGAAGAACTGCTCACTACTTTAATTAACTGGCCTGCAGGATTGTATTCATAACTGGTCTGGGTTACGATCACTTCACTACTGTCAATAGTTTTGATAATCCTGCCATCAGTATCAAACCAGGAAATCAGGTAAGTAGGATTTGCGGCACTTGCACGCGTAATGGTAGTCAGCGATCTTTTTAATGGCGAGAATTGCTGCTCCACAAAAAAATTCTCATCACGCTCACCTGCAGCATCAAAGCTGTTAATTACCACCTTGCTGATTTTATTTTGTAGATAGGAGTGAACCAGTTCCGAAGATTCTTTAGTGCCCACGATATCCTTGTAATAATATTGGGCAGAAGAGGCAATGGATAAAGAAAGAAAAGCAGCCAGGATGATAGCTCTCATTAAGATATTGTTTGCTCAAATGTAAAAAATGCTTTTGGTGATTGCGACAACAATATCATAACTGGGGCAATTGTACCTATTTTTAAGAAAAATTTTACGTGTCCCACCAGCCAGAACGCAAGGAAAAAGATTGCCTGAACTGCGGAACCATCGTTGCCGGGCGTTATTGCCAGGTTTGCGGTCAGGAAAATATTGTCACCAAACAAAGCATCATCTCCTTATTCAAACATTTCATTTTTGACGTCTTTCATTTTGACGGAAAGTTTTTTGATACGGTAAAATACCTGCTGATCAGGCCCGGTTTCATTCCCAGACAGTTTGTAGCTGGAAAAAGGATCAGCTATCTCGACCCGATCCGCATGTATCTTTTTACTTCCGCAGTATTCTTCCTGGTATTCTTTTCAGCGAAAGATTTTGGAAAAGATTTATCATCATCTACCATGACCAGGGCGGAAAGGTTTGAATTTGCTGTTATGCATTCCGGCGATAGCAATTACAGAAATCAGCTGCAATACGTGATGGATACCAACTACCGGATCAACCTTGTGAACCCCGAAGCCAGGAAAAAATCTGATACTTCTTTCCCCGTTCGGCTTCACAACAAGGATTACAGGATGGAAGTTTTCAAAAGTTCAGACAAATTAAGCGTTCATTTTGGTAACAATTGGCTGGAAAAGAAATTTCAGCAGGCATTTTATTCCGCCAATGAAAAATACGATGGTGACGACAGGGCGATCATGAGAAGTTTTATAGATACATTATTACACAAACTTCCTTACCTGTTATTTTTCTCGCTTCCTTTTTTTGCGCTTTTTCTGAAATTACTATATGTGAGGCGGAAGGAATTCTATTATAGCGATCATGCGGTATTTACATTGTATCATTATATTTTCAGCTTCCTCCTGCTGCTGTTTTTGATGCTCTCCGGAAAACTGGAAAATGTCTCCGGATGGAAACTATTCTCCTATATCAATGTTCTATTATTTATCTGGGGCGGAGTTTATCTATATATGTCGATGCGAAGGTTTTATGGTCAGGGTAGAAGAAAGACCTTAGGCAAATTTCTTTTGTTGAACTTACTAGGCCTGATCATGCTGCTATTATTATTTGTTGTCTTTTTATTCTTTTCAGTATTTCAATTATAACCAATGGACCAACAGGAGAAAGCTTTTGATAAATTAGTGAAGATCATGGATGAACTCCGGGAACAATGTCCCTGGGATCGCAAGCAAACCATTCAGAGCCTGCGGCAGATGACGCTGGAAGAAACATATGAACTTACAGAAGCAATCAGTGAAGAAAACTGGAACCATATCAGGGAAGAATTGGGAGACCTTTTACTGCATATTGTTTTCTATTCCAAGATCGCATCTGAACAAAATAAGTTTACGATCCAGGATGTCATAGAAGGTATTTCAAAAAAACTAATCGACAGGCATCCGCATATTTATGGTGATGTAAAAGTGGAAAATGAAGAAGACGTAAAAAAGAACTGGGAGAAACTGAAATTAAAGGAAGGGAAGAAATCTGTTTTATCGGGCGTGCCGGCTTCTTTGCCTTCATTAATTAAAGCAATGCGTTTGCAGGAAAAGGCAAAACAGGTAGGTTTTGAATGGGAGAATAAGGAGCAGGTATGGGAAAAAGTAAAGGAAGAAGAAGCGGAACTTCAGGAAGCCATACAATTGAACGAGGCTTCAAAGATGGAAGAAGAATTTGGAGACCTGCTTTTTTCGCTGGTGAACTTTGCACGGTTTTTGAATATTGACGCTGAAAATGCTCTCGAGGTCACTAACCGTAAATTCATCAAAAGATTTACCCAAATGGAAGAGAAAGCCCTGTCATCCGGAATGAAGCTGGATGAAATGAGCCTCGCTGATATGGACGCGATCTGGAACCAAATCAAAAGGGAAAAGGATTGAAGTTTCCCAAACTACATAGCTTTTTTTCAACACGCAGCCTGTTGTTATTTTCAGCAGGCCTTTTCCTGCTATCCTTTGTTTCAAGCTGGTATTTTAAGGTTCAGCCTTCTACAGATTTTCATCAAAAGCTGCTGCAGCATTATGTGCAGGAGCAACAGGTAGATGCTTCAAGAACACTTTCCGATAATGAGTTGATGCGGAAACTGGTGCTGAAAACAGAAACCATGGAAGAATTCCAGCAACTGGCTGCCAAGGAATTCGGCTTGTTTTTATTTGCTGAGACCATCACAGATAACCAGGACCTGCTCTTCTGGAATACGCAAAAAATACTTCCTCCAAAAGCAGATTTTAATCTCGTAGATGGTGAGTATTTCCAAAAGCTCGCTAATGGATATTATATCGTTCAGAAGACCACGCTGAAGTTTGCAGGCATGACCAACAATGTTGTGGCTTATGTTCTCATTCCGGTCTACAACGAATATTATCTTTCTACTGATTACCTGGTAAAGGGTTTTGTTCATAACAAGGCTGCAGTAGACCAGGTTGCGCTATCTGTAAGACCAACAAAGCACAGCATCAAAACCCTGAACAATAAACCACTTTTCTATCTCAAGGAATTGCCGCATGCAAGAACCACTTCTAAGGATCTTTTGACCATTTCGCTACGCGTGGCAGCCCTGATCTTTTTGCTTGTTTATTTTCATACCATTGCTGAAGCCATCATCAGAAAAAGAAGAGCCCTGGTAGGCGTATTATTTCTGGCTGCTGTATTCATTATTATACGGTTCCTGCTTTACCAGTTTCCTGAGCTGCTTTATCTCAGGCAATTTGAACTTTTTGATCCCAAGATCTATGCGGCCAACAATATCAATTCATCGTTGGGCAACCTGCTGATCAATTCTGTTTTTCTTTGCTGGCTCATTTTATTTGCCAGTTACAATGCAGGACCTTCTCAGAAGATTCCTTCCTTTATGAAGGGAAACCGTTCCTATGGTTATGGAGTCCTCGGAGTTTTTGTTCTGGTTTATACTACTTTCCAACTGTCCAATATCGTAAGAAGCCTGGTCTCGGATTCTAAGATCTCTTTCAACGTTAATAATTTTTTTAGTCTCGATGTTTATACCGTCATTGGCTTGATTGTCCTGGCCCTATTGTCATTGAGTTATTATTACTTCACCAGGCTATTGTTCCGTTTCATTTTCCCGGCTTTCCAGAACCGTTATATCTATATCTATTTTATTCTTGCGGCAGTGGGCCTTGCCTACCTTACTATCAGGTCGGGTAGTGAGATCGTACTTTTTCATTTACCGGTACTGATCTGGCTTGTGATCTATACCTTGCTGGTGAGCCAGGAAAAATTCATCATCAACCGTTTTCGTGTAACAGTTACGGGCGCTCTTTTCTGGATCTTTATTTTTTCCGTTTCGCTGGCAGCCATCATTATGCAAAGTAACCGCGACAAAGAACTGGTAGTGCGCCGCGGTGTTGCCGAAAAATATGACCAGCTCACAGATCCGTCAAATGACAGGACCATGAGCATTGCTATTACTTATCTTGACAACAGGTATCTGCTGAATAATTTCAGGCGGTTTTATAATTCCTTTGAGAACCGCTTTATCCGCGACAGCATCATCAGGGAAAATTTTGGAGGTTATAGCAGGCGATATGACACCCGCATCTATGTATTTGATTCATCGGGTGTTGCTATCAATAACGATGAACCTAAAACTTTCGCAGAACTAAATACCTTATTTACAGTTCAGAGTAAACCTACCGGCGTACAGGATCTGAACTATATAGAAACTTCTTTTGACAGGCTTACCTATATTACCAAAAGATCTATCAGGGATAGCAATAACCTGGTTGGAAGTTTCTTCGTGATCTCCACCCCAAGGCAATATGGAAATAGTGATGCACTTTACCCGGAATTGTTCCGGCAGGTGAGCAGGAAAGATGCGGAATATACTTCCGTCTATCCTTATGCTATTTATAAAAACAAACTCCTGGTTCTTTCCTCGAGCAAATATCCTTTCCAGGTCACCATCACCAATAACCAGGTGCCGCGAAGTTTTTTTGAATTAAGAGCCAAAGATGGTTATACTGAATTATGGCACAAAGCCAACAATAACAAAGTGATTGTTGTGGCAAAGAAAAAGGAATCACTCATTGAAGGAATCACTTTGTTCTCTTACCTTTTTTGTGCCTTCCTTTTCATGGTAGGCATATTACAGCTCGTGGCTTTGTTGCTGCGGTTTTTAAATGAGAGAAGATCTTTTAACCTGTTTTCCAAATTAAGCATACGCCTGCAGATCCATGGAACTGTCATCTTTATCAGCCTCCTTTCCTTCCTGATCATCGGTGCTGCAACGATCTCTTTTTTTATTAACCGGTATAACAGGAATAATATCGACAGGTTGAGCAGAACAGCAGATATCATGGTGAGAGAGCTGGAGAAAAGAATCAAGGATACGGCAAGCTTCAATCCCAACCTGCCCAATTCTGCTTCGCAGGCCAGGCTGCAGGCCCTCGCCAGCGAGGTTGCTGATATTCATAATGCCGATGTCAATATTTATGACCTGGATGGAAACATGCTGGTGACCTCTGAAAATAAAGTGTACAAAGAAGGCGTGCTGAGTACCAAAATGCATCCATTTGCATTTTATCATCTCGACAGGATGCGGGAAGTGCAGTATGTTCAAAAAGAAGAGATCAGTTCTCTTGAATACTGGAGTATTTATGCAACTGTAAGAAACGACCAGGGAAAGGTCGTGAATTACCTGAACATACCTTATTTCTCTTCTCAGATAGATTTGAAACAGGAGATTTCCAACTTCCTTGTTACCATCATCAACCTGAATGCTTTTATATTCCTGATTGCCGGCGTTATCGCCTTGTTCATCACCAATACCATCACCAAATCTTTTTCAGTGATTGGTGAAAAGATGAAGGCGATCACACTGGGACAAACGAATGAGGAAATTATCTGGACCAGGGATGATGAAATTGGTGTGTTGGTAAAACAGTACAACAAAATGGTAAGACAGCTTGAGGAAAGCGCTGATGCACTGGCCAAGAGTGAAAGGGAAGGAGCCTGGCGTGAAATGGCAAGACAAGTGGCTCACGAGATCAAAAATCCTCTGACGCCAATGAAGCTGAGTATCCAATACCTCCAAAAGGCTGTGGATTCTAACCAGGGAAATATTCGTGACCTCACGGCAAATGTTGCCCATACGCTGGTAGAGCAGATCGACCATCTCTCCAAGATCGCTGCAGATTTTTCACAGTTTGCCAATATTGGAAACAGGAAGATCGAACTGGTAGACCTGCACCAGGTGATAGGCATACTGGTTGATCTTTACAGCTCAAATCCAAAGGTTCACATCACCTGGAATAAGATACAGGGCAGCATTGTAATGAAGGCAGACAAAACACAGATGAACCGTGTATTCACTAATTTATTAGCCAATGCGGTTGATGCCTGCCAGGGAAAAGAAAATTGCATAATACAGATCGGTGAAAGCCAGGTTGAAAATCAAATTACCATCAGTATTAAAGACAATGGTGAAGGCATACCTGCCGAGATGCGCAATAAGATCTTTACACCCAACTTCACTACTAAGTCTTCGGGTACCGGCCTTGGACTTGCCATGAGTAAAAGCATTATCGAGCAGGCTAATGGACAGATCTGGTTTGAAACAGAAGAAGGAGCAGGAACCACTTTCTTCGTGCAATTACCTGTGATCAGCTAAGGCCTTTCTTCCTCCTGTTCTCCGCAAGAAAATTTTCAAATTCCATGAGTGAAAAGCTGCTCAGGTTTTTTTGTTTTGGTAGTGCACCTTTCTGTGCCACCTGCACACCATATTTAATATTGTGAAATTCTTCGGTGGTATGTGCATCAGGATTTATAGACAGAAGGATGTTCTTTTCCATGGCGTAATCTATCCATCTCCAGTCCATATCAAGCCTGCTGGGGCTTGCATTAATCTCTATCACTACATGATGGTCTGCGCAGGCATCAATGATGGTCTTATGATCAACTGGATAACCCTTTCTTCGTAAAAGAAGACGACCCGTCATATGCCCGAGTATGGTGGTGTAAGGATTAGTGATGGCACCCAGTAACCGTTTCATGGCTTTCTCTTCATCCATATCCAGGTTACTGTGAACTGAAGTGATTACCAAATCAAAGCCTTCGAGAATTTTATTCTCATAATCAAGAGAGCCATCATTTAGGATATCACATTCAATAGATTTAAAAATTTTAAAGGGCGCCAGTTTCTGGTTGAGTTCATCAATATACCGGTGCTGTTCCCGAATGCGTTGTTCAGTGAGTCCATTAGCATAATAAGCTGCTTTGGAATGGTCAGAGATTACCAGGTATTCAAAACCAAGCCTGATCAACTCTTTTGCCATTTCCTCAATGGTATAAGCGCCATCGCTCCAGTTGCTGTGTGAATGAATAAGACCTTTAATGTCACTGGTCTGAACAATGTTTTCAAGATCAATGGAACTGACTTTTGTAAGAATTTCTTTTGATTCTCTTAAGTATGGAGGGATCCAGGGTAAGGAAGCTGACTGGAAAATGGCTTCTTCACTTAATGGGCTACTGATGGTATTTGTCCAGCCTTCTAGAAAAGCAGGACTGCTGCTGGTTTCAAAAAGCCTCGTATAAAAATCTTCTTCTTTAGCAATATGAAACTCGAGTAACAATCTTCCATCAACGCTTACGATCAATAAACCATCGCGGTCTGTAACCAGTTGTATGCTTTCCGTGATCAGATAATTTTTAAGAAGATCCGAAGGAACCGTTGTTACCCATTCAAGGTTTTCAATGATCTCCATCTGGCGGCGATAAGTTCCGGTGATCTCAAATTTATGCTGCGGGAATTTTTCCTTGAGTTTGAGATGAAAGGCTTCTGCAAAGGGTTCCAGTTTTACATAGAGATATTTACCTGAGTTGTCTTGCTGGAATTTGATGGAAGCAAGAATGTTCTGTTGGGTTTTTTCACCAAACCCTTTTTTCTCAGCGATGCGGTTTTCTGTGCAGGCCCTCGCCAGTTCATCAATATTATCAATTCCCATTTCTTTCCAGATCAGGTTGATCTTTTTGGGTCCCAGGCCTTTGATGTTCATCATTTCCAGAACCCCTTCAGGTGTCTTGATGATGTATTCCTGTAATGCCTTCAACTGGCCGGTTTCCATGATCTCTATTATTTTCTTTCCAACACTTTCCCCAATGCCCCTGACCTGGAAGATCTTTTCCTGTGGAAGATCGGTTATTTGCTGAGGCAATTTCTCAAGCGTAAATGCTGCTGATGAATAGCTCTTGGATTTAAAAGCATTTTCACCATGTATGTCCATTAGCTTTGAGAGGAGAGAGAACTGTTCGGCGATTTCATAATTGTCCATATGGCTGATTGAAGGAAATACAAAAAACGGATAATTCGGTTAAGGAGGGAAATTGAAATTAGGATGGTTATGATGGGAACGGAATATAAAAGAAAAAGTCCCAATTGCTTGGGACTTTCTATAACCTTTAAAAAGGTCTTATTTTTTTGCTCCGCCTTTCTTAGCGGCGCTTTTTTTAGCTCCACCTTTTTTAGCTGTAGCTTTCTTAGCTCCGCCTTTTTTAGCTGTTGCTTTTTTAGCTCCACCTTTTTTAGCGGCGCCTTTCTTAGCTGTTGCTTTTTTAGCTCCACCTTTTTTAGCGGCGCCTTTTTTTGCTGTTGTCAATTTGTTTTGAATTTAATGGTTAGTAATAAAAAAATAACGATAGTAAAATTATAAACAAATTTTAAACTATCAAATTTTTTACCAAAATTCAAAACAGGGGCATTAAGCAGAAGCTTCTGCTTCAGAAACAGAAACAATTGTTCTGTTCTGTCTTCCTTTACGGAATTCAACAACACCATCTGTTAATGCAAACAGTGTGTAGTCTTTTCCAACGCCAACATTTTTTCCAGGATGATATACTGTACCACGTTGACGAATGATGATGTTACCGGCAATAGCAGGCTGGCCACCAAAGATCTTTACTCCCAAACGTTTGCTGTTTGAGTCACGGCCATTCTTTACACTACCTTCACCTTTTTTATGTGCCATGGTTATTTAGGTTTTTATACTTTAATAATTAGTTGATGTGATCTTCTCTTATTCTTTTTTGATCCGCCCACTTTTGAGCGAAACAAATCAGATTAAGCAATCTCGCTGATCCTGATTTTAGTGTACTGTGTACGGTGTCCTTTTTTCTTACGGAAACCTTTACGACGTTTTTGCTTGTAAGCAATCACTTTATCACCTTTCACCTGGTCAACGATTTCTGCCTGGATCTTGATCCCGGAATTGTTGAATTTCAGGTTGCCGTTATTATCGGCAAGGATCACATCGGAAAATTCTACTTTGTCACCAGCATTGCCACTTACTTTGGGCACAAACAAAGTCTGGTCTTTTTCTACTTTGAATTGCTTGCCGGATATTTTTACTACTGCGAACATAACGGTTCAAAAATTAGGTGGGCAAAGGTAAGGTTAAAATTCATTGCTGCCAACAAAAACTAACCCCTCAAGGGCAAATTATGAAGGCCTTAACCTCTAATCAGTATCTTCGTGCCTGTTTGAGCTTGCCATGAAATTCAAATCGTTTTTAGCAAAACCCTTTGCCTCCTATATACATGCCCGTATCCGCAAAGGAACGGCAACTGCACTGCAAGACCAGGATGCCATCCTTAAAGAACTATTAAAGGTGGGCAAAACCACGCAATTCGGTAAGGATCATGGACTTGAGAAGGTGAACAGTTATGCCGAATTCAAAAATGCAGTGCCCATCCGCGACTATGAGGCCTTTAAATCCTATATCGAAAAGATCAAGGAAGGCAAGCATAATATATTATGGAAGGGTAAACCCATCTACTTTGCCAAGACCTCGGGTACTACCAGCGGCATCAAATACATACCCATCACCAAGGAATCCATCCCAAATCATATCAACACTGCCCGCAATGCCCTCCTTTGCTATATGGCGGAAACCGGCAATACCGGGTTTGCAGATGGGAAACTGATCTTTCTTTCAGGATCCCCTGAACTTGAAAGGGTGGGTGGTATTCCCACCGGCAGACTGAGTGGTATCGTCAACCACCATATTCCTAAATATTTGAGGTCGAACCAGCTCCCTAGTTATGAAACCAATTGCATTGAAGACTGGGAAACCAAGCTGGATAAAATAGTGGATGAGACCATCAGCCAGAATATGACCCTCATCAGCGGTATCCCACCATGGATCCAGATGTATTTCGACCGACTGGAAGAAAGAAGCGGGAAAAAAATCAAAGACCTTTTTCCTAATTTTTCTGTGATGGTTCATGGAGGTGTCAACTTTGAACCCTACAAAGCCAGGCTGTTTCAAAGTATTGGCCATACCATCCATTCTATTGAAACCTTCCCGGCTTCTGAGGGTTTCTTCGCTTTCCAGGACTCACAATCCGCAGAAGGACTTTTATTGAATACCAACAGCGGCATCTTCTTCGAGTTTGTTCCTGCCGGCGAAATATTCAATGATAATCCAACACGACTTTCATTGCAGGATGTAAAAGTTGGCGAAAACTATGCACTAATAATAAATAACAATGCTGGCTTATGGGGATATAATATTGGCGATACCGTTAAGTTCCTGAGCACAGATCCTTACAGGCTCGTAGTAACAGGTAGAACCAAGCATTTTATTTCGGCCTTTGGCGAACATGTGATAGGCGAGGAAGTGGAACAGAGTTTATTAAAAGCAGCAGAGGAAGAAAACGTTCGCATTACTGAATTTACCGTGGCGCCCATGATCCAGCAGGGTGAAGGAAAAAGCTTTCATGAGTGGTTCGTGGAGTTTGAAACAAGTCCAGGTAATATGGAGAGCTTTGCAAAAAAAGTTGATCAGCACCTGCGGGAGAAAAATATTTATTATGATGACCTGATCAGGGGCAATATCCTGCAGCCGTTGCGGATCAATACGGTGCGCAGGCATGGATTCATTGATTATATGAAATCCGTGGGCAAGTTGGGAGGTCAGAATAAAGTTCCCCGGTTGAGCAATGATCGCAAACTGGCAGATGAACTGGTAAAGTGGACTGTGAATAACCCCTCCGGTCTGTCGTCTGTCAGTAATTAAACATCTTTGTAAAAAGCAGGATGATTCCAACATTATCTCAAAATCAAATCAAATCAAACATATTGAAGAAGTGGTCAACTATTTGTAACTCACAAAAATGACTAACTTGTTCTTCCAAATCCAAACATGAATCAAACCTTTCCCGTTAAACGTATTGCCATTTTCGGTTCCACTGGTTCTATCGGCACGCAGGCACTTGAAGTCATTGCTGCCAATCCGGATCATTTCTCTGTGGAAGTGCTGACCTGCGGTGGTAATGATGATCTTCTGATTGAACAGGCACTTAAACATCAGCCTAATATTGTTGTGGTGGGAGATGAAAGAAAGTACTCCCGCGTTAAAGAAGCACTGGCGCAGACAGACATCAAGGTTTTTGCCGGTGAAAAAGCATTGGAAGAAGTGGCTTCCATGGATGTTTATGACATGATGCTGGCAGCCATTGTAGGATATGCCGGGTTAAAGCCCACGCTCAATGCCATTAAAAATGGTAAGCCTGTTGCATTGGCCAACAAGGAAACACTTGTTGTTGCTGGAGATATCATCATGGAAACAGCCATTGCCAACCGCGTACCTGTGATTCCTGTTGATTCTGAACATTCCGCCATATTTCAATGCCTGGTGGGTGAAGTGCGCAATCCTGTTGAGAAAATTATACTCACTGCTTCTGGGGGACCTTTCCTTGGGCGTAAACCCAATTACCTGGTGAACGTAAGGCGGGAGCATGCACTGCAGCATCCCAACTGGAGCATGGGTGCCAAAATCAGCATTGACTCTGCTACTCTCATGAATAAAGGCCTGGAAATGATCGAGGCAAGATGGCTCTTCAACCTGGGTGCCAGCCAGATTGAAGTGCTGGTTCATCCCCAAAGCATTATTCATTCCATGGTGCAATTCCAGGATGGAAGTATCAAGGCACAACTGGGTCTGCCTGATATGAAATTACCGATTCAATATGCCATGTCCTTTCCGCAAAGACTGCCCAATGATTTTCCACGCTGTGATTTTAAAAAGATCAAAAGTCTCACATTTGAAGAACCTGATCTCAAAACCTTCCGCAACCTGGCACTTGCCATGGAGGCTTTGAACAAAGGAGGAAACCTTCCCTGTGTGATGAATGCTGCCAACGAGATCGCAGTCTATGCCTTTCTCAAGAACAGGATCGGATTTTTGGACATGACAGATGTGATCGAGCGTACAATGAGCAAGGTCACACATATTACAAAACCAACACTGGAAGAATATTTTGAAAGTGATGGCGAAGCCCGCAATTACGCGGCAGATATCATCAAGCTCTAAGCAAGGCCACCTGCCATAGGGGCAGTTATAACGTAGATTTATACTTTGCTTACATTATATTGCAGCGCTTTACCTGAAAACTGAATGACTGTTGCTGAAAGGATTTTTGCGATCAAGTAAAAGGTGATAGAAAGAAAGCAATTCAGTATCCGGTCTTAACGAAAATAAATTCTTCCTGGAAGAACATCGACTGAACTATGTATTTACTTGAAATCAACTGGTCGGCTATACTGGCAAACATTGGTCAATTTATTCTGGCTTTCTCCATATTGGTAGTACTTCACGAGATGGGGCATTTTCTTCCGGCTAAATGGTTCGGTTGCCGCGTAGAGAAATTCTACCTCTTCTTCAATCCCTGGTTTTCTCTCTGGAAAAAGAAAATTGGCGAGACTGAATATGGTCTGGGCTGGATACCTCTTGGTGGCTATGTGAAGATTTCAGGAATGGTAGATGAAAGCATGGACAAGGAACAGATGAAATTGCCTGCACAACCCTGGGAGTTTCGTAGCAAGCCAGCCTGGCAGCGGCTCATCATCATGCTGGGTGGTGTGGTAGTAAATTTTGTTCTGGCACTTGTACTGTTTGCCATGATACTTTTTGTATGGGGTGAAGAAAGACTTCCTGTAAAGAATATGAAGTATGGCATCAGCACGGATTCATTAGGTACTTCCGTCGGTTTAAAAGATGGTGACCTGATCACGAAAGTGAATAATGATTCGGTGAGATATATGAATGATCTGCCGAAGATGATCGCCCTTACAGAAAAAATTACGCTTACTGTGCATCGTGATGGAAGGGATACCGTGATCACCATGCCTGCTGGATTTTTAAGTACGCTTACCAAGGACCAGCGTCTTGCTTTTGTGGGCGCACGTATTCCTGTAATTGTAGATAAGGTAAGCGATGAGATCAAGTATAAGAACGGTGAATTAAAGAGTGGTGACCAGCTGGTGGCCATCAATGATCAACCTTTTCAGTTTTACCACGAGTTTGACAGGATCAAAAAGAATTATAAGAACCAGGTGGTAGATCTCACTGCCTTGCGTGGTGGCGATACAGCCCATATCCAGTTGCAATTATCTGAAACAGGTAGCGTGGGCTTTCTTCCCAAAGGACCTTATGAGCAGCTGGGTTCAGAAAAAAGAGAGTACAGTTTCTTTGAAGCCATTCCTGCCGGTATCTCTCATGGTGTGCAGAGGCTGGGAGAGTATATGACGGGAATTAAATTGCTCTTCACTTCCAAAGAACATAAAGTGAGTGATAACCTGGGCAGTGTGGTGAGTATTGGTAAAACTTTTGGTGGATCATGGGACTGGTACCGTTTCTGGACCATGACTGCTTTATTCTCCATCATTCTTGCCTTCATGAATATTCTTCCCATTCCCGCGCTTGATGGAGGTCACGCCTTATTTACCTTATATGAAATGATCACCGGACGTAAGCCCAGCGACAAATTCATGGAATATGCTCAAATGGTAGGTATGGTGCTTCTCCTGGGCCTGATGCTCTATGCTTTCGGTCTGGATATCTGGAGGATGTTCAGGTAGGGGATAGATCATAGTTCATGGTTCATGGTTTATGGATGGCATATGGCGAATGGCATATAGTATCATCAAGGAGGTGAAGCCTTTTTTATCGGGAATAAAGGACCAACTTTATTGCCCCATTTCAGCTGTTAGCATTGGTCAGGGTCTTACTCAATAGAATTAACTCATTTCATTTATCACTACTTCGAAATCTTCCTCGCTTTTTTGAATTTATCTGCAGTAATGATGGTCTATGGTCCATCGACTATGGTCTATGGTTTATATCGTACATCGTCCATAGACGATCACTATAGTTAAGAAATTTCTGAACGCTGAGTCAGGAAAATCAATAACAGTATTTATTCAATAGATCATTCATCACACCCTTTCTTTTTGCTTTTTTAGCCCTTCTTAAAAGAAATGGTTCAATAAGTGAAAGAAAACCTGTGAACCTGCAATCTGAATGTTCCATGAGTACAGCCAGGTGATCCATCTTGCTGGGAATGCCTTTGTTGTTGGTGAGTCCATCATCTGCCAGGCCATATCCGATACAAAGACTTTCAAGAAAGCGCTTTTCAGCAGGGAAGATCTTTACCTGGAATCGTATGGTCTCTTTACCAGGGTTATAAAAACGATGCACTTCATTCATTGGCGCAGTTGCGGTTTCGTTACCCTGGAGCCTGAGTTTTTTCTTTCCTACATCAACACCAAGTACGCCTTCCACAGGAATGAAGGTTTCATTAAATGAAGTATGATAATGTTTAGGAGTACCGCCACCCGCTGCCAGTTCCACTTCTACCAGGATGTGATCACCATTAGTCTCTTCCGAAGTTTTCAAAACAGTGACCTTGTCCTTAACCTTGGGATTGTAAAAAACTCTTTTTTCCATTTTTTAAAATGAAGCTATCGACCTGGCTTTTCATAATAAATCAACTGCTGACTGAATTGGGATTATTGATTCATGAAATGTGCTGGTTTGATCATTATCAGGTAATGGAAAGAATAAATTGAAAAAATGATGCTTCAAAAGCTATCATCAGGCAACCAATAAGTTAATGGTAATTCCTTCCTTCACTTTAAACAATATAAAGTGATCATCACTTTGACATTTGAGCTAAATGTGCAATAAAGTCAGAAAGATTAAGAGGTTAATATGACCTGACTTGTTACTAAACTCCTGTATTCAGAATCAGTTGAATTTGCCGGCATCAGGCAGATGGTTTAGTTTTTGTGTTCTTTAATTTAGTAACCAAACCAGATAAGGCTACTTATTGGTTGTTTTACATTCAGTCAAATGAAAATTTATGGATCAGGTAAAAAGCAACTCGCAATTGCAAGGCATGAGTTACAAAAAGTTTATCATCATGTTGTTGATTTCCTTTTTAGTGATGTACGCCGTAATGTTCCTGAATATGGACAGTTTGAGTCATTACCATACTAGTACTACCCGTATCTATATGGCTTTGCTAATGATAGCTCCAATGGCGGTATTGATGATGGCGATGATGGGGAAAATGTATCCGGATAAAAAGCTAAATACAGGCATCATCATAGGCAGCATCGTGCTCTTTGGATTGATCCTTGCAGCGCTGCGTACACAAACTCCCATTGGTGATGTGCAATACATGAAAGCCATGATCCCGCACCATTCTTCTGCTATCATGGTAAGCAAACATGCGGAAATCAAAGACCCGGAATTAAAAACTTTATCAGAGCAAATCATTAAATCGCAGGAAGTAGAGATTGCTCAGATGGAAGCGATCCTGAAAAGAATGAAACAATAAGTGCGACTTAAGCAGTATTTCGCTGACAATGGTACATGTCCGGAGCTGAAATTATGGTGAAGGGCGCCCAAGCCCACAGAATGAAAAGCCCACCTACGCTCTCGGCCGCCATAGTGATATGGAGGCGGTAAAGCTTCGGTGGGCGATTCCACCTTCGCTCTTTGGCTGCTGAAGTAATACAGAAGCGGTGAAGCTACGGTGGATGAATATGAAATAAATATCAAATCGTTGAACCAAATGGTGGACTGCGTCCACCGTAGCCCGCAGAATAAAAAGCCCACCTACGCTCTGCGGCCGCCATAGTAAAACGGCGGTAGTAAAGCTTCGGTGGGCGCTTCCACCTTCGCTCTTTGGCCGCTGTAGTAATACGGAAGCGGTGAAGCTACGGTGGACAAGTGTGGAGGTGACCGGAATCGAACCGGTGTCCAAACATGATTTTCAAAAGCTTTCTACATGCTTATTTCAGAATTGATTGTCGGGGAGGCGCAGGAACTGAACAAACCAACATCTTCCTTAGCTGAATGGTCTTAGACAACAGTCACAGCCTTCTGTTGCCGCAACCTATGTTTGTTTTAAGTCGGCGGCGGCGCATGGAAATAGGTGAACCTGCGCGGCGGCCCTAATGACTACTTAATCACTGATTAGGCAGCCATGGCATACTGTGTATTGCCATTTGTAGTTTGAATATTCAGATTTACGAGCTAATTATCCAACGCTCGGCATGCTTACACTTTCAAAGATCGATGCTGTCAAAACCATACACCCCCAAATAATAGAACCAGGAGCGAAGAGCGGTGAAACAAAGCGCTCTGCTGATGGCAGCCTGCAAATTTAATCAATTGAACCGGATTTGAACGTGAGTGGATTCTTAAAGTAAATGATTACTGATAGTTCATATGCCCCGCTTATGGATTATCAGCAGCTTGAATTGATTCAAATGTTGCAGATTCATTAACTTATTTGTTTTACAGGCTTTCGGATGTTGAAAGCTATAATAGAGCTATAGTCGGGCTATAGTCAAACTGTATTCAAACACTGGATTTGATGGTTTTTTAACAGCAGGAGGATTAATCTGCTTTGCAGGCTGTTGGTCATTGTGATAGCATTGGCATTTCATTATCAATTTTTACTCCATGGCCATCTCCTTTAAAAATATCATTACACAGGGACTGTCAGGAAAGATAGCCGGTATTGTATTTCGCCAGTGGTATGGTAAAACAGTAGTGGCCAAAGAGCAAAGTCCATATTATAGCAATTCTCCTGCGCAACAAAAACACCGGGTTCTTTTTCAACAGGCGAGTGCCTATGCAAAGAATGTCCTACTCCTTCCTGAGCTTTTGCAGTTTTATCAATCAAGATTGAAGGGTGGACAAAGAGCTTATAACCTGGCATTGGCTGATTATCTCCAACCACCGGTAATTCATTCCATCAATAAAGATGCTTACCAGGGTAAGTCTGGAGATCCTATTCTTGCCATGGTGACTGATAATGGCAAGGTGGTTTCTGTAAAGATGAAAATCATTCAGTCTGATGGCAGCCTGTTGAATGAAGCTGCGGCTGTACTGCAGGCCGATGGATTGCATTGGAAGTATGCGGCTTCTGTTTCATTTGCTATCACTGCAGGTACGGTTGTCAGGGTGGAGGCTTTGGATCTGGCGGGAAGATTAACGGTGAGAGAAGAGATTTTGTAAAGAGTGTTCTTAAGAAAGTTTAGAGGCAACTTTTTCTCAATTCCATATGATCATTAAAATAGTTTCACCTTTTCAGTTTTCCCATTTCTAATTAAACAATTTCGTTTTCCCCTTTTTACCGGCTAATGTCATTCAGGCCTTTGCCACTCAATATGGCGTTTGTATATTTTTCAATTCTTGAGACCCTGGTAGTTGATTGTTTGGGTTGTGAAAAATAAAGTAAATAAGCCCTTTGCCTGCCAGGCGTGAGTGCCTCAAATGCTTTCTTTAGTGAAGGCTTTTTCTTTAGCTGCTGCTGAAATTCTTCCGGCATGGGAAAAGCTTCAGTCTTTTTTAATTCAACCTTCAAACCGGCTTTCTCCACTTCAATGGCTTCGTGTATATAAGCTTTGATGGTACGTTGCAGCTTTTCGATTTCTTTGAGTTGGGTGAAGCGGATCTGTCTTGCCGACTGCACGTTCTCCGTTTGCCTGATTAGAACTCCGGCTTCATCCTGTAGCAAAGCTCCTTTGAAAAAAAGAAGAGCACAGTATTCCTTAAAACCATGTATCAAAACAATATTGCTTTTCTGAAAAGTATAGCAGGGCTGTCCCCACTTTAATTCTTCATTGAGGCCACATGATAAAATGATCTTTCTGAGATGTTTGAATTCATCCTGCCATTTTCCTTCTTTTTCGAAAAAGAAATCAAGTTTTGGATTCATGGTTTGATTTGGTTTGGTGATGAGATGATTTTTCTGTCTGCAGGCCTGAAATACCAGGAGATCACAGTGAGCGTCAATAATAACAGGGAAGGTAATAATTCCACTGGTTCATGATGGGAGGCTATATGTGAGAAAATTGCCCCGGACATGATAAAGAAAAAACCGGCATAGGCCCATTCTTTCAATAAAGGGAAAGCGGGTATTAAAATGGCGATCACTCCCAGCAATTTCCAGACACCCAGCAGTGTCAGAAAATAGACCGGGTAACCTAATTGCATTATGCCTTCTGTACCTGGTGGTGCCAGCGCACCTTCCTGTTTCAATTGCATTAACTGAACGAGGCCGGTAGCGGTCATGCCTAAGGAAAGCCAGATAGTTGCTATCCAGTAAATAATCCTGTTCCTTTTTTTCATGACTGCTTTTTTAGTTTGCCAGCTATTTCCTGTAGGCGCTGGTGTGCCATATTGAGTCCTTGTGCAAAGGGCAATTTCAGCATCTGGTCACGCTGTGCTACAGACTTATAAACGATCTGCATATTCAGTCGACTGGTTTCATCATTAATCTTTTCAAATTCAAGAAATTCCAGTTGAACGCCAAAAGATGCATTCTCCATTTCAAAGGTTCGGATGATCTTCTGCTCTGGCAAAAATTCATGGATCACGCCATGGGCGCGAAATACAGGCTTTCCCTGACCATCCCTGGTTTCATACTGCCAGCCACCATGCTGTTTGTTTTCCAGCTTCAATACTTTTGTTCCCATCCATTGTTCTACCAGCTCTGGATCTGAATATGCCAGGAAAAGCAATTCCAGCGGAAGATCAAAATCCCTGGTGATCATGATTTCCTGGCGACCTTCTTCTGCTTTGATCTTGGTTTTCTGTTCCATGGTTATTTATTTTTTTTATTGCGGTCATATTTTTTCATGAGACTCTCGAGTTTATTAAATCGGTCATCCCAGATTTTTCGGAAGGGCTCAATGAATTCGGCAACTTCTTTCATTTTGTCGGGGTTAAAGTGATAGTAGACCTCGCGGCCTTCAGGAACCTGTGTAAGCAGTTCGCATTCAGTCAGTATCTGAAGATGCTTTGATACGGTTGGTCTTGCGGTATCAAAGTTGGAGGCTATGGCGCCTGCAGTCATGGATTGAGCAGCTACCAATAAAAGGATGGCCCTCCTGGTAGGATCTGCTATGGCCTGGAAAACGTCTCGTCTAAGGTTCATTGCGTAGCTATTTGACTACAAATATATGCGTAGTTATATGGCTACGCAAATTTATTTTGGTTGGACCGGTAAGGCGGGAAGATTAGCCTGGGAGTTTTTGGAAAGTGATTGATGTCCTATCGAAATGGTAGATACGAAGATGGCATGGCTACGCCCTTTATATTGCCTATGTTTCTAAGTTTATCTTCCATATTGTATTCGTGTTGATTGTCTTTGTAATAATTAAGATGAGTTATAGCAGACATAGGTGCAAAGCCCCGACATCTTCGTAACAATGAATACCTAAATGGAATTACAAGCGGCGTAGCCCTGATATCTTCTAGGGTGCGTTATATAGCTCGTCATTTGTGTCAGGGCTCCGCCCCTCAATGTTCCCCCGGATGAAGATGTATTACGAAGATTTCGGGGCTACCCCCTTTATATTGTCTATGTTTCTAAGTTTATCTTCCATATTGCATTAGTGTTAATTGTCTTTGTAATAATTAAGATGAGTTATAGCAGACATAGGTGCAGAGCCCCGGCATCTTCGTAACAACGAATACTAAAATGAAATTATAAGGGACGTAGCCCTTTTCTCTTCGTATAACGAAGACGCTTACTGGATTTCTTCAGGTTTTCTTTAAATTGCCCTATGCCATTAACCAGAAGAAATTTTGTTCGTAATGCAGTAGCATTGCCTGCGCTCCTGATGGAATCCACTTCTTTGCTTTCCTTATTCAAAGATCAACAGCTGCACAATTTTCAAAGAGTGAGGCCTGGTGATCCTCTCTGGCCTTCTTCTGCTCAATGGGAAGAATTAAAAACAGCAGTAGGTGGCAGGCTCATTCCCTTGCAATCACCTTTCACAATCTGCTCAACTAATGCTGATAAATGCAAGGAGGTTTTCGACAGCCTGAAAAATCCATACGCAGTTGGTGATGATCCTGCACTTACTCAAACCTTAGGTTGGCTGGGTGCCTGGCAAACAGAGGCAAGCGCTTATGCGGTAAGAGCAAATCATACTGCTGATGTGGTAGCGGCTGTAAACTTTGCTCGCTCCCATAATTTAAGACTGGTCATAAAAGGTGGAGGTCACAGTTACCAGGGTACTTCAAATTGTAAGGACTCTTTACTTATCTGGACAAGAGCAATGAATGATATTGTAATTAATGAATCTTTTCTACCACGAAACAGTCTTTTAACCTCTAAGCCAGTACCCGCAGTTACTGTAGGTGCAGGTGCAGTGTGGATGCAGGTCTATAATAAGGTTACAACAGAATCTGGTTGGTATGTACAGGGCGGTGGTTGTGCAACTGTTGGTGTTGCCGGATTGATTCAAAGCGGAGGCTTTGGTAGTTTTTCCAAGTATTACGGTCTCGCTTGCGCGGGACTGTTAGAAGCCGAAGTGGTTACAGCTGATGGACGTGTGCTAACCGTTAATGAATATCAACATCCCGACCTGTTCTGGGCATTGAAAGGTGGAGGCGGGGGCAGTATGGCTGTAGTGACTCGTGTTACACTAAGGCTAAGGAAACTTGCTGATCACCTGGGTGGTGTATTTGGTACTATACAGGCTAAAACGGATGAAGATTATTTGCAGCTGATACAATTCATCCTGCCTTTTTATCGTCAACAATTATTTAATCAGCATTGGGGCGAACAAATGCGATTTCATAGCAACAATACTATCGGGATCACCATGCTATTCCATGGAATAAATGAAGCGGAGGTTAAAAAAACCTGGAGTAGTCTTCAATCCTTTGTTGATCATCACCCGGATAAATACAGCTGGAAAGAGCCACTTGTCATTCAGGAATTGCCTTCTCGTCATTTATGGGATCCTGCATTTTTTGACCAGGTAGCCCCACAGTTGATCGGAAAGGATGAGAGGCCTGGTGCTCCTGCCAGCCATTTCTTTTGGAAAGGTGACCAGGAAGAAGCAGGCCAGTATTTGTATGGATATCAGTCTGCATGGATGCCAGCTGGGTTATTAAAAAATACAAACCGGTTGGCAAAGGCTATTTTCAAAGCAAGCCGTAGCTGGACAGTTTCCTTTCATTTTAATAAAGGACTTGCAGGTGCTCCTGAAGAAGAGATCAGGGCTGCAAAAAACACTGCTATGAATCCCGTAGTTACAGAAGCATTTGCCCTGGCCATCATTGCCGGTGGCAGTCAGCCAGCACTACCGGGTTTGAAAGGACATGAACCGGATATGACAAGTGCAACAGACTACGCACGCAGAATCGACAATGCCGCACGTGATTTGTTTCACCTGAGTCCCAAAACCGGTTCCTATGTTTCAGAGAGTAATTTTTTTGAAAAGAATTGGCAGCAATCATTCTGGGGCCGCAATTATAAACGACTGTCCGAGGTTAAAAAGAAATATGATCCTGAAGGATTATTCTTTGTACATCATGGTGTGGGTAGTGAAGAATGGAGTGCCGATGGATTTGTCCGTATTTCGGGAGACAGGGAAGGAGGGAAGTAAAAAGTTTAAGCTTGCAAGCTGTAAAATGAAGATTGTTTTATAACAACGACCATATATATCGCCAGGGATTCGTTGACTTCATGCAACGAATCCCTCGGAAATCAGTTTTATCTTATGTTTCTACTTGGCGATATAACTTTTCATTTTCCTTTTTGACTTTCATTCTTTCATCATGCTACTTCAATGATGGTAAAAGTCCGCTTGCCAGCCGGTACTCTCCAGCTAACGGTGCTGCCCGAACGATAACCAATAAGAGCGGTTCCGATAGGCGACATCACGGAGATCTTTTTTTCCTTGATATTAGCCCTGTTGGGCGGAACTACTATGAGTTGGATGATCTTTCCTTCTTCTTCATCTTTTATTGTAACTGTTGAATTAAGTCGCACTACATCCCCGGGTAGATCTTTTACATTTACCAGTTTGGCACTTTTTAATTCTTTCTCCAGTTCTTCTGCTTCTTTCCTGTTGAAACTGAACTGCGCATGGCTGTCGCGAAGGTTGTGCATGATCAGGTCATAATCTTCTTTTGAAAGTATCAGTCTTGTTTTTGTCTTTTGCATTTGAATTAGTTTAATCTTGAATAAATTTTTTTTGAAAATGATTGCTGTTGTCCGGGGAAGTAGATCTCCTGGAAACTCAGGCTTTCATGACTATTGATGCGTCTTGAGAATTTGGAAGGATGTATATCTTCAATACTCCTGAATCCACAGGCGGCCATGATCTCTTTGGTAGCTTCAATCGTCTTTGCATGAAAATTGGCTACTCTGTATTTCTTATCAGCCGGATCCAGTGCTTTATACAGAGCCGGATCCTGTGTGGCTACACCAACAGGACAGCGACCACTATCACAGATCAATGCCTGAATGCAACCCAATGCCATCATCATTCCACGTGCACTATAACAGGCAGAAGCTCCCAGGGACATGACCTTTACCAGGTCAAATCCTGTGATGATCTTGCCTGCTGCAAATACTTTTGTGTGTGCCGAGAGCTGGTAGCTGTCAAGTGTCTTCTTCACAAATGCAAGAGCATCATAGAGGGGCATACCCAGGTGGTCCGTGAATTCCAATGGTGCCGCACCGGTACCGCCTTCACCACCATCTATGGTGATGAAATCGGGAATGATACCTGTTGATTTCATGGCCCTGCAGATATAAATAAACTCCTGCTTATCTCCAATACAGATCTTGAATCCAACCGGTTTGCCTTCACTCAGCTCACGCAGCAGTTGAAGAAACTGCACGAGACCTTTTGCTGATGAAAATTCAGCATGAGTTGTGGGTGAATGCACAACAGTCCAGGGCTGTACTAACCGTACTGCTGCAATCTCCTCTGTATTTTTAGCTGCAGGCAGAATACCACCATGCCCGGGTTTAGCGCCCTGTGACAATTTCAATTCGATCATTTTTACTTCTGGCCTGAGGGCGTTCTTTCTGAATGCAAGTGCATTAAACCTTCCTGATGCATCGCGGCAACCAAAATAGCCTGTACCAATTTGCCAGATCAGGTCAGCTCCTTTCAGGTGATGATCGCTGATACCACCTTCACCTGTATTGTGGGCGAAGTTTCCAATGCGTGCTCCTCCATTCAATGATTCAATAGCAGTCTTGCTCAGTGCACCATAACTCATGGCTCCTATGTTGAAAATACTGGCGTGATAAGGCTGCATGCACTGGTAATTTCCTACCCAAACCCTAAGGTCTTCTTCAATTGGCTTTACAGGAAAAAGGGCATGTGCCACCCACTCATAACCGGGTGCAGATGGATCTGCCTGCATACCAAAAGCGACCGTCTGTTTCTGATTTTTAGCACGTTGGTATACGATGGATCTTTGCCTTCTGTTGAAAGGTTTTCCATCAAGGTCTGATTCAAAGAAATATTGCCTCATCTCGGGCCTGATGGATTCAAATAGATAGCGCAGTCTTCCTGCTACGGGAAAGTTGCGGATAATGGCATGCTTCTTCTGGCGGCTGTCGTAAACTGCAAGAATTAATAAGGGTAATGAAAGAAACAGCCAGCCATAGGATACCAGGTCCAAAAGACCAAGCAACATGATTATAAGGTTAACCTGGAAGAGCATCAACAGAGTGATGCTCCTGGCGGAAAAATTTATTTTCATCTGATTTGATTTTTAAATAGAACCTCTATCCGAGGTTTAATTATGCTATTTTCTGAGTTGTTGTAAGCATTTTATGGATGATGGTATTCCAGTGTCTTGCTTTGTTGGCCAATGAAGTGATCTCCATAATTGGATTGATCCTGTGGTGATAAAATACCAGTTCTTCAGTTTGACCATTATGAAAAACGAAGCCAAGGGCGATGCTTTCCAGTGGTCCTCCACTCAGTAGTGCTTTTTTGTTTGTACCTGATGTGCCGTATTTAGTGGACACAGAGCAGGACTTCAGCTCAGGAAGGCTGATGAGTCGCGACAGTGCATTATGATTTCCTCTTTTTTTCAGGATCAGGATCTTGTGCTGTAATGAATCAATGCCTATTACAGCCTGGTTCAAAACCTCCCTGTTTGAAAATTGCAGTCCATGGCTGCTGCCTAACCTGTTGAACTGGCGTATCATTCTTTGCCATTCTTTTTTCTTTTTCTTTTCAGCAAGGCTGGTATATAAGAGGTAAAGAGCAATGGCCGCTCCAGCTAAAACTATGGTGATTAAAAAACCAGTCATCATGATTCTTTATTTTCCGGCATCGCCGGCAGTGAAACAATGGGAAAAGATGAAGTGCATGTATTGATCCTGCAGCAATCAAAACATTATTGCTGCTAATTACTGCTGTTGTACAATAAGGATCAGAAGTTCATGCGGGCCAGATTCAGGCCTGGTTAGATTGAAAGTCCTTGAAGGAAGAGAAATAATAAAGTTGTGAGCAGAAGGGCAGGAATTCCGGAAAGGAAGAGGTATAGCAATCCCTCAGGTCTAAAGCGACATATTGTTTGAGTAAACCTGGGATAATATGGTGCATACCTGCCATTTCAACAAATTTATCAATTTAAGCTGATGATAAAATAGTAAGAGATTAAGAATTGGTTAAAAGGGTTTACAGAGATGTCAGTACAACGCCCATGGATGGACACTTGGTACTACATCTTAGGTGTTGTTATTAAACGTATGTAAAAAAGAGCATGGCCCTACATCTTCGTAAAAAGATCTTGAATCAAAGACATGAGGGGGCAGTTTTAGCTCTTATTATGTCAGGGCTACGCCCCTCATTTTTCTCGTTATAGGTCTTTTTACGAAGATTAAAGGGCTACGCCCTTTGGAATTACCTGTATTAGGTCTGTGACTTTGTTACTATATGGATGTAAAAAGGGGCAGAGCCCTGGATCTTCGTAAAAGATCTTGAATGAAAGGGTATAATGGCCTTGTCTTGAACTTTTATTAGGTCAAGGTTATACCTCTTTGTGTTCTCTTGATAGTCTGTAATTACGATGATGTCAGGACTACGCCCCTCATTTTTCTCGTTATAGGTCTTGTTACGAAGATTAAAGGGCTACGCCCTTTGATATCACCTGTACTAGGTCTGTGTCGTTGTTACTATAGGGATGTAAAAAGGGGCAGAGCCCCTGGATCTTCGTAACAAAAGATATTGAATCAAAACTCATTAGGGGCGTAGCCCTGACATTTTAACATCAACAAAATATAAATAGAAGGATTCAGGGCTTAACCCTGATATCATCGTAAAAATCAAACAAATACTTTTCATCGAAATCGATGTTGAATTTTTTCAGCAGTAAAAGGTATTCTTCCCGGAACGATTGTTTTTTATGATGTTCCGGCTGGTTCAATATGTATTTCACTACCGCATCAATTTGTGATCTTGAATAAGAAAATGCACCGTATCCATCCTGCCATGAAAATTTTCCAGGAATATATTTTTTATCGTTCAGCCATTTTGAAGAACCAGATTTTACCTGTTCCATAAGTTTCGAAGGGGCAATGGTTGGATGCATGCCAGCAAAAATATGCGTGTGGTCAGGATTGCAATAAATGGAGTATGTTTTACAGTTATGATTGGAAACAATGCCACACATTATTTTTTCCAATTCTTCCCGAAAGAACTCTTTGACCAGGAACTCTCTGCCCCTGACAGGGAAAACAAATTGAACGTATAGTTGTGTATATGTGTTTGCCAAAATATTATGCAGCATTTCGAACCTGCAGGTTGTTATCTATAAGCCTTCTGATAAAGAATATCGAACAAACGAATATTGAACAAGGAATGAAGAAGTAAGGTCCTTTCAAGATGACAACCCTTTCCAGGGTGACAACAGGCTCATACGAAACAAAGCAACGTGGGAATTTGTGAACTATGAAGAAACTGCGTTGTGTTCTTCGTGACTTCTTTATGACCTTTGAGAACCGCTGTTCATCCCCACTCTCGATCTGTTTCTCATTCTATAGTTTTTTAGGAGCACCAAGTTCACCAGGAACCACGAAGGACACCGCTATTATTTACAAAGATTCCGTGACTAATGAACATTGTTATCATAATATTAGAATTGGAAATTTGATAAATCATGGGTTTATCTCTTTTATTAAACGATTTATTTCCCAATTTTTCAACGCTAAAGCTACGCATGTGAGCAATAAAAAACCCGCGGACTTTATAATGAATTCATTATTGTCCGCGGGAAAATCAGTATTAGGGAATGTATCTGTTAATTCATATACTTTTTTTATCCCCTAATTTTATTATTTGCCTGCTAAATCAAACCTGTCCAGGTTCATTACCTTGTTCCATGCCGCTACAAAATCCTTTACAAATTTTTCCTGTCCGTCTGCACTGGCATATACTTCTGCCACTGCCCTTAATTCTGCATTGGATCCAAATACCAGGTCTGCGCGGGTAGCTGTCCATGTTGGTTTTTCCGTAGCCCTGTCATATCCCTGAAACAGTTCCCTGTCTTCAGTTGCAGGTTTCCAGGCAGTGCCCATGTCGAGCAGGTTCACAAAGAAATCATTGGTGAGTATTCCAGGTGTTTTGGTAAAGACACCATGCTGTGATCCATCGAAATTGGTATTCAGAACGCGCATGCCACCTACCAATACAGTCATTTCAGGTGCGGTTAATTTGAGCAGTTGTGCTTTATCTACTAATAAGGCTTCTGTTGTTACATCTGTTTTTGCTTTGCGATAGTTACGGAAACCATCAGCGCGTGGTTCCAGGAAAGCTATCGATTCAACATCTGTCTGTTCCTGCGAAGCATCCATACGTCCAGCTGTGAAAGGAACACTGATCTTATGTCCTGCATCTGCAGCTGCTTTTTCAATTGCCGCACAGCCTCCCAGAACAATCATGTCTGCCAGAGATATTTTTTTATCTTTTTTAGCGCCATCATTAAATTCTTTTTGAATAGTTGCTAAGGCATCCAACACCTTGCTCAATTGTGCAGGGTTGTTGACCCTCCAGTCTTTTTGTGGTGCAAGACGAATGCGTGCTCCATTAGCTCCACCACGGAAATCTGATCCCCTGAAAGTAGAAGCAGAAGCCCATGCTGTAGAAACCAGTTCAGATATTGTGAGTCCTGACTTTATTATTTTCTCTTTCAGGGATGAAATATCCTTATCATCTACAAGGGTATGATCAACTGCAGGAATAGGATCCTGCCATATCAGATCTTCTTTGGGAACTTCTGGTCCGAGGTAACGTGATTTGGGTCCCATATCACGATGTGTGAGTTTGAACCATGCGCGTGCTAATGCATCTGCAAACGCGTCAGGATTTTTAAGGAAATGCCTTGAGATCTTTTCATAAGCTGGATCAAATCTTAGTGAAAGATCAGTGGTTAACATGGTTGGCTTGTGATGCCTGGACTTATCAAATGCATCAGGAATGATTTCTTCAGTGGTTTTTGCTACCCACTGGTGTGCACCACCAGGACTTTTACTTAATTCCCATTCAAACCCAAAGAGGATCTCAAAGAAATTGTTATCCCATTTAGTAGGTGTTTTAGTCCAGGTAACTTCCAGTCCGCTGGTGATGGTATCTGGTCCCTTGCCTGATCCAAAGCTGTTATGCCAACCCAGACCCTGCATTTCCATTTCCGCTGCTTCGGGTTCTTTACCCACATTTTCGGAAGAAGCAGCACCATGTGTTTTACCAAAAGTATGACCGCCTGAAATCAGGGCTACGGTTTCTTCATCGTCCATTGCCATACGTCCGAAAGTGACACGAATATCATGAGCTGCAGCAATTGGATCCGGATTACCATCAGGTCCTTCTGGATTCACATAGATCAGTCCCATGTGTGCGGCTGCGAGTGGTGCTTCCAGGTTGCGGGAGTGTATATCACCATCAGCGTTTTCATCGGAAACCAAAACACCATGATCTGCAACTCCGGGAGAACCATGCGGATAACGCTCATCGTTACCCAGCCAGGTTTTTTCAGCACCCCAATACACTTCTTCTGCAGCTTCCCATGCATCCACGCGACCGCCAGCAAAGCCAAAGGTTTTGAATCCCATAGATTCCAGGGCTACATTTCCTGCCAGGATCATAAGGTCTGCCCAGGAAAGTTTACGGCCGTATTTCTTTTTTACTGGCCAGAGGAGCCTTCTTGCTTTATCAAGACTTACGTTATCGGGCCAGCTGTTCAGAGGAGCAAAACGTTGTTGTCCTGTTCCACCGCCGCCACGACCATCATACACACGGTAGGTACCGGCGCTATGCCAGGCCATGCGAATGAAGAGTGGACCATAATGACCAAAATCTGCAGGCCACCAGTCCTGCGAATCCGTCATAATCGCTTCCAGGTCTTTTTTAACGGATTTCAGATCGAGTGATTTGAATTCAGCAGCATAATCAAAATCCGGTTCCATGGGATTGGAAAGGTTTGAATATTGCCTGAGTATATTCAGTTTGAGCTGGTTGGGCCACCAATCGCGGTTGCGTGTGCCACCGCCGCCAAGGTTTTGTTTGGTGGTCTCGCTATGAAAAGGGCATTTACTGATGTCGTTTGATTCCATTGTTTATAAGTTTTGATGGAAGAAATAATCGGTTTGTCTCAGGTCTTTGAACCTGAGCTGCAAATCTAAAACAGTAGAGGAGATAAATAATATTGATTTATTTGATGGAGTAATAGAGTGCGACTATTCTTTTTATTTCTCTATTTCGGGTTTCAATAATTATATTAAGTAATGGATGTTGCAGCATGAGTAAATGCAATTATATTTAAGATATTTCCCACTATTTTATGGATAGTATAAAAAGAAAAACTACCCGTTCGAAATTTTATTTCATCATGGGCTTAGTGGGATTATTAGCCATATTTATTGGATTTTCCAGGCCATTTATTATTCCGGTTAGCCGGGGATCCTTTAAAGCACCTGCAACTATATATGTTCATGCGTTTTTTTCTTTTTCATGGGTACTGCTATTTACACTGCAGGCTTATCTGATACGGTCACGCAAACCCAAGATCCATATCAGGTTAGGCTTGTTAGGTATAATCATTGCTTTAGGGGCGGCCTTTTCACTGATCCCGGTTGCAAAATTTATTATGGAACGGGACCTGCAGCTTGGTATGGGAGATACGGCCTTTTCAAATAGTGTAGGACTTCTTACAACGGGAGTGGTATTCTTAATACTGGTCGGATTTGGTCTTTATTACAGGAGGAAACCCCAGGTACATAAGCGCCTGCTTTTGTTGGCTACTATTGTTTTGCTCTGGCCTGCCTGGTTTAGATTCAGGCACTTCTTTCCTTCTGTTCCAAGACCTGATATCTGGTTTGGACTCATACTCGCAGATTCATTGATCATAATTGCCTGGTTATGGGATAAGGTACAACACAAAAAGATTCACCCAGTTTTTTTATATGCAGGCATAGCAATTATTATGGAGCAGGTATTTGAGGTTTATATGTATGATTCCATGTTATGGAGAGAGATGGGAAAAGTGCTGTATCGCGCCTTTTGATGACTATTTAATTATTAGAATGGCAGGCACTCCTCCACAATATAAAGATTGCTTCATCATGTTTCAGGTATGATAAGACTCATTTAAGTATTCCCTTTTTTGATATATTTTTATTCAGGCCATACAATCCGGAACTCTGCATAATCTCATTTAACCCGCGACCTGGATTCTTTACATTCAATTTATAGACATGAAAGGTTATAACAGCAACATCGAAAAGGAAACGCTGGAAAATGATCATTTCCGGAAAGTACTGTATACTGGAAAGCACCTTCAACTGGTTCTTATGAGCCTTAAGGCTGGAGAGGAAATTGGTGAAGAAACGCATAAGGAGAATGATCAGTTCTTTCGTTTTGAAAGTGGTAATGGAAAATGCGTGATTGACGGGAACAATTACCAGGTAACAGACGGTGACGTGATCATTATTCCTGCAGGTGCCAGGCATAACGTGATCAATACCGGGGAAAAGGAATTAAAGATGTACACGATCTACGCTCCTCCACACCATAAAGATGGCATCATCAGGAGAACTAAGAAGGAAGCCGAGGATAAGCCTGAGGAGTTTGACGGAAAGACAACGGAATAGTTCTTTTTCTACAAGTAGTCTCACGCAAAAACAATTATTATTTAAATCAGCGCTGCAGAAAGACCAACGTCTAAATCTTTACGTCCCATACTTTAATACGGCATCTTAAATGGATTGCTTTGTGATTTATTAAAAAGGATTTGGGCTTGCTTGATAGTTTATAGTCCATGGTCCATGGTCCATTGCTATACACTACTGTCCGGAAGAACTTTTCAAAGACGAATAAAGTCGTTATTCATAACAAAATGCAACTGACAGCTTAGATCTGCTGGTATGCTTTTCGATAATACGATGCAAGAGGGATCGCGTCCACCTACGTTAAAATTCGGTGGACAATGACAGAAATCCTCCGAGCTGAGCGAGGAGATTGAAGCATAACCAAGTGAAAAGCAACCATTTTTGCTTTGAACGAAGGTTACGAGCGAAGCTTATCCCGACCCTGAGCCGTGAATTGTTACGCTATTCTTCTATGATGAAAGTAAGGGAAGGGACTTGCCCAAAACATTCAACTCATTTTTATCTAATGCAACTAAATTAACATCATCAACATTTTAATTTTACCCGTACAGTAGTGATGGTCTAAGGCCCATGAACTATGAACCATCAGCCATCAGCCATTTGCCATAAGCCATCTGCTAAAAGCACTCTCCCTTTCGCGTCCATCCTTTCTAAAATATATCCTACTTTCATACTAACCTTTAATCATCATCGTGGACCAGGTAATTCATAAAGAAAAGCCCTATCCTTTTTTGCAGGGTGGGGGTGAGATGGGCGAACTGACCCGAAATTTCAATTGGGCTGCAACGCCAGTAGGTGATCCTTCACAATGGCCACAAAGTCTTCGTACTACAGTAAGCAATCTGCTTCATTCACGCTTTCCCATGTTTCTGTGGTGGGGAGAAGAAATGATCCAATTTTATAATGATGCTTACCGTCCTTCTTTGGGCAAGGATGGTAAACATCCTTCTGCTCTTGGTGCGAGGGGCATTGATACATGGCCGGAAATATGGCATATTATTTCACCTCTCCATGAACAGGTGAGAACAAGCGGTGAGGCAACATGGAAGGAAGATCAACTGGTTCCTATCTATCGTAATGGAAAGATTGAAGATGTTTATTGGACCTATAGTTATAGCAGTGTGCTGGATGATGAGGGAAAACATGGAGGCATCCTTGTAACCTGTGTGGAAACTACCGACAAGGTCAATTACCTGAAACAGCTGGCTGAAAGTGAAGACCTTCTTCGTTTTGCCATAGAGTCGACTGAATTGGGCACCTGGGATTACAACCCTGTCACTAACCAGTTTATTGGTAATGCCAGGCTCAAAGAATGGTTTGGCCTACCTCCTGAAGTATCCATCGATCTTACTCTGGCACTTACAATAGTTGTGGAAAGAGACAGGTCAAGGGTAGAAATGGCCATCCAGAGAGCTTTGCAATTTGAGTCGGGTGGTTTTTATGAAATAGAATATTCTATTTACAACCATAAGCAGGCCAGGGAAAGAACTGTAAGAGCCAAGGGGAGGGCCTGGTTCAACGAAGAGAAAATTGCATATCGCTTTAATGGCACACTACAGGATATTACGGAGGAGGTTACGGCTCATCGTAAAATAACAGAAGCAGAAGAGAGAGCGCGACTTTCTATTGAAGCAGCCGAGTTGGGAACTTATGAGGTGAACCTGCTGACCAGGGAAATCCTGGCTTCACAACGATTCAAAGAGATCATTGGAGTTAATGATGCTTCAGGACACCAGGATTATGTAAATGCAATTCATCCTGATGACCTGGAGATAAGGTCAGCAGCTTATAAAAAAGCATTTCAGACTGGCATGTTGGAATATGATGGTCGGGTAAATTGGAAAGACGGATCCCTACACTGGGTTCGTGTGAAGGGTAAAATGTATTTTGATGAAAATCAACAGCCGGTCAAATTACTTGGTGTGATCCAGGACATCACTGAAGAAAATGCATTCTGGCAGGAACTGGAAAAACAAGTAAAGAGTCGTACAGAAGAACTGGTGAAAGTGCAGGAGTCATTGTTGAATGCTAATGCCTATTTTCAAACCATTATCAATCTTTGTAAAGAACCAGTACAGGTGTTGGAACCAGTATATTCAGAAAAGGAGATCATTGATTTCAGATTCAGGCTAACCAACATTGCCTATGCATCTTACGCGAAAACAACACCGGAGCATTTGAAGGGAAAGCTTGTAAGTGAATTCTTTCCTGGTTATTTTCAAACGAGCAGCTTTACCGATGTAGTAGAGGTTTTTCAATCTGGCATTGCCAATTCCTGGGAGATCCATTATAACGTAGATGGTCTTGATCTTTATAATCAAATGAGCGCTACGCGTATTGGTGATGAGGTAGTTGTTTATTTTACCGATTTCACCAGGTTGAAACAATTGCAGCTGGAACTTATCAGGAAGATTGAAGAACTGGAGAGGTCTAATAAAAATCTGGAAGACTTTGCTTATGCAGCTTCGCATGACCTCAAGGAGCCCATTCGCAAGGTTCATTTTTTCAGCGACAGGCTTAGGAATTCTCTTTATGAAAATCTTTCTGAAGATAACCGCCGTTATTTTGAAAGGATGGAAACGGCATCAAAAAGAATGAGCTCACTAATTGATGACCTGATTTCCTATTCGCAGGTGAGTTTGTATCCGCGTGTGTTTGAAGAAGTGAACATGAATGAACTGATAGATCTTGTTTTGAATGACCTCGATGTGGAGATAGAAGAATCGGGCGCCATTATTGAAGTTGGCGAACTTTGTACTATTGAAGGTTACCATCGCCAGCTACAGCAGGTTTTTCACAACCTCGTGGTCAACGCTTTGAAATACAGGAAACCTGATCTCAAATCTCATATACGTATCAGCTGTAAAAAACTAAACGGAAATGAAATTGATTTACACTTGTTGGCAGGGGAGAATAACCGTCAGTTTTATGCAATTACTATTGAAGACAATGGCATTGGCTTTGATCAAAAGGATGCAGAGCGGATCTTCAATGTATTTACAAGACTGCATGGAAATGCAGAATACAGGGGTTCCGGTATAGGGCTTTCCATTGTGCGCAAGGTAATGGAGAACCACCATGGTTATATTACCGCCGACGGAGAACTGGGTGAAGGTGCTAGGTTTACGGTGTATTTACCGGAGGGAAGCAGGTAGCGGATGGGGAGGGCGGATAGCAGATAGCATATGGCATATGGCATATGGCATATGGCATATAGCAGAGCCAAAGCGAAGAGTGGAGAGCGAAGGTTAGATTGTCATAATTTATGGATGCAAGACTATTTTGTATACCCATCAAAGGATGAAATATCTACCAACAATAAAGAACATGGAGATTGAAGCTTACCAAAATAAAGAACTCCTAAGGTCCTAAACTTGCTAACGAGTGAACTTGTGATCTCGTGAACCAACTCAAAATGTTAACTATGAATGATCAACTATTAATCGACGCAACTCTATTGAAAAAATACGCCCGTGTGATGGTGCACTATGCACTGAATAATGGCAAGGGAATTAACAAGGGTGATTCCGTTCTTTTAGTAGGACAGGAGAATACGCGAGACCTGTTCCTGACCATTGGCAGGGAAGTATACGATGCAGGTGGAAATCTCATCACCAGTTACCTGCCTGATAATTTGCGTGATCAAAGCCTGGTGCGTTATCTTTTGGAAAACGGATCTGATGAACAGGTGGGTTTTTTTGCAAAACCCTATTGGCAGGGCCTTGTTGATGCTGTTGATCACATACTCTTCATTATTTCTGAGCCTGATATACACTATCTCGAAGGATTGCCTGCATCGAAGATCAGTCGCATGAACAGCGCCCGCGCTCCTTATATGAAGATGCGTGAATTAAAAGAACAACAGGGAAAGCTTTCCTGGTCTCTTTGTCTTTATGGAACACCATCCATGGCTGAAGAAGCAGGCATGAGCCTTGAAGCTTACTGGGAACAGATCATTGAAGCCTGTTATCTGCGTGAAGATGATCCGGTGAGCAAATGGCGTAGCGTGCAAAAGGAAATTGAAACCATCAAAGACCGCCTGGATGCATTGCAAATCGAAAGGTTACATATCAAAGGTGATGATGTGGATCTTCATATCAGGATCGGTGAAAACAGGAAATGGTTGAGTGGTGGTGGTAAAAACATTCCAAGCTTCGAGATATTTACTTCGCCCGACTGGAGAGGTACCGAGGGTTCTATACAATTCAATCAACCCCTGTATTATTCAGGTAAACGTATATCAGGTGTTTCGCTGCGTTTTGAGAAGGGAATTGTGATAGAGTCATCTGCCCTGGAAAATGAAGAAGCTTTGAAAGAAATGATCGCGCAGGAAAATGCCGACAAGGTTGGTGAATTCTCTCTGACGGACAGGCGGCATTCACGCATCACAAAATTCATGGCCACCACTTTGTATGATGAGAATATGGGAGGTGAATTTGGCAATACACATATTGCACTAGGCAATGCCTATAAGGATACGTTCACAGGAGACATGGCCGCTGTTTCAGAAGAACAATGGGCAGAGATGGGATACAATAGTTGTCCGAAAGTGCATACAGATATTATTAGCACTTCCAACCGCACAGTAACAGCATTTTTAAAAGACGGAACAGAAAGAGTGATTTACAAGGACGGTGAGTTTAGGCTGGATTAATGGTATGATGGGTTTATCTACCAAAGAGCTAACTCTTGAATACTTCTTTTACCTTCAGCAGGAACAATTCTTTTTTGCGCCGGCTTACTTCTAATTCTGCCATATTGCTCATGATCACGATGCCTCCTTCGCCACGCTGGTATTCCCTGACGTGGAGCAGGTTGATCAAAAATGATTTATGAATTCGCAGGAAAGAAGTGTCTTTGAGTAAACTGTCATATTCTAACAATGGTTTTGATACGGTAACAGTTTTATTATTCTCCAGGTGGAATACGGTATAACTTCTTTCGGCTTCACAGTAGATGATCTCTTCCAGCTTAAGTATGATAAATCCTTTCATTGTAGGAAGACAAAGCCGCATTTCTGCAGGATTGCCGGTATTGCCAAGATTGTGCAATAAGACGCGGTCTCGTTCTTCCTTTTTTCCCTCTTCTCTTCGTAACTGTACCCGTTGCACTGCTTCAATCAACCTGTCTTCATCCACAGGTTTTAATAAATAGTCGGCAGCGCTATATTGCAAAGCCTGCAACATGTATTCATTATATGCAGTTACAAAGATCACTTCGAAATCTTTAGGAGAAAGTTCAGTCAGTAATTCCAGGCCTGTTTTGCCGGGCATTTGTATATCAAGAAAAACAACATCTGGCCTGGTGGCTTCGATAAGAGAGGCTGCTGCAAGAGCATTAGAGCAGGTTGCAGCTATTTCTACCTGGGGACAATAACGTTTTAGCATATTCTGCAAAGTGCGAATGCCATCGGGTTCATCATCTATCAGTATTGCTTTCATGGTAAAAATTTAGCTGTTGATCAAATGAAACTCAAGAGTAACTCTTGTACCGCAGCCTCCCATGCCGGTTTCATTAATATCGGTGATCTGAAGGCTGCAATCTGTGTGGTATTTTTCATTCATGATCTTAAGTCTCTTGCGCAGGTTCTCAAGCCCGGCAGATTTGTGAAGCGGTCTTTGTTTTTCCTTCATTTTCTCTGATTGGTGAATGCCAATACCATTATCCTCCACAGTACAAATCACTGAATTCTCTTTTTGGCTGAAGTGAATACAAATTCTTTTATCTCCGCTAGCATGCATCAGTCCATGCCAAATTGCATTTTCAACAATGGGCTGAATCATCATGGATGGAAGTACTGTTTCTGTAGTATCAACGTTTTCATCCGTTATGATCTCGTAGGTAAAAGAGCCGTCAAACCTGAGCTTTTCCATATCCAGGTAAGCTTTCAGGTATTCAATGTTTTCGTCCAGGGTAACAAAGACCTGGCGTGAATGTTCGAGGGTCATGCGGATCATGAGAGCAAACTTGCTGAGGTATCTTGAAGCAGTTTCATTGTCACCATCAAGTATCATTCTTTTAATACTGTTCAGAGCATTGAATACAAAATGCGGATTCATTTGAGCCTGCAGTGCTGAAAGCCTGGCTTCTATCAACTGCTCATTAATGCCTGCCAGTTCCTTTTGTTTATCTTCCAGAGATAATTCCGATTCAATCTGTTTGATCTTATTTCCAATTAATGTGGCAATGGTGGTCAGTATTTTGATATCTCTTTCAGAAAAATAATCGATTTTGCTGTTCTCGGAATCTATCACACCCAGGATTTCATCATTATGAATGATGGGTACTGCTACTTCGCTCAGCCTGAATTCATCATCCACCCTGTAACGATCATCTTTACGCGTATCATTTACCAAAATAGGTTGTCCTGTAGTGATCACTCTTCCAACAATCCCCTGTCCGGGAGAAACTTCAAAGCCATCAGCGGAGATCACTTCAGGCTTACCCTTGGGCCCCCATGCCGCCTTTTGCACCATTCTTGTTTTTTCATCATTCCAGAGATAAATCACACAATCTTCATAATCCATTCTGCCAATCAGGTTTTGAGCTACATCCCAGAGTACTTCATCCACGGTATTTTTACCGGAAAGAGATGAAGAAAAATAATTGGTGATCTGTTCCAATTCATACTGGTTTTTATAATGGTCTGCCTTCAGTGTTTCCAAATGTGTTTTTTCTTTCTCCTTTCGGCGGACAATGCCTGTTCTCCATTTGACGAAGCCGAAGAT
The DNA here is from genome assembly GCA_023386045.1 of Bacteroidota bacterium. Classification (GTDB taxonomy): domain Bacteria; phylum Bacteroidota; class Bacteroidia; order Chitinophagales; family Chitinophagaceae; genus Flavisolibacter. Next base: position 65,124 of record JAEWKK010000024.1, read on the forward strand.
CATAGCCATCACCATAATTCCAGCCAATATCATAAACCATGTTTTGCGCCATAATGGAGGCATTACCTGGATGTAAATTTCTTTTACCTGCTCTGGCCAGCGGTGATTATAAGAGTAGGTTTTCAATTGTATGCGATGTTGACCAGGAGCCAGGCTTGAAATGCTGAATGTAGGCTGACTTCCAATATCAATCCATGGGTTGCCAGGATCGTTCGCCAGTCGATAAGCAAAGCCCTGTGTATGTCCATCGGAAAAATTAATCGTGCCAATAGTGATCTGTATCTCACCCGATTTCCATGATGTAGAAAGCGAATCTCCTGGAAGATAGTACTGCCCTTTGTTGTTAACTACCAGGTTTTCTATGAAAATTCCAGGTGCTTCTTTTTTGTGAAGCATACTTGCAGGATGAAATCTTGAAAATGCACCTGCAAAACCAACGTAAAGTTGTTGTGCTACTGAATCATAATAAAGTCTTGTGCCTTTTACGATGGGCATGGCGGGAAAGCCATCTTCCCTTCCAAAGCTTAGTATTTTTGAGGTTGATATATCAATGCATGCAAGACCTGAATAGCTGGCGATCCATACTTTATCGCCTACAGCCAGAAGCGAAGCAATATTATCATCAGGAAGTCCATCTTTTTTTGTGAAGTGACGATAGCTGCTTTGGGATTTATCGAAGGCAACAAGTCCATTATTGTTGGTGTTGAACCATAGGGTATTCAACCGGTCTACAGCGAGCGATGTCACCTGCTTATCAGGCATCTTGATAAAAGGGAAAGAATCGAGATAAAGATCGTAGCGATTCTTAGTAGCATTGTATTGCGCAAGGCCATGGCATGCCAGCCAAATCTGACCTTCTTTATCTTCTGTCAAAGCCACTGGAACATCCAATAACTTTTCATATAAGGGCACAATGGTAAATTTATTTGAGGGTACATGGTATTGGTAAATGTGAAAAGCGCTGATCCAGATATTGGAACGACTATCCCTGTATAGATCACTGGTCCAGTCGCCCTGCAGATCCCATTTTGGTGGAAGTAGTCTTTCCAGTTTTCCTGTTTTAATATGATATAAGAACAATGGCCCGTTTGTTCCTAACAAAAGCGTTGATGGTTTTGCAGGAACGATCGAGCGTATATGATTACTTCCCTTTCCCTGGTTGGGCAATAGCTGTTTTTGAAAACGCATGGTATTGCGATCGTACACAAGCAGGCCTGCTTCATGCGTGGCTACAAATAGCTGGTCGCCGTAAGTTTGAAAATCGTAAATGCGGACATTGGGAAATTTATTTTCCAATCCTTCAGGAAAACTGGCGGATTGTACAAGTGATTTTTGGGGACTTGTACGAAACAACCCCCTGTTAGTGCCAATCCATAATTCATGATCTCTGTCGAGTAAGATGGAATTGCAGAGATAATTGGGCATGTATTTTTTCGAGATCAATGATACTTTGCCGCTGGGAGGATGAATATTGATTCGATAGAAACCTGAAATCTGTCCAGTGAGATAAAATGAGGTATCAGAAATCCTGAATAGTCTTGTTCTCCAGGCAAATTCTTTTGAGTGTGATTTAAAAGGTGAGTGAGATATGGTCTTTTTTTTCATGTCCAGGTCTATATATACTATTGAATCGCTACTGGATTTTAAAATCAGTAAGGAATTTTCTGAAGGTTGAAAGAACTGGTAATTCCTGGAGCTGTTATAGTCAAGGAATTCCGCAAGGAGCGGGTTGTCTTCCGGCTTCATCTTATTTACCTTCTTAATTCTTTTATCATAGATATATAACCCGGCAACAGAAACAATGAGGTATCTCATTTGATCAAGATGATATAATCCCGAACCAAAATAGAAGTGATGAAGCGGCACTTCTTCATCGCTGAAATAATCAAACCTTGAAATCAGTTTTTGGTTTTTATCGAAATGATAAAAACCAGAGCGGGTAAGCACATAGATATTTCCTTCCTCATCTCCCTTCACATCCATCATCATGTTGAATTTGAACTGGTATTTTTTGTTGTGATATGGAATAAAGATGTTTTGTGTTTTACCGGTCCTGGTATTGACGATATGCAGGCCTGATGAAAGAATGCCCAGTCTTTCCCTGTCAAGCCATTGCGCCATATTTAACTCTTCTGCCGGTAGGGAGAGGCTGTCGCTGCTTGTATGAAACTGTACAAACTGATGCCCGTTAAATCGATTGAGCCCCGCAGCAGTAGCGATCCATATATAACCAATTGAATCCTGTTTGATATCGCTGATAAAGTTGTGCGAAAGCCCATTGGCTGTACTGTAAGAAGTGAGTTGGTCACTGTCGAAATCCTGTGCTTTGGTAATAATGCTCAATAAGAGGATGGTGGTAATATAAAATAGCCTTAAGAACATCAGAAGTTGTGTGGTTGCCATATAAAGTTATACAGAGCTGGGTGAAAAATCAGGCATGCCGCGATACTGCAAAAAAACAGTTACCAATGGGAGAATGAAACCTGCCTTTAATCTGCTGATGATAGCAGATAGAAAAAGGGCTGGGCGAAAAATATTTTTGGACGCTTATTCCGGTAGGTAAAAAAGGATGACCGATGGGAAAAGGGTGAAACAACTGCTTTTTTGATCTGTTTAGGTTTGCTCCTCAATCAAAATTAAATGCAAACAAAAGAGATACAAGGAACATTATGGAGCACTGCACCATCGGACTGGATGAAATACCTCGAGCCTCAGTTCATACCCTTATATAATGCAGCATTGAACGAATTGGATCTTAATGAAGATAAAATATTACTGGATGCAGGTTGTGGATCGGGTCTGTTTTTAAGCATGGCTGCTTTAACAGGAGCTTCCATACATGGTATAGATGCATCAGATGGCCTGCTTGAAATCAGCAGGCAAAGGTTACCTGCCATTAATTTATTAAGAGAAGACCTGGAGGCATTACCCTTCATCGACAGCAGCTTCGACGTGGTGACCGGATTCAATTCTTTTCAATACGCTGGCAATTTTGAAAAAGCCGTTTCTGAAGCTGCAAGGGTTGTTAAAAGGAAGGGGACAGTAATTATCGGATTGTGGAGCAGGGAAGAAGATTGTGAAGCTGCGGAGGTTTTAAATGCTGTTGCTTCCCTGGTACCAGCTCCATCTCCAGGATTGCCTGGTCCTTTTGCTTTTAGTGAAGAGGGCAGCGTAGAGAAGGTTTGCAATAGCCTTGGCCTTAATTTGATTCAAAAGGAAAAAGTATATGCACCCTGGTTATTCCAGGGGGATGACATCCTGCTTAAAGCCTTTTTATCTACTGCTCCTTGTGCCAAAGCAGTGAAGCTGGCAGGTGAAGCGGCAGTTAAGGAGGCTATATTAGAAAGCGCTCAACCCTTCCGTCTTGCAAAGCAGGTTTATTACATAAGAAATCATTTCAACTGCTTCATTACAAAAAAGAATTAGCACCCACTGTCTTTTCATTTTTAAACCAACCATAAACACAATCAAAATGAAACATTTCAGAGAAGTAAGAACCATGCTGGTATTGCCGGCATTTTTGGCGGCGGCACTGTTTGCCTGCAAAAAAGAAACTGGCAACACTATTTTGCCAGTAGAAGAAAATATGTTGCTCAGTCAGAAAAATTCTACTGACATCAACGAAACTTCACAAACCGCAGCATCCCATATTGCTGCCAGTGAAAAACTAACTATTCCTGCAGCAGTATCACTACCTGATGATCCAACAGGACATACAAGAGTAGCTACTTATTATGCAGTTGGGGTTCAGAAATATAAGGCAAAGCTTATTGCCGGAAGTGTTCCCGAGGCTTACGAATGGTCCTTTGTGGCACCCCTGGCTGACCTCTATGATGTGACCAATGCAAAGAAAGGCATCCATAATGCCGGACCCTGTTGGGCTCTTTCTGCAGCTGATTCAATTTTTGCTCAACATTTCAGTCCTGCCAGAACTGCTCCAGCCGATGATCCTGAAAGCATTGACTGGTTGTTGCTGAAACCTAAGGCAGGGACAACTCCTACGGGAATCTTTTCCAACGTAGCCTATATCCAGCGCATAGCAACGAAAGGAGGAAAAGCACCATCCACACCGCCCTCACAGCTCAATGAAACAGTTGATGTAAAATATAAAGCAGTATACAGATTTACAAGGATCAATCCCTAGAGCTCATTGCATAATTCATTCATCATTAAAAACCATACAATGACACCTAATTCCTCAGCGGTGGAAAGTAAAACCTTTAACCATCATTTCCTGGTTGTGATTTTATCTCTCATCATGTTGGTGAGTTGCAGCAAACCAGGTGAAGTAAACAGCAACAGCCATCTTCCCTTATCTCACAGCACAGAAGTACTGGATAAATGGATGACCATTCAATTGAGGCTGATGCGTAATGCAACTGGCATTGCCAATCATGCAATGGCTAGACAATATGCATACAGCGGGATCGCAGCACTTGAATCTTTGGCACCCGCACTTCCCGCACACCAGAAATGGACAAGCAAATGGAATGGACTCACGGGTTTGCCGCAGGCAATGCCTTCCAACCATTATTATTTCCCTGCGAATGTAAATGCCGCACTGGCATCCATGAACAGGTTGATGTTTCCTAACGCCAGCAGTGCAGATAAAGCCGCAATTGATTCACTGGAACTTGCCCTTTATAATGAATATCTGGCCACTCAAAGTCAGGCTAAGCTTCAGTTTTCTTCTGGTTTTGGAAAAGCAGTAGCTGCTGCAGTTTTTGCATGGGCACAAAACGATGGAAGTAACCAGGTATATCCTCCTTATGTGGTGCCAGTGGGTCCGGGTTTGTGGAAACCAACACCAACATCCTTATCGCCACCTGCCACGCCTTACTGGGGACAAAATCGTACAATCATTACCGGTAGTACCCTGAATGTTCAACTACCACCACCGGTCGCTTATTCTACCAGTAACAATTCAGCATTTTATCAAATGGTGAAGGAAGTGTATGATGTATCACAAAACCTGACCAATGAGCAGAAAGCCATTGCTCTTTTTTGGAGAGATGTTCCAGGTGCTACCTCACCAGGTCACTGGTTAAGTGTATTACAGCAGTTTTTACAGCAGTATTCAGTTTCACTGGACAAAGGTGCCCTGGCTTATGCATTAACAGGTGCAGCCATGAACGATGCCTTGATCAGCTGCTTTCAATGGAAATATCATTACAACCTGGTGCGGCCAATTACCTATATCCGTGAAGTAATGGGCCATTCGGGTTGGATCTCCTATATAGGAACACCGGCACATCCTGAATATCCATCTGCGCATGCAACGCTGTCAGCTGCAACAGCAGATGTATTGACGAAGCTGTTTGGAAATGCAGTTAGCATAACAGATCATACTTATGATTACCTGGGTTTTGCTCCCAGGACCTATGCTTCTTTTTCAGAAATAGCTGAAGAAGCAGCGCAGTCAAGACTGTTTGCCGGTATACATTACCAGTCGACCATCAATGCCTCGCTGGTTCAGGGCAGGCAGGTAACTGCAAATATTTTTTCAACACATATAACACCATAGGACGGTGGCAAGCTTCTGCTGTTTCTACAGCTGGAAGCTTCTATTTATCCATCAACATTCAAAATTTCAATCATGAAAAAAATACTTTCTTTTATTTACGGCGTTGTTTCTTACCTCATCTTCTTTGGAACGTTTTTATATGCCATCGGATTCACGGGCAATCTTTTTGTTCCTAAATCCATAGATGGTGAACCAACTTCTCCACTTGGCATAGCCCTGCTGGTGAATGCTTCATTGTTATTAGTTTTTGCCCTGCAGCATAGTATTATGGCCAGGCCTGCATTTAAAAAATGGTGGACACGCATCGTACCGGAACCGGTTGAACGCAGTACTTATGTATTGCTTGCAAGCCTGTGCCTGATGTTAATGATGTGGCAATGGCAGCCCATTGGCGGAGTGGTATGGTCAGTAGAAAATGCCGGAGTAAAAGCCGCATTACAGATCCTTTCTTTTGCAGGTTGGGGCATTGTGCTGGCCAGTACTTTCCTGATCAATCATTTTGACCTGTTCGGATTAAGACAGGTATGGTTGTATGCATCAGGAAAGGATTATACTCCACTTCCTTTCCGCGTGCCTTTATTTTACAGGTTTGTTCGTCATCCTTTGTATTTGGGATTTCTTGTTGCATTCTGGTCAACTCCGCATATGACAGTAGCGCATTTATTGTTTGCCTTGTTAACCACTGGTTATATTCTTACTGCCATACAGCTTGAAGAGAAGGACCTGCAGGTGCATTTTGGAAACAAGTACCGTAATTATAAAAAGCTGGTTCCGATGATTTTGCCAATTGGCAAGAAGAAAAAGAAGGTGAGTGCTTTTGATATTTCGGAGGCGCTGGTGGATCATGGTTCATAGATCATGGTTCATAGATCATAGATCATGGTTCATAGTACGTAGATCCTGATTTCAGGTTAAGGTTTTCTGAATGCCTGTGGATGAGATTTGAATGGTTGTTGCCATGGATAGATGTATGAATAAAAGCTCAGCTATACACTATATGCCATACAACATAAGCCATCTCCATCCGCCAGCTGCTAAACACGTAATTCTACGGGTCAAATTCCGTGTCTTCCCCCTTGTCGGAGAAAGGAGATAGCTGGAACTTTGTAATAACGAATCGCCCTTAGTCATACAATCATGTGTTTTTCTTTTTTAGATGTCAAAATTTCCAGCCGGGTTTCTACCTGGCTGTTTCTTTTCGATAAATAATAATCTACAGTTCAACATATTTCTTGAGGTTTCTTTTCAACCTGCAGTAAATGATTATAAGATCAAAATAGAGAACTCTTTATATCTAATAACTAATAAAACTTATCCAACCGGGCCCGGTTTTTATATAAAAAGATATACGAATTGATATCGGGACTTATAACATGGAAGAGATTGCCAAAAAAATAGTTATTCAATTGAGCCTGCTTGTAGAAGTATTGGGAGCCCTGGTGATAGGCATCGCTCTTTTACAATTCCTTGTTGGCTATATTCCGGCGCTTTTTTCAAAAAAATCATATATCAGTAATTCCTGGCTAAGGGTAAGATTTGGATCCTCCCTTGCAATTGCTCTTGAACTTTTGCTGGCTGCAGATATTTTAAGAACAGCAGTTGCACCAACCTGGGAAGATATTGGTAAGCTCGCAGCAATCGCTGCTATTCGTACTGCATTGAATTATTTCCTGGAAAAAGAACTACGCATTATTGAAAAACGGGTTCCAGAAGACAAAATCAGCAGGATTTGAAAATCATTCAATTCCAAAAAAAAATATTATCTACGAAAGTTTAATGGAATGCTTTATTTGATTTTGTTTTGAGAAGTCAGTTCATTGATGGCAATGGTTAACCGGTCGATTTCTTTTTTCAATTCCATTATATCTTTTGATCCTGCCACCGGTGCTGATCTTTCTTCAGCGTCCCTTCCAATAAAAAAAGTAGCGAGAGTAGCCGTTACATATCCAAATATCGCATAACCAAAAACTGCAAGGAGAAAGGCAAGTCCTCTTCCTTCTGGGGTTTGTGGCCAGTAATCACTTCCTGCTGTAATCACTCTCATCGAAGTCCACCAGAGTGCCATCCAAAAATTTTCGAAACCGGTATTATTTTTTTCCATTGCATACATGCCAGCTGCTCCAGCAAAGCAGACAACAAGAGCGAGGAGCACAACATAAGCAAAACCCCTGCGTCTCATGGTGGCGCCCAGTCCTTTCATACTACGATTGAGCGAAGACACGATCCGGATCAGCCTGATGCCCCTGAGTCCTCTTAATATTCTCACCAACCGAAAAATCCGCAAGACCCTCAATGCAGGGATGATCAATGAAACCATGGTGAGCCAATTGCTTTTCAGGAAGATCAGTTTTTGGGGAGCAAGCATAAATTTTACAAGAAAGTCCAGTATGAATAATGCCCAAATGGTAAGACTCAGGTATTCGAGGGTTTTGTTCAGACCCCAGATCAGTTCTACAATAAGTAATATCAGCCATACAAATCCCAGGAATATCATGGGTCCGTCAAGCAATCGTTCCAGGGAATGCAGCAGCTTGTTTCTTTCCTTATCCAGCTGGCGGGTCATAGTCAATTGTTTTAATGCAGTATAAAAAAATCCTGCCGGACAGGGTAGTTCTTTAGTTCACAAGTTTACAAGTTCACGTGTTCACGAGTTCACAAGTTTATTAGTTTAAGAGAGAGCCAGAGCTGAAACTGAATCCATATGCTATACGCTATAGGCCATACGGTATAGGCCACTACTATAATCTACCATCAGTTTTTTGGCTGGTGCTGGTAGCAATAGCCATTGGCGATCCTGGTCATGTGCAGGCACCGGGTACCTGCTTTGGTAAAACCTTTGCATTGTACTGTATCATTTTTACCTTTTTGTATATCGGGTCCCTGTTTGTTGTTGGTTTGAACATGAGGATTGCAGATTTTGCAAGGCTCAAGACCTGAAGCGATAGCTTCTTCTACTGTTGTTTTTTCAGAAACATTTTTTACCATCCTGCAGGAAGCGAGGTGGTATTTTTTACCGCTTGGTGTTTTATACACAGATTGAGAAGCTGCTACACTGCAGATAAAAAGTATAAATAGGCATGTTGTAATGAATTTGGCCAAGGCAGATCAAAGACTTTAAGGTAAACATTATTACCAGCACATTTCTTACCCGATAGGGTAGCGATGATATGCCGGTTTTGCAGGGAATAAGAGATCGATTTCATCTGGTAATGTCAAAGCATGTATTCAAACTATGAGGAAAGCCAGGAAACAGGACTTTAAGTCAGTTGACTGGCATTTAGCTTCTTTGGAACGGTAGTGGTAGGTTTACAGCACTTATGATCACAGCTCTACAGGTGCTTTTGGTTCTGTCATTTATTGTATTGTTGATTCTCTTTGTTTTTAAGCCAAGGCGCAGGGATCATTTTTACCTGCCCGAAGCTTACAAAGAATTGCTGCAGGAATATGTTCCATTTTATGCCAACCTGGAAGAAGAAGAAAAGAAAAAATTTGAAGACCGTTTCCAGAAATTTTTATCAGCTGTACAAATTAATTCTGCCAATGCGCAGATCGAAGACCTTGACAGGGTTTTGATTGGCGCTGCAGCCATCATTCCTGTATACCATATACCAGATTGGGAATACATAAACCTTAGGGAAGTGTTGGTTTACCCGGGCAACTTCAACATGGAATTTGAACAGCATGGTTACGATCGAACCGTTTCCGGTATGGTAGGTACAGGCCCCATGCAGAATGTAATGATCCTGAGCAAATGGGAACTCCGCCAGGGATTTATTCACAGGGAAAGCAGCAGAAACGTTGCGATTCATGAATTTGTACACCTTATAGATAAAATGGACGGAACTCTCGATGGATTACCCGAGATCTTACTGGAAAAGAAATATCATGCGCAATGGAAGGAGATCATGGAAATGGAAATGAATGCGATCCGTCGCGGGGAAAGTGATGTGGATCCTTATGGTGCTACTTCGCCGGTGGAATGTTTTGCGGTGATGTCGGAATATTTTTTTGAACAAAGGGAATTGTTTTGTCAAAGACATCCTTTAATGGGACAATTGATGGAAAAGATATTTGTGAGGAAATAAAAATTTGATGATTGTAGTCTTGAATTATTTATTACGCCCTGCCTGATTTAATTTTCTAATAATACCAATGACCATGGGTGTAGTAACTACCAGTATGATGAGAGCAATAATGTAATTCATATAATCTTTAAGGGCTGGTACGCTGGCAATCAGGAAACCTGCACCTACAAAGCTGATGATCCAGGCGATGGATCCCAGTGAGCTGAATAACAGGAACCATCCAAATTTCATTCTAACCATGCCAGCCACTAAAGGCGCAAAGGTCCGGATGATGGGAAAAAAAGGAGCGGCAGCAGAAGCTATTCTTCCATGCTTTTCATAAAATTTTTCTGCAGCCTGGAGGTGTTGCTGTTTAAAGAAGCGGGATTCTTTTTTTTGATACAGTAATGGACCTGCCTTGCGACCTATTCCATACCCCGTAAAGTTTCCCAAAATGGCCGCAAATGATAGAACAATAGCAACTATTGATACATGATCATCCATCACTCCTGTTGCCGTAAAAACACCAGCGGTGAACATCAATGCACCTGAAGGAAGGAAGAAGCAAAAGAACAATCCAGTTTGAGCAAATACAAATAAGAATACCAGCCAGAGGCCCCCTTCTTTGATGATTGCTTCCGCATTAAAAATGCCTATCAAATCCATTTGCTGTTTTGATCAAAAATAAGGATTGAAAGGTGAGAGCGGAGAAAGAGACATTTGAATATCGAATAATGAACAGAGGAACAAGGAATGTAGAAGGCAAAGTGAATGGTGAAACGTTAAACGAGAATTGGGAAAGCACTGGGTTTAGAGATGATGAGATAGAATATAGAACAAATGAACAATGGATGATGAAGGAGAGAGAAAGAGAGCAAGTAATTTTTTGGGTTAAAGTTGGTGGTTGGTGTGACTTTAACCTTTGTGTTCTCCTATGTTTGCAAAGACCTTGTTTTTTCTTTTTTTATACCAATAGTTTTGATGCTATAAAGTGAAAAAGAGTGAGAGCCTTTTGTGTCCAAGCAGTCAATTAGACATGTTCTCACG